>CAVVNN010000002.1:275000-1194818 GCA_963749605.1 uncultured Solirubrobacterales bacterium | reverse complement strand
CTTGTGATCGGCGGAGCACCTATGCCGGTCCCCTCAAGGACTCGATGACGACCAAGCCGGCCAAGGAGAAGGGCGGGAAGCAGTAGATGCCGTTCGCCAGGCATTTCTCGCTGCTCGGCGCCCTGGGGGTGCTGCTGGTGGCCGGGGCATCGGTCCCGGCCTCGGCGTGGGCCGGTGAGAGCCACGTGTTCAAGGAAACGTTCGGGAGCGTGGCGCAGCCGAGCTTCACCTATACCGACGCATTGGCGCTCGATCAAGCCAGCGGCGACCTGTTGGTCGTCGATGGCAGCGCCAACACGATCAGCCGCTTCAAACCCAACGGCGAACCCGATCCCTTCTCCGCCCTCGCCACCAACGTGATCGACGGCAAAGGCGGCGAAGACGCAACGCCGCAAGTGGGATTGAGCTTCCCCCAGCCTGCGGTCGACCAGATCGCCGTCGACAACTCCGGCGGCCTCACCAACGGCGACATCTACGTCGCCCAGTTCTTCAGCAAAGTGGTCGACGTCTTCGCGCCGAGCGGCAAGTACCTGGGCCAGCTGACGGCCTCAAGCGAAGGCGGCTTCGGGGAAATCTGCGGAGTCGCCGTCGACCCCGCCGGCGCCCTCTACGCCGATGACTTCTCCGGCAAGATCCACAAGTTCACCCCCGCCGCCAACCCGGTCGTCAACGCAGACAGCAGCGCCAACTTCGCGACGGTGACGGAACCGTGCACGCTGGCAGCGGGAGCCGGGCCGACGGCCGGCTCGCTGTTCGTGAGCGAATCCATATTCGCGCCCGGGGGAGGTGACCTGTTCAAGCTCGACGCGGCGACCGGTGCCTCAGAAATACAAAGTCTCCAACAACAACACCACGACGGTGACCGTCGACCCCGGCTCCGGCCACCTCTACGTCGCCACCGGCCCCACCGTCAAAGACTTCGACGCCTCCGGCGCAAGCGAAGCGAAACTGCTCGACAGCTTCGCGCCCAACGGCGAAGCCGTCACGGGCATCGCCGTCAACGGCACCACCCACGACGTCTACGTCAGCCGCAGCGGCAACCCCAAGATCGAAGTCTGGGAAACCGTCGTCCTGCCCGAAGTGATCACCCTGCCCGCCACCGAGATCGGCCCCGAATCGGCCACCCTGCACGGCACCCTGAACCCCGAAGGCGGACCGGCGGCCACCTGCCGCTTCGACTACACCCCCAACCGCCTTGAAGCGACAAAACGGCTTCACCGGCGCCCCCACCGCCCCCTGCACACCCGCCGGCCCCTTCAGCGGGAACTCGACCGAATCGGTAAGCGCCCCCCTCGGGCCTTGAGCCCGGCACCGCCTACCGCTTCCGCATCGTCGGCCGCCAACGACAAAGGCTCGACCCCCGGCGCGATCCTCTCCTTCATACCCTCGGCGCGACCGTCTTCGAAGAGCAGGCCTCAGACATCACCTCCTCGGGCGCCCGCTCAGCGCGCGATCGACCCCCACGGCATCGACCACCTTCCAGGTCGAATACGTAAGCGATGCCCAGTTTCAGATCGACGGCTTCCAACCAGCGGCGAAAGAGCCCGAACCCCCGGCGCCCCTACCGGCCACCAGCACCGGGACCGGCAGACCTCTCCGCCGCCACCGGCACCGGCGACCTGAGCGAAGAATCCAAACGTCATCACCGGCCTCATCACCTCCACCGGCGCCTTTGCGGTCGGCCAGGCGATCAGCGGCGCCAACATCCCGACGGAAACGACGATCACCTCGGTCGGCGCGGGCACCCTGACCCTCTCCAACCCCGCGAGCGAATCCGCGGCGGCCGTCTCCCTCAGCGCCGGCTCGACGACCGCCACCAACCTCGACACCGCCGTCGGGCGCTTCCTCGCCGGCCAGAGCATCGAAGGAGCCGGCATCGCCCCCGAAACCACGATCCTCGCCGCGACCCCGAGCCAACTGATCCTCTCAAAGCCGGCCACCGAAGCCGGCGCCGAGGTCGCCCTCAGCGCCACCGGTCCCCAATACGTCGAGGCCCAGAGCTCGGTGGCCTCGACCCCGACACCGCCTACCGCTTCCGGATCAGCGCCACCGACTCGAAGCCGAAGTCACCTCGCGGGCCCGAGAAGACCTTCAACACCTTCCCGACCCCGCACCGGCGCTCTGCCCGACAACCGCGCCTAGGAGCTGGTCAGCCCGCCGCAGAAGCTGGGGGAGGTGCTGACGCCGGAACCGAACGGGCGAACTCGGCGGCAGCTGCAGCGAATGCCTGCCGGGCACCAACGAACTGACGATGCCGATGCAGAGCACTGCCCGACGGCAACGCCGTCGCCTATGAGGGCCAGCCCTTCGCCGCGGGCTTCTCCGCCGGCGCCAACGAGTACGTGGCCGGCGCGATCCGCTGGGATGGAGCAGCGACGACCTGAGCCTGCCGAGTTCGCCACACGGCGGAGACGACAACCAGAGCGGCTTCAAGGCCTTCTCGGCGGACCTCACGCCGCGCCGTCATCGTGCAGAGCGAACCGCCGCTCTCCCCCCAGAAGCGCCGGCCGAATCCGGAAGGCAGGGCCTTCTCCAACCTCTACCTGTGGGTGGAAGGGGAGCGCTGACCCCGCTGGTCACGAGCGAACCGCAGAACCGCGCCGGGCCACGGGAAAGGCCCGAATTCTTCACCCCGATCTTCTCCGGCGCCAACGCCGGCACCGCCCCTCCGACGCCTTCACCCACCTGATCTTCGAAGCCAACGACGCGCTGACCGGGCCGGTGGCGGGGAATCGCACCGGAAGCGCCGGCGGTGGGCCCGAGCGAATGCAAGGCGATCACGGCCGAATGCGACCTCTATGAGTGGGTGGAAGGGGAGCTGTCGCTGATCAACGTGCTGCCCGGCAACGGGGCGGCGGTCCCGGGAGTGGTGGTGGTCGGGGCGGATGCTGCTCGACCAACGCCGGACTATCGAAGCCCCCGACGTCGACCACGCGATCTCCGACGACGGCAGCCGGATCTTCTGGTCAGACGCCTCGGGTCAGGTGTATGTGCGGGACGAGGGGACGACGACGATCGAAAGTCCCCGACCACGCCGGCAAGTTCCTCACCGCCTCCACCGACGGCTCCAAGGTGCTGCTCTCAGACGGCTGCCTCTACGACCTCGAAACCACTGAGGAATGCGAGCCTGCCGGAACCCCGGCCAGCTTCCAGGGCATCCTCGGCGCCGGCGACGATCTCTCCCACGTCTACTTCGTCGACAAAGCGATCCTGACGGGCGGCGAAGAAAACGCCAACGAAGAAGCGGCGGTGGCCGGGGCCTTCAACCTCTACGCGTGGTCGGAAGGCGGGGGCGCGGTGTTCATCGGGCGGTTGTCGGGGGAAGACAACCCCACCTTCGGCAGCCAGGGCACCTGGAAGGCCTCACCCTCAAACCGCACCGCCCAGGTCATCGCCCGACGGCGAATACCTGGCCTTGATGTCGCGGGCGGAGCTGACCGGCCAGGACAACAAAGCGGCGAGCGGGGAATGCGGGAAGAGCAAGCCGGCCGCCTGCCCGGAGGTCTTCACCTACTCGACGCCGCCGCAGAAGAGCTCGACCTGCGCCTCCTGCAACCCGACCGGAGCAAGCGCCCCTGGGGCAGTCGAACCTGAGCCTGATCTCGGTCTTCAACCCTCGGCGCCCCCTTCCCCCAACCCCACAACCTCCCCGACGACGGCGAAGGTCGCCTCTTCTTCGAAAGCCAGGACACGCTCTCGCCCAAGGACTCAAACGGCCACATCCAAGACGTCTATGAGTGGGAGCCCCAGGGAGTCGGCAGCTGCGAGAAGGAAGGCGGCTGCGTCTTCCTGATCTCCTCCGGGCATTCCCCCAGCGACTCGATGTTCGTCGACGCCACCCCCTCGGGCAACGACGCCTTCTTCATCACCCGCGAGCGCCTGCTCGCCACCGACAAAGACGAACTGCTCGACCTCTATGACGCCCGCGTCGGGCGGCGGCTTCGAAGTCCCCGAAACCGCCCCCTGCGAAGCCGAAGGCTGCAAGGGCCCGACCTCCGAAGCCCCGGCCCAGCCCTCGCCGGGCTCCTCGAGCTTCGTCGGCCCCCCCAACCCCAAGCCGGCCAAGAAAAAGCAGGCCCGACACCACAAGCGCCACCACCACAAGCGCCACCACCACAAAGCCGCCCACAACCGGAGGGCAGGGCGATGAGCGCCCGCAAGCTCACCCGCCCGCTGCTGCTCGCCTGCCTGCTGGCGCTGGCGATCCCCGCCGCAGCCCAGGCCGACTTCGGGATCCAGAGCTTCACCACCGCCGCCCGCAACTACGACGGCTCCGTCGACCTGCGGGCCGGCTCGCGCCCCTTCGAGTTCGACGTCGCCTTCGCGATGAACCAGGACTCCGAAGAAAACCCCGAAGGCACCCTGCGCGACCTCTTCGTCGACCTGCCGGCGGGCTTTGCCGGCAACCCCCAGGCGCTGCCCAAGTGCGAAACCGAGGACTTCGAGGGCCAGAACTCACTCTGTCCGGCCAACACCCAGATCGGCGTCGCCCGCATCCAGTTCGTCGGCGTGGACCCCGGCAAACCCGCGATCCAGCCGATCTACAACCTCACCCCGCCGCTGGGCGTCGCCGCGCGCCTGGGCTTCAGCCTGGTCAGCCTCAACTCCTTCCAGGAAGGCGCGGTCAACCCCGCCACCGACTACGGGCTGCGGGTCTCTGACATCACGATCCCGACGACGATCGAAATCCAGTCGATCGAAGAGTCGATCTGGGCCGTCCCCGCCGACCACCGCCACGACCCAGAACGCCAGTGCGTGGTCGAAGAAAAAGTCCAGACCGGCTGCTCGACCGACGCCCCCCACATCCCCTTCATCTCGCTGCCGACCTCCTGCCAGGGCCTGCCGCAGACGCTGCTCACCGTCGACTCGCTGGAGGAACCCGACAACCTGATCGAAGAATCGGCCTTCCTGCTCGATGAAAACGGCAACCCCGCGAGCCTCACCGACTGCGAAGCGCTGCCCTTCAACCCGACCTTCACCGCCCACCCCCAAAGCGCCGCCGCCGACTCGCCCACCGGCCTCGCCGTCAACCTCCACCTGCCCCAGGAAAACGCCCCCGAAGACGAAGAATCCCAGCACCGCGCCACCGCCCACTTAAAGGACGTCTCGGTCGCCTTCCCGCCGGGCCTGGCGGTCAACCCCTCCGCCGCCACCGGCCTTGACGCCTGCGCGCTGCGCGGCCCCGCCGGGATCAACCTGCCCCACTCCGGCCCCGAAGAAGCCGAGCCCGCCCACTGCCCGGCGGCCTCCAAGGTCGGCACCGTCTCCGTGAAGACGCCGCTGCTCGATCACCCGCTCCCCGGCTCCGTCTACCTCGCCCGCCAACAGGAAAACCCCTTCAACTCCCTAATAGCCCTCTACATCGCCCTCGACGACCCGATCAGTGGCGTCGTCGCCAAGATCGCCGGCAAGGTCGAACCGGACCCGATCACCGGCCAGCTGGTCGGCAGCTTCAAACAGAACCCGCAGCTGCCCTTCGAAGACTTCGCCTTCGAATTCTTCGGCGGCCCGCGCGCGACCCTGACCACGCCGACCACCTGCGGCACCTACCAGACCAAAGCCACGCTCTCCTCCTGGGCCCAGCCCGACGTCGCGATCCCCCAGCAGAGCGCCTTCGCGATCAACGCCGCCGCGGCCGGCGGCCCCTGCGCCCAAAGCGAGGCCCAGCTGCCGAACGCACCGGCCTTCGAAGCCGGCACCCAGACCCCGCTGGCCGGCACCTACTCGCCCTTCGTGATGAAACTGAGCCGCGAAAACGGCTCCCAGCACTTCGCCGCCCTGAACCTGACCCTGCCCAAGGGCGTCTCGGCAAAGTTCGCCGGCCTGAGCGAATGCTCTGAGGCCCAGATCGCCGCCGCGGCGGCCCGCTCGGGCCTCGGCCAGGGCGCCGCCGAGCAGGCGAGCCCCTCCTGCCCGCAGAGCTCGCAGCTGGGCACCGTCACCGTCGGCGCCGGCTCCGGGGCCCCCTTCTATGCCTCCGGTCACGCCTACCTAGCCGGCCCCTACAAAAACGCCCCCTTCAGCGTGGCCGTGATCACCCCCGCCGTCGCCGGCCCCTTCGACCTCGGCACCGTCGTCGTTCGCTCCGCCCTCTACGTCGACGAAGAAACCGCCCAGGGGACGATCAAGACCGACCCGCTGCCAACCTCTTTGCACGGGATCCCGCTCGACATCCGCTCGATCGCGATCAACGTCAGCCGCGATCAGTTCACCTTGAACCCGACCAGCTGCGAAGCCGGTGCGGTCTCCGGCGAGGCGATCTCCACCACCGGCCAGATCGCGCCGCTATCGAACCGCTTCCAGGTCGGCGGCTGCAGGGGCCTTGACTTCAAGCCGAAGCTCGCTTTGACTCTCAAGGGCGGCGACCAAGCGAGGTGATTATCAGAGTTTGAGAGCTGTGGTAAAGACCAAAGAGGGTGGAGGCTCTGGGGAAGCGAATATTGCTTCCGCAGCGGTCACGCTTCCACATTCTGCTTTCTTGGCTAACGAGCACATTCGTACAGTTTGCACTCGAGTTCAATATGCAGCTGGAGCCGGTAACGGCGCTGGGTGTCCTTCGGGCAGCATTTATGGGAGGGCAAGAGCGGTTACACCGCTCTTGGACGACCCGTTGGAAGGACCCGTTTATCTGCGTTCATCCAGCCATCCGCTACCGGATGTCGTCGTGGCCCTTCATGGCTTGATTGACATTGAGCTCTCAGGTCAGACTGATTCGATCAACGAAGGAATTCGCAATACATTTGCCTCTGTTCCGGATGCTCCTGCTACTAAGTTCGTGCTGGAACTGTTCGGAGGGAAAAAGGCTCTGATTGTGAATTCCAGGAACCTTTGTCAGGGTCCCAAGCAGAAGGCCACGGCTCACTTCACGGGACAGAACGGGGCCGTACATGACTTCCGCCCAGTTGTTCATAACAGCTGCAAAAAAGCCAAGAAATCCAAGAAGCACCGAAGCCGCTAAGTAGAGCCTTCGCTCTGCTTTACAGGCCGCGGTGCGTATGTGGGCTGTTTGCTGTTTCGAGGTTTAACTGCGCTGGGCCGTGATGAGTCTCGGCCCCCCTTCGAGAGGCCCAAGGTTTCATAGGCCCTCTTGACAAGCGTCCCAACACTCGTATATGCGCTAGCGCTACCTGATCCGCCCCTAGTTCAATACGGCAGGAATCCTGCCTACTAGGACGCGCAGGAAAGCCCACCACGAAGCAAACAGATGCGTAATCCGCAGCAATAGCAGTATTCAAGTTGCGCCCCCAAGAGGTCCCTCTAGGGTTTAAACCCAGCTATTCAAGCTCTGTACGGATCGCAATTCTTTCCCGGAGTGGAAGGTAGAACGGATTGCTTTCTCTACCGGATCGGGAGGTAGTACGGATCGCTCGTGGCTGTTTCGTCATTTGTCTCCAATTTTGCTTTGGAATCAGATAGCGGAAACAGCTTCGATCTATACGGATCCCCCCACACACCCCCTCACCCTCCACACGCGGTTGCGTTTAGAAGCGCTCAGAACGCCGGAGAAGGCCTGAAACCTTTTGTCTGACCCCATCCTGCCTCCCACACCTCGAGAGGCCGTTAAAAGAGCTGTGAGAGCTTCACAACGTAGTGACAGCTACCAGGGTAGCTGTATTCATTTCACCTCTCCACGGCTACCCTGGTAGCTGTGACGGTGTGTATGTCATTCGTCTATCGAGGCGCTCGGCTTCAACCGTAGGGCGGCGATGGTCGGGCGGCGATGGTCGGGCGGCGATGGTCGGCCGGCGACTCGAGCGGAGCCGGCAGCTGGTGACCCTCGAGGAAGATTGCACGTGTTGTGCTGAATCGTGAACGGCGCCGAGGGGTCGGCCGGCCTTCAGCTCGAGCAGGGCCCGGGTGCGCTCCGGCCCACGCGCAGCGCTGCCGGTAGTACGCGGAGTACGCCACGGTGTGTCGCACCAGTGCTACATTGTGGCCATGTCCCGTGAGCTGACCCAGCGAGAGTTGCGCAACCAAAGCGGAGAGATCATGCGAGCGCTCGATCGCGGCGAGGAGTTCGTCGTCACCCGCAACGGGACCGCGGTCGGCGAGCTGCGCCCGCTGCGTCGCCGCCAGTTCGTCCGCAAAGAGGCTTTGCTGGCGCTTCTCGCCGGCGCTCCTCGCGTCAACTCCGAGCGCTTCAGGGCCGACGTCGACGCCTTCGTCGACCAGGACCCCACGCCGCGTGGCTGAGGCGCCGTCCGAGCGCGGCCTGCTCGACACCTCGGTCGTCATCGATCTCGACCGGATCGATCCGGCCCGGCTTCCGGCCGAGTTGGCGATCTCGGCCGTGACCCTGGCGGAGCTGGCATCCGGTCCGCATGCGACCACCGACGCGTCGGCCCGGGCCGAGCGCCAAGATCGCCTCCAGCGCATCGAGTCCGGCATCGAATCCCTGCCCTTCGACACCGCTTGCGCCCGCGCCTACGGCCGCGTCTACGCGGCGACCGCGGGCGCTGGCCGCAAGCCCCGTGGCCCGCGCGTCCTCGACCTGCAGATCGCCGCCACCGCGATCGCCAATGCACTCCCCCTCTACACGCGCAACGCCGCAGACTTCCGCCACCTCGACGACCTGCTCGAGCTCGTCGATGTCGACAGCTCAGACGCCGATCTCGACAGCTGAGACCTTCTCGCGCTACATTGGTTTGAGTGGCTGGCGCGCCTCATCCGCTCTCACTTCGGTTGGGCGCCGCGGCCCAGCGCGCCCTGGAGACCATCGCCCGCAAGCGCGGCATAACTCGTGCCGAGGCCGCGCGCCAGGCAATCGCCGAGACGGCCGAGCGCGAGCAGAGGCGGTCGGGGCTTGCAGCGGAGGTCGCGCGCTTGGCGAATGATCCGAGGGATCGCGCTGAAATGCGAGCGATCGCCGAGCAGATGGCCGAGCTCGCGCCCGATTGGCCCGAGTAGCGGTTCGTGGCGAGGTCTTCCACTTGCCCCCACCTCGCCGCTCTCGCGGCCACGAGCAGTACGGCGCGCGCTTTGCGGTCGTCGTCCAAGCGGACGGATACCATCTATTCCGATGACTGCATCTCGGCACAAAACCCTCCTCGAGCCCGGCCACGAGGCCGAGTGGGCGGAGCTCAACCGCGAGAAGCGGTCTGGGATGGCGCCACCAGCGGATACGCCGATCGGCGAGCTCCTCCGCCGCGGCCAGCACCTCTCAGCGCAGGCTGCCAAGCTCTTGCGAGCGGTGGAACGGGGCAGTGGCGGCGGCCGATCCTGAACTCGATGTCGGCGCGGCCGCGATGCTCGCAGCCGGTGCCGAGTTTGTCGTCGTCGGGGGCTTCGCGGTAATCGCAAATCGGTTTGTGCGCGCCACCGAGGACATCGATTTTCTCGTCCCCGACGATCCCGACAACGACCGCCGGGTCTTGAGCGCGCTGCGCGATCTGGACGCGCTGCGCTACCGCGACGATGCGTCGCTGGAGGACGAGCACCTGCTCGGCCAGACGCACCTGAGAACGAAGACCCGCGCCGGTGTGATCGACATCATCCGTGGCGGCCTTCCGCCCTTGGACTACGAGACCGTCCGCGAGCGTGCGACGCTCGCGGACTATGGGGAGCTTCAGCTCTATGTCGCCAGCCTGAGCAGCATCGTCGGCTTCAAGCGCCTCGCGGGCCGGGCGCGGGACAAGAATGACCTGATCGGTCTCGAAGAGGTCCACGGCGAGCTGCCGATCGACCCGATCCCCGGCCTCGACGACACCTAGCCCCGCCAGCAGCCCAACAGGAGGAGCCTCGATGAACCTCAATCTTCAATGTGCTCACGAGCGGCTGCACGCCTAGCCGAATCGCCCGCTGGGAACCGCCTACGCTGAGCCACCCGCACATTGCGTTTGTATGTCATTCGTCTACCGAGGCGTTCGACTTCAAACCGAAAGGCGACGACGGTGCGAGCGGCACCCCGTGCCCAGCTCCTCTCAGCGTCTCTACACAAGCCGTGCAGCGCCGCTAGTCCCCTTCGGCCGCAGCTGCTGCCCGTTCGAGGGCTTTGCGCCAGCCACCGAAGCGCTTGGCGGCGGTTTGATGAGAAGGCCACGGTCGGCCGTCGCTTGTACGACGGCCCTTGGCGTACTCGCCGTATGCGCGCGTCGACAGCCTGCCCGGCACTGCGGCGCGCGCCTCTTGAAGGAAGCCAATCAGCTCGCTGGTCGAATACATTCGTGGCCGCGCCTTCTTGGGGCGGGGGAGATCGGCTGATGGAAAGTGCTGCTTCACAACCTCTTTGACGATCACCTGAGGAACGTTCAGCTGCCGGGAGACGACCTCGACATCTCTCGATTCCGAGAACGCCGCGCGGATCTTCTCACTGTGTTGGCTCACTAAGCGCTGATGGCGCAATGCGGCTGTTTCCTTTGTCGAGCGGGTTGGAATACCCGCTTCGCGGAAGATCTGATGGACACGCTCTCGCGTGACGCCAAAGCGGGCGCCAACTTGTTCAAGGGTCGCACCATCGGCGTACAGCGCGTGCATATCGCGCGTACGTCGACTGGTGACCTGAGCCGAGGTCTTATTCGTATTGATAACGGTGCCTACTTCACAAACGACTGGTAAGTGAATAGTAGACGTTTACAACAAACGATGCACAATCAAATGCCGCAAATGGCCGAGCGTCAATGGGGGGTCAGTGGCCCTCGAACCCCGCTCGTCTCCAACACCTTTGCACAAGCTGTGCAGCATCCGGTTGAGGCCGCAGAATGCACGCAGCGTGCTAAGTCGTACAGCCCCAGCGTCTCCTACGTCTACGGCGCCGCAGCTCCTCGAATAGCCCTGCTCGCGCCGCTACCCGTCTTCGCGAGCCTCCCGCAGTTTCTTCAGGTCCATGAGGTCCTGGTCGCGACCCGCCGCCTCCTTCATCGACACCAGGTGCTCGTAGCCGCAAAAGCGAACTCGGTGCCCGAAGACTTCGTCCTCTATAGCGGCGACGTCGAGGTCGGCGTACTCGAGATCAGGGCTGACGAGCTGCATGACATCGAGACGGCCGTACTGGGTGATGAGGACGAAGTTGCCGCCCAAGGCAAGCGCCTCGGCGTCGCGCGGATCCGGGAGCTCCTCCTTCCCGAACTCCTCCATTCCGAGAACCCCTGCACCCAGCCGGCGGAGGACATCTGCCAGTCGGTCCAGATTCTCCGGATCCGGGGCGGGGACGATGTCCAGGTCCTTGGTAGCTCGCAGGTAGCCGTGCGCGCTGACCGCGAACCCCCCGATCACGATGAAGCTGACCTCTGCGTCCTCCAGAGCCGCCAGGAGTGGCTCGCCATCGAGTGGCAAGCTCTCGGTCAACTGCGTTTCGCCCGAGCGCGGCCGCGGGCCGCAAGCTTGCCCAGCTCGTGGCTCAGGACCATGGCCTGTTCTACGCGCTGCCCGGGTGTCAGCTCGCGGTATTCGCGCCGCGCGATCGCCCGCTCCGCTTTCCCGTCGGGCGTCCAGTTGCCGATTCGCTTGGTCGAACTCACGCCCAAACGGTACAACGGACCGCGGCACTCGAATTGGTGACCCAGGACACTAGCGCCCATTGGGGCTATTTCTTCTTGCCCTTCTTGCCGCAGGAGCTCATGTTCAGCCTGAACTTGTTGCTCTTGACCTTCTTGCCGTTCTGAGCCTTGATGTTCAACACGGCCGTCTGCTTCTTCTGGCAGGTGTTGGTCGAGTTGACGAGGAGGCTCTTCTTGCCGCCTTGCATGTTCAGGATGAACTTCTTCACCGGGACGTCCGGCAGCGGGTTGAACACGGTCTTCAGCCCGCCGTGCTTGGTGCCGATCACGCCGTGCAGCTGGATGTTCACCTGACCGTGCAGGTCGGCGACGAGGTCCGGCAGGTTGTGGCTGGAGGAGACCAGATAGACCGGCCCCTTCAACCTGTCGCTGAGCAGCGGCGTCACCGCTTCAGCGTGGCCGTAGACCGCCGCCGTCGGGCACGTCTGCGAGGCCAGCTGCGGCCTTGTGCACACCGTCTGGATGTGGCCCTGATCGAGGAACAGCGCGTGCGGCAGCGTCAGCGCGGTGCGGCTGAGGTTTGCATCGCCTTCGCGCGCTTCCAGGATCGCCCGCAAGCGCGGGTTCTTCGCCCGCTTGGTCGGGCCGGACAGCCGGACGTGCAGCTTCGGCTTGAAGCCGAGGCTGTCGCAGCCGGTTGCCGCGTAGGGATCGCTGACCGCGTAGGAGCTGAACACCGCTGGGTTGCTGGGGTCGGCGCCGCCTCCGTTGATTGCACCGCTGGTTGCCTGTGCGGCGCAGTTCGTCGGGTTGAGCATGAACTTGCTGCGGTCGACGTTGACGTCGATCGAGCGGATGTCCAGCTTGACCCCGCCGAAGACGTCGGGGATCAGGTCGGATACCGCGTTGACCTGAGCGGTTTCCGGATTCACGTTGAGCGCGACCCGGACCACGACGGTGCCGATGTCATACGGCCCGGCGACGGCCGGCGTAACTACCGCCATCGACAGCGGGGCGCCCTTGTAGGGGCCCGCCAGGAATGCCTTGCCGGCGAGCTCGAGCGGGCCGCTGCCGCTTCCGGCGGCAGTTGTCGTGGTCCCGATCATGCTGTCTGTCCGGGCAGCTGTAGCTGGCCAGCTGGCGGTGCCGCTGCTCGCCGCCGCCGCGGCGATATCGGCCTCGGGGCAATAGGGAATGCCGGCAAGCTTGCCGGTCAATCCTTTCGGCAGGGTCACGTTGACGGCCTTCAGCTCCTGCTGGCCGTCGGTGCGAGCGATCTGGACCCGGAACGGGCTGTAGGCGCCGGCCTGGGTGTTGTCTGACTTCACCTGGAAGGCAGGAGCGAACGGGCGCCCAGCGAGCGTATTCGGGCAACTGCCTCCGCCGGGGAGGCTGGTCAGGGTGAAGGAACTCGTCGGCGGGCTTTCTTCTATATGACCGGACCAGGGGGTCATTTCGGTTGTCGTCGTGTGCGGGCCGCAGGTGCCGGGGCTTGTCAGCGCCCCTCGAGCCCCCCCGTCGAGGTGAACTTCGAACGATTCGAACGGGGCCTGTGGGTTTTCATCGACGACTGCAGTCAGCTGGCCTGTCTGCAAGTTCGGGAACACATTTCCGATCAGGCGAACGTTAACCCCGAATTTGGCCGAGGAAACGTGAATGAAGATCCGGAACTGATTGCCCGAGCTCGGATCGTTGCTGGTCGGTTGGCCGACGTAGACCGTGCCGCCGATGCTCTCGGGCAATGCCGGCGATTTCACGTCTACAGTCCCGATTTTCGACGCATCGGGGCAGGCAATCGGCGTGTTGGTGTCTTTTGCGAACTCGGTATCGGTGCAGGCGACGAGGCCATTGGCGAGCGAGGGGTTGATCCCGACGCCATCCGGTAGCACGACTTTCGCCGTCCGCAGATACGACGTCTGGGTTTTGCTTGGATCTGGATCGAACGGGAGCGTCAGGCCCACGGTCACCGGTTCGGGTGAGTCGGTGGCGCCACTTGAGGTGACGTCGAGCCCCGCTTTAAACGGCACGTTTTCGCAGCCATCCGCACCGACCGCGGTTGGGAACGTTTCTTCGTCGGTCAGTTCGGGACCTTCCGGCGGCGGATTCGGGTGGGATTTGACGTGGAAGCTGGTCACCTGCGGCCCCGCGCAGTTGCTCGGCATGGTCAGGTAGCCGGTCCCTGCCTGACCTTTGAAGACGAGGCGAGACCCGATCACCGGCGCCCCACCTGCGAGCGGCGATTTCAGGTTGCGGACCGTGAAAGAGATGTGCTGGTCTTTGGGGTTGAGGTCAGATTCGAGGATTGTGGGTTCCCCGGTCGCGTTGAATCCAGCGGACGAAGGTTCACCCGGTTCCGGCTCCAGGTTGTAGACGGGTATCGGGACCGTGAATTCAGTGCCTGCCGGCACGGGAAAGGCCGGCGGACCGGAGCTGATCGTCGTCAGGTAGTTGATGCCAACCTGAGATGCCGGCACTTCGGTGGCGCATTTCGTCACCACGGGAGGAGCAGAGACGATTTCCCCGAGCTGTTTCCTCGTGCACTGAGGGGTTGCCTCGGGGTTGACTCCCAGCCCTTCGGGCAGTTCGGTGCGGATTTCTTTGATGAATCCGTCCGGGAGTGGGGGCGGTCCGGTGACCTGGTTCATGAGGAAGGCCGTGATCCCGAAGTCCGGGTGTCCGGCTGCCTGCGTGTAGAACCGTTCGACTTCGCCGGAGGCCAAGCACGGATCTCCGTTGTCTTCCCAGTTCCCCACCCCGGGCGTGCTGAGATCCGTTTTGCATGTCAGCCCTTCGAACTTCGCGATGCCGAATTCGGCCTGCGCCGCGGGCACCGCGAATACAGCACCCAAGGTCATCATCGCAACTGCGATCACCAAGCGCCTAGCCATTCAATTCCTCCTCACATTGGGGCAAATCACACCCACCCTCTGCGTGGCGCCTGTTCTTCTCCCAGCGAAAACACTACAGCGTTTGAGCCGCTGGCGCTAGCCCCAAGGTCCTGCTGAGCGACGGCAGCGCCGCCTGATCGCGAAGTTCAGCTCGACCACACACCTTTCCATCGTCAAGGCCGAGTCCCGGCCGGCGATGGATACACCCCCGCCGGTGGGCTCAGTTCAGGGGGGTGCTGGTTAGGTTGGAGACCTTCCAGATGTCGCCTTCGGGTGTCATTCCCATCGCGACGACGGCGCCTTTGGGGCCGGTGTAGATGACGAAGGCTTGCTTGCCTTCGACCCGCAGGGAGGCGACGTCGGCCTGGGCCGCTTCGGCGCGCAGTGCTCCCTTCCCCCTCGGAGGCGTCAGCCTGTCGAGAATCTCGGCGCAGCCCTTGAGCTCTTGCGTGTGCGTCGCCAGTTCTTCGAGCGACTTGATCAAGACCTGGGACATGTAGGTACAGGCAGCGGCCCAGTTGCCTTCCGCCCGGGCGTCGAGGAAGTTGTGCAAGGTGGTGGCCGCTTGGTCGAATTCCGAGCCGCTGGCCTCCGCGCCATAGTCCTGAATGCTGTTGTCGAAACCCTTTGGCGCACGGAACTGCTTCGAGCCGCCGCCGGAGTCGCTGTGCTGCTTGGGAGAGAATTCGCTCGCTTCCTTCGCTTCGGCGGAAGCGCTCGACCCCTTGTTGGCGCCGGAGCCCGCACTCTTGCTCGCGCCCCCGGCGGTCGTGGTCCCTCCGCCTTGCTTCTGGGTGGAGGTCGACCCTCCGCCGGTCGGCCCCGTGGTCGAGTTCGAATTTCCGCCGCCGCCGCAGGCGGCGAGGCCCAGCGCGAGCAGGACGGTGGCGGCCAGAACCGACAGCTGCTTGTGCAGTGTGTTCATGGGGGGTCATTCTATGGCGAGAGTGCGGATCGCCTGTGCCGCTTCGACGACCTGATCCGCCTCAAACGGGTCTCCCGTTTGTCGAACTGCCGTCTTCGGGCTATGCTCGCGCGATGGCGATCAAGCTCCACCGCTGTTCAAACGAGTGGGTGAAGATCAACGCCCATCCCTGCTGGAAAGTGCAGAAGGCGTTGGATGAGCAGGGGATCGAGTACGAGCTGGTCAAGGGCCCGTTGCGGCCGGGCAAGCGCGACGATCTGGAGCGGCTCTCGGGGCAGCGCAAATATCCGGTGATCGAGTTCGAGGACGGCAGCGTGTACCGGGAGGAATCGACCGACATGGCCGCCCGGATCCGCGCCGGCGAGCTGCTCGACGACGGCGCCGAGCCCGCCGCTTAGCCTGGTTCTGAGACTTCAGCTCGGCTGGGAGGGCCGTCCCCCGCTCCGCGAGCGCTTCTTCTCGTGGAACTCATGGTCCTTGACGATCAGCCGCTCGATCTCCGCCAGCCGCTGCGGCTCCAGCGCTGTGTCCAACCGGCCGATCAGATCGACGATGT
This sequence comes from uncultured Solirubrobacterales bacterium, assembly GCA_963749605.1. Taxonomy (GTDB): domain Bacteria; phylum Actinomycetota; class Thermoleophilia; order Solirubrobacterales; family 70-9; genus CAVVNN01. Next base: position 1,179,014 of record CAVVNN010000002.1, on the reverse strand, counting down.
AGTCGATGTCGAGGGCGATGTTGACGGTTGGGTTCTCGTAGCTGCCGAGCTTCGCGCGATGATGGCTCAGCATTACCACCGGGGTTATCGCGATCGGCTGGCCGCGCCTGGCGAGGAAATCTTCGAGTTCCCCGGCGGGCTCCCTGAGCTGCTGGCTCGGCGAGCGCCCGCTCCCGTCGCTTATCAGCCCTTCTTTGACCAGGTTGTTGTAGTTGTCGAACCTCTCGAAGCGCCATTCGTCACCGTTGACGTGCACGGTCGCGTTGCGGTGTTTGACCTCGATCGCAACGAGCCCCAAGGGGCCTAGCAACAGCTGGTCGATCTCACCGCGGCGGTTGCGATAGCCCCGCAGCAGCGTCCACTCTTCGCCAAGCACCTCCGCCAGCGAATTGGCGACAAGCTCCTCCCCTTCTATGCCGGCGGCGAGTTTCGCCCCCCGGCTGGTGAACAGCGGCCGATCCGACGGGGGTGGGGGAGGAGTGGGTTCACGCCACGGCACCGGCGCCCGCGGGGCCCTGCGTTCGGCCTTCCTCACCCGGGAGCCGCTGCGAAGCCGTCGCCACCAGCCCAACGTCGCATCGCGCTCGTCGCGAAGACGCTGGACCTCCGCCTCGTGGCGGGCGAGCTCGACCTCGTATGCCGCCTGCGCCTGTGCGTTGGTCTGCGCGACTCGCTCCCTCTCCTCCTCGAAGCTGCGCTCGCTCGCTTCCCGGTGCTGTTCGCGTTCCCGCTCGAGCTGCTCGCGTTCCTGCCGCAGCAGCGTGCTCGGATGATTGGAAAGCTCGATTACCCGCACCACAACCTCCTATGCGTCGAGGGCGAGAGCGTTCGACGGCAAGTATCGCCTAACTCGGCTCACCCTGCTCCCCATAGGCCTGCCTTAAGATTCGCCCATGGGACGCAGACCGGGGCGGGGAGTCTGGCGGCTGGCACTTGGCCTGGCGGCGCTCGTCGCTGGCCTGACCGCAGCCCCCGCCGCGCAGGCTTCCTTCGGGTGCGGGACGGCGCTGATGCACTGTCAGGTGCAGGTGGACAACTCGGGTCGTGTCTGGTTCGGGAGCTACGAACTGCTGACCGAAGACGCGCTCGGCGACGGCACCCTGCGCCATGGCGTCTTCCAGGTCTTCGAGCGCGAGGGCAACGAAACGCTTCTCATCTCTCGCCTGCCCGATGGCCAGCCGATCCCGCCGGAAAACAAGCAGAACACCTCCGCCCAGCTGCTCGGCGTCTCCCCCGACGGCGCGCGGGTCTATATGCAGACCGACGCCTCCCTGACGCCCGAAGATGGCGATGCGGGCCACGAAGGCGGCTCGAGTGACGGCTACGTCCTCTCCGACGGCCACTACAGCCTCTTCACGACGGGGCCGCTTGACGGTCCCCCGCCCAATCCGAACCCCTACGCCGGCACTCACACCGTTTGGGCCTCCGATGACGGCCGCTACGTCTACTTCGAGACTGGCCAGCAGCTTGTCCCGGAAGACTGGGACGGCGCCTCAGACATCTATCAGCGCTTCGAAGGTCGGACCCGGCTCGTCTCCACCGGGCCCGACGAATACCTGCCGACATCGGAATACCCGAACCCATTCGTCCCAGACACCCGCTTCCTCGGCGCCTCGCCGGACGGCTCCACCGCCTACTTCGCGACGGCTCAGCACCTGACTGCCGACGATCCCGGCAAATCCCCGCTCGAAGGCCGGCTGCTGACCTCCGACATCTTCGCCTGGCACGACGGGGTGACGACGCGACTGACCCACACGGTCTCCCCGGAAGAAGTGCCGGGAACGCCGTGGGAGGTATTCGATCCTTACTCGTTCGCCGGCGCTGCCGACGAAGGGTCCGTCTACTTCGTCGCCCGCTCCGGCCAGGTACCCGAAGACACCGACCAGAACCCCGATATCTACCGAGCCAAACCCGACGGCACCCTCGAAAGGGTCTTGCACTCTGGAATAGAAGGCCCGAACAGCTTCCTTCACGTCGAAGCCGTCTCCCGCGACGGCAGTCGGATCTTTCTCTTCAGTCCCAAGATGATCCCCTCCACCGACCAGCACCAGGAAGCCGAGATCTACATGTGGTCGGAAGGCCACTACCAGCTGCTCACCCCTGAAAGCAGCACCCCGGTGACAGACACGGAAGTGGCGCTCTGTGCGATTTCGGCGAACGGCCATCGCGCCTATTTCCAGACCCGGGCGACGCTCTCGCCACAGGACACCGACAAAGAACCAGACGTCTACGAATGGCGCGACGGCGCCATCCGCCTTGTCTCCCCGGCGTCCGACGGGCGCCAGTCGGCCGCGTTCTGCAGCGGCATCTCGCCCAACGGCCGCTTCGTTGCCTTCGCTACCTGGGAAGAGCTGGTCCCCGGCGACAACGACGTCAACCAGGACATCTACGTCATCGACATGGGCGCTCCCGCCGCCGGGGACGCCGCGGCCTCGGCCTCGCGGGCGAGGCCGGCACTGCACCGCCGCCACCATCGGCGGCTGAGGCTGGTCACGGCGGAGGCGATCGCACCGCGCATGGGGATCGCCCGCGCCGGCACCCTCCGCAATGGAACCGCCCATCTGAGTCTCGGCTGCCCCAAGGCCGAGCGCTCGGGCCCCTGCCACGGCCGCGTAAAGCTGCTCAGCCGCAAGACCCACCGGCTTCTCGCCGCCGGCGCCTTCCGGATCCCGACCGGGCGCAGAGCAGCCGTGACGCTGAGGGGCACCGAGCCTGCCGCACCGCACCGTCGACGCCCTCGCCCGTGTCCGCGGCGCCGACATGCTCGGCAACCACCGGACGGTCACAGCCACCGTGAAGCTGCACCTGACCCACTGAGCACCCCTCCGTAGAGGGTCACCCACTAACGCCGGTCGATCCGAGCGATTATCCCCTCGAGCATCTTTCGCACGCGAGTCCGATCGGCCGGTGCCACGGGGAGGTCTTCGATGCGCAGAAATAGCTCAGGTACCTGAACCAGGTTCGCCGCCAGCGCATCGTGCGCAAACTCCCAATCGCGCTCGCGACCGGCAACGCACTTCGAGAGGACGAGATCGTGGATCTCCAAGCAGAGGGCAACGGCGCCCTCGGACCGTCCCACCCGAGCCGGGATCTCGGCTCGGACGAGCCGTTCCTCCCAACCATCCGGCCCGACGACGGTCTCTGGCCTGACGCTGTGGGCGTAGTAGCCAAAGGTGCTCTGAAACTGGGAACCCTCACCCATACCGCCTTCGATCTCGTCCGCCTTGCCAGGGTCGTTGCGCGGATAGACGTCAGCCTCCATCGAGAAAAGCATGCTCTCGGGCGGCTCGTCGACGTTTCCGAGGATCGCCTGGCTGCCGATCACGACGATCTCCCGCTCGCCCGAGACCTCAGCCGCCGCGGCGATGACGTGCTCGAACTGCTCTCGGCGCACCGGGCGCCTCAGACCTTCTCGAGGATCTTGCGCCGCTCCGGCTCGCTCAGCAGCCCGGCGAGTGGCGAGTTCTGGCGCAGGTCCCGCCCGCGCTCGTCGTCGGCAGTAATTGCCTTGCGAATCTCGGAGATCGGCATCGCGAAGATCTCTTCCCAGGCCTGCGCATTACGGGAATCGATCCTCCCCTCCTCTTTCCATCGCCGTAACTTGCGCTGAGCCTCGTCGATCATCGGGCGCCTGAGCCGCGGCGCCAGGACTCGGTGATAGGCAAGGCTCCGAAGCTCAGGGGCCCGATGTGGGTCGGTGCGACGACGCGACCGGGCAATAGTCGCCCCGGGACGCATTCTCTCGGCGCGACGGCGCGCCTCGGTCATGACCGGCTCGAGCGTGTGCAGCTTGCGACGGCCAGACCGTCGCTCCTCAGCAACTCTGTCTTGGAGCTCCAGCAACACGGGGATTGGGATCTCCTTACGACCACGCTCTGAGATCACAACGGGTACGTCACCAGCTGCGATCCAGTTGTTGAGCGCCGTATGGCTAACGCCCAGCAGACTTGCCGACAGATTTCGCGAGACAGTTCCGCCCAGTTGCGATTCGAGATCTTCACGGACCATTGCGATATCGCCACTGGGAACTTTCTCCTCAGCGCGTCTCAGTCGCGCAATGTTCTCCAGAATTCTCTTGCGCTCTCTAACTCCCATTTCCTAGGCTCGTATTCTAGCTTTTCTTTCAGAAATCACCCTTTTTCTGCAAATTTAGCTGTCATTGAAACTTTCAGTAACGCCATCTATTTCTGAAAGTTACACGGCTAGTTTTGCGATAACGGAGGGATCAGCGCTGGCATATTCTCCGCTCTTGAATGACCGATTAGCGACAACCTTGCGCTCAGGCAATCGTCATCATGGCGTCTGAGCGCCTCCTCAACCGCCGTCGCGCTCGCTCAGTCGGTGCACCAGCGCCAGCTGCTCGTCGCCCAGGCGGGCGTCGAGGCAATACCGCTCGTCACCCGCGATCCAGGAATCAGAGCCCACGGCGTCGCGACGATCTGGTGACGCGTCGCTGACGTGGGCCGCCGCCGGATAGAGTCGGGAGCCCGATGCTTGCGGTCACCGGCTTCACCGTCGAAGCGCAGCGGATGTTGCGCGACCGGACCCAGTTCAAGTGGTACGTGGTCACGCTCCTCGTCCTCGTCCTCTACGTCTACTGCGGTCGAGGTCGAGCGGCGGCGCTGGGACGTTGATCCTCGCCGGGCTCGCCTTCTGGCTAGCCGACTGGATCAACGAGATCGTCAACTCGCTGATCCTTCACTTCAGTCACCGCGCCGCACTGTGGACGACGACCGGCGACACGGCCTACCTGATCCTGATCGGGCTGACGATCGAGATCTCACTGATGTTTGCGATCGGCGGGATCATCTTTGCCAAGACGCTGCCCGAGGACCGGCGGGCGAAGCTGCTCGGGCTGCCGAACCGGCTGACGATCGCGCTCGGCTTCTCGATCTTCTCCGTCTTCGTCGAGGTCCTGCTCAACGGCACTGGCTACTTCCACTGGGACTACTGGTGGTGGAACTTCCCCTTCGTCTTCCCGATCATCGTCTTCGGCTATCTCTGGTTCTTCCTCATCGCCGCCTACGTTTACGACCTCCCTGACAACCGCAGGCGGTTGCGGATCGTCGGCGGCATGGCTGCACTGTCGTCGCCGTCTCGCTGATCGTCTTCGGCACGGTGCTGGGGTGGATCTAGGTGCTAGATGCCGTCCACGTTGTTCCGGTCAACTCCCGCAGCCGCCGAATCGCCCCTCCGCCTGCGAGCATGCACCCGTGCCGGCGATCGAGACTGAGCGACTGACGAAGTTCTACGGCAGCCACCGCGGCATCGAGGAGGTCTCGATCGCGGTCGAGGAGGGTGAGGTCTTCGGCTTCCTGGGCCCCAACGGCGCCGGCAAGACGACGACGATCCGCACCCTGCTCGACCTCCTGCACCCGACCCGGGGAAGCGCCCACATCTTCGGCCTCGACAGCCGCCGCGACAGCGTCGCGATCCGCGCCCGGCTCGGCAACCTTCCCGGCGACTTCGGCTACGGAAAGCACGTCACCGGGCGCGAAGCGATTTCGTTGCTGGCGCGCCTGCGCGGCGTCTCCGGGCTCGGCCGCGCCGAGGCGCTGGCCCGGTGCTTCCGGGCCGACCTCGAGCGGCCGATGGGACAGCTCTCGCGCGGCAACCGTCAAAAGGTCGGTCTGATCCTGGCGATGTTCCACCGGCCCGAACTGCTGATCCTCGACGAGCCGACGAGCGGCCTCGACCCGCTGATGCAGGAGGAGTTCCTGGCCCTGGTGCGCGAGGAACGCGAGCGCGGCTGCGCAGTCTTCCTCTCCTCCCACGAGCTGGACGAGGTGGAGCGGGTGTGCGACCGGGTGGGAATCATCCGCGAGGGGAAGCTGGTCGCGGTGGAGCGCGTCTCGGACCTGCTCGACAAGACCCCTCGCCGGGTCTCGGTTGAGTTCGCGGGGACGGTCGATCTGGAGGGGCTGCGCAGGTTTCCGGGTGTGACCGACCTGGAGGTCGGCGATGGCCGCGTCAACTTCAAGGCCACCGGGGACATCGACCCGGTGCTCAAGGAGATCGCCAGCCACACCGTCATCGACCTCGAGTTCGCACGACCCACCCTGGAGGAGGTATTCCTCACCTACTACGCGGGCGGCGCGGGTTGACACCTCTAATCGTCGCGCAGCTGCGAGAACGACGCCGATCCCTGCTCTCCTGGGGCCTGCCGCTCGGCCTGTGGTCCGCCTTCATAGTCTCCATCTATCCCTCGATCGAATCCGCGCTCACCAAGGCGGTCCGCAATTACCCGGCGGCGCTGAAGGAAGCCTTCGGAGTCGGCGAATTGACCTCGGTCGAGCAGTACCTGCACGCGGAGATGCTGAGTCTGATCGTGCCGCTTGCGGTCGGCTACCTGGCGGTGCGCTCGGTCGCCAGCGGGCTCTCCGGCGCCGCCGAGAGCGGGCGGCTCGACGTGCTGCTCTCGGCGCCTGTGTCTCGCAGCCGCCTGGTCGCGGCCGGCTTCGCCGCGACGGCGATCGAGCTGGCCACGGTCCTCGCCGTCGCCGTGGCTCTGACCATGATCGGCAGCCTGCTCTCGGGCGCCGGCCTCAGTTTCGGCCTGGCCCTCGCCGGCTTCGCCAGCGTCTGGCCGCTGGCGCTGCTGTTCGCGGGCCTGGGAATCGTCATCACAGGTTGGTCGTTGCGCACCAGTGTGGTGACCGGCTCGGTGGCGGGCGTCCTGGTGGGGATGTACGTGGTCGACCTGATCGGGCGGCTCGACCCGAGCCTCGACGCAATCCGTTACGTCTCGGTATTTCGCTACTACGGTACGGCGGTCGAGAACGGCATCGACACGCTGTCCTTCCTCGGAGTCACTGCCGCGGCCGTTGTGCTCGCAGCAATCGGTTCGCTGCTGTTCGAGCGGCGCGACCTATCCCCATAGGCGCTCCTCGACAATAAGTTCGTCAGGTTTGTCTGGCGTCTGCTGCCCTGCGCAGAGCAGCGACATCGAGCTTCTTCATCTTCAGCATCGCCTCCATCCCTCGCCGCGCCCGCTCCGGATCCGGGTCGGCGAACAGCTCTTCCATGCCGGTCGGCACGACCTGCCAAGAGAGGCCGAAGCGGTCCTTGAGCCAACCGCACTGGCCTTCCTCTCCGCCCTCGGAGAGCTTCTCCCAGAAGTAGTCGACTTCCTCCTGGGTCTCACAGGTGATCTGGAAGGAGACAGCCTCGTCGAAGGTGAACTGCGGACCGCCGTTGATGCCGACGAACCGCTGTCCGTCCAACTCGAACTCCACCGTCAAGACCATGCCGGCCTCGCGCGGGCCAGCCTCGGTGTAGTGGGTCACGTTGACGATGCGCGAGTTGTCGAAGACGGAGATGTAGAAGTCCGCCGCCTCCTCCGCCTCGGTGTCGAACCACAGGTTCGGAACGATCTTCTGCTGCACGGCGCTGACCTCCTCGTATCTTGTCGGGCTCGGTTCCTCCTCGGCCGAGCGGTTGTCCATCGGACTCTACGCAGGCGCCTCGCCCCGCCGGCGACGATCGTCAGCTTCGCTCCCGAGCCCGCCTCGATGAACTCTTCCCGAGCAGCCGCCGCTCCGCCTCCCCGAGCAGCCGCATCGCCTCCGCGCCCGCCGCCGCCAGCCGCGCTGCCGGGCCGCCTTGCGGGCGCAGTGACTGCCGCCCGCGCCAGGCGAGGAAGGCGAGCACGACGGGCATGTCCGCCGGGGGCAGGTGCTCGACCCACCATTCGGCACGCTCGCGCCGTTGGCGGGCCTCCTCGTCGGCGTCGGGCGGCGGCTCGGGCGGCGGCGGTGGCTGGGGGTCGATCTTTCCTTCCCGCTCCAACCTCTGCCAGCTCTCCCACAGCGTCTCGCCGAACTCCTCTCGCTCGGCTTCGTCGAGGTGGCGAAATACGCCGCCGCCGCCGTTCAGCGCCCGCAGGTCGCCCCATTCGTCGATGTCGGCGAGGCAATTGCGCCAGGCGAGAAACCCACCCACGATCTCCATCTCCGTATCGGGCAGCCGCGCCAGCAGCCGCTGAGCGTGCTCGCGCTCAGTCACGCCCCCCGGATGGTTGTCGGCCGCTCATGCCGGCATGATTGCAGACAACTCATTTCGGGCGCAGCTCGGCTACCCTCACTCTGAACGCCCCAGCTCGCCTCTCGCCTTCGAGATGGACCTCTATGAAGGGGTATTCGGTTCGCAGTTGGGCGAGAGGCCGGCGCTGCAGAGCGATCGCCTCGTCGATCTCCTCCGGGAATCGCCCGTAGTAGGCGAGCGCGAGCCGGATCTGGCGCTCGCTCAGGCTGCCGTTCCGGCTACGATCTGGGAGAAGGCCCCGGAACGGTCCCTGTGCAGCCTCCCTCGGAGGCAGGCCAAACCGCCGGGGTTTCGTTTTGCCGAGCACCCGCCCTTCCTACCTGTCTGCGCGTGCAGCGCCAGCCGCTCCAGCGCCTACCATCCCCTTGTCCATGGCGCAGCGGCTCACCACACGCTCCGACTGGCTCGCCGCGAACCCTCCTGCCCCGCAGCGGCTCACCCAGACCCTCGCCGGCGTGGCACGGCGCGTTGGCTCCGGTGAGAACTTCCGCCACACTGTGCGCGACTTTCTTGACGAGTTCACCCTGCGTGGCGACGATCGCTCGCGGGGCGAGGCGATTGCAGAGCGCCCGCAACCAACGGGAAACCCCCGCCACGACGCCTACCTCGGCGCTCTCGCCGAGCACCTCGCCGTCGCCCACCGTCTGCGCAGGCCGCAGTGGTCGGTGGAGCCCGACCGCTTCCTCGACCGCTTCTGGTTCGTCAGCGACGTGCCGGGCTTCCGCGCGATCGCGATCGCCCAGGCTCCCGCCGCCTTCCGCCGCCGCGGCGTCTTCATCCCGGAGCGCTCCCTGCACCGGGTCTGAGTCATGGATCGCAAAGAGATCATCGCTGCCCTCAGTGCCTTGGCGGCCGAGCTCGATAGCCGTCAGGCCAGCGCCGAGATGTACGTGGTCGGCGGCGCTGCGATCGCCCTCGCCTTCGACGAGCGGCGCTCCACCCACGACATCGACGCCGTCTTTGAGCCCAAGAGCATCGTCTACGAAGCTGCGGCCACCGTCGCCGGCGAGTTGGGCTTGCCGGGCGGCTGGTTAAACGATGCCGTCAAGGGCTTCCTCGAGAGCGAAGATCCCGCCGCCGCTCCCGTCCTCGATCTCCCCGGCCTGCGGGTCCTCGCGGCTTCGCCCGAGACCCTGCTCGCGCTCAAGGTCCTCGCCCACCGGGTCGGCGAGGACGAGGACGACCTGCGCCTGCTCGCCGCCGAGCTCGGTCTGCAGCGGGCCGACCAGGTCCTCGCGATCGCCGAGCAGACCTACGGCGACCGTCGAAGTCGCCGGGCTGCGGGTCGGGGTCCGTCCAGGGATCGCGGGCCATTGCCTACTCGCCCGCCTCGGCCCGCCGCCGCAGCGTCTCCTCGACGTCGTAGCCCTCCTCCGCCTCGGCGGCGAGCTCGTCGATCATCTCCTCGTCGATCGGCCGCCCGCCGGCCGTCTTGCCGTGGGCCCGCTTCCCGAACAGCCGCCGCTCCGCCTCCCCGAGCAACCGCATTGCCTCCGCGCCCGCCGCCGCCAGCCGCGCCGCCGGACCGCCGCGCGGGTGCAGCGACTGGCGCCCACGCCAGGCGAGGAAGGCGACGACCACCGCCATATCGTCTTCGGGCAGCCGCTCCAGCAGCCCCTCGGCCCGCTCGCGCCGGCGCCGGGCCTCCTCTTCCGCGCTCGGCGGCGGCTCGGGCGGCGGCGGCGGTTGCGGATCGATCTTGCCTTCGCGCTCGAGTCGCTGCCACTCCTCCCACATCGTCTCGCCGAACTCCTTGAGTTCGGCTTCGTCGAGGCGGCGCAATACACCGCCGTCGCCGCTCCGCGCCCGCAGATCACCCCATTCGTCGATGTCGGCGAGGCAGTTGCGCCAGGCGAGGAACCCACCGACGATCTCCAGCTCCGAGTCCGGCAGCCGCGTCAGCAGCCGCTGCGCGTGCTCGCGCTCAGTCACGCCCCCCGTGCGCTGTTTGGCGCCTTGTCTTGCAGGGACGGCTGGACGAGGGACGTCGGCACCGGGATCACCTCGGCGCACTCGTTCTCCGCGTCGTCGTGGAAGTAGTCGCCCTCGTGTGCCTGAGTAAGCCTGCCGCCGCATGAGAAGCAGGTCCAGTCACTGATCTCGACCTCGCGAATGCCCGAGCCGAGGCGGGTCTGCCCCAGCGCCTCGCCGGCGGATGGCTGTCGGCCGCTCATGCCGAGATGATTGCAGACAAATCATTTCGCACGAAGCTCGGCTACCCTCACCCCGAACGCCCCAGTTCGCCTCTCGCCTTCGGGATGACGCGGCTGGGGCTCTCCTACCTGTCTGCGCCTGGGTGCTCGCGCTCAGGTCGCCCGTCTGCGCCTGGGTGCTCGCGCTCAGGTCGCCCCGCCCTGAGCTGAAGCAGCGCACCCGCCTCGCCGCAGCGGGTCCCAGGCCTATCATCGAACCACCATGGAGCCGATCCGCACCGACTTCAGGGGCTACGAGGGCCGCTACGTCGCGATCGACGCCCTCACCGGCGAGGTCGTGATCGCCGAGCAGGACCTCCACGCCGTCTTCGCGAAGGCCAAGGGCCGCAAGCACGTGATCGTTCACGGTCGCGTCCCGCTCGCGGACGAGCCGCTCTACATGGGCGACAGTACGGCCCTGCTCGCCTCCTTGGAACCTTGACGCCGGCCTATGAGCGCGTGAGTTGTGCGTCGATAGGCACTAGCCAGTGTGGAAATGCGGAGGCCGCCCCGCGGCGGCCTCGCGCCCTGCTGGCGAAACAGCAGGGGAGTTGCCTGGGATTGTAGGGCTCTCGATTCCAACCGGCCCCATCCCGGCGTAGGGCTGCGCGTTGAAGCCATGTTCGCCTACTACGACCCAGACGCCGACATCGCCTGGTTCCCGACCGGGGACTCCGACGACGTCGATCAGCGGGCGACCCCGCGGCATCGAGTGCCGCCTGCGCCTGCACCTCGCTGAGCTGCGGAATCAGCTGCAGGAACCTCTCCTTGGCGCTGCTCATTGTGGCGACTCCCGCCCGAGCATCACCTCACGCACCGCGAACACCCATTCGGGGACCGGCTCGCCGTCGCGCGTAGCGCGTGGGCAGCTCCTGAGCCCTGCCGGCGTCTGCCAGATCTCCCAGACTTCGTCGACGCGTTGCGCTCGGAGAGCTCCTCGATCTCGCTCGTGAAGCCAGGCCTTGGCCTTCGCCCCCTCGCTCATCTCCCCGTGCATCGCCGCGACCACCTGAGTGCACCCACGCAATACGTTTCGTTGCTTAGAGCTCCTCGAGCGGGATGGTTTCGCCCCGTTCTGCCTGTTCCATGGCCTTCTGCGCCGCCTCACGGGAGCCCGGGATCGAGTCGAGGATCTCAGTGATTTCCGCCCCGCTGGCCTCAGCGCCGACCCTCGCCGTCGGGGGGAAGGAACGGCCGGTACTCGCGACAGAACTCCTCGAACTCCACGGCCCCGTCGACTGCGAGCCGCAGCAGCTCCCGCTCCCGCTCGTCGCCGGCCTCGGGCGGCTCGGGGGAGAGCATCAGCGCCAGAGGCGGCCTGTTCATTCGTGCGATGATTGCAGACCTGTGCAGACAATACGTTTCCCACCCAAATGAGCTTCCCGCCGACACTTCGCCGCGAGCATCCCTGCCTCGGCCAGGGGACCGCGATCCTGCTCGCCTACCGCGGCTCGATCGCCCATGGCACCTACGAGCCGAGCTCCGAGCCGGGGTCGATCGACGACAAGGACGCGATCGGGGTCGCGGTGCCGGCCCTCGACCACTACATCGGCCAGCGCCAGTTCGGCAGCCGGGGAACCGTCGAGATCGTCAGCGACCCATGGGACATCGTCGTCTACGAGGCCCGCAAGGCCATCCATCTGCTGGCAAAGGGCAACCCCAATGTGCTCGCGTTGCTGTGGCTGGAGCGGCCGCTCTACATCGACCTGACCCCGCCCGGCGAACGGCTGATCGCGGCCCGCGACCTCTTCGCCACCCGCTCGACCTTCCACCCGTTCATGGGCTACGCCCGTTCGCAGCTGATGAAGATGGAGCGCGGCGCCTTCAAGGGCTACATGAGGGAGAAGCGCCAGCGCCTGGTCGAGCAGCACGGCTACGACACGAAGAACGCCGCGCACCTGATCCGGCTGCTGCGGATGGGCATCGAGTTCCTGCGCGACGGCGAGCTGCAGGTGACGCGCCCGGACGCCTCGGAGCTGCTCGCGATCAAGCACGGCGAGTGGACGCTGGATCGGGTCGAGCTCGAGGCCGAGCGGCTGTTCCGTCGCGCCGAGGACGCCCATGCGGCCTCAACGCTCCCCGACGAGCCCGACCCGGATGCGATCAACACCCTCACGGTCGACGTCATCGGCGAAGCGCTCGGCCTCCGCTGACAGGGGAGGTCAAGGCCCACGCTGGGCCGTGCCACAATTGACGGGGTGGAACGGGGCGGTGTCGATGAGACCCGGACGGAAACCATCCTGCGACGGTTGCGCACGATTCCGCCGTTGGTGCTGGGCCTCGTACTGGCCACGGCACTGCTGCCGGTGCTGCTCCTTGTCGGCCTGGCGATCGACGCGGTGCGCCGGGCCGCGTTCGGCGCGCCACCGACGGCCGCGCGGCTTGTGCTGTTTCTGTGGGTGTACCTCGCTGCGGAGGTCGGGGGCCTCACCGCGCTGGTGGTGCTGTGGGTCGCGAGCCTGGGAGGCCGGCGCCGTGTGTGGCTGCGCGAGATGACCTGGCGCGTCCAGCAGCTCTGGGCAGGCTTGCTGTTCGGCGCCGTGCGTGTGCTGTTCCGCCTGCGGCTCGAGGTGGTGGGCGAGGACGAGGTCGCGCCGGGCCCCGTGATCGTCCTGATCCGCCATGCGAGCATCGTCGACACGCTCCTGCCGGCGAGCCTCGTTGCCCGCCCGCACCGGATCCGCCTGCGCTACGTGCTCAAACGTGAGTTGCTCGCGGATCCCTGCCTCGACGTCGCCGGGCGGCGGCTGCCGAACTACTTCGTGCGCCGCGGGACCGGAGAGGCGCAGGAGGTGGCGCGGGTACGTGCGCTTGCCTGTGGCCTCGAGGCTGACGACGGCGTGCTGATCTACCCGGAGGGGACCCGCTTTTCGCCAGAGCGCCGCGCCCGCGCGATTGCGCGCATCGCCGAGCGCGACCCCCGCCTTGCCGCGCGGGCGGAGCGGCTCCAGCATCTGCTGCCGCCGCGACTCGGCGGCGTGGGGGCCCTGCTCGACGGCGCACCCGACGCCGACGTCGTGGTGATCGCCCATCACGGCTTCGACGGGCTGCAGCTGATCTCCGACATCTGGCGTGGCGGCCTCGTCGGGCTCGTGGTCCGGGTCCGCATCACGCGGGTGCCACGGTCCAAGGTGCCCGGAGAGCCCGCCGCGCGCGCCGACTGGCTCTATGACGTGTGGCAGGACGTCGACGACTGGCTCGAGGAGCGCTTCTCGGGCGCCCTTGCGCGAACGGCATGAGCACTCCGGGCCTGCTGGCGGTCGAGGCGGGTCTCGTGCTCGTGCTCGTCACGGCGCTGTGGGCGGTGAGCGTGGCGGTGCGCGACACCTCGATCGTCGACGTCTTCTGGGGCAGCGGCTTCGTCGTCGTCGCATGGGCCGGCTTCGCCCTGGCGGACGGGAGCTACGAGCGCCGCCTGCTCCTGGCGGTGCTGGTGACGGTCTGGGGCCTTCGCCTGACCGGCTATCTCGCCCGCCGCAACCTCGGCACGGGGGAGGACCGCCGCTACGCGGCGATGCGCCGCCGCCACGGCGAGCGCTGGCCGCTGCGCAGCCTGGTCGTCGTGTTCTGGCTGCAGGGCGCGCTGATCTGGATCGTCTCTCTCCCGGTGCAGGTCGCGATGACCGACCCCACGCCTTCCGGCCTCGGCCCGCTCGACTGGGCCGGTGCTGCGCTCTGGTCCGTCGGGCTCGCGTTCGAGGCGGTCGGCGACCTCCAGCTCGCGCGCTTCAAGGCCGATCCGGCGAATCGCGGAAAGGTGATGGACCGCGGGCTGTGGCGCTACACGCGCCACCCGAACTACTTCGGCGATTTCTGCGTGTGGTGGGGCATCTGGCTCGTCGCGCTGGCCACCGGCGCGTGGTGGACGGCTGTTGGCCCTGCGGTCATGTCCGTCCTGCTGATCCGGGTCAGCGGCGCCGCCCTGCTCGAGCGCTCGTTGATCAAGCGGCGCAAGGGTTACGCGGACTACGTCGCCCGCACAAGCGCGTTCTTCCCGTGGCCGCCGCGCCGCGGCTGAGCGACGCTCTCTGCAGGTCAACCTCTGGGGGTTCTTTCACGAGGCGCGGTCGCCTATCCCTGCAAATCCGAGCCTGAACTGCCGGATTGCAGGGATCTCTGAGCCCGCCGGCAACCCCTCACCGCGCTGATAGCCTGCTCGCCGCTGAGCAATCGGATGCGCTCGCCCGCGAACCGAACATGGAGGAATCGTGGATCTGATCAGAGCAGGGAGTCTCACCACGACCAAGCCCGTGCCCGTCCCCAGGGCGATCCTGATGGTGCTGGCGATTGTGGCCGCCAGCGCGCTCCTCGCGCCGTCGTCCGCGAGCGCGGTTGCGGGCGGCTCGATCGGAGGCACCGTGACCGCCGCCTCCACCACTAATCCGATCGAAGGCGCCGCGGCGTGCCCCTACAACGTCGCGCACGAAGAATATGAAGAATGCGCCTTCACCGACGAAGAAGGCGAATACACCATCCCCAATCTGACGAGCGGCGAATACAAAGTCGCCTTCTTCGCCGACTTCGGAGGCCTCAACTACATCACCCAGTTCTACAGCGCCAAATCGACCTTTGCCGACGCCGAAGCAGTCCCGGTTGGCAGCACAGCTGTCACCGGCATCGACGCCGAAATGAAAGAAGGCGGTCAGATTGCTGGCACAGTGGCCGACGCCTCGACCCACGCGGCGATCAAAGAAGTCGAAGTCTGCGCGTTGGAAAAGGGAGCATTCAAATTCGTCGCCTGCACGTACACCAACACCAGCGGCCAATACACGCTCGCCGGCCTGCCAACCGGCGAATACAAGGTCGAATTCTGGGCGGAAAACGAAAGCTCGGGTTACGTCACCCAGTACTACAACGACAAGCCGACCTTCGCCCTAGCCGACCCAGTTTCGACGACCGTTTCGACGACGACCCCGAACATCAACGCCCAGCTGGTCCCAGTCTCCGCGCTTTGGCCCGCCAGCATCGGGGCTCCGCAGCTCTCGGGTACGCCTTCGCCCGGCGATACCCTCTTCTGCTCGACCGGGGATTGGAGCAACAACCCCACCTCCTACTCCTACAAATGGCTGCGCAACGGCACCCCGATCGGACTGACCACCAGCACATACCTCGTCCAGAGCACCGACCTGGGCGCTTCCATCGCCTGTCGGGTGACGGCGTTCAACAGCTACGGCTCGAACACGGCGACCAGCAACGCCGTGCAGATTGCGGCGGCGACCGTTCCACACAAGAAGCCCCTCAAGTGCCGCAGGGGCTTCAAGAAGCGCAGGGTCCACGGCAAGCTCAAGTGCGTGAAGGTCAAGACGCACCGCAAGAAGCACCGCTGATTGCGCTGACTACGCCTGCGCCTCGCGCGGTGCGTAGCGGTGGTGCAGCATCAGCGCGTTGCCGTCGGGATCGGAGAAGAACGCCATGTGGCAGACGCCCGTGTCGAATATCTCGCCCTCGAAGGCCACGCCGCGGGCCTCCAGCTCGGCGCGAGCGCTTGCCACGTCCTCGACGTGGAGCGCGATGTGGTTTCGGTTGGGCGCGTACTCGAGGCCCATCTTCTCCGGTTCGATCACGCCGATCGTCAGGCTCCCCGTCTCGAACTCGGCGAACGGTTTGCCCTCGATGTACATAGAACGCGGCATTCCGAGCGTCTCGCCGTAGAACTTCATCGCGGCGGCGAGGTCGCGCGTCGGCGCCGAGACGAAGTCGACGCCGCTGATCAGGGACGCGGTGGCAGGCATGGGGTTCCTCCTTGGACCGAACGGATGTGCTCAACGGACTCTAGGGCGGCTGACAAGGCCCGTCGATCCGCAGGGCCGGTTCGGCGGCGATTGACACGGCGGCTGCCGGGCGCGACGATTCGCGCGTGCCGGAAACCGCCACACTCGGCGCCGAGTTCGCCCAGGCCCTCGCCGCCAAGGATTTCGACCGGATCCGCGATCTCCTGCACCCCGAGGTCGACTTCAAGGGGCTGACCCCGAGGCGCAATTGGGAGGCGAGCGACCCCGCCGCGGTGATCTCGGGGGTGCTCCGCGTCTGGTTCGAAGACTCCGATGAGATCCAGGCGCTCGAGAAGCTGGAGACCGACTCCTTCGCCGATCGCGAGCGGGTCGGCTACCGGTTCAGCGTCCGCAACCCCGAAGGCCGCTTCCTGATCGAACAACAGGCGTATCTGTCGCCCCGCGACGGCAAGATCGGCTGGATGCGGGTGCTGTGCTCCGGCTACCGTCCGGACACCCGGGACTGATTCGGGCGATTGCTCCGGCAAGCTGCCGCCGTCAGCGCCACTTGATCGAACAGCCGATCGGCTCGGTTTCGGCCGGGTCGGGATCGGCGCCGCTGAGGATCGCCTCCAGGGCGGAGCGCAGCCAGGCAGCTCCCTGGGAGGGATCCTGGTGGTCGGCATCCGGGGCGCCGCGGTAGCGCAGGAGCAGATCGGAGTCGAAGACGAAGACGTCGGGGGTGGTGCGGGCGCCGTAGGCCCTGGCGACCCCCTGTGTCGCGTCGTGCAGGTAGGGCATTCCCCACTCCTCGGCGTCGTAGCGCGCGGCCATCGCCTGCGGCGAGTCGGCCGGGTAGCGCTCGGCGTCGTTGGAGTTGACCGCCAAGAAGCGGACGCCGCGATTGGCGTACTCGCGCGCAGTCGCAGTGAGGCGGTCGTGCCAGGCGAGCGCGTAGGGGCAGTGGTTGCAGGTCCACACCACCACCGTCGCCTGCGCCTCTCCAGGCGCCGGCAGGCTCGTGGCGTGGCCCTCGGTGTCGGGCAGTTCCAGGGCCGGCGCGGCGTCCCCGATCCCGATCCCACCCGCGCTCACCCCTTTGCCTCCTGCTTCGCGCCACCTTGGGGCTCCGCGCCGGGGACGAGGATCGGGGACCGCAGGGCGTCGCGCACATCGGCCGGGTCGGGGAGGGCGGAGATCCTTCCGTCGCGCAATCGGTAGACGCGGCAGCTGAGGCCGATCGGCTCCTCGCCTGGGTCCTGGACATCGCGACCCTCGACGCGGATCGTCGGCGAACCGGGGAAGCGCTGCCGTGCGGCCTCCTCGTCCGTGCGCAGCTCACGCACCTCGAGCCCATCCGGGTCGAGGCCTGCGGCCGCCATCTCGTCGCGGACGACTCCGACCGCCTCCTCCCAGCTCGGGCAGCCGGCCCACCAGAGCAATTCCACGTGGGGGGTCCACGACGGCACCGTGCAAGGTTAGTCAGGACACGAACTGGCGACCCTTGAGACCGGGGAACTCGGCTAGCGCACGAACGCACCCAGGGCGGCCCCGACCTCGGCCGCGCTCAGGGGCCCGAAGCGAAGCGTCCAACCACCGTCCAGCTCCTGGCGCAGCGAGTAGCGGACGCGACCCCGCTTGAGGCTGCCCTCATGTCGCTCGGCCCGCTCATAACCGCTCGCCCCCTGGAAGGTCGCGTCGAGGCCATAACGGCCATCGTCCATCGGCCAGATCCCGATTCGATCGGGAACCGGCCCCGCTTCCGTGGGCAGTGCCGAAGTCTCCATCCCGAAGGAAATCGGACGAAGCCAACCCCGACTTGAGTCGAGCCGCCCTCGATACACGGGTGCCCAGCAAGTCCTGCGCCGCGCCGCCGGCGAGCGCTGCGTACTCGTCACCGACGACGTGCTCGACCAGCAGCTGGTCCATAACCAGCTGCTGGCCTCCGACATGGAGCACTACACCATCGTCTTCACCAGCGACGCGACGATGCCGCGCAATAAGGCCTCCCCGACGCTTACTACCGCGGGTCGAGGATCACGATCGGGATCTTCCGGCCCTTCGCGTTGCGCTCGTAGAACTCGGATCCGGGGTACATCGCCACGAACTTCGACCAGAGGCGATCGCGCTCCTCGTCGGTCGCGATGCGGGCGCGGACTTCGCGAACCACCGAGCCGATCTGAATCGTGGTGTCCGGGTTCGCCTTGAGGTTATGAAACCACGCAGGATGTGTTGGCTGGCCGGCCTTCGAGGCCATCACGACGATGGCGTCGCCGTCCTCGAGGTACATCACCGGAGACGTCCGCTTCGCACCGCTCTTGGCGCCAGTGTGGTCGACCAAGAGGATCCTGGCCTCGGGCCAGCCGGGGATATTTCCGCCGATCCTGCCGCCGGAGCGCCGGTAAAGAGCCACATGGAACTTCGTTGAGCGGCGCCCAAGGTAAATGCCGCGCTTGTTGGCGAACTGCGAGCTCGAGGTGGTGAGCTGTCCGAGCGAGGGCATGGCGCTCCTTGAGGTTAGGCGAGGAGACCGACCAGCCTCGCCTACGAGTCCAGCACGTCCATCCTCACGATCAGTTCGCCCTCCAGCCGATACTGGCGGCTCCAGTAGTCGAGAACCGCCTCGCGCCCGATGGCCCGACCGCCCTCCCAGGCATTGGGCCAGTCAACCTCGGGATGCATCAGCTCAATAGCAGCATCGAGGTCGCGGGCATTGAAGGCGGCATAGGCGGCGTTCAGGATCCGCTCGGGAGCGTTGTCCATAGGCGAACGCCTAGCGCCGCTCACTCGCGGCCGTGGTCGCGCTCGGCTTCGGCCTCCATGCGCGTGAGGCGCGTGTAGTAGTCGGGGAACTCGTTGAGATGGGCGAGGGCGATCTTGGCGGTGACGGCGGGGTCGTCGTCGGTCACGTTTGTGGCGAGGTCACGCAATCCGTGCTCCAACTCGACGTTCATGCCGGTGCGGAACTCCTCAACGTCGAAGGGGGCCGATGACCAATCGATGCCGATGCGCTCGCCATTTTGGCGGGCCTCGTCACTCGAGAAGGTCCTGTCACTCGCCATCCGAAAAATCGTAGCGCGTCAATGATCGTCCGGCCGCCCCCGGCGTTTGCGCATCTCGTGGCCACGACAAGCGAGCACGGTGGCGAGCAAGATCGCCTGTCCAGGCGTGAGGATCGGCCTCAAGTAATCGGCGCCGCCAGCCGATTGCTCAAGTTGAGATGTCTGCCGAGCGTTCGAATTCGGGAGCGAAGGCATTGGCGGCGCCGGCGCCGCCGTTCGCCCCGACGGAGGAGTCCGAGGAGGACCTCCGTCGTCTCGGCGAAGCGCTGAGGGCGCGCACCGAGGACGTGCTCGATCTGACCGTGGCGCGAACCACGGGACCCGACCACGTCGTCGACGCCGTTGTTCAGGACAGCTTCGAGCGGATCAGCCGCAGCTCCACATCTGCGGTGGCCCGCTGGATGGAAGGCGAAGGCATGGAGGCGGCGATCGAGACCGGCCGGGAGACCTGGGAGATCTTCGGCGAGCTGGCCGTCCACCGCGCGGCCTCCCTCAACGAGGTGACCTGGCGCTGCTATTGGTGGCGCAACACGATGGCCGAGGTGCTGAGGGAGAGCGCCGCGCGCCTGGACGCCTCACCCAAGGCGCTCTCGGAGGCGCTGAACATGCTGCAGCTGAGCCTCGAGTTCAGCCTGCTGCGGATGTGTGAGAGCTTCGAGCTCGAGCGCCAGCGAACGGATGAGGAGCTGGTGCGGCGCGAGGAGGAGCTCTCCTTCCTCGCCACACACGACGCGTTGACCGGCCTCCCCAACCGCACCCTCATCCTCGACCGCGTCGAGCAGATGATCGCCCGCTCGCGTCGCAGTCAAACGCCGGTGGCGGCCCTGTTCATCGACCTCGACAACTTCAAGGACATCAACGACACGTTCGGCCACGCCGTCGGCGACGAGCTGCTGCGCGCGGTCGCCGCCAGGCTCGGCGGCGTGGTTCGCGACTCCGACGCGCTGGGGCGCCTCGGCGGCGACGAGTTCGTGGTGATCTCCGAGGAGCTCTCGCTGGCGGCGGGCCCCGAGCTGGTCGCCGAGCGCCTGCTCGAAGCGCTGAGGCAGCCGTTCAAGCTGGGAATGGGCAAGCAGACCCGCGTCAGCGTGACGGCGAGCATCGGGATCGCGATGGGCGATCGGGCCTCGGCGGAGGAGCTCCTGCGCAGTGCCGACATCGCGATGTACCGGGCCAAGTGGGACGGCAAGCATCGCTACGCCGTGTTCGAGACCGATATGCAGGACGCCCTTCAGAACCGCGTGGAACTGGAGATGGACCTGCGCGAAGCCCTCGACAAGGACGAGTTCTTCCTCGCCTATCAGCCGACGATCGACCTCAGCGACATGAGCCCGACCGGGGTGGAGGCCCTGGTCCGTTGGCGCCACCCCAGGCGCGGCGTCCTTCAACCCGACGAGTTCATTCCGCTGCTCGAGGAGACGGGCCTGATCGTGGAGGTCGGCAAGTGGGTCCTGGATCAGGCCTGCGCCCAGGGCGCCGCCTGGCGAGCCGCCGGGTATCCGATCAGGATGGCCGTCAACGTCTCCGGCCGCCAGCTCGACAGCGACCGGCTCCTGGACGACATCGAAGGTGCGCTCTCGGGCAGCGGCCTCGACCCCGATGCGCTGACGATCGAGGTCACCGAGACGATGCTGATGCGCAACGTCGAGGAGACCGCCGACCGGCTCACCGCACTCAAGCAGCTCGGCGTGCGGATCGCGATCGACGACTTCGGCACCGGCTACTCCTCGCTCGCCCACCTGCAGCGGTTCCCCGTCGATTCGCTGAAGATCGACCGTTCGTTCATCTCGGGGCTGAGCAGCAACCAGGAGGGCGCGACGCTGATCCACTCCCTCGTGCAGCTCGGCAAGGCCCTCTCGATCGAGACCTTCGCCGAGGGGATCGAGCAACAGCATGAGCTCTCGCTGCTCAGGGACGAGGACTGCGACAGCGGTCAGGGCTTCCTGCTCGCCCGTCCTCTCGATGTCGCCGCCACCGAGGAGTTCCTGCGGAGCTGGGCCGGCGAGGGCGCCCCTGCCCTGGCGCAAAGCGCCAAAACGGACTCGAGCTGAGGCTCGAAATCCGGCAGCCGCTGGGCATGCTCGCGCTCAGCCACCCTCCCCGGCGCCGGCGAAGCCCCAGTCCGACTGCCCCTCGACGACCAGCCCCTCGGGGAAGTCCAGCAGCCCGTACAGGTGAGCCCGCAGTTCCTCGAAGCCCATGAACCCGTCGAGCCCGTCGCCGATGTGCTCGCAGTAGAGAGCGGTTTTGGGGAAGCTGTTGGTGTGGGCGGCTTCGACGTTCTCGCCGATTCCGACCCTGAGCAGCCCCCCGCGATAGCGCGCATATAGCGAGCGCCCGTCCTCCAGGGTTCCCTCCCACTGGGAGGGGCAGGCGGTGCAGGTCTGCTCCAGCGCCACGACCACGGGTGCCCCGCCCGGCTGCGCCGGCGCGATCTTCAGCACGCCGCCGGCGTGCTCTGCGAGGACGACGTAGTCGCCCTCCAGGTCGCCGCTGAGCTTTATGCGAGGCAGCTTGTCCATACCCCCATGGTTGCAGAAATGCAGACAACACATTTCGCGGCGCAGCCGCCAGCACGCGCCGATGGCTACCGTTTGCGCGTGGCTCCAACCATCGACGAGCTGGCGGTTGCGGATACGCCGGAGGCTTGGCGGGCGGTCGGATTCGCAGTCGTCGGCGACACGTGCGTCGTCGGCGATGCCCGTATACGCCTGCGGGCGCAGGGCAAGGGGCTGACCGGCTGGTCGCTTCGCGAGGTCGAGACCACCGAGTTGGACGGGCTGCCGACGACACGATCGGATCGCCCGCCGCCGAGTGAGCGGCCCGCGCATCCCAACGGCGTCACCGCGCTCGACCACGTGGTCGCGATCGCACCGGACCTCGATCGCACTGTGGCGGCGCTCCAGGCCGCCGGCCTCGACCTGCGCCGCATCCGCGAGGAGCCGACGCCTGCCGGCGCCCCGCGGCAGGCGTTCTTCCGCCTTGGCGCGACCATCCTCGAGGTCGTGCAGGAGCCGGACGACGCAATCGAGGGCGCCGCCGCCGACCGGTCCGCCTTCTTCTGGGGCCTTGCCCTTGCCGCCCCCGATTTGGACGCCACCGTTGGCACCCTGGGGGATCGCGTCAGCGAGATCCGTCCCGCGGTCCAGCCCGGCCGCCGCATCGCCACCCTTCGCCGCTCCGCCGGGCTTGCGGTGCCGATCGCGCTGATCACGGTCAGCCCCACCCTCGTGCAGGTGCGATGACGGCTCCGTCCCCTCGCAAGCAGCACGCGCTCGAGCTGTTCGAAGGGCTGCCGGCGCGCTATGACGAGCTGGGCGCGGCCCTGAGCTTCTTCCAGGACCCGCGCTGGCGGCGGGCGATGGTCGCGAGCGTGCAGGCGAGGCCCGAGGAGCGAGTGCTCGACGTCGCCGCCGGCACCGGCCTCGTCACCCGGGCGCTTGCCGAACGCTACCGCTGCCGGGTGGTCGGCTTGGACCAGAGCGCTCCGATGCTGGCTCGGGCGCGGTCGAAGCTGGAGGCCGACCCGGCGCTGGCCGAGCGGGTGGAACTGGTCGAAGGCGAAGCGGAGGCGCTGCCGTTCGCCGATCGGGAGTTCGACCACCTCACCTTCACCTATCTGCTGCGCTACGTCGACGACCCCGCCGCGACGCTGCGCGAGCTGGCGCGGGTGGTGAAGCCGGGAGGGCGGATCGCCTGCCTCGAGTTCTGCGTGCCCCGCGGGATCTGGCTCTGGCCATGGCGCCTCTACACCCGGATCCTGCTGCCGGCGCTGGGCCGGCTGGCCTCGCGGCAGTGGTTCGAGGTCGGCCGCTTCCTCGGTCCCAGCATCGAGGGCTTCTACCGGAGCCATCCGCTCGAGCGCCAGCTGGAGCTGTGGCGGGCGGCCGGGATCGGCGACGTCACCGCGCGCCGCATGAGCCTCGGCGGCGGCGTCGTGATTTGGGGCACGGTTGGCGGCTGAGCCCGGACCTCGCCCCGCCTTCTACGCCCTGCGCCCGGGCGGCTGGCGCGACCTGGTGACGGTGCTGCACCCGCCCTACACCCTCTGGCACCTCAGCAACGTGGCGATCGGCGCCGCCGCGGCGCCCCACATCTACGCCGGCCGGCTCGTGGCGGCGCTGGCTGCGTTCTTCCTCGCCGTCGGCGTCGGCGCCCACGCCCTCGACGAGCTCAACGGCCGCCCGCTCGGCACGCATCTCTCCCGGCGCACCCTGATCGCGTTGGCCGTCGGGGGTCTGGGCGGCGCGCTGGCGATCGGCGTCGCCGGCGCGATCGTCGTCTCCCCAACCCTCGTGCCCCTGGTCCTCTTCGGCGGGTTCATCGCCCCCGCCTACAACCTGGAGCTCTTCGGTGGCCGCTTCCACACCGACTTCTGGCTCGCCGCTTCCTGGGGCGCCTTCCCGGCGTTCACCGGATGGTGGTCGAACTCCCTCGGCATTCACTCCGCCGCAGGAGCGGTCGCCGCCGGCGCCGCAGTGCTCGCCTGCTTCTGGTTCACCAATGTCCAGCGGCGCCTCTCGACTCCCGTCAGGGAGCTGCGGCGTCGCACGCTGGCGGTCGAGGGGGAGCAGCGCCTCGCCGACGGCACGGTCCGGCGGCTTGACCGGGCGGGCCTCGCTGCTCCTCTCGACGGCGCCCTCAAGGCGATGTCGGTGGCGATGCCGCTGCTGGCGATCGCCGCGGTCGCGCTGCGGCTGTAGGCCTTCGCTCCGGCCCTGGGTTAGCCTCTCTCGCCGTCGGCGGGTTGGGAGGCTTCGAGCGCCTCGAGGTCGTCGCGGTCACGCGGCCGCTCGCTCGCTCGCTTCATCGAGAGCAGGTGATCGAGAGAGCAGACACGCACCGCGAGACCGTCCATATCGACATCCGAAGCCTCGGCGTCGAGCACGGCGAACGTCGGGACCTGAGGCAGGCCCTGCATCACGTCGACCCGACCCAGATCTGTGACGACAAGGGTCCGGTCGCCGGTTTTCAGGAACGCCGCAATCGCCGCCGAGTCGAGGAGACGGCCACCGACGTCGACCTTGCCCCCCAGTTCCTTCAACAGCGTGTCCAGCTTCTCGAGGTTCCCGGTCGACGGATCCGGGACGATGTCGACGTCCTGCGTCGCGCGCATGTACCCCCAGGCGTTGACGGCGAGGCCCCCGACCAGGACGAACCGAATCTCCGCCTCCGTCAGCCGCTCCAGCAGCTCCCGCAAGCGCAGTGGTTCGGGCATCAGCTGCGCCGCGCGCTGCCGGTGAACTTCGAGAGGAATTCACTCAACGCCAGGCCCTCTGCGAGATTGACCGCCAGGGGACGGCGACCGTCTTCGCGCAGCTGGCGGCGCTGCGCTTCCACGTTGGCCAGCCATGGATCCCTCCGCGATTCCCGCTGCTGTGCCTTCACGCCCGTCAGGGTAGCTGTCGAGTCCGGTTCCAAGAACGGTTGCACGTGTTGTGCTGAGCCGTCTAGCATGGGGTTGGAATGGCGGCTGCCCTTAAGCGGATCAACGTCACGCTCGACGACGCGCACGCCGAGAAGCTGACGAAGCTCGCCGCGCGCGCTCACATGCAGGAGGGGACGCTGGCCCGCTCGCTGCTCTCCACCGCGCTCGACGACGTCGACCCCGACGCGGAGCGGATCACCGAGATCCTCGACGCGATCCCGGGCGCCTGGGAGCGCACGCAGGAAGGGCTCGCCCAGGCCGCCCGCGGCCAGGGCACGCCGCTCGACAAGCTGGTCTGAGTTGGCGCAGGTAATCGTCACCCCGCGAGCGCGGCAGGACGTGGATGAGGCGATCTCCGCCTACGGTCTCCCCGCAGACACCTGGGCTCGGATCTCCCGCTCGTTGAGGGCCCTCGAGAGATCGCCGCTGACAGGACACACCCTCAGAGACCCCGAGGCGTCCACCCGCTTCGTGCTCGGCCCCTGGTCGTGGATGATCCTGCTCTACCTCTACGAGAAACCTTCCGACGAGGTCTATCTCGCAGCGGTCCACGACGCACGGGGCGCAACATCGCCAAGCGCGACGCGCAGCTAGCGGAGCAGCCTCCGCCGCAACGTTTTTCCTCTCCATGGCATAGACAACGCGTTGCACCGGCCCTCGAGGCGAGAGTCGCCTACAGTCTCCGGTACCGACTTCATGCCGAAACAGGAGATGACCGGATGAGCAAGAGCGAGCCCCCGATCGGCGAGGCCCAGGCCCGCGAGCTGCTGCAGCGCGAGCGCGAGCGGATCGAGAGCTCGCTCGCCGCTCAGGCGCGCCTCCACGAGAGCGAGCTCGATGAGATCGACACCGCGACGGAGGTGGCGGAGGACGCCGAGGCGATCGAGGAAGAGCAGGTCGACGACGCTCTCGCCGAGCAGCTGCACGCCGAGCTGGAGGCGGTCGAACGCGCCGAGAAGCGGCTCGAGGACGGCGCCTACGGCTTCTCGGTCGAGAGCGGCGAGCCGATCTCGGCAGGCCGCCTCGAGGCGATTCCCTGGGCCGAGCGCACCGCCGAGGAGCAGGTGCGCTACGAGCGCGGGTGACGTGGCTGGGGAAGAAGACGGCGGTTCTGGCTTGCACGGTCATCCTCTTCGCCATCGTCGCCTCGCTGGCCCATGCTGAGCTGACCCAGCGCGGCGACCTCTTCGTCAGCTTCAGCGGCGGCATCGCTCCGACCGCGCTGCCCCGCCACACCCGCGGGCCGATCTCCGTCCGTGTCGCCGGTGTCGTCAGGACCCTCTCCGGCGAACGCCCCCCGGCCCTGCGTCAGATCGAGATCGAGATCAACCGAGAGGGCCACCTCGACACCCGTGGCCTGCCGATCTGCCACATGCGACAGATCGAGGCCTCCTCCAACGCGCAGGCGCTGGCCGCCTGCGGGGCGGCGCTGGTCGGCGGCGGCCACTACCTCGCCAAGACCGCCTTCCCCGAACAGGAGGCCTTCCCCACCCAGGGTCGAATCCTCGCCTTCAACTCCATCGTCGAAGGCCACCGCGCGATCCTCGCCCACGTGTACGGCCTCGACCCCGTCCCGACCTCCCGCATCGTCGTCTTCCACATCCGCCACGCCCACGGCGCCTACGGCACCCTTCTCACCGGCGCCCTGTCCGCTTCGTTAAACCACTACGGCTACGTCAAGCGGATCAGCCTCAGCCTGCACCGCAATTTCACCTACCGCGGCCGCCGGCGCAGCTACCTAAGCGCCGCCTGCCCCGCCCCCGCCGGCTTTCCCGGCGCCGTCTTTCCCTTCGCCCACGCCTCGATGTCCTTCGCCGACGGCCGCACTTTGGCCAGCACCCTGACCCGCAGCTGCAAGGTCAAGGGATGAAGAGATTTCCGTTGCAAATTTTTTACGCTGCGGCACACCTATGCAACGTTTTGTCTTCTAAGGTGCCATGATCATGGAGGCGATGAGGCAAAGCTGGTCCGACGAGAGGCTGGATGACCTGAACCACCGCGTCGACGAGGGCTTCAGGCAGGTCGACGAGGGCTTCAGGAAGGTCGACAAGCGCTTCGAACAGGTCGACAAGCGCTTCGAACAGGTCGACAGCCGCTTCGAACAAGTCGACATGCGCTTCGACCAGGTCGACATGCGCTTCGACCAGGTCGACAAGCGCCTCGACCGTATGGAAGGCCGCTTCGACCGTATGGATGACCGCTTTGCCGCCATGCAGCGCATGGCCATCCAGGTCGGAGGGGGCATGATCGTCACCATGACGGTCGGCTTCCTCGCCGTCATCACGACGCAGCTGTCCTGACCGGCGCGGCGCTCACCGGCTACCTGAACGCGATCGCCGCTTCGGTCCTCGTCCCCTCCGCCGCGACCCTGGGGCAGTGACCCCTTGCCAACATATGATGTGAAGCGCTCTTGACTAGGGGGCGGGGCCTCGCCGACGGAGCGTGGGGCGAGTGAGGAGAGATGCCAGCTGAGAGTGCGAACAGGAGGCTTGAGGTAGCGAGAGCGCAGGCGCTGTGACGCGCCCGCCGCTGACCCTCCGCCACCCCCGCGCCACCCTTGGGGCGGCGCTGGCCGCCCTCGTCGTCCTCGGCCTGCTCGGCCTCGGCGTCGAGGGGAAGCTGCGGCCCACCTCGCTCGGCGTCCCGGGAACCGAGTCGGCCCGTGCGGGCGCGCTGCTGCGCTCCCACTTCGGCGACTCCGCCCCCTTCGCGATCCTCCTCCGCGGCCCAGCCCCCGCGCTCGATCGCCAGGGCCCCGCCCTGATCCGCACCCTGCGGCGCGACCCCAAGGTCACCACGCTCTCCCCCTGGGACCGCGGCCACCTCGCGCGCCTGCGGCCGAGCCCTCGCAAGGCCCTGGTCCTGGTCGACTTCCACGTCTCCGCCGAGCAAGCCGTCAAGGACACCGTCCCCTACCTCAACCGCACTCTCGAAGCGAAGACCCACCCGCCGGTCACCGCCACCCAGACCGGCTTCGCCACCCTCTCGCGGGCGATCCAGGACGAATCGGTGCGCTCGACGCAGATCGCCGAGCTGGTCGCGATCCCCTTCCTCCTCCTCGTCCTGCTCCTCGTCTTCCGCTCGCCGCTTGCCGCCGCGATCCCGCTCGCCTTCGGCGCGGCGGCGGTGACCGGCGCCCGCGGCCTGCTCGCCCTCGCCGCCTCCCATCTCGCGATCGACGGCTTCGCCCTCACCGTCTGCTCGATGATGGGCCTCGCCCTCGGTGTCGACTACGCCCTCTTGATGGTCTCCCGCTTCCGCGAGGAGCTGGCGGCGGGAGCCGAGCCGCTGGGCGCCGCCTGGCGCACCCGCCACACCGCCGGACGCACCACCGCCTTCGCCGGCTCGACCCTGGTCCTGGCGATGGCGGTGACCCTCTGGGTGATGCCCGGCAACCTCTTCCTCTCCCTCGCCGGCGCCGCGATCCTGGTCACCGCGCTCAGCGTCGCGATCGCCACCCTGATCGCCCCGCCGCTGCTCTTCCTGCTCGGCCATCACCTCGACCGCTGGCAGCTCAACACGAACCGGAGCGGCGAGCGCCTGATGGCGGTCGTCGGCGCCGCGCTCGCCAGGCCCCGCCTCGCCGCCGCCGCGATAGGCGTCCTCCTCCTCCTCCTCGCCGCGCCGGCGCTGGCGCTGAAGACCGGGCCGCCGAGCGCCTCCCAACTGCCCACCTCCAACACCGCCCGGCGCAACGCGGAAACCCTCGACCGCGCGATCGGGGCGGGCTGGGATGCCCCCTTCCTCCTCGTCGCCGCCACCGACCGGGGACCGATAACCAACCCCCGCTCCCTCGCCGCCCTCTCCCGCTCGCAACGACAGATCGCCGCCGACCCCGCCGTGCAGGCGGTGGTCGGCCCCGGGCAGGTCTCGCGCAAGGTGGCGCCGCTGCGCAGAAGCGGCAACGATCTGCTGGCGGGGAGGGGGGAGGCGAGTCCCGAAAAGCTGATCCGCCTGGGCCGCAAGCTCGGGCAGGCGGCGGGCGGCGTCGGCCGCTTGCGCAGCGGGCTCTCCGTCGCCGCCGCGGGCGCCGGCCTGCTCGCCAGCGGCTCGGTGCGAGCGGGAGAAGGGGCGCAGCAGATCTCGGGCGGCATCGAACGCGCCGCCTCGGGCGCCGGCCGGGCGATCGAAGCCCTTGGGCGCCTCGACGAAGGCTCGGGGAAGCTGGCCGAAGGCCAGCGCCGGGCCGCGCTCGGGTCGCGCTCGGTCCGCGACGAACTCGGCGACCTGCTGCCGGTCCTGCGCAGCGGCGGGCTCGCCCGCGCCAGGCGGCTGCGGACGACGCTGGAGCAGGCGGCGGCGAGCGACCCGAGCCTCGCAACCGAGGTCCGCGAATCCGAACGCCTGGTAGAAGCGCTCGCCCTTGCCCGCAACCAGGCAAAGCGCGTCCACGCAAACGCGACCCGCCTCCACGCCGGGCAGGTCCGCCTCGCCAAGGGGAGCGCGAAGCTCCACAGCGGCGCCGGGAGGCTGGCCGGGGCGGCGGGCCCCCTTCCCGCCGGCCTCGCGCGGCTCGGCGCCGGCGCCTCCCAGCTCGTCGGCGGCCTCTCTCGGCTCAGCGGCGGCGCCGGCGCCCTGCAGAGCCACCTCGCCGGGGGCTTCCACGCCTCCCGCCCGCTGCAGGGCGGCCTGGCCCGCGCCGGGGTTCAGGTCAACGCCTCGGCCTCGCGCCTGCAGCGCCAGGTGGGGCACCTGCGCCGCTCCTCGCCGGGGATCTTCGACTCGGGCTACTTCGTCCTCTCCTCCCTGGCGGGAGCGCCGCGGGCCGAGCGCGAGCGCGCGGGGAGGGTGATCGACCTGCGCCATGGGGGCCAGGCCGCCCAGATGCTGGTCATCCCCCGCTACACCTTCAACACCCCGGGCTCCGAAGCGCTGAACGGGCGGCTGAAGGGCGACGCCGCCTCCCTCGCGGACTCCTCCGGCCTGGCGACGGGAGTCACCGGCGGCCCCGCCCAGCTCGCCGACTACAGCAACGCGATCGCCTCGCGAATCCCGCTGGTGGTCGCGGCGATCACCCTCGCCACCTTCCTCGTCCTGCTCCTCGTCCTGCGCGCCCTGCCGCTGGCGGCGATCGCCGTCGGGCTGAACCTCGCCACCGTCGCCGTCGCCTTCGGCGTGCTGACCCTGCTCTTCGACCTGCCGGCGGGCTGGCCGCTGGGCGGCCACACATACGTCGACGCGATCGGGGCGGCGGGGATCTTCGGCATCGTCTTCGGCCTCTCGAT
Organism: uncultured Solirubrobacterales bacterium; assembly: GCA_963749605.1. Lineage (GTDB taxonomy): Bacteria > Actinomycetota > Thermoleophilia > Solirubrobacterales > 70-9 > CAVVNN01. The sequence continues at coordinate 1,149,353 of CAVVNN010000002.1, read as the reverse complement.
CGACTACGCGGTCTTCCTGCTGACCCGGATGCGCGAGAGCCACGAGGCGGGCGCCACCAACGAGGAGGCGATCGCCTTCGGCCTGGAGCGAACGGCGCGCGTCATCACCGGCGCCGCGGCGATCATGGTCGCCGTCTTCGTCGCCTTCGCCGGGGCGCCGATCGCCACCGTCAGCCAGCTCGGCGTCGGCCTCACCGTCGCCGTCGTGCTCGACGCCACCGTGGTGCGGATCGTGCTCCTGCCGGCGCTGATGCTGCTGGTCGGCGAGCGGGTCTGGTGGCTGCCGCGCGCGGTCGACAGGATCCTGCCCAGAATCGGGCTTCACGCCGCTTAGGCGTGTTCTTCGAATGTGCGGGAAGATAGGCCAGGGACAATCGGCCAGGGAAATGGGCCAGGGACAATGAGACCGGGAGGCTTTTGAGATGAAGAGGACGCAGGGGAAGAGGCTGGGGCCGGCAGCCGCCGCCGTGGCGGTGCTGCTGGCGGCGGCGGTTCCCCTCGCCGGCGCCGCCGAACTCAGCCGCGAAGAATATGTCGCCCGGGTCGAGCCGGTCTGCAAGACGAACGTGACCGCCAACAAACGCATCTTCAAGGGCGCCAAAGGCCAGGTGAAGGCGGGCAAGCTGAAGCAGGCCTCGAATCACTTCTTCCGCGCCGCGACGGCCTTCGCCAAGACGATCCGCCAGATCGAAGCCGTTCCCCGGCCGACGGCCGACGAAGCCAGGCTCGGCAAGTGGCTGGGTTACCTGCGCGGCGAGAAGAACCTGATCCAGAAGGTCGGCCGCGCCCTCGCCGCCGACGACAAGCACAAGGCGGAATCCTATTCGGTGGATCTCAACCACAACTCCAACCTCGCCAACAACACGGTGCTCGGCTTCGGCTTCGACTACTGCCGCATCGATCCCTCGAGGTTCGGTTGAGTGCGCGAGCCGCAAGGCTCCTCATCGCCGCCGCCGCGCTCCTGCTTTGCGCCAGCATCCCCGCCAGTGCCGAGCTGAGCAAGGAAGGCGACCTCGTCGTCTCCTTCGACGGCGGCCTCTCGCCGACCAGGTTGCCGCGCAAGACGGTGGTCCCGGTCGCGGTTCGGGTCGCCGGCAACGTGAAAAGCGCCAGCGGCAACGACGATCAGCTGCCCCAACTGCGCACGATTTCGGTCGCGATCAACCGCCAGGGCCGACTCTTCGACCGCGGCCTGCCGACCTGCCAGGTCAAGACGATCCAGCCCGCCACCGAAGACGGGGCGCGGGCGATCTGCGGCCGGGCGCTGGTCGGCTCGGGCCACGTCACCGTGCAGGTACGGCTCCCCGGCCAGCCGGTCTTCTCGCTCAAGGCAAAGCTCCTTGCCTTCAACGGCCCTACGAAGCACGGTCACAAGCTGATCCTCGCCCAGGCCTACGTCCGAGACCCGCCGGGGGCCTTCGTCCTTACCTTCCGCCTCAGCAGGCACAGGGGCGTCTTCGGCACCGTGATGAGCACCACCCTGCCGCCCACCGCCCAGAACTGGGCCTACATCACCCACTTCGACATGACCCTGCGCCGCACCTACACCTACCGCGGCGCCCGCCGCTCCTACGTCTCCGCCGCCTGCACCGCCCCGGACGGCTTCGCCAGCGCCTTCTTCCCCTTCGCCAAGGCCACCTACGGCTTCGACAGCGGCAGCCGGCTGACCACGTCGGTGGCGCGACGCTGCGAGGTGCGGGGGTGAGTACCCGCCCAATACAATCGCCGCCGGTGAGCAGGGGAGGGACACGGCCGATCGCCGCGCTTGTCGCCGCCGCGTTTGCGGCGGTGCTGCTTGCCGCCTGCGGCGGCAGTGGAAGCTCGACATCGACCACGGGCTCGACCGCCGCGGAAAAGACCTCCACCCAGAAGGAAGGCGGAGCGACCGCGACCGCTGGGGGCGCGAGCAAGAAGTCCGACTCCGGCGGCGCGAGCTCCAAGCAGAGCGGCAGCAGCAACGACTCTGGCGGATCGGCGGCAAAGGACGTCGCGACTCCCCTGAAGGTGTCGGGTGGCGGCTCCGGGCAGTTCCGCACCAAGGGCGGCGACAACAGCATCCAGGAATTCGGTTCGGAGAGCGACGAATCGGAACTCCGGGAAGCGGCGGAAGCGGTGCACGGCTTCTACGTTGCCCGCGCCAAAGAAGACTGGTCGACTGCCTGCTCCTACCTGGCCAAGTCGAACGTCGAACAGCTCGAAAAACTCGCTTCGCAGTCGTCGCAGCTCAAAGGCCAGGGCTGCGCCCCGGTCCTCAAGGCCTTCACGCGGCCACTGCCCGCAGCGGTGCAGCGGGAAATCACCACCGTCGATGCTGGCAGCCTCCGCCGGAAAGGCGAGCAGTCCTTCCTCATCTACTACGGCCCCGACAAGACCGTCTACGCGATGCCGATGAAACAGGAAAACGGTGCCTGGAAGGTGGCCGCTCTAGCCGGCGTTGCGCTGTCCTGAGCGCTGCCGGTGTCCGCTGGGGTCCTCAGCCGGACCCCACCGCCTCGATCCAGTCCCAGGGCTTGCCGCAGAGACGGTTCGATTCCGCGACTGGCACGGAGACGAGTTCGCCTGACTCATCGCCGGCCGGTGCGAATAGGAGTGGGCCTGTTTCGGGGCGGGGGAAGCCGCCGCTGCCGGGGTGCAGGTCGGCGCCCCCGAAGTGCAGTTCGGCGTGATGGGTTCCCTCGCTCAGGCGGGTTTCACCCAGTTCGATGAAGCCGCCGTCGTTCTCGAGCTGCTGGCGCGCTTCGCCGACCTTACGTCCATCGACATACAGTTCGACGTTGCCGCGAGCCGATCCCTTCAGCCAGGCGGCGTAGACGCCGGCGCGCGGTATGCGCAGCGTGCCGTCGGTCGCATCGTAGACCGGAGCGTGGCGAGCGGCAATCAGACGGACGTTCTGCATTTGGTGCTGGAGGGCGAGCAGGCCGAGGCCGTTGATTTCGTCGCAGTGCGGCACCGCCACAGGTTCGTCGTCTTCGCCATAGGGCTGGTGTTCGGGGATCCCGGAGGAGGGTTCCAGTGGCCGCTGCCAAACCTCGTAGTAGCGGCCCGCGCGCACGAGACGGTAGGGCGAGGGTGGCCGGCTGCGCACCGGCGAGCGGCGCAGGACCAGGGTGCGGAATTCGAGCAGGCCGTTGAGATCCAATTCGTCGGTGTCGACCGCGGCGCCCTTTTCAGCGGCGCTTCCATCCCGCAGTGGCACCACGCGGTCCCGCAACTCCGAGGCGCTTTCGCCATCCAGGTTGCGCAGGAAGTGGCGGGCGCCGTAGGGGTTGTATTCGGTCATCAGCGCCGGGCCCTGGCCGGCGAATTCCTTGCCGATGCTCTCCAGTTCCGCGAGCTGCTCGTAAGGGGCGAGGCTGACGCCCCCGTAGGCGAGGACATTGGACCAGAGCACGCCGCCAGCGACGACGGCGATCAGGGCGGCGCCGGCGAGGCGGTCGGTTCGAAGGGCGACGATGGCCCCGGCGATCGCCAGCGAGAGTGCCGCGGGGGCAGCGGTGGCGAGCGCCTTGCCACCCACCCAGGGCGAGCCGACGACGACGATTGCCGCGCAGGCGAGCAGGCTGCTCGCAAAGAGGAGCGTCGCGACGCTGCGCCTGCGCCACGCCGCCCAGAGGCCGAACAGCGCCGCGAAGATGCCGAGGGCGATCAGGATCACGCTCGGCACGGTGAGAGAGGGGTCGATGCGAAAGTCGCCGCTGGGCCAGATGCCGAGCGCCTGAAACGGGTTGAGCGGCCCGATCAGGTTGCCCAGCTCGCTTTCCTTGGTCAGCCCCGACTGGAAGGGGCTGAAGCCGCCGGCGATCAGGATCGGCACTGAGAACACCGCCACCGCGACGGCGAAGGAGAGCGCCTGTAGAGCGGCGTCTCGGCGGCCCAGGTTATGCACGGCGAGAATCGCCAGAACCAGCAGCATCGGTCCCAGCCAGACCAGCCCGCCGACGCTGAGCACGCCGACCAGGGCCCCAGCGGCGAGGGCGAGCACGGCGGCCTCACGGCGCAGGGCGCCGGCACGCACGACCGCCGGCGCCAGCGCCGCGGCGAGCGCTACGAAGACCGCCGCCCCCAGCTCCTTCACTCCGCCCCACAGCGCGTAGCCGAACAGCAGGGCCGGCTGGGAGGCGACGAAGACGGCAAGCGCGCGCAGGCTGGGGCGGCGCAGGATCCCTCCGACGATCTGCCAGAGGCAGAGCGAGAGCATCGCCGCGAGGAAGGAGAGGTAGGGCTGGAAGACCCAGGCGAGATCTCCACCGACCAGCTTCTGCGCCGTGCCGAAGGGGAGGAAGACGCCGACCGGGTAGCCGGAGGGCAGGTTGGCGTTGAGGGTTGCCTGGTAGGTCGACGGTTCGAGCCCGGCGAGGCTGCGGCCGTGTTCCATGACGCGGTCGGTCAGCGCCAGCCAGGTGGAGGTGTCGTCGAGTTTGATGTAGCCGGCGAAGGTGGGCTCGCCGGAGAGGACGACCGGCGTCGCGAAGACTGCGAAGACGGCGAGTGCGGCGCCGGTCGCCCACCAACTGAGGCGGCCGAAGCGCCAGGGCAGCGAGAATCCGGCGCCAAGCACCGCGAGCACCACGACGACCGGGACGGTCAGCTCAGCCGTCGCGTCGCTGAGCGTCGTGAACTGGCCGACGACGACGATCCCCGCCAGCCCGGTGGGCAGGACCAGCGAACCAGGCAGCCGTTGCCTGCAGAGCGCGTCGACCAGCAACCCGACCCCGCCGCAAAGCGCCGCCAGGATCAGCGGGTAGACGATCCAGGCGACGAGCAGGCTCATCGTGCTTCGATTCCTATCCGTCCCGGCTCAGTTTGCCGGGCTGACCTGGCCCGAGAGGGCGAGGCTCAACGCCCGCTTGCCGGACGAGGGGTCGTAGACCTCGACCTGAACGCTGTTGTCGGGGCTGGCGAAGTAGACATTGGCCGGCCTCTGCTTGCTGACAAAGACCTCGCGACCGTCGGGCGAGCGGTGCACGACGGTCCCAGGCCGCTTGGCGAAGCCTTCCAAGGCCGCGGCGGGATCGGGCAGCGGGTAGCTGCCGACGGTGAAGAAGTAGGCATCGGGTTGTTCTCCCACTTCGGCGCCTTTGGGCAGGTAGAGAACCTGGACGCCGCCTTCGCCCAGTTCGCTCAGCTCAAGCTCTTTTCCGGCCATTGGACCGGCCCAGTAGATCGGCTGGCCCAGCGTCACGGCAGCTTCCCGCAGTTCCGCCACGGTGACGATTCGTGGAGCGACAGCTTCGGCAGGCGCAGGTTCGGATGAGCCGTCGCCGTTGTCGCGCGTCGCCAGCCAGGCGATCACCCCCACGATCATCGCCAAGGCGACGATCCCCCAGCGCAACAATTTGCGCCGGTTCACCTGTTTGGGCACCGGCTCAGCCGACTCTTTCCCTGGCTCCCCAGCCTCCATTGCAGCGATTATATGGCTCTGACATTGGCCTAGCTCACAGCACATGCCCCGAGCTGGATTCGAACCAGCGGCCTATCCCTTAGGAGGGGATCGCTCTATCCGGCTGAGCTATCGGGGCCGACCGGGGCTCATCGTAGGCCCTTTTGTTGGGGGTCAGGCGGCGTAGAGGCTCTCCGCGGCCAGCTCCTGGGCGCGGCGGCTCCACAGCTTCACCTGCATGAAGACATCGTCGCCGTAGCCCTCGAGGGCGTCGAGGGCGATCAGGGTGAAGCGCTCCTGGGAGACGACTTCCTGGTCGACTGTCTCCGCGTCGAGCTCGGCGGTGGCGGCGACGGCGCCGTGGACGAGGGGGCGGCCCCAGACCAGTGTCACCGCGCCGGCCCGGCCGTTCTCGCCTCGCCAGCGCCCGATCACGTCGTCGTTGAGGTCGATGCGCCAGTCCGGGTTGTCCTCGGCGAGCACGTCGGTGAAGTCGGCCTTGGCCTGGAAGTCGGACGGCTCGCCGCCGGGCGGCAGCACGTAGGAGACGTGGCCGAACAGCTCCAGCGTTCCCTCGGGTCCGTCGGCGTGCGCCGACGCCGGCACCCAGACCCGCCCGCCCCAGGCGCGCTCTGGGAACCAGGCGATCTCGGCGGGAACCTCGACTCCTGCGGGCAGGTCCTCCAGCTCCGCGCAGGCCTTCCCGAACGCCTCCGCCAGCCGCTCCGCGAAACGCCCATGGGGAATCCCCTCCTGGGTGCTGTCGGCGATGAAACGGGGGATCGGGCGCGGGTTTGGCGGCATCCTCGACGACCCTACCCGGGGAGACAGTCCCGCAGGTCCGCCGCCGCGCGCTCTGGGGGGTAGGTGTTGATGTCGACGCCGGTGCCGAGCTCGAAGCCGGCCTTCACGCTCAGCCGGGGGGCGATGTCCACGTGCCAGTGGAAGTGCTCGGCGCCGCGGGGGGCGGTGCGGACCCAGAGGTTCAGCTCGGGCGGGCTGCCGAAGCGCTCGGCGAGCGCCCGCAGCGCGGTGCGGATCATCGCGGCCCCGGTCTCGTCCTGCTCGAAACGGGCGGCCTCGCGGCGCGGCGCCACCCGCAGCTCGAACGGCGAGCGCGAGGCCCAGGGGCAGATCAGCGCCGCCTCCTCGTCGATCGCGACCAGCCGCTCGCGGCGGCGCACCTCCTCGACCAGGACGTCGCTGAGCAGCCCGCCGCCCGCGGTGCGTTCGCGGTAGGCGCCGAAGCGCTCCCGCTCCCGTGCGACCGCGGCCGGCACGAAGGGCAGCGCGTAGAGCTGGGCGTGGGTGTGCTCGAGCGAGGCGCCGGCGCCGCCGCCCTCGTTGAGGATCAGCTGCACGTAGGAGGCTCCCGAGTGGGCGCGCATCCGCTCGCGCCAGGTCTCGACGGCGCCGGCGAAGCGCTCCTCGCTCAGCTCGGCCATCGCGGTCACGTGCTCGGGGGCGTTGACGATCACCTCGTGGGCGCCGCTCGCCGGGCGCGAGGAGAAGAGGTCGGGCTCGCCGGCGCGGCGCGACTCCAGCAGCGGATCGCCGCCGCTGGCGAATGCTCCCGCCTCAGCGGCCGTCCCGTCCCCCGGCCCCTCCTCCACCGGCTGCTCGGCCAGCGCCGGGTAGAGGTTCGGCACGACGCGGCTCGTCCACCCGGGCGCGTCCGGCCCGCCGCCGCCCGGCCGCACCGCATAGACCTCCGGCGGCGTGCGCCCCTCCTGCCCCTCGCAGAACGGGCACCCCTCCGGCCCCTTCGGCTCGCTCCGCGGGGCGGTGAACCCCTCCGGCCGCTCGGCGCGGCCGGGGGCGAGGATCGCCCGCAAGCCCGAAAGCTGGTCGATGCGAATTTCGGGAGCGCTCAGGACCGGGAGGGGGGGAGGTCGTCGGGCAGCGGCGGCGGCTCCGGCGGGGCCGGGGGCTTGGGGGCTTTGGCTTTGCTTCCCCCGGTCTTGTGGTCGGCTCTGCCGAGGAACGGCTCGATCATGTCCATCGGCAGCGGGAAGACGACGGTGGTGTTCTGGTTGCTGCCGATTTCCAGCAGCGTCTGCAGGTAGCGGAGCTGGAGCGAGGCCGGGTTGGTGCTGATGATGTCGGCGGCGTCGGTGAGCTTCTGCGCGGCCTGGAACTCGCCCTCGGAGTTGATGATCTTGGCGCGCCGCTCGCGCTCGGCCTCGGCCTGGCGCGCGATCGCCCGCTGCATCTGTTCGGGGATCTCGACGTCCTTGATCTCGACCGCGGTCACCTTCACGCCCCAGGGCTCGGTCGACTCGTCGATGATCTTCTGCAGCTCCTCGTTGAGCCGCTCGCGCTCGGAGAGGAGCTGGTCGAACTCGGCCTTGCCGAGTACGGAGCGCAGCGCCGTCTGCGAGATCTGCGAGGTGGCGAGGAGGAAGTTTTCGACCTCCGTGATCGCCTTGCGCGGGTCGATCACGCGGAAGTAGGCGACCGCGTTGACGCCGGCGGGGACGTTGTCGCGGGTGATCACCTCCTGCGGCGGGATGTTGAGCGTCACCGTCCGCAGGTCGACCTTGACCATGCGGTCGACGAACGGGATCAGCAGAATCAGCCCGGGCCCCTTTTGGGCGATCAAGCGGCCGAGGCGGAAGATGACGCCGCGTTCGTACTCGCGCAGGATCCGCACCGAGGCGAAGAGGACGACGAGGAGGATTGCCAGAACCACGGCCACTGCGATCAGCGCTGCCACCTAGTTCGCTCCTTCCTCGGTTGCGGCTTCGGGACGGACCACCAGGGTCAGGCCGTCGACCGACTCGACCCGGACTCTATCCCCCACGGTGACCGGGCCCTCGCCGCCGCGCAGGCGGGCGTGCCAGACCGCCCCCTGCAGGAACACCTGACCCTCGGGATCGAGGGGGGAGCGGACCTCCGCCGTCGCCCCCGCCATCTCCTCATAGCCGGTGCGGACCGGCTCGTTGCGGTAGGCGTGGAGCACTTTGCGCGCTGCGAACAGGACGAGGCCACCGAACAGCAGGGCGACGGCGACGATGACGACGACCGGCAGGCTATGCCCCTCGTGGCGGTAGATCAGCCCGGCGCCGAGGAGCGCGCCGATCCCGAGGATGCCGAGGATCCCGCTCGGCACATGGGCCTCGGCGACGAAGAGCACCAGGGCGAGCACCAGCAGGAGGACTATCTCCGCGGTCATAGGTACATCATGACCCCAGCGCGTAGCGCTCGACGTCGGCTTCGAGTTCCTTCGTGTCGGTGTACGGGCCCTGCTTCAGGTACACGAGCTTGCCGGAGCGGTCGTAGAAGGCGGTGTCGGGGAGGCCAGTGGCGTGGAGGGCGGCGAAGATCTCCTTGTCGGGATCGGTGTAGCTGGGGTAGGGGACCGGCGCCTCTTCGAGGAAGGTCGAGGCGGCGGCGTCGGAGTCCTGCGAGTCGACGCCGAGGAAGGCGACGCGCCTGCCGTAGCGGGCGGAGAGCTTCTGCAAGGTGGGGAACTCGAAGCGGCAGGGGCCGCACCACGACGCCCACATGTTGACCACGACCGGGTAGCCCTTCAGCGCGGCGATCCGGCGTTCGAAGGCCTCGGTTCCTCCCGGCAGCAGGCGGTCGGCTTCGGCGTGCAGGGCGGCAAGCGGGGCGGGGGAACCGGCCAGCGCTCTGGCGTAGTCGGGAGCCTTGCCGCCGTAGTCCCCGCCGCCGCTCGAGGAGCCGCAGCCGGCGGCGGCGAGCGCCAGCGCCGCGGCAAGGAAGAGCGCGCTGAAGAGGTTTCGCCCCGGTGGCATCTGATCGATGATTACAATACGTTCGTTCGGTCCGCCCGTATGCGGGCCGCTGAGATCGCCGGAGGAAGGGAAGAAACGGACCCCGGCATCCTCGTTCACTTGTTCCGGTCGCTGCGCTTGGCGCGCTGCGGCTGCGACGGACCCACAAGCCTTTATGGCCAAGACCAGCGAAGTTGCCGCGCCAGCGGCAGTTCCCTCAAGCGCCGACATCGAGCGCGCCGCGGATTTCGTCCGCGAGCCGTTCCTGCTCGAAGGCGAGGGGCCGGAGGCCCTGGCGCCGGGCACCGCGCGCCGCCGCGCCCTCGACATCGCGCTGGAGGAGCTGGACGCGGGGGCCGAGACGCCCTCGATCGAGTGGCGCCGCGACTTCTCCCTGCTGCTGGGGCTGGAGCGGCTGCTCGCCGTGGAGCCGCCGAAGCTGCGCGACGGGGCAGAGCTAAACCCGCACCAGGTCGACGCCCTCTCGGGGACGCTGACCGAGCTGATGGCCGAGCAGCAGAGCGGGGCGGCGGAGGAGCGGCGCAACGGCAACGGAGCCGCCGCCGCAGAGCTCGACGCCGGCGAGGTCGTCGATGGCGAGATCGAGCTGGAGGACGAGGACGAGCCGCTCGCCCCCGACGAGGAGCCCCAGGATTGGGAGGAGCCAGAGGCCGCCGACGAGGAGGCGATCGAGGAGGCGCCCGAGGACCCCGGCGCCGCGCGGCGCTTCTGGTTCGAGCACGCGACCGGCGCCGGCAAGACGGTCGCCGCCGTCGGCTTCATCGACGCCTCCCGCACCGGCGGCGTCCTGATCCTCACCCACCGCCGCAACCTGGTCGACCAGTTCATCGGCGAGATCTCCGACCGCGGCTACAAGGAGCGGCTGCGCCCGCCGCTGATGGACGGCCGCGACGACCCCGACGGCCCGGTCACGGTCGAGACCTACCAGTGGTTCGTCCGCAACCACAAGCGGGTCTCCGACGCCTACTCGATCGTCATCTGCGACGAGGCGCACACCGCGCTGGGCGAGAAAACCAGCGCCTGCATTCGCGCCTGGACCGGTCCCGTCTTCATCGGCATGACCGCGACCGGGGCGCTGATCGCCCGCCACGTTGCCGACCTCTTCCCGACTCAGACCTCGCGCTTCGACCTCGCCCAGGCCGCGCGCCGCGGGGTGATCTCACCGCTGCGCTGCCTGCGCATACCGCCCGGGCCTGGGGTGCGGACGATCGCCAAGGTGCCGCTGCGCAAAGGCGAGGTCGACCAGGACTTCGACCAGGAGGAGCTGGCCGCCCTGCTCGACCAGGAGCCATTCAACGTGGCCATCGCCGATCTCTATCGCTCCCGCTTCAGCAAGGTTCCCGGCGTCCTCTACACCGCCGGCGTCCAGCATGCGAAGAACGTCGCCAAAGCCTTCAAAGCGGCCGGGATCAACGCCCGCGCCGTCTCCGGCGAGACGCCGAAGCGCGAGCTGGCCGAGATCCTTGCCGCCTTCGAGCGCGGCGACGTCGACGTGCTCTGCAACGCGATGCTGCTGGCCGAGGGATGGAACTCGCCGCGGGCGACGATCTGCATGCACCTGGCGCCGACCGCCTCGCGGCGGGTCTACCAGCAGCGGGTCGGCCGCGTCACCCGGCGAGCGCCGGGCAAGGAGGCGGGGCTGGTGATCGACTTCGTCCACCCGGCGACCACCCACGACGAGACGATCGTCACCCTGCACAGCCTGCTCGACCGCGACATCTACCGCGGCGGCGCGATCGTGGTCGGGCCGGTGCGGCGTGGGCGCGGGCGCAGGATGCGGGTGGAGCGACGCGTCGTCCCCGTCTCCGACTCCGAGGAGCGACGGATGGAAGTGCTCGAACGCGAGATCTGGCGGATCGCGGTGGAGAACCTCGACTACCCCGAGCAACACGTCTGGGCGGCACTGGCCGGGGCGCGGGTGAACACGCAGGGCTGGCGCCGGGCGCGGGCGATGATCCAGAACGACAAGACGAAGGAGCTGCGCCGCCGCTTCCTGCTCACCTGCGTGCAGAGAAACCGCAACGCGCAGTTGCGGCTGAAAGCGCTGGGCGAGATCCCCGACCTCGCCGATCCCGACGCCTTCGACGACGCGATCGACATCGTCGGCACCTGGAGCCGCGAGGACAGGCGGGCGGGAACGAAGATCCTGCTGCAGGCGCTGGTCGACAAGCGGATCGGCCGCCGCGACCAGGCGCAAGCGTGGGTCTGGCGGCTCGCCTCCTACACCCCCGAGCTGCACGAAGAGTACGCCGTGCAGCGCTGGCCGGAGACCAAGCGCCTGCTGGGGCTGCTGGTCAACTCGTCGGGGCGGGCGCACGGTCGCAACGCGCGACGGCTGGTGCACGCGGCGCGCAAACACGACCGGCGACTGGCGGTTGCGCTGCTGGCCGGCGCCGTCTCCCACACTCCGGAGGGCGAGGAGGTGCTGCGCGGCGCCCGCATGCGGATGGCCCGCAAACCCTCGGCGATCGCGCGGGAGCTGCTGCGCAACTTCCCCAAAGGCGGGAAACGGCGGCGCAAGCGCAACGGGAAGCGGAAGGCGGGGAAGGACTCAGAGGCGAAGGTGGACCTCGCCGGCGCCAAGGACGACGCGGTCGCCGTCGATGGCGGCGACGACGAGGTTTCCCCGGTCGTCGACGCCGTCGGCGACTCCTGAGCCGCCGTCCCAGGCGATCTCGCGACCGCGCAGGGCGTCGCGGGCTCGGAACTCGGCAAGGACGGCCTCGGGCTCGGCCTCGACCCAGCGGTCAAGGTGGCGGCTTAGAACTGCGGCTGCGGTGAGGGGGGCCGGGGGGGCCTCCGCGCTCGAGCCGAAGATCGAGACCGCCGTGTCACGGAGGTCGGGCGGGAGCTCCTCGGGGGCGATGGTGAGGTTGATGCCGACGCCGATCACCGCCCATTCGTCCTGCGGGCGGGCCTCGATCAGGATGCCCGCCAGCTTGCGGCCGTCGAGCAGGATGTCGTTTGGCCACTTGATCCGGCACTCGATACCCGGCTCCAGCTCCTCAACCGTCTCGCAGACGGCGAGCGGGACCGCAAGCGGCAGCAGCAGGTGGCCCCTGTCGAGGGGGCGCAGGATCGCCGAGTAGAGGAGCGCCTTGCCTGCCGGCGCTGCCCAGCTGCGTCCCTGCCGTCCGTGTCCCTCGGTCTGCTCCGCGGCGGTGACGACGGTGCCATGCGGGGCGCCGGCTTCGGCCAGCTCGCGGGCGCGCGTGTTGGTCGAGTCTGTCAGCCGGTAGTGGCGGTGAGGCGCCCCGAAGCTCATCGGGGCGTTGTTCGTGGCGCGTTTATCGGCCATACGCCGAGTAAAGCGCCACGCTCGCTCACTCCGCACGGATGGCGTCGGCGAGGAGAGCCTCGAGCAGGCCGTCGACGTCGTGGCGGTCGGCCTCGACCTGGACCTCGAGGCCCGCGGCGCGCGCCGCTTCGCTGGTGATCGGGCCGATCGAGACGACCCGGGCATCGGCGGGGAAGCGGTCTCCGAGCGCCTCGGTGAGGTTGCTGACGGTCGAGGACGAGGTGAAGGTGACGTAGTCGGCGGCCTGGGCGGCCTCCACGGCCTCCGGGTCGGGATCCTCGCGCACCGTTTCGTAGAGGGCGATGACGTCGACCTCGGCGCCGCGCTCGCGCAGCGCGTCGGGGAGGACGTCGCGCGCCTCGGCGGCGCGGGCGACGAGGACCCGGCGGCCCTCGACCTCGATGCCGGCCAGCGCTTCCACCAGCGCCTCGGCGACGAAGCGCTCGGGAACGACGTCGGCGGCGATGCCGCGCTCCGCGAGAGCGCGCGCAGTTCCGGGTCCGATCGCGGCGACGGTCGCCCCGGCGAGCGCCCGGGCATCGAGGCCCGCCGACTCCAGCGCCTCGAGCAGCAGCCGCACCCCGTTGGGGCTGGTGAGGGAGACGAGTGTGTAGTCGCCGATCGCTTCGATGGCGCGGCGCACCTCCTCGGCCTCTATGCGCGGCTCGATCCTGATCGCGGGCAGTTCGACCACCTCGGCGCCGAGGCCGCGCAGGGTGGCGGCGAGGCCGCTCGCCTGGGCGCGGGCGCGGGTGACGACGATGCGGCGGCCGTGCAGCGGGCGGCGCTCCAGCCAGCCGAGCGCCTCGCGGCGCTCGACCACCCGGCCGACGACGACCAGCGCCGGGGGGCCAACGCCCTCGCGCTCGACCGCGGCGGCGAGCGTGCCGAGGGTCGCGGTGACCGTGCGCTGCCCGGACGTCGTGCCGCGTTCGATTGCGGCGGCGGGTTCGTCGGGGTCGCGGCCGGCCTCGACCAGCGCCGCGGCGTTATGCGCCAGCCGCTTGACACCCATGTAGAAGACGAGTGTGCCGGGGAAGGCGGCCAGAGCCTTCCAGTCGAGGGCGGTCTCGGACTTGCCGGGGTCCTCGTGGCCGGTGACGAAGGCGACGGCGGAGGCGTCGTCGCGGTGGGTGACGGGGATCCCCGCGTAGGCGGTCGCCGCAACGCCGGCGGTCACCCCCGGCACGACCTCGAACTCGATCCCGGCCGCGCGCAGCGCTTCCCCCTCCTCGCCGCCGCGGCCGAAGACGAACGGGTCGCCACCCTTGAGCCGCACCACGCTCTTGCCCGCCGCGGCCGCTTCGATCAACCGCTCGCCGATCTCCTCCTGGGGAACCGAGGGAACGCCGGGCCGCTTGCCGACGTAGACCAGCTCGGCGTCGGGGCGGGCGCCCGAGAGGGCGCCCGGGGGGATGAGGCGGTCGTAGTAGACCGCGTCGGCGTCGGCGATCAGCTCCAGCGCCCGCACCGTCATCAACCCCGGGTCCCCCGGCCCGGCCCCGACCAGGTAGACGACCCCCGCTCGCGCCCTCACGCCGCCGCCTCCGCGCGGTCGAGGATGTCGCGGGCGCCGGCGGCGAGGAGACGCTCGGCGAGGAGGGCGCCGATGGCGCCCGGCTGCTCGGCCTCGCCTTCGACTCGATCGCGGATCCACTCGCTGCCGTCGGGGAGGCCGACGAAGGCGTCGACGGCGATCCGGTCGCCGTCAACCCGGGCGTGGACGCCGATCGGGGTCGTGCAGGTCGCCTCGAGCACGGCGACTGCGGCCCGCTCCGCGGTCAGCTCTCGCAGGGCGGTCTCCTCGCCGATCTCGGCGGCGGCCGCGGCGCTCGTCTCGTCCCCCTCTCGGCTCTGCAGAACCAGCGCGCCCTGGCCCGGCGCCGGGGTCATCCGATCGGTGGGAATCGGGAAGGAGATCTCTCCCTCGCGATCCAGCCGCCGCAGCCCGGCGACGGCAAGCACGATCGCGTCCAGCGCGCCCTCCTGCAGCCGCCGCAGCCGCGTGTCGACGTTGCCGTGCAGCTCCTCGACGCGCAGGTCCGGGCGGGCGGCGAGGAGCTGGGCGCGGCGGCGCAGGCTGGCGGTGCCGACGCGAGCCCCCTCGGGGACGTCGTCGAGCGAGGCCCCTGCGCCGATCCAGGCGTCGGCCGGGCTCTCCCTCGCCGGGACGGCGGCGATCGCCAGGCCGTCGGGTATCTCGGCGGGGAGGTCCTTGGCCGAGTGGACGCCGATCTCGGCCTCGCCTCGCAGCAGCGCCCGCTCGACCCCGCGCACGAAGCGCGCCTTGTCGCCCGGCTCGCCGTCTGAGGAGACCTGCACCAGCTCGGCCCCGCCCAGCATCTCCGCCACCCGGCCCGCCTGAGCGAGGGCGAGCGCGCTGCCGCGAGTGGCGATGCGCAGCGTCAAGTGGCTTTGCGGCGCAGCTCGGTTACCTTCGCTCCGCCCTCGGCCTCCGGCTCGGTCTCTGGGTCGAGGCCGAACAGTTCGCGCAGCGCGCTCACGTACAGGTAGGCGTCGTCGCTGCCGGCGGAGCGCTTCATGCGCAGGGTCGGCTCGTGCAGGAGGCGGGAGGCGATCGCCTTCGCCATCGCGTCGACCCGTTCGCGGTCGGCCTCGCTGAGGCTCTCCCAGCGGGGGCCGTTCTCGGCCAGCACCCGTCGTACGACCTCGTTGGCCTGCTCACGCAGCGCGGATATCGTCGGCACCACCTCGAGCGAGGCGAGCCAGCGCTCGAAGCGGTCCAGCTCGACCTCGATGATCCGCTCGGCCAGCTTCGCCTCGGCCTCGCGACCGCTCGCGTTGCGCTCGACGATCTGCTGCACGTCGTCGATGTCGTGGAGGCTGACGCCGGCGATCTCGCGGCAGGCGGGCTCGATGTCGCGCGGCACGGCGATGTCGACCAACAGCAGCGGGCGCCCGTCTCGGCCGGACATCACCTCGGCGATGTCGTCGCGCTCGACGATGTGGTGCGGGGAGTTGGTCGCGGAGACGACGATGTCCGCCGCCGCGAGCTGCTCCGGCAGCTCGTCGAAGCGGATCGCGGTGCCTTCGAAGCGCTCGGCGAGCCCGATCGCGCGGTCGTAGTGGCGGTTGGCGACGAAGACGGTGGTTACGCCGCGGGCGAGGAGGGCGCGGGCGACCAACTCGGAGGTTTCGCCGGCGCCGATCACCAACACGCGGCGCTCGCCGAGATCGCCGAGCGTGCGGCGGGCGAGCTCGACCGCAACCGAGGGGATCGAGAGGCCCTTCTCGCTGATCCCGGTCTCCTGGCGGGCGCGGCCGCCGGCGGTGAGAGCGGCGCGGAAGAGCCGGTTGAGGATCGGCCCGGTCGCGTTCTCGACCAGAGCCAGTTCGTAGGCGCGTTTGACCTGGCCCTGGACCTCGGCCTCGCCGACGATCATCGAGTCGAGGCCCGCGGTGACGTGGAGCAGGTGACGAGCGGCCTCGCCGGAGCGCAGCGAGTAGAGGTGGCCCAGCAGCTCGGTGGGGCGAATCTCGGCCTGGCGGGTGAGCACGCCGAGCGCCGTCGACTCGGCGTCGACCGAGTCGGAGACGACGAGGTAGAGCTCGGTGCGGTTGCAGGTGGAGATCGCGGCCGCCTCGTGGATGCCGGCCGCCTCGGTCAGCTCGCGCAGCGCGCCGACCGCGCGCCCCTCGGTCAGCGAGAGCCGCTCGCGCAGCTCCAGCGGCGCGGTCTTGTGGGAGACGCCCAGGGCCAATAACTCAGACATCAGACGCCGACCTCCTCGCGCTCCGGCTCGCGGCTGCCCTGCTCGGCGAAGCTGGCCAGTTCGCGCAGCTCGCGCTCGATCCGCTGCAGTTTGGCCGCCATGATCGCGACGTAGACGACGATCAGGGCGAGGAAGACGACGTAGGCGCCGGCGACATAGCGGCCGGCCTCGTCGAGGGGCAGCGCGGGCACCTAGCTCACCTCCGGGGCGATCCGCGAGGCGGCGCCGGGCGCCGGCGCGTCGAGGGCGCGGCGCAGCCGCTTCACCTGACCCGAGGCGCTCTTCGCGGTCAGCTCGAACTTGACCAGGGTGACCCAGAGCAGCGCGATCGCCGTCAGGCAGGCGAGGAAGGTGAGCATCATCGACCCGGGCAACCCGCCGTTGGCGGTGGCGAAGACGCGCGGATGGACGAGGCTCTGGGCGAGCCGCACGGCGAGGAAGTTGAGCGGCACGAAGGCCCCCGCGGTGACCGCGAAGACCGAGGCGTAGCGGGCCTGGCGCTCGGGGTCCTCGATCGCGTAGCGGAAGGGGTAGTAGGTCGCGTAGAGGAGGAAGACGATGAGGAAGCTGACCAGCGTCGGCTCGTCCCAGACCCACCAGTGCCCCCAGGAGGCCTTGGCCCAGATCGAGCCGGTGAGGAGCACCGCGACGCCGAAGACCACCGACATGTGGATCGAGACGTAGGAGTAGGCGTCCCAGCGGCGGTCGCCGCTGCGCAGGTGGGCGATCGCGAAGACGCCGCCGACGATGAAGCCGACCAGCGCCGTGATCGCCAGCGGCACGTGCAGGTAGAAGATCTTCTGGACGAAGCCCTGGTCGGCATCCAAGGGCGCGTAGAAGAAGACAAGGGAGAACGCGAGGGCGATCGCCACGACGGTCGCGATCGAGAGTGGTCTCAGTCCTTTGCCGTACATGCGTTTCGTCGCGGTGGAAGCGGGGGCGCTCAGTCCTCGAGGAGGAAGTCGAACACCGCGTATCCGACCAGGCCGAAGATCAGATCGTATAGGCCGAGGACCGTCAGCCAGGTGCCGAAGCGGTGGTAACCGGGACCGCCCAGGGCCAGCAGCGGCTCGGTTGCGCCGGTGGCGGCGATCATCAGCGGCACCACCAGTGGCAGCAGCACCAGCGGCACCAGCAGGTCGCGGGCGCGCGAGTGCACCGCCATCGAGGAGATCAGCGTGCCGGTGGCGGCGAGACCCAGGTCGGTGAGGACCAGGACCGCGGCCAGCGGCGGCCAGGCGGCGGCCGAGTCGAGGAAGAAGAGGGTGAAAACGGGGACGACGATCAGCTCCAGCGCCAGCAGGTAGACGAGGAGCGCGGCGGCCTTGGCGGCGAACAGGGCGGTGCGGTCGATCGGAGCGAGGCGGATCGCGTCGAAGCCGCCCTCCTCCCGCTCGGCGACGAAGAGGCGGTTGACGCCGAGCACCGCGGCGAACAGCAGCGTGGCCCAGAGCACGCCGGCGGCGAGGCTGCCGGAGAGGGCGGTGCGGTCGAGGCCGAAGCGGAAGATGACGAAGGTCGTGACCGCGAACAGCGCCATCGCCGGCAGCGACTGCAGGGTGCGCAGCTCCGAGCGCAGGTCCTTGGCGAGGATCGCCGCGAAGGCGGCGCGCGAGGGGGTCACGAAACCGCCGCCGCCTCGCCGATTCCCAGCCGCAGCACCTGGTCGGCCTCCGGCAGGAAGCGCTCGGGGTCGTGGGTGACGAGGACCCGGGTGCGACCGCCCCCGGGGCCGATCAGCCTTCGTGCCAGCTCCCGCCCCTCGGCGTCGAGGTTGGAGTCGGGCTCGTCGAGCAGCAGCAGCTCGGGCTCGTGCAGGACGCAGCGGCAGACGGCGAGGCGCTGGCGCATCCCGGCGGAGAGGTCGGCGACCCGGTCGTCGGCGCGGCGCTCGATCCCGATGCGGCGGAGCAGCTCGGCGATGCGCTCCTCGGCCCGCTCGCCGGCGACCCCGTGCAGGCGGGCGTGGAAGCGCAGGTTCTCGCGCCCGGTCAGGTCGCGGTAGAGCAGCGGCTCGTGGCCGAGGTAGCCGATCCGGCCGCGCAGCCTCCAGGCCTCCCTCGGCAGCTCGCATCCGAGCACCCGCGCCTCGCCGCCGCTCGGCCGCAGCAGCGCGGCGAGAATGCGCAGCAGCGTCGTCTTTCCGGCCCCGTTTGCGCCGAGCACGACCAGCGACCGGCCGGGGGGCAGCTCCAACGTGACCCCGGCCAGGGCCGTGCGTTCGCCGAAGTCGCGCCGCAGCCCGGCAAGGCTCAGCGCCGCCTCGTCTGTCCCCATGCCGGGCTCCACTGCGGGGATTGTGACCGTCTAGGCTGGCGCCGTACGTTTTCGTTCATGGCCGCGGCGCGGTCTCGGCAAGGAGGAATGCATTGAACAGAGGCACTAGGGCGAGAGTCGGACTGGCGATCCTGGCGTCGGCGGGCCTGCTCGCGGCGGCTGTCATCGCTCCGATGGGAGCGGCGGCGAGCGCGAAGACGACCCTGCAGATCAGCGCCTACGGCTACTTCGGCAAGGTCAAGTCGCCGAGCAGCTCCTGCGTCGCCGACCGCACGGTGGTGCTGAAGCAGCAGGGCCACGGTGTGCTCGGTCGGGATACCTCCGACGAACAGGGCCGCTGGAAAGTCGGTCCCGAAGGCCTCCACTTCAAGGGCCAGCTGCCCTTCAAGATCTACGCCGAAGTGAAGGCATCCGGGAGCTGCGGCGCCGCGACCTCGAAGACGATCGTCATCAAAGGCGGCTGATCGCCTCCGCCCTGAGGCCCCGGCAGGTCGCGCCGGGGCCGTTCAGCGGCGCTTGCGCAGGGTGCGTCCGCCGACCTTCAGCAGTGGCGCCGCGCCCTCGCGCAGGGCCCTCGACCGGGTTGCGCCCTTGCCGTAGAGGAGCTTCGCCGAGGCCCGCACCGCCTCGCCGAGGGTTCCGTCGTAGGGGTGCCACCAGAAGTCGCGGGCGAGGCCGGGCTCCCAGGCGTTCATCTTGATGTTGACGCACTCGTAGAAGCCGAATTTGGAGTGCGAGCGGCCGACGCCGGAGTCCTTGACCCCGCCCCACGAGCACTGGCAGGCGCCGTGGCTGAAGGAGTGGTCGTTGATCCAGACCATGCCCGATTCGATCCGGCGGGCGATCCGCTCGCCCTTCTGGCGGTCCTTGGTCCAAACCGAGGCGCCGAGGCCGAACTCGGAGTCGTTGGCGAGGTCGATCGCCTCCTGCTCGCTCTCGACCACGACGATCGGCAGCACCGGGCCGAAGATCTCCTCCTTCATGATCCGCATCTGGTGCGTGACCCCGGTCAGCACGGTCGGGGCGACGAACTTGCCCGGGAGGCCGGCGACCTCCGTCGCTCCGCCGCAGAGCATGGTTGCGCCGGAGGCGACGGCGTCCTCGATCAGGTCGACGACGATCTCGTACTGGCCGTCGGAGGTCATCGGCCCGATCTCCGTCTCCCACTCGGCCGGGTTGCCGAGCCGCAGCTTCTGCGCCTCGCCGGCGACGCCCTCGACGAAGCGGTCCGCCACCTCGCGCACGACGTAGACCCGCTCGATCCCCGAGCAGGTCTGGCCGGCGTTGGCGAAACCGCCCCAGACCGCGCCGGAGATCGCGTTGTCGAGGTCGGCGTCGGCGCAGACGATCATCGGGTCCTTGCCGCCCAGCTCCAGGACCGAGCCCTTCAGTTGCTGGGCACAGACCTCGCCGACCTTGCGGCCGACCTCGACCGAGCCGGTGAAGAAGACCTTGCCGACGCTGGATTTGGCGAGGGCGTCGCCGACCGCGCCGCCGCCGTGGACGACCCGAACCAGGCCCTCCGGCAGGCCGGCCTTCTCGAAGACGCGGCGGATCGCTTCGCCCAGCAGCGGCGTCAGGCTGGCCGGCTTCAAGACGACGCCGTTGCCGGCCATCAGCGCGATTGCGACCTCGCCGAAGGGGATCGACCAGGGGTAGTTCCAGGGGGCGATCACCCCGACCACGCCGATCGGCTCGTAGGAGAAGTGGCCTTTCTTGCTCAGCAGGAAGGCCTGCGACATCCGCACCTTCTCGTCGGCGAGGATCTTCGGGCCCGCCTTGGCGCACCAGTGCAGCGCGTCGACCGTCGGCAGCAGCTCCATCGTGTAGGCCTCGACCCGCGGCTTGCCCTGCTCGGCGACGAGCAGGTCGGCGATCTCGTCGATCTCGTCGAGCAGCGCGTCGGCGGCGCGGCGCATGTAGCGGGCGCGGCCGGCGAGGCTCAGCTCGGCCCAGGCCGGTTGGATCCGGGCTACGTCGTCGACGACGGCCTGGACCTGCTCGGGCGTGATCGTGGCAACCGAGCCGACCAACTCTCCGGTGGCGGGGTTGAACGACTCCAGGGTGGACTGGGCGGGGGGGCTCTGCGTGGCGATCTCCATGAGGTCAGTCTAGGGGTGTTGAGGGCGCCAGGGGCCCTCTCCAGCGTCCGATCTTCACGGTCATACTCAGCTCAGTGGCTGACCGGCTATTCGATACCGGCGAGAGCAGCCCCCGCCAGCCGGAGGTGGCTGAGCTTGATGCGCCGTTGGCGGTGCGGATGCGGCCGCATTCGCTCGATCGGCTGGTGGGGCAGGAGCACATCCTCGGCGCGGGGTCGGCGCTGCGGACCGCGATCGAGAGCGGTCATCCCCACAGCGCCATCCTCTACGGGCCTCCCGGATCGGGAAAGACGACGCTGGCGCGGATCGCGGCGGCCGGGGCGGAGGGGGCCTTCGAGGAGGAGTCGGCGGTCAACGCGGGGCGGGCCGAGATCCGCGCCGTCATCGAGAGGGCTCGGGAGCGGCGGCTGGGAAGCGGGCGGCCGACGGTTCTCTTTCTGGACGAGATCCATCGCTTCAACAAGGCGCAGCAGGACGCGCTGCTGCCGGCGGTCGAGGAGGGGCTGCTCACCTTGATCGGGGCGACCACCGAGAACCCTTACTTCGAGGTCAACTCGGCTCTGCTCTCCCGTTGCCAGATCTATGAGCTGCGACCGCTGGAGCCGGATCAGGTGGAGGAGCTGCTGCGGCGGGCGCTGGGCGACGGCGAGCAGGGGCTGGCCGATCCGCCGCCGGTCGAGGATGCGGCGTTGGAGATGCTCGCGCACCGCTCGGGTGGGGATGCGCGGGTGGCGCTGTCGGCATTGGAGCGGGCGGTGGAGCGATCGCATGGGGAGGCGGTCGACGTCGCCGCGATCGAGGATGCGCTGCAGCGCAAGGCGCTCGACTACGACCGCGAGGGGGACCGGCATTACGACTTCATCTCGGCTTGGATCAAGGCGACCCGCGGCTCCGACGTCGATGCCTCGCTCTACTACCTGGCGGTGATGCTGGAGGGTGGCGAGGATCCCCGCTTCATCGCCCGCCGCATGGTCGTCCTCGCCTCCGAGGACGTCGGCAACGCCGACCCGCAGGCGCTGCTCGTCGCCGACGCCGCGGCGCGGGCGGTCGACCGGGTCGGCCTGCCGGAGTGCGCGCTGAACCTGGCCCAGGCCGCCGTCTACCTGGCGCTGGCGCCGAAGTCGAACGCCTCCTACAAAGGGCTCTCCGCCGCCCGGGCCGAGGTGCGCGAGAACGGCGCCAAGCCCCCGCCCGACTATCTCCGCGACGCCCATTACTCCGGCGCCAAGCAGCTCGGCCGCGGCGTCGGCTACCGCTACGCGCATGACGAGCCGGACGGCGTCGGCTCCCAGCAGCTGCTTCCCGAGGGTCTCGAAGACGCTCGCTTCTACGCGCCCACCGACCGCGGATTCGAGACCGAGCTGGCCCGCCGTCTCGAAGTTCTACGGGAGAGATTTAGGCAACCTTAATCGCGGCGCAACTTCCCAGAGCCGCGGTTGTTTAAGAGTCGGCTTTCCAAGCTAGAGCCAGGGAGAGCCGACACCGGCCGGAGGCCTGGACTGGGGGCCTCCGGCCGGGGCTTCATCAGGGGGAGAGGCGCCGGGGCAACCCGGCGCCTCTGATGCTTGTGGGCGATGAGCGCAGCGCGCAACCCCGACCGCCTAAGGTGAAGGGAATGGCTTCCGAGCAGAAGGTGGAGCGGTTGCGGCTGGGTGGCATGGCGCTTCGCAACGGGCTGCTGATCCACGGGCCGACCCACTGGGCCGCCGCGGTGCGCGCTCCCGACGGGCGGGTCGAGGTCGCCTCGGAGCGCAAACCGGAGCTGGCGCCGCGCCTCCTCGAGCGGGCGCCGGGCCTGCGCGGCCCGGTGAAACTGGCCGAGGCGATGGCCGTGCTGCCGATGGTGCGGCGGCGGATGCCGGACGCGCGGCTGCCGTTCGAGAACTGGCAGGTCCTCACCGCGGTCGGCATGACGCTGGTGGCGACCGCGGCGCTGCGCAAGCGGCTCGCCCCCTCGGCGCTGCGCGAGGGCCTGGTCCAGGTGCTCGGCGCCGCGCCGGCGATGGTGGCGCTGATGGACCGCGACCTCGCCGCCTACCACGGGGTCGAGCACAAGGCGATCGCCGCCTACGAGCAGGGCATCGACGACCCGGCCGGTGTGCCCAAGGAGCACGACCGCTGCGGCTCCAACCTGATTGCCCCGATGATGCTGCTCTCGGCTGGAGGCACGGTGCTGCTGGAGCGGCTGGTCGAGAAGCCGGGGCCGCTGGCTCGCGCCGCAGTCGGCCTCGGCGGCGCCTCCGTCGCGGTCGAGATGTTCGCCTGGAGCGACCGCCACCACGGCGACCCGCTGGCGGAGGCGTTCCACGCCCCCGGCCGGGAGATCCAGCGCCTCGTCGCGACCAAGGAGCCGAGCTCCGAGCAGCTGCAGGTGGGGGTGGCCGCGCTCGCCGAGATCCTCCGGGTGGAGAGCGACGGCGGCGATGCCGCCGAGCCTCCTCCCGCCACTTGAGAGCCCATAGACTGGCCCGAGTGTTCGGAAGGATCGACCACATCGGCGTCGCCGTCGAGGACATCGACGCTGCGATCGCGCTCTACCGCGACAGCTTCGAGATGGAGCTGGCGCATCGCGAGACGGTCCACTCGCAGGGCGTCGAGGCGGTCCTGCTCGACGTCGGCGACGGGCACGTCGAGCTGCTTGCGCCGCTCGGCCCTGACACCGCGGTCGGCAAGTTCCTCGCCCGCAATGGTCCCGGCCTGCACCACGTCGCCTACGCGGTCGACGACATCGACGCGACCCTGGCCCTGGTGTCGGCCGCCGGCATCGAGCCGATCGACGCCGAGCCGCGCGTCGGCATCCGCGACAGCCGCGTCGCCTTCCTGCACCCCCGCTTCACCGGCGGGGTGCTGACCGAGATCGTCGAACCGGCGGGAGGGAACTGATGGCGGATGCGCAGCGGGTCGAAATCGGCTTCGAGGGCGGCCAGGTGATCTCCGTCCGGCTCGCCGACGACGACCTCAAGGACCTGCGCAAGCAGCTCGAGAAGGGCGGTTGGCACGACCTCCACACCGAGGACGGCGTCGTTTCGCCTCTACCTCGGCAAGGTCGCCTTCCTGCGCATCGACTCCGGCGAGCACCGCGTCGGCTTCTGAGTCACACACGCTCAGCATGCGCATTAGAACGGCTACTTGGCAATGAGTGGAGCGGCAGTTGTCGGCGCGGCGCTCTGGTGGCGCAAGAATCCCTCCGCCTGCCCCTACGGCCAGCGCTTCTGGGTCGAAGCGCCCCACCCGGTCATCACCCGCGACCGCCTGCGCACAGTCCTGCGCCCGGCGAGCGGCGAGCGGGTGCTGGAGATCGGCCCCGGCACCGGCTACTACACCCTCGAGATGGCGGAGTGGGTCGCCCCGGACGGCACGGTCGAGATCTTCGACCTCCAGCAGGAGTTCCTCGACCACGTCATGCAGCGGGCGGCGGAGCGCGGCCTGACGAACGTCGTCCCCACCCGGGGCGACGCCACCGCCCTGCCCTACGACGACGCCTCGATCGACGCCGTGGTCCTGACCGCCGTCCTGGGCGAGATCCCCGACCCGGTTGCCGCCCTCCGCGAGATCCACCGAGTCCTCCAGCCCAGCGGCCGCCTCGTGGTCGGCGAGCTGTTCGGCGACCCCCACTTCACTACCCTCGCCACCCTCAGACGCCAAGCCGCCGAAGCGGGCCTCACCCTCGAGCAGCGCTCCGGCAACTGGTTCGGCTACTTCGCCCGCCTCACGCCCGGTTGATGGCGTCGATGACTACGCGGGTTCTCGTGCTGGGGCAGGGTTTGGAGGGCTCGAGTTCTCCACCCTGTTGTCGGAGGAGCTCGGCGAGGGGGTCGAGGTGACGTTGATCGACAAGGGCGACTCGTTCGTCTTCGGGTTCTCGAAGCTCGACGTGATGTTCGGGCGCAAGACGGCCGAGGCGGTTCGCCTTCCCTACAGCGACTTCGCCAAGCCCGGGGTGCGGCTGCTGCGGGAGACGATCGTCGCGATCGACCCCGAGGCGCGGTCTGCGACCACCGACGCCGGGCTCCACGAGGCCGACGTCCTGGTCGTGGCGCTCGGCGCCGACTACGACATGGACGCCACCCCGGGGCTGGCCGAGGGCGGCAACGAGTTCTACTCCGTCCCCGGCGCCGAACGGGTGGGCGAGCTGCTGCCCTCGTTCACACAGGGGCGGGCGGTCGTCGGCGTCTGCGGTGCGCCGTTCAAGTGCCCTCCGGCTCCGAGCGAGGCGGCGCTGCTGCTGCACGACTACCTCTCGGCGCGGGGCGTCCGCGGAGATTGCGAGATCTCCTTCGTCATCCCGCTCCCGAGCCCGGTCCCTCCCTCGCCCGAAACCTCCGCGGCGCTGCTCGCCGCCTTCGCCGAGCGCGATATCGCGTTCGTCCCTGGGCTTCGCGTCGGCTCGCTCGACCCGGCGCGCCGGGTCGCGGTGCTCGAGGACGGCAGCGAGATGCCCTACGACCTCTTCCTCGGCGTCCCCAAGCACCGCGCTCCCGACGTGGTCGTGGAGAGCGGCATGACGGTGGACGGCTACGTGCCGGTGAGCCCGAGGACGCTGGAGACGCGGTTCCCGGGCGTGTACGCGGTCGGGGACGTGACGACCGTCGGGGTGCCGAAGGCCGGGGTGTTCGCCGAGGGAGCGGCGCGCGTCGCCGCAGCCTCGGTGATCGCACGCGCGCGGGGCGGCGAGGAGCCGGAGGCCTACGACGGGCTCGGCTCCTGCTACGTCGAGTTCGGCGCCGGCCGGGTCGGCCGGGTCGACGTGGACTTCCTCTCGGGCCCGAAGCCGACCGGCGCGTTCCAGCAGCCCTCCGCCGCCCTCGTCGTCGAGAAGGAGCGCTTCGGCTCCAGCCGCCGCGCCCGCTGGTTCGGCGCCTGAGCGGGTGCTTTTCGCGACGGTGGGCGCGTTTGTCGGCCATATGCCGAAGAACGCGCCAAAGGCGGGGCGTCAGCCCTCGCCGAGGGCGGTCCAGAGGCGCTCGCTCGGCCGCGGCGACGCGGTGGGCGGCGGCGTCGATCTCCCGCCAGAGGGCGGGGTCGGGGTCGTCGCGCTCGCTGGCGGCGTGGAAGGCGGAGGCCAGCTCGGTCCAGCGGGCGGCGGCCTCGGCGGCCAGCGGCGCCTCCGGCCGGCCGGCCTCCTCGAGGAAGCGCGAGTACATGAGGCGGAAGGCGCCGCCGCCGGTGCCGCGGCGCTCGATCACCTGGTAGCCGAAGCGGGCGCACCACTGCCAGTCCTCGGTCGCCTCGGGCCAGCGAGCCGGCCTCGGCGGCGAGGCGGTCGACGGCGCCGAGGCCGGAGAACTCGCCGAACTCGGGTTCGACCATCGCCGTGGCGGCGCGCTCGATCGCGGCCGGGATCGCCGCGCGCAGCTGCTCGGGGTCGACGCCGCCGGAGGCGGTGAACATGTGGCCGGAGAGCGGGTAGGCGGGGTGGCTGCTGTGGCGGGCCCGGTCGAGGTTCTCGAGGCGGGTCGTCTGCAGCTCCTCGAAGCCGGTGTCGGAGAGGTGCGCGACCTCGTCGTCGTAGCCGGCGAGGACCACGGCGTGGCCGGGGAAGTGGGCCGAGTTGCCGTAGTGGTCGAGGTAGTAGAGGTCGGTGAGAAGCAGCGCCGGGTTGCCGGCGTCGACCTCGGCCCGCGCCGCCTCCCAGGCCTCGCCGTCGCCCTCGCTCGAAGGTGCGCAGCTCCAGCGCCGCCCCGGTCAGCTCGCTGAAGTTCTCCTCCAGCCGGGCGGTGCGGCCGTTGAACCAGCGGCTCGGCGAGGCGTCCTCGAGGGTCACGTAGTAGAAGCAGGCGCCCGCGCCGAGCCCGAACGCCATCTCCTCGCTGATCTCGACTCCGTGGAAGGCGAGCAGGTTGCGCAGCGCGGTCGAGCCGCAGTGGTGGCCGGGCGTGTGGACGTAGCCGGGGACGGAGGGCATGGGCGGATTCTGCTGACGGCGCGGCATCGGCCCGACCCGTATCCTGCGCCGCCGATGCAGAGCCTCGACCTGAAGCTGCTTCGCCTGATGCGGACCCGCGGGCACACGCCCGGGCTGGAGTCGGCCGCGAAGGCGCTGGGCAAGGCCGGGAACAACGGCGCGGTCTGGGTCGTGCTCGGCGGTCGTCGCTCGCCCTGCTCGACCCCTCGCGGCGGCGAAGCCTGGCTGATCTGCGCCGCGCTCGGCGCCGATCGCGATCGTCCTCAACTACGGGATCAAGCTGCATCGTCAGGCGGCCGCGGCCGGTGCTCGAGGGCCTGCCGCCGCTGGGCGGCGCCCCCAGCTCGCTCAGCTTCCCCTCCGCCCACGCCCTCTCCTCCTTCGCGGTGGCGACGGCGATGTTCCGGGTCGACCCGCGCGACCGCGGCGGCCTTCGTCGTCGCCCTCGCCCTCTCGCTCGGCCGCCCCTACCTCGGCATGCACTACCCGTCCGACGTCCTCGCCGGCGCCCTGCTCGGCGTCGCGCCTCGGCCTGATCGTCCCCCTCTCGCTATGAGGCGGCGCTGTATGAAGGTCGGGATCGTCGGGCTGCCGAACGCCGGCAAGTCGACGCTCTTCAACGCGCTGACCAAGGGCGGGGCGCAGACCGGCGACTACCCGTTCACGACGATCGAGCCGAACGTCGCGATCGCCCAGGTGCCCGACGAGCGGCTGGAGCAGGTGGCGGAGACGGTGCGCAGCTCGGAGCTGGTGCCGGCGACGATCTCCTTCCACGACATCGCCGGCCTGGTCAAGGGCGCCTCGGAGGGGGAGGGGCTCGGCAACCAGTTCCTCGCCTCGATCCGCGAGACCGACGCGATCTGCCACGTCGTCCGCTGCCACGCCGACTCCGGCGTGCCGCACCCCGACGGCCGCGTCGACCCGCTCGCCGACATCGAGACGATCGAGACCGAGCTGGTGCTCTCCGACTACGAGCAGGTCGAGCGCCGCCTGGAACGGGTCGACGAAGCAGGCCAAGACCGGCGACGCCGAGGCGATCGCCGAGCGCGACTGGCTGGCAGGCGGTGCTCGACGCCCTCGCCGCCGGGCGCCCGGCGCGCTCGGTCCCGGTCCCCGAGGCCGCCCCGAACGCGGCGCGCAACCTGCAGGCGCTGACCACCAAGCCGATCCTCTACGTCGCCAACGTCGACGAGGGCGACGCCGAGGTGCCGGAGGCGGTCGCCGCCCACGCCGCCGCGGTCGGCGCCGGCGTCGGTCGCGGTCAGCGCCCGGATCGAGGGCGAGCTGGCCGAGCTCGACCCGGCCGAAGCCGAGGAGATGCGCGAGTCCTACGGGGTCGAGGGCTCGGGCCTGGCGCGCCTCGTCCGCGCCGCCTACGACCTGCTCGACCTGATCACCTTCTTCACCGCCGGCGAGGACAAGGAGGCGGTCGCCCGGCCGCTGCGCCGCGGCGCCACCGCGCTGGAGGCGGCGGGCACGATCCACACCGAGATCCAGGAAGCCTTCGTCAAAGCCGAGGTGATCGGCTGGGAGCAGCTGGTCGAGTGCGGCGGCTACGTCGCCAGGCCCGCGACAAGGGGCTGCTGCGGATCGAGGGCCGCGACTACGTCGTCCAGGACGGCGACGTGATCACGATCAAGGTCTGAGACCGCGATCCGGTCGCGGCGCTCCGCTCAGTAGCTGCAGTCGCGAGCGCCGGAGACGTACTGGAGCCCACCAATCTGTTCGAACGCGCCGCCGTTGAACTGGTAGGCGCCGTTGACGGCGCCGTTGGTCGCGACGTGCCATTCGTAGAAGGACGAGCCTCCGCTGTTTTCAACCTGCTCGTTGAAGGTCCAGGAGCCGTCGGCCTCGACGACGACGTTCTGCACCTGGTAGGCCTTGGCGCCGTTGATGATGTCGGCGCCCGAGACCGAGGTCAGGCGGCAGTAGTAGAAGGAGCCGCCAGAGGTGTGGCTGTAGCGCTGCTCGACCGAGCAGTTGGGCCACCCCGCCGGGCAGTCGGTGAAGGTCGAGTTGAAGAGGTACTTTTCCAGGAAAGGGACAGCTTCATTACCGGTCAGCCTGCGTCCCGGGGCTTCGAAGAGGCTGGTGCTTCTCCCGCCGCCACCGCCGGTTTCTTTGCTCCCGCCTTTGACCTTCCTGCACCTTTTGACTTTCTTGCCGTTCTTCTGAACGGTCTTCAGCTTGTAGCCCTTCGGGCACTTCTTTTTCTTCTTGCTCGCGGTCGCGCTGGCGCCGGTCGAGGACGAGGCGCTCGCCGCGGTGGCGGTGATCGTCACGGCCAGCAGGGAAAGCGCGCAGCCAGCGACGATCAGGCGACGGAGGACGGACACGGAACGAGCGTACATCGCCGTAATCGGCGGGTCAAAGCAACTGCCGGAATGGGGGAACGCGTCTAGAGTGGTCCCGATGGAGGAAGGCGCGAGGTTCACCGGCGTAGCGGCGAAGGCCGGCCACTACGAGAGCTTCTACGTCAAGGCCTGCCGGCCGGGTGGCGGGCAGGGGCTCTGGATCCGGCACACCGTCCACAAGCGTCCCGGGGCCGAGCCCAACGCCTCGATCTGGTTCGTCCTCTTCGACCGCGACGCGGAGGGGCCGCGGGCGACCAAGGTGACCGTGCCCGCCGCGGAGCTGTCGGCGCCCGCCGGCTCCTGGATCCGGGTCGACGACGCCGAGATCGGGCCGGGCCGGGCCGAGGGCGCGATCGAGACCGACGCCCTCAGCGCCTCCTGGGACCTCACCTTCGCCGGCGACGCCGAGCCCTGCAAGTACCTGCCGGCCGACTGGCTCTACGAGGCGCCGGTGCCGCGGACCAAGTTCGTCGCCCCCTACCCGAACGCGCGCTTCGAGCGGCCGGCTCGAGATCGACGGCGAGACGATCGAGCTCGGCGGCTGGCCGGGGATGATCGGCCACAACTGGGGCAGCGAGCACGCCGAGCGCTGGGTCTGGCTCGAGGGCACCGGCTTCGCCGACTCCCCCGACACCTACTTCGACGCCGGCGCCGCCCGGATCAAGCTCGGCTCGCTGGACCACACCCTGGCTCCCCTCCGGGATGCTGATGCTCGACGGCGAGGCGCACCGCCTCGGCGGCCTCGGCAAGATCCGCTCCGCCGCGGTGCAGGAGTCGCCGGCCGCCTGCTCCTTCATCCTCCCCGGCAAGGACATCGTCGTCCGCGGCCGCGTCTCCGCCCCGCAGAAGGACTTCGTCGGCTGGGTCTACGCCGACCCGAAGGGCCCCGAGCACAACACGATCAACTGCTCGGTCGCCGACCTCGAGCTGACGGTCGAACGGCCCGGCCTGCCAGCCCGACAGCTCACCCTCGCCGCCGGCGCCGCCTACGAGTTGGGCATGCGGGAGACCGACCACGGCATCCCGATCCAGCCTTACCCGGACGGCTGAGAGGGCCTCACTTCGTGATCTTCTGGAACGTCATCCAGGTGCTGTAGCCGCCGAGCGCCGACTCGAGCTGCTTCGCCGCTGACCGTGGTCACGCCGCCGGTCCCGTACAGCCTCGCCGCGACGATGCGCGGCGAGACGCCGCGCTTGGTGATGACGACCTGCTTCAGCCGGCCGTCCAGGTAGGCCGCCCAGCTTGGAGCTGATCTCGCGGACCGCTGAACTGGAGCGTCCAGCTGTGCAGCGGGCAGTAGTAGTCGTAGGGGTCGGGGACGCCGACCAGGTAGGGGATCGCGGGGCCGAAGAAGACGTTCTGGACGCTCTCGGTGTGGCCGCCCGAGCAGGCGGAGAAGTAGCGTCTCGGCGATCTTGCCGTCGTACTCGACGACCTGGCCGCGGGTCGCTTCGGCGGCGGCGTTGCTGCGCGCGGTCTCGCTTTCGAGCCCTTTGTAGACCTGGCTGCGGGTGTCGGCGTAGAGGTCGAAGCCGTTGCCGCCGACGCCGGCGGTGAGCGCGAAGGAGCGCGACGCGACCGCCTGCGCCCGCAGCTCGGCCATCGGCCACGAGGGCGGCGACTCGTTTGGGATCACGCCCTTCACGTACTGGTCGATCGGCGAGCGCGTTGACGACGTTGAGCGAGCCGCTGTCGCTTTCGGTCGGCACCGCCTCGAGGGCGCCCGCGGTAGGTGCCGTCGCCGGCGATCGTGATCCTGCCCTGCGCCGGCGGCGCGCAGCCTGTGGCCGCAGTCGGCGAGCGGCTTGCCGCCGGAGCTGCGCAGCTGCACCGAGCCGCCGACCCGGTGGGCCTCGTAGTTGCGCCTGGGGTCGAGCGCCTTGCCGCAGGCGCTGGTGGCGCCGCTGAAGCCGACGTCGTCGCTGGAGATGTCGAGCAGGACGCGGACGATCCGCGGCCCGGAGATCGTGCCGAGGCGTCGTCCCCGGTGTAGTAGTGGCCGAGGATGAAGCGGTAGCCCTTGCCGTGCTTGGCGTAGCCGTAGGCGCCGTACGCGCTCATCCCGACTCCGTGGCCGAAGCCGTGGCCGTGGACGACCCAGCTGACGCTGGCCTGTGGCGCTGGGCGCCAGGAGACAGGCAGGCGATGGCGAGTTGGTGAGCCGAATGCGCATCTCTTGGCCAACAGGTTCGCGCGATGGAGGAGTCGCGGCCTGCGTTCTACTCTGGGCGTAGGAGCAACGCGAGAGGAGAGCGGAATGGCGACGCAGACGGTGGAAGCGGTCGATCACAAGCTCCTGGCGGCCGGCGAGTGGGTGGAGACCGGCGAGTGGGACGAGGTCTCAGAGCCCCTACGACGGCGACCGTCGTCGGCCGGGTCGCGCGCGGCGACGCGGCGCTGGTCGACCGCGCGGTCCTCGCCGCCCAGGAGGCCTTCGAGACGGCCGACTTCCCCCAGCACGAGCGCGCCGCCGTCCTCGACCGCGCCGCCGAGCTGGTCGGCGAACGGCTCGACGACCTGGCGCTGACGATCGCCGCCGAGGCGGGCAAGCCGCTGAAGACGCGCCGAGGTCGAGGCCGCCCGCTGCGTCGACACCCTCACCTTCTCCGCGGTCGAGGCGCGCAAGCTGACCGGCGGCACGGTGCCGATGGAGGCCTCGCCCGGCTGGCGCCGGCAAGCTCGGCGTGATGCTGCGCGTCCCCTACGGGGTCGTCGGCGCGATCAGCCCCTTCAACTTCCCGCTCAACCTCGTCGCCCACAAGCTCGGCCCGGCGATCGCCGCCGGCAACGCGGTCGTGCTCAAGCCCGCCGGCCAGACGCCGATCTCGGCGCTGAAGCTGGCCGCGATCCTGGTCGAGGCCGGGCTGCCGGAGGGCTGGCTCAGCGTCATTCCCGGCCCCGGCTCCGACGTCGGCAACGCGATCGTCGAGCACGAGCTGACCAGGGCGCTCACCTTCACCGGCTCGGCCGCGGGTCGGCTGGGGCATCCGCAGCCGCGTCCCCCACAAGAAGGTCAACCTCGAGCTGGGCTCCAACGCGCCGCTGATCGTCCACTCCGACGGCGACTGGGAGGCAGCGGCCGACAAGGCCAAGCTGCACGCCTTCTCCCACGCCGGGCAGAGCTGCATCTCGATCCAGCGGATCCTCGTCCACGAGGACGTCGCCGACGCCTTCACCGAGCGCCTCGTCGCCAACGTCGGAGGCGCTGCGGGTCGGCGACCCGCTCGACCCCGAGACCGACGTCGGCCCGCTGATCTCGCCCGGCGACCGCGACCGGGTCAAGCAGTGGATCGACGAGGCGGTCGCGGCGGGGGCCGAGCTGCTGACCGGCGGCGAGCTGGTCGACGAGGGCCGCTGCCTCGCGCCGACCCTGCTCGGCTCGCCGCCCCACGAGGCCAAGGTCTGGTGCGAGGAGATCTTCGGCCCGGTGGCGACGATCGACCGCTACTCGGACTTCGAGCGAGGCGCTGGAGATGGCGAACGACTCCAAGTTCGGCCTCCAGGCCGGCGTCTTCACCCGCGACATCGGCCGCGGCCTGCGAGGCCGCCGAGACGCTCGAGTTCGGCGGCGTCCTGATCAACGAGGTCCCCACCTTCCGCGCCGACCAGCAGCCCTACGGCGGCGTCAAGGACTCCGGCAACACCCGCGAGGGCCCAGCCTTCGCGGTGATGGAGCTGACCGAGGAGCGCTTCGTCACCCTCCAGGGCTAGCCGTGCGGGCGGGCCATGCGGCGGTGGTCGAGGGCCTCCTCGAGCACCGAGGGCTCGACGCCCTGCTCCAGCGCCACCTCGCGCAGGGAGCGGCCCGACTCCGCCGCCGCCTTGACGATGTCGGCGGCGCGGTCGTAGCCGATGTGGGGGTTGAGCGCGGTCGCAGTCGCCAGGGTGGCCTCGGCGTGGCGCTCGTTCATCTCCTCGTTGGCCTCGACTCCGGCGACGCATTTCTCGTTGAGCAGGCGCGAGGCGGAGGCGAGCAGCTTGATCGAGTCGAGCAGGTTGCGGGCGATCAGCGGCACCCGCACGTTGAGCTCGAACTGGCCCTGGCTGCCGGCGATCGTGATCGCGGCGTCGTTGCCGATCACCTGGGCGGCGACCTGGATCACGACCTCCGGGATCACCGGGTTGACCTTGCCGGGCATGATCGAGGAGCCCTTCTGCAGCTCCGGCAGGCGCAGCTCGGCGAGGCCGGCGCGCGGGCCGGAGCCCATCAGCGCCAGGTCGTTGGCGATCTTGTTGAGCGAGACGGCGTAGACCTTGAGCGCGCCGGAGAGCTCGACCAGCGCGTCGCGGTTGCGCCTGCGCCTCGAAGGGGTCGAGCGGCTCGGAGATCGCCAGGCCGCGTCTCGGCAGCCAGCTTCTCCCGCACCCTGGCGGCGAACTCGGGGTGGGTGTTGAGCCCGGTCCCGGTCGCGGTGCCGCCGAGCGGGATCTGGCCGACCCGGCGCAGCGTCGCCTCGACCCGCTGGACGCCGAGCCGCACCTGCGCCGCGTAGCCGCCGAACTCCTGGCCGAGGGTGACCGGGACCGCGTCCATCAGGTGGGTGCGGCCGGCCTTGACGACGTCGGCGAACTGCTCCGCCTTCGCCTCGAGCGCCGCCTCCAGCGCCGCCCATCGCCGGCAGCAGGTCGTGCGTCACCTCGTCGAGCGCCGCCAGGTGGACGGCGGAGGGGAAGACGTCGTTGGAGGACTGCCCCATGTTGACGTGGTCGTTGGGGTGGGCTCCCTCGCCGGCGAGGTTGGCGATCACCTCGTTCGCGTTCATGTTCGAGGAGGTGCCGGAGCCGGTCTGGAAGACGTCGACCGGGAACTGGTCGTCGTGCTCGCCGGCGGCGACCGCGGCGCCCGCCGTCGGCGATCCGTTCGGCCAGGTCGTCGTCGAGCTCGCCCAGCTCCCCGTTCACCTCGGCCGCGGCGCCCTTGAGCCGGCCCAGCCAGCGGACCACCGGCACCGGCACCCGCTCGCCCGAGACCGGGAAGTTGTCAACGGCCTTGGTGGTCTCGCCACCCCAGAGCTGCTCACTCAATTTTCATTCCCTCCGTCGAAGTCGTTGTTCCTTCAGCGTAGTCAGCCGCGGGCGTTGCCGGCGTCGTAGCCCTGGCGGTAGGTGCTCAGGAAGGCGGGGGAGAGAGGGCGGTTGTCGGGGCTGTAGCGGGCGGCGACGGCGAGGCGGCGGATCAGCTCGGCGTGGATGCCCTGCGGTGCGGTCGGCCCCGCGCTGGGCGGCTCCGAGCAGGTAGCCGAGCCGCAGGTTGGCGGGCCCACCCGGCTCGGCTCGGGCTTCGGCGTTGAGCTTGGTCGCCGACGATCGACCATCGTCGTACCGACCGTCGCCAGGTCGCCGGCCTTCTGGTTCTCGGCCAGGCAGTCGCTGATCGGCGTTTCCCCGCCCAGCCTCACCTCGCCGGGCGCCCTGCCGAGGGCGTCGAGGTAGGCGCTCGCCCCGTCGAGGCAGGCGACCGGAGTCGAGTCGCTCTGGCTCCTCCCGCAGCCGGCGACGGCGAGCGCCGCGAGGAGGCAGGCGAATGCGATCGCGATCGGAGCACGCATCGGCTCCGCATCCTATGGACGCTCACCCTCCCCGGTGCAACGCGTTGTCTATGCCATAGGTGGGGAAAACGGCACCGCGGGCGGATTGCCCCGGTCAGTCGCCAACCGAGACGCCGCCGGTCGGTGCTTGGGAGATGCCGCCGAACGGGCCGGGCGGGGGCTTGGGGGTGTGCGCCCGCTTTCGGCGGGGCCGTTCCCCGCCGCTTGCCGCGGGACCGACCGGGAAGACTTCGACCCATTCGGCCAGTTGGAACCGGGGCGCCGGGGAGTGGTTCCAGGAGAGGTGGAGGTGGTTGCCGCAGCCATGACCGGCGTCGCCGTCGTAGCCGACCCAGCGGAACGGCGGGATCGGCTGGTTCTGGCGCGGCTCGGCCCATTCGGAGAGCATGGTGACCGGCGCCCAGCTGGCGTCGCAGCGGCTGCTCCCGTTCAGCGGCACGATGTCGACGGCGAGTCCGTTGTAGTGGTCGGAGCCGTCGACGTGGCAGTTGCCGCAGCCGACGTGTTCGCCGTTTGGCAGCGGGCCCGAGTAGCCGTCGGTGACGTAGATCGGGTAGCGCTGGGCGATCCAGCGCAGGTCCGGCACGATACGGCGGTCGACCATGTCGCCCGCTTCGTGGGGGACCGAGGCTGGGATCGGGACGATCTTGCCGGTGCCGTAGAGGAGGCGGGTGGCTGTCGGCCCCGGCGCGGCAGAGGCGGCCGGCGCCAGATAGAGCAGGAGGGCGCAGGCGAGCGCGACGGCGCGGGCCATGTGCCCGCCGTCGCGCTTCAGACTGGACGGTCGGTTCCTCACCCTCCGCATATCGACACTCGCCCGCCCCGACCTTGAATCCGGCCGGGTAGGGTTCGGGCCGATGCCGACGGTCCGCGACGCCAGCTTCGACCTCTTCCGCGCGCAGGGGATGACGACGATGTTCGGCAACCCCGGCTCGACCGAGCTGCCGATGCTGGCCGAGTTCCCCTCCGACTTCCGCTACGTGCTCGGCCTCCAGGAGGCGGTCGTGGTGGGAATGGCGGATGGCTACGCGCAGGCCTCGGGCACCACCGCGCTCGTCAACCTCCACACCGCGCCCGGCGTCGGCAACGCGATGGGGGCGATCTTCAACGCCCAGGCCAACCACTCGCCGCTGCTGATCACGGCCGGACAGCAGGTGCGGGCGCAGATGACCCTGCAGGCGAACCTGACCAACCGCGACGCGACCCGGATGCCGCACCCGCTGGTCAAGTGGTCCTTCGAGCCGTCGCGGGCCGAGGACGTGCCGCTCGCCCTCGCCCACGGCGCCCACCTCGCCTCGCTGCCCCCGCGCGGCCCCGTCTTCGTCTCGCTGCCGATGGACGACTGGGGCGTCGAGGTCGACGAGGCCGACGCCCGCGAGGCGATCGGGCGGACCGTGAACGGCCGCGCCGGGGCCGACCCGGAGGCGGTGCGCGCGCTCGCCGCAGCGGCTCGACGCGGCGAGCAACCCGGTGATGGTCGCCGGCCCCGACATCGACGCCAGCGGCGCCTGGGACATCGCCGTCGGGCTCGCCGAGCGCCAGCGGCTGCCGGTCTGGGCGACGCCGGCCCCGGGCGGCGGCCGCATCGGCTTCCCCGAGAGCCACCCCAACTTCCGCGGCGTGCTGCCGCCGGCGATCGGGCCGGTCGCGCAGACGCTCGAGGGCCACGACCTGATCCTCGTCGTCGGCAGCTCCGTCTTCCCCTACTACCCCTACATCCCCGGGCCGCTGCTGCCCGAGGGGGCGAAGCTGGTGGCGATCACCAGCGACCCCGACGAGGCCGCTCGCGCCCCGATGGGCGACGCGATCGTCGCCGACGTGAAGCTGACCCTGGAGGCGCTGCTGGCGGCGGTCCCGGAGTCGAGCCGCCCGGTTCCGGAGCCGAACCAGCCGCCGCAGGAGATTCCAGCCACCGACCCGCTCAACTCCTCCACCGTTCACACCGCCCTCGCCGAGGTCCTCCCCGAGGACGCGATCGTCGTGCTCGAGTCTCCCTCCAGCACCCTCGCCCTGCGCAACCAGCTGCGCATCTCGCGCCCGGGCAGCTACTACTTCGCCGCCGGGGGCGGGCTCGGCTTCGGCCTCGCCGCCTCGGTCGGCATCCAGCTCGCCCAGCCCGACCGTCCGGTCGTCTGCGTGTTGGGCGAGGGCTCGGCGCAGTACGCGATCACCGCCTTCTGGAGCGCTGTCGCCTACGACGCGCCGGTCACCTTCCTCGTCCTGCGCAACGAGGAGTACGCGATCCTCAAGTGGTTCGCCGAAGTCGAGCAGATAAGCGGGGCCCCGGGCCTCGACCTGCCCAAGCTCGACGTCGCGGCGGTCGCCGAGGGCTACGGCGTCAAGGCGCATCGCGCCGCCGACCGCGACGGGGTGCGAGACGCTCTCGCCACCGCTCTCGCCTCCTCCAAGCCGGAGCTGGTCGAAGTCCCGGTGGCCCCGGGGATGTCGTTGTTCTAGGGGGAGCGATGGCCCTGCTGGAGCGGAAGCCGGAATCGCTCGCCCCGCCGGCGAGCGAGCCGGCGCCCGACCGCGCCCCCGACGAGATCGCCGCCGGCGTCGCCCAGCCGCTGCGCAGCGAGCTGCAGGCGCTGTTGGGCCCGGGTCGCCTCCTCGGCAGCGCCGGCGACATCGTTCGCTACGCCTCCGACGCCAGCCCCTACCGGCTCTTCCCGCGAGCGGTGGTGATGGCCCACGATGCCGAAGACGTCGCCAAGGTCCTCGCCTACGGCCGCGAGAAGGGCATCCCCGTCACCTTTCGCGCCGGCGGCACCAGCCTCAACGGCCAGGGCCAGAGCGACGGCATCCTGGTCGACGTTCGCCGCCACTTCGGCGGCGTCTCAGTCGAGGAGGAGGGCGCCCTGGCGCGGGTCAAGCCGGGCACGGTCCTCGGCCACGCCAACCGCGTCCTCGCCCCGCACGGGCGCAAGCTCGGCCCCGACCCGGCCAGCACCGACATCGCCACCGTCGGCGGGGTGATCGCCAACAACTCGGGCGGGATGCGCTGCGGGGTCACCCACGACTCCTACTCGACGGTCCGCTCGATGACCTTCGTCCTGCCCTCTGGGACGGCGATCGACACCGCCGCCCCCGGCGCCGCCGAGCGCTTTGCCGCCGCGGAGCCCGAGCTGGCCGCCGGCCTCGCCGCGATCCGCGACGAGATCCGCGCCGACGCCGAGCTGAGCGAGCGCATCCGGCGCAAGTTCGCGATCAAGAACACCACCGGCTACCGGCTCTGCGCCTTCCTCGACGCCGAGCAGCCGCTGGAGATCTTCCGTCGCCTCGTGGTCGGCTCCGAGGGCACCCTCGCCTTCGTCGCCGAGGCGGTCTTCGAGACGGTGCCGCTGCCGGCACGGACCACCACTGCCTGGGTCCACTTCCCCGACATCGACCAGGCGGTCGCCCCGGTTCGCGACCTCGTCGCCGCCGGCGCCACCGCGGTCGAGCTGATGGTCGCCCCAGCGCTGATAACCGCCGCCTGGAACATGGTCGGCGCGCCGCAGGAGTGGAAGGAGCTGCCGCCGGAGTCGGCGGTGCTGCTGGTCGAGTTCGGCGCCGCCACCGAAGCGGAGCTGGACGACTACGTCGCCGCGGCCGGCGAGATCCTCTCCTCCCACGAGACGATTCGCCCGATCGACTTCACCCGCGACGCCGAGGAGATCGAGCTTGCCTGGCGGGTGCGCGAGGGCCTGCACGGGTTGATCGGCCGGCTGCGGCTGCCCGGCACGGCGCTGATCGTCGAGGACGTCTGCGTACCGCCGGAGCGGATCGCCGAGGGCGCCCGCGACCTGCAGGCGCTGCTCGGCGAGCACGGCTTCCTGCCCGGCGTGGCCGGCCATGCCTCGGCCGGGAACCTCCACTTCATGCTCACCCCCGACTTCGCCAAGCAGGAGGACCTCGACCGCTACGAGACCTTCATGGGCAAGCTGGTCGAGCTGATCGTCGGCCGCTACGACGGCTCGCTCAAGGCCGAGCACGGCACCGGGATCAACATGGCCCCCTATGTGGAGCGC
This sequence comes from uncultured Solirubrobacterales bacterium, assembly GCA_963749605.1. Taxonomy (GTDB): domain Bacteria; phylum Actinomycetota; class Thermoleophilia; order Solirubrobacterales; family 70-9; genus CAVVNN01. Next base: position 1,110,982 of record CAVVNN010000002.1, on the reverse strand, counting down.
GAGTGGGGGGAGAAGGCGACCGAGCTGATGTGGCGGGTGAAGCAGCTCGCCGACCCCGACGGGGTGCTCGCCCCCGGCGTCGTCCTCAACCGCGACCCCGGCGTCCACCTGCGCAACCTGAAAACGACGCCGGCGATCGAGGAGTCGGCCACCACCTGCGTCGAGTGCGGCTTCTGCGAGCCGGTCTGCCCCAGCCGCAACCTGACCACGACGCCGCGGCAGCGGATCGTGCTGCGGCGGGAGATGGCGCGCCAGCCGGCGGGCTCGCCGGTGCAGCGGGCGCTGCTCGAGGAGTTCTCCTACGAGGCGCTCGACACCTGCGCCGCCGACGGCTCCTGTCAGCTCGCCTGCCCGGTCGGGATCGACACCGGCAAGCTGGTCGAGGAGCTGCGCCACGAGCGCCACACCGAGCGGGCCGAGCGGGCGGCGCTCGCCACCGCCAAGCGCTGGGGCGTGGTCGAAGGCGCCTCGCGCGCGGGCCTTCGCCTCGGCGGGCCGCTCGCGCGGCGGACGAAGCGGGGCCGGGCGCTGCCCCCACCGGCGGCGGGGAAGCTGCCGGCGACCCTGCACTCGGGCGCCGCCGCCGTCTACGTCCCCTCCTGCACCAACCGCATCTTCGGCAACTCGCCGGTCGAGGCTTTGGTCGAGGTCTCGCGCCGCGCCGGCCTGCCGGTCTGGATCCCCGACGACGTCGCCGGCAGCTGCTGCGGCCTGCCCTGGAGCTCGAAGGGCTTCGGCGAGGCCCACCGCCACAAGGCGAACGAGATGGTCGAAAAGCTCTGGACCTGGAGCGGGGAGGGCGCGCTGCCGATCGTGGTCGACGCCGCCTCCTGCACCCACGGCATCGCCGACCCGGGTGAGGGGGTGCTCACCGAGGAGAACGCCGGGCGTCTCGCCGAGCTGGAGATCCTCGACTCGGTCGCCTGGGCGCACGATCGCCTGCTGCCGTGGCTCGAGGTCGCCGAGAGGGTCGGCTCGGCCACCGTCCACCCGACCTGCGCCACCCGCCTCATGGGCCTGACCACCCGCCTCGAATCGCTCGCCGGCGCGCTCGCCGAGGAGGTCTTCGTCCCTCCCTCCGCCACCTGCTGCGGTTTCGCCGGCGACCGCGGCATCTCCCACCCGGAGCTGACCGCGGCGGCCACGGCGGAGCAGGCGGCTGAGCTTGCAGGTCGCCGCTTCGACGCCCACCTCTCCAGCAACCGCACCTGCGAGATCGGCCTCGCCCGCGCCACCGGCGAGCCCTACGAGTCGGTCCTGATCCTGCTCGAGCGGTTGACCCGTCCCCAGGACGAGGGACTAACGAGTAGCGGCTGAGACCGCGGAGGCGCCCTGCTCGTCTGCTTCCGCCTCGACCTCGCGGATCGTCGTCAGCATGGTCGCGTCGCGTTCGAGGCGCCGGTCGAGCAGAGGGTTGAGGATGCCGCGCAGGGCGGAGACGTAGCGCCACCACCTCGGCGCGAAGATCCGCGGCGCCCGTTCTTCGATGCCGGCGACGACGGCCGCTCCCGCCTCGCTGGGCTGGATCCGCCTGCTCAACCAGTCGGGGAGGTTTTCCCGCATGCGGTCCGAGTGCGGGCGCTCGAACGCGTTCTGCACCAGCTTCGTGTCGACCCAGCCGAAGTAGGCGACGCTGGCGCTGGCGCCCAGCGGCGTCAGCTCGGTGCGCAGCGTCCGGCCCAGCGACTCGACCCCGGACTTGGAGACCGCGTAGGGGCTGTTGAGGACGCCGTTCATGAAGGCGTAGACGGACGAGGTGACGACGACGTGCCCGCGCCGCTCGACGATCTGCGGCAGCGCCGCGCGCACCGTCCGCCAGACACCCAGCAGGTCGACCTCGAAGACCCGCTCCCATTCCTCGACCGAGATCCCCCGCGTGGTCGCCACGGACCCCTGGGCGATACCGGCGTTGGCGACGACGACGTCGAGCCCGCCGAAGCGCTCCACCGTCTTCGCGACAGCTCCCATGATCGCCGCGTGGTCGGTGACGTCGGCGGCGATCCCGATCGCGCGCTCGCCGATCCGCTCCGCAGCCTCGCGCACCTGCTCGGCGTCGAGGTCGACGACGGCGACCGAAGCGCCGCGCAGGTGCATCTGTCGCGCCGTCTCGAAGCCGATTCCACGTGCGGCGCCGGTGACCAGCGCCACCTTTCCGTTCAGGTCGTAGGAGGGCACGCGGCGCGCAGCCTATCCCCTCCTAGAATCAGCCGCTCTTGCCCGGATTCAACCCCGTAGACCCGAAGCAATCGTTCCCCGAGCTGGAGGAGCGCGTGCTGGCGCGCTGGCGCGAGCGCGACGTCTTCCACCGCTCGCTTGCCAACCGCGAGGGGGCTGAGGTCTGGAGCTTCTACGAGGGCCCGCCGACAGCCAACGGCCGCCCCGGTTCCCACCACGTCCTCGCTCGCGTCTTCAAGGACGTCTACCCGCGCTACAGGACGATGTGCGGCTACCGGGTGCCGCGCAAGGCCGGCTGGGATTGCCACGGCCTACCGGTCGAGCTCGAGGTCGAAAAGCAGCTCGGCATCTCCTCCAAGCAGGAGATCGAGGAGCTCGGGATCGCGGAGTTCAACAAACGCTGCCGCGAGTCGGTCTTCGAGTACGTCGAGGAGTGGAACCGCCTCACCGAGCGGATCGGCTTCTGGATCGACCTCGACGACCCCTACGTCACGCTCGAGAACGACTACATCGAGTCGGTCTGGTGGTCGTTGCGCAGGCTCTGGGACGACGGCCGGCTCTATGAGGGCCACAAGGTCGTGCCCTACTGCCCGCGCTGCGGCACCGCGCTCTCCTCGCACGAGGTGGCGCTCGGCTACGAGGACGTCGAGGACCCGAGCATCTACGTCCGCTTCCCACTGCTCGACGCCGAGGACGAGGCGCTGCTGGTCTGGACGACGACGCCCTGGACCCTGCCCGGCAACGTCGCCGTCGCCGTCGCGCCGGACGTCGCCTACGTGCGGGCGCGGGTTGGCGAGGAGACCCTGATCCTCGCCGAGCCACTGGTGGAGAAGGTGCTTGGGGAGGGCGTCGAGATCCTCGATCGCCTCCCCGGCAGCGATCTGATCGGCCGCCGCTACAGAGGCCCGGTCTTCAACCTCAACGACTTCCCGCCAGACGCCTACCGGGTCATCGCCGGCGACTTCGTCACCACCGAGGACGGCACCGGTCTCGTCCACATCGCGCCGGCCTTCGGGGAGGACGACTTCGATGCCGCGGCCCGTGAGGGGATGTTCGACCCGGCCATGCCCGGCAGCCTCTTCAACCCGGTCAAGCCCGACGGCACGTTCGACAACCGCGTGCTCGACTTCAAAGGTGGGTTCGTCAAGGATCCGGAGGTGACCAGGGCCCTGATCGCCGACCTCGACCGCCGTGGCCTGCTCTTCCGCGAGCAGGTCTACGAGCATTCCTACCCGCACTGCTGGCGCTGTCACACGCCCCTCCTCTACTACGCCAGGGGGAGTTGGTACATCCGAACCTCGGAGGTCAAGGACCGCCTCCTGGCCAACAACGAGCAGATCGGCTGGCATCCCGAGCACATCAAGCACGGCCGCTTCGGCAAATGGCTGGAGAACAACGTCGACTGGGCCCTCTCGCGCGACCGCTACTGGGGGACGCCGTTGCCGGTCTGGCGCTGCACCGACCGCCGCTGCGACGGGCTGTTCTGCGCCGGCTCGGTCGCTGCGCTGGGCGAGCGGGCCAAGGGAGAGGTCCCCGCCGACCTCCACCGCCCCTACATCGACGAGGTCACCGTCGAGTGCGAGAAGTGCGGAGCCGAGATGCGACGCGTCGACTCGGTGATCGACACCTGGTACGACAGCGGCGCGATGCCCTTCGCCCAGTTCCACTATCCGTTCGAGAACGAGGCGGAGTTCGAGCAGCGCTTTCCGGCCGACTTCATCTGCGAGGCGATCGACCAGACCCGCGGCTGGTTCTACACCCTGCTGGCCGAGTCGACCCTGCTCTTCGACAGATCCAGCTACCGCAACTGCGTCTGCCTCGGCCACATCCAGGACCCCGACGGCCAGAAGATGTCGAAGAGCCGCGGCAACGTGGTCGAGCCCTGGGACGTGATCGACGCCCACGGCGCCGACGCCTTCCGCTGGTACTACCTGACCGCCCAGCAGCCCTGGTCGGGGTACCGGTTCTCGGTCGAGACTGTGGGCGAGTCGGTGCGGCAGTTCCTGCTCACCCTCTGGAACACCTACTCGTTCTGGGTCCTCTACGCCAACGCGGAGAACCTCAAATCCAGTGATTTCTCCAGCCCGGCCGCCCCCGGAAATGATCTGGACCGCTGGGCGCTCTCGCGGTTGCAGGCGACGACCGCGACGGTTCGCGAGCACATGGACGACTTCGACTGCACCGCCGCCGGCCGGGCGATCGCCTCCTACGTCGAGGAGCTCTCCAACTGGTACGTACGCCTCTCCCGCCGCCGCTTCTGGGACGGCGACCGCGCCGCCTTCGCCACGCTGCGCCATTGCCTGCTGGAGGTCGCCGCCCTGCTCGCCCCCTTCACCCCCTTCCTCGCCGACGAGATCCACCTCAACCTGGCCGGGGGAGAAAACGATGAGCCGGGCGAGCTGGCCGATTCGGTCCACCTGCGCGACTTCCCGCAGCCCGACCCGGCGCTCGCCGATCCCGAGCTGGAGGCGGCGATGGGGGCGGTTCGCCTCACCGTCGAGCTCGGGCGGGCGGCGCGGGCCCAGGCCAGGGCGAAGGTACGCCAGCCGCTGCGCCGCGCGGTGATCGTCGCCAACGACGCCGAGCGGGCGGCGATCGAAGCGAGCGTGGATCTCGTCAAAGCCGAGCTGAACGTGAAGGAGCTCGACTTCGTCTCCGAGGAGGCGGATCTGGTCAGCTATGCGGTCAAGCCCAACTACCGCTCGCTCGGTCCCCGCTTCGGCAAGCGGATGCCCCAGGTCGCGGCGGCGGTAGAGGCGCTCGACCCGGTGCACGTCGCCAAGGTGATGGCGGAGGGGGGAGAGATCGGCATCAACGTCGACGGCGGCGAGCACATCCTCGGGCCCGACGAAGTGACGCTCTCCCTGCAGCCCCTGGAGGGCTACGAGGTCGAGGCCGAGGCGGGTCATGCCGTCGCCCTGCAGCTCGAGCTCGACGACGAGCTGCGCCGCGAGGGCCTCGCCCGCGAGATCGTCCACGCCGTCCAGAACGCCCGCAAAGCGGCGGGCCTCGAGATAACCGACCGGATCGAGTTGATGCTCAGCGGCGACCCCGAGCTGATCGAGGCCGCCCGCGAGCACGAGCCCTACCTCGCCGGCGAGGTCCTGGCCACCTCAATCGGCTACGGCGCCGGCGACGGCGCCGAGGCCAAGATCGACGGCCGCGACCTCCAGATCGCGGTCACCCGCGCCTGAGGGATGGAACCGCCTCGGCTGAGTGAGTTCCTTCCCCACTTCATGTCTCACCTACCTGGCGCTAGTCAACCCACCAGTCGCGCTGGCCATCTACGTCTTCGCGCGGAGCCTCGCCGAGATTGGGCGCGCCGATGACGAGGATCTCGAGACCCTCCGGCCCGGCCTCATAGCCTCGCCACGTACCGGGCGGGACGCGCACCGCGTCCCATTCCTTGAGCTCGACGATCTCGTCGTCGACCTTCATCCTCCCGTTCCCGCGCAGGACCACGTACACCTCCTCCTGCTTCTTGTGCGTGTGGCCGTACGGAAAGCGACAGTTGGGCGGGACGCGCTGGTAGGTCAGACCGGATTGCTCGAGCTCGAGCGCCTCGGTCGCCGCGCGGAACTCCAGGTCCGGCGCGCCGTCGAAGTTGGACCCGAGATCCTCCAGATCCTCCTTGAGGTTCCTGAGAGTGAACGGCACGACGCAATCCTATGGCGCCCCTGGCTGGGGTCGCCGATCTGATGCGTCAAGCGCCGCCGACCTGCTTGCAATGAGCTGATTCCCGGCTAGGGTAGTCGGAATTCTGGCGACTGCGAGGAGGATTTGATGCGAAGAAGGATGATCTGCGGGCTGGCCCTGATGGCAGCCCTCGTCGTCGGGGTCTGGGTGGCTGGATGCGGCAGCAGCAACAACTCGACCTCTACCGAAACGACGGCCGCGATCAGTAAGGCCGAATTCGTCGCCAAGGGCAATGCGGTCTGCGTCAAGGGCGAAAAGGCGCAGGAAGCCGAAATCAACGCCTACGTCAAGAAACATGGCCTGGAAAACAAGAAACCGAGCAAGGCGCAGGAAGCCGAGCTCGTGGAAACCGTCCTCGTGCCCAACATCCAGTCCCAGATCGACGGCGTCACAGCCCTCGGCGCGCCAAGCGGCGAGGAACAGCAGGTGAGCTCGGCGCTGGAACTCTCCCAGCAGACGCTGGAAAAGATCGAAGCGAACCCCGAACTGGCCTTCGGCAACAACGACACCTTCGCCGCCGCGGGCAAGCAGCTGCACGCGCTCGGCCTCAAGGAGTGCGCACCGAACAGCTGAACACATGGCATCCCGTAGGGCCGGAGAGGCGACCACGGCCGCCTCTCCGGCACCGGGCTGTAGCATCCCCCCCGATGCGCCACGCCCTCTCGCGCAGCTTCTCGCCCGTCGCATCGGCGCTGGGAATCGGCGCGCTGTCGCTTCTGCTTGCCGCCGTCGCACTGGCCGGCGCTCCGCTGCCGAAGACAGGCAAGGCATACACGACCTCAACCGGTAAGCACAAGGTCGGCCTCACCCTGGTCACCGATGCCTCGGACCCGACGGCGATCGAACCCGGCAGTGCGGCACTCGGTAGCCAGTACGCGATGAGCGGCGGCTCCGTGCAGTGCCCGAAGGCGAAGAAGAGCCCCGGACTCCACGGAGTCCCGTTCGCGATCTTCGGCTTCCCCGGCGCCAAGCTGAAGCTCGTCCACGGCAAGTACGGCTTCGCCAAGACCATCAAGCAGCGCGAAACCATCCCGCTCGGCAGTTCGGGCGCCAAGCCCTTCACCCTCAAGGTAAAGATCGTCGGCACCGTGCTCAGCCCGACCAAGATAGTCGGCACCGTGACGGCCAAGGGCGGCCCCTGCACCACGAAGAAGCCGCTGAAGTACACGACCAAGCTCAACCCCAAAGTCCCAGTTGCCCCGGGTCAGTAGCCCGAAGATGCGTCCAGGCATTCTCAGACCGCTCACCTTGTCCACGCACACACACTTCGTCCGCCCTCGCTTCTCTCGGATGCCGGTTGCGGTCGCGGCTTCAATGCTCCTGATCGGCCTGGCGTGCGCTCCCCTGGCGTTCGGGCAGGCCCATACCGGCAAGAGCCTCCATCTCGAGGGCGAAGTCGTAAAGGCCAAGGCGGGCAAGAAAGGCGATCCGGCAAGCGCCAATTCCTCGACCGTCATCCTGCGATCTGGATCCGAAGACGTCGGCAAGCTCACCTTGAAGGAGTGCAACGGCCTCGCAATCAACGAACTGACCTGCCCAGGCAAGGGCACGCTGCGCGGAGTCGGCTCGGGCTTGGAAGTCGTGATCAGATGGCCGTGCGAAATCGTTGGAGAATCGGGGAAGTTCACCTGCGCTTCGGTCGGGACCGGCTTCATGAGCTCCAAGGGCATCACGCGAGCGACGATTCGCGTCAAGACCGCGCAGGCCAATGTCGAGAAGCTTCACCGCAAGTTCCCCGTCGAGGTTCACATCGCAGACAGCTGAGCCGCATGGCGTCGGGGCCGGCCCCAACCCGGGTGGTGCTTGGTCAGTCGCCGTCAACTCCAGCGGCATCGTGATCGTGATCGTGTCGACGCCGTTGTCGAACAACGTGCAGACCGTCGTGCTCTGCGAGTACGACCCCACCACCAGCCCGACACCCGGCTCCTGATTGCGAGTGCGTCGGCGGACGCCGCTCACGCTCCTCCTCTGGACGAGAGGAGGCGGCCTCTTCGCCGGCTTTACCTTTGGCCTTGAGTAGCCGATGAACATGCCAGATGAAGACGATGATGGACGTCGTGCGCGTCGAGCCGCGTTCGAGGCGGGTGTGGACTGTGCTGTTTGCGGCGGCGGCGCTCGCGCTCCTCGCCAGCCCCACAACCGCCTCCTCAGAAGGCGAGATTGTGATCCACGGCCCCGATTCGAGCTCGCACCTGCGCCTCACCGTCAGCGGCGACGCGATAGTCGTCAACGGCTACCTGGATCGCAGCGGGCAGGTCGGCTGCACCGATAGCCGGCACACCCTCCTCTGCCCGCTCGCCGGGGTCGGCAGGATCGAAGTCGAGATGGGCCCCGAAGACGACAAGGTCGAGGTCCTCGACCCGCTGCCGATCCCCCTCACCGCCCACCTGGGCGACGGCTCGGACAAGTTGATCGGCAACAGCGAGCCCGACACCTGCTACCCGGAAGGCACCAAACGCAACCGCTGCTATGGCGGCGGCGGCAACGACATCTGCATCACCGGCCAGCAGAACAGCGACTGCGTCGGCGATGGGGGCGACGATTACTGCCGCCACGGAGCCGGCAGCGATGGCTGTTGGGGCGACTTCTCGCCCAAACCCGACGATCCCCGTCAGGGCACTCCCGGCAACGACGTCTGCTACATGGGGCCCGGGGAAGACGGCTGCCACGGCGGGCCCGGCGACGACCGCCTCTACGGCGGCGCCAACCCCGACCAGCTCTACGGCGAATCTGGGTTTGACTACTGCGACGGCGGCCCGGGGGTTGGCCGCTCGCACGGCTGCGAGGTCGGCCCGGGGCACTGAGCACGCAGCCCCCGCCAGGTAGACGCTGGCCCTCCGAGCGAAACCGCCAATCGTCCAATGCAGGAGCGCGGGCGCGGTGGTTGACGCGCTCGCGTGACCCGAATCGGTTAGCGTCGCCGTGCACTGCGATGGGGTGGTAAGGAGGAGCGAGCATGGAATCCAAGGCGATCGACCCGGTCGACTTCCGCGAGGCGCAGCACAAGCACTGGGACTCTGCTGCGGTGGGATGGAAGGAGTGGAGCGAGTTCAATGACAGCGCAGACGCGCACATCAGCGAGCGGCTGGTGGAGCTCGCCGGCGTGCAGTCGGGAAGCCGGGTCCTGGACGTCGCCGCCGGCTATGGCGAGCCGGCGCTCACCGCCGCGCGTAAGGCCGGCCCGGAGGGCCGCGTTGTGGCCACGGACATCTCCGCCGAGATGCTCGCGTTCGGGCGTGAACGCGCGGCGGCGGCCGGCTTGGGCAACGTCGAGTTCATCGAGTCGGACGCCTCCAGCCTCGATTTTCCGCAGGCGAGCTTCGACGCCGCCGTCTCGCGCTGGGGAATCATCTTCGAGCCTGACGCGGAGGCCGCCGCGGGGCGCATCCGAGGCTTCCTCAAGCCGGGCGCGCGGATGGCGATCAGCCTCGTGGGGCGAGCCCGATCAGGTCCCCTTCCTCTCGATTCCGATGAGGACGACGATGGAGCGGCTGGACGTGCCCCCGCCCCCGGCCGGAACGCCCGGGCCCCTCTCCCGGCCCACCCCCGCCGCCATCGGCGGGCTGCTCGAAGGAGGTGGGTTCTCGAAGGTCGCCGTGGAGCAGGACGAGGTCACCTTCGAGTTCGACTCCCCGGAGCACTTCACCGCCTACATCAGGGCGATCGCCGCCCCGATCCGGGCGATGATCGAGCAGCACGCAGGCGAGGCCCAGGAGGAGGCCTGGGACGCGATCACGCAGGCCGCAGCGGATGCGGGGGGTGGCTCGAAGCCGCTGAGCTTCTCGAACGTGGTGCTGCTCGCCTCGGCAACCGCCTAGCGCCCGGCGGCCTGACCGGTTCCGCGGAACCGCCGCCAAGGCGTTACGTCAGCTCAGTCCTCGGCCGGCTTGCCGATGATGAAGTCGGATTTCGAGGAGTCGGAGAACTTCACCCAGCAGTGCTCGGGGGCGGCGCCGGCCACCTCGACCAGCGCCGCTTCGATCCGCTCGGCGATCTCCGCCTTCTGCTCGTCGGTCCGCCCCTCGAACCAGTGGATGTGGACGAACGGCATCGGTTCGGCTCGGGTTGCGGCGCTCTAGGCGAGCGCCGGCTCCAGCTCGGCCTCGAGGCGCCGCTTCGGCATCGCCCCGATCACCTTCTTCGCGATCGCCCCGTCCTTGAACAGGATCAGAGTCGGGATCGAGAGGACCTCGTACTGGGCCGCGGTCTGCTGGTTCTCGTCGACGTTGATGCTGAGGATCGTCAGGTCGTCGCGCTCGGCGTCGATCTCCTCGAGGACCGGATGGACGACGCGGCAGGGGCCGCACCAGGGGGCCCAGAAATCGACCAGAACGGGACCTTCGGCGTCCAACACGTCGGCCTTGAAGGTGGCGTCTGTCACGTCGCGGAGTTTGCCTGTCACTGGAATCGCTCTCCCGGGTCTCGAGTTTCAGCGCTCATTACTTCAGAAAGTATAGCGACCCCTTTCGGCAGTCGCGATCCGCTCTCTCGCGGGCTTCCCGTTGAAGCGTAAGAGAGGAACCCGCCAGACCGCCTCGGCGACGATCGAGCGGTCCATCTTCGAGGAGCCGACCTGGCGGTCGCGGAAGACGATCGGCACCTCGATGACCTTGAACCCGAGCTGGATCGCGCGGTAGGTCATCTCCACCTGAAACGCGTAGCCGCGGGCCTGGATCGTGTCGAGGTCGATCGCCTCCAGCACCTCGCGGCGGAAGCACTTGAATCCCCCGGTCAGGTCGTGCACGCCGACGCCGAGCACGAGCCGCGCGTAGGCGCTGCCGCCGCGGCTGATCGCCCGCCGCAGCACGCTCCACTCGGTCACCCCGCCGCCGGGCACGTAGCGCGAGCCGATCACGAGGTCGGCGCGCTTCGCCGCCTCCAGCAGCCGCGGCAGGTAGGCGGGGTCGTGGGAGAAATCCGAGTCCATCTCGATCACGAGGCCGGCGCCCGCGGCCAGCACATGGCGGAAGCCGGCGAGGTAGGCGGGGCCGAGCCCTTCCTTGCCGGGACGGTGCAGGACGCTGACGTTGTCGTAGCGCTCGGCGAGCCGGTCGGCGATCTTCCCGGTGCCGTCGGGCGAGTTGTCGTCGACGATCAGCACCTGGGCCGGAGGCGGAAGCTTCTCGCGCACGGCAGCGACGAACGCCTCGATGTTCTCGGCCTCGTTATAGGTGGGCAGGACCAGCCAGGCCTGGCCTGTTGTCGGGGACTGGGGCATCCTCTCGATGCTATTCGCCGGGCGAAACGCCCGCTAAAGAGCGAATCGCGCCGGGCCACTAACTTGCATCGCGTGACCAACGCCGAGATCGCCGCCGCGCTGGACGAGCTGGGCGTGCTCTACGAGCTCGACGGCGCCGTCAAATACAGGGTGCTCGCCTACGGCGCCGCCGCCAAGGCGATCCGCGAAAGCCCGGTGTCGGTCGCCGAGCTGGCAGCCGCCGGGCGGGCGACCGAGATCCCCGGCGTCGGCAAGACGCTGGCGGAAAAGATCGACGCGCTGCTGGAGACCGGCGAGATCCCGGCCGCGGCGAAGCTGAAGGCGAAGTTCCCGCCGACCCTGATCGAGGTGACGCGGGTGCCCGGGCTCGGGGCGAAGACAGCGCGACGGCTCTTCGACGAGCTCGGGCGTCGCCTCGCTGGAGGACCTGGAGGCGGCGGCGGAGGCGCAGCGGATCCGCGAGCTGAAGGGCCTCGGCCCGAAGGTCGAGGAAAACGTGCTGGCGGCGCTCGAGCGGCTCGGCGAGCCCGGCGAGGGTCCGGGGCGCCTGCTGCTCTCGGCGGTCCGGCCGATCGCCGAGGAGCTGGCGGCGGCGCTGCGCGAGCATCCGGCCGCCAACCGGGTCGAGGTGGCCGGCTCGGTCCGGCGCTGGGCCGAGACCTGCAAGGACATCGACCTGATCGCCACCGCCGAGGAACCCGCCGCGCTCGCCGAGCACCTCGCCGCCCACCCGCTGATCGCCGCCGCGGGCACCCCCGGCTCCAACGGCGTCCGCGCCCAGACCCACAACGGCGTCTCGGTCGACCTGCGGATCGTCCCGCCGGCCGCCTTCGGCAACCTGCTCCAGCACTTCACCGGCTCCCAGGCCCACAACGTGCAGCTGCGCGAAGAAGCGGTCGCCCGCGGCCTCTCCGTCTCCGAGCACGGGATCACCGACACCGAGAGCGGCGAAGGTCGAGCTCTGCGAGACGCGAGGAGGCCGTCTACGAGCGCCTCGGCTACGCCTACATCGAGCCCGAGCTGCGCGAGGGACGCGGCGAGCTGAAGGCCGCGCGCGAGGGGAAGCTGCCCGACCTGGTCGCGCTCGACGACGTCCGCGGCGACCTCCACTCCCACACCACCCTCTCCGACGGCCGCAACACGCTGGAGGAGATGGCGACGGCGGCGCGCGCGCGCGGCTACGCCTACCTGGCGATCACCGACCACTCCGCCAGCCACGGCTTCGGCGACCACGTCACCGCGGAGCGCCTCTGGCAGCGGATCGAGGAGATCCGCGCACTGGAACAAGGGCAAACGCGGCTTCCGCCTCCTCGCCGGCTCCGAGGTCAACATCGACCTCGACGGCGCCCTCGACTACCCCGACGACCTCGCTCGAAGCGCTCGACTGGGTCGTCGCCAGCGTCCACACCTCGTTCTCGATCTCCGAGACGGAGATGACCGAGCGCGTCCTGGCCGCGATCGAGAACCCCCGCGTCGACTGCATCGGCCACCTGACCGGCCGCCTGATCGGCCGCCGCGAGCCCTATGGGATCGACGTCGAGGCGGTCGTCGAGGCGGCGGCCCGCGACCGGCACGATGCTGGAGATCAACGGCAACCCGAACCGCCGCGACCTCTCCGAGCAGCCACGCCCGCCTCGCCGCCGAGGCGGGCGTGACGATCGTCCTCAACACCGACGCCCACGGCGTCGACACCCTCGACAACATGGCCTACGCGGTCGCCACCGCCCGTCGCGCCTGGCTGACGGCCGCCGACATCGCCAACACCCGCAATTGGCGGGACTTCGCGCGGCTGCTCAAGCGGTAGGAGAGTCCCCGACTCTCTTTACGGGCTGAGGCGGTCTGAACGAAGTCCCGGGGTGCGTACTAGCTCGATTGGCCTTAAAGCTGAATTCGGGACGACGTAGAACTTGACTCCGTCGCGTTGCTCGATGGCGAGGACGGCGGCCTCGCGGGTGTGCCAGGCGAGGGAGACGAGGAGGGCGTAGCCGGCTCCGATCGCCGCCACGCCGGGGAAGAAGACGCCGAGGGCGCCGGCGGCCACTGCCGTCACGGCGATCGGCCAGAGACGGCCGAGGGCGATGCGGGCCGGGGTGTCCTGGGGGAGGGAGGTCGCTGTGCGGGCGTCGGCCGAGGGCGTCGCGAACGCCCTCGGCGGCGCGGGCTGGGCGGCCCAGGTAGAAGCCCAGCGTGAGGGCGACCAGCCACCAGGCAGCCGCGACGAGGATCGTCGTGGTGTCGCCGTCGCGGTTGGCGGCCACCGCCGTGACCGCGGCGAGGGCGGTGGCCTCGGCGCCGGTCAGGAAGACGGTGACGCGGAGCAGGTCGGTGTAGGGCACCGGCCTACTCCGCCAAGGACCGGAGGATCTCCACCCAGCCGTCGGGCCCGTCGACGGTTAGGTCGGATTCCTCGGCCAGCTCTGGCGGCGCCTCCGGGGAGGAGATGCCGACACAGAGCGCGCTCTTCAAATCGCCGACCTCACGCAGCTCGCGGAGCCGGCGGAAGGCGTCGAGGTCGGTGCGGTCGTCACCGGCATAGACGGCCACGGTGACTCCGTCCGCTGCCAGCAACGCCGCCACCGCGGCATCCTTTCCGCCTCCTCCGACCGGGCGCAGCTCCAGCACCTTGCGTCCCCAATGCGGTTCCAAGCCGGCGCGGCCGGCGGCGGCGGCGATCTCGTGGGCGCGGGCATCGGCGGTTCGCTCGTCGTCGGCGCCGCGCCAGTGCAGGGCCTGGATCGGGCCCTTGTCCTCGAGTCGCAGTTCCGCGGCCTGCCAGCTTCTCGGGATCGAGCCCGGCGACGAAGTTCGCCGCGTCCGCCTCGCGCCCGTCAAGCGAGGGATCCAGGCGCGGCTCCTCCTCGCCCGGGCAGCAGGAGCTCGAGCCCGTGGTTGCCGGCGTAGGCGATTCCGTCGACCCCGACCAGCCGCCGCGCCTCCTTCGCGCGGCGGCCGGAGATGCAGCCGACCAGGCCGAAGCGCTCGCTCAGCTCGGCCAGCGCGCTCGGCGCGGCCTCCGGCACCGCCGCCTGCTCGGGCCGCTCGACGATCGGGGCCAGGGTCCCGTCGACGTCGGTGAGGATCGCCGTCCGCGACGGGTCGGCGCGGAGCGGCGCCAGCAGTCGCCGGCCGGCGCCGTCATCCCCTGTCTCGATTTCGCGAGACACGGCATCTAGTATCGCCGCACCGTGCTTCCGCGAGCCAGCCGATGCCCTCGAACGAGACCCTGAAGCTCGCGGCGATCGGCACCGCGGCCGGCGTCTTCAGCGGTCTCTTCGGCGTCGGCGGCGGCACGGTCATCGTGCCCCTGCTGATCCTCTGGTTCGGCTACGGCGAGCGGCTCGCGACCGGCACCAGCCTCGCCGCGATCGTCCTGATCGGCGCTCCTCGGCGCGCTCGCGCAGGGGGGCATCTACGGCAACGTCCACGTCGTCACCGGCCTGCTGCTCGCGATCCCCGCGGTCGGCGGCGTCGTGGTCGGGACCGCGATCCAGCAGCGGATCCCCCAGCGCGCCGTCTCGTTCCTCTTCGCCGCCCTGCTGGTCGCGATCGCGATCGAGCTGGTCCTATCGTGAACGAGCTCCTCGCCGCCCTGATCGCGGTCGCCGGCGGGCTCGCCGGCGGCCTGGTCGGCGTCGGCGGCGGCGTCCTCTTCGTCCCCGCGCTGACGATCTTCCTCGGCCTCTCCCAGGTCGAGGGCGAGTCGACCTCGCTGCTGATGATCGTCATCGTCGCCCTGGTCGGCGCCTACCGCCAGAGCTCCTACGGCAACGTCGACGTCCGCAACGCGGTGCTGATCGGCGTCCTCTCGCCGCTCGGCGTGCTGATCGGCGTCGGCATCGCCAACCAGGTCTCCGAGCGCGTCCTTCAGCTCTCCTTCGCAGCGCTGGCGCTGCTCATGGCCCTGCAGCTCGTGCGGCGCGCCCTGCGCCCCCCCGCGTAGGGAGGTCCGGCCGGCGCGCCGGCGCCCCATCGGTAGTCTCAAAAGGGTGGATTCACTGACCTGGGAAGGCGATCTTCCCCAGCTTCGCTCCCCGATCCTCGTCTGCTCGTTTCGCGGCTGGAACGACGCCGCCGCGGCCGCCTCGACCGCGCTGTCGACGGTCGCCGAGTCGCTCGACGCCGAGCTGATCGCCCAGGTCGACCCCGAGGAGTACTTCGACTTCCAGGCGACCCGGCCGACGATCACCCTCACCGAGGGCCAGGCGCGCAGGATCGACTGGCCGGAGAACAACCTGATCGCCGCCCGGGTCCCGGCGCCGACCGCGACCTGGTCCTGCTCGACGGCACCGAGCCGAACCTGCGCTGGCGCACCTTCTCGGAGACGATCGCCACCGCCGCCGACGCGCTCGGGGTCGAGATGGTGATCACGATGGGCGCCCTGATCGCCGAGGTCTCCCACACCCTGCCGGTCCCGATCACCGGGCTCGCCTCCGACGAGGAGCTGGTCGAGGAGCTCGACCTGCAGCGCTCCAGCTACGAGGGGCCCGACCGGGATCGTCGGCGTCGTCCACGACTGCTGCCGCCAGGTCGGCATGAGCTCCGCCTCGCTCTGGGCGGCGGTTCCCCACTACGTCGCCGCCGTGCCCAACCCGAAGGCCGCGCTGGCGCTGCTGCGCCGGCTCGAGGGGCTGACCGGGATCGCCGTCGACGCCTCCGAGCTGGAGGAGGAAACGACGCAGCTACGAAGAGCAGATCGGCCGCGCCGTCGCCGCCAACCCCGAGATCGAGGAGCTGGTCGGCGCGGATCGAGGCCGAACAGGCCGAGCAGCTCGGCGAGGACGGTGAGGACCTGCCCTCCGCGGACACGATCGCCCGCGAGTTCCAGCACTTCCTCCGCCAGCGCGGCCGCGAGAAGAACTGAGCTTCGCTCAGCTCTCCGCCGCCGGGCAGATCAGCCGGTAGTCGCACCAGCTGCAGACCGTCGGCGAGGGGCGCGGCTCGAAGTCCTGGCCGAGCACTCCCTCGCCGACCTGCAAGCACGGTGCGCTCGACCCGCTCGGCGTCGTCGGGCTTGGTCGGCGCCGCCACCTTCTCGCCGTCGAGCACGTAGTAGTAGCTGCCAGTGCTGGCGTCGAGGTCCCAGGCCTCGCGCGCGGCGAGGCGGTAGAGGGCGAGCTGCAGGTCGCTCTCGAGGTCGGCTTCGCTCTTGCGCTCGCCGGTCTTGTAGTCGATCAGCTCGTGGTCGCCGTCGGGAAGGCGGTCGACCCGGTCGACGCGGCCGCGCACGTGGTGCTCGCCGATGCGGATGTCGAACTTGCGCTCGAGCCAGACCGGCTCCCCCTCGGCGACGCTCTCGCGCTCCCAGTAGAGGCGCATCGCCTCGCGCGCGCGGTCGCGGAACTGGAGCTCGTCGTCGCTGGAGCCGAAGCCGGACCGCCGCCAACCGGCCTCGAAGAGGTGGGTCAGGCGCTGCTGCCCATCCTCGTCCTCGCCGCCCGCCTCCTTGTGGAAGCGCTCCAGGACGTTGTGGACGAGGATGCCGAAGCGCTGGTTGATCGTCGGCTCCTGCGGGATGCCGAAGACGCGCGCGAACTTGTACTTCAGCGGGCAGGTCAGGTAGAGGTCGAGGTCGGAGGCGGAGAGGCTGAGCGCGCCGTCGCCGCGGCGAGGCAGGAAGGCCTCCAGCGAGGGCTCCTCGCGGGCGGCGATCAGCTCGCGCCGCCGGCCGCGCTCGCGCTCGGAGTCGAGCAGGTAGGCGTCGAGCGTGGAGGCGTCGAGCTCGGCCTGCTGCTCGGGCGGTCGCGACCTGGCGCAGCAGCCCGTTGACCGCCTCGATCGCCTCCGCCGTCGCCTCGTCGCCCGGCCGCTGCGCCAGCGCTGCCAGCTTCAGCAGCTCCAGGTAACGGGCGATCGCCCGGTTGACGTCGACCGCGGTGTCGAGCCGCGGCTCCGAGAGCTCCCGCCCCGCCTTCCAAGACGCCTCCAGCACCTCCTCGCGCAGCGTCCGGTAGGTGGCGTGCAGCCCCTCGGCGGGCCCGAACAGCTCCTCCTCGTGAGCTCCTCCTCGACCGCGCCGGCGTCGAGGAGCGACTCCTCGTAGAAGCGGGAGGGACGCTCGCCACCATCTCGCTCGACCCGAGAGAGGACGAGGCCGGCGCGCGCAGGCCTGCCGATGCGCTCCCACTCGCCGCCGCCCTCGAGGCCGAGCACGAAGACGTGTTCGAACTCCATGCCCTTGACGGCGCTTGGATCGAGGCCGAGCACCGCTCCCGGCGAGGGCGGCTCCTCGCCGCCGGCCGGCTCGACCCCGGCCTCGGCGACCGCGCTGAGATAGCGGACGAAGCCGCGGGTGGACCCGTGTGGCTCGCGCCGCGCCCAGGTCGAGGCCAGCTCGGCGAGTCGCGAGAGCGCCGAGCAGCCGCTCGGCGACCTCCGGCTGGGCCGCGAAGAGCCGCTGCCGGCGCAGGCCCACCCGCTCGATCAGCCGGCGCACGAAGACGTCGGCACGCCGCTCCTCCAGCGCCGCCGAGGCGGCGCCGTAGAGCCTGAGGAAGGCCTGGATCCGCTCCCGCGCCTCGGGTTGGATCTGGGGGCTGTCGAGCGCCGCCTCGCAGGCCGCGACCATGTCGAGCTTGCGCCGCCGTGAGATCGTCGTCAGCCGCGCCAGGTCCCCCGAGCGCAGCTCGATCGGAGGGCGCGTGAGCGCTCGGGCCGCAGCCGCGGAGTCGTCGGGGTCGGCGAGCACGCGCAGCCAGGCGATCGCGTCGCGCACCTCGGGCCGCTGGAAGAGGGCGGCGGGCCCCGAGAGATGGAAGGGGATGCCGCGCTCCTCCATCGCCGCCGCGACCGCCCCACCCCGTTGCGCCGGGTCGCCGATAGCCACGCAGATCTTTTCCGGCGCCGTGCCCGTGGCGATCAGGTGCTCGACCTCCCGGGCAACCGCCTGGGCCTGCGCCCGCTCGTTGCCACAGCTCCAGAACCGCACCGGAGGCTCGCGGAACCGCCGATCCAGCTCGATCACCTCGGCGTCGCGGTGGACGGACAGAGACCAGGCGCGGAGGCTCGCGGGTCCTGTCGCGGGGGAAGGGGGGGCGCTGCGGGCGGGGTCGTCCTCGACCCCCCCTTCCCCCGCACCACCCGCGAGAGAGGTGCTCACTCTCTGCTCCAGGGCGTAGAGGTGGTTCGGGTTGTCCCGGGCCAGATTCGCGAGGATGGATCGCTGGGCTGTGGCGGTGTCCTCGAGCTCGTCGACCATCAGGTGGGTGAAGCGCTCGGCGATCTCGGCGCGGATGTCGGGGCGCTCGTGCAGGAGCTTGTTGAGGGTGAGGAAGACGTCGCCGCGGTCGAGGTTGCCCGACTCGGCGAGGATGCGGTCGTGGGCCACCGTCAGCTCCGTCAGCTCGGGGTCGCGGGCGGCGCCGTCCTTGAAGGCGTCCATCCGCTCCAGCAGGCGAGCGAGCAGCCCCGCCGGGTTGCCGCGGATCTCGTGGCGGCGCAGCGGCAGCTCCTCGAGGCGGTCGAGCAGCATCGCCAGCCGCTCGGCCCGGCCGAGCACGTCGAAGAAGGGATTGAGGCCCGCCGCGTCGGAGTGCTCGCGCAGCAGCCGTTCGCCGAGCGTGTTCCAGTCGCCGATCCAGAGCTCCTCGAGAGGCCCGTCCAGGAGCGCCTCGGTGCGCTCGAGCAGCCGGCGCGCGGTGGCCCGAGTCGAGGCGAAGACCAGGACACGCTCGGGGCGGGTCCCCTCAGAGGCGAGGCGGGCGAGCCGCCGTGCCAGCACCTCGGTCTTGCCGGTGCCCGCCGCCCCGACGACGAGCAACGGGCCGCCGTTGTGGAGGACTGCACGTTCCTGCGCGTCGGCCAAGGCGAGCATCGCCCAACGCTAGCGCGCCATAGCATCCGGCAGGTGGACGTTTTCTCCGCAGACTGGCTGGGAATCTGCCGCCGGATCGTCGCCGCGCAGCGGCTGGTCTTCGCAGAGGTGCGAGGAATCGAGGCGCGCACCGTCTACGAGGGGATTGGCGAGGGGGGCGACCGCACCCTGGCGATCGACCGGCGCTGCGAGGACGCCGTCTTCGCCGAGCTCGAGTTGCTCGCCGCAGATGGCGCCTCCTTCCTCGCCGTCTCCGAGGAGCGCGGCGAGGTCTCCTTCGGCTCCGGCGGCCCTGCCCGGGTCGTGATCGACCCGATCGACGGCTCGCTCAACGCCCGCCGCACGCTCCCTTCCCACAGCCTCAGCGTCGCGGTGGCGTCGGGCCCCTCGATGGCGGACGTCGAGATCGGCTTCGTCTACGACTTCGGCGCCGGCGAGGAGCTCGTCGCGACTCGGGGAGGGGGGGCGACGCTGAACGGAGAGCCGATCCGCACCTCCGCGAACGGCGGCAAGCTGGAGCTGGTCGGCCTCGAGGCGGCCGAGCCGAGCCAGGCGCTGGCGGCGATCGAGTCGCTGGCCGGCCAGGTCTACCGCCTGCGCGTGATCGGGTCGATCGCGATCAGCGCGGCCTACGTCGCCGCCGCCCGCTTCGACGCGATGCTCAGCCTGCGTCCCTGCCGCTCGGTCGACGCCGCCGCTGCCCAGCTGATCGCCCGTGAGGCCGGTGGCGCCGTCGCCTTCGGCGACCTCGCCCTCGGCGAGGCGTCCCTGGGCCTCGACGCCCGCTATCCGATCGCCGCCGCCTGCGGCGAGCACGGGCTGTCCGTAGCCCGCGAGGCCCAGCGCGCGGGCGAAATCGGGTGACCGCGCTGTAACCGCTCTCGCGGCAGGTTTAAGAACACGTGTTCCTAGAACGTGTGTTCGTATTCTTGTTACACTCGCACCTCTAGGAGGCAGGCAAATCCGCATCCACCTGAAGGGGTTGAGACCAGATGGCAACGCAGAGCAACGGCAGCAAATCCAAAATTCAGAGGAAAAAGAGCACCACGAGTGGGGCCGCCAAACGCCCGGCGGCGACCAAGGCGGCGCCGGCCGAGAAGAGCCAGGCCAAGGTTGCGGCGGAGGCCGCCGTCGACCTTCCCGTCGGCGTGGTGCTGACCGTCACCGACCGGCTCTCCGCGCTGGCCGAGCCCTGGAGCGGGCGCGAAACAGCCGAGAAGCAGGTCAAGGCCTACCGCACGCAGCTCCGCCGCTCGCTGAAACGGGTCGAGCGCCGCGGCGCAACCGCTCGCCGCAAGGCAACCGTTGAAGCGAAAAAGACACGGACCCGCGTCGAGCGCGAGGCGCGCAAACGCCAGCGCACGGTCGAGACGACGCTGAAGCGCAACCGCGACGAGGTGGAGCAGCGGGTTCGCCGCGCGATCGACGAGCAGGCGACCAGGGCTCAGGATCTGGTCGACCAGGTCACCGAGCAGCTCTCGGCACTGCGCTAGACCCGCGCTCAGCGTCCGCGCACCGCGACTGGCCTCGAGCCCCCCGGCTCATACGGCCAGTCGCTTTGCGTTGGGACCACGGCGCGGAATTTGAACAGGACGCCGCGGCTGTCGTCGTCGGTGAACCGGTACCCGTACTCGAAGTGGCCGAGGGGATCGGTCTGGATCGTGCGGAATTCGGTCCAGGGCATGCCGGGCGCCCGAAACTGGAGCTGCACCGCCTTGCCGTCCGCAGGAATCGCCGCGCCGCCTGTCAGGACCTTGCCGCGGAAGGCGATCGGCCGGCCGCCGATCGTCGCGACAGGCGCGGAGGCGCGCATCCTCACTCCGCTGCGGACCGCAAGCCGAACCGGCCGCCCGCGGGAGCGTGTCAGTGTCCGCGTTCCCCCGAACACGGCCGTGACCGCGCGGTTGGGGCCGGGCCCAAGATGCACGATGAACACCCCGTCGGCGCCGGTTTCCACCGTCGTCACGCGCTGGGCGGGCTGTGACCCGGGCTCGAATTGCTCGACCACCTGCACGGGCATCCACGCCAGCGGGGAGTAGAGGCCGGCGAGGAGACGGCCGCTGAAGATGGAGCCCCGGCCGAACGGAACCGTTCTGGAGGTGGGACGCCGGTCGAACGACTCGATCCTCTCGCGCCGGCAGCGGCGCTTGCCGCGATGGCGCGCGCAGCGCTGCCAGACCAGGGCCCTGCCGCCGAACCCGGCGTGCACTGCGGTTGGCGCCTTCAGCGGGTTGGGCAGCACCATGCTGGCGCCGTCGGAGCGACGATCGGTGGCATCGGCGTTGCCCGCCGCGTCGTACCCGATGGCTCGGAACTCGTATTCGCCGGCCGGGTAGGCGTCGGAATCCCAGCGCGCCCGCAGCCTGCCGCCGCTGGTCTCGGTCGGCAGCGCTTCGAACTCATCGCCGAAGCCCACCCGGCGTACTGAGATCCGCCCCCGCGAGGAGTCGGGGCCCGACTCGCCGTCGGAGACTCGCGCTTCGACCAGCTCCGGGTCCAGGGGGTTCTGGGAGTTGACGAACGACACTGCGGGATCGTTCCTGTCGATCCGGACCACCGCGGTGGCGGGGGGCCGGTTCGCGAGCCCGTTGCTGGCGCCGCCGTCATTGACGTTGCCCGCTGCGTCGCGGGCGTAGTAGGCGATGTTGTGGACGCCTTCGCCGATTACGGCGGCGCTGACGGAGTCGCCTGCTGCGGTGGTCGGCACGCTGCCGTCGATCCTGAGAGCGGTGAACGGGCCATTGACCCCGGCGGCCTGCATTCCGGAGAGGGCGTCGGTGGCCGTCGCGGTCAGTTGCACCGGACGGTTGGTCCAGTCCGCCGGCACGCCGGCGAGCCTCGTCGCCGGCAGCGTCGTGTCGACGTGGACGACGGCCGTCCCCGCCTGCGCGGACTTCATCCCCGAGCCCGACACCGCCACCGCGTGGACGTAGCTCGTCCCCTCGGACAGGTCGGCGAGCGGCAGCGAGTCTTCGTCCAGCCCACCGCGCAGGTCGGTCTCGGCGTCGATGCACCGATCCGCCGCGGCGCAGGGGTCGGCGTTCGGCGCCGGGTCGATCGAGACGGCATAGCCGCGGATGCCGGAGACGGGCTGCGGGGCTGCGGGGTGGCTGACGCGAACCGTGTAGGGGATGGAGTTGCGCCCGACCCAGCCCGAGATCGGGAGGGGTGCGACATCCCCCGGTCGCGCATCGTCGAATCGCAGCTTCGCCGTCGCCGGCGGGCCCTGGTTGCCGGCGGCGTCCTCGAGCCAGACTTCGGCGGTGTACACGCCGGGGCCGTTGGGCACGCCGAGCCCTTCGATCGCGGTTACGGGCCCGCCAATGCGCGTATCGCTGCCGACGATCGTTCCCGCCGCGTTGCGAATCTGGTGGTGGACGTCGCTCAGAGGCGCTTCGCTCCCCTGCGAGGGGTTGGTCCAGTCGAGTCGGAAGCGGTTGTCGGCGTGCCAGGTCTCCTCGCCGCCGGCGACCTTCAATTCGCCCGGCTGGAAGGGGACGGAGTTGTCGACCTTGACCGTGTAGGCGCGGGTGCAGCCGAGGTTGCCCTCGGGCCGACCGTAGTCGCGGGCGCAGAGCTGGATCGAGTGGGTCCCTGAGCCGATCTGGCTGGTGTCGAAGCTGACGCTCGTTCCCCTGCTGCCGCCGCACGGCTGCAGCGAAACGGCGAACGCCCCCCGGTCCCCCGGGCAGTCGCCGGAGCCGATCTGGACCTCGCGCTGGCCGTCGATGCGGACGAGGAGCTTCTCGATCCCGGCCCCGGAGTCGGCGGCGGAGACCGTCACCGGCTCGGCGCCGCGGTGCCAGCGGGACTCTTCGATCAGCTGGCCCGAGGCCGAGACGGCGGGCGGGGAGAAGTCGCGAACCGTCAGCTGCACGTCGTCGGGCCTGGTTGTGGCTCCCCCCAGCGTGTTGAGGTCGCAGCCGCTGCCGTTGTAGCACTTGAGCTGGGCGACGACCCTGGTCACGCCTTCGGGGCCCGCGTCCCCCGAGTAGAGGTTGTAGCTCCTGAACTGTTCGCTGGCTGGAGCGGTGCCGAAGACGATGGGATAGCCGCCGGGTTGTATCGCGAAGAGCTGGGCGGTCCAGTTGCCCGCATTGCGCAGCTTCGCGTTGATCGACGCGCCGACGATCCCGGCGCCTGCGGGCGCCTGCCAGACCCAGGCGCCGAACTCGCCGTAGCCGGAGTGGCCGCCGCGGCCGTTCAGCTGCAGCTGCCCGGACGAATCCGGGTCGGTGCAGACCTTGGCCTCCACCCTGCCGCCCCCTTCGTAGAAGGCGGAGACGACGTTGCCCTCGTCGATGCAGTTCTCGACGATGAAGTCGTTCGCTCCCGCGTCGGGCGTGACGACGGTCAGCCCCGCGATGGCCGCGGCGCAACAGGTGGAGAGGAGCCTCGCGATCACGGACCGAACTCTCCCGCGACGCTGCCGCTCGAGGAGCCGCTGGAGCCACCGCCGCTGGAAGGCGCCGCCGCCGGCGCTGCTTCGGGCGTGTATTCGACCGCTCCCTCCGAGGTGGGCGCCGGTTCCGGCGCCGGCGTGGGCTTGGGTTCGTACTGGGGCGTGGGCGGCTGCGGTTCCGGCGTGGGCTGGGCGGGCGCCGGTTCGTATTCGACCGCCGCGTTCGCCTGCGCGCCGCTCGTCTTCTCGATGCTGCGCTCGATCGCCGGCTTCGGCTGGTCGGGGCCGAGGTCGAGTGGCGCCGGCACCACGCCCGCAGCCACGCAGGCCGCCGCCCCACCCGCCGTGCCCGCGCAGATCGCCAGCACTTTCGCCAGCGCCGCCATCCCAGCCCCGCGCGTCCCACCTGCCGCCGCCACCTGGGAGATGACCGAGTCGCTCGCGTCGCTCCCTGCCGGCAGCCGCGAGTAGAGGCTCCCCAGGGCGTCGTGGGCTCGCTCGAACAGAGACCGAGAGACCGGCAGGGCGGGGGCCAGCGCTGCAGCCGCCCGTGGGGCCGCCCGGTAGGTGCGCAGCGCCGAGCGGCAGCCGCCGCAGGCGCGTAGGTGCTCGCGCACGGCGGATGCCTCGGCGGTGCTCGCCTCCCCGTCGCAGAACGCCGAGAGCAACGACCCCATCTCCGTGCAGCGCCTGCCGTCCTCGCTGCGCGAGAGCAGCGCGCGGAAACGCTCGCGCCCCTCCGCCAGGCAGCGGTTGATCTTTGTCCGGCTGAAGCCGGTGATCTCGCCGATCTCGACGTAGGAGTAGCCCTCGGCGAGCAGGGTCAGCGCCTGCAGCTCCTGCGGCTTCAACGCCTGCAGCGCCTCGCGGCTGCGGGCGATCGCCTCGCGGCGCTCGGCGCGCTCCGGCGGGCCGTCGGCCTGGGACGGGATCAGCGCGACCCAGTCCTCGCCTTCGCTGTTTCCCCCCGGGGGAGCGGCGGGCCTGCCGAGCTGGCGCTCGCGGCTGTTGCGCACCGCCAGCGCCTCGTGCTTGGTCACCGTCTGCATCCAGCGGATCAGTTCCCGCGCGTCGTCGGTGGGAGCCTTGGTGAGGAGGATCTCCAGCGCGCGTTGGTAGGCGTCGTCGGCGTCGTCCGCGCAGAGCGAGTAGCGCCGGGCGGTGCGCCGCAGGGCGCCTTCGTGGTGGGCGACCACCTCGATCGCCGCGCGCTTGCGAGCCGCTTCGCTCGCCGTCCTGCGCGACCCCTCGCCGCGCCACGTCGCCTCGGCCCCAACAGTCCCTTGCCTAGAAATGCTCACTCCGGTGCGCGCCCCCAACCCACTTTGGCTTCGTCAACCAAACATGTCACTGAAACTCCTGGGCGGGGCCGCTCTCTCCCCCCTCTGGACGGTTTTCGGGGGCCGAAATCCGCAAATTGCACGAACTGCCACACCCGACACGAGCGCGGGAGCACCTGTAGCATCGGGCGCGATGGGCACCTGCGTGATCACCGGCGGGGCCGGTTTCCTCGGCTCACATCTCTGCGAGCACCTGCTAGGAGAGGGGCACCGGGTGATCTGCCTCGACAACCTCGAGACCGGCTCGCTGCAGAACATCGAGCACATCCGCGACCCCGCCTTCGAGTTCCGCAACGTCGACATCACCTCCCAGGTCGACGTTCCCGAGGATGTCGACTTCGTTTACCACCTTGCTTCGCCGGCCAGCCCGATCGACTACCTGCGCCTGCCCCTGCACACGCTCAAGGTCGGCTCGCACGGCACCCACCACATGCTCGGGGTGGCCAAGTTCAAGCGCGCCCGCTTCCTGATTGCCTCGACCTCGGAGGTCTACGGCGACCCCGAGGTCCACCCCCAGACCGAGGACTACTGGGGCCACGTCAACCCGATCGGCCCGCGCGGTGTCTACGACGAGGCGAAGCGCTACGCCGAGGCGCTGACGATGGCCTACCACCGCCAGCAGGGAGTGGACACGGCGATCGTACGCATCTTCAACACCTACGGCCCGCGAATGCGGGCGCACGACGGTCGGGCGATACCGACCTTCCTGCGCCAGGCGCTGCAGGACCGTCCGCTCACCGTGTTCGGCGACGGCGGCCAGACGCGCAGCTTCTGCTATGTCGACGACCTGATCCGCGGCATCGTCGCCCTCGCCGAGTCCGACGCTCACTCGCCGGTCAACGTGGGCAACCCGGACGAGTTCACCCTGCTGGAGCTGGCCCGGACGGTGATCGAGGTGACCGAGTCGCGCTCGGAGATCGTCTATGAGCCGCTGCCGGTCGACGACCCAAAGCAGCGCCGCCCCGACATCGGCCGCGCCCGCGACCTGCTCGGCTGGGAGCCGCAGGTCGCACTGCGCGAGGGCTTGCGCCGCACGATCGAGCAGTCCGGCTTAGAGCGGCTGGTCGGCGCTTCGGACTGAGCGCCTGCACCGGCGCTCTCTCAATATCCTCTCCGCAGATGGCAGGCCAGGCCGATCAGCCCCC
The DNA here is from genome assembly GCA_963749605.1 of uncultured Solirubrobacterales bacterium. GTDB lineage: Bacteria > Actinomycetota > Thermoleophilia > Solirubrobacterales > 70-9 > CAVVNN01. The sequence continues at coordinate 1,085,196 of CAVVNN010000002.1, read as the reverse complement.
GGGCGACGACGTCCCGCGAACGATCGCTCCGATCGTCGGCCCCGACGACCCGCGCGTCTTCACCGACTCCGGAATCGAGATCGAGCGCCTCTACACCGAGGACGACGTCGCCCCCGGCCTGCGGGAGCGGCTCGGCGAGCCGGGCTCGCCGCCCTTCACCCGCGGCATCCACGAGGGGATGTACCGGGACCGGCTTTGGACGATGCGCCAGTACGCCGGCTTCGCCACTCCCGAGGACACCAACGAGCGCTACCGCTACCTGATCGAGCATGGCTCGACCGGCCTCTCGATGGCCTTCGACCTCCCGACTCAGCTCGGCCGCGACTCCGACGACCCGCTCTGCAACGGCGAGGTCGGTCGCACCGGCGTCCCGATCGACACGATCGAGGACATGCGGATCTGCTTCGAGCAGATCCCGCTCGACGGCGTTTCCACCTCGATGACGATCAACGCCCCCGCGGCGATCCTGCTGCTCCTCTACGAGCTGGTCGGCGAGGAGCAGGGGGTCCCCTCCGAGAAGCTCCGGGGCACCGTCCAGAACGACGTGCTGAAGGAGTACATGGCGCGCGGCAACTACATCTACCCGCCCGAGCCGACGATGCGGCTGACCACCGACATCTTCGAGTACTGCCAGCGCAAGGTGCCGAAATGGAACACGATCTCGATCTCCGGTTACCACATTCGCGAGAAGGGCTGCTCGGCTGTGCAGGAGGTGGCCTTCACCCTCTCCAACGCGATCGCCTACGTCGAGGCGGCGCTGGAGCGCGGGTTGAAGATCGACGAGTTCGGCCCCCGTCTCGCCTTCTTCTTCAACTGCCACAACAACGTCTTCCAGGAGGTCGCCAAGTTCCGCGCCGTGCGCCGGATGTGGGCGAAGATCGTCGCAGAGCGGTTCGGAGCCGAGGATCCGAACTCGATGAAGATCCGTTTTCACACCCAGACCGGCGGAGTGACGCTGCAGGCCCAGCAGCCCGAGGTCAACATCATCCGCGTCGCCCTGCAGGGGTTCGCCGCGGTCAGTGGCGGCACCCAGTCGCTGCACACCAACGGCTTCGACGAGGCGCTGGCGCTGCCGACCGAGCGCTCGGCGCGGATCGCGCTGCGCACCCAGCAGGTCCTGGCGCACGAGTCCGGCGTCGCCGACACCGTCGACCCCTTCGCCGGTTCCTACTTCGTCGAGTCGCTGACCGACGAGATCGAGGCCCGCTCCTGGGAGCTGATGGAGAAGGTCGAAGAGCTGGGGGGGTCGGTCGAGGCGCTGGAGTTCATGCAGCGCGAGATCGAGGAGTCGGCGATGAGCTACCACGAGCGCTACAAGTCCGGCCAGGACGTCATCGTCGGGGTCAACCGCTACGTCACCGACCAGGTCGACGACGTCGACATCCTCAGGGTCGATCCGGAGTCCGAGCAGCGCCAGCTGACCAGGCTCGAGACCTTCAAGGCGGCGCGCGACCAGGCTGCCGTGGATGCAAAGCTGGAGTCCCTGCGCGACGTCGCCCGCGGCGACGGCAACCTCCTGCACCCGATCCGCGCCGCACTCGCCGCCAACGCCTCGATCGGCGAGGTCTGCGGCGCGATGCGCGACGTCTTCGGCGAGTACAAGGGCGGCGCCTTCTTCTAGGCCTCCCCAACGGACCTGCATCACGTTTTGCCTCTATTTGCCCCCGGATGTGATGCGGGTTGGGCGGCCCCGCTCGTGGAGAGGAGATTGCGATCCCGGGCCGAAAGCGGGGGGGATGATCGAGGTCTCGCGTACGCTGATGAAGTCCGAGCCCGAGCTGGCTGAGCTGGTGCGGACGGTCGAAGGAGTCGAGGTGACGATGGCCGAGAAGGGCTTCGGCACCCGGGTCGCGATCCGCGCTGCGCCCGGCTCCGGGCTCAGCGGGGCCGATCTGGAACGCCTGCTCGACGAGTTGGCGGAGCCGCAGAAGCAGCCGTTCGGCAGCGCCTAAGCAGGGTCCCAGCCGGCTCCATAGAATCGCGCCACTCTCACCATGCGCGAACGCAACCCGGTCACCCACGAGGAGAAGCTCGCCTACCTGCGCGAGCTGCGCGAGGCGGCGATCCACTCAGCCTCCGAGGAGGCGGTGGAGAAGCAGCACGCGAAGGGCAAGCTGACCGCCCGCGAGCGGATCGAGAAGCTGCTCGACCCGGGCTCCTTCGAGGAGCTCGACACCTTCGTCCGCCACCGCACCTACGACTTCGAGATGCAGAAAAGGCGCCCCTGGGGCGATGCGGTCGTCACCGGCCACGGGATGATCGACGGGCGCACCGTCTTCGTCTTCTCCCAGGACTTCACCGTTTTCGGCGGCAGCCTCGGCGAGGTGATGGCGGAGAAGATGTGCAAGGTGATGGACCTCGCCGCCCAGGTCGGGGCGCCGGTGATCGGCATCAACGACTCCGGCGGCGCCCGCATCCAGGAGGGCGTCGTCTCGCTCGGCGCCTACGGCGACGTCTTCGTCCGCAACGTCCAGTGCTCGGGCGTGATCCCGCAGATCAGCCTGATCATGGGCCCCTGCGCCGGCGGCGCCGTCTACTCGCCGGCGATGACCGACTTCATCTTCATGGTCAAGGAGACCTCGCACATGTTCATCACCGGCCCGGAAGTGATCAAGACGGTGACCGGCGAGGAGGTCGAGTTCGAGGAGCTGGGCGGGGCGATGAGCCACAACACCAAGTCCGGCGTCGCCCACTTCGCCGCCGAGGACGAGGAGAGCTGCCTCGAGGACGTCCGCTACCTGATCAGCTTCCTGCCCTCCAACAACCTCGAGGCGCCGCCGCGGAATCCAGTGCCCTCAGACGACCCAGATCGCGAAGACGACGAGCTCGACACCCTCGTCCCCGACGACCCCTCCAAGCCCTACGACATGCGCGAGGTGATCGCCCGCATCGTCGACGACGGCGAGTTCTTCGAGGTCCACGAGCACTTCGCCCGCAACATCGTCTGCGGCTTCTCTCGCCTCGACGGCTACCCGGTCGGCGTCGTCGGCAACCAGCCCGCGCACCTCGCCGGCGTGCTCGACATCGAGTCCTCGGAGAAGGCGGCCCGCTTCGTCCGCACCTGCGACGCCTTCAACGTGCCGCTGGTCACCTTCACCGACGTGCCGGGCTTCCTGCCCGGCACCGACCAGGAGTGGAACGGGATCATCCGCCACGGCGCCAAGCTGCTCTACGCCTTCACCGAGGCGACCGTGCCGAAGCTCACCGTCGTCACCCGCAAGGCATACGGCGGCGCCTACGACGTGATGAACTCGAAGCACATGCTGGCCGACTACAACGTCGCCTGGCCGACCGCCGAGATCGCGGTGATGGGGCCCGAGGGCGCGGTCAACATCATCTACCGCAAGGACATCTCCTCCTCGCCCACCCCCGACGAGCGGCGCCAGAAGCTGATCGACGACTACAAGGCCCACTTCGCCAATCCCTACTCGGCGGCCGAGCGCGGCTACATCGACGACGTGATCGAGCCCCGGCAGACCCGGCCGAAGCTGATCAAGGCGCTGCGCATGCTCCAGTCCAAGCGGGTCGCCCAGCCCAAGCGCAAGCACGGCAATATCCCGCTGTAGGGGTCTAAGGCGTCGGCAGGCCGGCTTGGGCTTCGATCTGCGCGATCCGGCTCTTGACCCACGAGGCGATCAGGTCCGTGCGCGTGAAGAGCTGCGGGCGCTTGGTCGTGCATCTGCCGAACCCGGCCTCGGTGATTCCGATCTCGATCCAGCCGCTCTTGCGGCTGGCTGCGACGAGCGGCCCGCCGGAGTCTCCGTGGCAAGCCCCGGATAGGGCCTTGGGGAAGTCGATTGCGCATATCCGTCCCCAGAGGCCTTCGCAGCGGGCGCTCTCGACGAGCGTCTTGGCCCACATCAGCGATACGGTCGGTTCTTCCTGGCCGAAGTAGGTCTGTCCCCATCCCGCGATCACGGCGTGGGTGCCGATTCGCAGGAGGCGGGCGTTGGCGTGGGTCGCGATCGATATCGAAGGAGCCGTGGTCGGCGTCGCGAGGACGAGCAGGGCGGCGTCTCCGAACCCGTCGCGCGCCCTGCCGAAGCGCGGGTAGGGAATCAGCCGGGAGACTTCCGAGACCTGGCGTTCGGGGTAGGTCCAGTTCACGGTGCCGGTCACGACCCGGTATCCGGCGGCTTCGTTCAGCGCCCCGGATTGCTCGTCCAGGACGCAGTGAGCCGCGGTGAGGACGACCCTGGGAGCCAGGACCGTTCCGCTGCATGTGGTGACGGTTTCCCCTCCCGGGAAGTCGGCCACGAACGCCATCCAGGGAAATTCGCCCGGTGCGGCGGGCGTTCCCCCGACGACGGAGGCTTGCGCGGAGGGCTCGCGCGCAGCGCTCGCGCCGGATGCGATCGGCGCAGCCGATGCCCCGAGCAGCAGCGCGAGGCAGAGGGCGGCGAAGATCGCGCCACCTCTTGCCGGCCCCGCCTTCATTGCCTCTGTCATCGGCCGCAGCCCGTGTCGGGTTTAGCCGCGGGCCGGTTCCGGCAGATTCCCTGCGCCGGTGGCTCCTCGGGCCTCATGGGACGGCGGTCGCCTCGGTCTCGACGCCGCCGCCCTCGACCCGGCCGCCCCGGATTGCCCCGCCCGCGGCGCCCTCCTCGCGGGTGAGGCGGTGGGCGAGGTAGACGGGGATGATCGAGATCAGCACGACGATCACCGCGACCGCGTTGACGATCGGCAGCTGGTTGGGGCGGAAGAGGTTGCGGAAGATCCAGATCGGCAGGGTTTCTTCGCCGGCGCCGATCGTGAACGTGGTGACGATGATCTCGTCGAAGGAGAGCCCGAAGGCGAGCAGCGCGCCGGCGCCGAGGGCGGTGCGCAGGCTCGGCAGGGTGACGAAGCGGAAGGTCTGCCAGGCGTGGGCGCCGAGGTCGGCCGAGGCTTCCTCGAAGGAGGTGGAGACGCGGCGCAGGCGGGCGATCACGTTGTTGTAGACGACGACGATGCAGAAGGTGGCGTGGCCGACGATCACGGTGAAGAGGCTGAGTGGGATCCCCAGTACCTGGGTGAAGGTGTTGCTGAAGGCGACGCCGGTGACGATCCCCGGCAGCGCGATCGGCAGGATCACGAGGAAGGAGATCGTCTCCCGCCCGAAAAAGCGGTGCCGCGCGACCGCGAGCGATGCGAGGGTGCCGAGCACGAGCGCGATCGCCGTCGCCGCGATGCCCGCTTTGATCGACGTGAGGAAGGCTTCGCGGGCGAATTCTTCTTCGACCGCCTTCGAGAACCAGTTGAGGGTCAGGCCCGGCGGCGGCCACTTGAGGATGCTGCTGGCGTTGAAGGCATAGATCGCGAGCACGATCAGCGGGATGTAGATGAAGGCGAGGCCGACCGCGACTGCGAGGCGGAGGAGGCGCGCCGATCGTCGCGAGAGTCTCACCGGCCCTCCATCTAGATGTGCTCGAAGGCGCCCAGCTTGCGGGCGACCATGAGGTAGGCGACCATCACCACGATCGGGACGAGCGCGAGGGCCGAGGCGAAGGGCAGGTTGTTGGAGATGTTGTTGAAGATCACGTTGCCGATGAACTGGTTGTTGGAGACCAGCCTCGGGGTGATGTAGTCGCCGAGGGTCAGGGCGAAGGTGAAGATCGAGCCGGCGACCACGGCCGGGAAGGCGAGCGGCAGGATCACGCGCCGGAAGGTGGTGAACGGCGCTGCCCCGAGGTCCTCCGACGCGCTGATCAGCGAGTTGGGGATGCGCTCGAGGCCGGCGTAGATCGGCAGGATCATGTACGGCAGCCAGAGGTAGCTCATCACCAGCCAGACCGCGGTGTTGCCGTAGCCCGGTCCGTGCAGGCCGAGGGGGGCGAGCGCCCAGTTGATCACACCGTCGGCGGACAGCATCGTCCGCCACGAGAGCACCTTGACCAGGTAGCTCGACCAGAGCGGCACGAGCACCGCGACGACGAGGATCGCCTTGCCCCGACGGCTCGCCACCTTGGCCATGTAGAAGGCGATCGGGAAGGCGAGGACGGCGTCGGTGACGGTGACCAGCGCCGCGATCAGGACCGTGCGGCCGACGATGGTCCGGTAGACCGGTTCGGTGATGAGGGTTTCGAAGTTTTCGAGGCTGAGGCCGCGGACGACTTCGCCGCTGAGCGGGTCGACCGTCCAGAAGGCGGCGATGAGCAGGACCGCGAGCGAGCCGAGGTAGCCGACGACCAGCCAGCCGACCGGGCCGGCGAGCAGCGCTCCGACCTGCAGGCGTGGGCGGCCGTGGAAGAGGTCGGCGAGCCTGTGGCCCGCCGACCTCCTTGCCACGACCGTCTCAGTCGCCATGCGTCAAGAGCGGTCTCTCAGCCCTTGATCGAGGTCCAGGCCTGGACCCAGTCGTTGTAGTTCTTGCAGTCGCTGGACCCGTTGCCGCAATCCGCCAGCGGGGTCTCCCAGTAGTAGACCCGCTTCCAGAACGCGGGGTTGCCGGCGTGGTACTTGGCGCAGAATTCCTTGTCGGCCGTGTGTTCGCAGGCCAGGCTCTGGGCCGGCGCCTCACCGAAGAATTCCGCCACTTCGGCGTTCACCTGCGGCGAGACGATCCAGTTCATCCACTCGTACATGCAATTCGGGTGCTTGGCTTCGGAACTGATCATCCAGGTGTCCGACCACCCCGTTGCCCCCTCCTTGGGCAGGAAGCCCTGGCTGGCCGGACTGGCGGCGACCGGGTTCCCTTCGCCCTTCAGTTCGAAGTACTGGTATTGCCAGGTCGTGCCGACCTCGCTGTCCCCATTTGCAAAGGCCGAGATCTGCTTCGCAGCTTCGGACCAGTATTCACCGACGAAGGGACGCTGTTCCTTCAACAGCTCGACCGCGGCTTCGAACTGTTCTTCGTTGAGCTCGTAGGGGTTTTCGATCCCCAGGCCGGGCTGGTGCGCCTTCAGGTAGACGGCCGCGTCGGCGATGTAGCTCGATTCGTCGTAGACGCTGATCTTGCCCTTGTACTTGGCGGCGATCTTCGGGTCGAACATCACGTCCCACGAGGTGGGCGCCGGCTTGACGTCGTCGGCGTTCCACATCAGCAGGTTCGCGCCGCGGCCGTGGGGGATGCCGTAGTGGACGCCGTCGAAGGTGTTGTAGGGCTGGTTCTTCAGGTCGCTGAAGATCGTCTTGTAGTTGGGGACGAGGGAGACGTTGACCGGGTCGACGTCGCTGCCGGCGACCAGGCGTGCGGTGGCGTTGCCGGAGGCGGAGACGCCGTCGTATTCGCCGGTCCGCATCAACTGCACCATTTCGTCGGAGGTGCCGGCGGTCTTGTTGTTGACCTTGCAGCCGGTTTTCTGTTCGAACGGCTTGGTCCATTCGGGTTCGACGTAACCGGCCCACGAGACCAGGTTGACCTGCCCCTCGCCCTTGCCGAGTTCGCTGAGTTCTTCGCCGGATGAACTGCTGCTCCCGCCGCAGCCGGCGAGCAGCAGCATGAAGGCGACAAGGCCTCCGACAACGAGCCACGCTGTTCGCGCGGGGTGTGCGTTCTGCTTTCTCACGGTGATCCATCCTCCTCTGTAGTTGGCTGGCTGCCGATGGCGACCGTGTGCTCCGGGCGCCACCCGACCAGGATCTCCCTTCCCTGCGCGGCACGCCATTCGTCGACCGACGCGCTCTCCGAGTTCTGCTGCACGACCTGAAGCTCTCCCCCGGCGTCCAGCCTCACCGTGTATCGCGTAACGCTTCCCACGTAGGCGATGTCGGCGATGCGGCCGCGCTCGGTGTGCAGCCCGTTCGGGCTGGCGGCGGGGTCGGCAAGGCGGATCTTCTCGGGCCGGATGGTGAAGCGGGCGCCGTCGCGCTCGAGCAGGTTGGAAACGCCGACGAAGCCGGCGACGAACTCGGTTGCGGGGTTCTCGTAGAGCTCGACCGGCGGGCTGACCTGCTCGATCCCGCCCTCGCTGAATACCGCTATCCGGTCGCTCATCGTCAGCGCCTCGTCCTGGTCGTGGGTGACGTAGACGAAGGTGATGCCGACGTCGCCCTGGATCGCCTTCAGCTCGACCTGCATCTGCTCGCGCAGCTTCAGGTCGAGGGCGCCGAGCGGCTCGTCGAGCAGCAGCACCTGCGGCCGGTTGACGATCGCGCGGGCGAGGGCGACGCGCTGACGCTGTCCTCCGGAGAGCTCACCCGGCTTGCGGTTGGCATAGCCGGGAAGTCGAACCATCTCCAGCGCCTCGTCGCGGCGGCGGCCGCGCTCGCCCCGGCCGACCCGGCCGACCTTCAGCCCGTACTCGACGTTCTCCCCGACCGTCATGTGCGGGAAGAGGGCGTAGTCCTGGAACACGGTGTTGACCGCGCGGTCGTAGGGGGGGACGCCGCTGACGTCCCTGCCGGCCAGCTCGATCGTGCCGGTGCTCGGGATCTCGAACCCGGCGATCATCCGCAGCGTGGTCGTCTTGCCCGACCCCGATGGGCCGAGCAGGGTGAAGAACTCTCCCTGCGCGATCTCGAGGTCGATTCCCGCAACTGCGACCACCTCACCGTAGCGCTTGGTGAGATCGACCAGGCGGATGTCAGGTGGAGCGACTACAAGGAAACGTTATCCGAGTCGGTCAGGGGGTCAAGGACAAAACCACCCCGGCCGGTTGGCCGGGGTGGCGCACTGAGATCGGAGGAGGCTAGTAGCCCGCGGGGTGGCGGGCGACGTAGCCGGCGTTGCCGAGCAGGTCGGTGTGCCAGCGTGGGCCGGTGCCGCTGGCGTCGCCGGAGGTGTCCCAGCGCACGCCGGCGATCACCGCGTAGGCGTGGCCGGCATTGGCGTAGACGGTGATCCAGCGGCCCGTGCCGTGAAGCCCCCAGCTCTCCATCGGGCCGGAGGGCAGCGGGCTGGTGAGGAATTCGCCGCCGTGCAGGGCGAAGCTGACCGAGCCCGAGCAGTCGTAGCCGCGATCCCACCAGCTTGCGTGGCCGCCGCCCCAGATGTAGGGCTTGGTGCGGATCCTGTTTGCCGCGGTGATGACCGCCTTGATCCGGGCCGGGGCGGAGCGCGGCGGGATCAGTTCACCGCTGCGAAGCAGCTTCGCCTTGGCGGTCGGGGTGCAGACGTCGATCTGAGCGGGGGTGAGGCCGCCGGTGGTACAGGCGGCGGACGCCCCGGTGGGTCCGGCCAGCGCCAGGGCGAGAAGCGCCCCGCCTGCGGCTAGCCCCAGCCTGAGCTTGTGCCTATGTGGAAGCAAACCGATCTCCTTCGTCGGCCTACGGGGTTAGCTGTCGGGCTGGCGCGAAAGGAGCCTGCGCCCCCGCCGAGTTGCGGCGAGTTAGCCCCGAAAACGTGGTTCCCCCGCTCCCGCGGCGCCTCTGAGCGAACGGGATTCGGCGTTTCGGTTATTCGGAACGGCAGCAGTGTAGACGATCGCACGGTCGCTTGCTCACAGAAAACAAACATTTGTTGCCTTTCGCACTTGGGTCTCCGATTCCTGTCGGCCGAGCGGCTGGTAGCTTGCGGGCTGGGATGGACCTTGCGGGATGCACAGCTCTCCTCACCGGGGCAACCGGCGGCCTCGGCCGAGCGATCGCCAAGGCACTGGCCGGGCGGGGGGCGACATTGGCCCTGAGCGGGCGCAAGCAGGACGCGCTCGAGGCGCTGGCCGCCGAGCTGCCGGGCGAGGGGCACCGGACGCTGCCGGCCGACCTGGCCGAGGCGGGCGCCGCGGAGAAGCTCGCCGCCGAGGCGGGCGCGGTCGACGTCCTCGTCGCCAACGCGGGGCTGCCGGGCACCGGGCGACTGCCGGACTTCACAGTGGAGCAGCTGACCGGGGCGCTGCGGGTCAACCTGGAGGCGCCGATGCTGCTGGCCCGGGCGCTGGAGCCGGGGATGTTGGAGAGGGGCGCCGGCCACATGGTCTTCGTCTCCTCCCTGTCGGGCAAGTCGCCGACGCCGCTCAGCTCCGTCTACAACGCGACCAAGTTCGGCCTGCGCGGCTTCGCCCTGGGGCTGCGGGCGGACCTGGACCCGCTCGGGATCGGCGTTTCGTTGATCTCACCCGGCCTCATTCGCGAGGCGGGCATGTTCGCCGACTCCGGCGCCGCGCCACCTGCGGGAATGGGTACCGCCGGCCCCAGGCAGGTCGCCGACGCCGTGGTCAAGGCGATCGAGCAGAACAAGGTCGAGATCACCGTGGCGCCGGTCCAGCAGCGACTGCTCGCCCACTTCGCGCTGGCCAGCCCCGCCATTGCTGTGAAGGTCGCCAGCGGCGATGTCGGCCAGAAGGCGGCGGCGAGCGTCGCCGCGGGGCAGACGGACAAGAGGTAGATGAACAGCGACTCCTTCGGCGCCCGTTCGACCCTCGAGGTGAGCGGTCGGATCTATGAGGTCTTCCGGCTGAGCGCGCTCGCGGATCGCTTCGACGTCGCCCGCCTGCCCTACTCGATCAAGGTGCTGCTGGAGAACGTTCTGCGGCTCGAGGACGGGGTCTCGGTGGCGGCTGCCGACGTCGAGGCGATCGCCGGCTGGGACCCGGCGGCCGAGCCCAGCGCCGAGATCCCGTTCCAGCCGGCGCGGGTCCTGATGCAGGACTTCACCGGCGTGCCCGCGGTGGTCGACCTGGCGGCGATGCGCGATGCGATGGAGGAGATCGGCGGCGACCCCGCGGCGATCAACCCGCTGGTCGACGTCGACCTGGTGATCGACCACTCGGTCCAGGTCGACGCCTTCGGCAGCGCCCGCGCCTTCGCCGTCAACGCCGAGCACGATTTCGAGCGCAACCGCGAGCGCTACTCGTTCCTGAAGTGGGGCCAGCACTCCTTCGACAACTTCCGTGTGGTGCCGCCGGCGACCGGAATCTGCCACCAGGTCAACCTCGAGCACATCGCCCAGGTCGTCTACAGCCGCGAGACCGGGGGGGCGCTGCGGGCCTATCCGGACACCCTGGTCGGCACCGACTCGCACACGACCATGGTCAACGGCCTCGGGGTGCTGGGTTGGGGCGTCGGTGGGATCGAGGCCGAGGCGGCGATGCTCGGACAGCCGATCTCGATGCTGCTGCCGCAGGTGGTCGGCTTCAAGCTCGGCGGCGAGCTGCCGCAGGGCGCGACCGCGACCGACCTGGTCCTGACCGTGACCGAGATGCTGCGCGAGCGCGGCGTCGTCTCCAAGTTCGTCGAGTTCTTCGGACCGGGCCTGGCGACGCTGGGCCTGGCCGACCGGGCGACGCTCGGCAACATGTCGCCGGAGTTCGGCTCGACCTGCGCGATCTTCCCGGTCGACGCCGAGACGCTCCGCTACCTCGACCTGACCGGGCGCCCGACCGAGACGATCGAGCTGGTCGACGCCTACGCGCGCGAGCAGGGGATGTTCCACGAGCCCGACGGGCCGGACCCGGTCTTCTCGGAGACGCTCGAGCTGGACCTGGGCGAGGTGGTGCCGAGCATCGCCGGGCCGAAGCGGCCGCAGGACCGGGTGCCGCTGGCGCAGGCGAAGGAGGCCTTTCTGGCCGCGATGGCCGAATTCGACCCCGAGGCGGCCGGGCAGATGGGCAACGGCCGCGACGAGGCGATCGAAGAGTCCTTCCCGGCCTCCGATCCGCCGGCCGAGGACCACGATGACGATCGCGGCAAGCCACGGCCCGCGGTGGGCGCCGCGCCGGTCGCGACGCTGGCGCGCGGCAGCGGCGACGCGATCGAGGTGACGCTGGAGGACGGCGCCAGCTTCGAGCTGGACCACGGGCGGGTGGTGATCGCGGCGATCACGAGCTGCACCAACACCTCCAACCCGAGCGTGATGATCGGCGCCGGGCTGCTCGCGCGCAACGCGGTGCAGCGGGGCCTGAAGCGCAAGCCCTGGGTGAAGACGTCGCTGGCCCCGGGGTCGACCGTGGTCACCGAGTACCTCGAGAAGGCCGGGCTGACCCGCTACCTCGACGAGCTCCAGTTCAACCTGGTCGGCTACGGCTGCACCACCTGCATCGGCAACTCCGGCCCGCTGGCGCCGGAGATCTCGGCGGCGATCGAAGCGAGGGACCTGGCGGTCTGCGCGGTGCTTTCCGGCAACCGCAACTTCGAGGGGCGGATCAACCAGGACGTGAAGGCGAACTACCTCGCCAGCCCGCCGCTCGTCGTCGCCTACGCGCTGGTGGGGCGGATGGACGTCGACATCGTCACCGAGCCGCTCGGCGAGGGCGCCGACGGCGAGCCGGTGTACCTGCGGGACGTCTGGCCGGACCCCGCCGAGGTGAAGGAGCTGGTCGGGGCGTCGATCGCCTCGGAGATGTTCACCCGCAACTACGGCGAGGTGTTCTCGGGGGACGAGACCTGGAACGCGGTTGAGGTGCCGGCCGGCGACCGTTACACCTGGCCCGACTCGACCTATGTGAGGCGCCCCTCCTTCTTCGAGGGCATGCCCACGGAGCCCCCCGGAGTCGAGCCGATCGAGAACGCCCGCGTGCTGGCGCTGCTCGGCGATTCGATCACCACCGACCACATCTCCCCGGCGGGCGCGATCAAGAAGGACAGTCCTGCGGGCAGGTGGCTGGTCGAGCAGGGCGTCGACCCGCGCGACTTCAACTCCTACGGCTCCCGCCGCGGCAACCACGAGGTGATGATCCGCGGCACCTTCGCCAACATCCGCCTCCGCAACCGGCTGGTGGATCGGGCTGGCGGATTCACCCGTCACTTCCCCGGCGGCGAGGAGATGCCCGTCTACGACGCGGCGACGGCCTACGCGAACGAAGGCGTCCCGCTGGTGGTCCTCGCCGGCAAGGAGTACGGCTCCGGCTCCTCTCGGGATTGGGCGGCCAAGGGCACCAAGCTGCTCGGCGTCCGCGCCGTGATCGCCGAGAGCTTCGAGCGCATCCACCGCTCCAACCTGATCGGGATGGGAGTCCTGCCCCTCCAGATCCCGCCCGGAGAGACAGCCGACTCCCTCGGTCTCACGGGCGAGGAGGAGATCACGGTGGGAGACCTCGAAGACGGCGAGGCGAAGTCGGTCGCCGTAATGGCCGGCCCGATCGAGTTCGAGGCGAAGGTCCGCCTCGACACCCCAAACGAGGTCACCTACTTCCGCAACGGCGGCATCCTCCAAACCGTCCTCCGCAACCTCCGATCCTAGGCCGACCCGCACATGGCGGACGCGGGAGTGGAGGCGCATCCATATCTGATTCCCTGCGCCCCCACGGGAGCAGAGCACATGTGCGGAAATGAGATGGTGCGGCGGGGCCGCGGGAGGCAGGGGGGTCCGCGCGACCCCGCACCGCACCTGCGCGTCGGTAGCCAGGGAGGGATGCCGACGCAGCCGTTCCCCTAGACGGGACTGTCCAGAGGAACAGTCTCAAGTACCTATACAGACTTGGTCGCCCCCGGTCAAGGCTATTGGCCCTTATTGCGGATTATCCGCCGCGCCCTGCGGGTAGTCCGCGACACCCCAGCCCCGGCGCTCGATCAGCTCGATCCCGATGACGCTCCCGACCGGCCCCACCGGAGTCAGGGTGGCCGCGAGCAGGGTGTAGGGGGCCTCGCGCTTTACCGCGGCGACCCAGATCACGATGCAGAGGACGACGAATCCGACGCCGTGCGCCCAGCCGAAGACCATCGTCTCGGTGTCGAACCCCGGCGCCAGCCAGAACGCGATCAGGGTGCTGAAGATCGCCAGCTCCGCCCAGGAGAGCCGCTTTACCCAGACGAACAGCCGTCCCGGCACCGGCTTGCGCATCAGCCGGTCGGGGTGAGGGCGGTGAGGACTATTCGCTCCTGCTCGCGGGCGTGGGCCGCGGAGTAGCCCTCGCCCGGGCTGGCGCGCCCCGGCCGGCCGATGTAGGTCAGCTCGACGCCCTCGGGCAGCACGTCGGGCATGCGGCGCGACATCACCTTCCAGGCGCCCATGTTGCGCGGCTCCTCCTGCACCCAGGCGATCTCCTTCAGGTTCGGGTAGGAGGCGATCAGCTCGGTCAGCTTGTCGCGGGCGAACGGGTAGAGCATCTCGACCCGGGCGATGGCGACCCTCTCCGCCACCTCGCGCCGCTCGCTGGCGTCCATGTCGAAGTAGAGCTTGCCGGTGCAGAGAGCCAGCCGCTCGACCTTCTCGCGCCGCTCCGCCGCCTTCGGGTCGTCGAGAATCGGGTGGAACTCGCCGTCGGTCAGGTCCGCGAGGCTGGCGGCGGCCCGGTCCAGCCGCAGCAGGCCCTTCGGGGTGAAGACGATCTGCGGCCGCGGCTTGCGGATCAGCGCCTGGCGGCGCAGCAGGTGGAAGTACTGGGCGGCGGTGCTGGGGTTGGCGATGCGGATGTTGCCCTCGGCGCCCAGCGCCAGGAAGCGCTCGATGCGGGCGCTGGAGTGCTCGGGTCCCGAGCCCTCGTAGCCATGCGGCAGCAGCAGGGTGAGGCGGCTGGCCTGGCCCCACTTCGCCTCGCCGGAGACGATGAAGCTGTCGATGATGACCTGGCCGGCGTTGGCGAAGTCGCCGAACTGCGCCTCCCAGAGCACGAGCGCGTTGGGGGTCGCGGCGGAGTAGCCGTACTCGAAGCCGAGGCAGGCGATCTCCGAGAGCGGGCTGTTGTGCAGCTCGAAGGGGGCGGTGGCGCCCTCGAGGTTCTGCATCGGGCAGTACTCGAGGCCGGTGTTCTCGTCGTGGAGGACGAGGTGGCGGTGGGAGAAGGTGCCGCGCTCGGTGTCCTGCCCGGTGAGCCGGGTGTGGACGCCCTCGGTTAAAAGCGAGGCGAAGGCGAGCGCCTCGGCGTGGCCGAAGTCGATGCCGCCCTCCTCGATCGCCTCCAGCCGGCGGGAGAGCGGGCGGCGCAGCTTGCGGTGGATGGTGAAGCTCTCCGGGACTTTCAGCAGCGCCTGGTTGAGACTGCGGAGCTTCTCGGCGGGGACGGCCGTGTCGACCGGCGGGCTGGCGGTCCGGTCCAGTTCTCCCGTGCCGGTGGTGGCCACGGTCGGGTCCTCGTACGCGCCCGCCTCCATTTTCTCCCGCAGGCCCTTGAGCGCTGCGGACATCTCCTCGCGGCGCTCGCTCGAGGCTCGCTCGACGTCCTCGGCGGAGACGACTCCCTCGGCGGCCAGCTTCTCCGCGTAGATCTCGGAGACCGGGGGGTGGGCCTTGATCTTCGCCGCCATCAGCGGCTGGGTGTAGGCGGGCTCGTCGGTCTCGTTGTGGCCGAAGCGGCGGTACCCGATCACGTCGATCACGATGTCGCGGCCCCAGCGCTCGCGGTAGGCCATCGCCAGGCGGACCGCCGCCGAGCAGGCCTCGGGGTCGTCGGCGTTGACGTGGACGATCGGGACGTTGAATCCCTTCGCCATGTCGGCCGCGTAAGGGGTGGAGCGGGCCTCCTCGGGGTCGGTGGTGAACCCGACCTGGTTGTTCTGGACGATGTGGACCGTGCCGCCGGTGCTGTAGCCCTTCAGCGACTGCAGGTTGAGCGTCTCGGCGACGACGCCCTGCGCGGGGAAGGCGGCGTCGCCGTGCAGCAGCACCGGCACCGCTCGTTTGGGGTCGTGGGTGAGCGTCGGGCCGTCGATGTCGGATTGCAGGAAGCGGGCGCCGCCGGTGACGACGGGGTCGACGAACTCGAGGTGGCTCGGGTTCGGGTAGAGGCGGATGGAGATCCGCTCTCCCTCGCTGCTCTCGTAGACGCCCTGGTGGCCGTAGTGGTACTTGACGTCGCCGGTGCCGCCATGGGGGATCGCGGCGACCGCCTTCACCGCCTCGATTCGCTTGTCGCCCTCGAACTCGGCGAGGATCGCCTCGACCGGGCGGCCGAGGTTGTGGGCGAGGACGCTGAGGCGGCCGCGATGGGCCATGCCGAAGACGACCTCCTCGGCGCCGCCTCGGTAGGCGAGCGTGACCAGCTCGTCGAGCATCGGCACGACCACGTCGAGTCCCTCGATCGAGAACATCTTCTGGCCGAGGTAGGTCCGCTCGAGGAAGCGCTCGAACTGGAAGACCTCGATCAGGCTGTCGAGCAGCCGGCGGCGCTCGTCGTCGCTCAGCGCCTTGCGGTGGGCCCCGGTCTCGATCATCTCCCGAAGCCAAATTCTCTGCTGGTGCGAGGAGAGGTGCTCGAACTGGTAGGCCATCGTGCCGCAATAGGTCTCGCGCAACCGCGGCAGCGCCTCCAGCAGGGTCTCGCCGGGGACGCCGATGTGGAGGATCGAGGCCGGGATGCGGGTCATCAGATCCGGGGTGAGGTTGAGGTTCTCGGGCTGGATCGAGGGATCGCCCTGGGGCTCGGAGCCGAGCGGGTCGAGGCGGGCGGCGAGGTGGCCGTGGGTGCGGTAGCCCTTGAGCAGGGAGGTCGCCGCCTGCACGGCCTGCAGCAGCTCTTCGTCGACCGCACCCGTGGCGGCGGCCGGGGCAGCCAATCCCAGCGGCGGCGCCGAGGCCGAGGCAGGATGGGCGGCGGCGATCGGCATGGGGTCGATGCCGAGGTCGGCGGCGATCGCCTCGTAGAAGCCGTCCTCTCCCTGCAGCAGCTGCTCGATTCGGCGCAGGAACGCACCCGACTCGGCTCCCTGGATGACGCGGTGGTCGTAGGTCGAGGTGAGCGTCATCACCTTGGAGACGCCGAGCTGTCGGATCCGATCGGGCGGGGCGTGGCTCCACTCGGGCGGGTAGGCGATCGAGCCGGTGGCGACGATCGCACTCTGGCCGCTCATCAGGCGCGGTACCGAGGCAACGGTGCCGATGCCGCCGGGGTTGGTCAGCGAGATGTTGGTGCCCTGGAAGTCGTCGGGACTGAGCTTGTTCTCGCGGGTCTTGGTGATCAGGTCCTCGTAATAGGAGTGGAAGGCGGCGAAGCCGAGCCCGTTGGCGCCCTTGATCGCGGGGACCATCAGGCTGTGGGAGCCGTCCTTGCGCTCGACGTCGACCGCGATGCCGAGGTTGACAGGGCCACCCTCGACCGCGAACGGCTTGCCGTCGCGCTCCTCGTAGGTGCGGGCCATGACCGGCCAGTCCTTGGCCGCCTGGACGATCGCCCAGGCGACGAGATGGGTGAAGGAGACCTTCACCCCGCGGTCTTTCAGCACCCCGTTCAGCGCCTTGCGCTTGGCGTCCAACGTGTCGACGGCAACCGTGCGGAACGACGTCGCGGTCGGCACCGCCCGGCTCTCGTCCATGGCCGAGGCCAGCATTGCCGCCGGCCCCCGCAGCGCCTTCGCCTCTGCGGGGGCGGCAGCCGGGGCGGCACCGCCGCCGTTTGAGGCGGCAATTACGTCCTCCTTGGTCACCTTCGACCCTGGCCCGCTCCCGGCGATCCCGCCAAGGTCAACCCCCAGCTCTTCGGCTACACGGCGAGCGACGGGCGTCGCTCGCACGTCCTGGGACCCGCCGTTGACCTCGGTTCCGCCGCTGGCTCCAGCGGATCCGTCCGCGGGTGGCGCGGACTCGGAGGGGCCGAGAACGGAGGCGGAGCCCCCGCCCGCAGGCCCCTCCGAGGCCGTGCCAGGCCCCGCGGGCGATCCGTTCGAACCTTCGGCGGAGCCCTCGTCCCCCGGCTCCATCTCGGCCAGCGGCGCCCCAACCGGCACCTCGTCGTCGACCGACACCAGAAGCTTGGTGATGACCCCCGCGGTCGGAGCCGGCACCTCGGCATCGACCTTGTCGGTCGAGATCTCGACGACGGTGTCGCCCTCGTTGACGAAGTCGCCCTCGGCCACGTGCCACTCGAGCACGATCCCCTCGGTGACCGACTCGCCCATCTCGGGCATCTCGATCTGCACCGTCGCCGTTTGCGCCATCGTCGGTTTGAGTGTATGAAACAGAGGTGAATTACTTCTTAACCGGCGCCACGGGGTTCATCGGTCGCAACCTCGTCGGGCGGCTCCTGCAGCGCGAGGGAACCATCTATGCGCTGGTCCGGGCGGGTTCGCGGGGCCGCTTGGAGGAGCTGCGAACCGGTTGGGGAGCCGATGGGGCGAGGATCGTCCCGGTGGCCGGCGACCTCTCCCAGCCGGGGTTGGGCGTTTCCGAAGAGGACCTCACGGCGATGCGGGGGGAGATCGACCACTTCTTCCACCTGGCGGCGATCTACGACCTCACCGCCGACGCCGAAAGCCAGGAGGTCGCCAACGTCGAGGGCACCCGGCACGCGGTCGAGCTGGCCGGCGCGATCGAGGCCGGCTGCTTCCACCTGGCCAGCTCGATCGCCGTCGCCGGCCTCTACAGGGGCGAGTGGCGCGAGGACATGTTCGAGCAGGCCGAGAAGCTCGACACCAACCCCTACTTCCGGACCAAGCACGAGTCCGAGCGGGTTGTCCGCGAAGAGAGCTCGCGGCCCTGGCGCGTCTACCGGCCGGGGATCGTCGTCGGCGACTCCCGGACCGGGGAGATCGACAAGATCGACGGCCCCTATTACTTCTTCAAGCTGTTGCAGCGCGCGCGGCGGGCGCTGCCGTCGTGGCTGCCGGCGGTTGGCGTCGAGGGGGGCGAGATCAACATCGTCCCGGTCGACTACGTCGCCGCGGCGATCGACCACATCGCCCACCAGCCCGACCTCGACGGGCAGGCCTTCCACCTCACCGACCCGCATCCGAAGACCGCGGGCGAGGCGGTCAATCTCTTCGCCAGGGCCGCCGACGCGCCGCAGATGGCAGTGCGCCTGGACGCCGACGTGACCGATCCGGCGATCGGCCTGCTGCGGACCGCCCTGAAGCTGTTCCCGCCGGCGAAGCGGGCGACCGACGTGGTGCTGCGCGACTTCGGAATTCCGCCCTCGGTCCTCACCTACGTCAACTACCCGACGACCTTCGACTCGACCAACGCCCAGGCGGCGCTGGAGGGCTCGGGGATCGAGGTGCCGCCGCTCGAGACCTATGCCGAGCGGCTCTGGGACTACTGGGAGCGCACCCTCGATCCCGACCTGTTCAAGGACCGCTCGCTCGCGGGCGCGGTCCGGGGCAAGGTCGTGCTGATCACCGGCGCCTCCTCGGGCATCGGCAAAGCGACGGCCGTGAAGGTCGCCGACGCAGGTGCGACCGTGCTGCTGGTCGCGCGCTCGATCGAGAGGCTGGAGGAGACGAAGGCGGAGATCGAGCAGGCCGGGGGCAGCGCCCACATCCACCGCTGCGACATGTCCGACATCGAGGACATCGAGCGGATGGCCGAGGAGGTGCTCGCCTATCACGGCCAGGTCGACATCCTCGTCAACAACGCGGGGCGCTCGATCCGGCGCTCGGTGGAGCTCTCCTACGACCGCTTCCACGACTACGAGCGCACGATCCAGCTCAATTACCTCGGCGCGGTCCGCCTGATTCTGGCGTTGCTGCCGTTGATGCGGGCCCGCAAGGCGGGCCACATCATCAACATCAGCTCGATCGGGACGCAGACAAACCCGCCCCGCTTCTCGGCCTACGTCGCCTCGAAGGCGGCGCTCGACGCGTTCGGCCGCGTGATCGCCTCGGAGGTGATCGAAGACGGCGTCCACATCACCACGATCCACATGCCGCTGGTGCGCACGCCGATGATCGCGCCGACCCGGATGTACGACATGTTCCCGGCGATCACGCCCGAGGAGGCGGCGGAGATGATCGCGAAGGCGATGATCGCCAGGCCGAAGAAGGTGGCGACCCGCCTGGGGACGTTCGGCGAGCTGCTCTATGCGGTCGCCCCGAAGGCGAGCGACACGATCCTCAGCACCGCCTACAAGCTGTTCCCGGAGTCCCAGGCGGCGAAGGGCAAGTCCGACGAGGCTCCCGATAAACCGCCCTCGACCGAGGCTGTCGCCTTTGCGCACCTGATGAAAGGCGTCCACTGGTAGGGCTGCGGCGGCTCAAGCACTGGGGGTGGGGGTATGAGGACCAGGCGCCCTCGGAGAAGGAGCTGCGGGAGGCGGCGGCGGGGATTCGGGAGCGGTTTGGGTTCGGGGGCGAGCCGGAGGCGGCGGTGCCGCTGGAGGAGGTCGAGCTGCGGGCGCCGCGGTTGAAGGCGCCGGCGGCTTTGGGGGGCCTGTTCACGGATGACCGCTACGAGCGGGTGTCGCACGCGCTGGGGAAGGCGTATCGGGACGTGGTGCGGGGGTTCCGAGGGGAATTCCCCAATCCACCGGACCTGGTGGCGTTTCCGCGGGACGAGTCGGAGATCGAGACCGTTCTGGCTTGGTCGGAGGCGGAGGGGGCTGTGGTGGTGCCGTTTGGGGGCGGGACGAGCGTGGTCGGCGGGGTCGAGGCCCGGGTCGGGGATCGACCGGTCGTCTGCATCGACCTGCGGCGGTTGGATCGGGTGTTGGAGGTCGATCCGGTGTCGATGGCGGCTCGGATTCAGGCCGGAGCGACCGGGCCGGGGCTGGAGGAGCAGCTGCGGGAGCACGGGTTGACGCTGCGGCACTTTCCCCAGTCGTTCGAGTACTCGACGCTGGGCGGATGGGTCGCCACCAGGGCCGGGGGGCACTTCGCGACGCTCTACACCCACATCGACGACCTGGTCGAGTCGGTGCGGGCGATCACCCCGCGGGGGACCTGGGAGAGCCGGCGGCTGCCCGGATCCGGAGCGGGGCCCTCGCCGGACCGGATGCTGATCGGGTCGGAGGGGATCCTCGGGGTCGTCGCCGAGGCCTGGGTGCGGGTCCGCCCGCGTCCCGAGTTCAAGGTCTCCTGCGGGGTCGAGTTCGACGATTTCGCCGCCGCCACGCGGGTGGTCCGCGAGATCTCCCAGTCGGGCCTGTATCCCTCGAACTGCCGCCTGCTCGACGCGCTGGAGGCGGAGACGACCGGGGCCGGGACGGGCGAGAAGAGCCTGCTGGTCCTCGGCTTCGAGTCCGCTCACCATCCCGTCGACGCGCCGATGGAGCTGGCGCTGGAAATCGCCCGCGAGCAGGGTGGGGTCCCGGGCGAGGTTCGGGGTGGGGGCGGCGGCGAGGGCTCGGACGCCGTTGGCGCCTGGCGCAGCGCCTTCCTCCTTGCCCCCTACCTGCGCGACACCTTCGTCGCCTGCGGCGTTCTCTCCGAGACGTTCGAGACCGCGATCACCTGGGATCGCTTCGAGGACTTCCATGACGAGGCGATGCAGGCGGTACGGGCGAAGGTGGCCGAGGTCTGCGACGCGCCGGCCGAGGGGCCGGGCGCGCCGCGGGTCAGCTGCCGCTTCACCCACGTCTACCCCGACGGGCCGGCGCCCTACTTCACGGTGATGGCGCCCGCGGTGCGGGGCGGCGAGGTCGAGCAGTGGGACGAGATCAAGGCCGCCGCCGCCGAGGCGGTGATCGAGGGCGGCGGCACGATTACCCACCACCACGCCGTCGGCCGCGATCACCGCCCCTTCTACGACCGCCAGCGCCCGGCCCCCTTCGCCGCCGCCCTCCGCGCCGCCAAGGCCGAGCTCGACCCCAGCGCCATGCTCAACCCCGGCGTCTTGATCGACCCCTGACGGCGGTACCCTGTCGCGACCGAATCTCCCTGGCCAGGCGGGTTTCAGCGCGCTGCCGCCGGCTCTCCAAGATGGAAACCATCACTTCGGAACATCCGACCGTGCCGGCTGAGGCCGGGCAGGCAAAGGCCACTGAGCCTGTTGCGCCGCGCCGCTCGCCGCTGCGGGCGGCGATCAAGACCGGGCGCCCGCAGGAGTGGATCAAAAACATCCTGGTCTTCGCCGGACTGCTCTTCTCGGGCAAGCTCAACCAGCCACATGACGTGCTCGAGGCGACGCTGACCTTCGTCTCCTTCTGCATGATCTCCAGCGCCGGCTACTTCGTCAACGACCTGGTCGACGTCGAGCTCGACCGCAAGCACCCCAAGAAGCGCCTTCGGCCGCTGGCTGCGGGTGAGCTGTCCGAGAGCGCCGCGAAGACGATCGCCCCGCTGCTGGCGGCGATCGCCATCGCGATCGCCTTCGCCACGGTCAACTGGCAGGTGGGACTGATGGTGGTCGGCTATGGCGTCGCTCAGGTGGCCTACAGCCTCGGCCTCAAGCAGATCGTGATCGTCGACGTGATGACGCTGGCCGGGCTCTTCATCCTGCGGGTCGCCGCGGGCGCCAGCGCCGTCGAAGCCCACGCTTCCGAGTGGCTGATCCTCTGCACCGGCATGGGCGCCGCTTTCCTCGGCTTCACCAAGCGCCGCCAGGAGGCCGTCTCCGAGCTGCACCAGGGCACCGCCTCCCGGCCGGTCCTCGAGCATTACTCGCTGCCGTTCCTCGACCAGATGGTTTCCCTGGTCACCACCGGCACGGTGATCAGCTACGCGATCTACACGCTCAACTCGCCCCTGATCGGCAGTCGCATGATGCTGACCATCCCCCCCATGGTCTACATCATCTTCCGCTACCTCTACCTGATCTACGATCGCTCCGACGACCGCTCAACCGCCGCAATCGTCGCCGAGGACAAGGGCATGATCGCCGGCGGCGCCAGCTTCGTCCTGGTCGCCTTCCTGCTGCTCTACGTGTTCAAATAGGGGTCAGTCCGGCTCGACCGGAAGGTCGTCGATGAGGGTGGTCTTGCCCTCGCGAGTGAACTGGAGGTCCACCGTCTCGTTCTTGCGGTAGGTGCCGAAGATGCCCAGGTACATCGCCAGCCAGCGGCCGGCGCCGACCTTCTCCTTGACGATCGAGTGGGTGAAGGCGATCTCGCCGAGACGGATGTCGTAGTCCTCGCCCTCGGTCTGCTCGACCCCGTTGATGAAGACAGCGAACGGCGGCTCGGCGCCGGCCGGAAGCTTGATTCGGCGCCCGGCGGCGTAGCTGCCCTTGGGGATCTCGCTCTTCTCGCTCATCGTCGTCGTGGGGCGCCTTTTACGGGTATATCCCGGCAAATGCGCCCCGCAGGCTATTCGAGAATCTGGCGGATCACGTCGAAGGGCGTGTCGTAGTCGGTCGGATCCAGCTCCTCGCGCCTGACGCCGCCGCTGTAGGGGACCAGCGTCCCGTCCCCGCGCACGTCGATCCCGGCAGCCGGCTTGCGCAGCAGCCCCCTTCCACTGAGCTGAAGCCGCGCGTGAACCTGGTCCCCGGGCCCGTAGTCCCGCAGCAACGAGGCCGACTTCACCGGCCCCTCCGCCCGAATCGCCAGCGCCCGCTCGCGCATCGCGGCCACGGCCTCGTCCAAATCGTCGAACACCTCACGCTCGACCTCCGACCCATGCCGCACCGTCAACCTCCATCGAGACACGACGGCAGCGTACGCCAGTCCCCCTTGGCCGCCTACGCTCCGCGCCGTGGTCGTTTGGGGCGCCTCGCCGGCGGCCCGACGATTTTCTCGGGCCCCTCGCGCTCGCCTACCTCCACGTACTCGCGCTCGCGGTAGCCGGTGTAGATCTGCCGCGGCCGGGCGATTTTTTTCTCCGGGTCTTCCTGCATCTCCATCCACTGCGCGACCCAGCCCGCGGTGCGGGGGATGGCGAAGATCACCGTGAACATCTCCCCCGGGATCTCCAGCGCCTCGTAGATGATCCCCGAGTAGAAGTCGACGTTCGGGTAGAGCTTGCGCGAGGTGAAGTACTCGTCGTCGAGCGCCCGCTTCTCCAGCTCCCGCGCGATCTCGACCACCGCGTTGTATTCGGTGGCCTCGAAGACCTCAGCCATGTGCTGCTCGATGATCCGCGCCCGCGGGTCGTAGTTCTTGTAGACGCGGTGGCCGAAGCCCATCAGTTTCTCCTCGCGGTTCTTCACCTGCTCGAGGAAGTCGGGGATGTTGTCGATCGACCCGATTCGCCGCAGCATCTTCAGCACCGCCTCGTTGGCGCCGCCGTGCAGCCGCCCATAGAGCGCCGCCACGCCCGCCGCGACCGCCGAGTAGGGGTCGACTTCTGAGGAGCCGACGCCCCGCACCGCGCTGGTCGAGCAGTTCTGCTCGTGGTCGGCGTGGAGGATGAAGAGGATGTCCAGCGCCCGCGCCAGCCGGGGGTCCGGCTTGTACTGCACCTCGGTCTTCTTGAACATCATCGAGAGGAAGTTCTCGGCGAAGGTGAGGTCGTTGTCCGGGTAGACGTAGGGCAGGCCCATGTTGTGGCGGTAGGCGAAGGCGGCCAGGGTCGGCACCTTGGCGATCAACCGCACCGCCGCCATATACCGCTCCTCGGGGTCGTCGATCTGGTTGGCGTCGGGGTAGAAGGTGGAGAGCCCGCCGACCCCGGCCAGCAGCATGCCCATCGGGTGGGCGTCGTAGCGGAACCCCCCGAAGAACTGCTTGATGTCCTCGTGGACGAAGGTGTGATGGGTGATGTCATGGGTCCAGCGGTCGAGCTGCGGCCCGGTCGGCAGCTCGCCGAAGATCAGCAGGTAGGCGGTCTCGAGGAAGCTGGAGCGCTCGCAGAGCCGCTCGATCGAGTAGCCGCGGTGTTCGAGGATCCCCGCCGCGCCGTCGATGTAGGTGATCGCCGAGCGGCACGAGGCGGTGTTGGTGAAGGCCGGGTCATAGGACATCAACCCGAAGTCGTCCTCCGACACCTTGATCTGCCGCAGGTCCATTCCCCGCACCGTCCCGTCCGCGACCGGCAGCTCGTAGGTCTGCCCGGTGCGGTTGTCGGTGACGGTCAACGATTCCGATCCGCTGGCGGCGGCGCCATCGGCGGCTGCGTTTCTGATCCTCTGCTCGGTGGCCATCCCCCTCCTCGAGCTTGTCTTCGTCAGGAGCCGCCAGTATCGCAGTTCGGCGCGCTCGGTTTGTTGCCGTGCGGCGAACGCGAAAACCGGCTACTCGACGGCGGTCGGGAGCGGCTCGAACTGGGTCATGCCGTGCAGCGTCGCCAGCCGCTCGTCGATCTCCTCGCGGGTCAGCCGCGCGACTCGCTCGGTGCCGAACTCCTCGACGTTGAAGGAGGCGAGGACGGTGCCGTAGCCCATCGCCCGGCGCAGGCTCGCCTCGTCGAGGTCGCCGTCGTGGCTGTCGAGGTAGCCGAGGAAGCCGCCGGCGAAGCTGTCGCCGGCGCCGGTCGGGTCGCGCACGTTCTCCAGCGGGAAGCCCGGCAGGGCGAAGAAGCCGTCTTCGGTGAACAGCGCCGCGCCGTACTCGCCCTGCTTGGCGACGACGGCGCGCGGACCCCGCTCCATCACGGCGCGGGCGGCGCGGGCCAGGTTCGATTCGCCGGTCAGCTGGCGGATCTCGGCGTCATTGACGATCACGCACTCGACCTCGCCGATCGCCGCCAGCAGCGAGTCCTTCGCGGTCTCGATCCAGAGGTTCATCGAGTCCAGCGCGGTGAAGCGGGTGCTGTCGCACTGGGCGCGGACCCGGCGCTGGAGGTCGGGTTGGATGTTGGCGAGGAAGAGGACGTCGGCGGCCTCGGAGGCGGGCGACAGCTTCGGCTCGAACTCGGCGAAGACGTTGAGCTGGGTGTCGTCGGTGTGGGCGACGTTGAGGTCGAAGTCGTAATGCCCCCGCCAGAAGAAGGACTCGCCGCCCTCGACGCGCTCGATGTCGTCGACGATCACCCCGCGTCGCTCCAGGACCTCGAAGTGCTCTGCGCCGAAGTCCTCGCCCACCGGGCCGACCGGGCGCACCTCGGTGAAGAAGCTGGCGGCGAGGGAGAAGTGGACAGCGGTGCCGCCAAGCATCCGCTCGCGCTCCCCGAAGGGGGTCTTGACCGAGTCGAAAGCGATTGATCCGACGACCGTCAGCGACATCGGGCGGAGACTATCTGTCCGTCCTTGGCAGGGACGAAGGGCGAATTTCCCAGGCCGAATATGGTTGACGGCCGTGAAGGCGATTCGGATCGAGGAGTTCGGTGGGCCCGAGGTGCTTCAGTACGTCGAGGTCGACGATCCGCAGCCCGGCGAGGGCATGGTCGTGGTCGAGGTTGCGCGGAGTGGGGTCAACTTTGCCGACACTCATGCGACCCGCAACGACTATCTGGCCGAGCAGTCTCTGCCGATGATTCCCGGGGCGGAGGTCAGCGGGCGAACGGCTGACGGGCGGCGGGTCGCGGCGTTGCTGGGCGGCGGTGGCTACGCGGAGAAGGTGGCCGTGCACGAGGCGGCGCTGATCCCGATCCCCGACGGCGTCGACGACGACCAGGCCGCGGCGCTCCTGCTCCAGGGCCTGACCGCGATGGCGCTGGTGCAGCGCTGCGCCCGGATCGAGGCGGGCGAGACGATCGCGATCGAGGCGGCGGCCGGCGGCACCGGCACGCTCGCCGTCCAGCTCGCCAAGCGGGCCGGCGCGAAGGTGATCGGTCTCGCTTCCAGCGAGCAGAAACGCGCCTTGGTCGAGCGGCTCGGAGCCGACGCGACGGTCGATTCCCTCGCTGGGGACCTGAAGGCCGCGATCCTCGAGGCCAATGACGGCGAGAAGGTCGACGCGGTGCTCCACATGAGCGGCGGCGACGCCTTCGACGCCGAGCTCGCGGCGCTGGCGCCGATGGGACGGATGGTCGTCTTCGGGATCGCCTCCCGGGAGCAGCGCGAGGTCTCCACCGCCGCCCTGCTGCGCGGCTCCAAGGCGGTGATCGGCTTCTGGCTGGTCCATCTGCTCTCCCGCCTCGACCTGGCGGCGCCGATGATCGGCGACCTGCTCGGAGCGGTAGCCGCCGCTGAGATCGAGGTGACGATCGGCGGCGTCTATCCGCTCTCCGAGGCGGCTCGCGCCCACGAGGATCTGATCGCCCGCCGCACCAGCGGCAAGCTTCTCCTGGACCCGAGCAAGTGACCGCCTTCAAGGAGCTCGGGCTCTCGCCGCAGATCCAGCAGGCCCTCGACGAGCTCGGCTTCGAAGAGCCGACCCCGATCCAGGAGCAGGCGATCCCCGAGTTGCTCGGCGGCCACGACGTGATCGGCCAGGCCCAGACCGGAACCGGCAAGACCGCCGCCTTTGGCCTGCCGCTCCTCCAGTACCTGGACCCTGAGAACGACGAGGTGCAGGCGGTCGTCCTCACCCCGACCCGGGAGCTCTGCATCCAGGTCACCCAGGCTCTGCGCGCCTACGCCGAGCACCTCGATGTCGAGATCGTCGCCGTCTTCGGCGGCGCCCCGATCCGCTCCCAGCAGGCGCAGCTGCGCGCCGGCGCCCAGGTCGTCGTCGCCACCGTCGGGCGGATGATGGACCTGATGAGCCGCCGCTCGCTGGTCCTCACCGCGGCTCGCTACATAGTTCTCGACGAGGCCGACGAGATGCTCGACCTCGGCTTCATCGAGGACGTCGAGAAGATCCTGCGAATGTGCCCGAGCGGGCGCCAGACGGCGCTCTTCTCGGCGACGATACCGCCGCCGATCCAGCGGCTCGCCGAGGGCTACATGTACGACCCGTCGACGATCCGGATCACGCCGAAGAAGCTCACCGTCGACGCGATCGCGCAGGCCTTTGTCGAGGTTCCGGCCAAGGACAAGGCGGCGCGCCTGGTCGAGCTGCTGAAAACCGAGGATCCCGAGCAGGCGATCATCTTCTGCCGCACCAAAATCGGGGCCTCTCGCCTGGAGAAGATGCTGAAGGACAAAGGCCTCGACGTGAAAGCCCTGCACGGCGACCTCAGCCAGGGCGTCCGCGACGGCGTGATGATCGCCTTCAAGGACCATCGGGTGAGGCTCCTCGTCGCCACCGACATCGCCGCCCGCGGCCTCGACATCGAGCACGTCACCCACGTCATCAACTACGACGTCCCCGACTCCTCCGAAGTCTACGTGCACCGCATCGGCCGCACCGGACGGGTCGGCCGCACGGGGCGGGCGATCACCCTGGTCACGCCGTCGCAACGCAAGGAGATCGACCGGATCGAGCGCGACGTGAAGACTTCGATCGGCGAGTGGGAGAGCCCCGAGGAGCGCCTCGAGCACGCCCCTCGTCCCCGCCGGCGCGAGCGCCCGGAGCGGCGTGAGGAGCGCAGCGACGACGAGGGCGGCGGGAAGCAGGCCGCCGCGGGCAACACCAAGCTCTTCGTCAACCGAGGCAGGCGCAGCGGGATAACCGAGGAGGACCTGCGCTGGGCGCTGCGCGAGGGCGCCGTCGTCCCCGACGAGGACATCGCCTCGGTCCGTGTGCTGGAGCGCTTCTCCTTCGTCGAGCTGAAAGCCGGCCAGGCCGACCGCGCGGTCGAGTTCCTCGACGGAACCAAGGTCAAGGGCAAGGAGATCCGGCTGGAGGTCGCTAAGAAGTGAGCTCGGCGAGGCTGCCGAGCAGCAGCTCGAAGTCGATCGGCTTGGTGACGTAGGCGCTGATTTCGAGGTCGGTGGGGGCGCCGGCCTCGGCGCCGTCCTGGTGAGCGCTGACGATCAGCGCTGGGGTTTCGACTCCCTCTTCGCGGAGCTCGCGCAGCGCGTCGATTCCGGATTTTCCCGGCATCATCGCGTCGAGCAGGAGTATGTCGGGGCGGCGCTCGGGACGGCGCACGGCCTCCACCACCTCTTCGCCGTTGGCGGCGGTCTCGACCTGGTAGCCGGCCATCTCCAGCCGCGTCCGCAGCAGCAGCAGGATCGTCTCGGAGTCGTCGGCGACCAGGACCCTGGGCATCATCGGGCCTCCGTGGCGGCGCGCTCGGGGACTGCAGGCGCCTCCGCAGCGAGCGCCGGGAGGCGGATGCGAAAGGTCGAGCCCTCGCCCGGGGCGGAGGTGACGCCGATCGTGCCGCCGTGCAGCTCGACCAGCGACTTCGAGATCGCCAGGCCGAGGCCGGTCCCTCCGACCCGCTGCGTCAGCCCCGCGTCGCCGCGGGTGAAGCGCTCGAAGATGTGCTCCAGCTGGTCCTCTGTCATTCCCGGTCCGTCGTCGATCACCGCGATCTCCACTTCGGCACCGATGAGGGTCGCCGTTACGCGAATGGACGCTCCTTCGGGGCAGTACTCATGCGCATTGGTAAGCAGATTCACCAGTATTTGTCGGATCCGGTCGGCCTCGACCTCGACCAGGGGCAACCCCGGCTCCACCTGCTGGGTCAGCCCCTGGGAGGCGCTCTCGGTCTGCGCCCGCATCGTCCGCACCGCGTCATCGATCAGCGGCGCCACCTCGGTCGGCCTCGGCATGATCGCGAGCCGGCCGGCGTCGCTGCGGGCGAGGTCGAGGAGGTCGTTGAGCAGGCGCACCAGATGGCGTGAGTTGTCGAGGATGATCTCGACCGTCTCCGCCTGCTTCGGGCTCAGCTTCTCGCGCTCCAGCATCAGCAGCTCGGCGAACCCCTGTACCGAGGTGAGCGGGCTGCGCAGCTCGTGCGAGGCGGTGAGGACGAACTCGTCCTTGATCCGGTCGAGCTGGTCGCGCCGGCTCGCCTCCTGCTCCAGCTCGGCGGCCATCTCGTTGAAGGCGGCGCCCAGGGTCGCCGTCTCCGAGAGGCCGCCAACCTTCACCCGGGCAGAGCGGTCCCCCTCGGCGAGGCGCCGCGCCGCGTCGACCAGCTCCTCCAGCGGTCGCCGCATCGAGGCGATCAGGCCGCTGAAGAGGAGCAGCGCCGCGGTGAGGCCGGCGATCAGCCCGGCGGCGACCAGCAGCGCCGTGTCGCGGGTGTCGCCGGAGATGCTGTTCTGGAGCTGTTCGCGGTGCCGGGCCTGGGCGGCGATCACGGACCTCGCCGCGGCCGGGTGCTGCCCGCGCGCCAGCTGGACGCGGGCCGCCATCTCCGCCTGGTAGGAACGCGCGATCGAGTTCTCGTAGTCCTGGCGCTGCTGGATGAATCGTCCAACGCCGATCACCGCCATCGCCGTCAGCACGGCGAAGCAGATCGCGAAGCCGATCCTGAGCCTGTTGGCAAGCGATGGGTTCAACCGTGGACCTCGGGCATATGCTTGCGCCCCTATGGCCGACGAGGCTACAGGCACAGCCGACGGCTCGGCGCAGGCTCCGGAGGGGATCGACCGCGGCGGGGTGGAAGGCTGGTTTGCGGAGCACGTTCCGGGGGTTGAGCCGCCGCTCTCCTTCGAGCGCATCTCAGGCGGGCATTCGAACCTCACCTATGGCGTCGCCGACGCCGCTGGGCGCCGCTGGGCGCTGCGCCGCCCGCCGCTCGGCAAGCGCCTCGGCTCCGCCCACGACATGGGGCGCGAGCACAAGGTGGTCTCGGCGCTGGGCCCGACCGAGGTGCCGGTGGCGCCGGTGGTCGGGCTATGCGGGGACGAGAGCGTCAACGGCGCCCCCTTCTACGTGATGGAGTTCGTCGAGGGGCCGATCCTGCGCGGCCTGGCCGAGGCCGAGGCGTTTCCGGACGAGGCCGACCGCCACGCGATCGGGATGCGGGTGGCGGACACCCTGGTTGCGATCCACGCCGTCGACCCCGACGCGGTCGGCCTCGGCGACCTCGGCCGCAGGGAGGACTACGTCGCCCGCCAGCTGCACCGCTGGCAGGGCCAGTGGGAGAAGTCGAAGACGCGCGAGCTGGCGGCGATCGACGAGGTCCACGACCGTCTCGCCGCCCGCATCCCCTCGCAGGGCCCGGCGACGATCGTCCACGGCGACTACCGGCTCGACAACATGATCCTCACCCCGGCGGGCGAGGTGGCGGCCGTCGTCGACTGGGAGCTCTGCACCCTCGGCGACCCGCTCGCCGACGTCGGCCTGCTGATGGTCTACTGGCCGGACTCCGGCGACGACACGATCGCCCTCGGCCAGCCGGCAAACCTCGCCCCCGGCTTCCCCACCCGCGACGAGCTCCGCGCCCGCTACGCCGAGCGCTCCGGCCGCGACCTCTCCCAGCTCGACTTCTTCGTCGCCCTCGGCTACTGGAAGCTGGCGATCATCCTCGAGGGCGTCTACGCCCGCTACGCAGCGGGCCAGTACGGCAAGGTCGACGAGGGAATCCAGACCTTCGCCCGCATGGTCGAGCGCCTAGCCGAGGCCGCCGACGAGGCCGAGCGGCGGGACTGATGCCCGTCCAGGCGGGCTTGACATCGCGTGGCCGAACCTGAAAGGGTCAAACCGCCAAAACGGGAGAGAGGGCTAGTTTGCCCCCGCGCCTGTCCTTATCCCCTTCAAGGAGGTCTTCGTGAAGCAGATACGCAAGCGACTCACGTATGCGAACGTGATGTCGTCAGTCGCCGTCTTCCTGCTACTCGGTGGCGCCACCGCCTTTGCCGCCTCCCATTTGGGCAAAAACAGCGTCGGTGCCAAACAGCTGAAGAAAAACGCTGTGACTGGCCCGAAAGTCAAAGACGGAGCTATTACAGCTACCAAAATTGCTGACGGGTCAATCATCAGCGCCAAGCTTGCCGATGGCTCCGTCATAACCGGCAAGATCGTCAACGCTGCGGTAACAACCGAAAAAGTTGCGGACAAAGCAATCACGACCGGAAAAGTCGCTGACAAAGCCATCACTACAGGCCAACTAGGTGACGCTGCAGTGACGACAGAAAAGTTGGCACCGTCGTCGGTCAACTCACAAAAAATCGCCGACGGACAAGTGCGAGCGGCCGATCTCGGCACCATCACGGAGGTGTCGAAAACGAGCGCATCAATCGCGACGGGAGCCAACGGCAGTGTGACCGCTACTTGCAATGCAGGCGAACAGCTCATCAGCGGCGGCAACGATGGATTCTTTGAACTCTTCGTCGTCGCGTCGCGCCAGAGCGGGAACGGCTGGGCTGTATTCGTGCACAACACCAGTGGCGGTTCTCTCACAGTTACAGCGCATGCGTACTGTCTAGCGTCATAGACGCAACACAGATATAGAAAGTGAGGGCCGCGTGTAAAGCGCGGCCCTCTTAATGTACGCAGGGCTTCGATTCCGCGCAGCACGTCATTGGGCCGAGCGAATTGGAATTTCAGGCCATGCGCGGGGCGTGCTTGGAGGTCAGCTCGCCGCTGATTTCCGCCTCATCACGCTTGGCCCAGCGGTTCAGCTCGCGGCGGGCGAGGACCATTTTGTGGACCTCGTCGGGGCCGTCGGCGAGGCGCAGCATGCGGCTGAAGCCAGAAGCGGCGAGGGAGTGTCGTGTCAGGCCACGCGGCGCATTCGCACCAGCAGCGCCGCCGACGGGGTGACCTTGCCGGTGACGTAGGTGGACAGCCGGGAGGGGGAGGTTCCGATCCGAGACGCGAACTCCGCTCGGGAGAGCCCTGACGCCCGCACCAGCCGGTCGACCTCGGTGGCCACCGCCTCGCGCTCCGATGACTCTGCCGCTTCGCGTGCCCGCGCGATGGATCGCTCCATTGCCTCCGCGACGCCGTAGGGGCGGTTGTAGGTGAGCACCTCTTCGACCCGGCGGGAGACTGGCCCCCAAGGCTCCGTCCGGATCGCGTCCGCCAGCCGGCGCCAGTACTCGAGCCCGCCGCGCTCGAGCGCGGTCTGGATCGCCTCCTGCGGCCACTCCGAGACCGGGTCATCCGGTGAGGCATCGACATTGCGGAAGGCGAGCGCGTTCATTTTTGACTATCAGATCTGATATTTCAGATTGCCCGGGGAGCGTGCCGGGGCTCCAGCTCGCCGGCCGCCTCGGCCTCGGCTCGCTTGGCCCAGCGGTTGAGCTCGCGGCGGGCGAGGACCATTTTGTGGACCTCGTCGGGGCCGTCGGCGAGGCGCAGCATGCGGCTGAAGCGCCAGAGCGCGGCCAGCGGAGTGTCGTCTGTCATGCCGAGCGAGCCGTGGACCTGGATCGAGCGGTCGAGCACGTTCATCACGATGTTGGCGGCGACGACCTTGATCGCCGAGATCGCCTGGCGGGCGGAGCGCTTTCCCTCGGTGTCCATCTTCCAGGCGGCGTAGAGGGTTAGCAGGCGGGCCTGGTCGATCTCCATCCGCGAGGCGGCGATCGACTCCTGCACGAACTGCTTCTCGCCCAGCGGGCCGCCGAAGGCCTCGCGCTCGTTGGCGCGGCGGCACATCATCTCCAGCGCCCGCTCGGCCGTGCCGATCGCCCGCATGCAGTGGTGGATGCGGCCCGGGCCGAGGCGGTCCTGGGCGATCGCGAAGCCCATCCCCTGCTCGCCGAGCAGGTTGGCGGCCGGGACGCGGCATCCCTCGTAGCGGATCTCGCAGTGCCCGGGGCCGCCGGCATGGCCCATCACCGGGACCGAGCGGACCAGCTCGAAGCCGGGGTTGTCGGTCGGCACGCAGATCATCGAGGCGCGCGCGTAGGGGTGGGCGTCGGGGTCGGTGACGACCATCGCGATCGCCAGCTCGGCGCCGACCGCGCCGGAGGTGAACCACTTGTGACCGTCGATCACCCACTCGTCCCCGTCCTTGACCGCACGGGCCTGGAGCAGGGTTGGGTCCGAGCCCGACACCTCCGGCTCGGTCATCGAGAAGCAGGAGCGGATCCGGCCCTCGAGCAGCGGCTCCAGCCAGCGCTCCTTCTGCTCGGCGCTGCCGTGCTCGGCGAGGATCTCCATGTCGCCGGTGTCCGGCGCGGCGCAGTTGAAGGCCATCGGCGCGGCGGCGGGGCTGCGCCCCATCTCCTCGCAGAGCAGCCCGTACTCCCAGTTGGCCAGCCCCGGGCCGTAGCGCTCGTCGGGCATGAAGAGGTTCCACAGCCCCTCGGACTTGGCCCGCTCGCGAACCTCGACCAGGATCTTGGGATAGGGGACCCCGGGAGCCACCTCCGCGTCCAGCCCCTCCATGATCTCCCGCTCCTGCGGGTAGATCTGCTCGTCCATGAAGTCGAGGATGCGCTCGCGCAGCGTCTCCACCTCGGGGCTGGGCTTGAAGTCCATCTGCTGGTTCCTCTCTTCGGGTCCGGGTGGGCGCAACGCTACCGCGCGGGAGCCGCTTGGCGAGGCGTGCCCGTGGGGCGATCAGCGCCGGCTGTAGCGGGCGAAGAGCTCGCCGTTCTCCTCCAGCAGCCAGGCCAGCTCCAGCGCGGCGATGCCAGGCAGCGCGCCCTCGACGATGCGGGGCGCCTCGCCCCCGACCAGCTTTGGGGCGATCGTCAGGAAGAGGTCGTCGACCAGGCCGCCGGCCTGCAGCTCGGCGTGGAGCCGCGGCCCCCCCTCGCACAGCAGCGCCCGGACCCCGCGCTCCTTGCGCAGATGTCTCAACGCGGCCGCGAGGTCAACCGCGCCGTCGTGGCGAACGACCCGTACCGAGGTGGCGGTTTCTGGCGGCTCGGTCTCGGAGACGGTGAAGATCAGCACACGGCCCGTCCCTTCGGTGAAGAGCGGCGCGTCCCAGGGCAGGTCGAGGCGGCCGCTGACGATCACCATCAGCGGGTCGTGGGGAAGGCCGATCCGCTCGCGCTGCTCGCGCCTCGCCTGGCTTGAGACCGGGCGCCCATAGCGCTCGGCCCTCATCGTCCCGCCGCCGATCATCACGGCGTCGAAGCGAGTCCGCAGCCCGGCCAGCATCGCGGTGTCGGCGGCCGACCCGATCGGCCCCGAGACCCCGCCGATCGTCGCCCGCCCGTCGACCGTGGCGGCGAAGTTCATCGCGACGAAGGGCCGCTCCCCGCGCGGCTCCTCCCACGGTCGGTAGGAGTCGAGCTGTTGCTCGACGGTCGTGGGGCCGGGATCGGGCAGGAGCCGCTGCATCGACCCGGAGCCTAATCGGCGGTGCGAGCGGGGTGGGCCGCTCTCAGGAGTAGTCGTGCCAGCCGGCGAACTCGCGGCCGGCGAAGCGCTGCAGCGCGGCGACGTCGGAGCCGAAGCGGCCGCGGATCGTCTCGAAGAGGTCGTCCGGCAGCTTCGGCTTCGGCGCCGCCGGCTTCTCCGGGTCGTGGACGACCTTCTCCACGATCCAGCGCATCGACTCCGGCAGCCGGTCGAAGTTGCGGTCGAAGGAGCGGAAGCCCGGCAGCTTGATCAACCTCTCCATCAACTGGTATTTGTCGCCCTGCTTGGCGGCGGACTTCTCCCACTCGCGGTCGAACTGCTCGGAGGTGAAGGTCGCGTCGACGCCGGCGAAGGCGAACGCCCTGCGCATCGTCTCCTCGCGTTCGGTCTGCAGCTCCTCCTGGGTGACGATCTCGATCTGGGAGCGGTCGAAGCGCTCCAGGTAGGGCTGCAGCTGCATCCAGTACTTGGAGCGGTTGATGTAAGAGGAGTCGGGCTTGGAGAGGGTCTCGACCAGCTCGCCCGTCTCATAGCCGGCGCCGGTCGCGTGGACCCAGTGGGAGAGGATGCGCTTGATCGGGTCGCGCACCATGTAGAGGAGGCGGGCGTCGGGGCCCAAGCTGGCGCGGATGCGCTCCGCGACGCCCTCGAAGCGGGGCAGGTTCGTGTAGTGGGGAGATGACTCGCCGCGGACCTCGAAGCGGTCGTCGAAGCGGCTGGCGTACCAGTCGAGGCCGAGGTCCCAGTTCAGCTCCCGGGCGAAGAAGTTGAGCTCCTTCGGCTTCGACATCTGGATCTCCGGATGGAGGCCGAGGTAATGGTGGATGCTCGTCGTCCCGCACTTCAGCCCGCCGACGATGATCAGGTTGGGGAGCGCCGCGTGGCGCTTGCGGCGGCGGCGGAAACGGCTCTTGCGGTCGGCCGTGAAGCGCTCGCGGGCGCGAGCGCACATCGCCTCGTCGGCGGGGTCTGGCGGCATCTGGGTGGTCGGGATCTGCGTCTCGGCCTCTGACACGAGCGGGCTAGTGTAGCTGCGATGCCATTGGCCGATCTCGCTTCCAGCGTCAACTCGTTCCTCACGGGCGCGAGGGCGTTCTTCGAGCATCTCTCCGACATCCACTGGACGCCTTTCGCGATCGCCCTCGGCTTCCTGCTGGCGATGCAGCTGTCGCGGGC
Source organism: uncultured Solirubrobacterales bacterium (assembly GCA_963749605.1). Lineage (GTDB taxonomy): Bacteria > Actinomycetota > Thermoleophilia > Solirubrobacterales > 70-9 > CAVVNN01. The sequence goes on along the minus strand of CAVVNN010000002.1, from coordinate 1,049,773 downwards.
GTGGGCCTGGCGCAACGTGCTGCGGGCGGCCTACCCGGCCCGCAGCATCTCCTTCCTGCGGCTCAGCGCCGCCTACCTCGCCGGGGCGGGGATCAACGCCGTCGTTCCCGCCCATGCCGGTGACGTGACCAAAGTCTTCCTGGTCAAGCGCCAGATCCCGGACTCCTCCTACCCGGCCGTCACCTCCTCCTTCCTCGTGCAGTCGGTCTTCGACACCGTCGCCGGCCTGCTCGTCCTCTTCTACGCGATCAGCCAGGGCCTGCTGCCGTCGCTGCCGGAACTGCCGCACATCCCGGCCTTCGAGATCTCCTTCTGGGCGAACCATCCGCAGGCGTTCCTGATCGCGACCGGGGTGTTGCTCGCCGCGATCGGGGTGGCGATCTACTACCTCGGCCACCACGTGCGGCGCTTCTGGGCCAGGGTCCGCCAGGGCCTGGTCATCCTCACCATGCCGCGCCGCTACCTGCGCGAGGTGGCGGCCTGGCAGGGGATCGGCTGGCTCTGCCGCTTCGCCGCCTTCTGGTTCTTCCTCGAGGCGTTCGGGATCGGCGGCTCGGTCGGCAACGTGATGCTGGTGATGAGCGTGCAGGCGATCGCCAACATCATTCCCTTCACCCCCGGTGGCGCCGGCGCTCAGCAGGCGCTGCTGGTGGCGACGCTGTCCGGGCCGTCCCGCTCCGCCGTGCTCTCCTTCTCGGTCGGGACGCAGATCGCGATGGCGGCCTGGTCCATCGTGCTCGGCTTCGTCGCGATCCTCCTCGTCTTCCGCACCACCGACTGGCGCGGCCTGATCCGCCAGGCCCAGGAGGAGGCGGCCTCGTCAGCTTGACCAGCCGGGGTAGCGGGCTTCGACCTGCCACTGCCATGGGGGGCGTTCGCCTCGGGGGAAGTCGTAGTGGTTGCGGCCGGGGAGGGTCTCCAGGGGGACCAGGGCGGGGTCGTCGCTGAGCAGGACCCGGATGTCGCCGGCTGCTTCCACCTGCGATTGGCCGGCTCGGCGCACCTCCTTTTCCCAGCCGAGGCCGGGACGGTAGAGCCAGTAGGCGATCTCGACCCAGCCGAGCGAGTCGCGGCGGTCGACGAGCTGGGTGAAGGCGGTGGTGCGCCGCCCCGAGGCAGTCAGGTGGAGGCCCGCTGCGACGGCGCAGCTCTCCCGGCGGCAGCGGCGGAAGTCGACCGGGACAAGCGGCAGGCCGGCGGGGCCGGGCTTCGCCGCCGGCGCCGGCGCGAGCGCCCGCGCCAGCCGCGCCAGCGGCCAGCCGTAGGCGGGCACGAGCGGGTTGTGCCGGCAGGCGTCGGGAAGGCGCGGCGCACAGGCGATGCGCCTGCCGATTGCGCCCGCCAGGGCGCGGCCGGCGTCGACCTTTCCTCCCGCGGCGACGGCGGCGATCGCGGCCAGCAGCAGGAGCGCGACCAGGGCCGCCAGTCCTGCCTGCTCGACGCTCGCCGATCCGCGCTCCCGCTGCTCGCCGTGTCGCATGGGCCGAAGCTAGGGAGACCGAACGCACGCGGGGCGCGCTGAACGTAAGGAGTCTGGGTCAAACCGGTGCCCGTCTGCTTACATGTCAGGCATGGAGGACAGCCCCTTCAACCTCTTCGGCGACCCCGACGAGTTCCGCGCCCGCATGGAGGAGCTCTCCGAGCAGATGCAGTCCTCCCAGCGCGTCGCCTGGGCCGACAACGCGATCAAGCTGGCGGTGGAGATGACCGTCGCCTCGATCGGCCGCCTCGATCTCACCGGCAGCGCAGACGAGCAGGCGATGCAGGTGCGCGACGCGATCCGCGTCCTCTTCCCCGAGGCCGTGACCCTGGTGCGCGAGGCCCGCGAAGGCCTCGCCTAGAGGCGGGCGCCGCCTAAAGCAGCTGCAGCCGCATCGAGACCGCCGCCCCGCGCCCGACCGCCGCCCCGCACAGCTCCAGCGGCGCCGCGATCGCCATCGCCGGGACCGCCAGCACGACGCCGATCAGCGCGTCGATGCGCCGTTGCCAGCGCTGCTCGGCGGGGACCGCCTCCGCCAGGCCCAGGGCGCCGAGGGCGACGTTGTGGCCGAAGGTGACGCTGTTGAGGACCGTCTGCCACATCGCGGCGATCCCGCCGGCCGGCGCCCAGCGGCGCCCTACGACCACCTGGCCGCGCACGGCGACCAGCCTCTGCACGGCATCGACGGTGAACAGGTAGCGCGCGCCGGGCGCGAGGCCCGCCCAGCCGGCACCGCCCAGCGACGCCGCCACGCTCGCCCGGTTGGCGATGCGGAATGCGCCGTCGCCGGCGTCGAGCCGGTCCAGCTCCCGCAGCGCCTCCTCGGCGCTCCCGGGCCCGCCGACGACTCCCAGGCCGCAGCTCTCGCAGCGGCTGACCACCCCGCCCAGGCTGCGCCTCTCCCCGACCCAGCCGAACAGCGGCTCCCCGCAGGCCGGGCAGGGCGGGTTGTCGGGGCCGCTGCCGGCCTCCAGCGGCACCACCGGGGTCTGTCGCGCTCTGTTCATGCGCTGTAGCGTACGGCCCGTGCGGCTCAGCGAGATCATGACCGCGGGCGTCGTCACCGCCCCCCAGGAGGCGAGTGCGGTGTCGGTGGCGCGCCTGATGCGCGAGCACCGGGTCGGCTCGGTGGTGGTCGTCGACCCGGCCGGGTCGCCGGTGGCGATGGTCACCGACCGCGACCTGGCGCTGCGCGTCTTCGCCGAGGGGGTGAGCGCCGAGTCGCCGGTCGGCGAGCACGCCTCGCGCCCGCTGGTCTGCGGCGAGCCCGAGATGGAGCTTGACGAAGCGGCCGCGCTGATGGTCCAGCACCGGGTGCGGCGGCTGCCGGTGCTCGACGGCGACGAGCTCGCCGGGATCGTCACCCTCGACGACATCGCCGTGCGCACGGGCAACCTCGAGGTGGCGCAGAAGATGACGCAGGAGGTCATCGAGGGAGCGCTGCCGCAGTTCTACTTCCACGAGAGGGGCTGAGTTGAGGGGCAGGGACGAGGTTCTGGAGTGGGAGGGCCGCTGGATGCGCCCGGCGGGTGTCGCGACGTTGGTTGGGGTGGGGCTGCTGATCGCGTCGATCGTCGCGATCAACAAGATCGGCGGCGAAGGCAACGCCGAAATCCTGCGCAACGTCAACGAACAGGCCTCCTCGGTGACCGTCTCGGGCATCCTCGAGGCCGCCGGCTTCGTCCTCCTGGTCGCCCCCCTCGTCCTCCTCTTCCGAGCCGTGCAGGCGCGCAGCGATCGGGTCCGGGGACAGCTGATCGGCCTCATCGTCGCCGCGCCGCTGTTCCTCGCCGTCTCCGGGGTTTTGAACGGGCTGGCGACGAACGACGCGGCCTCGGCGTTCGTCGCGGGCGAAGCGAAGTCGACCCTGACGGCGAAGGAAGCCGCCTCCGAATGCCGCGCCCAGCTCAAGGAAAAGGGGGCCAAGGACTTCGGCTCCGAATTCGAAGGCAGCGGCGCCAGCGCCCTCAGCCGCTGCGCGAGCACCAAGGTCGCCGACGACGAAGCCACCAACGCGCTCAGCGAAGCGGGGCCGCAGGGGCTCGCCACCGGCTTCGCGCTCGGAGGCCGCCTGGGGCTCGCGGTGGCCCTCGTCTACACCTGCCTCTTCGCGATGCGGACCGGGCTGCTCAGCAGGTTCTGGGGCTCGCTTGGCATGGCCCTCGGGGTCGCCGCGCTCCTCCTCCTCGTCCAGTTCACGCTGATCTTCTTCATCTACCTGGGCCTGCTGCTCCTCGGCTGGGTCCCCGGCGGACGCCCGCCCGCGTGGGCAAGTGGCGAAGCGATCCCCTGGCCCACCCCGGGGGAGAAAGCCGCGGCCGATCTCTCACCGCCGCCTCCGGACGACGGTGGCGAAAGGCGTAAACGCAAGCAACGAGACGCAGGGATGTCCGAGTAGGGGCGAAGCGTCTTGCACTTTTTTGCAGACCAGCTACTCGGACGGCCCCGGCCGATCCACAAAAAAGTTAAGCGAAGCCCCTACTCGGACATCCCTACCCGAGTGGGTTGAGGCCCGGTGGCGCCTCGGCGTGCTCTGTGGCCCGGGCGCGCTTGCGCTGGGTGCGGATCTCGCTGAGGATCCGCTCCAGGCGCGGCTCCTGCGAGGTGTCGACGTGGGTCATCGCCGCCGCGACCGCCGGGTGGATCGCGGCGATTCGCTCGTGCATCGCCTGGGCGATCGCCCGGTAGGCGGGATGGCCCTCGCGACCGGAGCGCAGCTCGATCAGGTGCATCGCCTCGCGCGCGTTGAGGTCGAGGCAGTAGCGGATCCGGTAGGCGAGGCTGAGCGCGTAGGGCGCCTGCTCGTGCAGGCCGGCGGCGGCGAGGCGCTCGTACTCTGCGCGCGAGACCTCCAGCGCCCGTTCGAACTCGCCGCCGACGCCGGCCTCGCTCACCTCGCCCGGCACTTCGGCGCCGAGGTCCGGTCCCAGCCGCTGCCACTGGCAGGTCAGCATGCGGTGACGCTGCAGGTCGCGGAAGGCGCCGTAGTCGGAGACGATCTCGAAGCGGTAGCGGACCGCCTCGAAGCCGCGGCCCGGGCGGTGGCGGCGGTTGGCGCGCTCGCCGACCAGCGCGCCCAGCAGCTCGGCGCGCTCGTTGCGGTCGAGTACGTCGAGGCGGGCGAGGATCTCGGTCTGGGGCGCGCTCGCCGACTCGAACAGGCAGGCGGCGAGCAGGTCCTCTTCGCTGCCGTCGACGTGGATCAGCTCAACCGAGGGGGTCTCGTCGTCCCCGGCGCGGCGGTCGAGCCCCAGCCGTGAGACCCAGCTCTCGGTCTGCTCGCGGCGCCGCTCCAGGTAGGAGACCCACTCGCCGCCCCGGTCGGGACGCTCGATCCGCGAGACGAAGCTCGGCATCACCTGCTGCAGCTCTGCCAGGATCATCGCGCCGAACTCGCGCGCCTCGGGCAGCGGCGAGGCCATCAGGCGCAGGATCAGCTGCTCGTAGGCCTGGCCGGAGGCGTAGATGCCGACGTGGCTCAGCGTCGCCGCCGGCAGCAGCCCGCGCAGCAGGTCGAGCGCCTTGGCCCGGATCGAGCGCTGCCAGGCAGCCTCGGGCTCTTCGTCGCCGCGCGGCCAGCGGCTCGCCGCCCACTCCTCGACCCGGCTGAGTGAGTTCGAGTAGATCGAGAACAGCTCGTCCATCGCCGCCGCGAACTCGGGCCCGAGCTCCTCGCCGCGGTGGTAGCGGTAGCCGCCGCCGGCATCCGCTGGAAGCGGCTTGTCGTAGGGGATGTAGCGGGTCGACTGCTCCAGGTAGGCGGCGAGGCGGCCGCGCTGCAGCACCTTGGTGAGGATGTTCGAAACCCACTCGCAGGCGACATGGGCGCCGCCCACCTGGGCGATCGAGTCGTCGCCGTAGCCGAGGAAGACCCGCTCGTAGAGCTTCGCCGCCCGCTCTCCCTCCTCGGCGTCGAAGGGGCGCCCTCCGGGCGGCGAGTCGGCGGCGAACTCCTCCAGATAGAGGCGCCGCACCGTCCCGGAATACCGCGAATAGCGGGCAAAAAGCGCTCCCTTGACGGTCTCCGGGAGGTTGACCAGGGCGAACACGGGGCGGTCGAGGTTGGTGAAGTGGGGGGCGAGGGCCGCTCGCTCCTCCGGGGTGAAGTCCTCGACTGGGTAACGCACCCGGCGCATCGTAGCCGCGGGGGGTGACGGGCTCCCAGAGGCGGGCGAAACAACCCCGGATCGAAACTTTTCAGCGGACGAGGTCAAAAGTCCCGCGCAGGCCTTGACTGCGACGGCGGGCGCGTCTTTCCTGGCGGAGAGCCGGCCGTGCGGGAGCCGGCGGTCGAAGGGAGGGGCTATGAGGCGGGTGACGGTGGCGGCCCTGGTCGCGATCGCGATCGCGGCGCTTGGGGTGGTGGGACAGGCGGGGGCGAGCCCGGGGTCGCCGGTGACGGCGATCGTCTCCCTGGGGGACAGCTTCATCTCCGGCGAGGGCGGGCGTTGGATGGGCAACGGCTCCGAACCGCTCGGGACCCGCTCGGGGACCGACCGCGCCGCCTTCGACTGCGGTGGATGGGGCTGTTCTTACGACCCGAGCCTGGTCTACGGCGCTTCCGAGCGCAACGACTGCCATCGCTCCGACGTGGCGCCGGTCCTCAGCGCGCCGGTGGCGGTCGACGAGAGGGTCAACCTCGCCTGCTCGGGGGCGAAGGCGGCGAACCTGTGGCGGGCGGTCTCGGCCGGGCAGCCGCACTTCGGGGAGGCGCCGCAGGCCGACCGGCTGGCGGCGGTGGCGCGGCGCGACGACGTGCGGATGGTGGTGGTGACAGTGGGCGCCAACGACGTCGGCTTCGGCGGCCTGGTGGTGGACTGCGCCCTGGACTGGGCTCGCAGTTCGCCTGAAGATCCGGTCCACTGCCGCGGCGGCGCGCAGGCGGAGATCGAGGCCACCCTGCCCGCCGCGGGGGCGCGCCTGCGCAAGGTGCTGCGTGAGGTGCAGGCGGCGATGGCGAGCGCCGGCTACCGGCGCTCGGACTACCGCCTGATCGCGATGGACTACGCGTCGCCATTCCCGGCCGGCCGCTGGATCCGCTATCCCGAGGACGGCTGGAGCCGGCTCAGCGAAGGCGGCTGTCCGCTCTGGAATGCCGACGCCGACTGGGCGGCGCTCCGCGCAACCCCGTCGATCGACGCGACGATGAGGGCGGCTGCGGCGAGCACCGGCGCCGAGTTCCTCGACCTCCAGCACGCCCTCGACGGCCACCAACTCTGCGACAGCCGCTCCCGCCGCGCCGGTCCCGAAGGCCCTTCCCCTCGAGTGTCGGAATGGATTCGCCGCCTCTCCTTCGCCCAGGGCGCCACCCGCGAGTCGCTTCACCCCAACGCCTACGGCCAGCGAGCGATTGGCGCCTGCCTGGGTCTGATGTACGCGCAACCCCCCGGCGACTACGCCTGCCAAGGCACCCCCGGCCGCAGCTACGTCGGCGGCATGCGCATCGAGCCCCTGGGGTAGCTCGATGCACTACGAGACGCTCCGCCTCAGTCGCGAAGAGGCGCGCGGGCGGCAAGAACCGGGACCCAGTTCGGCGCTCGATTCTGGCGCTGGGCCGGCGCTAGCCAGGTGGGGCGGCCATCAGCTCGACGCGGTGGCGGATCAGGTGGACCTGGGTTCCGTCGCACTCGAGCCAGGTGAAGTCGTCGGCGAGGGTGGACGGCGGATCGACCTGCTCGAAGCCAAGCAGGGTGAAGAACTCGACCGCACGATCGACATCGGCGGGCTGGAGCTCGATTCCGACGTGCTGCAGCATCAGAACAGCAACGAGACTAGGGCAGCGGCGACGACTATCGCGGTCGACCAGGTCACCGCCTCGGCGGTGATCTCCATGTCGAGGCCGTAGGCGTGGGCGACGACCATCGAGTTGATGCCGGAGGGCATCGCCGAGAGCAGGCGGTAGGCGGCGGGGAGGTCGATCAGTGGCGCCGCGAGCAGCATCAGCAGGGCCGGCACGACCGCCAGTCGCGTGGCGATGGCGACCATCACCGGGCGGGTCAGGGGCGGCGGCATCGGCAGCTCGCCGTGTTCGGCGTTCTCGGCCAGGGTGGCGCCGACGGCGAAGAAGCCGAGCGGAAGGATCGCGACGACCAGCGCCTGGGAGAGGTCGACGAGGAGGTGGGGCGCCAGCGCCTTGGGGGCGAGCAGCCCGGCCACCGCCGCGTAGAGCGGTGGGTTGCGGGTGAAGAAAGCGCGCACGCGCTGGCGGGGGCTTTCTCCGGCCTTGGTTCCGAACGCCGCGCCGACGGCGAAGGCGCCGAGCAGCAGGCAGGGCCCGGTCACGAGCACGTCGTAGAGGACGGCGGTCGGGAGCTGGTCGCGGCCGAGCAGCGCCACCGTCAGCGGGTAGCCGAGGTAGCCGGTGTTGACGCTGAGCACCGTGCAGACCACCGCGCCGGTCTGGTACGGCGGCAGGCGCAGGACGCGGCTCGCCACCCACCAGGCGAGCAGCGCGCCCAGCGAGGAGGCGACGATCCCCAGCGCCAGGCCGATCCCGTGGGCGACGTCCACCTCGCTGGCGGCGAGGTTGAAGAAGATCACCGGCGGCAGCAGGACGTAGAGCAGCAGCACCAGAGCGCGGCGGGCGGCGAGCGCAGCCCCCTGCGGCCAGCGGCCCTCGGACCAGACGCCGACGGCGACGGCAGCGACGATCGCAGCGGTGGCGAGCAGGACGCCCATCGCGAGACCCTTTCAGGTCACCGGAGGAGGCAGTGGGTTAGAAGAGCGCGGCGCCGGCGTGTTCGGCGAACTCGACCAGCGGCTGGGGGATGACGCCGAAGAAGACGACCGCGGCGGCGGCGAGCAGGGCGGGGGCCACCAGGTGGGGGCGGCTGCCGGCCTCGGGGTCGATCGGGTCGGCCTCGGGGGAGGCGCCGGCGATGGCTGGCGCGGCCGCCGGCTCCCCGCCCGGCCGCATCCACATCGCCGCGACCACCCGCAGGTAGTAGGCGAGGGAGATCATCGTGCCGATGGCGATGAAGACCGCGAGCCAGGTGTAGTCGCCTTCGACCAGCGCCTCGATCAGGTAGAGCTTGCCGATGAAGCCCGCCGTCGCCGGCAGGCCGGCCAGGCCGAGCATCGAGATCGTCAGCGGCCAGGCGAGCAGCGGCCGCTCGCGCCCCAGTCCCTGCACGGCGCGGATGTCGTCGCCGTAGGAGGTCTCTCGCTCCCGCGCCACGACCACCGCGAAGGCGGCGAGGTTCATGAAGGCGTAGGCGGCGAGGTAGAAGACGAGCGCGTCGACCCCCGCCGCGGAGGCGACGACGAGGCCGCCGAGGATGTAGCCGGCTTGGGCGACGCCGGAGTAGCCGAGCAGCCGCTTCAGCGAGCTCTGGCCGAGGGCGCCGACGTTGCCGACCACGATCGAGAGCGCCGCGAGGACCGCGAGCGCCGGCTGCCACTCGTTCGCCTGCGGCGCCAGCGCCACGTCGAAGAAGCGGACGAAGACCGCAAACGCCGCCGCCTTCGTCGCCACCGCCATGAAGCTGGTGATCGGGGTGGGGGCGCCCTCGTAGACGTCCGGCGTCCACTGGTGGAAGGGAGCGATCGAGGTCTTGAAGGCGAGGCCGACCGCCGTCATCCCGATCCCGACCAGGACCAGCGGGTCGCCGAGCACGCCCTTCTGCGCGATGCCGGCGGCGATCCCGTCGAAGCCGGTGGAGCCGCTGCCGCCGTAGATGAAGGCCATCCCGTAGAGCAGCGTCGCCGAGCCGAGCGAGCCGACGATCAGGTACTTCAGCCCCGACTCGAGCGAGCGCTCGCGGCGAAGGTTGGTTGCGCAGAGGATGTAGAGGGGGATCGAGAGGGTCTCGAGCGCGACGAAGAAGCTGACCAGGTTCTGCGACTGCGACAGCAGCGTCATCCCCAGCACCGAGCCGAGCAGCAGCGCGTGGTACTCGCCGCGCCCGGCCTGCTCGGCGGCGGGCTCGCCCACCGAGAGGAGAACCGCGAAGGCCGCGGTGAGCACCGCGATCAGCGAGATCGAGATCGCCAGGCCGTCGAGGCGCAGCGCCCCGGAGACGAGATCGGTCGAGCCGCCCCACTGCCAGACCAGCAGGCCGGCGGTCGCCGCAAGGGTGAGCAGGGTCAGCGCCGGCGCCGTGCGTCGCAGCGGCCTGAACACGGCGGTCAGCAGGACGATGCAGACCCCGGCGGTGAGGGCGATCACGGGCGAGAGCGCCGCGTAGTCGATATGGGGGGCGTGGAAGGCGCTCATCGCTTGGCCAGCGTCGTCTTGGCGGGCTGTTCGTGGTGGACTGCGGCCACCGAGCTTTCGACCGAGTGGGTGGTCCGGTGGAGGATCAGCTGCGGGTAGAAGGCTAGGCCGAGGATGCAGAGGACGAGGGGGGCGAGGACGATGCCGTCGCGCCAGCCGATCTCACGCGAGGCGATCCCGTCGGGCTTGCGGTTGTGCATCGTGCGCTGGTAGAGCCGCAGCGCGTAGTAGGCGGACATCGCGACGCCGGAGACGGCGATCAGGGCGAACACGATCTTCGCCTGGAAGAGCGCGTTGAGGATGTAGAACTCGCCGACGAAGTTGGCCGAGCCGGGCATCGCCAGGGTCGCCAGGGTGATGATCAGGAACAGCGCCGCGAGGACCGGGGCGCGCAGCGCCATCCCGCCCATCTCCCGCAGGTCCTCGGTCCCGGTCCGCTCGACCAGGATCGCGACGATGATGAAGATCGGGGCGACGACGAGGCCGTGGTTGACCATCTGCAGGATCGCCCCGTCGGCGCCGTCGGCGCGCAGGGCGAAGATCCCGGCGGTGATGAAGCCGAGCTGCGCCACCGAGGAGTAGCCGGCGATCAGCCGCACGTTGGTCTGGGTGAAGGCCATCACCGAGCCGTAGAGGATCGAGGCCAGCGCGATCACCAGGACCACCTCCTGGAACTGCACGGTGGCGGCGGGGAAGAGCGGCAGCACGATCCGCAGGAAGCCGTAGGCGCCGACCTTGGCCAGCACGCCGGAGAAGACCGCCAGGGCCGGCAGCGGGGCGGCGCGGTAGGCGTCCGGCATCCAGCCGTGGAGGAGGAAGGCGGGCATCTTGACCAGGAAGGCGGCGGCGAAGAACCAGAAGATCCAGCGCTGGCTGCCGTCGCCGAGCGGGTGCTTGCTCAATTCGGCGATCGAGAAGGTGAGGTGGCCGCCGTGGGCGGAGAGGATCGCGGTGGCGATCGCCGCGACCAGCATCAGCAGCGAGCCGATCAGCGTGTAGACGATCATCTTCAGCGTCGCCGCCGAGGCTGTGACTCCGTCGGCCCGGTCCGTCCCCCAGGCGCCGAAGAGGAAGTAGAACGGCACCAGCATCAGGTCGAAGAAGAGGACGAAGAGGAGCAGGTCCTGGGCGACGAAGGAGCCCAGCGTCGCGGTCTCGCCGAGCAGCAGCAGGAAGTAGAAGAGCTGTGGGCGCTCCTGCTCGCGGAAGGCGGCGAAGGCGGTCGCGCCGGTCCACAGCACCGCGGTCAGCAGCACCAGGAAGACGTTGAGCCCGTCGATCCCGAGGCTGTAGTCGACCCCCAGCCCGGGGATCCAGCTGACGTCGACGGTGTCCTGCAGGCCGCTCGCCCCCGAGTCGAACCCGGCGAGCAGCGCGATCGCGATCCCCAGCGTGACGAGCGCCCCCGCAGTGGCCCACCAGCCGGTCGCCCGCTTCGGCAGGAAGAGTCCGATGACGCCGAAGAGGAGAGGTGTCCAGAGCAGCGAGTTGATCATGAGCTGCTCAGCAGGAAGTAGAGGGCGAGCCCGGCGAAGCCGGCGATCAGGAGCAGGGCGTAGCTGCGGACGAAGCCGTTCTGCACCGCGCGGACGACGCCGCCGGCGCCGCGCACGGTCTCCTCGGTCCCGGTGACGAGGCCGTCGACGACGAGCCGCTCGAAGGTGCGGTTGGCGAAGCGGCCGATCGCCAGCGCCGGCCGCACGATCGCGACGTCGATCAGCTCGTCGAAGTACCACTTGTTGAGGCAGAGGAGATAGACGGGGCGGAGGCGCCGGCGGAACAGCGCCGGCAGCTCGGGCTGCGCCACCCACAGCACCCAGGCGGCGAAGATGCCCGCCAGCGAGATCGCCCCGCCGATCGCCAGCCCGGTCCAGTCGTGGCTCGCCGTCGGGTGGATCGCCGCCAGCGGCGAGTTGGCGAAGACCGGGTCGAGGAAGCGGAAGAGGACGTTGTCGACGCCGGGGATCTCGATCAGGCCGGCGAACAGGGCGCCGACCCCCAGGATCGCCATCGCCACCGCCATCGGCCACGACTGCTCGGCGATGTGGTGGTGGGCGCCGGGGAAGCCGACGTCGGTGTCCTCGAGCTCTTCGGTCGCCGGGTTGGTCGGCTCGCCGTGGTGGAGGTGGCCGCTGTCGATCAGCTCCTGCGCCTCCTCGCAGGGCTTCCCGGGCAGCACCCGGAAGACGAGCCGGAAGGTGTAGATCGCGGTGAGGAAGGCGCCGATGTAGCCGCCGATCGCCATCCACTCATACATCCCTCCCCTGGTCGAGGCGTAGGAGAGGATCGAGTCCTTGGAGAAGAAGCCCGAGGTGCCGGGGAAGGCGGCCAGCGCCAGGCCGCCGATCAGCAGCATCACCGAGGTGAACCGCATCGCCTTCCAGAAGCCGCTCATCCGGTCGATGTCCTGGCGGTTCGCCATCGCCGAGATGATCGAGCCGGCCGCCATGAAGAGCAGCGCCTTGAAGAAGGCGTGGGTCATCAGGTGGAAGAGCCCGGCGCTGTAGGCGCCGATCGAGACTCCCATGATCATGTAGCCGATCTGGCTCATCGTCGAGTAGGCGATCACCCGCTTCAGGTCGGTCACCGCGATCGCGATCGTGCCGGCGACCAGCAGCGTCGCCAGCCCGGTGAAGGCGGCGATGTCGGCCGCGGTCGGGGCGAGGACGAAGAGGACGTGGGTGCGGGCGATCAGGTAGACGCCGGCGGTGACCATCGTCGCCGCGTGGATCAGCGCCGAGACCGGGGTCGGGCCCTCCATCGCGTCCGGCAGCCAGGTGTGCAACGGCAGCTGCGCCGACTTGGCGAAGGCGCCGACCAGGAGCAGCAGGCAGATCGCGGTCACCGTCCACTCGTTGGTATGGAAGACCTGCGGCGCCTTGGCGAAGACCTCCCCGTATTCGAAGGTCCCCAGTTCGCGGAAGATGAGGAGGGCGGCGAGGACGAGGCCGATGTCGCCGACCACGTTGATCACGAACGCCTTCATTCCGGCCCTGGTCGCGGTCGTGCGCCGGTACCAGAAGCTGATCAGCGCGTAGGAGGCGAAGCCGACGAAGGCCCAGCCGACGATCAGGAGCACGAAGTTGCCGGCGAGGACCAGCAGCAGCATCGAGAAGACGAAGAAGTTGAGGTAGCTGAAGAAGCGGCGGTAGCCCTCGTCGGAGCGCATGTAGCCGAACGAGTAGAGGTGGATCAGGGTCGAGACGCCGGTGACGACGAGGACCATGAATGCCGAGAGCGGGTCGACGAAGATCCCGAGCTTGATCTGGAGCCCGGCGGCGCTGGCGTAGTCCCAGAGCGAGGAGGCGTGGTGGCGCGCGTCGGGCGCTTCGCCGAGAAGGTTGACCAGGACCGCGACGCCGCAGGCGAAGGCGAGCCCGATCGACGCGGTGCCGATCGCCCCGGCCGCGCGCGCCGGCAGCACGCGGAAGCCGAGCGCGATCGCGATCGAGCCAAGCAGCGGCAGGAGCAGGACCAGCCAGGCCCAGGCGGTGGCGCTCATCCGCGCAGCTCCCTCAGGTCATCGACGTTGAGCGGCAGCTTGCGGCGGAAGATCGCGACGATCAGCCCCAGGCCGACCACGACCTCGCAGGCGGCGACGACCATCACCACGATCGCAAAGACCTGCCCCTGCTGGTTGCCGACCATGCGGCTGAAGGCGACCAGGGCCAGGTTGCCGGCGTTCAGCATCAGCTCGAGGCAGAGCAGGATCACCATCGGGCTGCGCCGGATCAGGATGCCGACGGCGCCGACCGCGAACAGCAGGCTCGAGAGGACGATGTACCAATCGATGCTCACGCTGTCTCGCCTCTCTTGCGGGCGGCGAGTACTACAGCGCCGACTGCCGCCAGCAGCAGGAGGATGGATGAGGCCTCGAAGGGGACGAGGAACTTTTCCAGCAGGAGGCGGCCGATCGCGGCCGGGTTGCCGAAGCCCGGGTTGACGTGGGGGCCGTCGGTGCCGAGGGCGAGCAGGGCGGAGGAGAGGACGGCGATCGAGAGCTCGACGAAGAGGGCGGCGCCGAGGATCAGGGCGAGGAAGCGCTGGCCCGGGATCGGCTCCCAGGCCGACTCGCCCCCGCCGCCGACGTAGGCGGCGACGAACACGTAGAGGACCATCACCGCGCCGGCGTAGACGACCACCTGCGCGGCGGCGACGAAGGCCGCGGTCAGCAGCAGGAAGAGGACGGAGAGCGAGAAGAGGTGGACGATCAACGCCAGCACGCTGTAGAAGGGGTTGCGCATGGCGATGACCCCGACAGCGCCGCCGAGGGCGCCGATCGCCGCCAGGAAGAAGAGCACCGCTTCCACTACTCCCCCCTCCGCGCATTGACCGCGCATCGGGTGGGTGGTTGTATGGCTTGGCGCGCAACTGTCCCGCCGAAAATGGAGGTCAGATGAATACCTACGTGATTCTGCGACGGAGCGGCTGGCAGTCTCCCGCCGAGTTGGAGGAGGCCGCGGAGCGTTCCCGTCGCGTGGGGGACGAGGAGATGTCGGACGACATCCGCTGGATCCGCAGCTACGTTCTCGATGAGGGTGGAGGCACGGTCGGCACGGTCTGCGTGTACCAGGCGACGAGCCCCGAGGCGATCCGGGACCATGCGGGGCGCGCCGACCTGCCGGCGGACGAGATCATCCAGGTCGCCGACACGGTGCTGGTGCGCCCGGATCCCGAGTAGGGCCGCCATCGGCTACTCGCCCTCCGCTTTCAGCGGCGTCCGCTCGATCGACTCGGCCAGCAGCATCTCCTTGGTGAAGATCAGGTCGTTGCGGTCGTAGTCGGCCATCTCGTAGTCGTGGCCCATCGTGATCGCGTCGAAGGGGCAGGCGATCTCGCAGTAGCCGCAGAAGATGCAGCGCGAGAGGTTGATCTCATAGACAGCGGCGAAGCGCTCCCCTGCCGAGACCCGCTCGCCTGGAATGTTCTCGGCGGCGACGACGCGGATGCAGTCGGCCGGGCAGGCGGCGGCGCAGAGCGAGCAGCCGACGCACTTCTCCAGGCCGGTGTCCTCGAAGCGGTGCAGCTTGTGGCGACCGCGGAAGCGCGGGTAGACCGGCGTCTTCTCCTCCGGGTACTGGATCGTCAACGGCCCCTCGATCAGCCGCGCCATCGTCGTCTTCAGGCCGCGCAGCGTCTCGCCGAAGGCGCGATAGGCGCCCGCGACCCCGCCGGGCTCGGGCCCGCGCTGGACCTCGACCACGTCCTGGTCCGCCAGGTACGGGAACTCAGTCATCGCGAGGCCTCTCGCCTTGGCGCATTAATCGGGTATATGCCGAACAAAGCGCCAAGCCCCCTCACGTGACCACCACCAGAACGGCGGTGACGAGGACGTTGAGCGTCGCCAGCGGCAGCAGCACTTTCCAGCCGAGGCTCATCAGCTGGTCGTAGCGCAGGCGCGGCAGGGTGGCCCGCACCCAGATGAAGAAGAGGACCAGCCCCATCATCTTCGCCAGCATCCAGATCGGGTCGAGCCAGCCGGGGCCGGGGCCCATCCAGCCGCCGAGGAACATCGCCGCGGCGACCCCGGAGACGACGATGATCTCCATGTATTCGACCAGCAGGAAGCTGCCGAAGCGCATCCCGCCGTACTCGGTCATGAAGCCCTGCACCAGTTCGGCGTCGGCCTCGGGCATGTCGAACGGGGTCCGGTTGGTCTCGGCGAAGCCGGCGAGCATGAAGATCAGGAAGCCGACGACCTGGGGGACGATGAACCAGATCTGGCCCTGGGCGCGGACGATTTCCACCAGCGAGAGGGAGCCGCTCATCATGATCACGCCGAGCAGCGCCAGGCCCATCGCGACCTCGTAGGAGATCAGCTGCGCGGCGCCGCGCATCGCCCCGAGCAGGCTGTATTTCGAGCCCGAGGACCAGCCGCCGAGCAGCAGGCCGTAGAAGGCGATCGAGCCGACGGCGAAGAAGTAGAGGATGCCGATCGGGACGTCGATCCCGTACAGCCCGAACCCGTCCTGGACGTCGCCCCAGGGGATGATCGCCAGCGCCAGCACGCCGGAGAGGACCGGCAGCAGCGGGCCGAGGATGAACAGGGTCGGGATCGCGTTCGCCGGGCGGAAGGCCTCCTTGGAGAGCAGCTTCCCCACGTCGGCAAGCGGCTGCAGGATCCCGAACGGGCCCACCCGGTTCGGCCCATAGCGGTGCTGGAAGCGCCCGATCAGCTTCCGCTCGAGCACCGTCATCAGCGGCAGGATCCCGAAGATCACCCCGAAGATCACCAGCGACTTGACGATCATGATCCAGGTCGCTTCGACGTAATACGGGTCGGCGATTGGCAGCGTCACGAGCCCACCTTCACGATCTCCACGGCGACCGGCCCGCCGTTGAGAAGCCGGTTGGCGTTGTCGGTTGTCGTGCCCTCGACGAGGAAGCAGACCCCCGTCGCCACCCGCTCTTTGATCGACACTCGCGCTTGCACGCTCGAGCCGTTCTGGGCGACCTTGACCTCGTCGCCACTCTTCAGCCCCAGGCGCTCGGCGTCTGGCGGCGGACATCTCGACCCGCTGCTGGGGCGCCAGGAACTTCAGCGCCGGGTTCAGCTCCGTGATCGGCCCCGCCCACAGATCTCGATACGTCCCCAGCGTGAGCGAGGCCGGGGCGTCCGGTACCCCCTCCGAACGTTTTGCGGAATCGGCACCGACCACGGCATCGGACGGCGACAGCGTCTCCGGCCGACTTCCGAGAGAGGAGGGGGCGCCGGGCGGCCCGGCCTCCTCGGCGCTTGGAAGCGACGATGCGGCGGGGCGGTCTTGCCAGCGGATGCCGCGGCCGGCGATCTCGGCGTCGTCGATGCCGGCGTAGAAGGGGACCGCATCTGCAAGCGCTGCGAAGGCCGAGGGCTGGGAGGAGATGCCCGTGTCGTGGTCGAGGGCCGCGGAGAGCTCGGCCAGGACCTGCCAGTTCTGGCGGATGTCGCCGGGGCGGGAGGCGCTGGGGCGGACGCGCTGGAGGCGGCCGTCGGGGTGGGCGACGGTGCCGTCTTTCTCGGCGTGGGTCTCCAGCGGGAAGACGACGTCGGCCTTGGCCGTCGTCTCGTTCTCGAACATCGAGAAGGCGACCACGTGGTCGGCGGCTCCAATCGCTGCGGCCCAGGCGTCGGTGTCGGGGAAGTCGCGAAGGGGGTCTGCGCCGAAGAGGATCAGGGACTTCAGCTCTCCCGACTCCAGGGCAGCGCGGATGGCTTCGGTGCTCCTTTCCGGGGGCGGTCTCGACGAAGCCCGGGCCGGCGTCGGGCAGGCAGCCGGCCTCGCGCAGGCCGCGGGCGTTGGTCAGGTCGGGTATCTCGAGCAGGCCCGAGCCGTCCGAGCCGGCGAGGTTCAGGGCGGAGCTGACGTCGAGCAGGTTGGCGGCCATCGCCCCCTCGCCCTCGCGGCCGATCCGCTCGCCGCCAGCGCGATCACGACGCTCTGCGACGTCGCGGAGGACCTCGGCCACGCCGGACGCGACAGCGCCCACCCCTCGCTGTCGGAGGCGCGAGGCCAGGCCGCCAGCTCGGAGAGGAAGGGGCCGGCGTTGCCGGGGGCGTAGCGGGTGACGGCCTGGGCGCCGCCGTCGAGGGCGGTGGGGCGGTCGGTGGCCACGGCGAGCTTGGCGCCGTTGCGACGGATCGCCTTGCGGACGCGCAGGTCGAGGATCGGAGAGCTGTGCAGCGGGTCGGTGCCGACGACGAGGATCGCGTCGGCGTCGTCGATGTCGCGGACACGGGCGGAGACGTCGGGTTGGGAGAGGCGGAGGAGGGTCGCTCGCGAGGGCCCGCCCGCGCGGCGGGACTCGACGTGGGGCGAGCCGAGCGCCTCGCGCAGGATGCGCTGCACCAGGTAGCCCTCCTCGTTGGAGGCGTCGCCGACGATCGCGGCGCTCGCGGCTCCGGCTGCCTTGAGGCCCGCTGCCGCTTTGGCGATCGCAGTTTCCCAATCTGTCGCGCCGCCGCCCTTCAACCGTGGCTCGGTGACTCGCTCCTGCGCCCCGAACATCTGGAAGCCGTAGCGGCCGCGGTCGCAGAGCCAGCCGTCGTCGACGTCGGCGTTGTCGCGGGCGAGAACCCGCTTCACCTCCTCGTCGCGCACCGTGAAGCTGACGTTGCACTGGCTCGGACAGAGCGTGCAGACCGAGCCGGCCTGCTCGATGTCCCAGGGCCGGGCGCGGAAGCGGTAGGTGTAGTTGGTCAGCGCCCCGACCGGGCAGAGGTCGGTGATGTTGCCGTGGAAGGGGGCGACGTAGGGGCGGTCGTCGAAGGTGCCGACGTAGGTGCGGTCGCCGCGCTCGAGCAGCTGCAGCTGCGCGTCCTCGCTGACCTCCTGGCTGAAGCGCACGCAGCGGTAGCAGAGGATGCAGCGCTCGCGGTCGATCGCGACCAGCGGCGAGAGCTCGACCGGCTTTTGGAAGTGGCGCTTGGCGTCGATGACCCGGCTGCGCCCGGGCCCCCAGCCCATCGAGATGTCCTGCAGCGGGCACTCGCCGCCCTTGTCGCAGACGGGACAGTCGAGCGGGTGGTTGACGAGCAGGAACTCGACCACCGCGCTCTGCGCCTCCTTGACCTGGTCGGTGCGGGTGTGGACGACCATCCCGTCGCGGACCGGCGTCGAGCAGGAGGTCTGAAGTTTCGGGATTCCCTCGATCTCGACCAGGCACATGCGGCAGGCTCCGACCGGGTTGCCCAGCTTCGGCTCGTAGCAGAAGACCGGGATCTCGACGTCGCCGCGCTTCGCCGCGTCGTGGAGCATCTCGCCCTCGGTCGCGGTCACCTCGCGCCCGTCGATGATCAGGCTGATCTCCTTGCCACTCATGCCGCCACCGCCTCAGCCGGGCCGGCCTCGATAACGGCCTCGAACTCGTCGCGGAACTTGCGCACCATCGCCGAGACCGGCATCGCCATCGCGTCGCCGAGCACGCAGAGGCAGTGGCCCATGATGTTCTGCTGGACCGAGCTGATGATGTCGAGGTCCATCGGCGTCGCCTCGCCGCGCACCACCCGCTCCAGCATCTTCACCGTCCAGTTCGTCCCCTCGCGGCAGGGAGTGCACTTGCCGCAGGACTCGTGGTGGTAGAAGCGCGCCGTGCGCAGCGCCATGTGGGGGATCGAGACGCGGTCGTCGGCGACGATCACCGAGCCCGAGCCCAACATCGAGCCGGCCTCGGCCATCGCCTCGAAGCTGTAGGGGAGGTCCAGCTCCGCCGCCGTGAGGACCGGCGAGGAGGAGCCGCCGGGGTAGAAGGCCTTCACCTCGTGGCCCTCGGCGGGGCCGCCCGCCAGGTCGAATACCAGCTCGCGGATCGGGACGCCCAGCTGGACCTCGTAGTTCCCCGGCCGCTGGACACAGCCCGAGACCGAGACGACCTTGGTCCCCGGCGACTGCTCGGTGCCGAATCCGCGGAACCACTCGGCTCCGTTGGCGACGATGTGGGGGACGTTGGAAAGAGTCTCGACGTTGTTGATCAGCGTCGGCCCGCCGTAGAGGCCCTGCACGGCGGGGAAGGGCGGCTTCAGCCGCGGGTTGCCGCGCTTGCCTTCGAGCGCGTCCAGCAGCGCCGTCTCCTCGCCGCAGATGTAGGCGCCGGCGCCGCGGTGGACGACCAGCTCGAGGTCGCGGTGCGTGCCGAGGATGTTCTCGCCGAGGTAGCCGGCCTCGTACGCTTCGGCCACCGCCGCGTCGAGGATGTCGGCCTGCAGGTCGTACTCGCCGCGGATGAAGATGAAGGCGCTGGATATGCCGGCGGCGAGCGCCGCCAGCGCGATCCCCTCGAGCAGCTGGTGCGGGTTGCGGAGCATCAGCTCGCGGTCCTTGAAGGCGCCGGGCTCGGACTCGTCGGCGTTGCAGCAGAGGTACTTCTGCATCTCGCCGCGGGGGAGGAAGGAGGCCTTTTTGCCCATCGAGAAGCCGGCGCCGCCGCGACCGCGCAGGCCCGAGTCTTCGAGCTCCTTCAGCACCTCGTCGGGCTCGAGGTCGCGATAGGCCCTCTCCATGGTCGCGTAGCCGCCGTAGCCCCTGTAGCCGGCGAGCGTGCGCAGCGCTGGGTCTTCGGCGTGCTCGAGCAGCACCCGCGTCTCAGGCATCGGGCCCTCCCGCCAGCGGCCGCTTCTCCAGCGCCTTGTCCGGCAGCACGTCCTGCCCGGCCTTCAGCTGGGCGATCGCCGTCGCCGCCTCGTCGTTCTCCAGCGGCCCGAAGTAGCGCTCGTCGATCGAGGCCATCGGCGCGATGTCGCAGGCGCCGAGGCACTCGAAGCCGGTGACGAAGACGTCCTCGTCCCCCTCGGCCGCGGCGCGGAAGGCGTCGAGCAGCTCGTCCCCGCCCCGCATCCAGCAGCTGATGTTGGTGCAGACGGCGACCTTGTGGCTGCCGACCGGCTCGGTGTGGAAGAGGTCGTAGAAGCTGGCGACCGATTCGAGGTAGGCGGGAGTGACCCGCATCACCGCCGCCGCCTGCCGAATCCCCTCCGGCGAGCACCAGCCGTAGAGCCGCTGCACCGCCCAGAGCGCCGGAATCGAGGCGGATTTCCGGTCCGGATACCGGCTCATCAGCGTTTCGATGCGCTCCTGCAGCTCGGGCGGGCACGCCACCTCGTGCAGCTCGGGAACCTGCTCGGGGGAGCGGTCCGGGACCCGACCCTCGGTCAGCGCTTGGTCGACGGGCAGGTTGCTCACCGGTCGACTCCTCCCAGGATCGGGTCGAGCATTCCCAGCGAGGCGATCATGTCGGCGATGTAGCCGCCGACCGACATGTCCTTGAACGACTGCAGGTTGACGAAGGAGGGGTCGCGGAAGTGCACCCGCGCCGGCTTCGCCGAGCCGTCGGCGAGGACGTAGCAGCCCAGCTCCCCCCGCGGCGACTCGATCGAGTAGTAGACCTCTCCCGGCGCCACCCGGTAACCCTCGGTGACCAGCTTGAAGTGGTGGATCAGCGACTCCATCGAGGTCGACAGCTCCGCGCGCGGCGGCAGCACGTACTTGCGGTCGTCGGCGATGAAGGGGCCCTCGGGCAGTCCGTCGAGGGCCTGCTCGACGATCCGCGTCGACTCGACCATCTCCGCAACCCGCACCCGGTAGCGGTCGTAGCCGTCGCCGACCGTGCCCACCGGCACCTTGAAGTCGAACTTGGGGTAGGCGAGGTAGTCGAAGGCCTTGCGCAGGTCCCAGGGCTCGCCGGCGGCGCGCAGCAGCGGCCCGGTGACGCCCAGCTCCAGCAGCCGCTCGCGCGGCACGATCCCGACTCCCTTGGTCCGCGAGAGGAAGACCTCGTTGCGATCGAGCAGCGCCTGGTACTGACCCACCCGCACCGGCATCTCGGCGATGAACTCGCGCAGCTTCGCCTCGAAGCCGAGCGGGATGTCCTCGATCACGCCGCCAACCTGGAAGTAGCGGGTGTGCATCCGCTGGCCGGTCGCCATTTCGAACAGGTCGAGGATCCTGTCGCGCTCGCGGAAGCAGTACCAGAGCATCGAGATCGCGCCGAGGTCGAGCGCCGTCGTCCCCAGCCAGACCAGGTGGGAGTGGATCCGGTTCAGCTCGAGGAAGATCACCCGCAGGTGCTTGGCCCGCTCGGGGATCTCCAGCCCGATCAGCCGCTCGACCGCTCCGCAGTAGGCCTCCATCTGGAAGCAGTAGGAGACGTAGTCCATCCGCTCGACGAAGGGGATGACCTTCCAGTAGCTCTTGTCCTCGCAGGACTTTTCGATCCCGGTGTGGACGTACCCGATCACCGGCTTCAGGTCCCGCACCACCTCGCCTTCGAGGTCGACGATCAGCCGCAGCACGCCGTGCGTCGCCGGGTGATGGGGCCCGATGTTCACCGTCATCACCTCGGTGGTGCGGTCCTCGGTCAGCGCCTCAGCCACGGCTGCCTTCGTTGTGGGTGAAGGTGACCGGCTCGCCGCCGACGGGGAAGTCGCGCCGCTGCGGCCAGCCGACGTAGTCCTCCGGCATCAGGATCCGAGTGAGGTCGGGGTGCCCCTTGAACACGATCCCGAAGAAGTCGAAGGCCTCTCTCTCTTGAAACTCCGCCGTGGGAAACAACTCCACGCAAGAGTCGATGACCGGGAGCTCCGCGGCGTCGCTCTGCGGTTGGCGTGGGATCGGGGGGGCCGAGAACGGAGCCACCGCACCGCCCGCAGGCCCCCCCGATTCCGCGACAGCCGCAGCCGGATCCGCCAGCATCGCTTTCACCCGCAGCCGCTCTACCCGGTCCCGGTTCAAGAGCTCGTAATGAACAGCAAAGCGGGGGGTGGCCGGGAGGTAGTCGGCGACGTGGAGGCTGGAGAGGAAGCGGTAGCCCTGGCCGGGCGCGTCGCGCAGCCAGCGCAGCACGCTCAGCACCTGGGCCGGGTCGACGACGATCGCCGCCTGGCCGCGGTCGAAGCTGGTCTCGAGGACCGCGCCGGGGTGGTCCTGCTCGACCTCGCCCCGGATCAGCTCGAGTCCCGGCGCGTCAGGCACGGATCAGCTCCCTTGCCGCCTCGTAGGCGGCCGTCTCCTCGGTGCTGGGTTCGCTGCGCGGCCCGCCCCGCGCCCACTCCTCGGTGCCGGCGGCGTTGTAGCGCTGCCGCCAGCCCGGGTCGGGGTTCCCCATGATCTTGCGCTGCAGCTTGGTGAAGCCGTAGAGGACCGCCTCCGGCCGCGGCGGGCAGCCGGGGATGTGGAGGTCGATCGGCATGAACTTGTCCGCCCCCTGCACCACCGCGTAGTTGGAGAACATGCCGCCGCTGGAGGAGCAGGCGCCCATCGAGATCGCCCATTTCGGCTCCAGCATCTGGTCGTAGAGGCGGCGGACGACCGGCGCCATCTTGATCGAGACCCGGCCCGAGAGGATGATGAAGTCGGCCTGGCGTGGGGAGGCGCGCAGCGCCTCGGCGCCGAAGCGGGCGAGGTCGTAGCGGGCGGTGACCAGGCTGATCGGCGCTTCGATCGCGCAGCAGGCCAGCCCGAAGGTGAGCGGGAACATCGAGTTCGCCCGCGCCCAGTTGAACATCTTGTCGAAGTTGGTCATCACGACCTTCTCCTCGACGTAGCGCTCCAGCTCCTCTCCCTCGAGGTCGCCGCGCAGCATGTCGCGAGCGCGCAGCTGCTTCGACCGCATCGCCTGCCGCTCTACCTCCAATCCAGGGCTCCCTTGCGCCAGACGTAGACGAAGGCGACCATCAGCAGGACGACGAAGGTGACCAGCTCGCCGAGGACGAAGACGCTGTCGGCGCCCTTCATGATCACCCCGACGGGGTAGAGGAACACCACCTCGATGTCGAAGAGGATGAACAGCATCGCGACGAGGTAGAAGCTGACGCCGAAGCGAAAGCCCTTCACCGCCTCGACCGGGATGCCGGACTCATACGGCTCGGCCTGCCGCCGGCTCGCCGCGGTCGGCCGCTTCGGCTTCTTCGGGCCGAGCAGGTGGTTCAGCATCGCGAAGGCGCTTCCCACGGTCAGCCCGAGGAAGGCAAAGACGATGATCGGCAGGTAGCTCTTCAGCACTTGGGTCTTGGTCAGGTCGACGTCGGGGCGCGAATCGCCGCCGCTCGTCGTTTCGCAGCCGGTGTTATACACCCACCTTGTGACAACTTGCTACATAGTGATTTTCCGCATCAGGGAGCGGAATCCCGACCCTCGCGGGAGGATTTAGGTTGGCCGGGGCGCATCTCGTCGTCGGCTCCGCAGTCATCCTCCTCAGCCTGATCGCGGGGGCGTGGGGAGGGATCGCCTGGTACCGCGAGCGCCCTTCGGTCCGCTTCTGGTACCTGCTCCGCGCCGCCCAGGCCGCGGTCTTCGTCCAGGTCATGCTCGGCGGTCTGCTGGTCTTCACCGGCCACAAGCCGGGGGACAATCTCCACTACCTCTACGGCGTCCTTCCCCTCGTCGTCTCCCTGCTCGCCGAGGGCGCCCGGGCCGGCGCCGCCCAGCGCGAGCTCGGCGACGTCGACTTCGAATCCCTCCCCGCGGAGACCCAGCAGTCCCTGGCCCTGGCCATAGTCCGACGCGAGATGGGCATCATGGCCGTCAGCTGCGGCGTCATCTTCTTCCTCGCCCTTCGCGCAGCCGGCACCAGTGGCCACTTCTAGGGCCGCTACTTGTCGATGCGGAAGACCGGGTGATCGGGCGCTATGCGGCGCAGCTCCTCGTCGCTGGAGTCGGGACCGACGCCGTCGAAGAAGGCGCCGACCTCCCACTTCCACTTCTCCAGGTAGGCGCGGAGGAGGGGAGGGCGCTCGCCCTCGGGAATCTCGGTCGCGGTGAACTCCTCGACCCGGCGCCCCCGCACCAGGCGCCCGCTCCCGCTGACGCGCATGTTCCGCACCCACTGGGTGTTGCCGCGCGGGGAGACCAGGTAGCGCTTGCCCTCGAACTGGAGCGGGTTGACCGGCGTCTGCCGCCACTCGCCGCTCTTGCGTCCCTGCACTTCGAGCACCCGCGAGCCGGCGAGGCCGATCCCGAGCCGGGTCAGCCCGGCGACGAGCGGGTTGAAGACGTGCTTGGTGAACCAGCCCGGCTGCTGGAACCGAATGCCGTCTTCGCTCATGCCTCGATTGTGCCAGCAGCGGCCTGCATCGCTAGCGCAGCGGGCGGTAATCGCCCCCGTGGAAGACGAGGGGTTCGCCCTCGCTCGTCTCCAGGGCGCTCACCTCGCCGGTGACTATGACGTGGTCGCCGCCGGCGATCACGTCGCGGAGGTCGCAGGCCAGCCAGGCGAGGGCGTCGTCGATCGCGGGGATGCCGTCCCGGTCGGTCCAGGCCACGCCGGACCACTTGTCGGCCACCGGCGCCTTGGTGGCGAAGGCGCGTGCGACCGGCTCCTGGCCGGCGTGCAGGACGCTGACGCCGAAGCGGTTGGCGGCCTGGACGGCGAGCAGGGTGCGGGAGCCGCGATCCAGGCAGGCGAGCATCAGCATCGGCTCGATCGAGAGCGAGCAGACGGCGTTGGCGGTGGCGCCGGCCGGACCGTCGGGGCCGGCCGCGGTGACGACCGTGACTCCGGTCGGCAGCGTGGCCATCGCGGCGCGGAAGCGGGCTGGGTCTGGCGGCGGCATTCGTCTGCGGCTCCAGACAATATGATGCGCGCCGCGTGCGTCCGGTTTTGATTACAGCCTTGGTTGCCGCCGCGGCCCTTGGGCTCTCTGCCTGCGGCTTCGGCGAGCAGGGTGTCACGGTCTCCCAGAACGACCCCAACTACAGCGGGGCCGTTCTCTTCGCCACGCACTGCTCCGGCTGCCACACGTTGAGCGCCGCCGGCACCCAGGGCACCGGCAATCGCGGCGAGCGGACGCAGGGTCCGAACCTGAATGGGCGAACCGAGACCTATGAAGATGCTCTCTTCGCGATCCAGAACGGCGGTTTCTCCGGCGCGATCATGCCCCAGAACATCGTGGTCGGCGCCGAAGCCGAAGCTGTCGCCCGCTTCGTCGCCAAGTACGCGGGCACGGAAGCCGAAACCTCGCCGCGCCCCGGCAAGGCCTCTCCCTAGCCTGAACTTCCGATGCTCGACCTGAAGCTGATCCGCTCCGATCCCGAGCGGGTCAAGGCGGCGCTGGCGCGGCGCGGCGCGGCCGAGCAGGTCGACGAGCTGCTGCGCCTCGACGCCCGCCGCCGCGAGCTGCTGCCCGAGGTCGAGAACGCCCAGGCCGAGCGCAAGGCCCTCTCCAAGCGGGTCGGCGAGGCGAAGCAGGCGGGTGGGGAGGCCGGGGAGCTGATCGAGGAGGTCCAGGGGCTGAAGGAGAAGATCGAGTCCGGCAAGGCCGAGCTGGAGGCGGTCGAGGCCGCCCTCGACCGGGTCGCCGTCTCCCTTCCCAACCTGCCCGACCCCGACGCCCCCGACGGGATGACCGAGGAGGACGCCGTCGTCATCCGCGAGGTCGGCGAGCTGCCGCGGTTCGATTTCGAGCCCCGCGACCACCTCGAGATCGGCGCCGGCCTCGGCCTGATCGAGATGGAGGCGGCGGCGAGGCTCTCCGGCTCGCGCTTCGCCTACCTCAAGGGCGACCTGGTCCTGCTGGAGCTGGCGCTGGTCCGCTTCGCGATCGAGCTGGTCCGCGCCGAGGGTCACGAGCCCGTCGTCCCGCCGGTGCTAGTCCGCGAAGACGCCCTCGTCGGCACCGGCTTCCTTCCCGGCGACCGCGACCAGATCTACGAGGTGCCCAAGGACGACCTCTTCCTCGCCGGCACCTCCGAGGTGGCGTTGGCCGGCCTGCACGCCGGCGAGATCCTCGAGCCAGGGCGGCTGCCGCTGCGCTACGCGGGCTTCTCCACCTGCTTCCGCCGCGAGGCCGGCGCGGCCGGCCGTGACACCCGCGGAATCTTCCGCGTCCACCAGTTCGACAAGGTGGAGATGTTCTCGTTCGTTGAGCCCTCGGCCTCGGCGGAGGAGCACGAGCGCCTGCTGGCGATCGAGGAGCGGATCCTCGCCGAGCTGGAGATCCCCTACCGCGTGGTCAACGTCGCCGCCGGCGACCTCGGCGCCCCCGCGGCGAAGAAGTTCGACTGCGAGGCGTGGATACCGAGCCAGAGCCGTTACCGCGAGCTGACCTCATGCTCGAATACGACCGACTACCAGGCGCGCCGCCTCGGCTGTAGGTACCGGCCCGCCGACGGCGAATCCCCGCAGCCAGTGCACACGCTGAATGGGACGGCGTTGGCCGTGGGGCGGACGATTATCGCGTTGATCGAGAACCGGCAGGAGCGGGATGGCGGATTCACGCTACCCAAAACTTTGCATCGACACGGTTCTCCTGAAAGAATCGCACCACGATGAGCACGAGCGTACGGGAGGCCAAGCGCGTCGTCCTCTGCGACGACCACGAGATCGTCCGCGAGGCGATCAAGGCGCGGATGGCGAACTCGAGCGTCCTGGAGATCGTCGGCGAGGCCGGCAACGGCCGCGACGTGGTCGACGTCGTCAAGGAGCTGGAGCCCGACGTCCTCATCATCGACGTCGAGCTGCCCAAGCGCGACGGGATCGAGGCCACCAAGGAGGTCCTCAAGGTTCGGCCCCGGACCAAGGTCATCGTCTTCACCGCCCACGCCCAGCCCGACCTGCTGGCGCTGGCCCTGCGCGCCGGCGCCTCCGGCTACGTGCTCAAGTCCGCCCCCGCCGAGGACATCGCCCGCGCGGTGAAGGCGGTCACCGGCGGCGGCACCTTCCTCGGCGGCGACTTCGCCGCCGGCAAGCCCTCCGAGGTCGAGAAACTGCTCGACCTCTCGCCGCGCGAGCGCCAGATCCTCGAGCTGCTGGCCGAGGGCCTGCGGGTGAAGGAGATCGCCGAGCGCCTTACCCTCAGTCCCGCGACCGTCCACACCCACGTGCGCAACGCGATCGCCAAGCTGGAGGTCGACACCCGCACCGAGGCGGTCGCCCTGGCGGTGAAGTTCAGCTATCTGGGTGCTGGGGGGGCGGCTTGAGCTCCAGCGCGCAGCCGTTGATGCAGTAGCGCTGGCCGCCGGGCCCCGGGCCGTCGTCGAAGACGTGGCCGAGGTGGGCGTCGCAGTGCTTGCAGACGACCTCGGTGCGCTTCATGAAGAGGCTGTTGTCGGGGCGCAGCTCGACGTGCTCGAGGTTGGCCGGCTCGGTGAAGCTGGGCCAGCCGGTGCCGGAGTCGAACTTGGTCTCGGAGGAGAACAGCTCGGCGCCGCAGCAGACGCAGGCGTACATGCCGTCGGTCTTCTCGTCGACGTAGGGCCCGGTGAAGGCGCGCTCGGTGCCGGCCCTGCGGGTCACCTCGTACTGCTCGGGAGTCAGCTGCTCGCGCCACTCGGCGTCTGACTTCTCGATTTTCGGCATGGATCAAGGGTAGAGGGCGCCGGGGGCGCCCTTACGATGCGCTGCCGTGCCTGATGCCTTCTACGAGATCGCAGGCGACGAGTACATCGCCACCGAGCTTACGAGGGGGCCCTGGGACCCCGGGGCTCAGCACGCGGGGCCGCCGTCGGCGCTGTTGGGTCGAGAGCTTGAGCGGCTTGAGGGCGCGGAGGACTTCCAGGTCGGTCGCGTCACCTTCGAGATTCTGCGCCCGGTGCCGATCGGGGCGGTGCGGGTGGAGTCGAAGATCCTGCGGCCGGGGAGGAGGGTGCAGTTGGTCGAGGCGTCGCTGAGCAACGACGACGGAGAGCTCGTGCGTGCTGCGGCTTGGCGGTTGCGGACCTCGGAGGTCGAGTTGCCGGACGGCGCCGTCGGTGAGGACGAGCCGCCACCGGGCCCGGGGAGCGGGGCGGGCTTCGAGTTCTTCCCGACCGGACAGGAGGTCGGCTATCACACCGCGATGGAGGGGTCCGCCGTCCGCGGGAGCTTCCTCGAGCCTGGCCCGGCGACGATGTGGATGCGCATGCGGCACCCGCTCCTCGCCGGTGAGGAGCCGACTCCGCTGCAACGCACATTGATTGCGGCCGACGTCGGCAACGGGATCAGCGCCGTCCTGGACTGGCGGCGCTACCTGTTCATCAACGTCGAGCTCACGGTCCACCTCGAGCGCATGCCGGAGGGCGAGTGGGTCTGCGTGGACGCCGTCACCCGCGCGCAGGCGAACGGCATCGGCACCGCCGAGTCCCAACTCTCCGACCGGCGGGGCCGCATCGGCCGCGCCGCCCAGTCGCTCCTCATCGCCGCCCGCTGATCCCTCTTCCGCGGTGCAACGTTTTTTCCACCTATGGTTAGACAACGCGTTGCACCGTCGGGGTGGGTCAGCGGGTCGCGAGCAGGGTGCGGCCGCGCGGGGAGATGGCCAGGGCGATCGTCGTCGCCGAAACCAGCGCGATAGCCGCGGAGAGCAGGAAGGCGCCCTCGTAGCTGGTGATTGCC
This sequence comes from uncultured Solirubrobacterales bacterium, assembly GCA_963749605.1. Classification (GTDB taxonomy): domain Bacteria; phylum Actinomycetota; class Thermoleophilia; order Solirubrobacterales; family 70-9; genus CAVVNN01. Next base: position 1,021,295 of record CAVVNN010000002.1, on the reverse strand, counting down.
GCCGCGATGCCGGCGAGGGGAGCTCCCAAGCCCACGCCGGCGTCGAAGAAGGCGGTGAAGGTGCCAAGTGCCGCGCCGCGGCGGGTCTCGGGGACGCGGTCGATGACGATCAGGGAGAGCGAGGGATAGAGCAGCGAGAAGGCGGCGCCCATCGCCAGTGCGCCCAGCAACGCCACCGGCAGGCTGTGGGCGATGGCGATCGTCGCCAGGCCCAATGCCTCGGCGCAGGCTGCGGCTGTCGCCACGCGGGCTGGGCCGACTCGATCCGGGAGGTCGCCGCCGATCAGGCGGGTCAGGACGACCATCGCTGCGAAGGCTCCGAAGACCGAGGCTCCGTGGTCGACGCCGCGGGATTCGAGGTGGAGGACCACGAAGGCGGCAACCGTTGCGTAGCCGATCGAGCCGAGGGCCAGGGCGGCGCCCGGGCGGACCGCCTCGCGGGCGATCAGCGGGTGGTGCTCCTTCTCGTGGCGCGGGCTGGGGCGGAAGGGATCGGGCAGGCGGGAGGCGACCAGCGCGCCGAGCAGCGGCATCGCCCCGGCGAAGATCCAGACCGCCGAGTAGCCGGAGGCGTGCAGGAGCAGCTCGCCGACCAGCGGGCCGACGCTGAGGCCGGCCCAGACGGCGAGGCCGTAGAGGCCGATCACCCGGCCGCGCCGGCCGGGTGGGGCGATGTCGACGATCCAGGCCGAGCCGGCGGTGAACACCGTCCCCTCTCCGGCGCCCAGCACCAGCCGGGCCGCGATCAGGCTCGCCACGCCGAATGGCAGCAGGTAGAGGAAGCCGGCGACGGCGACCAGCAGCGAGCCGACCAGGACCGCGGGCTTGCGGCCGCGGCGGTCGGCCACGCGCCCGGCGAGGGGGCGGAGCAGCAGGCCGGTGATCGCGTAGGCGCCGATCACGACCCCGACCGCGACGTTGCCGGCGCCGAGCGGCCCGTGCACGTAGCGCGGCAGCACCGGCAGCACCGCCCCGACCGCGAGCAGGCCGCAGAAGGTGACGGTGAAGATGCCGGCGAAGGCGACGCCCGGGCGGGCGAGCGCCGGCGAGGAGGCGTCGGGCGCGCTCACAGCAGCAGGCCGGCGATGTCCTCGACGATGTGGTCGGGAGGAGGCACGGCGCTTTCCGCCTCCTCGCGCGATGTCGCCCCGCTCAGCACCATGATCGTCTCCAGGCCCGCCCGGTGTCCGCCCTCGATGTCCGACGCGATCCGGTCGCCGACGATCGCCACCCGCTCCGCGCCGGCGATCCGCTCGCGCGCCAGCTCGAACAGGTGTCGCTCGGGCTTGCCGCCGATCTCGGCGCGCTTTCCCGATGCGGTCTCCACCGCCGCCAGCGTCGCGCCGGTGCCGGGCCAGGCGCCGCCGGGCATCGGCAGGGTCGGGTCGCGGCTGGTGGCGAACAGGCTTGCCCCGCCCTGTAGGGCGCGGGTCGCCGTCAGCAGCTCCGCGTAGTCGAACTCACGATGGCCGGAGACGACCACCGCGTCGGCACCCTGTCCGGCCTCGCCGTCCAGCACGGTCAGGCCGGCCGCCGCGACCGTCTCCTTGAAGCCCGGTGCTCCGATCACGAAGACGGTGCCGTCGGCCCCCGTCCGCTCGGCCGCCAGCCGGGCGGTCGCCGCCCCGGCGGTCAGGACCCGCTCATCGGCCACCGGAATCCCGGCCTCGCGAAGGCGGACCGCGTAGGAATCAGGCTGTCGCACCGAGTTGTTGGTGACGAAGACGATCTCCTTGCCGTTGGCGAGCAGTCGCTGCAGCGCGTCGGCCGCGCCGGGAAGCAGCTCTCGCCCGACCCAGACGACCCCGTCGAGGTCGATCAAAAGGCCGTCGAATTGGTCGGCCAGCGCCATCCGCGCAGGCTACTTGTCCAGCCGCTGGGCCCGCCCGATTCTCCTCCCCGGTAGCGTGCCATCTGTGAGCATCGCGGATGGCAAGGTGGTGATCGCGGACGGCGTCAGCCGCCGCTTCGGCGAGGGCGACGCCGCGGTCGACGCGCTGGTCGGCGTCAGCACCGGGTTCGAGCGCGACCGCTTCACCGCGATCATGGGACCCTCGGGCTCGGGCAAGTCGACGCTGATGCACATCCTCGCCGGCCTCGACAAGCCGACCTCCGGCACGGTCACCCTCGACGGGGTGGAGATCACCGGCCTCGACGACGGCGAGCTGACCAAGCTGCGCCGCGACAAGCTCGGCTTCGTCTTCCAGTTCTTCAACCTGCTGCCGGTCCTCACCGCCGAGGAGAACGTGCTGCTGCCGCTCTCGATCGCCGGCCGCAAGCCGGACCCCGAGTGGTTCGAGCAGCTGATCCGCACGATCGGGCTCGAGGACCGTCGCACCCACCGCCCCTCCGAGCTCTCCGGCGGCCAGCAGCAGCGCGTCGCGCTCGCCCGGGCGCTGGTCTCCAAGCCCGCGGTCGTCTTCGCCGACGAGCCGACCGGCAACCTCGATTCGAAGTCCAGCGGCGAGGTCATGCGCCTCCTCCGCCAGGCCGTCGACGAGTTCGGCCAGACGGTGATCATGGTCACCCACGACCCCGCCGCCGCCTCCCACGCCGACCGCCTGATCACCCTCCGCGACGGCCGGATCGTCCACGACGACGCTCCCGGCTCGACCGACGATGTGATCGAGCTGATGAAGCAGATTGACTAGCCTCGCCCTCAAGAGCCTCTGGGCTCGGAAGGTAAGGGCCCTGACGACGACGCTCGCGGTCGTGATCGGCGTCGCCTTCGTCGCCGGCTCCTACGTCCTCACCGACACGATCTTCGCCGCCTTCGACGAAATCTTCAGCGAGTCGCTGAAGGGGACCAGCGTCGTCGTCACCGCCAAGAACCCGGTCGAACAGCAGAGCGGCGAAATCCCGACGATCGGGGCCTCGCTGCTGCCGCGGGTAAAGAAGACGGCGGGGGTGAGGCTGGCAGCGGGCGCGATCTTCACCCCCGGTGGCTTCTTCGACGCGAAGGGCGATGCGATCGGCACGAAATTCGCCCCCAAGTTCATCTCCTCGAACCTGCCCGACGGGCTCGAGTCGCTCACCTACGTCGAAGGCCACGCGCCGCGCGGGCCCACCGAAACCTCGATCGACGAGGCTGCCGCCGAAAACTCCGATCTGAAGCTGGGCGAAGAGATCCGCATCGTCGGCCAGCGCAGCGCCAAGTCCTATCGCCTGGTCGGCTTCACCCAGCTCGGCAGCGCCTCGTTCGGCGGCGCCAGCATCGCCCAGCTCACCCTCCCCGAGGCGCAGAGCATCACCCGCACGCGCGGCCGCTTCGACCAGATCTCCATTGCCGCTGCCGCCGGCGTCTCCGCCGACGCGCTGAGGGGGCGGATCGCGCGGATCATGCCTGCCTCGGTCCGGGTCGAGACCGCCAAGGAAAACGCCAACCGCGGCTCGGAAGAAATCCGCAAGAGCCTCGGCTTCCTGCAGACGGTGCTGCTGGTCTTCGGCTTCGTCGCCCTCTTCGTCGGCGCCTTTCTGATCTTCAACACCTTCTCGATCACCGTCGCCCAGCGGGTGGCCGAGTTCGGGTTGCTGCGCACGCTCGGCGCCTCCCGCGGCCAGATCCTCGCCTCGGTCGTGATCGAGGCGCTTGCGATCGGCATGTTGGGGGCCGTCGTCGGGATCGCCGGGGGCTACCTGATCGCCGCGGCGCTGAACGCGCTTTTCAAGGCGGTCGGCCTCGACCTGCCGACCACGGGCCTGGTGATGGAGACGCGCACGATCGTCGTCTCGTTGCTGATCGGGGTCGTCGTCACCCTGATCTCGTCGATGGTGCCGGCGCTGCGCTCGACCCGGGTTCCGCCGATCGCCGCCCTGCAGTCCTACGTCCCGCCGGCCAGCCGCCAGCGCCGGCTGGTCTACGCGGTCCTCTCGATCCTGCTCGGTCTCGCCGGGCTGGCGATGGTCCTGGCCGGGGTGTTCGGACATGGCAGCGCCGGCACCAAGGCCGGGCTGATGGGCGCCGGCGCGGTCGCGATCGTCCTCGGCGTCTCGCTGTTCAGCCCCCGCCTGGTGCGGCCCCTCGCCGCGATCGCAGGCGCCCCGCTGGAGCGCCTGCGCAGGCTGACCGGCCGTCTCGCCCGCGAGAACACGCAGCGAAACCCCAGCCGCACCGCGGTCACCGCGGCGGCGCTGATGATCGGCCTGGCGCTGGTCACCTTCGTCACCGTCTTCGCCGCCGGGCTGAAGAGCTCGGTGGCCACCGTGATCGACGAAAACTTCGCGGGCGGGCTGGTGATCCAGAACACCAACGGCTTCTCGCCGATCCCGGCCGGCGCCGCCGTCGCTGCGCGCAGGGCGCCCGGCGTCGACTCGGTCGCGACGGTCCGCTCGGCCGAAGCGAAGCTGCTCGACAGCGGCGCCAAGGCGCGCATCAGCGCGCCAACCCCCGACATCGGCGAAGCCGTCACCGTCGAATGGAAGCAGGGAGGCCCGGCGATCCTGCGCAACCTGCGCGACAACGAAGCGGTCCTCTCGGACTCCTTCGCCTCCGGCAACCATCTCGAAGTGGGCGATCGCTTCCGCCTGCTGAGCCAGACCGGGGCGAGGCCGGCCTTCCGGGTCGCCGGCGAGTTCTCCTCCAAGCTCGACGTCTTCGGCAGCGTCCTCATCACCCAGCGGGTGATGGCAGACGCCTTCAAGCAGACCCAGGACACGATCGACTTCGTCAAGACGGAACCGGGGGCGAACGCCGCGCAGGTCCAGGCGCTGCTCACCGCCGGCGCCAAGCGCGCGTTCCCGACCGCCGAAGTGCTCAACCAGCAGGAACTGAAGGAAAACCGCGAAGAACAGATCGAAGGGCTGGTGCGCCTCGTCTACGTGCTGCTGGCGCTGGCGATCCTGATCTCGCTGTTCGGGATCGCCAACACCCTGGCGCTCTCGATCCACGAGCGCACCCGCGAGCTGGGGATGCTGCGCGCGATCGGCATGTCGCGCCGCCAGGTGCGGACGATGATCCGCTACGAGGCGGTGATCACGGCCCTGATCGGCGCGATCCTCGGCATGGTCCTCGGGGTGATCTTCGCCACGCTGATCGCCCAGCCCCTCAAGGACGAAGGCTTCACCGTCTCCTATCCGGTTGGAACGCTGGCCCTGCTCCTGCTCTTCGCCGCGCGTCGCCGGAGTCGTCGCGGCGATCGGCCCGGCCCGTCGCGCCTCCCGGCTCGACGTCCTCGAAGCTCTTCAGTACGAGTAGAGCCGATCGAGGACGGGCTCAGCCGAGGCCCATGCGCAGCGCTCCGGCGGCCTCGAACATGGCGGCGCGCGCGGAGCGGCTGACGGCGGTCAGGTTGGCGAAGCCGTGGATCAGCCCGCGGTGGCGCCAGTGGGCGACGCGGACCCCGGCCGCGCGCATCCGCTCCGCGTAGGCCTCGCCCTCGTCGCGCAACGGGTCGAACCCGGCGGTGATGACGTAGGCCGGCGGCAGCCCCGCGAGGTCGCCGACCCCCAGCACCGAGACGCGCGGGTCGTCGTGGGCCACCCCGGAAGGAAGGTAATGGGCTTCGAACCACTCCATGTCCGCCCTGGTCAGCAGGAACCCCTCGGCGAAGAGCTGCCGTGAGCGCTGCTCGCCGACGGCGTCGGTGGCCGGGTAGAAGAGGAGCTGCATCGCCGGCTGCGGCCCGCCGCCGTCGCGGGCGAGGAGGCTGGTGACGGCGGCCAGGTTGCCGCCCGCGCTGTCGCCGCCGACCGCGATCCGCGCCGGGTCGGCGCCGAGCTCGGCGGCATGCTCCGCCGCCCACCGGAACCCGGCGACGGCATCTTCGGCGGCGGCGGGAAAGGGATGCTCCGGCGCCAGGCGGTAGTCGACCGAGAGCACGGGCACCCCGGCTGCCGCGGCGAGGAAGCGGCAGACGGGGTCGTGCGTGTCGAGGTCGCCGATGACCCAGCCGCCGCCGTGGAAGTAGACGAGCAGCGGCCGCGCCCCGCCACCCGCCACCGGTTCGTACAGCCGCGCCGGGATCGCCCCCGCCGGCCCCGGGACCTCCAGTCCCTCCACCCGCGCCATCGGCAGCGGCGGCCCGGCGCACGCCGCGGCCCCGCGCCGGTTCAACGCCCGCGCCTGCTCGGGGCTGGCCCCGCCCGCGGTCACGCTCTCGTCCCCCGCCAGCGCCGCCAGCCGCAGCAGCATCCAGATGTCGCTCGCCAGCCGCTGCCCGTCGAGCTCGGGGGGCGGTCCGGCGAGGAGCCGCTGCCCCCGCGGCGGCAGCGCGCACAGCGCCCGCAGCACCCGAAACTCCGAACGCACCGAGAGGCGGGGGGGAGCGGCCACGACGTGGGCAGGCTACGCGATCGGGCCGGCTCCGCGGAACCGGCCTGCCGGGGAGGGGAGAGTCCGACCCGGCGCCGCCTTGTACAGGCATGAGACTCAGACTGATTTTCCTCATTGCCCTTGCCCTCGCCTCGATCGCTCTCGGCGTCGTCGCCACCCAGCCACAGGCGTCCGCGACACCGAGGTTCGGCGTGATGAACGCGGAAGTCCCGATGGCACCCGCCCACCCTCACCCGCTCCGCGTCCAGTGCGACCGGCCCTCGATCCTCCACCTCGCCCGCTTCGAGGACGGCTCCGCCCGCCTCGAATGCGCCCGTCGCGTTCTCGTCCGCGTTTCCGTCCCCGGCTGACCGCCTTGGAGCGCGCTATATGATCACGGTCGTCTGAGTAGTTACGACCTCGGGAGGAATCGAGTGGATCGCCTGCGCCGTACTCGCCTCATCGTCCCCATCCTCGCCATTTCCATGCTGGGCTTGATGGCCGCCGCTCAACCGGCGGCCGCGTTCCGCGATCGCGACTGCTCCGACTTCGCGACGCAGGCCAAGGCTCAGCATTTCTTCAAGAAGCACCACCCCAATCGGGATCCCCACCGCCTCGACGCCGACCACGACGGCCTCGCCTGCGAGGACCTGCCGTAGTCACAGGAGGTCCTCGGCTAACCCGCCTATGGCGGGCTCAGCAGGGCAGGCCGCTGGGCCAGGTGGGCCCGGGCTCGAGCCGGCGCAGCGGTTTGGCGCCGAGGGAGTCGAGGAAGCGCGCCATCTCCTTGCCGGCGTTGGTTTCCATGCCCTCGCGGTAGCAGCGCAGGGCGCGGGGCTGCCCGGCTGCGGTCGCCCACCCCCACTCGGTCCAGGGATAGCCGGGGAGGGCGGTGGCGATCTGCTGGCCCGCCCGGACCCTCGTGCCGGCGGGCGCCAGGCCCTTCAGGTGCTCGGCGACGTAGACGACCGCCCCGGCGTGATCGCCGTTCAGCAGGCGGTACCAGAGGAAGCCGCCGCCGGGCCAGCTCGAGTGGTTGGACGAACCGAGGATCTTCGCGGCGCCGATCGCGACGACCGATTGGCGGCCGATCGGCATGTAGTCGACTCCCATGTCGGTGCGGCTGGCGCTCCAGCCGCCGACCGCGAACGGGTTGACGTAGTGGCCGTCAGCGACGAGCTTCGGTTCCGAGCCGGGAGGGGTGGCGCCGCCGGGCCCCGCCGCCAGCGCCGAGGAGGATGCGAGCGCAGCTGCGATCACGAGGCCGGTGACCCCGGAAATCGCCTTCAGCCTGTGCTTGGGCGCTCGCAAACCAGTCTCCTTCGTCGGCCTGCGGGGTTAGCTGTCGGGCTGGCGCTGAAAGAGCCTGCGCCCCCACGTAGGGGTTCGCCCCAGAGTCTCTGGTTCCCCCGCTCCCAGGCCAAAGGCCCAAGATTCGGCGTACCGGTATTCCGGACGGCCGCAGTCTAACCACAGCCGGTGTTGTTACCGCAGCTGCTGCACGTGTAGCAGGAGCCGGTGCGCTGCATCATGCCTCCGCACTGCTCGCAGGCGGGGCCGAGGTCGAGGCCGGACATCTTGGCCGGGACCACCGGGGGGGCGTCGGTGAAGGCCGCCGATGCGGGGACGGCCTTGCCGCCCGTCGCCTTGGCCTTCTCGGCGCCGTTGCCGCCGTTGCCGTTGCCCGGCTTGGAGTGGCCGTTGCCGCCGTTGCCCGGCTTGACCTCGCCGCCGGTGCTGATCCCGAGCCCGAGCTGGGTCGTCTCCGCCTCGCGCTTGGCCCGCACCTCGGTGGTCAGGATGCCGAGGTCCTCGAGCGTGTCGGTGTCCTCGATGAAGCGGCTGGCGAGCCAGCGCATGATGTAGTCGGGCAGCGATTTGGCGAACGGGATCTCCGGGTTGCCGGTGATTCCCTCCGGCTCGAAGCGCATGTAGCTGAACTTGCGCACGAAGACCTCGAGCGGGACGCCGTACTGGAGGCCGATCGAGATCGCCGTCGCGAAGGCGTTCATCAGCCCCCGCATCGTCGAGCCCTCCTTGCCGATGTCGGTGAGGAAGATCTCGCCGACCGTGCCGTCCTCGTATTTGCCGGCGGTGATGTAGCCCTCGTGACCGGCGATCGAGAACTTGTGGGTGATCGACTCGCGCTCGCGCGGCATCTTCTTGCGCACCGGCGCGGCGGCGACCTCCTCGGCCTCGGCCCCCTTCTCCTCCTGCGCGTCGGTGCGCAGCGCCTGCGCCGTCTTCGAGCCGTCGCGGTAGATCGCCAGCGCCTTCAGCCCGCCCTTCCAGCCGCGGGTGTAGGCGTCGGCGATGTCGGCGACCGTCGCCGACTGCGGCAGGTTCACCGTCTTGGAGATCGCACCCGAGATGAATGGGCTGAATCGCCGTCATCATGTCGATGTGGCCGTTGTGGTGGATCGCTCGCTCGCCGACCGCGACGTCGAAGATCGGCAGGTGCTCGTCCTTCAGGCCCGGCGCGCCGACGATCGTGTTCTGCTCGGCGATGTAGGCGTCGATCTGGTCGACCTCCGACTCGGAGTAGCCCAGCGTGCGCAGCGCCAGCGGCACGGTCTTGTTGACGATCGTCATCTGCCCGCCGCCGACCAGCTCCTTGAACTTGACCAGGGAGAAGTCGGGCTCGACTCCAGTCGTGTCGCAGTCCATCAGAAAGTGAAATTGTTCCGGTCGGCGCTAAGACACTCGCCTGCGCGTTGCGGTAACCGTGCTCCTCGCCAAGGGAAACGGCCGCATCCCATTCGCGCTGGGCGGCATCGAGCAGATCCCCCTTGATTCCCGTGGGGTCGACGTCGTAGATCGCGTCGCGGTGCATGCGCATCACGCCGTTGTGCGGGTCTCGGTTCTTGTCGTACCCCTCGTACGGGCCGGGGCAGCGGCGATCACGCCGACTTGCGGTAGGCGCGGCCGGTCATGAGCGCCGTGATCGCGGCGGCGACGTTGCGGCCCGCGTCGGAGTCGTAGGGCATCCCGTCCGACATCAGCAGCGCGCCGAGGTTGGCGTAGCCGAGTCCGAGCTGGCGGAAGTTATTGGCGTTTTCGGTGATCTCCGCGCGTCGGGTAGCTGGAGAAGCCGACGACGATCTCCTGGGCGAGGAAGACGATGTCGACCGCGTGCTGCGAAGTCCTCGACCTTGAACGACTCCGTCCTCGTTGCGGAACTTCATCAAGTTCAGCGAGGCGAGGTTGCATGCCGAATCGTCGACGTGCATGTACTCACTGCATGGATTGGACGCGTTGATCCGGCCCGTCTCGGGGTCGGTGTGCCAACGGTTGATGATCGTGGATCGTACTGGACGCCAGGATCGGCGCAGCGCCAGGCGGCATCGGCGATCTGGTCCATCAGCTCGCGCGCCTTTACGGTCTTGATCACGCTGCCATCTGTGCGGGCGATCAGGTCCCAATCCTCGTCGGCCTCGACCGCCTCCATGAACTCGTCGGTGACTCGGACCGAGTTGTTCGCGTTCTGGTACTGGATCGAGTTGAATCCGCTCGCCGTCGATCGACATGTCGAAGCCGGCGTCGCGCAGCGCCGCCGCCTTCTTCTCCTCAGTCGGCCTTGCACCAGATGAAGTGCTCGATGTCCGGGATGATCGACGTCGAGCACGACCATCTTGGCGGCGCGACGCGTCTGCCGCCCGGACTTGATCGTCGCCGGCCCAGGAGTCGGCGCCGCGCATGAAGCTGACCGGGCCGGTGGCGATTCCGCCCTTTGCCAGCGGCTCCATCGAGCCCGCGGATGTTGGAGAGGTTGATCCCCGAGCCGGAGCCGCCGCGGAAGATGATCCCCTCCTTGGTGTTCCAGGCGAGGATCGACTCCATCGTGTCCTCGACGCTGAGGATGAAGCAGGCCGAGCCCTGGGGATTCTCACTCGAAGCCGACGTTGAACCAGACCGGCGAGTTGAAGGCGGCCTTCTGGTTGAGCAGGATCGAGGTCAGCTCAGCCTCGAAGGCGTCGGCGTCCTCGGCCGAGGCGAAGTAGCCGCCCTCGCGCCCCCAGCCGGAGATCGTCCCCGCGACCCGCCCGATCATCTGTTTGACCGAGCTCTCGCGCTGCTCGCTTCCCAACTGCCCGCGGAAGTACTTCTGGGCGACGATGTTGGTCGCGTTCTGTGACCAGCTCTTCGGGAACTCGACCCCGCGCTGTTCGAACGCGGGATTCGCCGGATCGCCGATCACCGCGTCGCGGATCTCCCACTCGATCTGGTCGAAAGGATGCACGCCGGCAGTCGAAAACCGCCGCTCTATCGAGAGGCCCTGCAGACCGTTTTTCGGAGTCCTGGTGGCGGTCTTGGACATCGAACTTCTCCTCTCGCAGCGACTTTTAGGGGGAACTGCGCAGGATCGTCTTTGGCTCGGACGGAAAGAGCCTCCAAATCCGCAAATTACGGGACGAGTCGAGAAGCTTGCCTTCCATCTACATGGTGGCAATTCCGCAAACTCCGCACGTAGCCGCTGTACCCTGCAGACATGGTTGAAGATCTGCGCAGGGGCGCAGAGCGAATGGGCGAGCGCTTCGAGACCGCTCGCGAGGCGGCGGCGGAGCGTGCCGGCGCCGCCAAGGATGCGATGGGCGACCGAGCCACCGCCGCCAGGGGGGCTGCGGTCGAGAAGGCTGGGGCGGCGCGCGGGGCCGCGGTCGACGCGATCGCCGCGGTCAAGCCGAAGCTGCGCGGGGTTTCCCACGAGTGGGCCTTCTTCGTCTCGCTCGGTCTCGGTACCGCGCTGATCGTCGCGGCGAAGACGCCGAAGGCGACCCTGGCGGTCGCCATCTACGCGGTCAGCCTCTCCGCCCTGCTCGGCACCAGCGCCCTCTACCACCGCGTCAACTGGACCCGGCCCAACGTGCGCCGCTGGATGCGGCGGCTGGACCACTCGATGATCTTCTTCCTCATCGCCGGCACCTACACGCCGTTCGCCCTGCTGGCACTGCACGGTCCGCTGGCCAGCGCCATCCTCGTCGTCGTCTGGATCGGGGCGATCGCGGGCGCTGCGGTCGAGATGGTCTGGATCGACCACCCCAAATGGGTCGCGGCGCTGATCTACATGGCGCTGGGCTGGGTCGCCGCGGTCTCCTTCCCCGAGCTGTGGAGCGCGATGGGGGTGACCGGGTGCCTGCTGGTCGCCGCCGGCGGGCTGCTCTACACCGCCGGCGCCGTCGTCTACGCGACCCAGCGACCCGACCCCAACCCGCGGGTCTTCGGCTACCACGAGGTCTTCCACGCACTCGTCATCGCCGCCGCCGCCGCCCACTTCGCCGCGGTCGCCTTCTTCGCCCTCCCCGCCGCCTAACTGCGTCGATGCCGGGTTGACGCACCCTAGAGGGGCCAAGGCTCGGCAATCGCTACGACTGCGGCGGCGACGGCCAGCTCGGCCTGCTGCTGCTCCGCCGCGCGACCAGCTCGGCCAGGATCTCCTCCAGCTGCTCGGACTGCTGCGGCGCCAGCTCCAGGCGATCGCCGGCGAGCAGCTCGTGCGCCTGGGCGACCGGCAGCTCCGCCTCGACCACGCGGCCGCCCATCGCCGCCAGCACCTTGCGCAGCTCGGCCTGCGCCCAGACCGCGCCGAACATGCTCTTCGAGGCGCCGATCGCCGCCGCCGGCTTGCCGTTCAGCGCGCTCTGCCCGGCCGGGCGGGATGCCCAGTCGAGCGCGTTCTTGAGCTGGCCGGGGAGGGAGTGGTTGTACTCGGGCGTCGCGATCAGCACCGCGTCGGCGGCGCGGATCGCCGCGCGCAGCTCGCGCACCGCGCCGGGCGCCGGGCCCGCCTCGGCGTCCTCGCGAACGGCGGCACCTCGGCCAGCCGCTCGAAGGTCACCAGCTCCGCCCCGGCGGGCAGCCGCTCGGCGGCCGCCCGCAGCAGGGCGCTGTTGAGCGAGTCCCGGCGCAGGCTTCCGGATATGCCCAGGACCCGCATCGTTACTCGGTCTCCTCGACCAGCTCGAGCTCGACCGCGATGCTCACCTCGTAGTCGAGCACCTCGCCGCCGCTCGGCAGCTCGGCGTTCCAGTCGAGGCCGAAGCTGCGCCGGTCGACCGTGGCCGCCAGCGAGAGCCCGACCCGGGCGTTGCCGCCGAGGTCGGCGCCCAGCTGCGCGAAGCGGCCGCTCGCCTCGACCTCGCGCTTCTCGCCGCTGATCTCGAGCTCGCCGCGCAGCCTCAGCGAGCCGTCCTCCTCGACGCTCAGCTCGGTCGAGCTGAAGCGGAGCTGCGGGTGGCGCTCCGCGTCGAAGAAGTCGGGGGAGAGGAGGTGGCCCTTCAGCTGCTCCTCGGCGATGTCGATGCTGGCGACCTCGACCGAGCCCTCGAGCCGCGGCCGCGTCGCCGCCGGTGAGCCGGGCCTCGTAGCCGCGAAAGCCGCTGCGGAACGTGGAGACGCCGTTGTGGATCACGGCAAAGCCGATCGAGGAGTGGACCGGATCCACCACGTAGGTGCCTGTCGGGATCTCCTGCTTGATCGTCTGCGTGCTCATCTCTGCTTCCTTCCCTCAAGTTGTTGCCTGATAAATGTTTGACGCAGAAACCATCTTAGCAGAAAAGCTTGTAGATACAACTATTGCCTAGACAACGTTCACCTGCGATCATGTGGGAGATGAGCGAGCAGGCGACAGCAGCGGCATCGACGTCCCGCGACGGCGCGGGAGCCAACAGCGCTTCCCAGGGCGGCACGGCGTCGCGCACTCCCCACGGCGAGGCCTGGGGCGCCCTCACCCGCACCCACGCCGCGGTCACCGGGCGCCTGCAGGAGGCGCTCGCCCAGGGCGACTTCCCGCCGCTGCCCTGGTACGAGGTGCTCGCCGCGGTCGCCGAGGCGCCCGAGCAGCGGATGCGGATGGGCGACCTCGCCGAGGCCCTGGTGATCACCCGCGGCGGCCTCACCAAGCTGGTCGACCGCCTGATCAAGGCCGGCCTGCTGGAGCGGACCTTCTGCGAGACGGACCGCCGGGTCAGCTACGCGACCCTGCTGCCGGCCGGCGCCGCGCTGCTCGCCGAGATGCGCCCGGTCGTCACCGCCGAGCTGGCGGTCGCCTTCTCCGCCAACCTCACGCCGCGCCAGGCGGACGAGCTGCGCGGAACGCTCGAGCGAGTCCGCGGCTCGGCCTGCGGCGCCAGCTGATTGGCGCTTTGTTCGGCTATACGCCGACTAACGCGCCCATTCAGGCCAGCGCCGCGGCCGCGGCCCGCTCCTTGGCGGACTCGACCAGCGCCAGCACCGCCGTCTCCTGCCCGTCGCGCAGCAGCTCGACCGGGTCGGGGTCGCCGTTGACGATCCCCTCGAAGAACTCCTTGCGGTCCTGGTAGGTCGGCAGCGTCCCCTTCGCCCAGCCGCGGGCGTCGTTGAGGATCACCGCCAGGCGCGCGTACTCCTCGCCGAACAGCTCCGTGATCTCCCGCTTCATCCGCTTCGCCAGCGCCGGCGAGGCGCCCGCGGTGGAGATCGCGATCGCCAGCGGGCCGCTGCGCACGATCGCCGGCAGGATGAAGTTGCACAGCGGCGGCACGTCGACGACGTTGACCAGCATCGCCCGCTTCTCGGCGTCGTCGTAGACGCCGATGTTGACCTCGCTGTCGTCGGTGGCGGCGATCGACCATGAAGACGCCCTCGAGGTCGGCGGCCCCGGCGTAGGGGCGCTGCTCCCACGCGGATCGACCCCTCCGCCGCCAGCCGCTCCAGCTCGGGGTGGGCGACCGGCGCGATCAGCGTCACGTCGGCGTCGCAGGCGAGCAGCCCCTCGACCTTCTCCAGCCCGATGTCGCCGCCGCCGACCACCAGGCAGCGCCGCCCCGTCAGCTTCAGGCAGGCGATGTAGAAGGGCGTCTCCAGCATGTCCCGCACGCAGGACTGGTCGCAGATCCCCTTGCGCAGCTGGCAGACGCACTCCTTGCCGGCGTAGGCCTGGGCGGGCATGCCCGAAGGTTAGAGGGAGTCAGCGTCAGCCGGAGGCCCTCTTCCAATCCCACCTTCGCGCTCCAGCCCAGCTCGCGCCCGGCGCGCGCCGGGTCGATCGAGATCCGCTGCACCTCGCCGGGGCGGGGCGGGGCGAACTCGGGCTCGAAGCCCTCGGCGCCGCCGAGCTCGCCGAGCTGCGTCGCCAGCTCCAGCACGTCGGTCTCGACCCCGGTGCCGATGTTGATCGGCGCCGCTCGACCGTCGACTCGGCGGCCGCCAGCGCCGCCGCGACCACGTCGCCCACATATATGTAGTCGCGGGTCTGCGTGCCGTCGCCGAACACCGTCGGCCGCTCGCCGGCCCGCAGCTTGCCGCAGAAGATCGCGATCACCCCCGCCTCGCCGAGCGGGTCCTGGCGCGGGCCGTAGACGTTGCCCAGCCGCAGGCTCATCGCCCGAGAGCCCGTAGCAGCCGCTCGTACAGCGCCACGTAGCCCTCGGCGGCGAACTTGCTCTGGCCATAGGCGGAGAGCGGCTCGACCGGCGCGTCCTCGCCGAGCGGCAGCTCCTGGCCCTCGCCCTCGCCGTAGATCGCGCCGCCGGTGGAGACGAAGACGAAGCGCCGCGCACCCGCGGTCCGCGCCGCCTCCAGCACGTTCGCCGTGCCGCCGACGTTGATCGAGGCGTCGAAGGCCGGGTCCGCGACCGACTTGCGAACGTCGATCTGCGCCGCCAGGTGGAAGACGACCTCGGGCCGGGCGGACTCCGCCAGCCGCGCCACCGCGGCGCGCGTCGCGGATGTCGACCTCGACCAGCGTCGGCGCCGGCCGCCAGCGCCCCGTCGAGGTTCTCCCGCCGCCCGGTGGAGAGGTCGTCGACGACCGTCACCTCGTCGCCGCGCGCCAGCAGCGCATCGACCAGGTTCGAGCCGATGAACCCCGCGCCGCCTGTCACCAAGCACCTCATTCGACCGCCGATCCTAGGGGGATCGGCGCGCGCGAGCCTGCCGAGGTCGCCGAACGCCCCTGCTACCCTCGCCGACCCATGAGGCTGATCGTCACCGAGAAGAACAACAGCGCCAAGAAGATCGCCGAGATCCTCGGCGCCGCCAACGGCGGCCCCGCCACCGACAAGACCTTCAAAGTCCCCTACTACACGTGGACCGACGGGGACGGCGTCGAGCAGATGACGATCGGCCTCAAGGGCCACGTGCTCGGCCCGGCCTTCCCCGAGGGCTACTCGAACTGGCAGAAGACCGACCTGCACGACCTGATCGACGCCGAGCTGATCAAGGAGCCGACCGACAAAAACGTCGTCAAAGCGATCAAGAAGGTCGCCAAGGAGGCCGACGAGCTGGTGATCGCGACCGACTTCGACCGCGAGGGCGAGCTGATCGGCCTCGAGGCGCTGGAGGAGATGCTCGACGCCAACCCCGAGCTCGGCACCCGCGAGGGCGCCCGCGACGGCACGCTGCGGATCAAGCGCGCCCGCTACTCCGCCCTGACCAGGGAGGAGATCGAGCGCGCCTTCGGCGACCTCGACGAGCTCTCCTACCCGCTCGCCAACGCCGGCGCCGCCCGCCAGGACATCGACCTGCTCTGGGGCGCGACCCTGACCCGCGCCGTCTCCCTCGCCACCCGCCGCTTCGGCTCCAACTTCCTCTCGGTCGGCCGCGTCCAGAGCCCGACCCTGGGCCTGATCGTCGAGCGCGAGATGGAGCGCCGCGCCCACGTCGCCAAACCGTTCTGGGAGCTGTTCGCCAAGTTCCAGCACCCCGACGGAGCCTTCGAGACCCACCACGAAGTCGACAAGTTCTGGGACAAGGCCGAGGCCGACGCCGCCCTCGCCGGGACCGCCAGCCCCGGCACGGTCAAGTCGGTGACGGCGCGCAAGAACACGCGCAAGCCGCCGACCCCCTACAACACCACCGCCTTCAGCACCGACGCCTCCAGCCGCCTCGGCATCACCCCGGCCAGCGCGATGCGGATCGCCGAGGACCTCTACATGGACGGCTTCATCTCCTACCCGCGCACCGACAACACGGTCTACCCGGCCTCGCTGCCGGTCCGCGAGCTGGTCTCCTCGCTGGTCCGGGTCGAGGAGTTCTCGGCCGCCGCGGGCCTGCTCGACGGCGAGCTGAAACCGACCCGCGGCAAAAAAGAGACGACCGACCACCCGCCGATCTACCCGACCCAGGCGATCCACCCCGGCGCCCTCGAGGGCCCCAAGAGGCGCGTCTACGAACTGGTCGTGCGCCGCTTCCTCGCCACCTTCAGCCCGCCGATGATCACCGAGTCCACCCGCGCCGACATCGAGGCCGGCTCGGAGACCTACTTCGTCCGCGGCTCGGTCGTCGTCGACCCCGGCTACGCCGGCATCTACACCTACGCCCGCTCCTCCGACGAGGAGATCCCCAAGCTGGAGGAGGGCCAGCAGCTCGACCTCGACGGCGAGCCCTGGATCGTCGACAAGGAGACGCAGCCCCCGGCGCGGATCTCGCAGGCCAAACTGATCGAGATGATGGAGGAGCGCGGCCTCGGCACCAAGGCGACCCGCGCCGACATCATCCAGAAGCTCTTCGACCGCGGCTACGTCTACGGCAACCCGCCGGTCCCCTCGGAGACCGGGATCGCCCTGTACGAAGCGTTCAAGAACTACGTGCCGGCGATGGCGACGCCGGAGATGACCGCCCAGCTCGAGGCGGAGATGGACCGGATCGCCGCCGGCGACATGACCAAGGACAGCGTCGTCGGCGAGAGCCGCGACCTCCTCCACAAGACCTGGTCGGAGATCGACGGCGAGCCGCGAGGACCTGGCCAAAGTCGTCTGGAAGGGGATGGACGAGGACCGCATCCTCGGCCCCTGCAAGGTCTGCGAAGAGGCCGGCCGCACCAAGGAGGACGGCTCGCCCCACATGCTGCGGATCATCCGCGCGAAAAAATCGGGCAAACGCTTCGTCGGCTGCAGCGGCTGGACCCTCGACGACCCCGACTCCTGCGACCAGACCTTCCCGCTGCCCCAGCGCGGCGACGTCTTCCGCCTCGAGGACCGCTGCTCGGTCTGCGGGCAGACGCCGCGGCTCAAAGTCGTCCCCTTCCGCGGCCGCCCCTGGAACCTCTGCCTCAACGACGACTGCGAGTCGATGCAGGAGATGAAGAAACGCCGCGCCGAGCGCGAAGCGGCGCGAGCGGCGAAAGAGGCGATGGAAAAGCAGCCGCCGCCCGAGGACGCCGAGAACGGCAAGGCGCCGTCGAAAGCGAAGAAAGCGACCAAAGCCGACACCGGCACCCGCCGCCGCAAACGCGCCAAAGCGGCGACCAAAGGCTGAGGCCTCGGGGCGTTGTTCGTTTCCCTCGAGGGGATCGACGGCTCAGGCAAGAGCACCCAGGCCAAGCTGCTCGCCGAGGCGCTCGGCCCGGAGACCCTGCTGATCCGCGAGCCGGGGGGGACCGACGCCGCCGAGCGGATCCGCGACGCTGCTCGCCGACCCGGCGCTCGAGCTCGACCCCTTCGCCGAGCTGCTGCTCTTCTCCGCGGCCCGCGCCGACCTCACCGCCCGGGTCATCCGCCCGGCCCTGGAGGCCGGCCGCGACGTCGTCTCCGACCGCTTCGCCGACTCCAGCGTCGCCTACCAGGGAGCCGCCCGCGGCCTCGGCGTCGGCGAGGTGCATCTCCCTCTCCGACGCCGCCACCGACGGCCTCTGGCCCGACCTCACGCTGCTGCTGCGCGTCGACCCCGAGGTGGGCCTCGGCCGCGCCGACGGCGAGGACCGCTTCGAGTCCGAGGGCCTCGAGCTGCAGCGCGCCGTCGCCGAGGCCTACGAGGAGATCGCGCAGATCGCCTCCGACCGTGTCGTCGTCATCGACGCCGACGGCAGCGTCGAGGAGGTCCACGCCGGGTGATGGAGGCCGTCCGCCGCCACTCCGAATCCACCCGGTGAAGTGTCGCGATGGCTGACGCGATCGAAACCGCCACCGAGCACCAGCCGCGGGCGCGGGTCGCGCTCAGCGCGGCGCTTGCCGCCGGGCCCGTCGCACGCCTACCTCTTCCGCGGCCCCCGTGGGGCCGGCAAGCGCGCCGCCGCCCGCGCCTTCGCCGCCGAGATCCTCGCCACCGGGGCCGCGGAGCCCGAGGACGCCCGCCGCCGCGCCCTGCTCGATCCCTCGCCGCACCCCGACCTGGTCTGGCTCACCCCGCGCGGCGCCCAGCACCTGGTCGAGGAGGTGCGCGAGCGGGTGATCCGCGCCGCCGCCTACCGGCCCTTCGAAGGCGACAAGCGCGTCTTCGTCGTCGAGGCGGCCGAGGCGATGCGCGACGAGAGCCAGAACGCGCTGCTGAAGACGCTGGAGGAGCCGCCCGACTTCGTCCACCTGATCCTGCTCAGCTCCGAGCCCGGCGCCGCTGCTGGAGACGGTCGCCTCCCGCTGCCAGCCGGTCGAGTTCGCGCCGCTCCGCCGAAGCCAGAAGCCGCTGGCCGCGATGGGCTTCCGCGAGCTGGCGGCCGACGTCCGCCGGCGCTGAGGCAGGCCGAGGAGATCGCCGCCGCCGCCCGCCTCTCCGCCGGCGACCTCGAGCGCGCGCGCCTGCTGCTGTCGGAGCGGGGGCGGGAGATCCGCGCCGAGGTCGAGCGCTGCGCCGCCGCGGCGCTCGCCGGCGAGACCGCGACGGCGCCCTGGCGCCAGCTGCTCGACAGCGCCGAGGCGGCCGGCGAGGACGCCGACGCGGCGACCCGCGAGGTGCTCGAGGAGGAGGCCAAGGCCGGGCGTCAAGCGCACCGCCCGCGACATCGCCGACGAGGCCAAACGGGCCGGCCGCCGCCGCCGCACCGAGATCCTCGACCTCGGCCTCGAGCTGACTGCCGCCTGGTTCCGCGACCTCGCCGCCGTCGCCTCCGGCGCCGCCGAGGTCGCCTACAACCGCGACCGCCTCCCGGCCGCTCCAGGCCCAGGCCGCCGCCCTCGACCCGGCCCGCCCCCGCCGCGCCGCCGAGCTGGTCCAGGACACCCGTCGCCGCCTCGACCTCAACGTCTCCGAGGAGCTCGCCCTAGAGGCTCTCTTCTACCGCCTCGAGCGCCTGTTGAGCAACGACTGATGAGTTAACCACGCTATAGGGGGGACAACTCATCAGTCGTCAAGTCCGGTCGCGCTCGGCCGGCTCGGCGCTTGCGCCGTCGCCGTTCCGCTCCCGCGCCGCCTGCTCGCGGGCCTTTTCTATCGCCCGCTCCTGGGCCAGGCGGGTTATCTGGGCCGCCTGGCGGGACATGATCACGCTGAAGTTGAGCGCCAGGCCGAGCAGCAGCAGCAGCACGATCGAGAACAGGGCGACGTTGGTGTCGCGCACGCCCATCGCGTCGGCGACGAGCCTCAGCAGCCCCGGGAAGGCGGCGCCGGCCAGCATCACCAGCCCGGCGACGAACCAGACGACGCTGTAGCGCTCCTGCAGCCGGTCGCGGCGGATCAGCTCGAGGATCATCGCCACGAAGGCGATCGCGATCACCGCCGCCAGGATCCGCGTCTGCGGCGTCAGGTTGACCTTCGGGTTCTGGGCGGCGAGCACGATCGCGTTCATCGCTCCGCCTCCACCCGCCGCGGCCGGAACTGGCCGACCAGCAGCACCACGACGCCCTTGAAGATGAAGAAGGCCGAGCGCAGCGGCGTCAGGAAGGAGCTGCCGCCGGCCCGCTCCAGCATCCGCACCGGCACCTCCTCGACCCGCAGCCCCTGCCGCACCGCCAGCTGCAGCGACTCGATCTCGGCGAAGTCCGGCGAGTAGTGCTGGCTGAACAGCGCCATCACGCGCCGGTTGGCCGCCCGCATCCCGCTCGTCGTGTCGGTGAATCGCTGCCGCGTCGCCAGGGTGAGGAAGAAGCGAAAGACGCTGGTGCCGATCCGCCGCGAGATCGTCGGCCTGTAGTCGTCGCCCTCCTCCGGCGCGCCGCGCTCGCGGTAGCGCGACCCGATCACCAGGTCGGCCCGCCCCGCCGCCACCTCCTCCAGCAGCCGCGCCACCTCCTGCGGCGGGTGCTGGCCGTCGGCGTCGAGGTGGGCGCAGTAGTCGTAGCCCTCCTGCAGCGCGTAGAGGTAGCCGGTCTGCAGCGCCGCTCCCAGCCCCTGGTTGAAGGGGAGGGAGGCGACGAGCGCGCCTGCCGCGGCCGCCCGCGCGCGCGTCGAATCCGCCGAGCCGTCGTCGACCACGAGCACGTCGGCGCTCGGCAGAGCCTCGCGCACGCCCTCGATGACGCCCGCGACCGAGTCCTCCTCGTTCCAGGCAGGGATGAAGACCAGCGTTCGCACCCGCCCGATTCTCCCATGCCGGTCAGCCAGCGTTTGTGTTAGTAAACGTTGATGAGACGAATAGGGATGCGCCTCTGGCTCTCCGTCGCCTTCGCCGCGGTCAGCCTGATCACCGCCGGCGCGGTCTACCTCTTCGGCGACAACCAGCGCGCCCTCGTCGCCGCGGTCCTCGTCGGCGTGCTCGCCGGCTTCCTCATCGCCGTCGCCATCTCCCACCGCGTCGGCCGCCTCGCCGGGGCCGCCGGCAAGATGGCCGCCGGCGACTTCGACGTGCAGATGAACGTCTCCGGCCCCGACGAGCTCGGCGACCTCGCCCGCGCCCTGGAGTCGATGCGCGCCTCGCTGAAGGAGAGCTTCGGCGTGCTCACCGCCGACCGCAACAAGCTCACCGCGATCTTCGACGGCCTCACCGACGCGGTGATGGTCGTCGACGAGGGCGGCGCGGTCCGCTTCTCCAACAGCGCCGCCGCCGAGCTCCTCGACTCCGACGGGCAACCCTCCGAGCCGCTGCTGCCGCAGCTGCACCGCGCCGCCGAGGTCGGCTTCTCCGCCCACCCGGCGCTGCGCATCGGCGACCGCGCCTACTCGATGCAGGCCCGCTCCCTCCCCGACGAGCGCGCCGTGCTCGCCGTCGTCCGCGACCGCACCGAGGAGATGCGCCGCGAGTTCGCCGAATCCGACTTCGTCTCCAATGCCGCCCACGAGCTGCGCAACCCGCTGGCGGGCATCTCCGGCGCGATCGAGGTCCTCCAGGGCGGCGCCAAGGACGACCCCCAGGCCCGCGACCACTTCCTCGCCCGCCTCGCCGAGGACGCCGAGCGGATGGGCCGCCTCACCCAGTCCCTGCTCGCCCTCGCCCGGGTCGAGGCGCTCGGCGCGGGGGAGGGCGAGGTCGTCGACGTGGCGGTCGCCGTCCGCGACGTCGTCGAGGCGGTCGAGGCCCCCGTCGGCATCCGCCTCCTGGTCGAGGTCGAGCCCGACCTGGCCGCCAAGGGCGACCCCACCCTGCTGCGCCAGGTGATGATCGGCCTCGTCACCAACGCCTTCAAGAACACGCCGCCCCCCGGGCGCGTTACCGTTCGCGGCCGCCACGACGGCGAGACGGAGGTGATACTGGAGGTGATCGACACGGGAACGGGCATACCGGCGGCGGAGATCGAGCGCGTCTTCGAGCGCTTCTACCGCCGCTCGGCGTCGCGCAAGCAGGAGGGCTTCGGCCTCGGCCTGGCGATCGCCCGCCGCATGGTCGACGTGATGGGCGGGGAGATCGGCGCCACCTCCGAAGAGGGGCTGGGAAGCACCTTCTTCGTCCGCCTCCCCGTGGCCCAACCCAGCACGACGCCGGTGGCATGAGGGAGAGAAGATGAGCAGCGGACGCATCCTGATTGCCGACGACGAGCCCTCGGTCCGCGACTCGGTCGGCTACGCGCTTGCCCAGGAGGGCTTCGAGGTGACGCCCGCGGTCGACGGAGACGAGGCCGCCGAACTGCTCGACGACGGCATCCCCTTCGACCTGCTGATCCTCGACATCATGATGCCGGGGCCGAGCGGCCTCGACATCTGCCGCGACGTGCGCTCGCGCAGCGCCGTGCCGATCATCGTCCTCACCGCCAAGGACGCCGAGGTCGACAAGGTGGTCGGTCTCGAGGTCGGTGCCGACGACTACGTCACCAAGCCCTTCTCGGTGCGCGAGCTGCTCGGCCGCGTCCGCGCCCAGCTGCGCCGCCGCGAACTCGACCGCTCGCCGCTCGCCCAGGCCGTCCGCATCGAATCCGGCCCGGTCGCGATCGACCTCGTCCGCCACGTCGCCACCGTGAGCGGCGTCCCGGTCAGCCTCACCCGCTCCGAGTTCCAGCTCCTCCGCCTCCTGGTCGGCCGCCCCGGCGAGGTCTTCCCCCGCCGCCAGATCATGGAGGAGCTGTGGCAGACCGAGTTCGACGGCGACGAGCGCGCCTGCGACGTCCACATCTCCAACCTCCGCCAGAAGCTCGAGCGCGACCCCCAGCACCCCGAGCTGGTCCTCACCGTGCGCGGCGTCGGCTACAAGTTCAACGGCGAGTCGACCTGAACTGCATGCAGCCGGCCTGTCCACGCTAAGCAGCAGTCATTACAAGCTTTCCTTTAGGATGCATGAATCTAACAGGGGATCTGTAATGACCCAAGCTTCGACCAAGAACCCGTATCGGCCGGGAGTCGGCATCCGTCCTCTGTACCTGGCGGGCCGAGATCCCTCGCTTCGCCGCTTCTCGGCGATGCTGCGGGCGGCACCGGAGCAGCAGGCGAGTATGCGTGTCACCGGCCTGCGGGGGGTGGGTAAGACGGTGCTGCTTGGAGCCTTTGCGGAACACGCCGAGGCGGCCAACTGGGAGCCTGCCGAGCTCGAGTTCCAGCCATCGCACAACACCGACGAGGCGCTTCAAGAGGCACTCGGAGGTCTGCTGCGGCGCGCCCAAGAACGGCTCTCCCGCCTGGAGCGGCTGCGCGCAGCTGCCGGCAGGGCGATAAGGGCGGGGGCGCTCTCGGTCACCTGGGAAGACGTCTCGCTTTCCATCGCCCCCGGCTCGGAGCGGGAGAACGATCTCGCCAGGGACATATTCGCCACCGTGGAGCTGGCTGTGGCCAAGGGCCGGGAGGGCCTCGTGCTGCTGCTGGACGAGGCGCAGCTGATCCGCGATGAGCGCGACAGGCACGGGGAGCACCCGCTGTCGCTGCTGATTGCGCCGCTGGTCGCGCTGCAGCGCCAGGAGCTACCCCTAGCGCTGGTCGTCTGTGGCCTGCCGACACTTGCGGCCAACCTGCAGAAAGCCCGTTCCTACAGCGAGCGGCTCTTCCGGGGCGAGGAGGTCGACTCGCTCCCCACGGACGAGGCGCTTGCGGCTTTCACCCGGCCACTCGAACAGACCGGGCGCTCGGCTGACAGCTCGGTTGCCGACAAGGTGGTGGATGAGGTCGAGGGCTACCCGTACTTCATCCAGCTGTGGGGGTCCGAGCTATGGGACGCCGCCGATCTCGCGGGGGTCGACCACTTCACACCGGAGTTGCTCAGCGAGGCGCGGCCGCAGATCTACGAGCGCCTCGACAGGGACTTCTACGAGCCCCGGATATCGACTCTCACTCCAGCCGAGCAGGAGGTGCTGCTCGCCTCCGCCACTTGCCCATTCCCGCCGCTGCGCGCTTCGGACCTGGGCAAAGTCTCCGCCAAGACGCCCGGGAACGTCAACGTCCTGCTCGGCCGGCTCGTTGAGGCCGGCGTGCTGTACCGGATTCGCAAAGGCGAATACGACTACACGGCGCCCAGGTTCCGTGACTTCCTCTTGCGTCGCACGGTCCCTTGAGATGGCCGTCGGCTAACAAGTTCAACGGCGAGTCGACCTAAGCGGCCGGGAACCGCCGCGCGAGTGCTTCCGCGGCCAGGAGCCTTCGCTCGGGCCCCAGCTCGCCCTGCCGCTTCAGCCGCCTTGCCAGCTTCCTCGGGGAGAGGAGCGGATACCCCCCGATGCGCAGCGTCCGCAGCAGCGGCAGGTCGCCGCTTCCGCCCGCATGGCCCTGTGGATCGACGAAGCAGAAGCAGCCGTGCACCGGCACCGTCAGCAGCCCGACCGAGTCGACCGCCGACCGCACGGCCTTGACCTGCCGCGCCAGCCTTCCGACCAGCTTCGTCTGGTCGCGCCCGCCGACCATCAGCCTCGCTTCGCCGAAGAGAAACGGCCTGCGGACCCTGACCTCGCCCTTGTAGCGCTTCGCGTCGATGACGAAGACGCCCGAGGGAGCGATCGCCAAGTGGTCGATGTTCCCGAAGCCACCGGGCATGCGCCGGTCGTGCAGAACGATCACCTCTGCATCGGAAAAGCGGCGGCCCAGGTAGACGGCAAGGATTTCCTCGCCGATGGCGCCCGCTGCCCAGGTCGCCTCTTCCCCGGGTGCCCGTCCTCTGCGCTTCGCCGACCGCAGCTTGTGCTCACGCCGGCCACTGGCGCCGGCCACCCCACGATCGAAATCAAACTCCTTCGTCTTTTCGAGCTCGGCTGCGATCCCCATCTAAGCCTCGAGCCCGAGAAAATCGCCCCCGAGACTTCCGGCTTGTCATCCGCAAGCAGCGGCATGCTCTGCCGACCTTGAGGCGCGATTCGTCTTATTTCGTCGTGGCGGGGGTCGCCCTTTGTCAGGAGATGGGCAGGCTGCGGGAGCTGCCGGCCTTCGCCGACGGCCCCCTGTCCACGTGTGAGCCCGAGCTCAAGGTGCGGCGTGCGCGCAGGCGCCCGAACCGCCTCGGCTTCGCCGTGCCGAGCCAGTTCCGCCTCTCCGTCACCGCCTACCCGGGCATCCGCCCCGGCGACATCCTGGAGACCCTCCTCCATGAGCTGGTGCACCTGCACGTCGGCCGCGCCGCCGAGCACCATGCCTGGCACGGCCAGACCTTCAAGAGGACGCTCGCACGGGCGATGGACGAGGCCTACGGGATCGTCGGCCCGAGCCCGCGCAGCACCATCCACGGCATCTATGCCGAAGCAATCGAGCGAGCAAGGCTCACCAGCGCCGAGCCGCTCCAAATGCAGGTGCGATGAAGCCGCTCTCCGACGACCGCCCCCACGCCTCGTCGGTCGTGCGCCCTCGCGAAGTCGCGCGGGCGGTCACCCCGCTGGAGCTGTTCTTCGACCTCGTCTACGTATTCACGGTCAGCCAGCTCGCGCGACACCTCTTCGAGCACGTCGACGCGCGTGGCATGGCCGAGACGCTGGTCCTGACCCTCGCCGTCATGTACGCGTGGTTCATGACCGTGTGGACCACCAATTGGCTCGACGGGGATCGCCAGCCGGTCCGCCTGCTGCTGCTCGGCCTGATGTTCGCCAGCCTGCTCATGTCGACGTCGGTGTCGGAGGCATTCGGCGATCGAGCGGGCCTGTTCGTCATCGGCTACCTGGCGATCCAGATAGGGAGGACGGCATTCGCCGTCTGGAGTTTTCGCGGCCACCGCCTCCACATGCATTTCGTCAACGCCCTGGTTTGGGAGATCGGAACCGCGCCGATCTGGATCGCGGGGATCGCTACGCACGGCAATGCCCGCCTTGCACTCTGGGCGGTCGCGGTGCTGATCGCATACGGCGGCGTGATCGCGAGCCACCCGCTGCCCGGCCGGATAAGCCCCTTCAAGTCCGACAGCCAGATCTACGCCGAGCACCTCCTCGAGCGCTTCCGGCTGTTCTTCCTGATCGCACTGGGCGAGACGGTCCTCACCCTCGGCAACGCGTTCGCCGACCAACCGGTCCAAGCCGACCGTCTTCTCGTCCTCGCCGTCGCCTTCACCGGCACCGTCGCCCTCTGGTGGTGCTACTTCCACCGCGCCGAGAGCATCGGGATAAGCGCCGCCGAAGGCGCCGCCAACGCAACCCGAATAGTCGGCCTCGGCAACTACACCCTCATCCTCATGGTCATAGGCATCATCGCGATCGCCGTAGGCGACGAGCTGGCGATAGTCGACCCCCACGGCCCGACCACCCTCAGCACCGCCGTCCTCATCTTCGGCGGCCCGGCAATCTTCCTTCTAGCCCAGCTGGCCTTCATGCGAAGAGCAACCGGTCGCGTGCCCCGATCCCGCGTCCTCGCCTGCATCGGATTGGCGGTGCTGGCCCTCGCCACCGCCCCGCTCAGCCTCCTCGCCGCAGTCATCGCCTCGAGCGCTGTCCTGGTCGCGGTAGCGATCGACGACACCCGCGCTGAGCCGAATCCGTCGAGCCCACCGATGCCCGCGACCGCGGCACAGCAAGCCAAAGTCAGAGGAGCCTCCCTCGAAGGTTAGGCGGCAGTACCGAGCCGTTAGAAAAAACAAATCGGCTTTGGCAAAGACGGCCGTCTGACCCCTCAGGGACGAGCGCGCACAATGCGTGCCCGGCAGCGCTCGCGCCACTCCCGAGCGCACTCGTTGCTGGGAGCACTCAGCAGGTCGAGTATGCACACGGGGCACCCGTCCTCGGCAGGACCCATGTCCTCGCTAATGGGCTTGGTGAATAGGACACCGTTGCGGCGCTCGGCGAGCAAGACGAGACCGAAAACGTTATCCGAATCGCGCGATTTCACCGCAGCGTAGATGACGGTCCCGCAGCGCGCGGTGGCGAGCACGCGATTCGCGAAGTCCTCACCGAGATCGAAAGCAATTGCCGCCCTCGCGCTGAATGGCCGGTCGAGGTTGCCGGCGGTCCAGCCCATGTTGTTCCTCCTCATTGAAGTCTGTGGCTGCTTAAGGGCTCAAGGGTGATGGCTCGCCCCCCTGGACGGGATTTGGCGATCAGCTACGCCCCAAGTGGCGCTGACCCATAGCTGCCGATCTCGAAGGAGGGAACAGCGGTTGCATCGCGTTGCGTTCGGCCATCGCCTGCATACCGGCTCTCAGCAGCGAGGGACGCCAGGTCCCTAGCCTTATCGGATGGCCGGAATCACGATCAACTTCCCGAGCGCCGAGGAAGAAGAGCTCATTCGGCGGTTCACTGTCAACCGCAACTACCTTCAGGCGCTCGCAGGATTCCTGACTACGGCATACGGACAACCCGAGCACCTCTATTCGGGCCTGGAGCGCGCCGTCGCTGCACGGCCGTCGTTCACGAAGATCCAGAGATCCTCAGCAGACTTGGCTGAAATCCGTCGCTTTCTGACGCTGGCCTGGACGAGCGAGATTCAACTCCACTTGCCGGCGATCATGGGGAATGAAGCGATGATCGGGTTTGCGAATGCCTGGGCTCCGGTGCATAGCTACTACGGTGTGTTCGGAGCGCTACAAGCCTGGTTTGCCGCCAATGGCATGGTGGGAGTCGCAGACGACCACACGGCGACCCTGAAGACCATCGCGACGATGATCGAGCAGCGCGACCTTTTTCCCGAGCCCTGGAATCTCCTTGCGATGGGTTGCCCAATGCGAGGGGAGCGCCAGTACCTCAACGACCGAGAGGTCGACTGTACGAGCCATGTGGAGGTGTTGTCGGCCCCAACGATGTCGGGCGTCGATCCGACCTTCTGGCCACGATACGGAACCTGGCTGCGCAGCACCCGAGAGGCGCGCCTGCTCAAGAGGGAGGAAGACTGGAAGCGCAAGGAACGAAAGTCTCGGATTCCGCCTGCACAGCGCACAAAGTTCGCCCAATCTCTTGCCCCAACCTCACTATTCGACTGCTTCTGGCGGATGCGCATCAAGTCCAACTACGGAACGATCGACCCATACCTGATTGCCCGGATAACTGCACATGACCACGAGATATTCAACAGCTCGCTATGCATCGTGACTCGCGCGACCCTTGCGCTCTTGGAGCTCTACGTCGTGAGGCGTATCGGCAAGGCGGGCTTCGGTCAGATTGCGAGCGACTTCATCAAGCAGGATGGCGCCGAACTCTCGAAAGACACGCTCCAGGCCCGACTCCAGGCTTTGGGGCTAACCAGTAGCACGAGCCGCTGAGCACTATACGCTCTGGAAAAGCTGTTTGAGGTGTTCACCAGTCGCGACCGCTAGCACCTTGTCGCGGATCTCGATGTCGTCAAGGGGAAGCCTTTTGAAGCCCCCGCCGATCTTGGCGATGAGCTGAATGCGACCAAACTCGTCGCCGTGGTCGCGGGCGAAGGCCGCGAGGCCCTTAGCCTTTGCTGCGCTGTCCTGAAACGAAAGCGAGTGCGGCTCCAGAATGTCACAGACGAGGCCGTCGCCTTGCCGGCGAAATACGAGGAAGTCTGGATACATCGACCTGAAATCCTCGCCAACCTCGTACGGCACGGTTAGCGACCACGGCTTTCGTGGATCATTACGCAACCAGGCGACGGCGCCTTTGTCAGAAAGTGCCTCTTTGAGCGCATCTCGCTCCCAGTTGTTCAACGTACAGGCGTACTTGCCGTCCGTGCTGACGTACATGTGATCGGGGAGCGTCGTGTTCCCGTCCTTCTCGCCTTCGATGTTGTTGGGGAGTTCCCAAGGCTCCGGCTCTGGCTTGGCAGCTTGACGACGGATGTGGCGGTACAGCTGTCGGCGCTCATCAGGCAAGGCTCGGATGGCAACCTTGTGCTTCTCCAGTTCCTGGTTCAGCAACTCCCCCGCTCGCGCTTCGACCGCCCTAATTACGTTCGCATCTTGAATCAGGGCGAACAGCTCCAACTTAATGGCGCTGACGGGCTTGGCGTCATTACCAGTCGCACGGGCTTTTAGATAGGCGACGTTCAGGCCGCCTCCGAGCTTCCGTCCCGTCTCTCCGAAAGCATGCTCGACATTGCCCGCCACGGCTGCGAGTTCGGTGCTGGCCACTGCCTCCGCCTCTGTGCTTCCGTAGGCGACCGTCACGGAGCGCACGTCGATCATCGCTGCGTCGGCAAGTCGATCTGAGAACTCGCCGGAATCGGCGACCTTTTCCTGCTCGTTCTCCAGCACCGCTACGAGCTCGTCGATGAACTGGGCGCTAGCCTTCCCGTCAAGCTTATCCCAGGCGAGCAGTCGGCCTAGATGTAGTAAACGGCGGATGTTGCTCTGCTTTGAAGCCCTCTCGATCCTGTAGGTAATGAGCTCTTCGGCGGCGCCGAAAACCTCGGTGAGGCTGGGGTTTCGGCTCAGCGTGGTGAGCCGCTCACCACGCTGGACACGAGTGGGAAAGCTAATGTCTGGATCGGGTTTGGTTAGGTACTCAATGACGGAGTCGAGTGCTTCTTCGTCGTAGTACGGTAGATACAGGCAAACGGAGTTGAGGAACTCGCTGCCACTGACTGACCGGGCCAGTGGCGTGCGAACCATGCGCCCGACGAGCTGGGCAACAAGCGTTTGGTCGACCGCTTTGCGGAAGCTCATCATTACCTCCGCTCGCGGACAATCCCACCCGGTGGTCAGCGCGCGCTTGAAGAAGACGACCCTGAGGTCTGTATCGCTCTGGATCTCTGCTGGGGCGATGTAGCGCAAGTGACGATCGTCGCCCACGGAAAGGGGATGGCCCTCCTGAAATGAGTGGCCGACACCCACGTCATTTAGCGGCCCAAGAACTTCCTCGATGATGTTGAGGCATGCGGCGAGATCGGTCTTCGTGATCTTCTTCGCGCTCGCGTCCTCCACCTGGATGACTAAGACCGCACTAATGGGGGGTGCCTGCTCCTGGATCGCGTAAGCCCCCCACTCCTCGTCGTAGCGCCTGAGCTGCTCCGCGGCGGCGCGCAGCAGAGTGAGATCGGATGGTTGAGAATCCTCCGGGTGAAAGAGTGTTATCGCATCCTTGAGCAAACCCGACGCACGAACGGCGTCCGGGTCTACGCTGACGATGGGGCGGGTCGTGCGTTGAGTGCCAGCCAGGAGGGTCGTGAAGCGATCGGGCGTTGCACTGATACCAAGGATAAGCGGCATTGCCGGTATCTCACCCTCGGAACCCTTGATGAACTTCTGGACGATGGTGGCGGCCTCTTCGGCATCCGCTCGGTTCGCCACCATGCCCTTGTGCGCCTCGTCGATGACGATCCAGAAGCTGCCTGGGCGCTGCTCGGCAGTATTTGCGATCGTGTCCCAGAGGGTGTAGGTCCGATGCTCACCGCGCTTGCCGAGGTTCGCAGTTCGACCAAGCTTCTGGGTATTGAGAAAGTAGACTTTCCCTGACTCGAAGACTTCCGCATGGAAGGTACCGTCGATGGTTACAAGCTCGTAACCCTTGAACGTCGTGGAACCAGAGTCGAACTTCCGGCGGGTCTGCTCGTTGAGCTCCGGCTGATCCGTAAGCCACAGGAAGGTGGCGTGTTGGTCAGGTGGGTGATCCTCGTCCCCCTCGACGAGGTTCTCCATCCACGCCGCGACAATGACGGTCTTGCCGGAGCCGGTGGGTGCAGCGAGGACCAGCGACTGTGGCCCTTCGTCCTCGACTGCATCCGCGGCACGCGCCGCAAGCTGTCGCAGGCGTGTGACTGCTTCGGTTTGGAAGTCCTTTAGCGTCAGTTTCACGAGGTAGCCACAGCGTCGATGCGAAAGCTGCGGAGATAGTCGCGGTAGAGCATGTGGGTCGTGTACCCAGGCCCAACAGCCTCGACCATCTCAGCGTAAGCGTCCTCCGAGTCGGTGACTAGAAACAGATGCTCGATGCCGCCGGGCTTTTTGTTGAGAGCCGCAATGAATCTACGTATCGCGACCGCCTCGAACAGGACGGCGTAGCCGGCATCGGCGACGATCGACCACTTCTTAGCCGGATCGATGTCGGTGCGCTTGGTCTTTGCGCCAGCGGTGAGCCAGAGCAGCGGGTGGATGGCGGCGAACGCATGACCAAGCTCGACGTCGTCTGGGTTTAGGTAGTCGAGACGAAAGAACTCGCAGTTCTCCTCAAAACCCTGCGAGTAGAGCCGTTCGTCCAAGTACGAACCCTCAATGGGCTTGCCATCAGGACGCTGCCCAGAGATGGCGGCTTCGGTTCGGGGACGCGTGACTGCTTCGAATATGCCACATGCCTCGAACTCGGAATCGCCAGGATGATGGCCTTCGCCCGCCATCTTTTTGGCGCATTTCTCATCGACCTCATTGTTGGTGACCAGGATGCACTGCCGCCTGCCGTTATCCTCCGCGTTGAGTAGCGCGGTGGCGTGAAGAGTCGTGCCACTTCCTGCGAAGAAATCAACGACCAAGGCATCGGGCTTGTTGCCAACAACAGCGGCGAGCGTGTCTCGAACAGCGTAAAGAGACTTTGGGAAAGGGAACTTCCGCTCGCCGAGGAAAGTCGACAGTAGGTCCGACCCGTAGGCGCCCGCGTCATGGCGACTGCGATGCCAGACGGTCTTGATGCGCCGCGTTGGTACTCTGGCATAGCGCAGCTCGACGGAGTTGCGTTTCTTGTCGTAGCTGATGATTTCAATGCGTCCGTCACCTATCTGTTCGCGCAGCGACCTGAACAGGTATTGCATTGCCCACGTCTTGCGCTTCGTGTCGTGGCGACCGAGACGGACGTAGCCTTTCGAGGCGAACTGGCGCAGCGTATCCGCACCGATATACCAGCGACCCCACGAGCCATCCTTGCGAATGGGCCAGACCGCAGTATGCCCTTCGACCTTTGCATCCAAATCCGGCTCGGGCCACTCTTCCTCTCCCTTGCTGTTCTCAATTGGAAGGAGCGGCTCGCCTGCGCCGACGACAGCGCCCCGCTCCGTATCGATCAGAACTGGATAGAACATGCGCGGGCGATCCTCGCGCTGATGATCCTCACCTGAGTGCAGCAGGCCCTGCCAGCGGGGCGGCTTGCCCGAGGTAACAAGCTCTTCCTCTGATTTGGACTTGAGTGGCGTCAGAAGATCGTCGCCCAGTCCTTCCATGATCGTTCCCGCTGGGAAGCAGAACAGTGCGTACTCCTCAACTCGGGAAAGCCCGCCCTGGGGACGGGTGACGCCCTTCGGGTTGTTCACGATGGACACCATCTGGCGCTCGTACTCGGGGAATAGCTGCTCCAGCAAGACGCCAAGATGGTGAACCTCGTGTTCATCAATCGTCACGATAAGAACGCCGGCATCGTTCAAGAGCCGCTTGGCAAGCTTGAAGCGCTTCTCCATAAACGACAGCCACTTAGAATGTCGCCAGGTGTCATTGTCGTCCACATAGCGGTTGTTGTACTTCCAGTCGCGGGCACCGGTGTTGTATGGGGGGTCAATGTAGATGCAGTCAACACGCCCTTCCCAGCTATGCAGCAGAACCTGCAGCGAGTGGTAATTCTCGCCATTGATAACTGCGTGATACGGTCGATCCTCACACCGCACGACGGTTCCAAGCGATGTGAGGGTCGGGTACACGCTCTCCCCGAATGTCTTGACGACAAAAAGCTCCTCTAGATTTGCTTTGCCCTCTTCGCCATCCTCATCTACATACACCACGCGGTCGTTAGACCGTCGCAGCACACGAAGCTCTCCCTGGCTTTGACCGTTGTCGCGAAATCGGACCTGATCGCCCACCTGAACTCCAGCGCTGTGCGGCAGAACGACGTTCTCTGGCAAATGGCGCTCAAACACGAGGCCAAACGGCATCCGTCGCTTGAGGGCACGCACCTCGTGCGCAAGCGCGTTCCTCAGCGCGGTGTCTTTAACATTGTTGATGAGGTCTTCGAGGCGCGCCATCGGAACCGGCCGTCCCTGATATTTGAGGGAACCGCGGCTGGCGAAACCCTAGTCTGAGCCCCGGTCGCAACATTCGGCGTGATGCCTATTGCCTATCTATCGCACGGGGTGCCGCGAATTGGGAGCGCAACCCAGCGCGGTGCGCATTTCAGCCAGGGTCGCCGCGGGAGCCGACCTGTACCCGACGTGCCTCGGACAAACCCAGCAGCTGAGTAGTCGGTGGCGGTTGCGGACTCGCTGAGAGCGAGCGAAAAGAGCTCCCGGATCGAAGGTTTCTAGGCTAGTTCCATACTGGCCACGTTAGGTGCTCTCAGTTGGGCGCGGTTTGGGTCAGAAATGCTCAGTTCGTGACCACTGAAACGGGTCAGGTCCAACTTAACCAAGCCTTACCTTCTTCTTGAGGTTATTGAGTTGGGACCATTGGAGTTGTCCTTCCCTCTGGAGACGACCGACGACGATCCCAGGTGCGATGCCCTGGTCTTTCGCAAACTTCCGAATCGCATCGACCGAAAAGATTTTATCTTCAAGGAACTTCTCATACTCGCGTGAAGCGATGAGGGACTCACGGGCGAAGCGGTCTGCGGCTTCCTCGGCCTCATCGTTCACGCGTTCACTGGGATCCGCGGGATCAAGCCGGTCAATGCGGCGGTCCTCCAGCAGGTGCGCTGCCTCGTGGTAGAAGCTGAACCAGAGTTGATCGTCCGTCTTGTGGCGTGCGCTCAACTGGATCAATGCGCGGCCATTTGCGAGCCGCCGAGCAGCTCCGCTGAGGCGAGTCGCAGAGAACTCAGGTGTTATCAAGACGATGATCCCGGCATCTCTGCAGAGCTCTTGAGTTTGCTGAATCGCTAGTGCGGGATCCTGCCGAGTCAGTTGCCTGGTCTTCACCAAGATTCCCGGGAGCGCCTTTGGGTCAAAGGACGGCGCTTCCGTCTGCGCTGCGAGCAATTCTCCCCAGCGCAGCCATGCTGCCACCGCCGGAAAGCTCGATTCGTGGGAAGGGGAGGCGCGGTACGCCGCTGAGATCTTCTCCCATTGCGACTGCCAGGCCTGCGGGTTGCTCACACCGAAGTAAGTGAGGATCTTTGCGGTTTTGTCAGGAGCGCTCTCTGGACGGCCAATCAGGCCCGCCTTGACCAGGTCCTTGATCGGAAAGGACTCAGCCCATCTCTCCCCCGCCTTCAGGCTTTTGCAGGACCGCGCCCGGGAGAGGTGTGCTCTGTAGTGGGTCTCAAGGTTGTTCCAGAGGCCGGCGCTGATGCCCAGTGCCAGCTCGAGTTGAATCGCCGTATCGGTCGTCAGCGCGGCCTTTGCGTGGACGATCTCGTTGATCGTCTTGACTGGACGGCCCATTCGCCGAGCCAGCTCCGATTGGGACATCTGTCGCTCATCCAGTACTTCAAGGAGGATCTCCCCCGGAGGAACTGCCCAATCGCGCCAGTTCGTCTCCTCAACCATCATGGTAGTCGACCACCTCTCTGATCAATATTCGTGTCACTTTTCCCAGTTCCACTCCACCATCGCTGTTGAGGGGCAGTAGGTCATGATCGGGCTCGAATATGAGGCGGTACCCGCGCCACAGCCCGATCGCGAACTGGCCCTTTCGATCGGCGCGCAGCTGATGGGTACGTCCCGGCATAGTCGCGAGATCTGCCAGCGTCGGCGCCGCCTCCATCGCTGAGATCCGGTTCCGCAAGACCTTCCAGTGCGCCTCTCCCCATTTTCGGCGCCCCGTCTTGTCTTTCGCGCAGCTCTTGCGCAACTTGGAGTCTTGCCAGTTGATTTCGATGATTGCTCTTGACTTCTATAACGTCTGGGGTTATAAGCTATCAGGCCCCGGCGACGTGGAGGATTCGTTGCAGACCACCTTCGAACAGTCAGCGCCATTGGAGCCGCTGCCGAGCGGCAAGCGCAGCTACGTCCCCTCTGTGCTCGACCGTGCCGGCGAGCGCGCCGCCTTGGCGAATACACGAGCCGGCGTCTGGGAGCGCACCACTCCGATCTTGCACTACCTAGGACCTGTTGATTCCGTGGACGATCTCAGCTCGACCCGCTTCACCGGTTGGTCGAAACGGATGGCCGAAGCTGTAGGAGAGCATCCCTTCTATCTAGATATCTCCCGTCTCTCTCCAAAGGTGAAGGTGAAGACCGGGAAGGGAATCGTTCCGGTTCTCGACCGTCTCTACGAGGCAATGCGCAAACGTGACGCGAAGTTCATGCCTGTCGCCCCAATCGGCGAGAACTTCGGCGTCTGCGTGAACTCGGTCGCCAACTGCGCGATAGCCGACGGTCATGGACTCGCTGTGCGCTATCGCTTCCGCGAACTCGCCTTCGGTCCCGGGGAGAGCCACAAATCCCGGCTTACTGATGCGCTGGAAAAGCTAGGTTTGGCTGTCGCAGATTCTGACCTGCTGATCGATATGACCTACATCGATCCCGATGATGAGTTTGATGTCAAGCTGCTGGCGGCTGAACTGGAGAAGATGATCGGCGTTGCCGAGTGGCGGACGGTGACCCTGCTCGGGACTTCGATTCCCGCTGCGATGAGCGAGATCAAAGAGGGCACGGTCGGCACGATCAAGCGCCACGAGTGGGAGCTCTGGGGCGATCTCAACAAGGTTGGCCTGTCTCGCCCGCTTGCCTTCGGTGACTACGGCATCCAGCACCCCAAGCCTCCCTCGGGAGGCGGCCCGTCGATGCGGCGGGCCATCCGCTACACGACCGAGACCGAGACCGTGGTCGCCCGCGCCTTCGGTCCAATGACCGACTCAACTGACGATCAATACCGTGAACTCTGCGTCGAGCTAAGCGGCCGAGCCGATTACTCCGGCGCCGACTACAGCTGGGGCGATGAAACGATCTCCTCCTGCGCCAAGGGCCAATTGCCTCCCGGCTCCCAGGAGATGTGGCGTGGGGCGGGGGCGGCACACCATCTTCAGCTAATCAGCGATCAGCTGGAAGCCGTTTGATTTCGAAGCGGTTGCTAGGCATACGTGCCAAGGAGGCGTCGCGACCGATCAGTGCGCGGCGCACCGCGTCGCGCAGCTGATCCGGGCTTGCCACCTCAAGGAGCTGGTGCCAGAGAGCATGTCGGGTTGCTCTTGGTTCGACCGGAGCGGTCAGCTCTTCCAGCGCCAGGCGTGTCTCCTCCTTCCAGAGCAACCTGACCAGCGTCTCGCCATCGAGCTCGGGATTCTGCCCTGGCTCGCGAAGTTGCTCCAAGATTGATCTGTCTGGGCTTTCCGCAATGACGATGAGGCCCCACCATTCCGGCAGGATCGCGGTTGAGTCCTCTAGGTGGCGCTCGGCGAGGACCGCGGTACAGCGGTCGAAGATACGGCCGTAGGCAGCGATCTGCCGGGGCAACCGCTGCAGGGTGTCTCGAGCGGTCTTGATCTCAAAGCCCTCGAGTGAAGTTCCCA
Source organism: uncultured Solirubrobacterales bacterium (assembly GCA_963749605.1). GTDB lineage: Bacteria > Actinomycetota > Thermoleophilia > Solirubrobacterales > 70-9 > CAVVNN01. The sequence goes on along the minus strand of CAVVNN010000002.1, from coordinate 985,340 downwards.
CCAAGGCTAGGTCTGCGCGCTCATTTGATCGCGGCACCCAGAACTCCTCGATCGTCTCAACACCGGCGGTTTGGGGAAGCCACTTACGCAGCTCGCTTCTGACGATCGCCTCTGAGAGTTCAGCTGCAGCCACTTCGTTCCAAGCTCATCTGGCTGTCATCGTGCCGGCCATGGCGGGATCCTAGCTGCGAGGTCTTTGAGCACGGCATTGTGCCGGCCATGCCGTGAGGCGACGCAGCGGACTCCAAGAGGCAGCGATTGGTCAGAACATAATGACGGAGGAGAAGCCACCAATCGGTTCGCTTGGTGTTCACCCCTTCTTCTCGCCTGCCGGCACTCGGTTGGCCGTCTCGCAATACTCGCGCCAAGGCTACGAGCACAGCTCGCCACGATCGCGCTGGACGTCAGCGGGCCCACCCGGGTCTTCCAGGGACGTGTCGATGGCCCACCTGCGAATTCCCGCCCCGGGTGATCGGCTGGGCTTCGGTGCCTCGCGCAGCTGGTCGATGAGCGAGCAAGGGCCGCCCGGAGCGGGCTCTGCCTAGCGGCTCTGCACGCGCCCGACCTTGAGTGCTCCGACCCAGGCTCCCACGCGAACGCGAAGGGTCACCGGCGAGCGATTCAGAAGCGCGAGGCCGGTCGGCCAGATGGTTCGGGGCTTGTCTTCGCAGGGCACGAAACTCACCCGCGCGTAGCGGTGATCACCGGCGACTACCTCGATCCCGACCCGCTTGCGCTCACCGGACGGAACCCACAGCGTCACGGCCCGATGGCCTTCGACGATCGCCGGCAGCTCGGTGTGGAGCAGGCCGTCGCGCTCTCGCCTCGGGATGCGGCGGAATTCGCGACCGGCGCCCGAGAGGCCGAACGGCCCCGCGTGGGCCGAGAGCCGGCGCCATCCGGGTTTGCCGCTGCCGATAAAGGGGCCACCGCTATCGCAGGTCACCGTCGCCGAGCCCGAGCCGTGGAACTCAGACCCCGCGCTGCCCGATTCGACGCTCCCAGAGCTTCCGGCGCCACCGCACCCCGCCAAGCAGAGGGCCAGGACACCGATCGTCGCGGCAATCAGCTTCATGCCACCAATACGGATCGGAGGACGGTGGAGGTCCCTCGGGGCCCAGGGACCTCTGGACCGCCGCCGTACGTAACACGTATGTGGCCACGGTTGACTGGATCGCCAACCCGATGCAGGCTGGTGCGATGAAGCCTGCGCAGGGGGGCGGTGAAGATCGTCGCAGCGAGTCGGCGCTCGTCAGGGCCGCTCAAGGCGGCTCGGAAGAGGCGCTCGAGGCCCTCTTCAGGCGCCACTGGCGACAGGCGCATCGTGCTGCCTACCTGGTCGTCCGCGATCCACAGGCTGCCGAGGACATCGCCCAGGAAGCCTTCCTCGCCGCGATCCGCGCCCTCGATGGCTTCGATCGCCGCCGGCCCTTTCGCCCCTGGCTGCACCGGATCGTCGTCAACCGAGCGATCGACCACACCAGGGCGCGAGCGCTGCGGCGCGAGGTCGGCGACGAAATCGCGCCGGCCGATGCGGTGGCCGAGGAGGTGCCCCAGCTCGGCGGCGAGATGCTGTCCGCGCTTGCCGACCTCCCCCCCGAACACCGCGCCGTGATCGTCCTGCGCTACCTGCTCGACTACACCCCGGGAGAGATCGCGCGGATGCTCGACCTTCCCCGCGGCACAGTCAACTCGCGAATCCGGCGCGGGCTCGACCGCCTCGCCGCCGAGCTCGGGGAGGAGAGCGGATGAAGGACACCGAGCGAGCCGTCCGCGAGGCGCTTGGCCGGGTGAGGGCGCCCGAGGAGAGCGAGGCGAGCGAGCGAGCGTGGCGCCTCATCCGTGCGGCCCACGCGGAAGGCCCGAAGGCCCAGCCCTCGCGCCGCTCGCGTCGCCTGGGCCTGCAGGTGGCGCTGGCGCTCGGACTCGTGGCGGTCGTCGTCAGCCCCGCCGGCGCCACCGTTCGCCACTGGGTTGCCGATGCCGTCAGCCCAGGGGTCGAGCACGCGAAGCCCGCGCTCACCTCCCTGCCCACGCGTGGTTCTCTCCTGGTCCAGTCGGCGGAGGGACCGTGGATCGTCCATGCCGACGGCTCCAAGCGGCTGCTCGGCGCCTATACGGGAGCGACCTGGTCCCCCCACGGTCTGTATGTCGCCGCCACCTCGCGCCACGAACTCGCCACCGTCGACCCGGCTGGGACAGTTCGCTGGACGCTCGAGCGCCAAGGGCCGGTGAGACTGCCCAGCTGGAACGGCCCCGACGGCTTCCGCCTCGCCTACCTGAGTGGGAGCTCGCTGCGTGTCGTCGACGGCGACGGCACCGGCGATCGGCTGCTCGAGCCGCGTGTCGCCCCGGTGGCACCCGCCTGGATGCCAGGCCCCCGCTACGTCCTCGCCTTCGTCAAGCCGGACGGGGCCGTCGAGGCGGTGCGAGCCGACAGCGGCAGGGTGGTCTTCGAGTCCCGACCCGGTCCTCTGCCGCTCTCGCTTCAGTGGTCGAACGACGGGCGCGCTCTCCTGGTTACCGAGCCGGGTGCTCTCGAGCTGCGTGGCCGCAGCGGCGCGATTCGCTGGCGTTGGTCGCCTCCCGCCGGAACGCGAATCGTCGCTGCCCGCCTCGCGCCCTCCGGCGAACGCGTCGCCCTGATCCTGAACAGGGGTAGGGGCAGCAGCCTGCTGGTCGCCGGCCCAGGAGCAGCGCCGCGAACCGTCTTCTCCGGGCCCGGGCGCTTCTCCGACCTCGAATGGTCACCCGACGGCAGCTGGCTGCTGCTCGCCTGGCGCAGCGCCGACCAGTGGCTCTTCCTCAACCCCAGCCGGCCCGGCAGGGTCAAGGCGATCTCCAACGTCTCGAGTCAGTTCGCTCCGGGCGAGATGGGGGCGGGCCAGGGCGCCTTTCCGCAGATCCACGGCTGGTGCTGCTCACGGTAGTCGGCAGCCGCAGGGACCTGCCGGGGCGTCTCCAGCGTATGAGCATCAGTGAACCTCCTCAGGCTTCCCACACTCGCGAGCGCCGCGCTTGCCTGCGCTGCGACTGGCCTTCACCGCAGCCGGATGCTCGTCAGGCGCCGCTGACTCCGAAGGGCACCGCAGCAGCCGCGGCGGCCTCGCGGTCACGATCCCGTCTGGCTGGCAGCGAGTCCGCCTGGCTGGCCTGCCGGGCGCCGACGTCCCGCTGGAGGTGGCGTCATTCAGGGTCCGGGGAGCGGTGCGAACGATCTGTGACCCGCACCGGATCGTGCGCCAGATTCCGGCGGGCGGCGCCCTCCTGCAGATCCTTCGAGACAGCGGGGTCAAGCGTCGTGGCGCCGGCGCCGTGAGCCAGGTCAGCCCGGAGCAGCTCAAGCGATACCCGACGCTGCGCAAGCCCTTCCACCTTGGGCGGCTGCAAAGCTATGAGTGCGGCGAGGCCTACAACGTCTTCTTCCGCATGGGCGGACGGGTCTTCCAGCTCCGGGTGTGGAGCGCCCCCACCGGCCCCAGCGCTGGGGTGCGTCGTCAGATCGAGCAGCTGATGGACAGCCTTCGTGTGGATCATTCGCAGCCGCCGATCACCTCACCCCCGGTCAGCCGTAGGACGGCGAGTGGCGGCGCGATTCTGCGAGGCGCGGCGTGATCGGCACCCGCCGGGTGCTTCCCGATTCGAGGAGTGCCTTCAGTCGAAGTTGAGGAACGCGCTCGACGACGGCGAGCTGGCGAGTCTCGTCCAGGTCTACCGCCGCCGAGGTGGGCAGCAGTTCGCCGCCCAGGCGCTGAACCTGTTGGCAGCCCCGCTCGGGAGTCGGTGCGGGGGAAGCCGGTATGTACCGGAGATGGTCGCTGCGTCGGAAGCACTGCGATTCGGCCGTCCCGCGGGGAGGGCGTTCCGTCGGCTCGCCGTCAGCTACGGCCCCTACATTGGGGTCCGCTGCCGGGAGGCGCACTCGATCCGCTGCGACAGGATCGGGATCGACGTCGTATTGAGGGAGGAGGCGGTTGCCGCCTCAGCCGCGATCGCCGGCCGGCGCATTCCCCTCACGACCCCCGGTCTACACAACGGGGTCCGAGGCAAGGACTGGGTGGGCTCTCTGGCGAACGCCGGACTGATGAGGAGGGGCAGTACCCGCTCTACGTCCGGCAGACCGGGCGCAACAACGGTATCTGGGCAGGCTACCCGCCCGTCTACGCGCAGATCCAGGTCACGGTTACGTACGCGGATGGGCGCCGACGCTCCGGAGCCTTCCCCCATGCCTTCCTCAGCCCAGGGCTGGGGATAGCGAGCGCCGATGAAAGAGAGCTACATCACGATGTCATGATGCTTTTATGTCAAAGACGCGCACGACCGTCACCCTCGACGAGGATGTCTTCCGCGCAGTCAAGATCAAGGCAGCGCGGACCGGCAAGCGCGACTCGCAGGTGATCGAGGAGTCGCTGCGACGCGACCTCGGCCTCGACGACCTCCAGCAGATCTGGGCGCGGGTGCGGCCCGCATCGGAGGGGGAGGGGATGGCGCTCGCCGACGCCGAGCTCCACGCCATCCGCGAGGAGAAGCGTGCGACGGGCCGTTCTTGACCCCAGCGTCCTCGTCTCCGGCGACACCCACCTCCTCGACCTCGCCGACAAAGCCCCGATCCTCTCCCCGACCGACCTCATGGCGCAGCAGGCCAGCCCCGGCAAAGTCAGCTGAAGCTAGAAGCCGATTCCCACGTTTGCACTATTACTCCGGGTGAACCGTGCATGACCAATGCTCACATGCACACCGGGACCCGCGAGCGCCACGTCCCGACCCGGGAAGGCAAGCCTCAGGTCGCCTTTCCAGATCGGCGAAGCCGAGTTCCCACTGCGACTGAGCGAAGCCGAGCCGGAAAAGGGAGCCCGTGGGCTCAGGGTGGCGGTCCGCAGATGCGGATCGAAGCGGAAGGCGTTCGGGGGCGCCACCCCGGCCAGTTCCCTGTCGATCCAAATTCCGCCGCGGCGCTCCTTCAGCGAGGCCGTGAACACCGTCTTTGCCCGGAGGCTGTTCTTGTTCACCTGAAAGGAGAGATTTCGGCCGTGGGCGAAGGAGACACCGCGGAGTCTGGCGCCGGGCTCGCCAGGCCCAAAGGCTTCTCCGTAGCCACCGCCGTGACAAGGGCCACGGCCCGCGAACAGGAGCAAGGCGGGCAGCTGGGCTACGCGATGCTCTCTCGCCCGCGTATAGCCCTCCTCCCCGTTGAATTCGATAGCCCCTTCGTAGGTGCCCGGTTCGTAGGTCTGCGTATCGCCGAAGCACTTCAGGTGGACCTTCTTCTCGCGACCCGACGGGCGGCGGACGACGTCCACCCTCCCGATGCGTCCCAGATCGGCTCGGATCGCATCGGCCGTAACGCTCGCAGGAGCCCGATAGTAAGCGCGCTCATGATGGCGGCTGGCGGTGAACTCGATCGTGCCTCTGTGACCTTCCCCTTGCGAATAGGCGACGACCGAGATCGAGTAGCCGTGGCTCCCGTGCAGTCTGAAGCCGGCTTCGACCGCATCGGAGTGAAAGGTGGCAACGACGGTAGAGCCCGCAGCCGCCACCGTGGCCGGAAAGGCCCCGCAAGCCAGGCTGACGAGCCCCACGCAGATGGTCCAGCGTCGACCCATTGGTCGCCAAACCCTATGCCATTGACGGAGGACGCCCGCAAGGCGAGTGGATTGTCGCCGCTGACCGAATAGCAGGCCTCCGATGGGACGCGGTTGCCGACGGGAACGGCGGTAACCTGCAGCCGATGTCGCCTGCTGCAAGGGGGGTCAGGTGGGAGCCGTTCGTCCTCGGGGGCCTCGGGCTGCTGGTGAGCGTGGCGGGCGCCCTGATGCTCGCATCGAGCGTCTTCGCTGCATCTGAGAGGCCTCGAGGACCCGACCCGGCGGTGGCGGAATGGCCATCCTGGCCGTACCCGACGACCTGTGAATGGGGTTCTACGTTCGATCCCGTCAGCGTCTTCTCCGGGCCGACGGAAGCAGAGCTTGGGCCGGGGCCGGCAGAAGAAGGCCTGCGCAAGACGATCATCGAATGGCAGCACGGCTTCCCCACCTTGCCGAAGCACAACTGGAGGCTGCTGGCCAAAGGCCCCGGAGTCGTCGTCTACGGCCACGGCCGCCTTCCCGGCGTGGAAAGCCTCACTCTCGAAGAATCCAAGGGGAGCTGGTCCTTTGCCAGCTACAGCAGCAGATGCGAACCAACGTCGATCGTGCGGGGGCGCGCCGCCATCACCTGGACGCTTGCCCGCCACCAGCCGGCTCTCGGGCCGAGCACAAAGCGGATCCTGATCAACCTTGGCCCCGGAGAATGCGCGAGCGGCAAAAGCCAGAATGCCCGGGCGATGAAGCCGGTCTTCCACCAGCTCGGCAGGCGACTGCTGATGGTGATGCGGCTGAGACCGCTCCCTCCGGGCAACTACACCTGCCTGGGCATCATTCGAGCCGCCCATGTGGGTGTCGCTGCCGGGACGCCTGGGAGCGCGCAGGCTCTTTGACGGCGGCGTCTATCCGCCGACGCGAGCCGTTCACCCCGGGCGCTGAGCAGCCCCCGCCGGCGCCCGGGATGGGGCGCTCAGCGGGGCGACTCGACAAGCGCGGTAAGCCGCGCGAGCGCCTCCCGCCAGCCAACCTCGTTGTCGGCGGGCGAAACGCCCTCCGGCAGCCGGTCATGGACGGCGACAAGTTCGGTGCCGCCGTTTGCGTCCGAGAGGCTGATGGTGGTCGTCATCTCGCCGCGCAACGCCGGATCGTCGGTCTCGAACTCATCCACCTCGACCACGAGCTCGTTGGGCACGAGCCTGACGAACCGGCCACGGTAGGTGTCGGTGCGGCCTTCGGTCTTCCCCACGCGATCCCGCGCCTCATACGTCAACGACACCCTTACCGCGCCACCCTCCCGGGGGTCGAACTCGTGCACCTGGCATGTCATCCCGGTCGGGACCTTCCAGCGCGAGATCGCCGTGGGGTCGAGCAGCGCGTTGTAGACGCGCTCTCGGGGCGCGTCGATCAGCTGCCGCACCCGGGTCGAGGTCACGCATCCATACTGGCAGAGGGCATGACTCCCGCTTGGGGCGAGCTCGGCTCGTCGGCGGACCGGGCGGGTGCGCTCCTCAATCCCATGCGGAAGCGAGTGTGATCCAGCCTGCAGCGGTGAGGTCGAGCGCCTCCGTAGTCGGGACCGGGCGTGTCACAGCCGGGGCGATCCCCGCTCGCAAATCGCGCGAAGCAGGTGCGCGGATCCTGTTGCCCGCAGCTTTCGGGCTTCGTCCAAAGCGGGTCTCTCCCTTTGCATGGAGAGCGGCGGTTCTCCGCTCTTGCATCCGGATGCACTATCGGAGAAGATCGGCAGCGAGCAAACCCAGGAGGAGGGTTCCTTTGCGTCGTCTCTTCGCTCACCGCCCCGGACACGCCGACGATCGTCCCTACCTGGCGCTGCTCGTCGCCCTGGGAGGAGGGGCTTTCGCGGCCGTCGGCGGCGTCGGCAGGGGCGGAACGATCAATGCCTGTTACGCCAAGCACTCCGGCGCCCTGCGCGTGGTCAAGCGCCCCCGGTGCGGTCACGGTGCCCGGCTGATCGTCTGGAACCAGACTGGGCCGGTGGGGCCGCCTGGAGCCTCGGGCCTGGTCGGGCCGCGCGGTGCTGGGGGTCTCGTCGGGCCCACCGGTGCAAAGGGCCCCCAGGGCGACGTCGGGCCGACCTTCGGCGCGGTTACGGGTAACCAGCCCTCGCACGGCGTCAACTTGAGCAGCAGAAATGTGAACGTGCCCGCCGACGGCAAGCTGCTCGTGATCCAGACCTGGTACGGCGGGATCCTGGTCTGCTCCGCTACCAGTAGCGTGGACTGCAACTTCGAGGTGGGCGACTTCCTCGATGATGGAACGAGCTTCACGACGGCCCCGCCCGTCCCCGGCTCCGCCGTCGAGCAGCCGGTTGCGAAGGGCACAACGGTCCACCTCCCGTACACCTCAATCGGCATCATCGATGTCACGGCGGGGCCGCACACCGTGTATTTCCAGGTGAGGGCGAAGGCGGGGTCGTTCCAGACCGTCGGTATGGGGAACGTCTCCACCACAGTGGTTCTGCTGGGCTGACGTTGGGCCCTGGGAGCCAGCCCATGTAGTTGCTCTGGACGAAAAGCGGGCGTGTCAGCTAGTGCTCGGCTCGCTTCTGCTTCTCGCGCAAAGCAGGAGGCGGACCCGCAAGAGGTCCCGGTTGCGCTTGCGCAGGCTCGTGCTGCCCACGCTCAAGCTTCGTGCGCAGCCGCCCCGTACCGCCGTTCTGCTCGCATCAGCTTTTCGTCGCCGTAGACATTCCGAGCCCACCACGAGTCAGGGCGACCGAGGCGAAGCGCGGCAATCCACCAGACCAGTCCGACTGTCAGCCAGCCAGCTACGAAAAGAAGCCACTGGCCCTTCAGCGCGGTGACGACCAGCGGGATGATCCCCAACAGTAGGAAGAGTCCTATCGCGTAGGCGACCGCTAATCCCGATGAGACTGCCAATGGCGTCATCTATTGAAGGATCTTCAACTCAACGATGGGAATTGGTCGCGACGGTGGAGTTTCTTCAAGACTCGTCGCTGGCCGCGAATGCCGAATGGCACAGTTAGCGCAATCAGGCACAGAAGCACCAACGAGACTGAGCCCCAGAAGTAGACGAGAATCCCGGCGCTGTTCATCAGGTCTCGATTGGCAGATCGCGGGTATAGCCAACGAATCAGGCTATTGGGCGGTCAGGCGGCCCCGCGCTCAGATTTCCGGTGCGAGGCCGACCGCCTTCCTTTGAAGGCAACAACCAGTAGCCAGCCGACGCCGATCGCGAGATAGACGACGCCCGTGCCAGTTTCGCCTCTGGTGATCCACACGATCCCGTAGCCGGCAAAGGTCAGGCCGAATACGACGTACGCGATGCGCATCCAGCGTGGAATCACGGTTGTCGAAGGTTACTTCCCGAAGAGATGCTGTCCCGCCGTCCGCCGAGGACGGCCGGCCGCCTGTTCCAGAAGGCCATCAGCAGCCAAAAGGCGCTGAACGCGAGCTGTAGCGCGCCGGTTGCATGGTCGCTCACCGCGAGCGACCAGATCCCGAGGGCGGCGAAGGCCACGCAGAGGACGAACGGGGCGATGCGAGTCCAGCGCGGAGTTACGGTCAGTCGCGGCCGCCGCGGCGACGGAACGGTTCTTCGAGGTCGGCGGCGGCGAAACCACCTGTGTCGGGCAGTCCGGTGGCGTAGCGGTACAGGGCGACGGAGAAGACCTGCCGGGTGGCGAGGGAGAGGGCGGAAACCAGCAGGATCGCCCCGACCGCGAACGCGATCAGCGCTGCGCCGGCGGTCGCATCCCGGTTCCTTATCGCGACGCCGACCCCAAGCAGGATTCCTACCGGGATCATGGCGAAGACGGTCCAGGCTCCGATGCCGACCAGTCCGGTGATCCCCTCCCCCCATTTGCTCTTGATCAGATGGACCGACTCCTTGGCGGTCTCAAGCGGTCCGGCGCCCTCGAGCGCCAGCAGCGGCACGGCGAAGATCGTCGCCAGGCTCCAGGCGGCGCCGAGCAGCCAGGACGCGAGGCGCCCGGCGCCGGGGACCCGCGAGGCGAGCTGCTCCAGGATGAGCCCCACTCCCGCCGCCAGCAGCGACCACTGTGCAATCCGGCTCAACCGCCTCCACGAGATGCCGAGCGCTTCGCGGACTCCGATCGGCCGGCCGTCGAAGCTGGCCGCGGCGGCCCCGGCCAGGGCGACGTTGAAGAAGACGCTGAGGAAGGTCATCGGGTAGAGGCCGATGATCGCGGCAAGCGCCAGGTCGCCCCGCGAGTGGGTCGGCGAGCTGAAGTAGCCGGAGAAGTACATGAGGGCGGCGGCTCCCGCCAACCCGCAGCCCGCGCCCATCAGCGCGATCGAGACCATCGTCGGGTCCCGCCGGATCAGCGCCCAGGCGGTTTTCGTCAGGCGCCAGCCTCTTGCCATCTTCCCCTCGGTGGGGGTGTCGCCGCCTTGCGCCTGCCCAGTCTCCACACTCACAGCAATCGGCAGGTTAGCGTGATGGCAGTCTCCTGGGCCAGCGTTCGTCGAGCTGCATGCCAAATAGGTAACAATCTGGCCGTGACGATCTTGGGGCTGGAAGGCGAGGGGGTCCTGGCGGACGGAGTGCCTCGATGAATGACGACTGGCGCTTGCAGGTCGACCTACACGAGGAGAACCATGCCCAAGCGCTGACCGAGCGCCTCGATGCCCAGCAGCTCCAGCATGACCTAAGCGAGGCGTTTCACGATCGCGTCATCGTCACTCGAGACGGAGCCCGGATGTTCCTCTACGCCGGCACCCGCGAGCAGGCCGAGAAGGCCCGCGACGCCGTCGAAGCCGACGCGCGGCAGCACGGATGGGCGCTCGATGTCGACTTCCGCCACTGGCATCCCAGCGCAGAGGAATGGGAGGACCCCGACAAGCCGCTGCCGGAGAACGATGCCGCCAGGGTCGCCGAGCGCGAAGAACTGATGGCGCGCGAGCGCGAGGAGACGGCGAAGAGGGGGTATCCCGAATTCGAGGTCCGGGTCGATCTCCCCTCGCGCCACGACGCAGTGGGGCTCTCCGAGCAACTGCGAAAGGAGGGCCTGCCTGCGGTTCACCGCTGGAGGTACCTGCTGGTTGGCGCCACCGATGAGGACAGCGCCAAGGAGCTGGCCGAGCGGATCCGAAACGAGGCCCCCAGCGGTAGTCGAGTCAAGGTCGAGGGTACGTGGGCAGCGGCTTACGCCGAGCGCCCGCCCAACCCGTTCGCGGTGCTGGGCGGGCTGGGCGGCTGAGGCCCGTGGCTGCAGAGCCAATGCTGGCCGTCCACCCAAGTAGTAGGAGTTACGCTTTTTTCCGATGATCGCCGACTTCGTTATTGGTGGCCTCGCCATTTGGGAATGGCTAGTCGGGCTTCTTCTCCTCATCGGCCTTCCGGCGCTGGAGCTCTATGTCTGGGATACGGCGATCTGGTGGCACAGCGATAAGCCGAAAGACCCACGCAACGGTTTGTAGCGTCGCAGCGGTTGCTGGTCCTCGCGCGAAGGAGGAACGGGGACCTGCGGCTCTCAAGATGGCTGACCGCCCCAGCCATCGGGGTCCCACGGGCGTGGTGAGCACCGCTCGCTTCGCCACCTATGCGGACATACGTGCACTCGCCACGCAGGGTCGACAACCTCGACCCGAGCCAAGCGTAGGACGAATGGCATTCCGTCGAGCTCAGTGGAGATGCTTCCCTCGTCTGCAACGGCGACCGAACGTGGAAGATCTACCGGGCGTGTCGCGACGTCTTTACACCAGAAGCGCCACCATCTCTCGTAGTGGCGCGCGAGATCATCGTCCTCATAGACGCGAGGGGCGAAGAGCTCGGTCCCGGAGCCATGACCGTCCCAATGCGCGGCAGGCGCGCCTGCCGCGATGAACCCCGCAGTGAGCTGTCCCTCGGCGATGGCGCACCCCAACTTGGCGATGTCCCACGCGCAGTTGACGAGCGTGTCGCCGGACTTGCACCACTTGAGCTCAAGTCCAACCTCGCCCGACAACACGATGTCGACGGCGCCTACGGCCGGCCAGTGTGTGAGGAGAACGCTTGCAGAGTGGCCACCGCTCACGGCCTCCACTGCGCGCTGGAAGTCTCGCTCGTTCGTCCGATCCCACCCTTTCGCAGCGGCGCTGACTTGTAGCTCTGGTGAGCAGGCATCGAGAATCGACAGCTCGGGCGGCGCCATGATGACAACCTACCGCGGCACTACCGCCCCAGAGGGCTGCAGTGCCCGTGCTCGCGCAAAGCAGCAGTGTTTCTACGGCCGGCCTAGGACACATAGGCCTTGCGCACCATCGCGGCCGTCCATCGGTTCGTACCGTGGGCCGGGAGGACATTCCTGCGGTTCAGTGTCTCGGCGATCTCGGCGAGGGACTTGCCTTTCGCGAGCAGCGTCCCGATCTGCTTCCGCCGGGTGTAATCCCGCTGGTTGCACTCCGTGTGGGACAGCCGAACGTTCTCGGGGACGAGGTGCCCGCCGGCCGACTTGAGGATCGGGTAGTGGTCGCGCGAGGGCGACCACTTGGTGCGCTTCGTCGTGAGCGGATCGAATGCGGCTCGACCCTTGTGGTGGTAGCACTGCGGCATCTCGCACTTCAGGTCGAGGAGTTGGCCGCGCTCGGCCATCTGCACGAGGACACCCTTCACGCCAAGCTTGCGGAGCTCGTCCGCGACTGAGCTATCCGCGCCGCCTCCGGCAGCTGCTGCCTTAGCCATCGAGTCACCTTTCTCGTGTAGTCGCCCTATTGCGCTTCCTGCATTCGCCACCTAGAGCGTCGCTTCGGCGACTGACGACGTCATCACCCAAGCCTTCGCCCGTCCAGTATCCCCCAGGCGATCCCAATCGGAATGTCGCTCTCGTCGACGTAGCTACTGCTTTCGCGTGAGGCTGTCGCACAAGCCAAATCTGGACCCGTACGGTCCGATCTAAGCCCCGGCAGAGATAACGCCGTCGGTCTGACTTTCGGCTAGACCCTGTGGGCTGCCACCAGCTGGCCCGTGGCGTGAGAGGTGCCGCTGAGTCGAGACAGCGCGGTCTTTCGGCCGCGCCTTTGTGCGACAGCCTCGCGTGGTTGCGAGCGTGCCGAGTCCGAGCCGTAGACGATCACCTCGGACGACGCGCGATCGCCGCGGCCGGCGAGCCCTCTGTTTCTGCATCGTCAGGGCCAAGCGAGAGCCTGGCGGCCACCAGGCTCGATGAGCGGCTCGTCCGAGGCGCAAGCGTCAACCGTGGCCGCCGCCGCGCTTTCAAATCGCTCGAAGCGCCTGCCGCCGTTCGCGCCACTGTGCCCGGCTTTCCAAGTTAAGGCCCAGAGAGTTTCGGCCCGATAACGCCCCATGGCCTTCCACCGCAAGCCTCGAGCAGGCGCCCACGCCGAGCAGCGCTACCGGGAGGGTCTTCGCAGCTGGCGGGCGAAGATTCGCCCCAGCGCTGCTGTCATCTTCGGCCCCTTCGTTGTGGCCGGGATTGCCGTGCTCTTTCTCGACGGCCACCAGCTGTCATGGCTCGCTGGAATGGCCACTGGCGCATTTGTCGCCACCTGGCTGGTAGTTCGCGAGAGCCCGCCCGACTACATAGAGAACTGGCATGTCGGCGCTGAAGGCGAGCGTAAGGCCGAGAAGGCATTAGAACCCCTTGAGCAGGCTGGTTGGCATGTCTTCCACGATGTCCAGAACGGCCATGGCAACTATGACCACGTGGTGGTCGGGCCCGCCGGCGTCTATCTGCTCGAGAGCAAAAATCTCCGTGGCATCGTGGGCATAACGGACGGCGTGCCACACCTGCAACGGCGGTTAGACCCCAAGGACGACAAGCCCTGGGAGTCGATCCCCCGACACGCCCGTGCCGCCGCAGCTGGGCTCAAGGAAGACATCGAACGACGGACCGCTCATCGCATCTGGGTGCAGGCCGTCGTCGTCTTCTGGTCGGAGTTCCCGGAAGCCTTCGTCAAGGAGGACAAGTGCGTCTTCATCGAGGGCTCGCGGCTTTGCGCCTGGCTGCAAAGCCAACCCGACCGTCTCACCAATACCGCTGTCGAGGAGATCGCCGTGGGTATCGCAAGCTTCTCTGACAAAGCCGCGGTTGCCCACGGCGCCCCGACGACGTCAGACCTCAGCCCGGTCTGAGAACGAGGGAGTCAGACGAGTCGCAGCCATCTTTGCGTGGTTGCAGCTATCCGACACGTCGTGCTGCTCTTCGCGCGAAGGAGGAGCGGCGGGATCAACCGGACATCAGGTTTCGTCCACGCAATCAGAACGCGGTGTGCCCGGGCGGAGTCGCGTCCTTGACCAATGGATCGACCTCGCGAACCCGGGGTCGCAGATCGGGATGGGCTAGGAAGGCGTTCACCAGCCCTCTCGAGCCGCCGATGCAGGTCCAATCGTCGTCCCACAAAGTCGAGAAAAGCCACGAGCGATCGGCCGGAAACATCAGATCCGGCATGCCATCGCGCCATACACGGGCCTGCTCGGGACCTGCCTCAATCAGCACGTACGGCCAGTCGGCGTAAAACCTCACCCTCGGCGCGTCGGCGAAGACGATGTCGTGGGCGCCAGTTTCGAGATAGCCAAGCCACCATGGCTGTGGCGCCGTGTGCTCCGTCAGCACCTCTAGCACTCCGGCCTCATGACGTTCCCAGTCCGCCTCATGACGTTTCCAATCCTCGAGCGACGACGCGGCCAACTCCTGTTCCCCGGTGCCGGGCTCCTCCAGGGTGGCGAATGCCTCGAACACCGGAGGAATCGCAGACATGATCGTCAGCCCGCTCTCCGTGTTCTCCTCGATCCACGCGATCTCAGCATCGCCGCCAATGCGCCAGGCACGACCGCCCTTGCTGCGCCAAATCTCCGTCCCATGATCGTCCGCCATCGGCCCACTGTAATGCTCAATACAGCCAGCTTCCCGAGTATGGCGTCGTACGTGAAAGGCGCGGTACTCACGCAGCTACCGGGATGCGCGTTCGACCGTGAAGAATCGGTCCCCCTGCTGGCAATGCAATCGGTCGACAAGGGAATGCGCCGGTGACGTGCAGACCCACGCTCCACGTCGCTTCCCTTCCGCGGTGAGAAGCATCGACTGATGTAGTGCGCGTCCGTCGAGCATCACGATCAACGCGTTGGCGATTTCGCAATCGACCTTGTGAAGCTTGAATTTGAAGCCGCCTCTCGCTCCGCAGGTCAAAACCCTGACCTGGCCTCGTGGCACCGGCGCCACGGCCTGCCGGGCCACCGTGACTTCGTTCCCTCCACCGCCACAACCTGAGACGGCGAGTACGGCGACGGCGACGATGAACGCGATCACGCTGCGCATGGCGGTCGAGCCTACTCGAGTGCGATGGTCAATTCCCGCAGGCAAAGATCTACCGAAATGGAGCGGACACTTGGGAGCCGCAGCAGTTCGGCGCCGCCTGCTTTCGCGCAAAGCGGTTCAGGCCGCGAGGGCGGCGGAGAACCTGTCAGCGGCCCGCTCATATTGCTTGAAATGCCCGAGGTCCGATCCCTCGCGGAACCTGGCGAAGCCGTCGTAGGCCTCCTGTCGTTTGAAGAAGGACAAGGGGTCGATCGCGTCGGCACCGGTGCCGCGCTCGGCTCGGTAATAGGCCATGGCACCTTTGAACGCACGGCCTACTGCTCGCGCGAGGTGGGGGTAGCGGGCGTCTCGCTGGACGTCTTCAAACATGTCGATGAACTGCGGTTGGTTGGCGCGGATCACCGGACCGAGGTCCGTCCATAAAAACTGCAATACGACGAACTTGGCCGGCTGCTCGGGGGTTCCCCAGGCCGCCCAGTCGACCGCCTTCGACAGCCACCAGCAGCAAAGGAGTTGGCGAGGGGCCCTGTTGAAGATGCTGCGATAACGCGGTTCTTCGAAGAGCTGGTCAGTCCCGCGGCGCACGAGGAACGCGCTCTCGCATCCAGTGACGGCTTTGGCGAGGGCCTCTTTCGTCACCTTCCATTCGTGTTGGCCCGCCAACTTCGCCATCTCTGTAGCCGCGGCGCGCTTGCGCTGGTAGAAGTAACCGAGCTGGTGTAGGGATCGCTCGAGCCCGACCTGGAGCCGGTCATTGGCGCGCAGGTCGGAGGCCTTGATCTTGTTCTGCGAGTTGGTCGCCTCGACGATCTTTGCGACCATCTCGTCGTAGGCGGCGAAGTCATCGACCTTTCCATCTCTAGCGACGTTGATAAGCCGTACCGAGACCTGCGCGCGCGCCGCCCCACGCTGCTCTGCACTTAGCGCGTAGCTCGTTTGCTGGCCATTGATGACTTGCGGGTTCGAGATCACCATCCGTTCCTGACCCGAGGAGCTCTCGAGCATGGCGTCGTCGCAGACGATCGTGATGCCGTTGTTGAGGTACCAGAAGCTGGCCGGATCCTTATGCAGCGTCTTGCGGATCTCCTGGTTGATGCCGGTCTCGCCAAGGTAGCCGCGGATGTTGCGGGCGAAGAGCTTGACCCCATACTGATGGACAAGCTGACCGATCTCCCAGCCGTTCACCGAGAAGGTGGAGGACGACACGCCACTCGCCTCATCGAACCTTTCCTGTGGCTTTCCTTCGACCGGCAGCTCGATCGACGCCACCGGTGGCGCCACTCCATCGAGATAGTCCCGAAATACCGCCATCACCCGCTCACCGGTAAGGATCGTCAGACGCGGGCGCTGCGATGCGGGAATGTCGACCTTGCGTACCTGTCGCTTGGCCTCATCCTCAAGCGGCCCGGAGCAGCGACCAAGGGTCGCGAAGTGCAGGTTGAGGCGATATCCCCGCTCAAGGACCGCTTCGCGTGCCTGTTCGGCCAGGTGTGCTGCGGCTCCCTCGAGGTCCTCAATGAATGACGCAAAGTCCTGGTCGTCTCCTGCAAGGCGTTCGGCGAGGGCGGCGAAGTCGAGTACGTCCGCCCGGTACTCGCCGCTGGCGAGCAGCTTTTGACGGTACTTGCCCTGCACGATCGAGACGAGCCGTGCCCTGTGGTCGATGTGTATCCCGTCGATGTTCTTCTCACCGGAGTGCCCGGTGAGCGCCGCGACTGCAGCCGCTTTGTCACCCGTGATGAACGCAAACAGGAACCAGACCACGAACAGGTCGTCGTCGGACAGCTTGGGAAACTCGTCACGGAAAATCCCCAGCTCGTCGCGCAGTTGTTTGAGTTCCTGGTCTCGCTTCTTGCTCAAGGTCGCCCCCCGGACTAGCCAAGCTTATCCCGGTCGCTTCCTTGCGACGGCGGGCATAACTCGCTTGCTGCGTTCTTTCCGTTCGCATAAGACCCGAGACCGCATAGTGCTGCGCTTCGCGCGAAGCGGGAGCGGTCAAGTGGGCTCTCAAGCGCCCTCGCTGCTCTCTTCACGCCTTGGTGAACTCGACTCATCCAGTTGCTTCAGCCGCTCGATCGCCGCGCCGACGTGGGTGAGATATCGCTTGACCGCACCTTGCACGAAACGGCTCCGACGCGTGGTCGGGAAGCGCACGCACCAGGTTCAGCCGGCTCTCGGCCACCCACGCTGTGAGGTCGGGCTCGCTCAGCCATCGCCCTTCCGTTCGCCACGTGCGGCTCATCATGCGCGGCCAGTCCTCGATGCTGCTGGGGTATGGATTGGGTGGGCAGAGCCGGTTCTTTTCCACCTCGTCGTCCCGGTTGGCCTCGACGAACGCGACGAGGGCCGCGTTGAAGCACGGCGAGAGGTGGCGCACCTGCTGGAGCACGATCCGACCTGGCTGGAGCTCGATATAGACCGGCTCGTTCTCCTCCACCGGAGGCCTGTCTACCGCTTGGCGCTCTCGTCGTCGGGATCGTGCTCGGCAAGGATCTGCAGCGCCTCGGCGTGCTCGTCAACTACGCGCTGCCCGATGCCGCGAATCCGATCGCGCACCTGCTCGGTCGGCATGATCCGCAGCTCGCCGCTCTCGAGCTCCTCGACGAGCACCGACGTCCCGGCGGCGTAGCCGCGCGCCTCAAACTCGCGCGGTATCGAAACCACGTTGCTGTTGCCGACCCGGCGAACCTTGACCACCTTCATGTCGTCAGTATACACGGGGATATCCCAAGCCGGAGGCCTCCAAGTCGACACGCAGCGAACTCGCGACGGATCGTCCCCATCCGAACCGGGCATCCCGGCGACCCCGTAGGGCACGCCACTTCTGCGCTGCGAAGAGCAAGTGCCTGCTATCCGGGTCGCCAGGGACTGCGCCGCGGTATCCAGCGCGGCACGGAGCGCTTGTAGGCACGGTATTCGTCGCCGAAGCGGCGTTCCAGGCCGGGCTCCTCGCCGAACAGAAACCAGGCGAAGTTGACCGCGACGAAAAGTCCCGCCCAGGCGAGGATCGCGGGTGAGCCGAAGAGGACTGCCTCCCCCACCAGGAAGGTCGCCACAGCGGTGATCATCGGGTTGCGCATGTGGCGGTAGGGGCCCTCGATGACGAGCTTCGAGGTGGGGTCCCAGGGGGCGAGCGTGCCCTTACCGACGCGCCTGAACAGGCACACTGTCCACAGCCAGATCGTGAACCCCGCGCCGACCAGCGCGACCCCGAGCAAGCCAATCAGCACCGCCACCGCGCCGCCGAGGCTCCAGCCCAGGTCGGGGCCGTCGCCGAACACGAGAATCATTGCCGGCACAACCACCGTCACGTTGCCGGGCAGCAACGTGATCGCTCGCACCTGCCGCCAGCCGCTCATCCAAGAGAACACTAATCGCCATGAACGCACTCGCGCCGCCGCGCTGTCACTCGCGTGAAGGTAATTACGCAGTTGCCCCTTGTCGCGCGAAGCGGGAGCACCGGAGAGTCAGCGCAGTGCTTCCGCTCCTCGTCCAGAGCGAGCGCCTGGGGGAGATCAGCTGACGCCCGCAAATCGCGAAGCAGGTGCCAGGGCGCGGGTCACTTTTAGTTCTCGCCTTTCCTAATTCTGCTGTTTGCTACTCACCAGCACCGCCCGTCTGCGGATACACCACGGGCTGGCAATACGAGGACACCTGAGAGTTGTTTTCGATATAGGCGTACCCGCCTTCAACTTCAACCGACAGGCCGTTGATCTCATTCTGGATCTCGGGGAGGCAAGCTCGCAGTTTTTTTAAGCCCAGCGATAGTTCGTCGATTTCACCCGCGACGTCCTTCCCGCCCGTCGCCGTCGCTGCTTCCAGGCTGGCCGTCTTGTCTTCTAGACCGGCGTTTGCGTCTTGCAGGTCGCTGACCTTTGAGCTTAGGTCGCTGGTCTGAGCCACCGTAAAGATGGCCAGCACTACCAGGGCAATACCGAGGACCGAGATCACTATCGAACTGGTACGGGACCACATGCTCATATTGCTCCTTTTGAAGTTGTAGACCCTGGCGTCGCAACTACTCGTCTACGTATTTCGCCTTGATCTGCGGGACGTAATTAGTCCCTCCGCCCTGAGTGTCATATTCCTTGGCTCCGGTCACCGTCCCATAGACGGTGATGATGTCTTCTTCGGCGGATTCGATGTGCCCGAATCCTGTGATGTAGATCTCATCGGTCCAGAATCCGTAGCCTTCGTCGGTCACGGACAGCAGCATGAACCCACCGTAGCCTTCCTGAATCTGGAAGATCTGGCCGGTATAGACAACCTTGTCTCCTTCGTACCGGTACGGGTTCTTGATCAGCTGGTCGTAGTCGATGGCCGTCGCTTCTTCGCGGAATGCCGCTTCCTTTTCAGCCTTCCGTTCTTCTCGCTCGACTACGTTCTGGGCGTATCTGACTTCGCTGGTCGCATCGTTGAGTTCGCTCTTTGCGTTGGCCAGCTTCGTTTCGGCGTTGGAAACAGAATCTTCCGCATCTTCTCGAGCCTCATCGAGGGGTTCGGCCTTCGTAACGAGGGGCGCAGCGGCTTCTTCGGCTTCGGTGAGTTCATCTGTTGGAGGGTCGGCCGGGTCGCCCTTTGCGTCTGCCGCTAGTTCCATCGTTTCGTCAGAGAACTCCGGAACCCGGGGCGAGGACGGTATGAACGCAATGCCTAGACCGATCAGGAGCAGTACGCCGAGCCCCCCAACGGCCACTTGCGTCAGCCGCTTTGAGAGCGGCCATTTCTGGACTTTGCTGAAGACGAATGCGCCGACGGCGATGAGCAGGGCGAGGCCCGCAATTCCGAGGCCGATGGCGGTCGTCGTGTCGTGCGTCGACTTTTCGTCGTCGTAACTGGCTTCGGCCGCTTGGATCTCCTCCGCCGCCTGCGTCCGTTCACTTTCCAGGCCGCCCCTTATTTCGTCTGCTTCCGATTCCGCCACGTCGGCCGCTTCGTCGGCAACGATTGCCTTCTTTTCGGCGGGTTCGAGCGCCTTTTCAGCCTGCTTGACTTCCGCTTCAGCGACGACGACATTCGCACTCGCCGCCGATTCTTCTTCCTGTGCCGCCGCGAGGTCCGATGCCGGATCGGCAAAGGAAGCTGCGGGGACGCTGAGAGCGAGAAGCAGCAAAGCGCTCAAAGCCACCGTCAACGCAGCGGATAAACGGACTGGCATCACAACGACCTCCCCTAATCTGCCCGACTGGTGGGCATAACCCTAGTCCAATATGTGGTCAGCGACCAGTCGGCGTGTGTTTTCGCTCGACGCGTTTGTGGCGCGAGAATGGGATGAGGCCTGGCTGACTGGCGCTGTCTCATATCCGCTCCGATCCACCGAGGCCCTCACGCTCGTCAGTCGATGGGTTCACACCTGCCAGCTGCGCAAGGGGCTGGCGCCGGACGCTTCGCTGGTCGGATAGAACGGATAGCACCCAGGTCGGCAGGATCGGCTGCGCCGACGGCTGCCGACTAAGGAAAGTCTGCGCCGGGTCCGCCGTCAACCCACTCGCGGCCCGGCTTGCTGCTGCTCCTCGTCCGAAGCGGTCGTCTGCGACCCGGAGTCGACGCGCTCGCAACTAGCGCGGAGCGGGAGCGACAATAACTCAGCCGTTGGTGAAGGAGACGAGGGTCCGGCTGGCGGGGAGGCACCGCGTGCTTATTTTCATCCGGGAGGAGTGGGTGCGTGGTGCCTGAGATCGAGTCGCACCTGCAATGCCGGTCAACTCCTACGCGCAGATGGCCAGCGGGAGTATCTGAAGGGCCGGACCCGTCACCGCGGGGCTTAGGGCAGAGAGATCGCCGAGTTGTACTTCGTCCATCTCTCCATCCTCTCCCTCTGCGGCTTCCGGCTCATCCGCCGTGGAGGACTCGCTCGCCGCATCGGACGGATCGTTCGAAACGCGCGCGGCGGCGTATGCGGAAGCCTGCATCTGCTTCACGTCTATCGCCCCAGCAAATGAAGCAATCAGATTGATCATGCCCCAAGCGGATACTTGCGTCAAAGCTGGCACCAGGGACATGACTGAACGTCGATACAGATTGACGACGTCGTCCTCCGTCGGCCAGATCTCCGTGACCTTGCCGATCACCGTGAATTTAGACGTGTGAAGCAACTCGAGAACCTGGTCGTTGACGAATCGCTTGTCGAGTGTGAGAACTACGGCTGGCTTGTCCTCGCGGTAGACAACCACGTCGATCATGCCGCTCTGTTCAAGGTCCTCCTGGATGGCGGCAAACATCGTGTACATCTGTCGCAGCTCTGGAGGTCCACCAGATGAGGCCAGTTTCTTGGCGGTTTCCCGTTGCTGCTTTCGTCGCTGCTGTCGGGACTGATGGCCATCCTCGACCTCATCCGGAACCGGCAAGTCAACTCCCAGCATCGGGGCTGCGACCTCAAGGAGACGGATTATCTGATCAACAACCCGCCGCAGAGGTGCCACGGCGGGGCCCAACGTCACTGAAACCATGTCTCCTGCCTTGAGACTCTCCATATCGACCTCGCCAATCTGATTGGTGCGCTTCAACTCGTCGTAGAGAGAGATGAAGATCGAGGCTTTCGTGTGCTGGCGAACGAATCGCGACTCCGTACCTACCGCATCTGATGACTTGTTCCCAAGCTCGCCCCCTGCACCAAGGAGATCGAACATGCGGAGACTCCCCTCGATCCTCCTAACTGCGTCTGATTCGTGGCTATCGCGTTTGAGGTCTTCGCTCTCCAACGCGACACCGCCAGAAATCGCCGCGGCAAAGGCCATCGACATGTCGGTATCGAGATAGAAGGGATGAATCAACTCCACAGGTGGCGTCTCTGGCACCCCCTTCTTGCCCGTCGCCACCGGGTCTGTCGGAGGCTCATGATGATCTGCTTTTTGCCCCCAGAGCTTCAAGCTGATCTCCTTGCGTTGCGGCCCATGACTTAGCCTCTCGTGCGGGTCACTTTCGGCTTCGATTTGACTGTTTCTCCGGTCGAGAGATGCACCCAACCAGCGATCGGCTTGTAGATGTCAATCCCGGCTTCCCGTTGAAGGTCCTCGGCGACAAAGAAGGTTGAAGCCGAATCGTGAGATTTGACGGTGCCAGGAAGGGTCGCGCCAGGTGGCGCGGTCATTTGGTGCATTTGCCGTCCTGAGCCGTCCTGCAGGTTGAGTCCCACACCCGTCACCCGAACAGCATGGTCGCTGCGATTGACGACCTCGACCGACACGGCGTCGATCATGTTTCCGTCGTCCATGCCAAGCAACGCAGCCTTGACAATCACCTTGACTCGGTTTTTTCTGACCAGCAGCCACGACAGCACCTGCCACCCAAGGGAGGCCGTCGACACAACAGCCGCGTAGCCAGCAACGATCCACCCTGCTGCGTCCATGTCCGGCTTTTTACCACCGATCCACCGTTTCGATCACAACTTGGCGCGTTTCTCGTTCGCGCGAAGCGGTAATGAAGTACAAAGAACCTCAGGCTTGTCGCTTAAGCAGCCAGCGCATCTGGATCGGAACCCCGCCCTCTGACCAGCCGTGCGACGCCGAAACGACGGTCGTGTCCATCACCGTTTCGGACGCGACCTCCCAGCCTTCGGTGCCAAGCTCGTTGAGCAGGGCCTCGATCCCGATGGTCTTCGCCTGCTCATTCGTGGAGTCATAGCTGAGTCGAGTCTCAGGATCACGGTCGGGACGGTTGATGGAGAACTCTCCCTTCCAGGTGCTTGGCAGGTTGGTCGTCTGGTTGGTTGTCGAATAAACCCAAGTGATGCTCGCGTACTCCCAGCGATCAGTCATCGCCGCAGCAAGAGGAGGTGGGCAGACCTACGCCGCCGATCCACTATTTGGGCTTGCTGCGCTGCGCGGGCTTCTTCGGCCTGCATTTGGGCGATTGCACCAGGGTGGGGACCGCCCGGCCACGCTTCGGTAGCCGGGTTCCAAGGAGGCAATCCAGTGTAGTAGGGGGCGTCCATCATGGAGAATCTAGCTGGAGCACTCCCGCTTCCGCGTGAAACGAGGAGTACGCATCCGCTTCCGCTCCAGTGGAGCCTGGCGGGTCAGCCGGAAAGGCGCTGGATGGAGCGGTGCACGGCGTCGCGGAGGGCTTTCTCGCGCGGGTCGTCGAACATGTAGTAGTCCATCTTGTTCATGACGTAGGCGAAGCCCAGCCGTGAATCGGGATCGGCGAAACCGAACGAGCCGCCGGCGCCCGGGGTGCCGAAGGCGCGCTGGCTGGAGCCGAAGGCGAGCTGCGGGCCCGGCTTGAGGAAACCGACCGAAAGCCAGCTGGGCACGCCCATCACCTCGTCCTTCGGACGCTCCACGTCGTGAACCGCCGTGAGGCTGGCGAGCGCGATGCGGGCGGGCTCTCGTCAACTTCCGTATGCATGTCGCACCTCCGACATTCCGCGCCTGCAGCGGTCGCGCCAAAGGCCCAGCCCGATCGCCTCCGTTCCGCCGCACAGGAAAGCAGGCGTTGACGCTCGGCGCCTCGAGCAGCGGGCCGACGAACGAACAAGGGCCGCCCGGAGGCGGCCCTTGCCCTGGTGCTTGGGAACGAGCGCGGAAACCACGGCCGGGTGGGACAAAGCCCGGTCTTCCTCTGCTCGCCGGTGCCCGGGGTGGATTCCGCCGGGCGCCCGAACCAGTGCGGCGCCTAGCGGCCCTGCACCTCCAGAGTCCCCTCAAGCATGTGACTCAAAATAGGACCACCTCCTTTCTCTGGTGATCCGATTGAAGCAAATCGCTCGGGCCGCGACCATAGACTCAACGCGTGCGCTTGTTCGGGAGATCCCGGCACTTTCTCGTTCTCGGTCCGATAGCTGCGATCGCCCTGGCCATCGGTGTAACCGCTTGCTCTCAAAGTGAAGCTACCGGCGATACGCCCAGGACCAACTCGGTCGCCGCGCAGAGCTCGCATCGGCGCCCGCTGGTTCCGCCGGGCGACTTCCTGGTTGGCGACCAGTCTGGGCAGCTGCTCGTCCTCGATGGGGCGGGCGACGTCGTTCGCCGGGTACCTCGGCGCATAGAGGACTACGGACCGCAGGGGATCGCCCTGGCGCCGGATCGCCGACATGCATTCGTCTCCGTCTACGGGAACCCGGCGCGGCTATACGAAGTCGATCTGGCGACGGGGAAGAAGCGCGGGCTTGCGAACGCGATCAGCCCGGCCCTGAGTCCCGACCAGACGCAGCTTGCATACGTCTCAGTGGCGCGCCGCAACGACATCGAATACAGGGCAGCGTTGACCGTTCGCGAGCTGCGCACAGGCCGGGCCGTCTCGATCCCGCTGGAGTCGGAACCGTCGGTGGGAACGCCACCCGAGAACGTGATCAACTGGTCGCCTGGCGGGCGCCAGATCGCCGTGTACGACGGCAGGGCGATCAGGCTCGCCAATCTCGGAGCGGGGGGTGGCTCGCTCTCCGAACCACTGGGCCCGCAGTTCCGGCTGGCCCCGGTGTTCTTGAACGAAAAGACCTTGGTGACCCTTGCCCATTGCTGCGTGGGCAAGCAACAGCTGACATCGGTCGATCTCGACTCCGGCCGGCGCCAGTCCTTCGCCACGCTCCCGGCGCCTCCCGAAAGCATCGTCCGCCTGAAGCCGGGCCTCCTGCTTGCCGTAACCGCGCTGGGAAAGCTTACGCTCGTCTCTCGCGGTCACTCCAAGGCAATTGCCGAGGACATGACAGCCGCAGCGGCGAGTTTGCCGATCGACTGAGAGCCGACGCCCGGATTCGAACCGGGGACCCCTTCATTACGAGTGAAGTGCTCTACCAGCTGAGCTACGTCGGCGGGGTCTCTGCATTCTAGGAGGGTTGGGGCCGGCGGTTCCGTCGCCCCCGGTGTCGATGATCTGGGCGTGTCCAGGGTCGCGACAGCCCGGCGACGGGAGGAGAACGAGGTCGAGTTCTCGCGGATCGTCGCCTTCAGCGACGGGGTCTTCGCGATCGCGATCACGCTGCTGGTGCTCGGCCTCGGCGTGCCCAAGCACCTGCACGGCGAAAGCCTGGCCGAAGCGCTCTGGGGCCAGCGCCAGAGCCTCTTCGCCTTCGCGCTCAGCTTCGCGGTGATCGGCCGCTTCTGGGTCGTCCACCATCACTTCTTCGGCGACGTGGTCGGGTTCGACGGCCGGCTGCTCGGCCTCAATCTCTTCTACTTGGCCTGGATCGTGCTGATCCCGTTCAGCAGCGAAGTGCTCGGCGATCACGGCGGGGAGACCGCAGCGGTGGTGCTCTACGCGGCGAACCTCGGCGGCGTCACCCTGGTCGGCCTGCTGATGTCGACCGACGCCCACCGCGCCGGGCTGGCGCAGACGGAGCCCGCCGTCGCCAAGGTCCTCCAGCGCCGCTCGGCCTTCGTGGCGCTGGTCTTCCTTGCCTCGATCCCGGTCGCCTTCCTCGACGCAGGCCTCGCCCCGTACATGTGGCTCGCCCTCTTCCTCTACACGGGCGGGCGGCTGTTCCGCGGGCGCCCGTAACCGCAGGGCCGGCCGGCTTTGCAAGCAATAACATGGAGTGTTAAGTCACCCCAATGTGCCCACAGCGAGCGGAGGAATCTTTGGCGCCGAAGAGCAAATCGATCAGCAAGACCAAGCGCGGGAGGGAGGCCGAACAGCAGCTGTTCAAAGCGCTGTCGCACCCGTTGCGCTTTCAGGCCCTGATGATCCTCAACGAGCGGGTCGCGAGCCCGAACGAGCTGTCCAAGGAGCTGGGCGAGGGGCTGAGCCAGGTCAGCTACCACGTCAAGGTGCTACTCGAGTCCGACTGCATCGAGCTGGTCAAGACGGAGCCGCGCCGCGGCGCGGTCGAGCACTACTACCGGGCGACCTCGCGCGCCTTCCTCGACGACGCCGAATGGGCGAAGCTGCCCGCCTCGATCAAGCCGGGGTTCAGCTCCAGCCTGCTGCAGACGATCATGGACGATGCGGTGACCTCGCTGAAGGCGGGCACCTTCGATGCGCGGGAGGAGCACCATCTGAGCTGGACGCCGGTGGAGGTGGACGAGCAGGGCTGGCGGGACCTCGGCGGGCTGCTGGCCGAGACCCTGGACCGGGTCCTCGAGATCAAAGCCGAGAGCGCGCGCCGCATGGGGAAGGCGAAGTCGAAGGGCGAGGAGAGCGTCTCCGCGACGGTGGCGATGATGAGCTTCGGGACGCCGGCCTCGGAGAAGAAGAAGGGCGCCAAGCCGCGGTCGGCCTAGCCGGCGAGCTCCTTCGCCCGGGCGAGGACCGCGTCGAGCATCGGCGCGGTCAGCCTGCCGGTGAAGGTGTTCTGCTGGCTCGGGTGGTAGCTGCCGAGCAGGCGCCAGGGGCCGACGGCGGCCTCGGCGCCGTGGCCGAACTTCGGCCGTGGCCGCGGGGTCTCGGCGCCGAGGGCGCGCAGCGCCCGCAGGGCGCCGTCCCAGGCGAAGGCGCCGAGGGCGAGGACGACTCGGCAGCGCTCCAGCAGCGCCAGCTCGCGCTCCAGGTAGGGGAGGCAGTTGTCGCGCTCGGCCGGGGTCGGCCTGTTGGCGGGAGGGGCGCAGCGGACGACCGCGGTGACGTAGGCGCCGGTGAGGCGCAGCGGGTCGCCGCGGCGCACCGACTCGGGCCGGTTCGCGAGCCCCGCCCGGTGCAGGGCTGCGTAGAGCCACTCTCCCGAGCGGTCGCCGGTGAACATGCGGCCGGTGCGGTTGGCGCCGTGGGCGGCGGGGGCGAGGCCGACGATCGCGAGCCGGGCCTGCGGGTCGCCGAAGCCGTCCAGCGGCCGCGCCCAGTAGTCCTCCCCGCGGAAGCGGCGCGGCGGATCGGCGGCGCATGCCTCCCGCCACTCGACCAGCCGCGGGCAGCGGCGGCAGGCGTGGACCTCGGCGGCCAGCTTCGTCAGCCCCTCACGCGGCTGCGAACTTGCACGACTGATGAGTTGACCCCCCGATAGCGTGGTCAACTCATCAGTCGCCGTAGGCTTCGCCTCCTCCATGGCCAAGTACAGAATCACGTTCGCCCTCGCGGCGCTCGCCCTCCTCGCGCCAGCGGGCTGCGGCGGTGGGGGAGGGGCCGCCGCGCCGGCCGAAAGCGAAAAGGAAGCCGACGCCGACCTGGTCAACAACGCGATCGCGCGCGAACTGGGGACGGCCGACGCTTACGCCCACGGGCTCTCGCTTCCCGGGCGGGCCGGCACCGCCCTGCTGCGCCAGTTCCGCGCCCAGGCCCAGGAACACGTCGACGCGCTGACCAAGGCGATCCGCGGCCTCGGGGGCGAAGTCGACGGCGAAAAGATCGCCGCCGAGAGGGAAGCCCTCGACTACACCGGGGTGAAGAGCCGCGCCGACTTCCTCGTCTTCGCCTACGAACGCGAAAGCAGGGGCGTCGCGGGGTGCCTGGTCGAGGTCTCCAAGCTCTCCACCCCCTGGCCGCGCTCGCTGCTGAGCTCGATCGCCGCCAACCAGGCCCAGCACCTGGTCCTTCTGCGCCAGGTCCTCGGCGCCGGCCCGCTCGCCTCCGTGCCGGAGCCGTTCGAGGCGGGCACGACGCCCGCCCCTGAGGCGATGATGCGCGCATGACCGCGCCGCTGTATGCGATTGGGCGCTTCTGTTCGCGCCATCACTGGCCGGTGATCGCGGCGTGGCTGGTCGTCGCGATCGCCCTGCTCGCGATCGGCCAGGCCTCGGGCAGCAAGACCAGCGAAAACCTGACCCTGCCGGGCACCGACTCGACCAAGGCGACGGAACTGCTCGAAGACAACCTGCCCGAACAGGCCTACGGCAGCAACCCGCTGGTGATCGAAGCGACCAAGGGGACGCTGGCCGAGCCGAGTTACTCCAGCGCCGTCGCCGAAACCGTGAAGCGCCTCGAAGCGCTGCCCGAGGTCAACTCGGCGCTCAGCCCGCTCAGCCCGGCGGGGGCCGCCTTCCTCAGCAAGGACGGCACGATCGGCTACATCCCGGTCGTCCTCGGCGTCGGGCCCGGCGAACTCGACGAAGAGCAGGCGCAGAAGGTCCTCGACGCGGCGGCGCCGGCGCGCGCGGCGGGCCTGCACACCTCCGTCGGCGCCTACGTCGGCCAGCAGCTCTCCAAGCCCGCGACCGAGGTCAGCGAGGCGGTCGGCCTCACTGCCGCGGTAATCATCCTGCTCTTCGCCTTCGGCACCGCGACGGCGATGATGCTGCCGATCGTCTCCGCGGTGCTCGGCCTCGCCTGCGCGCTCTCGATCATCCGCCTGCTGGAGCACGTGGTCCAGGTGCCGGGAGTCGCCTCCACCCTGGCGACGATGATCGGGCTCGGCGTCGGGATCGACTACGCGCTGTTCATCGTCACCCGCCACAAACTGCAGCTCGCGCGACGGGATGGAGCTGCACGAGTCGATCGCGCGGGCGACCGCGACGGCCGGCGGCGCCGTTGTCTTCGCCGGCTTCACCGTGGTGATCGCGCTCTGCTCGCTCGCCTTCGCCGGGATCCCGCTGGTCGGCGACGCTCGGCTTCACCGCGGCGATCGCGGTCGTCGTCGCCGTCTCGCGCCGCGGCGACGCTGCTGCCGGCGATGCTCGGGGCGCTCGGCCCGCGCATCGACTCGCTGCGGGTGCAGCTCGGCAAGACCCACCCCGATGACAAGAAGCCCCATGGCTGGCTGCGCTGGGCCGACGGCGTCGCGGCGCGGCCGTGGCGCTCGGCGATCGCCGCCCTGGTGGTGCTGGTGGTGCTGGCGCTGCCGGTCTTCCAGCTCGAACTGGGGCAGAACGACATCAGCGCGCTTCCCAAGGACACCACCTCGCGCCAGGCCTACGACGGACTCAACAAGGGCTTCGGGCCGGGCGTCAACGGGCCGCTGCTGGTCGCCTCCGAATTCGCCTCGCCGGCGGAAGCGCAGAAGGTGCTGCCGGGGCTGGAGAAGCAGATCGGCGCCGCCCCCGATGTCGCCGCGGTCAGCGAACCAACCTTCGACAGGCAGGGGACGGTCGCGGTCTTCACGGTGATCGCGAAGTCGGAGCCGTGGGCCAACGCCACGGTCGAACTGGTCGAAGGCCTGCGCGACACCGAGATCCCGAAGGCGCTGGCGGGGACCGCGGCGCAGGCCTACGTCGGCGGCCAGACCGCCGGCTACATCGACCTCGCCACCCAGATCTCCGACAAGCTTCCGCTGATGATCGCGATCGTCGTCGGCCTCAGCTTCATCGTTCTCCTGCTCGCCTTCCGCTCGCTGCTGGTGCCGGTCAAGGCGGCGGCGATGAACCTGCTCTCGGTCGCCGCCGCCTACGGGGTGGTGACCGCGGTCTTCCAGCTCGGCTGGGGCGTTTCGCTGGTCGGCCTCGACCACTCGATCCCAATCGTCAGCTTCGTGCCGCTGCTGATGTTCGCGATCCTCTTCGGGCTCTCGATGGACTACGAGGTCTTCCTCCTCACCCAGATGCGCGAGCACTACACGCAGACCGGCGACGAGAAGCGGGCGGTGACCGAAGGGCTGGCCAACACCGGCCGGGTGATCACCTCGGCGGCGGCGATCATGGTCTGCGTCTTCACCAGCTTCGTCCTCAACGGCTCCCCGGTGGTGAAGGAGTTCGGGGTCGGCCTGGCGGTGGCGATCGCGATCGACTCGACCCTGGTCCGCTGCCTGCTGGTGCCGGCGGTGATGGTCCTGCTGGGCCGCCGCGCCTGGTGGCTGCCGCGATGGCTGGGCCGGATCGTCCCCCGCATAAGCATCGAGGGCGAGGAGTTCTTCGCCCGCCGCGACGCGGCTCTCGCAGCGGAGCGAGAGGACTGAGCGGATGTTCCCGCTCAACCTCCCCAACTTCCTCACCCTGATGCGCATCCTCGCGGTGCCCGTCGTCGTCGTGGCGCTGCTGGGGGAGACGCCGAACGGCGACGCGCTCGCCGCCGGCGTGTTCGCGCTGGCGGCGCTGACCGACGGCCTCGACGGCTACTTCGCCCGCTCCCGCGACGCCGTCACCACCTTCGGCAAGCTGATGGACCCGTTCGCCGACAAGCTGCTGATCGTCGCCGCGCTGGTCTCGCTCGTCTCCCTGCACCGGCTCGAAGCCTGGGTCGCGATGGTGATCATCGCCCGCGAGATCGCCGTCACCGGCCTGCGCGCGATCGCCGCCGAGCGCGGCATCGTGATCGCCGCAAGCTGGCTGGGCAAGGTCAAGACGGTCCTCCAGATCGCCGCCGTCTTCGCCCTGATCGCCGAGAACCCCGCGCCGCTCTGGGTCAACCTCCTCGTCTACTGCGCCGTCGTCGCCACCATCGTCAGCGGCGCCGACTACTTCCTCGGCCTGCGCCGCCGAATCGAAGAGGAGCGCCAGGCTAGGCGCTCGGCGCCTCCAGCCACTCGCGCATAGTCAGGTGGCGGCGCTGGTGCTCGCCGCTCGCCAGCTCCTCGCGGAGGTCGGCGAAGAGGCCGTAGCGCTCGGCGACGACGTTGTGGCGGTGGATCGTCTCCAGGTTCTCCTGGCGGGCCATGACGAAGGCTTCGGCCGGCAGCTGTGGGTAGTCCTCGACCACGCGCCGCACCATCTCCCGCACGCAGTCCTCGACGAAGCGCGGCTGCGAGTGGGCCTTGGCGACCACGGCCAGCTCGTCCGGCCGCTTCATCAGCTCGTAGATCTCCGAGCTCATCGACTGCTCGACGATGCGCAGCAGCTCCGGCGCGTCGACCCAGGCGTCGCCGCCCTCCGGGCAGCCGATCCACAGCGTGCCGATGCCGCGCTGGTTGTGGGTGGCGATCGGCACGGCCTCGACGATCCGCTCGATCTCCTCGCTGTCGAAGCCCTGCTCGGCAAGCCGTTCGCGGGCCAGCCCGGCGACCATCTCCTGCGCGCACGGGCAGGCGGTCATCCCCTGCGCCTGCACCCCTGTCAGCGTCCGCGTCCCCTGCTCGGAGGCGACCGCGGTGCCGAAGAGGCCGTAGATCTCCTGGGTGCGGAGGCCGCTGGCGGGGGTGGAGACGGTCTCGGGGTAGCGCGCGGTGACGGAGACCTCGGCACGTAGGCCGCCCTGGCGCTCGCGCACCCGCAGGGCGATGTGGGCGGCGAGCGTCTCGGCGCGGAACGCCTCTCCGAGCACGACCTCGTCGATCGCCTCGCCGACGACCTCCTCGAAGCGCGACATGTGGACGCCTGCCTGCTGGGGCTCGAGGTCGACGAAGCACTCGAATTCGGCGTGGAAGAGGTTCTCGGCGCCGTCCGCCTTTACTCGGATCACCTTCTCGACCCCGGTTACGCCGACCCGCGAGAGGCTCACCTGGGTCGCCGGCAGCGAAGCCTGGACGTCGGGCGCGGCGGAGGTGGGAGTGGTTGGAGAGGCCATCGACTTATAAAGGGTAAGCAACGGGAGCTCTCGCCGCCCGCCCGCTGTGCCATTGGCCTAATTCGTCTGCCTATACTTCGCCGGGCCGGAGCTACAGGGCCGGCGTTCCCCCGGGAATGGGGAGAGGGTTTCACCGGAGGCAGTGACGATCGAACCGCTGGATACGGTCCCGCAAGGGCTGGCTCAGGATTCGGGTGAGCAGCCGCTCGCCGACTCGGAGGAGCTGCGCAGCCTGATCGCTCAGGGGCGCGAGCGTGGCTACCTCACCTTCGAGCAGATCGCCTCCACCCTGGAGGAGGTCGAGGTGACCAAGGAGCAGGTCAGCGGCCTCCACGCGCACCTGATCGAGCACGGCGTCGACGTGGTCGCCGAGGACGGCGTCAGCGCTTTCAAAGAGCAGCGCGACGGGGAGCGGAGCAACGGCCAGCCGAAGAAGCCCGAGCTCGACCTCACCGTCGAACCGAGCCTCGACTCCCTGCGCCTCTACCTGCGCTCGATCGGCCAGGTCGACCTGCTGACCGCGGCGCAGGAGGTGGAGCTGTCGAAGCGGATCGAGCGCGGCGACATGCTGGCGAAGCGGCAGATGGTGGAGGCGAACCTGCGCCTCGTCGTCTCGATCGCGAAAGGCTATCTGGGCCGTGGGCTGAGCTTCCTCGACCTGATCCAGGAGGGCTCGCTGGGGCTGATTCGCGCGGTGGAGAAGTTCGACTACCGCCGCGGCTACAAGTTCTCCACCTACGCGACCTGGTGGATCCGCCAGGCGGTGACGCGGTCGATCGCCGACAAGGCGCGGACGATCCGCATCCCCGTGCACATGGTCGAGAAGCTGAACCGGGTCGCCCACGTCGAGCGCCAGTTGGTGCAGAGGCTGGGGCGCGAACCCGAGCCGGACGAGATCGCCGAGGAGCTGCGCTGGTCGGTCGCCGAAGTGCGCGACATCCTGCGCGTCGCCCAGCTGCCGATCTCGCTGGAGAAGCCGGTCGGCGACGAGGACGACTCCGAGCTGGGCGACTTCGTCGCCGACGACGCGGTGCTGGAGCCGTTCGAGGAAGCGAGCGAGCACCTGCAGAAGGAGGGTGTGCGCAAGGCGCTCGACGCCCTGCCCGACCGCGAGCGCCAGGTGATCGAGCTGCGCTACGGCCTCTCGGGCCTCGATCCGTTGACGCTGGAGGAGGTCGGCAACACCTTCGGGGTCACGCGCGAGCGGATCCGTCAGATCGAGAACAACACGTTGAAGAAACTGAAGCGCCTGCCCGAGACGCAGATGCTGCGCGAAGCCAGCTAACGCGGCTCCAGGACGAAGAGCGCTATGTCGCGGCTGGTGCGCTCGGCGTAGTCGTCGAAGCCCGAGTACTGCTGATTGACCTTGCGCCAGAGCTCAGCGCGCTCCTCTCCCTCGGCGACGCGCGCCCTCACCGGCCGGCGCTCGCGGCCGATCTCGACCTCGGCCTCCGGGTTCGCCTTCAGGTTGAGCGACCAGGCGGGCTCGTTCCTGTGTCCCGCATTCGACCCGATCACGATCTGTCGATCGCCGTCGGCGAGGTAGAGGACGGGAGCCGTTCGCGGCTGGCCGGACTTGCGTCCGGTCGCGGTCAGCAGCAGCACCGGCGATCCGGCGATCTTGCCGCCGATACGACCGCCTGTGAGTCGGTAGATCGGGACGTTCAGCTTCCCGGTCCAGCGCAGAGCCCTGCCGCTCATCATCGAGGCGCGCGTGTAGAACCTGTCGCTCAGCACGGCGCGAGTATCTCACCCGGCCGCCCTCGCGGAGCGTAGAGTGCCGCCGATGGTCGAGCCGCACCCGTTTCGCCGCGCCGCCGAAGCCAAGGACCTCGAGCTGCTGGCCGAGACGCTGCGCGACGACGTCGTCCTCCACAGCCCGATCCTCTTCCGCGGCTTCGAGGGCCGCGAGGTCGTCACCCAGGTCCTCACCCACGTCGCCGCAACCCTGGAAGACCTCACCTACATAGACGAACTCGCCGGCGAGCGCACCGTCGCGCTGCGCTTCAGGGCCCGGGTCGAGGATCGCGAGCTGGAGGGAATCGACTTCCTCGAGCTGGACGAGGAGGGCCGCGTCGCCGAGCTCACAGTCTTCATGCGCCCGCTGTCCGCCCTAACCCGCTTCAACGAACGAATGACCGACCGCCTCGGCGTCCCACAGAAATAGCGCTCTGTCGTCTCTTGGGCCGCGGCGAGGGTGGCGGCCATGCGGCCACCATTCCGTCCGTATGGGAACGTATGTTCGTAGCAATGGAGCGGAGAATCAACCGGCGAGAACAGGGCGACCTCGGAGAGGCGTCTGCGATCGAGTGGCTCACCAGCGTCGGTGCAACAGTGTTGATCCCGGTTGGCCACAGCTCGGACTTCGACCTCGTCGCCTATGCGAACGGGAGGTTGCTGCGGATTCAGGTCAAGACATCGACCCAGCGTGTGACGACGCCCGATGGACACGCACGCAGCGCAGTCTCACTCGCAACGAACGGTGGGAATCGGAGCTGGAATGGAACTTCGAAGAAGATCGACCCAGCGCGCCTCGACTACCTCTACGCGCTTATCGGCGACGGCCGTCGATGGTTCATTCCGTCCACGGCGCTCGAGGCTCGGAGCGCGATCACGCTCGGAGGCCCCAAGTACTCGGAGTTCGAGATAGAGCCGGGGCACTCGATCGACCACCTCGTGTACGGCAAGAGCTCGCTTATAGAATCGCAGTCGGCATCGGGGGAGTATCCAAGCGGTCAACGGATGGCGACTGTAAATCGTCCGGCTCAGCCTTCGCAGGTTCGAATCCTGCCTCCCCCATTCCGACCGAGGCCCGGCTTCCAGCCTACGAAGTACGAGCGCACGCTGGGACGCAGCGGCCAGGCCGTCATCAACCAGAAGCGACGTGTGACGCTTCCACAGCGGGCGTGCATCGAGGCGGGCCTGCAGGACGATGACCACCTTCGCGTACGAAGCGACGGCGACGGCCGGGTCGTGCTCGAACGCATCGAGCCTCCTCCCACCTCTATAACGTTCAGTGCGTGAGTGCTCTTGACGGCCGTGTGGTTGCCATCGCCGGGGTTGGGGGTGGGCTGGGGCCCTTGGTTGCGGAAATGCTTGCCAGGAACGGGGCGGTCGTTGCCGGTACCGATCGCGACCAGGCAAAGCTCGATGCGCTCGGTGCTGACCTCGGGCTCCCCGAGGACCGCTGGGACGGGCGGGTCGTCGACCTTCTCGACGAGGGAGCGGCGCGCGAGTGGTGCGCCGCGCTGGTCGAGCGCTTCGGCCATGTCGACGGCCTCCTGCACCTGGTCGGCGGTTGGCGCGGCGGCGCGCCGCTGCACGAGGCGCCGCTCTCCGACTGGGACCTGCTCCATGACCTGTTGATCCGCACTCTCCAGCACACCACCCGCGCCTTCCACGACCAGCTCGCCGCCAGCCCCAACGGCCGCTTCGTCCTCATCTCCGCCAAGCAGGCCCAGCGACCCTCCAACTCCAACGCCGCCTATGCCGCGGCCAAGGCGGCCGCCGAGGCCTGGACCCTTGCCCTCGCCGACGGCTTTGCCGCCACCCAGGCCACCGCCAACATCATCGTCGTCGACGCGATCCTCACCCCGCAGATGCGGTCCGAGAACCCCGGCAAGGAGTTCCCCACCTTCACCTCGGCCGAGCACATCGCCGATGCCATCGTCTTCCTCTGCTCCGGCTCCGCTTACGAGATGAACGGGCAGCGCCTCCCGCTCACCGCCAGGGGATGAGGGACGGCGAGGAGATGAGGTTCCCGCAGTCCCCGCCTACCATGGGCAGATGACCGAGCCGCCGCAGGCGCAGCAGGCCGACGCCCCACCCGCCCAGATGACCATCGGCGAACTGGCGCGCCGCACCGGCATGACCGTGCGCAACATCCGCGCGCACCAGACCAAGGGCCTCCTCCCGCCCCCCGAAGTCCGCGGCCGCACCGGCTACTACGGGGAGGAGCACGTCGCCCGCATCGCCCTCACCCGCGAGATGCAGGCCGACGGGCTCAACCTGGAGGCGATTCGGCGGCTGCTCGAGAACGCCGGCGGCAACGGCACCGAGATCCTCGACTTCACCCGCGCCCTCCGCGCTCCCTACGAGGACGAGGCACCCGAAATCATCGAGGCCGCCGAGCTGGCGGAAACGTGGGGGGAGGGAGCACGCTCGACCCCAAGCTGATGGAGCGCGCCGAAGCGCTCGGCATCCTGCGCGCCCTGCCCGACGGGCGGGTCGAGGTGATCAGCCCGCGCCTGCAGCGCGCCGGCGCCGAGCTCGCCGCCCTCGGCATCGGCCCCGAGGCCGCGCTGGAGACCGCCGCTGCCCTGCGCCGCCATTCCGAGCGCATCGCCGCCACCTTCGTCGAGCTCTTCGTCCGCCAGATCTGGGAGCCCTTCGATCGCGCCGGCCGTCCCGAGGAGGACTGGCACAAGGTCCGCGAGGCCCTCGACCAGGTCCGCCCGCTCGCCTCCAGCGCCCTGCTGGCGATGTTCCAGCTGACCATGGGCGAGGCGACCGAGAAGGCCAGCGAACGCACGCTGCAGGTCGCCGCCGGCGAGTCGCAGTCGCGCAAGAAGCGGCATCGTCGCTGAGAAATCGCCCTTAGGGCAGGCACAGCCGCGGCCCGGCGCATAATCTCCCCGGATGAGCGAGGAGGCGGCTACAGCGGGCGCCGGCGCCGCGGGCGCGGCCCGGCAGGGGGCCCTCGACGGCGTCCTCCCCTCCCAGGAGCTGACCCGGGCGATCGAGGCCGAATGGATCGCCTCCGGCGACTACCGCATCCGCCCCGAGGCGGTCCAGCCCGCCAGCATCGACCTCCGCCTCGGCGACTTCGCCTGGGCGCTGCGCTGCAGCTTCCTCCCCGACATCGAGTCGACGGTGGAGGAGAAGATCGAGGACCTCGCCTTCCAGAGGGTCGACCTGCGCGACGGCGCGGTGCTGGAGCGCGACCGGCCCTACCTGGTGCCGCTGATCGAGGGGCTGGCGCTGCCCGAGGACGTGCGGGCGAAGGCCAATCCGAAGAGCTCGACTGGGCGGCTCGACGTCTTCACCCGGGTGATCACCGATCGCCACCACCGCTTCGACGACATCCGCCCCGGCTACCGCGGCAAGCTGTACCTGGAGGTGGTGCCGCGCTCCTTCGCGATTCAGGTGAAGACGGGGCTCTCGCTGAACCAGCTGCGGCTGGCGCGTGGGGAAGTGCGGCTCAGCGACGGTGACATTCGTCAACTCCAGGATGAGTTTCCGCTGCTCTACCTCGACTCCCATGCGCTGCGGGAGTCCGAGCTGGCGCTTGCCGACGGCCTCTTTCTCAGCGTCGACCTCTCGGGGCCCAGCGACCGCATAATCGGCTACCGGGCGAAGAAGAACAGCCTGCCGATCGACCTCTCCCGCATCCGCGCCTACCGCTGGACCGACTACTGGGACCCCGTCTACCCCGAGGCCGGCGGCCGCATCGTGCTGGAGCCGGAGATCTTCTACCTGCTGCTCTCCGCGGAGGGGGTGTGCATCCCGCCGCAGATCGCCGCCGAGATGATGGCCTACGACCCGACCGCCGGCGAGCTGCGCACCCATTACGCCGGCTTCTTCGACCCCGGCTTCGGCTACGACCCGGTGGGCGGCCGCCACGGCAGCCGCGCGGCGCTGGAGGTGCGGGCGCGCGACGTCTCCTTCATGGTCGAGCATCGCCAGCCGGTCTGCAAGCTGGCGCTGGAGCGGATGGCCGCTCCGGCCGAACGCCTATACGGCGAGAGCCTGGGGTCCAACTACCAGGGCCAGGTGACGATGTTGAGCAAGCATTTCGAGGAGCAGACCGCGGGCACCGCGTCGGGCGACGGTTGATGAGCGAGCGGACCTGGCAGGTCTACCTCTCCGGGGAGATCCACTCCGACTGGCGCGAGCGGATCGAGGCGGGGACGCGGGAGGCTGGGCTGCCCGTCTCCTTCTCGGCGCCGGTCACCGACCACGCCGCCTCCGACGACGCCGGTACCGGCACGCTGGGGGAGGAGGGCGAGCCCTTCTGGCGCGACCACAAGGGAGCCGGGGTTAACGCGATCCGCACCCAGACGCTGATCCGCGCCGCCGATATCGTCGTCGTCCGCTTCGGAGACAAATACCGCCAGTGGAACGCCGCCTTCGACGCCGGCTACGCCGCCGCCCTCGACAAGCCGGTCGTCACCCTCCACGACCCCGATCTCGACCACGCCCTGAAGGAGGTCGACCGCGCCGCCCAGGCGACCGCCCGCACGGCGGAGCAGGTCGTCGACGTCCTGCGCTATGTGATCACCGGCGTCCTGCCCGGCCGCTGAGGGGCGTAGGGTGGGCGCGTGTCCGCCGACGCCAACCGCGAGACGATCGAGCGCTTCTACGAGGCGTTCGGACAGTGCAACGGCGCCGCGATGACCGCCTGCTACGCGCCCGGCGCCCACTTCCGCGACCCGGCGTTCGGGGATCTCGAGGGCGATCGGATCGGGGCGATGTGGCGGATGCTGACCGGCCGCGCCACCGATCTGAAGATCGAGCTGCACGAGCACGAGGCCGGCGAGGAGACCGGCTCCGCCCACTGGATCGCCCGCTACACCTTCTCCAGCGGCCGCCCCGTGGTCAACGACATCCAGGCGAAGTTCCGTTTTGCCGCCGACGGCAAGATCGCCGACCACGTCGACGACTTCGACTTCCGCCGCTGGGCCAGGCAGGCTCTGGGCCCGACCGGCAACCTGGTCGCGCTGCTGCCGCCGCTGCGGTCCAAGGCTCGCAGCAAAGCCCTCGGCCAGCTCGAGGCGTTCATGCGCGACGAGACCGGCTCCAGCATTTAGATCGCGACGACTGATGAGTTGTCCCCCCTATAGAGGGGAAAACTCATCAGTCGTCGCGATGTGGGCATCTACCCTTCGTCCAGCTGCTCGAACCGGCATTCCTCCGGCCGCTTGTCATCCCGGAAGCGGTGGAACCGGGCACCGTGGCGGATTCGCCCCGCCGCCGCGTGGTCGTAGCCGACCTCGATCACCAGCTCGGGCCGCAGCGCCACCCACTCGAGGTCGCGACCGCCGGTCCAGCGGCTCGGCTCGGCGGTGCCGCTCTCGCCCGTCTCCAGCGGCGCCAGCAGGGCGCGCATGCCCCGTTTCGCCTCGGCGCTGAAGCCGGAGATGTGGCCGACCGAGCGCAACCCGCCGCCGTCGTAGAGGCCGAGGATCAGCGAGCCGACAGTCCCCTCCTCCTTTCCCGGCCGCCAGCCCATCACCACGCACTCGATCGTGCGCTCCCGCTTCACCTTCGCCATGCCCCTGCGCTTGCCGGGGACGTAGGGGGCGTCGAGCTGCTTCGCCATCACTCCCTCGATGCTGCGCAGCCACTTCTCCGCCTGCTCGGTGTCGGTCGTCAACGGCGTCAGCTCCAGGCCGGCCCGCTCGGCGATCGCCTCCAGCCGCGCCCGCCGCTGCGCAAGCGGCGTCTCCAGCAGGGTCTCGTCCCCCTCGGCCAGCAGGTCGAACACCATGTAGCTGGCCGGGATCTCCTTCGCCAGCAGGTTGATCCGCGACTCGGCCGGGTGGATGCGGCTCTGCAGCGCGTCGAATTCGAGGTTGCCGTCGGGGTCGCGGATGACCAGCTCGCCGTCGAGTACCCAGCGCCCCGGGGCGAAGCGCAGCTCGGGGAAGTAGCGGGTCAGGTCCTTGCCGCTGCGCGACTGGATGTAGGCGTCGTCGCCGTCGACGAAGACGATCGCGCGGAACCCGTCGAGCTTCGGCTCATATGCCCACTCCTCCCCTCGCGGCAGCTCCTTGCGGGTCAGCGCAAGCTGCGGCTCGATCGGCGGGGAAAGTGGCAGATTCACCGTCAGGACAGTGTGCCGCCTCGCTCGCGGCCGGCTACGGCCGGTTTGCGGGCACGCGGCGCGCCCGGCTCTCGCGCGGGTCTGGGATCGGGACCGCGGCAAGCAGGGTGCGCGTGTACGAATGGGATGGGTGCTCGCAGACCTGGTCGGCTCTGCCCTCCTCGACGATCTTGCCCTCGTGCATGACCGCGATCCGGTCGGAGATGTGGCGGACGACGCCGATGTCGTGGGCGACGAAGAGGTAGGTGAGGTCGAGCTCGTCCTGGAGGTCGTCGAGCAGGTTGACGATCTGGGCCTGGATCGAGACGTCGAGCGCGGAGACCGGCTCGTCGGCGACGATCAGCTTCGGCTTCAGCGCGATCGCGCGGGCGATCCCGATCCGCTGGCGCTGCCCGCCGGAGAACTCGTGCGGGAAGCGGTTGTAGTGCTCGGAGGAGAGGCCGACCCGCTCCAGCAGCTCCTGCACCTGGGTGCGCAGTTCGGCGCCTGAGGCGACGCCCTGCAGTTTCAACGGGTCGCCGACGATCTGCCCGACTCGTTTGCGCGGGTTGAGCGAGGCGTAGGGGTCCTGGAAGATCATCTGCATCTGACGACGGAACGGCCGCATCCGCCGCCGCGAGAGGCCGGTGATCTCCTCGCCCTCGAAGCGGACCGAGCCCGAGGTCGGCTCCAGCAGCTGCAGGACGGTGCGGCAGAGCGTCGACTTACCGCTCCCCGACTCGCCCACCAGACCCAGCGTTTCTCCCCTGTCGACGGCGAGGCTGACGCCATCCACTGCACGCACCCGGTCGACCTCGCGGTCGATCAGCAGCCCCCGCTTGACCGGGAAGTGCTTGACCAGGTCGGTCGCTTCGAGCAGCGCCTCGCTCACGCCGGCGCCTCCAGCCCGATCCGTCCCTCGACCTCGCGCAGCACGCGCTTGCGCTCGGGCTCGAGCCAGCAGCGGTCGCGGTGCGCCGGCGCCTCGGCGAGTCGCGCCGCCAGGTCCGGCAGCTTCGGGCAGCGGTCGAAGGCGTGCGGGCAGCGGGGGCGGAAGGCGCAGCCCTGCGGCAGGTGCAGCAGCGACGGCGGCGCGCCGCCGATCTGCGGCAGCCGCTCCGGCCGCGGGCGATCGAGCCGGGCGATCGAGCCGAGCAGCCCCCAGGTGTAGGGGTGCTGGGGGTCGTAGAAGATCTCGTCGAGCGTCCCCTCCTCGACCACCCGCCCGGCGTACATCACCAGGACCCGGTCGGCTATCTCGGCGACGACGCCGAGGTCGTGGGTGATCAGGATGGTCGCCAGCCCGCGCTCGCGGTTCAGCCGCTCCAGCAGGCGCAGGATCTGGGCTTGCACGGTGACGTCGAGCGCCGTTGTCGGCTCGTCCGCGATCAGCAGGTCCGGGTTGAGGGCCAACGCCATCGCGATCATCGCCCGCTGCCGCATCCCGCCGGAGAATTCGTGCGGGTAGTCGTCGACGCGCAGCGCGGCGTTGGGGATGCCGACGGAGTCGAGCAGCTCGATCGCATGCTTGCGCGCGTCCTTCTTGCTTGTCTCCGTCCGATGCGCCCGGATCGCCTCGACGATCTGGCTGCCGATCCGATAGACGGGGTTGAAGGAGGTCATCGGGTCCTGGAAGACCATCGCGACCCGTTCGCCGCGAATGTCGCGCAGCTCCGCCTCGCTGGCGTCGATCAGCTCCTTGTCGCGCAACCGCACCGAACCCTCGATCCGCGCGTTGGGCGAGCGGGTCAATCCCAGGATCGTCTGCGCGGTGACGCTCTTCCCCGACCCCGACTCGCCGACGATCGCCAGCACCTCTCCGGCGGCGAGGTCGAAGGAGACGCCGTCGACCGCTTGCAGGCGCCCGCCTTCGGTGGCGAAGCCGACGCGCAGGTCGCGAACGGAGAGCAGTGGCTCGGTCATTGCGTCGAGTCTTCGAGTCTGATCCGCGGATCGAGGTAGGCGTAGGCGATGTCGACCAGGGCGTTGAAGAGGACTACGAAGAAGGCGCCGAACAGAGTCACGGCCATGATTGGCGGCAGATCCTGGTGTTCGAGCGCTTCGACCGTGTACTGGCCGATCCCTTCGAGGCTGAAGACCGCTTCGATCAGGATCGCACCGCCGAGCAGGGCGCCGAAATCGAGGCCGAAGAGGGTGACAATGGGGATCAGCGAGTTGCGCATCACGTGGCGCGACATCACGCGCCGCTCGCTCAGACCCTTTGCTCGCGCGGTCCGGACGTAGTCCTCGTTCATCACGTCGAGCATGCTCGAACGCAACACGCGGCTGTAGAAGCCCACAGAGAGGATGGCGAGAGTGATCCAGGGAAGGATCAGGTGGCTTGCCCATTCGGACGGATCGCTGGTCAGTTCGACGTAGCCATACGAGGGGAAGATTCCGCTCTCGTAGGCGAGGTAGTTGAGCAGGATCGCGGCAAGCCAGAAGACCGGGATCGAGATGCCCGCGACCGAGAGCATGGTCAGTGCCCGGTCGAGCCAGCCGCCCGCCCGCACGGCGGAGAGGTAGCCGAAGAGGATGCCGAAGAACATCCAGATCACAGCCGCACCGATGCAGAGGGAGAAGGTCGCGGGGATCCCTTCGACGATCTTCGCATCGACGCTTTCCCGACCTTCGTAGGAGATCGCGTCGCCGCTGAAGATCTTCTTCATCATCGTCAGGTACTGCTCGGGTAGCGAATCGTCGAAGCCCCATTCCTTGGTGATGCTGGCGACGAGTTCCGGCGTTGCCCGCTTTCCGGCCATGCGCTGCGCCGGATCGGAATCGGGGATGACGTTGAAGATCAGGAAGGTCAGCACCGAGACGGCGAAGAGCACCGCCACCATGCCGACCAGGCGCCTGAGGATGAAGCGGCCCATCAGACGGCTGTTCCCTCCGGCTCGGCGACTCCCGCGCGCGCCTCGAGCCGCACCTTCGAGCGCGGGTCGAGCGCGTCACGCAGGCCGTCGCCGAAGACGTTCAGCGAGAGGACCGTGAGCAGGATCATCGTGCCGGGGATGATCGTCAGCAGCGGCGCGCTGGTGATCAGGTCCTGGCCCGTCGCGATCATCGTGCCCCAGGAGGCGTTGGGCGCCTGAACGCCGACGCCGAGGAAGGAGAGCGCCGACTCGAGCAGCAGGTTGTTGGCGACGTTGAGGGCCGAGAAGACGATGATCGTCGACCAGAGGTTGGGCAGCAGCTCGCCGAACATCACCCGTGCCGGACCCGCGCCTTGGGCCACCGCGGACTCGACGAACTCCTTCTCGCGCAGCGAGAGCGCCTCGCCTCGCAGCGGCCGCGCCATGTAGGGAACCGAGACGACGCCGATGATCAGGATCGGGATCCAGATCGAGCCGCCGGAGATGTGGAGCGGACCGATCTGCAGGCCACCGATGGCGAGGACGAGGCCCAGCGCGATTGCGATCAGCAGGACCGGGAAGGCCCAGAGAACGTCCATCGAGCGCGAGACGACCGGGTCGACCCAGCCTCGGTAATAGGCGGCGAGCAGTCCGAAGACCGTCGCCAGCAGGGTCGTCAGCAGCGCCGCGACGATGCTGATGAAGAGCGAGGTGCGGCCGCCGTACATCAACCGCACCATCTCGTCGCGCCCCAGGCGGCTGTCGGCGCCGAGGAAGAACTTGCCGCCGGCGCCGAACCAGACCGGGCCGGTCGGCTTTCCTTCCGGGTTGACCACGTCGCGCTTCTCGCCGTCGACGGTGATCTTCTCCAGCGTGTGCGTCGCGTTCGGCCCTGTGTGGGCGACGTCGTTTGCCCAGAGCGGCGCGGCGAGCACGAAGACGACGATCAGGACGAAGAGCGCCCCGAAGGCGAGCGCCACGCGGTTGCGCCGCAGGCGCCTGTAGGCCAGGTACCAGGGGCTGCGGCCCGTGATCGCCACCCCCGCCGGTGCGGGGGGGAAGCCCTCGTCGGGCCCGGCGGGAAGCGTCGGCTCGGCGTTGGGTTCCAGCGCCACGCGCCTATTGTGAAGACGCGGTCGGTCTACCTACTTGAACTGGAAGCTCGTCAGGTCGTCCTCGAACGTCGGGTTCCAGATCACCTTGCCGAGGTCGATCGCGCTGGAGACGAAGGTCGACTCCGTTCGGGTTCCGTAGGGGACCCAGGGCGCTTCTTCCATGAATTCCTTGTCGACTTCGGCGTATTCGCGTTCCTGCTTCGGCCCCAGCGTTTCTTCGCCGAGTTTGGCCAGTCGCGCGTTCAGCTTCGGGATGTCGGTTTGGGAGAAGTTCGTGTTGTTGGCGGGCAGGATGCTTTCGCCGGCGAGCAGCGGCTGGAAGAAGTCGTTCGGATGCGGGTAGTCCTCGAACCAGTCGTACCAGCCGGTGTCGAGGTCCGGCGTGTTTTTGTTGCCGATGATCGCCGAGTAGTTGTCAGCGTTGATTTCCTTCAGCTTGGCGTTGAAACCCAGTTTCGTGAGCACGCTCTGGTAGTACTGGGTCGCTTCGCCGTTTTCCGGTTCGCTGTCGCCCCAGACGGTGATGTTGCGGTCAGAGGGGTTGGCTTCCTTGATCAGCGCCTTGGCCTTCGCCATGTTGTACGGATAGAGGTCGAACTTCTGGTAGCCGGGCATCTCCGGCGGCAGGATCTGGTGCGTGGCAGTCAGCTGGCCGGTGTAGATCCGTTCCATCGCTTCGGTGTTGAGCGCGTAGTTGACAGCTTCCCGCACCCTGAGGTCGTTGAAGGGCGGCTTCTTCATGTTCATCCAGAAGTAGTAGGTACTGACCGTCGGCTCGACCCGGAACTGAGTGCCCTCGTATTTGCTCTTGACCTGCTGGTAGAGGTCCGGCGGCGGGGCAGCCTGCATCCAGTCGGTCTTGCCCTGTTCCAGTTCATTGACCTGGGTCGCGTCGTTGCGGATCACCGAGATCTCGATCTTGTCGACGTGCCCACTGGGGATTTCCGGCATCAGCTTGCCGTCCGTCTTCGCCCATTGCGGGTTGCGCGCGTAGCTCCAGCCGCGGCCCGGATCGGACTTGACGATCTCGTACGGCCCGCTCGCCGGCGGCGGGTCTGCGGTCTGGCTCTTGATCGGGGTGTCCTGCGGCAGCGGCGCCACGAACATCAGGGCGAGCTCGTTGTTGAAGGTGCCGCGCGGCTTGACCAGGTTGATGACGATTTCGCCGGTCTCGTCGTTCGCCTTGATCCCTTCGATCGGCCCCTTTTTGGTTTCGCTGAACTTTTCTGCGCCGACGATCGTGCTGTAGAAGGGCGTGCCGGGGGAGTTGAGCCTGAACATCCTTTCGACCGCGAAGGGGAAGTCGGAAGCCTTGATCGGGGTGCCGTCGGAGTACTTGAGGCCCTTGCGCAGGAAGAGCGTGTAGGTCTTGCCGCCGTTGCTGACCTTGGGCAGGCTCTCGGCGAGGCCGGGGATGACTTGGCTGCCCGCCTCGCCGCTGGCATGGGCATAGGTGAGCAGCGGGATGTAGGTGTCGTACATCGCCGTCCAGCCTTCG
Source organism: uncultured Solirubrobacterales bacterium (assembly GCA_963749605.1). Classification (GTDB taxonomy): domain Bacteria; phylum Actinomycetota; class Thermoleophilia; order Solirubrobacterales; family 70-9; genus CAVVNN01. The sequence continues at coordinate 940,988 of CAVVNN010000002.1, read as the reverse complement.
GCGGTGTAGGAGAGCGCCGGGTCGAGGTAGTCGGGGAAGGAGGCGTAGCTGCCGGTCAGTGTCCCGCCCTCCTTGCCGGAGCTGCCGCCGCAGGCTGCCAGCCCGGTCGCCAGCGCTGCAAAAACCCCTACCACCGCAACGGCCACACCGAGCTTCTTCAACTCCGGACCTCCCGGTTCGACTGGATGGACCTGCTCCCCGCGATCAACTCCAGCACAACGTCGCGGTCCGCGTCAAGGGTACTTGGCTCGGATGCAGCGGTGCGCTCAGGCCATTTCGTCCCAAGGACGGGAACCGCGACCGCCGTGATGGCGAGGACCCCGATCCCGGCGAAGAGAAAGGTCGCGCGGGGGTTCGCGCCGGTGGCGATCAGGCCGCCGAGCAGGAAGCCGATGCCGGGCATGGCGGCGCCGATCGACTCGAGCACGCTCATCACCCGGGCCTGCATTCCCTCCATCGTCAGCTCCTGCACGGCGCTGACGACGGCCACCCATTGCACGCCGTTGCCGGCGCCGCCGACGACCGAGGCCCCGCAGGCGACCGCCAGGGTGGGGGCGGCGGCAAGCCCCAGATAGCTGGCGCCGATGGCGACGGTGCTGAGGAAGAGCAGAACTGGCAGCGGCGCCCGGCGCACCGCGGCGAAGACGATGCTGCCGAGGACCATCCCCACACCCCAGCTTGCGAGCAGCAGGCCGTAGCCCGAGTCGCTGGCGCCGAGGGTCTGCTTGGCGTAGATCACCTCGATCGGGATCACCGCGGCGAAGAAGACGAAGGCGGCGCCCTGGGCGATCAGCAGCCGCCGCAGCGTCGCCTCCCGGCGGATGTAGCCGAGGCCGGCGCGGACCCGCTCGCGCAGGCGGCCGGGGTCGGGCTCGACGTGGGGGAGCGGGCCGGCGGTGATCAGGATCCAGCCGACGATGTAGAAGGAGACTGCGTCCAGCAGCAGCGCGGTCTGGACGCCGAAAGCCGGCGACGACGAGGCCGGCGAGGCCGGGGCCGATCGCGGCGCCGCCGGTGAAGGCGACGTTGAGCACCGCGTTGCCGGCGCGCAGCTCTCCCGCCGGCTCCAGCAGGGCCGCGACCACGGCGCGGGTCAGGGACCGGCCGGCCAGCGCCAGCGTCCCGTCGATCGTCGCCAGGGCGATCGCCCCCGCGAGCGAGAAGTGAGAGGCAAGCAGCGCCAACCCGCCGAAGGTCGCCGCCTCGCCGCAGTAGATGACCGGCAGCGCGAAGCGCGGCGGCGGCTGCTCGACCTTGGCGACGACCACCGGGGCGAGTAGGGCGGGAAGGAAGCGAGAGCCGAGGAAGAGTCCGGTGGTCGCCAGAGCGCTGCCGGTGCGGTCGAAGACGAGGATCGAGAGGGCGACGATCCCCATCCAGTCGCCCAGCTCGTTGACCGCGTAGGTCGTCGCGAGCCGGCGGAAGACGGGCCGGCGCAGGGGGTCGCTCAGGCGTGGGCTACGCATGGGTGGCCGTGGGTGCTACTCGCATTTCTGCACAAGTTTTCCTGCAGATGCACAAGTTTCCGCCAAGCTGTGCTACAAAGTTGCCAGGTATTTCATGAGTTCACGAGTTTCAGATCGCGGATTACCGCATCTGAGGGCTTCATTTCTCAAGAGAAGGGAAAAAAGCATGGTCTGGCGCCACTAGATCTTCAAAGACTTCAACGCGAACGGAGCAGGTAGCGTTCGTGCCAGTATCGAAGGGCGCCCAGGTCGGCGCCTTTCGTGTTTTCGGGGTCGGATCGGCACGAACCTTGTCTCTCCGTGTGGCCAGATCCGTGCCTTTGCACGGTAACGGTCATATGGCTGCGCCTGCTTGTAAGGCGCTTCACATGAGGGTAATTTCAAGGGCCCATGTGCAATGCGCATCAAGGTTGCGAACCCTTGGCGCAGGGAACCGCCGCCTCTCGCGGAATCCCTGTCCAAGACGGTTGGCGTGGAGCGCCAGTCCGGTCAGTCCATGGCTAGCAACCGCCCAAGCAAGCTGATCATTGCCGCGCAGGTCGCCGGTCTGGCCGTGGTCTGTCGCGGTGGCGGTCCTGACCGCCGACACCGCCGACTGGGATCTCGCCTCTGTTCGGGATCCTGCTCGCCTTCTCGGTCTTCAGCGACCTGACGGCGATCACCACCACGTCGAAGCTGAAGCTCTCCGGCAGCTTCCTGCCGATGGTGCTCGGCGATGGTCTTCCTCGGCGGCCCGCCGGCTGCGCTGATCGGCGTGCTGACGATCTGCGCCGGCTGGTTCGCGCTGTCGGGAAGCCGCGCATTACTTCCTCAACAACTGTCGTCACCTTCGCGACCTTCCCCCTCGTCGGCGGGCCTCGCCTTCCACTGGGTGATCACGAGCGCCGACATCTCCCGACTCCAGCCGGCCTTCTACGCGCTCATCCTCGCCGTCTTCGGGCTCGCCCTGGCGATCAACTTCACGATGATCGCCTCCTACTCCTGCTACCTGGAGCGCAGCTCCTTCCTCAGCAGGGTCCGCACCGCCTTTATCCCGGTGCTGCCCTCCGAGCTCGCAGCCGCCCTGATGGCCGTCGGCATCGCCTACCTCTACGTGCACGTCGGGCTGGGGAGCATCGCCCTGTTCGGCGTGGTCCTGGTGACCTTCCAGTACCTGCTCGGCGCCCTGCTCGTCTCCCAGGAGCGGGCCGAGGAGCTCGAGCGCCGCGGCAAGCAGCTCGCCAGCTTCCAGGTGGGGATGTTGAGCGCGATGCTGCGCACGCTCGACCTGCGGGACCAGATGACCGCGCGGCACAGCGCCGCGGTGGCGCGCTACTCGCGGGCGATCGCGCAGCGGGCCGGCTACTCGCAGCGGGAGGAGGAGCTGGTCCACATCGCGGCGCTGCTGCACGACATCGGCAAGTTCATCCTCCCCGACCGCATCCTCAAGGCGAACGTGCCGCTGACCGACGAGGACTGGATGCTGATCCGCCGCCACCCCCAGCAGGGCGCGCGGGTGGTCTCTTCGCTGGACGGCTACGGCCCGGTCGCCGAGATCATCCTCGCCCACCACGAGCGGATCGACGGCAAGGGCTACCCGCGCGGACTGGCCGGCGACGAGATCCCCGAGCTGGCGCGGATCATCTCGGTGGCGGACACCTACGACGTGATGACCGCCCGCGACTCCTACCGCTCGCCCACCTCTTCCTACGAGGCGATGCAGGAGCTGCGCCGCGTCGCCGGCGCCCAGCTCGACGCCCGCTTCGTCGAGATCTTCATCGAGCTGCTCGAGGGCAAAGACGTCTCCTTCCAGCACGGCGAGGCCGCCGACTTCGAGAAGGAGCTGGCGCTGGAGGCGCGCATCGCCGAGACCGCGAGCCCCGACAGCAGCGCCGGCCGCTTCCAGGTCCCCGGCGTCACCGTCGGCTGAGGGCACGCCCCCTACCGGGACAGGCCCTAGATACGGTTCGGCGCGATGCGCGCCGTCACCTTTCAAGCCCCGGGCGAGGTTCGGGTCGAGGAGAAGCCCGATCCTGAGCTGGTTGCCGCCGACGACGCGGTGGTGCGGGTCGAGGCGAGCGGGATCTGCGGGTCGGACCTCCACATCTACCACGGGCGGGTGCCGGTCGAGCCGGGCTTCACGATCGGGCACGAGTTCGTGGGGACCGTGCTGGCGGCTGGCGACGACGTCGAGCGGGTCGCCGTCGGCGACCGGGTGCTGGGCTGCTTCCACACCGCCTGCGCCACCTGCTCCGCCTGCCTGCGCGGCGACTACCACCGCTGCCGCAAGGGGAGGACCTTCGGGCACGGCTCCCATCTCGGCGACCTGCAGGGCGCCCAGGCCGAGCAGCTGCTGGTGCCGCGCGCGAACCTGACCCTGCGGCGGGTGCCGGAGGGGATGTCCTCCGAGGTCGCGCTCTTCGCCGGCGACGTGATGGGGACCGGCTATCACGCGGTCGCCCACGCGGGGATGCGCGCCGGCGACACCGTCGCCGTCCTCGGCCTCGGACCGGTCGGCCTCTGCGCGGTGCAGGCCGCGCTCGCGGGCGGGGCGGTCCAGGTCTTCGCAATCGACACGGTGGCGGAGCGCCTGGCGATGGCGGGGGACTTCGGCGCGACGCCGTTGCACCTGACCGAGGATGAGCCGAAGCGCGCCGTGCGGGCGGCGACCGAGGGCGGCGTCGACGTCGTCGTCGATGCGGTCGGCGACCCGGCGCCGCTGGAGATGGCGATCAGCCTGGCGCGCGACGCCGGCACGGTGTCGGGGATCGGCGCCTACGCCGGCCGCGGCGAGGTGCCGATCGGGCTCGCCTGGCTGAAGGGGCTGACGCTGCGGCTCGGCCTCGCCAACGTGATCGCCCACGTCGACCGCGTGCTGGCCCTGATCGAGGCGGGGAAGCTGGACCCGGCGCCGCTGGTGACCCACCACATGAAGCTCGACGAGGCGGCCGAGGCCTACCGGCTCTACGACCAGCGCGAAGCGCTGAAGATCGTCCTCACGCCGTAGTCGCGGCGGGCTGTGCTAGTTGACTAGAACACGCAGGACCAGTTACTGTGCCCATTTGATGGCACAGCAGGCATCCGCCCGGTTGAGCGAGCCGACGCCGTTCTCGACCGACCCGAGCGATGAGCTTCCGGTCGGCCTGCAGCTGACCTGGCGCCTGCGGGCGCTGATCGCCACCGGTGGGCTGCCGAGCGGGGAGCGGCTGCCGAGCTTCCGCCGCCTCGCCGAGTTGGCCGGGGTGAACGTGAACACGGTGAGAGCGGTCTACGAGGGTCTCGAGGGCGAGGGGCTGGTCGTCAGCCGCCAGGGGCAGGGCACCTTCGTCGCCGAGGGGATCGAGCCCGCGCCGGAACTGGAGCAGCTGGCGGCGGAGGCGCTGCGGCGGGCCCAGGAGGCCGGCCTCGACCCGCGCGACCTGGCGATCGTCGCGATGGCATGCGCGAGCATCCCCGACGTGCTGGGCGAGCCGGCGGCGGTCGAGCGTGCGCAGGCCCGGCTCGATCAAGGCGAGGCGATCGAGGTCCGCCAGGAGCTGCGGCGCCAGATCGGCAGGTTGGAGGCGGAGCTTGCCTCCTACGCACGCGACCTGCCGAGCGACCTGCCGACGGCGCGACTCAGGGCCGAGGCCCATGTGGCCGGGGTGGAGGAGTTGGAGCAGACGCGGGACACGCTGATCGCGCAGCTCTCGGAGGCGCAGAAGGCGGCGGAGGAGCGCGCCCGGCGGGAAGGCGAGGCGCGCACCCGGCGCACCGAGTTGCTCGCCCCGCACGAGGCGCCGGGGCCGGAGCCGCAGGGCGGCGGACCGCTGCAGAAGGCGATGAGCTGGTGGCGGGAGAAGCCGTAGTGCGAGCGCTCCTGCTCGTCAAGCCCGCCTTCGAGCAGGTGGGGGAGATGGTGATCCTCACCGCGAAGACGATCGTCTCTGCGGTGAGATCGCCCTATCCCTACGGCGAGGAGCTGGTCGGGCAGTTCCTCTTCGTGCTGAAGCTCTCGTGGTTCCCCCTCACGATCTCGACCTTCGCGCTCAACCTGGGCGCCCCCGGGCTGCAGGCGGCCGGCGTGCTGTCGCTGTTCGGCGCGCTCGACCGGCTCGGAGGTTTCTTCATCGTCACCGCGGTTCGCTGGATCGGGCCGCTGGTCACCGCGGTGGTGGTGGCCGGAGTGGCCGGGACCGCGATCACTGCGGACCTCGGCGCCCGCAAGATCCGCGAGGAGCTCGACGCCCTGCAGGTGCTCGGCGTCGACCCGATCAAGAACCTCGTCGTGCCGCGCTTCCTGGCGCTGATGATCGTCACCAGCTTGCTCGACATCTTCGCGATCGTCTTCGGCCTCACCGCCGGGATCGCCGCCGAGCTGCTCTACCACCAATCGCTGGGCGGCTTCTTCGCGACGCTCTTCACCAATGCCACGGTCACCGACATCTGGGCCTCTGTCCTGATGTGCACGATGTTCGGCGCGATCATCGCCGTCGTCTGCTCCTACAAGGGGATGTCGGCATCGGGGGGCGCAGAGGGGGTCGGCCGCGCCGTCAACCAGGCGGTCGTCATCGCCCTCGTCTCGGTCTTCTTCTTCCAGTTCGTCGTCACCTCGATCCTGCTCGCGACCAACCCCGACCTGCAGTCGATCCGGTGATCGGCTGGCTCGACGTCCCCCGCGGCTGGCTCGACTCCTTCGGGGAGATCGCCCGCTTCGGCTCCCGGGTCGCGGGCCAGGTCTACTCGGGCCGGGTGCTCAAGTTCTTCGGCGAGAGCCTGCGCCAGGCCGGCATCCTGATCTTCGGCTCGGCGCTGATCATCTGGGCCTTTGTCTTCATCCTCGGCCTCCAGTGCGGGCTTCAGGGCGCCTATTTCAACCGCTCCATCGGCGCCCCCTCCTTGGCCGGTCTCTTCTCGGCCTACTGCGACCTGCGCGAGGGGCTGCCCTACGCCTTCGGCTACATCCTCTCGGCCAAGGTCGGCACCGGAATCGTCGCCGAGCTCGGCGCGATGCGGATCTCCGACGAGATCGATGCGCTCGAGGTGATGGGGATCCAGCCGGTTACGTTCCTGGCCGCGACCCGCCTGCTCGGGGCGTGGATCGCGATCCCGTTTCTCTATCTGGTGGGGATCGTGGTCGTGTACTTCGCCAGCTACCTGGCGGTGGTCCAGCAGGTTGGCGACGTGTCCGCGGGCGGCTACCTGCTGATCTTCTGGATGTACCAGAGCCCGCCCGACCTGATCTTCAGCCTGACCAAGGGGATGGTGATGGCCACCGGGATCGTGCTGGTCGGCTGCTACTACGGCTACACCGCCTCCGGGGGGCCGGTCGGCGTCGGGACGGCTACGGCCCAGTCGATGGTGGTCAACATCATCCTCGTCCACATCATCGGGATGCTCGGAACCGTGGTCTTCTGGGGCTCCAACCCGCGAGCGCCGATCGGGGGCTGAGGCCCGAGAGCCGCCGCCGACGCCTGCTGGCCGTCGTCATGTGGCAGCATGGGGGCGATGGCGCTCTTGGACGAGTCCGAGATCGAGGCGAGGTTGGCGAAGCTGCCGGGCTGGGAGCGCAGCGGAGAGGCGATCTCGAAGACGTTCGATTGCGGTGATTTCGTCGGCTCGGTCCGGTTCGTCGACAGCCTGGTCGAGTCGGCCGAGGCGCAGAGCCATCACCCCGATGTGGCGATCTCCTGGAACGAGGTGGAGGTGACCCTCTCCACTCACTCCGAGGGCGGCCTCACCGCCGCCGACTTCGAGCTGGCGACGAAGTTCGACGCGCTGGTCTGAGGGCGGGCGGAGGGCCGCATGGCCAGGCGAAAGCAGCGGCGCCGGCCCAGGCAGACGGCGCCGACCGTCGACTACACCGACGACGCGGGCAACGTGCTGACCCTGCGGCAGACGCTCAGCGCCGGGACGATCGCGAAGATCGGCGAGCCCCCGGCCGGGCAGGCGACCACGCTGGACGACGCCTGGCGACGGCGCTTGGAGCTGCTGTTCGAGCGCCTCGCGGTGCGCTGGGAGATCGCCGGTCTCCCCCTCACCGACCAGGCGATGCTGCTCGGCCGCTACCGCATGGCCGACCCGGCGATGCAGGAGTGGGTGAGGCGCACGATCGGCGACCACGTCGAGCGCCACATCCCGGAGCTGTCCTAGGGGCTACTCGTCGCGAGGCGTGATGCGGAAGACGGAGACGACCTCGGCGCTATGGGCCTCGGGGTGGACGACGTAGGCGCTCGGCCCGCCGCCGAACCAGCCGGAGCTTTCGTTGTTGCCGACGAAGACCCCGGGGTGGTGCTTCCCATCCCCGTCCTCGACCCAGACCAGGTCGCCCTCCTTGAACCCGTGCTCAGCCTCGCTCACGGAGCGGAGGATAGCCATGCCGTTACGGTGAGGCCGTGCCGGATGAGCTGAAGATCGACGGCCTCACGATCCCGCTCGGCGAGATCGAGATGCGCACCAGCCGCTCCTCCGGCCCCGGCGGGCAGCATGCCAACGTCACCGCATCGCGGGTGGAAGCCGTCTTCGACGTAGAGGCGTCGGCCTCCCTCGACGAGGCCCAGCGCACCCGCCTGCTCGAGCGCGCCGGACGCACCGTCGTCGCCGTCGCCCAGGACGCTCGCAGCCAGGCCCGCAACCGCCAGCTGGCGCTGGAGCGCCTGGCCGAGAAGCTGGCGACCGCCCTCGCGACCCCACGCCGCCGCCGCCCGACCAGGCCGACCAGAGCCTCCCTCCAGCGCCGTCTCGAGCAGAAGCGCCGCGCCGGCGAGCGCAAGCGCGCGAGGCGCAGGCCGACTGGGGACGAGGGGTAGGAGGAGGGAGCGGGCGGGCTAGTCGCGGCGTCCGTCCGGGTTTCGCCAACGACGCCCTGCTCCCGGGGTGCGCCCCGGTGCGCGTGGCCGGAAGGGCAGGTACTCCACGACCGGCGGGGACGTTAGGCCTGGGGTCGGACGGCACGAAAAAACGACCGGGGATGACGCTCCTCGCCTGCCATGCGCGTAGCCTTCGCGCTCAGAAGCTCGTTGCGCCACCTTCGAGCCGGTGTCCCGCTTGGCTTCCGCGGGGCCTCTCTCTCCCAGTCGCAGGAGCGAACCTAGCGCCCCCCGCCGCGGAGCGCTAGGGGGTGTTGACGACAGTTCCCGCAAACTCCGGAAAATGGGCACGGCTGGTTTCGAACCAGCGACCTCTCGCGTGTGAAGCGAGCGCTCTCCCACTGAGCTACGCGCCCCGGAGAGGGGAGATCATAGGGGCGCGGTGGCGATCTCTCCCGTGGGGGGAGGGGGCTTGCTGCCGGGCTCGCGCTCTTCTCGCTCGGCCTCCTTGCGCAGGGCGAGGCCGACGAAGGGGAAGACGAGGGTGGAGAGCATGGCGGCGCCGACCAGGCCCGCCGCGGTCGAGGTCTTCATGTGGCCGGTCTCGACCGCGATCGTGGTGATCGCTACGACCAGGGGCAGCTCGGTCGCCGAGTAAAAGGCGAGCGCGGCTCTGTCGCGGGCGCCGAGCACGCCGCGGTAGAGCAGCAGAGCCGGGGCGCCGCGCACCACCAAGAACAGCCCGAAGAACATCACCAGCTTGAGGATCGCGGTGAGCGAGCCGAGGGCCGCCAGGTCGAAGTTGATACCGCTGGTAATGAAGAAGAACGGCACGAAGAAGCCGAAGCCGACCGCGGTCAGCTTCGACTCGAAGATCTGGAGCTCGTGGCCCTTGAGCGCCAGGCGGGTGATCATCCCGGCGACGAAGCCGCCGATGAGGACGTCGAGGCCGAGCTTGCCGGCGAGCAGGACGAGGCCGAAGACGAGGACGACGGTGATCCGCACCGCGAGCTGGCTGCTCGCCTCGAAGGTGCGCTCCAGGGCCGGCCAGCCGCGCCAGGCGAGGCGCACCGAGACGAGCGCCACCGCGATCGCCAGCAGGATGAAGGCGATCAGGATCGCCGCCTCGTGCAGGGGGTGGTCGGTGGAGAGGAAGAGCGTCACCAGGAGGATCGGGCCGAACTCGCCGACGCCGCCGGCCGCCAGCAGGTAGGTGCCGAACTTGGTCTTCAGCTCGCCGTTGTCGCGGAGGATCGGGATCAGCGTGCCGATCGCGGTCGTCGCCATCGCCGAGCCTGTATAGAGGGCGGAGTCGATCACCCCGCCGGCGAGGAGGAGACCTCCAATCGCGTAGGAGAGGCCAATCGAGAGCAGCCACCCCCAGGCGCCGAGCTTCAGCGGCCTTCCCTTGATCCGCTCGAAGTCGATCTCGTAGCCGGCGAAGAAGAAGAGCATCCCCAGGCCGAGGTTGGAGAAGAAGTCGATGAAGTTGTCGGTCTTGGCGATGTCGAAGACCTGCGGGCCGACGAGGATCCCGAGGAACAGCTCGACGACGACGACCGGCGGGGCGAAGCGGCGCGGCACCACCGCGACGGTGACCGCCGCCAGCGCCGCGATCGTGACGATGACGAAGAACGACTCTGTGTCGACGTGGATCAAGGGCCGGCCGATCCTATGGCCGGCAGGGTAGGATCGTGAGCGGACCGTGCTAGGCGGGGAATCAGCGGTGCCCTGTAACCCGCAATCCGCTCTAGCGGGGCCGAATCCCGTTCTGAGGGGCCGGCCTTCGGGGTCAGTGCGCCGCTGGCGGCGTTGACGGCCGGGTCCTGCGCGACGTGGGCACGCGAACCAGGTCAGGTCCGGAAGGAAGCAGCCTTAAGCGGATGCCGCGGGTGCCGCAGGCGAGCCCGACCGGAGCCAAACGCGACGGACACGCCCGGGGGCCTCGCTTCGAAGGCGGGTGCACGGTCCACTTTTATTCTCCTGTGCTGGCAGAAGGGGTCAGCTGCGGCTGAACGGTTTGACGCGATGGGAGGCTTTCGCCATGTTGGACGAGCGCTGGATCCGGTCCCTGCACGTCGAGACGATGCGCGAGGAGGACCTGCACGCCGAGCGTGAGCCGCACGTCCTCTTCCAGGCCTCGACGATCGGCGCCCTCCTCGACGGCGCCTATGAGGGCGACCTCAGCTTCGCCGAGCTGGCCGAGCACGGCGACCTCGGCCTCGGCACGCTGAACGGCCTCGACGGCGAGATGATCGCGGTCGACGGCAGCTTCTTCCGCGCCGACGTCGACGGCGCGATCCACCCCGTGGCCGCCGAGGAGAAGACGCCGTTCGCGGTGGTCAGCCCGTTCGCGCCGTCGATCGACACGACCCTCGGTGGCCCGCTCTCCCATGACGGCCTGCTGACCCGGCTCGACGAGCTGGTGCCGGCTGGGGCGCCGTCGTGCGCGATCCGCCTCGACGGCCGCTTCGAGCTCGTCCGCGCCCGCTCGGTCCCGCGCCAGAGCCCGCCGTACCGGCCGCTGACCGAGGTCGTCGCCGAGCAGCACGTCTTCGAGCTGCGCGACGTAGCGGGGACGATGCTCGGCTTCCGCTTTCCCAGCTACGCAGAGGGGATCGAGGTCGGCGGCTATCACCTCCACTTCATCTCCGACGACCGCACGCGCGGCGGCCACGTGCTCGACTCGCGATCCAGTGGCCTGCGCGTCCGGATCGACCCCTCGAGCGATCTCCACGTCGAGCTGCCGCCGCGGATCGATCTGGCGGACCCCGACCTCGCCGCCTCCACCCATGAGGCGATCGAGCGCGCAGAGGGCGGTTAGCAGCGGCGGTAGACCTTCCAGGATTGGTTGCGGGTGACGAAGTGGAAGCCCATGGGAACCCTTCGGGAGAAGCTGGTGGGGTCGTTGGGGTCGAGGATGAAGTTGTGGATGACGAAGGGGCTGGCGGGGTCGACGAAGTAGCCACGACGGGGGATGCCCTGCTCGGTGGCGCTGACGATCTGGGTCGGCTTCACTTCGAGTCCGAAGGCGAGGCGGGGGATGGCGCGGTGGTTGGGGACGGCGACGGGGCCGCAGAGGGGGTCGAAGGCGCCGGCGTCGACCAGGTCGGTCAGATCTCTCTCGATCCTCCCCTGGTTGGTGAGGTCGGTGTTGACCCGGGAGTCGAGGTCCCACTGGTTGGGAAGCCAGAGCACGAACATCAGCAGGACCACCCCGGCGAAGAGCTGCCAGCGTCGCCGCCAGGTATGGCCGGGCTCCAGCAGGCGCCAGCCGAGCAGCGCCAGGGCGACGAAGATCGAGAGCACCGCCCCGGCCAGCATCGTGTAGCGGGCGATGATCGCCAGGCCGGCGCAGGCAAGCAGTGCGAAGGCGCCGAGGGCGAGGACGGCGGCGGCGATGCCCAGGGCCGAGCGGCGGCGCAGGAAGGCGAAGCCGAGGACAACGCCCCCGAGGGCGCCGACCATTCCCGGCCACTGGAGGACTTCGCCGAGCCGGCGGGGGCCGTAGAGGACGAGGTCGACCGGCCCGGTCTGGCGCTTCAGCGTTTCCACCGTTTCCTGCGTGCCGGTGAGCGAATAGAGGGGGTTGCCGGTGGTGATCGCGTCGAACAGCACCCAGAGCACCGGCGCCGCCAGCGCCAGAGCGATGAGGGCGAGGGGGGTGCCCCTCGCCCGGACAAGTGCCGGTCTAATTAGACCGGCACTTTGAGTATCCGCCCGTTCGAGGGGCACCCCCGTCTCACCTACGGGGCCGCTGCTGCGGGACGATCTGGCCGGGTCCAGCGCCAAGTAGGTGAGGTAGGCGACGGAGAAGAGCCAGGCCTCGGGGCGCAGCAGGCCGGCGGGCACGAGCAGGGCCAGCACCGGCCAGCCGGCCCGCGGGCGCCTCGACTCGATTGCCAGGGCGCCGAGGCAGAGGGCGACGTAGGGGAGGTCGACGTAGGCGCGCAGGCCGTTGGAGAGGTAGGGCGCCCGGGTCAGCACGATCGCCGCCGCGACGACGCCGACCCAGCGGTCGAACCAGAGCGAGCCGAGCCGGTAGACGAGGTAGCCGACCAGCCCCAGCGAGGCGTAGGCGACGACCATCGTCACCGTGATCGCGCCGTCGCCGAGCGGCGTCGTCACCAGGCCGAGCAGATCGGCGAGCGGGTGCGGCGTCGGCGGCAGGGCGGAGCCGTAGTCCGGGCTCGACGCCGTGCGCCAGTTCGCGCCCCCAGACCAGGGCGTAGATCGTGTCGTAGTTGGGGAAGCCGACCGGGAAGACGAGCAGCAGCACCGCCGTCACCGCGGCGACCCAGGCGGCGGGCGTCAGCCAGCTTGCGGAGCCTGGATGGCACTGGCGCACGGTATCAGGTGTGGACGCCCGTCGGCGTTGGCGCGTTTGTCGGCTATAGCCCGACAAACGCGCCAATTGAACGGCCGCGAGCGCATGAGGCACCGCAGATACACTGGCTCGAAGCCCCGATGACCGAGTCGATCTCCCTCTACCGTCGTCACCGCCCCGGCTCCTTCGACGAGGTGGTCGGCCAGCAGCACGTCGTCCGCACCCTGCGCAACGCGGTCGAGCAGGACAAGGTCCACCACGCCTACCTGTTCGTCGGCTCGCGCGGGACCGGCAAGACCTCGATGGCGAAGATCCTCGCCCGCTCGCTCAACTGCGAGCGCGGCGGGCCGACCGTCACCCCCTGCGGCGAGTGCGAGTCCTGCCGCGACGATCGCCGCCGGCACCTCGATCGACGTGATCGAGATGGACGCCGCCTCCAACCGCTCGGTCGACGACGTCCGCGACCTGCGCGAGCGGGTCGCCTACGCGCCCGCCGGCGGCCGCTGGAAGGTCTACATCCTCGACGAGGCCCACATGCTGACCAAGGAGGCCTGGAACGCCTTCCTGAAGACGCTCGAGGAGCCGCCGCCGAACACCGTCTTCGTCCTCGCCACCACCGAGGCGCACAAGGTGATGGCGACGATCGCCGACCGCTGCCAGCGCTTCGACTTCCAGCGACCCTCGCTGGAGCAGATCTCCGAGGTGCTGCAGCGGGTCGCCGTCGCCGAGGGGATCGAGGTCGAGGACGGCGCCGTGGCGATGATCGCCCGCTCGGCCTCGGGCAGCTTCCGCGACGCGCTCGGCACGCTCGACCAGCTGGTCGCCTTCGGCGGCCAGCGAGTCGGCCTCGACGACGTGCTGGAGCTGCTCGGCGCCGCCGACGCGGAGCTGCTCTTCGAAGCGGTCGACGCGGTCGTCGCCGAAGACCCGAGAGGCGGTGCTGCTCGAGGTCGAGAAGATGGCCGCGCTCCGGTCGCGACCCGGCCCAGTTCGCCCGCGACCTGCTTGCCCACCTTCGTCACCTCCTCGTCACCCAGACGATTGGCGAGGTTCCCAACACCTTCGTCGTCACCGCCACCGACACCGAGCGGCTCGCCGCCCAGGCCGCTGCGGTCGAGCGCCGCCACCCTGATCCGCACCATCGACGAGCTGGCGGCGGCGCTGACCGCGGTGCGCGAGGGGGACGACGCTCGGATGGCGGTGGAGATCGCGCTGTTGAAGGCGGCCCGCCCCGATCTCGATCCGTCCACGGAGGGGCTGCTGCGTCGCATCGAGCGCTTGGAGAGCGCCGGCGGGGGAGGGGGGCTCTGCTCGCGCTACGCGCTCCTCCGGGCGCCGGGACGAATCGGAGCTAGGGTCCAAGCCTCGCCCTCCGGAGCCTTCGCGCAGCGCAGAACCCCCCTCCCCCGCGGCGCCACCCGACGACGTTGCTCCGTCCGATGCGGAGGACGCGCTGCAGGGTGAGACGCGCAGCGCAGTTTCACCCCCCTCTGGTGGGGTCAAAGGCGGCAGCGTCGATCTTGAGATGGTCGTGCGGGTGTGGCCGGCTGTGCTCGACAAGCTGCGGGAGACCAGCCCGGCGCTGGCGGCGACCTTCGAGGGCGCGCGGCCGGTGAGCCTGGACGCGGACGGGCTCGAGGTCGGCTTCCCGGCGGGCGCCACCTTCAACAAGCGCAAGGCCGAGGACCCTGAGAAGCGCGAGCAGATCGCCGACGCGCTGGAGACGGTGACAGGGGAGCGGTTGCGGCCGGTGTACGTGCTGCTCGACGACGAGGCGGACGCCGAGGACGCCGCCGCCCGAGGCGGAGAAGGTCGACGAGGAGGAGCTGCGTCGAGCGGCTGAAGAGCGAGTTCGACGCGGAGGAGGTCAGTTAAGTGGCGCGAGGTGGGCCCGGGGGCTTCGACGTGAACGCCCTGATGAAGCAGGCGCAGCAGATGCAGAACGAGATGCTGCAGGCGCAGGAGCAGCTCAAGGACGAGGTGGTCGAGGCGAGCGCCGGCGGCGGCATGGTCAAGGTGAAGATGGGCGGCGACCTGACCCTGCGCGAGATCGCGATCGACCCCGAGGCGATCGACCCCGAGGAGGCCGAGATGCTCGCCGAGATGGTGCAGGCGGCCGTCAACGAGGCGCCTGCGCGCCGCCCAGGAGCTGGCCGCTCGAAGATGGGCGGGATCACGGGCGGCCTCGGCGGCCTCCCCGGGATGTGAGTACCGAGGGTCCGGCGCCGCTGGCGCGCCTCGTCGCCGAGCTCTCGCGGCTGCCGGGGATCGGCCAGCGCACCGCGCAGCGGCTCGCCTTCCACATCCTGCGCGCCCCCGACGAGGAGGCCGCGGCGCTCGGCCGACGCGATCCGCGAGGTGAAGGAGAAGATCGGCCTCTGCGAGGAGTGCTTCAACCTCGCCGAGGGCCCGCTCTGCCGGATCTGCGCCGACACCACCGCGACCGCTCGATCGATCTGCGTGGTCGAGGAGCCCGCCGACGTGATCCCGATCGAGCGCACCCACGAGTACCGCGGCCTCTACCACGTGCTCGGCGGCGCCCTCTCGCCGATCGACGGCGTCGACGCCGAGGACCTGAAGATCGCCGAGCTGCTGCGCCGGGTCGAGGGGGCGGCGGCGGGGTCGAGCGAGGTCATGCTCGCCACCAACCCGACCACGACCGGCGAGGCGACCGCCCTCCACATCGCCGAGCGCCTGCGTGGCTCGGTCGCCGTCACCCGCCTCGCCAGCGGCCTTCCGGTCGGGGCCGACCTCGAGCACGCCGACGAGGTGACGCTGGGCAAGGCGCTCGCCGGACGGCGAAGTCTCGATTAGCGAACCCCGCTGGACGATCGTCTGGCTGTAAATAGCGAGTTCGCGCCTTGTCGCCGTCCGGTGCGTTCGACAAGGTCTCGGCGTGGCAACCGGACTGCTCACCGACCCCGGCTCAGATTCACCGGCGCGCCGGCTCGCCCGCGAGGTCTCCACGCTGCAGGCCTCGCTGCTGGGGAAGCTGCGGAGCAGATGGGCGGCGGCGACGCCGAGGAGTTCGCCGACCGCGGCGCGCCAGCTCGCCGAGGAGTTCGGCTCGGTCACGGCGACGGCGGTCGGCGCCGTCTGCGACCGCGCCCACGCCGCGCAGGAGCACGACCCGCTGAGCAGCCTCTTCCGGCCCGGGCAGATGCGCCGCCGGCTCGACCAGCTGATCGAGATCAACAAGCGCTACGGGCACCCGTTCGGTCTGGTCGTCTTCGACGCTCGAGGGCCGGGGACGCGCAGCGGCGTCGGCGGGCGGTGGCCAGGAGACGGTGCTCGCCGTGGTCGGCGCGGCGCTGCGCGACAGCATCCGCCTCGTCGACGAGCCTTCCGCCTCGAGGAGGACGCGATCTGCGTGCTGGCGCCGAACCTGACGCACGGTCGGAGGGCGTGCAGATGGCGGAGCGGCTGCTGGGCCTGCTCGACGAGCTGGAGGCGGCGGGGGGCTGCGGATCACGGTTTCGGCCGGCGTCGTCGCCTGCCCCGAGCACGGGGCCGACGCCGACGAGCTGCTGCAGAAGGCCGACGCGGCGATGTGGCGGGCGCGCGCGGTGGGCCAGCCGGTGGGCGTCGGTGCGTTGGGGCCCTGCAAGATCGCTGACAGATTCGGAGAAATCTGTCCATAACCGAGTGTAAACCCGCAGTTCGCGGTGGAAGAATGCCTGTGCGATGCCCGGAATCCGAACCAACGCAGCGGCCGAAGTGCTCGGCGTCAGCCCCAACACGCTGCGCAGCTGGGAGCGCCGCTACGGCTACCCGGTTCCGAAGCGCACCGTCGGCAACCACCGCAACTACGAGCTGGTCGAGCTGCAGACCCTGCGCGACGCTCTCGCCCAGACCGGCAACATCTCCTCGGCGATCGAGCTGGCGCGCCAGCGCCAGGCGGCACCGGCCACCGGCGATGGCCTGCTGGCCGCGTTGGAGAGCCTTCGACGAGGACGCCGCCGACCGCGCGATCGAGCAGAGCCTGGCGCTGCGGCCGCTGGAGCGCACGGTCGAGGAGCTGCTGCTGCCGGCGATCGACGAGCTCGCCGCCGACCCCGACCGCGAGGCCGAGCTGGAGTTCGCCTCGCGCTGGGCGATCGGCTGGCTGCACGGCGCTCGCCGTCTCGCCTCCGCCGCCTCGCGCCCGGCGGGGATTCTGCTGCTCGACTCCAGCCACGGCTCCGACGCCGAGGAGGTCCACGCGCAGGCGCTCGACCTCGCCCTGCGCCGCGCCGGCTTCCGCGTCCTGATGCTCTCCAACGAGCTCGGCGACGAGCGGCTCGAGCGCGCCCTGCGCGCCCTCGACCCGACCGCGATCGTCCTCTGCGGCCCCGGCGCCGACACCGCCGACGCGGTCAAGCTGGTCCGCAAGATCCGCGAGCTCGGCTTCGTCGCCCCGCTCTTCGGCTTCCGCGCCACCGGCCTCGATCGGCGACGCCGTCCCCTCCGCCGGCGAGCGCCCCAGCGAGGTGACGGGCCTGCTCAACGCAGACCTCCGCCGCCGCGCCGTCCAGGCCTTCGCCTAGAACCTCCCGCCCCCGTCGGCGGCCAATAAAAAAGACCGGCACAGGGCCCCTGAGCCCTGTGCCGGTCTTGTAGCCGCGGCGCCTCCCGCCGCTAGTTCCGCTTAGAGTGAGGCGAGCGCGTTGTTCGCCGCTTTGATGACGATCTTCGGCAATTTGCCGAAGTCGAGCGCAGCGCCGTATTTTGCGCCGAGTGTCAGGTTGTACCTGATGAACTGTTCGAGTTCGGCCTTCTTCGGCGCCCCGTGGGGGACGATGCAGTAGGTGAACGTCGAGATTGGGTACGCATTTTTGTACTTCTTCGCTGCGTCATCGATTGGGATTGCGTTGCTCGGCGGCACGTGCTTCACCGAGGACGCCGCTTCTTCGATGTTCTCCAGGTTCGGGTAGACGAAATTACCCGCCTTGTTCTGCATGGAGGCGGCGCCGAGGCCCGCGGCCACGAGGTAGGAGGCCTCGATGTAGCCGATCGAGCCCTTGGTTGCCTGCACAACGGAGGTGACGCCGGAGTTGCCTTTGCCGCCCACCCCGTGCAGGAAGCTGACCGTGGTCGCGTAGCCGATGTTGCTCTTGAACGCCGGGCTGACCTTCGACTCGTAGTGGGCGAACGCGTACGTCGTGCCGGAGCCGTCACTGCGGAAGACCGGAGTGATGGTCATGCCAGGCAGGTGAACCCCAGGATTCAGCTTCTTGATCTTGGGATCGTTCCACTTGGTGATCTTGCCGAGGTAGATCGAGGCAACGATCTTCCCGGTCAGTTTCAGCTTCCCCGGTTTGACTCCCGGGATGTTGTACCCAATGCCAACCCCCGAAAGCGCCCATGGGATTTGGACGCAGCCATTGCAGGCCGCGGCCTGTTCAGGCGTGAGCGGGGCGTCGGAGGCGCCGAAGTCGACAGTCCGGGCGGTGATCTGGGCGATTCCCGCTCCCGAACCGACCGAGCCGTAGGTGACCTTGACAGCGCCGTTTGTGCGGGCTTCGAAACCGCTGATCCAGTTCGCCATCAGTGGCGCCACCAGCGTGGAGCCCGCGCCTTTAATTTCAGCGGAGGCGGCCGCTGTCGACACCGTCGACATACAACCGACCATGCCCACTGTCGCGATGAAGACACCAACAAACCTGTTGCGAATCAAAAGGAAATCCTTTCGGCTCGTGATCGTTATCCGTCTCTGCCACGGGGTTGAACACCCCGAGCGTCCGCAGGATCTCTCTAGGAAGTTGAGCTGATGTTTCAATCGTGTGAAAGTAGTGGTGTTTCAAATATGTGAAAACGTCCCAAACATGTTGCAAATTTGTGAACACCAAAGAGTCACTTGTGTCAATTCTGTGAAAATTGACCACACATGGTGGGAAAGGAAAGTGATCTCGTCTACGCTGCGCGGCTATGAGCACCGCGGTCGGCCCGGCGCCCCAGTTCAACACTCCCGCCACCGGGTCCCGCCGGCGCGACCGGCAGCGTTCGCTCGACCGCTTTGGCGATGGCCTTCTCTTCGGTGTTTGCGCCCTGGCCGCATTGCTTACGGCCACGATCCTGATCCTGGTCGGCTATGAAATCGTGCACGGAGCCAGCCCGGCGATTTCCAAGCTCGGAGCGGGGTTCGTCTTTCACACAACCTGGCAACCGAACCCGCCCTTCGAAGACTTCGGTGCCGGCTCGGTCCTATTCGGCACCGTGGTCAGCTCCTTCTTCGCACTCTTCCTAGGGGCGCCAATCGCGATCTCGATCGGTCTCTATCTGAGCCTTCTCGCCCCACGGGGGCTGCGGGGGCTCATCTCGCCACTGGTCGAGATGCTGGCGGCGATCCCGAGCGTCATCCTTGGCTTCTGGGGACTCATCATCCTTGCCCCGTTCGCGCACGAACACCTTGAGCCGTTCCTGCACGACACGCTCGGGTTCATCCCGCTCTTCGGTCCTCCCCAGACGACGGGGTCCAGCGTCTTCACGGCGAGCCTGATCCTGACGATAATGATCATCCCGATCATCGCCTCGATCTCGCGCGATCTGTTCCTCTCCGTCCCCCAGGAGATGCAGGACGGGGCGAGCGCCCTGGGGGCGACGCGTTGGGAGGTTGTCCGAGGGGTGGTGCTGCCGAGCACCGCTTCGGGCGTGGTCGCCGCCTCACTGCTCGGACTTGGGCGCGCGCTAGGAGAGGCGATCGCGGTTGCGCAGGTGATCGGCGCCGGGTCGCAGATCAAAGCCTCGCTGTTCGAAACCGGCGACACGCTTGCGGCCCGTATCGCAAACCAGTTCCCGGGAGCAATCACCCAGTTGCACCAGGCATCTCTCTTTTACCTGGGAGTCATCCTGCTCGTGATCGGGTTGTTATCGAACCTCTGCGCCCAGTGGATCGGCAGGCGATTCGACGTCTCGCAAAGGGGATTGGCGCGATGAGCGACGCCAGCTTCGACCCGACCGCGCCACTGACACCGACCGGCAACCTGCGCCGGCGGCGGGCCTTCAGCCGCTTCGCCGAGTATGGCGCGACCGTCGCCGCGGCGCTGGCGGTCGGCGCTCTAGCGATAGTCGTCTACTCGGTGTTCGTGCGCGGGGCCGCCGCGCTCAGCTTCGAATTCCTTTTCCAGGGCGAGCCAAATGGAATAGGGCCGGCACTCGTCGGAACCGCCGAGGTAGTCGCGATCGCGACGTTGATTGCGACGCCGATCGGGGTTCTGGTCGCCCTCTATCTGACCGAGTTCGGCAGGGGACGGCCCGCCGCCGCGATTCGCCTCGCGCTTGACCTCCTCAACGGATTGCCTTCGATCATCATCGGCCTGTTCGTCTTCGGCCTGCTCGTATACGGGCACCAGCAGTCGGCTATCGCGGCGGCGGTAGCGCTGGCAATCATCATGCTGCCGCTGATCGCTCGCGGGACCCAGGAGATCCTGCTGCTGGTCCCCGGCAACCTGCGGGAAGCGGCAGACGCTCTAGGCGTCAGCCGCTGGCGCACGGTGCTCACGGTGATCCTGCCAAGCGCCCTGGGTGGCATCGTCACCTCGACCGTACTCGCGGTCGCTCGCGCGGCGGGTGAGACGGCCCCCCTGATCCTCATCTCCTCGGTGTACGACGGGAGCAGGGTGTCCTTCAATCCCTTCCAGGCGGTGCCGAACATTCCGGTCACCATCTACACCCTGTCCGAGGAAGCGAACCCCGAAGGGTTCACCCGCGCTTGGGGCGCGGGCCTCGTCCTGCTCACGTTCATCATGGTCACGAGCCTCACCGCAAGAGCGGTGCTTGCGCGCAGCCGTTCGAAGATGGCGAGATGAACGTCAGCAGAGTCGACTCCCCAGGCTTCGGCTCGGAGCCCGCACCGGCGCCATCGCGGGTCAGGATCCAGACCGGCCCGCTCACACACGCCGGTCCGCTCAGCGGGAGGCCGTCCGAGATATCGGTCGAGTCGGTCTTCGAAGCCATCGACGTCTCCGTCTTCTACGGCAGCAAACAGGCCCTGAGCGGCGTCAACCTCTGTGTTCCTCGCGGCCGCATCACCGCTCTGATCGGTCCCTCTGGCTGCGGCAAGTCGACCTTCATCCGCAGCCTCAACCGGATGAACGACTCGGTTTCCAGCTTCAGGATCGACGGCCAGATCCTCTACCACGGGCATGACATGTACGGCGGCAACGTCGACCCGGTCGAGGTCCGCCGCCGGATCGGGATGGTCTTCCAGAAACCAAACCCGTTCCCGAAGTCGATCTACGACAACGTCGCCTGGGCCCCGCGCAACCTGGGCATGAAGCGGGGTCTGGACGAGCGGGTCGAGGGGGCCCTGCGCGGAGCGGCTCTCTGGGACGAGGTCAAGGACCGGCTCCGCGACAGCGCCCTCGGCCTCTCCGGTGGCCAGCAGCAACGCCTCTGCATCGCGCGCGCGATCGCGATCGAGCCCGACGTCCTGCTCCTCGACGAGCCGGCCTCGGCGCTCGACCCGATCGCGACGGCGTCGATCGAGGAGCTGATGCACAGCCTCAAAGGCCGCTTCACGATCGTCATCGTCACCCACAACATGCAGCAGGCCGCTCGGGTGGCCGACCGAACCGCCTTCTTCAGCCTCGACTCCAGCGCAGGGGAACCGGCCGGGACTCTGGTCGAGTTCGACCGACACCGCGACGATCTTCACCAACCCGGCGGACCCGCGCACGCGGGACTACGTCAGCGGGCGTTTCGGCTGAGGGTTCAGCGACGGAGGATCGCGTCGCTGGGGACCTGCTCGAGCAGCGACTGCCCGCACTGCCAGCAGTAGGTGGCGCCGGCGCTGTGCGGGGCGCCGCAGCGTGAGCACGAGCCGGCCGTTCCGGTCTCCTCCGTCCGCACGATGCGTTCGACCTCGCTCAGTTCCGCGTCGGCGTCCTGCAGGGCGACCGCGCGTTTGACCAGCACCTCGACCTTGATCCGGTTGCGGATCGCCATCTCGTAGACGAGGCCGCCCAGGTCCCACTGCAGCTCGGCGACCCGCGCGATCAGCTGGTCGCGGCGGCGCTGGAGGTCGACGAGCAGATCCTGCCCGATCGCCGGGCTCGGCGAGGTGGGGGACCCCGATGGCGACGGCGGCTGGGCAGGCTTCGAAGCCGCCGCCGCGGCGCGTCGCGGGTTCCGCAGCGCTTTCGGCATCGAGATCATTCGCCGAAGAAGTTCCCGTTGAATTTGCCGTCTCTGCAGCCGGCGGTGCCGCTTTCGCACTTTCCGCCGGGCTGCACGGTCGGAGGCGGCAGCTTGACTCCCGCCGCCGGCTTGAGGACTTCTTCCGCGGCCGCACCCGATTCGGCTTCCTTCTTGATCGCGGCGACGCTCTTCTTCTTGGTCTTCGAGTTGTTGGCGGCGCCGCCCCCGATGTTGGTCTTGGCGCTCGACCCTTCCTTGGCTGCTTCGCCGCCGCCGCTGTGGATCACGATCGGCGCGGCCTGCGTCGGAGTGGAGGCGGTCTGTTCGCCCGAGCGCCCGATCAGGACGCCGATGCCGAGCGCGAGCAGCAACGTTCCGACCCCGGTGATCAGCGCGGCGTTCGGCGAGATGCCCGACCGTTTCTTCTTGGGGGGAGGGGGAGGGCCCTGGCGCGGGCGCTTCACCGCGTCCATCAGGACGACGGCGTCCATGAAGGGAAGGCGGGGATCGCCGCGCCGCACCCCGCACTCGAGGCAGTAGCGCTGGTCGGCCGCCAGCACAGCCCCGCAGGAGGGGCACCGGTCCCCGCCTGGACAGGGGAGGCTTGGATATGGGTTGTGGGGTCCATCGAGGGGGCTGAGAGCTCGGGCTCGCGGAGTGCGGGAGCGATCTCGGGCTGGACGAAGGCTTGGGTCGAAACGTCGGTCGAGTCCATTCGGGCGATCCCGGTGATTGTCGCGGCGCTCGCGCGCCAGATGTTGACGAGTTGTGAAAAGCCCGGACTCGAAATCTTCACATCGAGGGTGAAAGGGGTCGCGAGACTTACCACGGCGTGACTGTTCCCAACGACGACGAGGGTCCCCGCAAGGCCCGGGCCGAGGCCTGCGCGGATTGCGCCGCCGCGCTCTCGGCCAGCCAGCGCTACTGCCTCGAGTGCGGGGCCCGGCGAGGTCCGCTGCCGGTCGTCGTCGCGAACCGCGTCGAGGGCCTGAGGAAGGGTGGGCGCCCCCGTCCCGGCGCCACGGTCGCAGGCGGTCCCCCGGTTGCGCCCGCGGAGCAGGGGGCCGAGGAGGCCGGCTACTGGCGCTTCATGCCCTCCCCGCAGATCGCCGCGGTCGCGGTGATGGCGCTGCTCGCCGCCGGCGTCGTGATCGGGTCGGTGACCAGCCCGTTTGCGAAGAGCGCGGGGTTCGCGCCGATCATCCTGGAAATGGCGGAAGAAGGATCCTCGGAAAGCTCGCCCGAACCCGCGAGCGCCCCGAGCTTTGCGCCCGAACCGGCCGCGCTGGCGCCAGTCGCCGAAGAACCTCTTCTCCCGGCCTCCGAAACGCCGGAAGCCGAACCCGAATCGAGCGCACCGCCTCCCCAGCTGCCGCCGGAACTCCCGGAAGAAGAAACCCTGCCGGAAGTCAAGCACGTCTTCCTGATCGTGCTCGACGGCCATGGCTACGAAGAAGCCTTCGGCAAGGCGTCGACCGCGCCGTACCTCGCGAAGACGCTCGCCGGCCAGGGCGAGCTGCTCTCCAACTACTACGCGGTGACCCAGGGCGGGCTCGCCAACGAGGTCGCCCTGCTCAGCGGCCAGGGGCCGACTCCGCAGACGGCCGTCAACTGCCCCGAATACACCGCGATCGCCCCCGGCACGGCCGGCGCCGAAGAACAGGTGGAAGGCAGCGGCTGCGTCTATCCGTCCACAACCCAGACGCTGCCGGGCCAGCTCGCCGCCGCGCACCTGACCTGGAGGGCCTACGTCGAGGACATCGCCAACGGCGAGGCTGCGGGCCAGCCGGCCAGCTGCCGTCACCCGGCGCTCGGCAGCCCCGACGCCAGCACGGCCCCCCTCCCCGGCGACGCCTACGAGACCTGGCGCAACCCGTTCGTCTACTTCTCGGCGCTGACCGAAAGCCCCGAATGCAGCGAAGACGACGTCGGCCTCGACCGGCTGAGCGCCGACCTGGAAAAAGCGAAAACGACCCCTTCGTTCTCTTACGTCGTCCCCAACGCCTGCCACGACGGCAACGAAGCGCCCTGCGCGCCCGAACAGCCCGCGGGCCTCGCCGGCGCCGAAGGCTTCCTGCGGACCGTCGTGCCCGAGATCACCGCCTCTCCGGCCTACAAAGAAGGCGGCCTGGTCGCGATCACCTTCGACCAGGCGCCTCAAGCCGGGCCCAGCGCCGACTCCAGCTCATGCTGCGCCACACCCGAATACCCCAACCTGCCGCCACCGTCGACGGCCACCCCTCCCGCCAGCGGGCCGGTCAGGGAAACCGGCGGCGGCGGACGCGTCGGGCTGCTGCTGATCTCCCCCTACGTCAAAGCCGGCAGCGTCAACGAAACCGGCTACTACAACCACTTCTCGCTGTTGCGCAGCATCGAGGAACTCTTCGGCCAGCAGCCGCTCGGCTACGCCGCCAACCCCGCGCTCAGCCCGTTCGACAGCACCGTGTACACCGCCTCGCCGGAAGAATCGACTGTCAGTCCAAGAGAATGAGGATTGCGGTCAGCAGGCCGAGCACGATGCCGCCGACGCTGAGCGCGGCGTGCGCCCAGCCCGGCGGCCCGGGGAAGCGTCCGGCGGCGAGCGCCCGCTCCACCGAGGCGCTGCGCCTTCTCCCCTGAGCGATCGCCAGGACGCCCCAGAGGGCGAAGCCGACGCCAACGAGGACATAGGGCCAGCGCACCGTGCTGTTGTTCAGCTCCGGCACGACCCTGCCGACCCCCAGCGCCACCGCGAGCGCGGTCAGGCCGGTTCGCCACCAGGCCAGCTCGGTGCGTTCGTTGGCGAGGCGAGTCCGACGGCTCGCGTCGGCCACTTCGGTTACATGCTGATCTTGCTCGTGCGCCAAGGGCGCGAACCTATCGCGCCCTCTCCGGCAACGCTGTCTCGCTGATCCCGAAGCGGTCGTGGAGGCGGCGCAGCGGCGCCGGCGCCCACCAGTTCCACTTGCCGAGCAGCGCCATCAGCGAGGGGACCAGCAGGGCGCGGATGATGCTGGCGTCGATCAGCACCGCGAGCGCGGTGCCGACGCCGTTCTCCTTGATGAAGATGATCTGCGAGGTGGCGAAGGCGAACATCGCGACCGCGAAGAGCAGCGCCGCGGCGGTGACGATCCGCCCGGTCCGCTCGAGCCCGATCGCCACGCACTCGGAGTCCGAGGCGCCGTTGTCGCGCGCCTCCTTGATCCGCGAGAGCAGGAAGACCGCGTAGTCGGTGGAGAGGCCGAAGGCGACGGCGAAGAGCAGGATCGGCATCGTCTGCTCGATCGCGCCGGGGCTGGTGTAGTCGAGGAAGCCCTCCAGCCGGCCGTCCTGGAAGATCAGCACCAGCAGGCCGAAGACGGCGCTGAGGTTGAGGAAGTTCATGATCAGCGACTTGACCGGCAGGATCACCGAGCCGGTCATCAGGAAGAGGATCATCAGCGTCGCGACGACGATGATCGCGAGCGCGATCGGCAGGTGGCGGCCGAGGCTGCGACTGGAAGTCGACGAAGTCGGCGGTGGCGCCGCCGACCAGGACGTTCGCCCCGGGCGGCGCCGGCAGGTCGCGGATCCGCTTCACCGTCTCCTGGCTGGCGTCGGAGACGAACGGGTGGGCGGAGATCGCCTGGATCGCCGTGACGTCCCGCCTTCAGCCGCTGCGGCGGGTTGACTTCGGCGACGCCGTCGACCCTGCGGATCCGGGCGGCGAGCAGCGCGGCGCCGCCTGCGGCCCGCCGCCTTCGACGTCGACCCAGATCGGGGTCTCGCGGTAGGGCGGGAACTCGCTGCTGACCGTGTCGTAGGCCTGGCGGGCGCTGGCCGCTCTTCGGCAGCACCGTCGGGTCGACGGTGTTGAACTTGATCCCGAGGAAGGGCAGGCCGAGGACGATCAGAAGCAGCGGCGCTGAGCGTCGCCACCGGCACCGGCCGGCGCATGACGAAGCGCGAGAGCCGGTACCAGAAGCCGCTCTCGTCGGGCCGCGTGTCGGCCTCGGCGCGGCGCTGCAGGAAGCGCGGGGCGCAGCGGCGTTGACCCGGGTGCCGAGCAGGGTCAGCACCGCCGGCAGCACGGTCAGCGAGATCAGCGCCGCGAACAGCGCCACCAGCGACGCCGCCGAGGCCCATCGAGTAGAGGAAGCGCTGGGGGAAGACGAGCAGCGAGGCGAGCGCCGCGGCGACCGTCAGCGAGGAGAAGAAGACCGTGCGCCCGGAGGTCGCCAGCACGCGGCGCATCGCCGCCAGGCCCGGGCCCGTCCTTGGCGATCTCCTCGCGGTAGCGGGAGACGATGAAGAGGCTGTAGTCGATCGCCAGGCCGAGGCCCGAGCGCCGTGGTCAGGTTGAGGGCGAAGATCGAGATCGAGCCGAGTTCGCTGGCGATGCGCAGGATCAGGAAGGTGCCGACGATCGCCAGGCCGCCGATCATCAGCGGCAGCAGCGAGGCGACGAGGCTGCGGAAGAAGAGCAGCGAGAGCAGGAAGAGCAGCGGGAAGGCGAGCAGCTCGGCCATCCGCAGGTCCTTCTCGACCTGCTTGTTGACCTGCTCCTGGGCGACCGCGGCGCCGCCGACGACGACGCCCGGGTGGGCGGAGAGCTCGTCGGCGATGTCGGCGCCCGCTTCCTGCCACGCCTTGTCGTCGGTCGGCTTCAGCGCGACCGCGAAGTAGGTCGAGCTGCGGTCGTGGGAGACGAAGACGGGGGAGTGGGTGTCGTAGTAGCCGGTGACCGACGGCGACGTCGGCGCGCCGCCGCAGCTGCCGCTCGAGCCCCTCGACCCGGGCTCGGGTCGCCGGGCGCGGCGACGGGCGCGTCCTTCGACGACCGCGATCACCGCCGGGACCCGCAGCCCGGCGTCCTGCAGCTGTTCG
Source organism: uncultured Solirubrobacterales bacterium (assembly GCA_963749605.1). Lineage (GTDB taxonomy): Bacteria > Actinomycetota > Thermoleophilia > Solirubrobacterales > 70-9 > CAVVNN01. The sequence continues at coordinate 914,466 of CAVVNN010000002.1, read as the reverse complement.
CTGCGCCTTCACCGTCTCGGTTGCCGGGTCGTCGGCGCCGTAGGGGTCGAGCCGGCTGGCGACCGAGCCGCCGAGCGCCGCCGGCGACGAGGAAGAAGGCGATCGCGAAGAGGCCGATCCGGCGGGCGTTGCCGTCGGCGAGGCGGGCGAGGGCGTCGAACATCAGCTGCTCCTTTTCTCGGGTGCGGGCGCGAGGAGCCGGGCCTCCATCCGCTCGCACCAGTCGGCGAACCACTCGTTGAACTCGATGCCGCCCCGCAGCACGATCAGCGGCAGCGGGTCCTCCTTCTCGAGCGCCTTCGGTTCCATCGTGCGCAGCTGCTCGGCCAGGCCGAGCCGGTGCTCGCGCATCGCAGCGCAGGATCTCGACCGCCTCCTCGGGCGGCAGGACGCCGGCGAAGAAGAGCTTCAGCAGCCCTTCCTCGCGCATCTCGTAGGTCTGCGGGCGGCTGCCGCAGCCAGTCCTTCAGCTCCGCCGTCGCCGTCCGCGGTGATCTCGTAGACGGTCCGCTTGCGCTCCCCCCGCGGGCGCGTCGATGCCCTCGACCAGCCCCGCCTCGGAGAGCCGTTTCAGCTCCGGGTAGATCTGCCCGTAGCTGGCGGCCCAGAAGAACCGAGTCGTGTCGTCGACCAGGGCCTTGATCTCATAGCCGGACCGCGGCTCCCGGCTGACCATCCCGAGGATCACGTAGGCGGTGGCGCTCAACTCCATGGCGCTCACGGTATATATCAAAGCGATATATCTAGAAGTGGGATCCAGGCCATACGGCGCTGGCGACTATCCTCAGCCGCGCTCATGCCAGAGGCGAGATCCGACATCGTGGTGATGAAGTTCGGCGGCACCTCCGTGGCCGGGGCCGAGCAGATCAAGCGCGCCGCGGGGCGGATCGTCGCCGCTCGCGAGGCCGGCAGCAAGGTCGTCGCGGTGCTCTCGGCCCGGGGCAAGACGACCGACGAGCTGGTCGCCCAGGCGCTGGAGATCTCCGAGCGGCCGGTCGCGCGCGAGATGGACATGCTGCTCTCCACCGGAGAGCGGATCTCCTGCGCTCTGCGGCGATGGCGATCCACGACATGGGCCACGAGGCGATCTCGCTGACCGGCTCCCAGGCGGGGATCGTCACCGACTCCTCGCACACCAAGGCGCGGATCATCGACGTGCGCGCCGACCGGATCAGGGAGGCGCTGGAGGACGACCGGATCGTCCTCGTCGCCGGCTTCCAGGGCGTCTCGACCGACAGCCGCGACGTGACCACGCTGGGGCGCGGCGGCTCCGACACGACCGCGGTGGCGCTCGCCGCGGCGCTCGGGCGCCAGCGTCTGCGAGATCTACACCGACGTCGCCGGCGTCTTCAGCGCCGACCCGCGGATCGTCGCCGACGCGCGCAAGCTGCCGATCGTCTCCTACGAGGAGATGCTCGAGATGTCGGCCTCGGGGGCCAAGGTGCTGCAGCTGCGCTCGGTCGAGTACGCGCGCAACCACGGCGTCCGCATCCACTGCCGCAGCAGCTTCGAGGACGGCCCCGGTACCCTCGTCGTCGCCGAGGAAGAGACCGTGGAGCAACCCTTCGTAACAGCCGTGACCCACTCCGACGGCGAGGCCCGCGTGACGCTGACCGGCGTCCGCGACGAGCCCGGCGTCGCCGGCCGCATCTTCACCGCGCTGGCCGAGGCCAGCGTCAACGTCGACGTGATCATCCAGAACGAGCCGGTGGGCGACGACGAGCTGGCCGACCTCTCCTTCACCGTCGACCGCTCCGACCTGGCCACCGCGACCGACACGATCGCCGCCCTCGGCGAGGTCAGCAGCGGCGTCCGCACCGACGAGCGGATCGGCAAGGTCTCGATCGTCGGCGCCGGCATGCGCTCGCACCCCGGCGTCGCCGCGAAGGTCTTCGAGGTGCTCGGCGAGGAGGGGATCAACATCGAGATGATCTCCACCTCGCCGATCAAGATCTCCTGCGTCATCTCCGCCGACCGCGTTCCCGACGCGGTCAAGGCGCTGCACCAGGCGTTCGAGCTGGGCGCCGACGCGGTCGGCCCGAGGACCCGACCGGCCCGAGCACCGGCCGACGGTCGCCGCTGAGCCGTCGACATCGACGATGACGGCGACGTACAGAGTCGGAGTGCTGGGCGCGACCGGGCTGGTCGGGTCGACGATCCTCGGCTGCTCGCCGAGCGCGAGTTCCCGGCGGCCGAGGTGGTTCCGTTCGCCTCCGAGCGCTCGGTCGGCAAGGAGATCGAGTGGAACGGCTCGGTGCTCGCGTGCCGGCCGTTGAGCGAGGAGTCGATCCAGGGCCTCGACATCGTCCTCTCCTCGGCCGGCGGAGCGGTCAGCGCCGAGTGGGCGCCGCGGCTGGTCGCGGCCGGCGCGGTCGTCGTCGACAACACCAGCCACTGGCGCATGCACGACGACGTTCCCCTGGTCGTCGCCGAGGTCAACCCCGACGCGGTCGCGGGCCACAAGGGAATCGTCGCCAACCCGAACTGCTCGACGATGCAGATGGTCGTCGCGCTGAAGCCGCTCTACGACGAGGCCGGGATCGAGCGGCTGGTCGTCTCCACCTACCAGGCCGTCTCCGGCACCGGCAAGAGCGGCGGTCGACGAGCTGCTCGAGCAGTCGCGGGCGGTGCTCGACGACCACCATCCGGTCGCCGCGTCTATCCCGCACCAGATCGCCTTCAACGTCCTGCCGCAGGCGGGCAGCTTCCCCGCCGGCGACGACCACACCGACGAGGAGCGCAAGCTGATCGACGAGACGCGCAAGATCCTCGACGACGCGTCGATCCGCGTCAGCGCCACCTGCGTGCGGGTGCCGGTCGTGACCGGCCACTCGGAGGCGGTCAACGTCGAGACGCAGGGAGCCGCTCACCCCGGAGCGGGCCCGTGAGCTGCTCGCCGCGGCGCCCGGGGTGACCGTGGTCGACGACCCGGCCGCGGCGCGCTACCCGCTGGCGATCGACGCCGCCGGCAAGGACGACGTGTTCGTCGGCCGCATACGGCGCGACCCCGGCAACGAGCGCGCGCTCGACCTCTGGATCGTCTCCGACAACCTGCGCAAGGGCGCCGCGACCAACGCCGTCCAGGTCGCCGAGCTGCTGGTCGAGCGCGAGCCTGTTGCTCGGCAGTCGGGAGTAGCCGGCGTGGACATCGGCTTCGGCGAGGCGCTGCTGCTCTTCGGCGGCCTGCTCGCGGTCGTCGCCGCGCTCTCCGGGGTGATTCGGGGGACGGTCCTCTCGGCCTCGGTCCTCTCGGTGGCGCTCGGCATCGGTCTCGCCGCGGCCGGCGTGGTCCACGTCGACGCCGACCGACCAGTCGATCGTCGAGCTGATCGAGCTGGCGCTGATCCTCACCCTCTTCTCCGACGGGATGTTCGTCGAGCGCGAGCTGCTGCGCCGGCACTGGAGCCCGGTCGCCCGGGCGCTGATGATCGCGATGCCGATCACGATGGCGCTGCTGGCGCTGGCGGCGAAGGCGCTCTTCCCGACGCTCAGCTGGCCCGAGGCGTTCCTGCTCGCGCGCGGTGCTCTCGCCGACCGACCCGGTGGTCACCTCGGCCGTCGTCACCTCGCGCCTGGTGCCGAGCGCGGTGCGTCACACGCTCAACCTCGAGTCCGGCCTCAACGACGGCCTGGCGCTGCCCTTCGTCCTCTTCTTCCTGGTCCTCGCCGCGCCGGGCGGCAACGCCGGCGACCGAAGCGGCGAAGCTGGTCGGGGAGGCGGCGGTGGGCGCCGCGATCGGGCATCGCGCTTGGCTACCTCGGTGGGCGCCTGCACCACCGCCTGCCTGGCGGCGGCCTCACCGCCCGCTACGAGGGGATCTACTCGGTCGGCTTCGCGCTCGTCGCCTTCGGCCTCTCCGACGTCACGATCGGCAACGGCCTGATCGCCGCCTTCGTCTGCGGGATCGCGATGGGCGCCGCCGAGCGCGAGGTTCCGGAGGGCTTCGTCGAGTTCGCCGAGAACGCCAGCGCGATCTTCCAGGTGCTCACCTTCTTCGTCTTCGGCGCGCTGATCGTCGCCACCGGCTTCGACCACAGCATCCCGCCGCTGGTCCTCTTCGTCGCCTTCGCCCTGCTCGTCGCCCGGCCCGGTTGCGGTCATGCTCTCCTTCCTGCGGACCGGAATCCCGCGCCCGCAGAAGCTGTTCATGGCCTGGTTCGGGCCGAAGGGGGTGGCGTCGATGCTCTTCGCCCTCTTCGTGCTCAAGTCGCAGGTGGGCAACGGCGAGCTGATCTTCGACATCGCCTGCGATCGCGATCATCGCCTCGATCGTCGCCCACGGGCTGACCGACACCCTCGGCGCTCGCTGGATGGCCCGCCGCACCGGCCTCTCAAAGAACTCTCAGGCCTGAGCGACCGCCTCGCGGGCCGAGGAGCGGTCAGGCGGGGATGCCGGCGAGGCGCTCCTCGACCCAGCCGGTCGAGGCGATGTGCTTGCCCATCCCCAGCTGCTTGGGCTCGGCGCCGAGCGCCAGGCCGACCAGCTGCGGCAGGTGCAGGACGGCAAGGCCGAGGTCGCGGTTGACGACCTTGGCCGCCTCCGGCTGCTGCATGTCGAGGTTGAGGTGGCAGAGCGGGCAGGGGGTGACGAGGCAGTCGGCGCCGGCGTCGAGCGCGTCGCCGACGTGGGTGCCGGCCTGGCGCAGCGAGGTCTCGCGGTTCATCGTGATCACCGGGAAGCCGCAGCATTTGCGAGCCCCGTCGTACTCGACGATCTCGCCGCCGAGCACCTCGATCACCTGCTCCAGGTAGATGTCGCGGTCGGGGTGCTCCTCGTAGCCGAGGCGCTCCTTCGGCCGCACCACGTAGCAGCCGTAGAAGGGGCCGACGCGGAGGCCGGAGAGCGGCCGCTTCACCTGCTCGGCGAGGCGGTCGAGGCCGTAGTCCTCGACCAGCAGCCAGAGGAAGTTCTTGTTGGTGAAGCCGTCCTTGTCCTTCTCGTAGGAGAGGCCCTGCCCGTTCAGCACCTCGTTGATGTGGGCGCGGTAGGAGGAGTCGGCGTCGAGGCGCTGCTGGCACTCTGACTGCGCGCCCTGGCAGGTCGAGCAGATGTTCATCATCGCCAGCCCGGTCTGCTGGGCGAGGGCGAAGGTGCGGGCGTTGAGCGTGTCGGCCAGCTCCTGGTTGTGCTCGGCGATGACGCCGGCGCCGCAGCAGTTGGCGCGGTCCAGGGTGACCAGCTCGATGCCGAGGCGCTCGGCGACCAGGGCCATCGAGCCGTGCAGCTCCGGGGTGAAGCCGCGCGAAACGCAGCCGGGCCAGTAGGCGACCTTGATGCTCTCAGCCATTCGCAGCCTCCTCCATGTCGCTCTCCTCGCCCTTGATGTACAGGTTGAATTCTTCGCCGTGCTCCTCGGCGTGCTTGTAGATCGCCTTGACCTCGTCCTGGGCGCCGCCGGGGAGCTTGTGGTGGACGCCGGGGATCAGTTTCGGCGAGCGCACCTTGCCCGTCTTGATCGTGCGGAACATCGTCGGCAGCGAGCCGACGCATTTCCTTGATCGCCCGTTTGCTCGGTTTCAGCTTGCCCTTGACGCCGAGGGCGAACGACTCCCTTGCAGCAGCGCGACCTCGTCGAGCGTGCCCTTCTTCTCGATGATCTTGACGAAGGCGATCTCGTGGTCGTGGCCGCTGTTGGGGTCTTCGATCCCCTCCTCGCCGGCCTTGCGGCGCAGGCGCATGATCTGGTCCATCGGCGCCACGCCCTTCGGGCAGGCGTCGACGCAGCTGAAGCAGTGGGTGCAGTCGTAGATGCCGTGCGGATCCTCGGCCAGGTCGTGGAGGCGCTCCTTGGTCTCGGCGTCGCGTGGGTCGCCGACGAAGCGGTAGGCCTTGGCCAGGGCGGCCGGGCCGATGAAGTCGGGGTCGGCTTCCATCGAGAGGCAGGAGGAGACGCAGGCGCCGCACTGGATGCAGGCCATCGACTGGGTGATGTCGATCATCGATTCGGGCTCGACGATGTACTCGCGCTCGGGAGGCGCGCCGTGCGGGAGGAGCCAGGGGGTGACGCGACGGATCTTGGTCCAGTGCGTGGACTCCATGTCGGTGATCAGGTCCTTGACCACGGGCATGTTCCCCATCGGCTCGATGACGATCGCGTTGCCGGCCTTCTCGCCGCCGACGGCACTGGCCTTCTTGTCGGCCAGCTCCTGGGCCTCGCCGATCTGGGTCTTGCAGCCGAGGCCGGACTGGCCGTTGATCTTCATCCCGCAGGAGCCGCAGATCGCGGCGCGGCAGGAGCAGCGGACCGAGAGCGAGCCGTCGTCGCGGTCCCTCGCCTGCAGCAGGCCGTCGAGGACCGAGAGCGAGGACTCGAGGTCGACGTTGAACTCCTCCCAGTAGGGGCCCTCGCCGCTCTCCGGCTGGAACCTGCGCACTTTGATCGTGTAGTCGGCCATCAGTACGACCTCGCTTCCGGCTCCCACTGGGTGATTGTCACCTCTGAGTATGAGATCTCCGGCCCGTCGTCGCTCAGCTGGAGGTCGATGTGCTTGAGCCACTCCTCGTCGTTTCGCTCCGGGAAGTCGGTGCGGTACTGGGCGCCGCGGCTCTCCTTGCGCTCCAGGGCGCCGATGCAGGTGCACTCGGCGTTGTCGAGCATGTAGCCGAGCTCGATCGCGCCGAGGATGTCCTGGTTGAAGACGCTGCTGCGGTCGTCGATGTAGGCGGACTTGGCCTCCTCCTTGAGCCGCCGCACGGTCTCCAGCGCCTGCTGGATGCCGGCCTCGTTGCGGAAGACGGCGACGTGCTTGTCCATCGTCAGGCCCAGCTCGAGCTTGATCTCCGAGACGCGACGGCCCGAGCCCTTCTCGCGCGCCGAGATCGCGTCGATGTTGGCCTGCTCGGCCTCGAGCACCTCCTGCGACGGTTGCGAGCCGTCGATCCGTTTGGCGCGCGCGGCGGCGTCGGCGCCGGAGCGGCGGCCGAAGATCAGCGTGTCGAGCAGCGAGTTGGCGCCGAGCCGGTTGCCGCCATGGACCGAGACGCAGGCCGCCTCGCCGGCCGCGTAGAGGCCGGGGATGTCGGTGCGGCCGTCGACGTCGGTCTTGACGCCGCCCATCGTGTAGTGGTTGCCGGGCTTGATCCGAATCGGTTCCTTCATGATGTCGACTCCGGCGAAGTCGCGGCCGACGAGAACGATCTCCCGCAGCGCCTCATGAATGCGCTTCTTCGGGACGACGGTGATGTCGAGCTCGACCGTGCCGTCGGGGAAGCCGCGGCCCTCGTCGATCTCGGTCTGCTCGGCGCGCGAGACGACGTCGCGTGAGGCCAGCTCCATCTTGTTCGGCGCGTAGCGCTCCATGAAGCGCTCGCCCTTGGCGTTGAGCAGGTGGGCGCCCTCGCCGCGGGCGCCCTCGGTGATCAGGAAGCCCTTGCCGGCAAGGGTCGTCGGGTGGTACTGGATCATCTCCATGTCCATCAGCTTCGCCCCGGCCCGGTAGGCCATCGCGATCCCGTCGCCGGTGCAGATCAGGGCGTTGGTCGTCGGCTTCCAGGCCTGGCCGTTGCCGCCGCAGGCGAGGATCACCGCCTTCGCCTTGAACAGCTCCATCGAGCCGTCGGCGACGTTGCGAGTGACCGCTCCGCAGCACTCGCCCTCCTCGTCGATCGCCAGCGCCGTGCAGAACCACTCCTCGTAGCGCGCGACCGAGTCGGCGTGCTTCATCAGCTGCTCGTAGAGCACGTGCATGATCGCCTGGCCGGTGATGTCGGCGACGTAGTAGGTGCGGGCGGCGGAGGCGCCGCCGAAGGCGCGGGTGCCGAGCTTGCCCTCCTCGTTGCGGTGGAAGGTGACGCCGAGGTGCTCGAGGTGGAGGATCTCCTCCGGCGCCTCCCGGCACATGACTTCGATCGCATCCTGGTCGCCGAGGTAGTCGGACCCCTTGATCGTGTCGAAGGCGTGTGACTCCCAGGAGTCGTCGGGGTTGAGCGCCGCGTTGATCCCGCCCTGGGCCGCGTTGGAATGCGAGCGCACCGGGTGGACCTTGCTGAGGATGCCGACGGAGACTCCCTGCTCGGCTGCCGCGAGGGCCGCTCTCTGACCGGCGAGGCCGGCGCCGATCACCAGTACGTCATGGGAAGGCATGAGCGCGGATGCTATAGAGAGAAAATCCGACTGCGTAGTCGGATTTGAGACCGCCGAGCGGAGCCGCGTTGCCCGCCGCTTACCATTGGAGGATGCTCGGCGGCGGATCGATCACCCTCTTCCACGTCCGCGGGATCAGAATCGCGGTCGACTGGTCCTGGTTCCTCGTCCTCTTCCTGGTGATCTTCTGGCTCTCGCGCTTCTACGGCGACGTGCTCGGGGAATCCAGCTCCGCCTCGGGCCCGTTCGCGCTCGCGGTCATCAGCGCCGTCGGCTTCTTCGGCTCGATCGTCCTGCACGAGCTCGGTCACGCGATGGTGGCTCTGCGCAACGGGATCGGCATCTCCAGCATCCAGCTCTGGATCTTCGGCGGCGTCGCGCGGATGGACCGCGAGTCCGACAGCCCGAGCACCGAGTTCAAGGTGGCGATCGCCGGGCCGCTGGTGACGCTTGCCATCGTCGGGGTCCTCACTGCGATCGGCCTCGCTGCCGCCGGGCCGGGGGAGTTCCGCAAGGCGATGCTGGTCGAGTCCAACGCCGGCACCTCGGGCGTGCTGGCGATGGTCGCCTGGCTCGCCTCGATCAACTTCCTCGTTCTCGTCTTCAACCTGCTCCCCGCCTTCCCCATGGACGGTGGCCGAGTTGTTCGCGCACTCGCCTGGTGGAGGACTGGCGATCGCACCGCCGCCACCCGCTTCGCGGCCTCGCTCGGGCGCGTGTTCGCCTACATCTTCATCGGCGGCGGCCTGCTGCTGATCTTCACGGGGTACGTCTTCGGCGGACTCTGGCTGGCCCTGATCGGAATGGTGATCAACGGCTCAGCCCGGGGCGCCACGATGCAGACCGCCATCTCCAGCCGCATCCATGGCATGCGGGTCGCCGACGTAATGGACAGGGAGCCGGTCGCGATTCCAGGCGAGCTCAGCATCGAGCAGGCGCTGGACCAGTATTTCCTCCGCTACCGCTGGCCCTGGTTTCCAGTCGTCGACGCCGCCCACAAGTTCCTCGGCCTGGTGGTGCGCGACCGCGCCGATGGGATCCCGGAGGTTTCGCGCTCCACGTCGCTGGTTGCCGACGTCCTCGAGCACGACGGCGGCAGCTTCCAGATCCACGAGGATGCCCCGTTGGATTCCCTGCTCAGCAACCAGAACCTGCGCCGCTTCGGCGCCCTGATGGCCGTGGATGCCGAAGGCCGCCTCTCCGGCGTCATCACCGCCGAGCAGGTCGGCCGCGCGCTCCGCAAAGCTTCTGGCTGACGGCACGCGGTCAAGCAGCTCAAGGACGCAGGGAGCGTGGCGTGCTCTGCACGCGAGCGACCGAGGACGCAGAGATGCGCAGGCCGCGTGCCGTCAGGGGCGGTGGCGCTCGATGATGCGGCCGAAGTCGGTGCCGGCGGGGAGGGTGCCGAAGGTCTGGCCCCAGTCGCCGGAGAGGCGGGAGGCGCAGAACGCGTCGGCGACCGCCTCGTCGCCGTGGCGGACGAGCAGCGAGCCCTGGAGCGCGACCGCCATCCCCTCGACGATGCGCCGCGCCCGCGACTCGATCGTCTCGAGATCGCCTGGGAACTCGGCACGGAGCTTCTTCGCGAAGGCGTCGAGGCGCGGCTCGCCGCCGGCGCCCGCTTCGACCTCGGCGAAGAAAGCGTCCACCGAGGCCGGGGCCTTGACCATGGCGCGCAGCACGTCGAGGCACTGCACGTTGCCCGATCCCTCCCAGACCGAGTTCAGCGGGCTCTCGCGAAAGAGGCGCGGCATCCCCGACTCCTCGATGAAGCCGTTGCCCCCGAGGCACTCCAGGGCCTCGCCGGCGTGCGCGGGCCCCCGCTTGCAGGTCCAGTACTTGAGCACGGCGGTGGCGATCCGCTTGAAGGCCGTCGCCTCCTCCGATCCCGCGGCTGACTCGTCGTAGGCGCGGGCCAGCCGCATCGCCGCGACGGTGGCGGCCTCGGACTCGACGCAGAGGTCGGCGAGGACGTTGCGCATCAGCGGCTGCTCGATCAGATCCTTGCCGAAGGCAGCGCGGTGGGCGGTGTGGTGGAGGGCCTGCACGACGCCGGCCCGGAAGCCGGTGGCGGCGCCGATCATGCAGTCGAGCCGGGTGTGGTTGACCATCTCGATGATCGTCCGCACGCCGCGGCCCTCCTCGCCGACCATCCGCGCCCAGGCGCCGTCGAGCTCGACCTCGGCCAGGGCGTTCGAGCGGTTGCCCATCTTGTCCTTGAGCCGCTGGATGCGGAAGGCGTTGCGCTCTCCGTCGGGCGTCCAGCGCGGCAGCAGGAAGCAGGAGGGCCCGCCGTCGGTCTGGGCCAGCACGAGGAAGGCGTCGCACATCGGCGCCGAGCAGAACCACTTGTGGCCGACCAGCTCGTACTCCGCCCCGGGTCCGCCGCCGTTCAGGGCCGTAGCTGTGGTGGTGTTGGCGCGGACGTCGGAGCCGCCCTGCTTCTCGGTCAGCCACATCCCGCAGAGGGCGCCACGCTTGCGGTCGGCCGGCATCGAGCGCTCGTCGTAGTCGAGCGAGAGGAAGCGGGGCTCCCACTCCTCGGCCACGTCCGGCTGCCTGCGCAGCGCCGGCATCACCGAGTAGGTCATCGAGATCGGGCAGCCGACGCCGCTCTCGGCCTGCATCAGCAGCATGAACATCGCGGCGCGGGCGACGTGGGCGCCGGCGCCCGGCTCGCGCCAGGGCAGGGCGTGCAGTCCGTGTCCGATCCCGATCCGCATCAGTTCGTGCCAGGAGCTGTCGAACTCGACCTCGTTGATGCGGTGGCCGTAGCGGTCGTGGGTGTGCAGCTCGGGCTTCTTTTCGTTCGCCTCGAAGCCCCAGCGGATGGTCTGGGACGAGCCGGAGATTGCGCCCAGCTCGCGGGCGCGGCCCTCGGCCCACTCGGCGCCCTCGCGCCGCAGCGCCTCGACCAGGATCCGGTCGGAGTCGAAGGAGTTGTAGTCCTCCAGCGGCGGTGGCTGGTTGAAGACCTCGTGGGTGCTGTGCAGCTGACGCTCGACGGTGGCCATCGCTTGATTCTTTCACCATTCGAACCGCGCCGTCTTAGGGCTCCCTCATAGCCGGCCCGACGATCGAAGCCCGCCGTCGATAGGATCGCCGCCGCCGTGGCAGGGGACACATCCAAGATCCAGGTCGAGAACCCGATCGTCGAGCTCGACGGCGACGAGATGACCCGAATCATCTGGGCCTTCATCAAAGAGCAGCTGATCCTGCCCTACCTCGATGTCGACCTGGTCTACTTCGACCTCGGGATCGAGAGCCGCGACGAGACCGAAGACCAGATCACCGTCGACGCGGCGGAGGCGATCAAGGAGCACGGCGTCGGCGTCAAGTGCGCGACGATCACCCCCGACGAGGCCCGGGTGGAGGAGTTCGGCCTGAAGAAGATGTACCCCTCGCCGAACGGGACGATCCGCAACATCCTCGACGGTGTCATCTTCCGCGAGCCGATCGTGATCTCGAACATTCCGCGGCTGGTGCCGGGTTGGACCAAGCCGATCGTGATCGGCCGTCATGCCTTCGGCGATCAGTACCGCGCCACCGACATGGTGGTTCCCGGCGAGGGAAAGGTGAGTCTCACCTACACGCCCAAGGACGGCTCCGAGCCGATCGAGCTCGACGTCTATGACTTCTCCGGCGGCGGCGTGGCGATGGCGATGTACAACGTCGACGACTCGATTCGCGATTTCGCCCGCGCCTCGATGCGGTACGGGCTGGAGCGCGGTTACCCGGTCTACCTCTCGACCAAGAACACCATCCTGAAGCGCTACGACGGCCGCTTCAAAGACATCTTCGCCGAGGTGTATGAGACCGAGTTCAAGGGGGAGTTCGAGGCTGCGGGCCTCACCTACGAGCACCGGCTGATCGACGACATGGTCGCCGCCTCGATGAAGTGGGAAGGCGGTTACCTGTGGGCCTGCAAAAACTACGACGGAGACGTGCAGTCCGACACCGTCGCCCAGGGCTTCGGCTCACTCGGCCTGATGACGAGCGTGCTGATGAGCCCCGACGGCAAGACCGTCGAGGCCGAGGCGGCGCACGGCACCGTCACCCGGCACTACCGCCAGCACCAGCAGGGGAAACCGACCTCGACCAACCCGATCGCCTCGATCTTCGCCTGGACACGCGGGCTGGAGGCCCGTGGCCGCATCGACGGCACCCCGGAGGTGTCACGGTTCGCCGAGACGCTGGAGCGGGTCTGCATCGAGACCGTCGAAAGCGGCAAGATGACCAAAGACCTGGCGCTTCTCGTCGGCCCCGAGCAGGAGTTCCAAACCACGCAGGAGTTCCTGGCCTCGGTCGACGAGAACCTCAGGCAGGCAATGGCTTAGGTCCCCGAAAACCACGACTTCAGGAGACGATTCCGTGAGCACTCCCGTCAAAGTCACCGTCACTGGCGCCGCCGGGCAGATCGGCTACGCGCTGCTGTTCCGGATCGCAAGCGGTCAGATGCTCGGACCCGACACGCCGGTCGAGCTGAGCCTGCTCGAGATCCCGGACGCCGTCAAGGCGGCCGAGGGCACCGCGATGGAGCTAAACGACTGCGCCTTCCCACTGCTGAGCGGGGTCGATATCTTCGACGACCCCAAGCAGGCGTTCAGCGGCTGCAGTGTGGGCCTGCTCGTCGGGGCGCGGCCGCGCGGCCCGGGCATGGAGCGATCCGACCTGCTCGAGGCCAACGGCGGCATCTTCAAGCCACAGGGGGAAGCGATCAACGCCGGCGCCGCCGACGACGTCAAGGTGCTGGTGGTCGGCAACCCGGCCAACACCAACTGCCTGATCGCGATGTCCAACGCCCCCGACGTGCCGCGTGAGCGCTTCACCGCGATGACCCGCCTCGACCACAACCGGGCGATCTCCCAGCTCGCCAACAAGCTCGGCCAGCCGGTGACGGCGGTGACCAAGATGACGATCTGGGGCAACCACTCGACCACCCAGTACCCGGACCTGGTCAACGCGAGGGTGAACGGCGAGAGCGCCTGGGATGCCGTCGACGACGAGGCCTGGATCGCCGACGAGTTCATTCCTCGGGTGGCGAAGCGCGGCGCCGAGGTGATCAGCGCCCGCGGCGCCTCCAGCGCCGCCTCGGCCGCCAACGCGGCAATCGATCACATCCATGACTGGGTCCTCGGCACACCCGAGGGCGATTGGGTCTCGATGTCGGTCCCGGCGGACGGCTCCTACGGTGTCGAGGAGGGAATCATCAGCGGTTACCCCTGCACCTGCTCCGGTGGGGAGTGGAAGATCGTCGAGGGCCTCGAGGTGCCGGAGTTCTCTCGGGCGCGGATCGACGCCAGCGCGGCCGAGTTGCGCGAGGAGCGCGACGCGGTCAGCGGACTCGGCCTGATCTAACCCGAACCAAGGACGAAAGAGGCCGGCCCAATGGGCCGGCCTCTCACACAGGTCATACCAGTTGCGTGGCGACTATTTTTTGGTCGGGAAGTACTTGCGGCCTTTCTTACTGACCCGTTTCTCCTTCTCGAGGTCGGCGAGCACCCGGTAGAGGTAGTTCGGTTTGATTTTCATCGATTTGGCGATCTCGGAGGCGCTGATGCCGGGGCTTTGCTCGACGAGTTTGACGGCCTGGTCGCCACGGGTTCCCTTGCGGCGACGGCGACGGCGAGGGGTGGCGGCTTTCTTGGGGGAGGCGCCGCGTTTGGGGGAGGCGCCGCGTGGACGGCTCCGGCCCCGGCCGCGGCGGACGGTACCGGTGGCCTTGTGGCCGAGATCGGCAAGCGCGCGCTCGAGGCGCTTGCGCTCGTCGTCGAGCTCGGCGAGGCGCTTCTTCACCAGCTCGACGGCCTCATCGAGAACATTGGGTGTGAGGGGCATCAGGATCCTTTCATCAGTAAGACTGGTAACCGACGGCCAGTGTGGCACAGTCACAGTGACTGTGACTGTGCATTTAGTCGGATCTCACAAATATAACTGGCCGTCTGGGCGAACGCGGCGCGGATGAAGCGCCGGTCAACCGGTTCGCTCGGCCTGGCGCTCGGGAGAGATGCGCACGACGTTCCGGGCGAGGCCGAGCTTCTCCATGGTGGAGATGACCAGGGCGGAGGGGTCCAGCTCCCAGCGCTTGAGGCCGTGGACGGCGGAGCGGGGAAAGGCGTGGTGATTGTGGTGCCAGGACTCGCCGAGTGAGGGAAGCGCCAGCCAGAAGACGTTGGTCGAGCGATCGTCGGTCTCGAAACGTCGGCTGCCGAGGAAGTGGCAGACCGAGTTGACGCTCCAGGTGACATGGTGGACGAAGAAGATGCGAACCAGCCCTCCCCAGAGCAGCCCGGTTGCGGCGCCGGCGAGCGTGCCGCTGACCAGGTAGCCCGCCAGCGCTGGGATCGCCAGGCTGAGGAAGACCAGCGAGACGAAGCGGCGGCTGATCGTCCGCATCCCCCGATCCTCGTACAGGTCGGGCGCATAGCGCTTCCAGTCGGCACGTCCCTGTGTGGACATCAACCATCCAGAGTGTGCGTGCCACAGCCCGGCCAGCACCCCGCGCATTCCACCCTCGTGGCCCACATGTGGGCTGTGCGGGTCACCCTCTTCGTCGGTGTGGGCGTGATGCTTGCGATGGTCCGCGACCCAGGAGATGACCGGACCCTGGACGGCCATCGAGCCGAGCGCGGCGAAGACGTACTCGACCGGCTTCGACGTCTGGAAGGAGCGATGGGTGAGGAGCCGGTGGAACCCCACGGTGATGCCGATCGCCGTCAGCAGGTACATCACCATCGCGATCGCAAGGTCTGCGGGGCTGACGAGGCTGTTCCAGAGCAGCACGATCGCGGCGATCGTGGCGGCGAAGGGGACGACGACAGCGCCCAGGTTGGCGACCTTCTCGACCCTGCTCATTTCGCTCATACGCGCAGGCTAGCGGTGGCGCTTGCGCGGCAGCGTCCCGAAGACGGCATCCCAGAGAGGCGAGGAGACGCCGAAGCCGTAGCGATGGTCCTGGAAGTGGTGGCGCATGTGCTGTTCGCGCAGGCGCTTGCCGAGGTCGGACCTGGGCACGAAGTGGTGCACGTAATAGTGCGTGTAGTCATAGACGAGGTAGCCGCCGATGAAGCCGCCGAACAGCGGATAGGCGGCCGAGGTGCCGAAGAGCAGGGTGAAGACGAAGAAGAAGAGTGCCGCCAGCGGGATCGCCACCGCAGGGGGCATCACCAGCCGCAGCTTGTCGTTGGGGTGGTCGTGGTGGATGCCGTGGATGATGAAGTGCATCCGGCGCCCGAATGCGTTGTCGGGCTCCCAGTGGAAGACGAGCCGGTGCAGCCAGTACTCGGTCAGGGTCCAGATGCCGACCCCCGCCAGGGTCAGCAGCGCCAGCTGCCAGGCTGCATAGCCGCGGTCGGCGCCCAGCCACTCCATCGCGACGACCACCGGCACGAAGACGACCGCCGGGATCGCCGGGTGCACGCGGGAGAAGAAGTTGAAAAAGTCGCTCTCGAAGAGCTGGGGCGAGGCGGCCAGCTTGTCGGTGCGGTTGTGAGCCTCCATCGAGGCCAAATGGTAGCGGCGGCGATCGCGGCCTTCGCAAGACGCGGGGAAAGATGTGACGGGACTGTGTCAAAGAGGTTGCGATTTGCGGAATTGCGCCTCGCGAGCCCCGTGCACCGGTGCCAACATGCCCCGCCATGCCGCGTAAGCCCAAAGCCCCCGCCTGCGAGGACTGCTACTTCCATAAGAACCTCCTCTGCGCCCTCGAGCTGAACGAGCCCTGCGCAACCTTCCGACCCGATCGCCCCGAGGGCCTCGTCCCTCCGCGCCAGCCCGTATTGCTCATGCGAGCCCCTCGCTGGGCATCCCGTTCTGCGTAGCCGTCCCTCCCCCGCGACAGGAGCCACGCGCCGGTGGCTATGTTTTGCGAATGTCCGAGCGTGACCTGTTCGCCAACTTCGCCCGGATGCGACGGGAAATGGACCAGATGATGGGCGGTGGCTGGGGACGTGCCACCTACGTCAGCCGTCGCAGCACCGGCTTCTCGCCCAACGTCGACGTGTACTACTGCGGGGAGCCGCAGCGGGCGGTGGTCAAGGTCGACCTCGCCGGGGTCGACCTGGCGGACGTCAGCATCGAGGTCAGCGGCCGGCACCTGGCGATCGTCGGGGGCCGGCCTGTGCAGGAGACCGAGGGCCGCGTCTACCAGCAGGTGGAGATCCCCTCCGGGCCCTTTCGCCGGGTGGTCGAGTTCCAGATAGACGTCGATGCCGACGGCGCCAGGGCCACCTACGAGGACGGCATCCTGCAGATAGAGCTGCCCCTGCGCGATCCCGCCGACACCACCCGCCGGGTCCCGATAGGACGAGAGTGATGGAGGGCGCGCCGGTACTCGAGGTGGTCGAGTCCCCTCTGGACGTCGAGGACGTGATCCGATCGATCGAGCCCTTGCCCGACGCGCTGCCGGTGCTGCCGCTGCGCGAGATGGTCACCTTCCCGGAAACGTTCACGCCGCTGGCGGTGGGGCAGGAGCGCTCGATCAAGTTGGTCGACGACGTCCTCGGCGCCAACCGGATGCTGGCGATGGTCGCCTCGCGAGACGCCGAGAACGAGGAGCCCGGGCCCGACGACCTCTACGAGGTGGGCGTCGTCGGCGTCGTCGCCCGCATGCTCAAGGTTCCCGACGGCACGATCCGCATCCTTGTCCAGGGGGCGCAGCGAGTCCGCCTTGGCCCCTACGTCTCCGAGGAGCCCTACCTCGTCGCCCGCATCTCCGAGTTGCCCGACGTGATCGAGCCGAGCGCCGAGCTGGAGGCGCTGACCCGCAACGTCCAGCGCACCTTCTCGGAGATCATCGAGCAGATCCCCTATCTGCCCGAGGAGTTGCAGATGGCGGTTGCCAACATCGACGACCCCTCGGCGCTCGCGCACCTGATCGGCGGCGCGCTGCGCATCTCAACCGAGGAAAAGCAGGAGCTGCTGGAGGAGGTCGACGTCGCCAAGCGCCTGCGCCGCCTCTCCCAGATCCTGGCCCGCGAGCTGGAGGTGGTCCAGCTCGGGACCCAGATCCAGTCCCAGGTCCAGTCCGAAGTCGACAAAGGGCAGCGCGAGTTCTTCCTCCGCCAGCAGCTGAAAGCGATCCAGGACGAGCTGGGGGAGGGGGACGAGCAGCAGGCAGAGGCGAACGAGCTGCGCGAGCGAATCGAGGAGGCTGGACTCCCCGAGCACGCGCAGAAAGCGGCTGAGCGAGAGCTCTCGCGGTTGGAGAAGCTGCCGCCGGCCGCCGCCGAGCACGGCGTCATCCGCACCTACCTCGAGTGGCTGGTCGAGCTGCCCTGGTCGGCCGAGACCGAGGACAACCTCGACATAGCCCACGCCCGCGAGGTGCTCGACGCCGACCACTACGACCTGGAGAAGGTCAAGGACCGCATCCTCGAGTACCTGGCGGTGCGCAAGCTGAAGCCCGACTCGCCGGGGCCGATCCTCTGCTTCGTCGGGCCGCCCGGGGTCGGCAAGACGAGCCTCGGGAAATCGATCGCCCGCGCCCTCGGCCGCGAGTTCGAGCGGATTTCGGTCGGCGGGGTGCGTGACGAGGCCGAGATCCGCGGTCACCGTCGCACCTACATCGGGGCGATGCCCGGCACGATCATCCGCGCTCTGCGCGACGCCGGGTCGCACAATCCCGTCTTCATGATCGACGAGATCGACAAGATGGGCTCCGATTTCCGCGGCGACCCCTCCT
The DNA here is from genome assembly GCA_963749605.1 of uncultured Solirubrobacterales bacterium. GTDB lineage: Bacteria > Actinomycetota > Thermoleophilia > Solirubrobacterales > 70-9 > CAVVNN01. The sequence goes on along the minus strand of CAVVNN010000002.1, from coordinate 896,699 downwards.
CGGCGATGCTCGAGGTGCTCGACCCGTCCCAGAACGACACCTTCCGCGACCACTACCTCGACCTCGAGTTCGACCTCTCCGAGGTGATGTTCATCGCCACCGCGAACATCCTCGACACGATCCCGGGGCCGCTGCAGGACCGAATGGAGACGATCGAGCTCGCCGGCTACACGATCGAGGAGAAGAAGCACATCGCCCGCCGCTACCTGGTCCCGCGCCAGATCGAGGCCAATGGGCTGAAGCCCTCGCAGATCGAGTTCTCCGACTCGGCGCTGACCGCGATCGTCGAGGAGTACACGCGCGAGGCCGGGGTGCGCAACCTGGAGCGCCAGATCGGCACGATCTGCCGCAAAGTCGCGCGCGAGGTCGCCGAGGGCAAGGGCAACGGCAAGTTGAAGGTCTCGGCGAAGCGGGCGCGGGAGCTGCTCGGCCGCCGGCGCTTCTTCGCCGAGCAGCGCCGCCGCACCAAGGATCCCGGCGTCGCCACCGGCCTCGCCTGGACCCCGACCGGCGGCGACGTCCTCTTCATCGAGGCGACGGCGATGCCCGGCTCGGGCAAGCTGACGATCACCGGCCAGCTCGGCGACGTGATGAAGGAGTCGGCGCAGGCGGCGCTCTCATACGTGCGCGGGCACTGGCAGGAGATCGCGCCGGGTCTCGAGCAGGACTGGTTCGCCGAGCACGACATTCACATCCACGTCCCCGCCGGGGCGGTTCCCAAGGACGGTCCCTCGGCCGGGGTGGCGATGACGGTCGCGCTCTCCTCGCTGATCGGCGGCCGGCCGGTCCGCAACGACGTGGCGATGACGGGTGAGGTGACGCTGACCGGGCAGGTGCTGCCGATCGGCGGGCTGAAGGAGAAGTCGCTGGCGGCCCAGCGGGCCGGGATCAAGCGGGTGATCGTGCCCGAGCGCAACGAGGGCGACGTGGCGGAGATCCCCGAGCACGAGCGCAGCGAGCTGGAGTTCGTCTACGTCGACGAGGTCTCCAAGGCGATCGAAGCAGCTCTCGCGTAGCCGATGGAGGTCGCCGAGGCTCTGGGCAGGAGCGGTCCGTCGTCGCTCGCCGAGCGGGCGCGGCAGACGGTGCGGGCGCGCTCGGCGGTGTTCTGGGTGGTCGTCGGGCTGACCGCCCTCGCCGCCGCCCTGCGCTTCGGAACCCTCGGCCTGCAGGCCTACCACCACGACGAGATCGTCACCGCAAGCCGCATCCTGCGCGACGGCTTCTGGCACGCGATGGACGCGGTCGGCTTCAGCGAGTCGGCGCCGCCGCTCTACTACGCCGTCGCCTGGGTGTGGACGCAGCTGACCGGGACAGGGGAATTCGGCCTGCGCTCGATCTCTGCCCTGGCGGGCGTGGCGACGGTCCCGGTCGCCTACCTCGCTCGGCGCCGAGCTGCGCAGCCGTCGCGCCGGCCTCGCCGCCGCCGCGCTGGTCGCGGTCAACCCGATGCTGCTCTGGTACTCGCAGGAGGCCCGCGCCTACGCGCTCTTCTCGCTGCTCGACGGCGGTTTCGTTCCTCTACTTCGTCCGCGCGCTGGGCCAGGGCCGCCGCCGTGACTTCGCCGGCTGGGGGATCGCGTCGGCGCTGGCGCTGGCGACCCACTACTTCGCCCTCTTCCCGATCGCCGCCGAGGCGGCCTGGCTGCTGCGCCGCCGAGGCCTGGTGTCGCTGCGCGGCCTCTGGATCGTTGTCCTCGCCGGCCTGCTGCTGGCGCCGCTGGCGATCCACCAGATGTCGATCGGCCACGCCGAGTGGATCGGCAACCAGGTTCTCGTCCACCGGCTCTGGGAGGCGGCGGTCACCTTCGCGATCGGGGAGACCGGCGACATCATCGCCCGCCCGGTGCACCCGCTCCTGGCGGTCGTGCCGCTGGCGCTGACCGCCGCCGCGCTGGCGCTGCTCTATGCCCGCGGCGAGCGGAGGGAGCGCCGCGCCGCGGGGGCGCCGCTGGCGATCGCCGCCGCCACGGTCGCGATCCCGATCCTGCTGGCGCTTGCCTCGCCGGGCAAGGACTACGTGCTCGCCCGCAACCTGCTGCCGGCGCTGGTGCCGCTGCTGGTCGCGGTGGCGAGTCGCCGTGAACGTCCGTGGGGCACGCCGCAGCGGCGCCGCGATCGGCGCCGCGCTCTTCGCCTACTCGCTCGGCTTCTGCGTCTGGGCCTCGTTCTCGCCCGCCCTCCAGCGGCCCGACTGGGACGCGGTCGCGGCGAAGCTCGGCGAACCGGATGCGCCACGGGCGATCGTCACCTGGACCCTGGGCGAGGCCCCGCTTCGCTACTACCTCTCGACCGGCTCCTTCCAGGTCGCCTCGGCGGACGGCTTCTCCTGGTTCGTGCACGAGGTCGACTTCGTCTCCGACGGCCCGGCGCCGCCGGTGCCGGCGCGACTGCTCGGCCCGGGCTTTCGCCAGGCGGGTTACGGGCGGGCTGGCCGCCTCTACGTGAGGCGCTACGCGCTGCCGGGCCCCGGCCTGGCGCCGCTGCGCCTGAGCTCGGTGCCCGGCGCCGAGCTCGGGTTCCGCACCAATGGGGTGCTGGTGGACGGCATCGGCCCGCGGTGACGCCACCGGAACCATTTGCAGGGGCTATCCTGAGGTGCACCGGAGAATCCAGCGAGGAGAGGGCATGAGCAAAACGAAGGCGACCCAGGCCACCGACCTTTATTCGACCGCGCGCGAGAACCCGTACGTGCAGCGCTTGATCGAGGACGAGGAGCTGCGCGACAGCCTGCGCAACGCCTTCGAAGCGGCTCGCGGCGCCTACGGCCGCGCGACCGGCAACGGCAGGGGCCCGGTCAAGGCGGTGACCAGCGACAAGAAGGTCCAGAAGGACCTGCGCGTCGCGGCCGAGAGTCTGCGCCAGGCCTCCGAGCAGCTGCGCGCGCCGAGGAAGCGCAAGAAGAGCAGGCTCGGTCGTCTCATCCTCTTTGGCCTGGTGGCCGCGGCCGTGGCGCTGGTGCTCAGCGAGGACGCGCGCAAGACCGTGCTCGACGCGCTCTTCGGCGCCGAGGAGGAGTTCGAGTACACGAGCACCACCAGCATCAACGGCTCCTGACGGGCTCAGGAGCCGGCACGCTGCGTCCTCGTTCGCTCGCGTGCGGAGCACGCCACGCTCACTGCGTCCTTGCCTGCCGACGGCCTCGTCGGGCCTGGCCAGCCTCGGAGCCGGCACTAGACTGATCTCTCGATGGAGGCGGCGACCAAGGAACGCGAGCTGAGCGGCGATAAGGCGCAGCGCATCGTCGATGCGATGCGCGAGAGCGTCGCCAAGCGCGGCGCCGCGGGCTCCACCTTCGAGCAGGTCGCCGCGGAGGCCGGCGTCAGCCGCGGCCTCCTCCACTACTACTTCGGCACCAAGGAGCGGCTGCTGGTCGAGGTGGTGCGCCGCGACACCGAGCTCAGGGTCGATCGCCTCGATGCGATGCTCGCCAAGGCGAAGTCCGTCGACGACGTGCTCGACGTGCTGGTGGCCAGCCTCACCGGCATGATCGAAAACGAATCGAGCTTCTTCTTCCTGCTCTACGAGCTTTTCTCGGCGGGACGGCGCAACCCCGACATTCGGCACGAGGTCGGGCATCTCTTCGAGCGCACCCGCTCCCACGTCGCCGAGGTGTTGAAGGCGAAGGAGCGCGAGGGTGTGCTCAACCTGCGCTACGACGCGGAGGCGGTCGTCTCCTACCTGTTCGCGGTGGGCGACGGCTTCGCGCTGCAGGCTCTCTCCGACCCCGGGCGCGACAACAGCGCTGCGTTCGCGGCTGGAGCGGCGTCGGCGCGGTATCTGCTCGTCGCCGAGTAGCGGTCCGCTCGAGCCGCTTTCGCGTGAGCCTTCTCACAGACGAGGTGTCGCCTGTCCGAGAGGCTGGCTGGCCAGCCAATGCGTGAGCTCATGGTCCAACTGGCGCGGTTCCTGGGGCGCCGCCGCCGCTGGGTCCTGCTCGTCTGGGTTGTGGTCGTCGTCGCGGCGCTGCCGCTCGCCTCGCACCAGACCGACCACCTCACCGGTGGCGGCTTCGACGTGCCGGGCAGCCAGTCGAAGGCGGTCAGCGATTCGCTGGAGAAGGCCTTCAGCGCGAAGGCCGACGGCATCGACGTGCTGCTGCGGGCCGAGCCGGGCGCCTCCCGAGCGGCCCGGACCGCGGCTGTGGAGCGTGTGCGACGGGCGGTGGCCGGCCTCGACGAAGTGGCGCTGCCGGTGGCCGTGGCCCGCCGCGGCGAGCTCGCCCTGCAGCGGACCGGGACGGCGATGCTGCAGCTGCGCAGCAACCAGTCCGCCGATCGACAGATCGACTCTGCCACGACCCTGCGCTCCGATCTCGCCCCCGGTGCCGCCAAGGGCGGGGTCACCACCTACCTGGCGGGGCAGCCGACGGTTTGGGCGGGGATGCAGGAGCTGTCCAAGCGCGACCTGGCGCAGGCCGAGGTCGGCGGCTTCCCGATCGTCGCGCTGATCCTGCTGGTCGTCTTCGGCTCGCTGGCCGCCGCGGCGCTGCCGCTGGCGCTCGGCTTCGTCAGTGTGATCGTCACCGGCGCGCTGATCTACTTCATCTCGCTGCAGATGACGACCTCGGTCTTCGTCACCAACATGGCCTCGATGATCGGGATCGGGGTGGCGGTCGACTACTCGCTCTTCATCCTCGCCCGCTACCGCGAGGAGCGGGCGCGGGGCCGCGACCAGGAGGCCGCACGCGCCGAGGCGCTCGCCACATCGGGCCTGGCGGTGACCTTCTCCGGCCTCGCTGTGATCGTTTCGCTGGCGGGCCTGTGGATGGTCGACAACCAGGCGCTGCGCTCGATGGCGCTGGGCGCGATGACCGTCGTCGCCGTCTCGATTCTGACCGCGACGACGTTGCTCCCGGCGCTGATCGCGATGCTCGACGACCGAGTCCTGCCCGGCGGGATCGTGGCTCGGGTATTGGCATTGATTCGCCGGCCGTTCAAAGGTGGCGCCGCCGCCCCCGGACGCGGGAGCAGAGGAGGCGGCGGCGATTTTTGGGTGAGGTGGACCACTCGGGTCATGGCCCATCCCTGGCGCGCGGTGATCGGGGTATCCGCGATCCTGCTCACCCTTGCGATCCCGCTGCTCTCGGTTGAAACCGGCACCGAGGCGCTCGCCCAATTTCCCAAGGGCAGCGACGTACGGGTCGGCAACGAGCTCGCCTCGAAGCAACGCGGCGGCGGCACCGACCCGGTGCAGATAGTCGCCTCCTTCGGCGGCTCCAGGATCGCCCCCGGCGGCCGCGCCGCGGTCGCCGGCTTCGCCCGCACGCTCGGCGCGACGCCGGGGATCAGCTCCGTCGCCCCGCCGGCCTTCGCCGCCGGCAGCGTCCTCGTCCAGGCGACCCCGAGCACCCCCAGCGAGTCCGATGCCACCCGCGCGCTGGTCGACCGCCTGCGCAACAGCGTCGTGCCGGCGGCGGCGCTGAGCCGCATCGCCACCGTCGACGTCGGCGGCGAGACCGCTCGCAGCCACGACGTGCGACGGCAGATCGGCGGCTCGATGTGGATGATCGTCGCCTTCGTGCTGACGCTCAGCTTCCTGGTGCTGATGGTGATGCTGCGCTCTCTGCTGCTGCCGCTGAAGGCGGTGCTGATGAACCTGCTCTCGATTGGCGCCGCGTTCGGGGTCCTGGTCGCGATCTTCCAGTGGGGCTGGCTCGACAACCTGCTCGGCTTCGAAAGCCTGGGCGCGCTGGACACGATCAACGTGCCGCTGATCTTCGCCGTCGTCTTCGGTCTCTCGATGGACTACGAGGTCTTCCTGATGTCGCGGATCCGCGAGCGCTACCTGGAGCACGGCGACAACGAGCGCGCCGTCGCCGAGGGCCTCTCGACCAGCGCCCGCACGATCTCCTCGGCGGCGCTGATCATGACCACGGTCTTCAGCGTTTTCGTCCTCACCGGGGTGCCTTCGATCAAAGAGCTGGGGCTGGGCTGCGCGGTGGCGATCGCGCTCGACGCGACCCTGGTGCGGCTGATCCTCGTCCCCGCGGCGATGAAGTTGCTGGGCGAGTGGAACTGGTGGATGCCGTCCTGGCTCGACCGGGCGCTGCCCGACCTCAGCTTCGAGGGCGGCAAGCCGGAGCCGAGCCCAAGCCCATCCCGGTAGGGCTTAGGATGGCGACGTGCAAGCTGAGGAGATTGCCTTCGCGGGGGCGGCGAGGCAGGCCGAGATGGTGCGGGCGGGTGAGGTCTCCCCGACCGAGCTGGTGCGGCTGTGCCTCGACCGGATCGAGCGGCTCAACCCACGGTTGAACGCGTTCCGCAAGGTCTTTGCCGAGCGGGCGCTGCTCGAGGCCGAGCAGGCCGAGGCGCGGCTCAAGGCCGGCGAGGAGCGGCCGCTGCTCGGCGTGCCGATCGCGATCAAGGACGAAGTCGACGTGGCCGGCGAGGTGAACATGCGCGGCTCCGACGCCTTCACCGAGCCCGCCAAGGCCGACTGCGAGATGGTGCGGCGGCTGCGCGAGGCCGGCGCGATCGTCGTCGGGCTGACGTTGCTGCCCGAGATGGCGATCTGCGGCTTCACCGAGTCGGCGACCTGGGGCGTGACCCGCAACCCCTGGGACCTGCAGCGCAGCCCAGGGGGGTCGAGTGGCGGCAGCGCCGCCGCCGTGGCGTCTGGCCTGGTCCCGATCGCCTCCGCCGGCGACGGCGGCGGCTCGATCCGCATTCCCGCCGCGTCCTGCGGCCTCTTCGGCCTGAAGCCGCAGCGCGGCCGGCTCTCGCTTGCCCCGGCGCTCGAATACTGGAACGGCCTTGCCGTCAACGGCTGCCTCAGCCGCACGGTGCTCGACACCGCGCTCTGGCTCGACATCACATCCGGCGGCTCGCAGGAGCCGGAAGCACCTGCACCGCCGGAGCGGCCCTTCGTCGAGTCGGCGAAAGCGGCGCCGGGAAAGCTGCGGGTCGCCTGGTCCACCGCCGCTCCGCGTGCCGCGGCGCCGCCGACCGTTTCAGATGTCGTCAAGGACGCGGTCGCCGGCACCGCGGAGCTGCTGGCCTCTCTGGGGCATGACGTCAGCCAGCAAGACCCGGCCTGGGGAGGGATCGGCAACAACATCACGCTGCGCTTCCTGCGCGGGGTCGCCGAGACCGTCGACGAAGTCCCGCACCCCGAGCGCCTCGAACGGCGCACACGGGGCTTCGGCAGGCTCGGACATCTGATTCCCGACAGCCTGTTCGAGCGAGCGATGCGCGGCCGCGAGGAAGATGCCGCCCGTGTCAACGCGATCTTCGACTCCTACGACGTGCTGATGACGCCGGTGATGGGGGGCACGGCGCTTCCCGTGCGTCGCTGGGAGGGGCGGGGAGCACTGCGCACGGTGCTCGGAATGAGCCGCTTCTATCCCTACTGCGTCCCCTGGAACCACCTCGGCAACCCGGCGATGTCGGTCCCGGCCGGAATTGCGCCGCCGACGGCATGCCGCTCGCGGTTCAGATCGTCGGCCGGCCCGGCGACGAGGCGACGCTGCTCTCGCTGGCTGCCCAGCTGGAGGCCGAGCGCCCCTGGGCGGACGTTCGCCCGCCGATTTCCCAGGGCTAACCGAAGACCTTGCGCATCCGCGCAATCTCGCGCAGGCTGCCGCGGGGGCGGATGCGGCGCTGCAGCACCATCTTCAGCGGTTTGGCTTCGGGTTTGCCCGAGGCGATCCAGTCCGCCCAGCTGGTCTCGATCACCAGGTTCGGGTCGGGCGCCTCGCCGGGCTCGGCCCGGGTCGAGCCGTTGTCGATCACCAGGTGCCAGGGGTCGGCGTCGCTGAACCGCCACTGGTAGACGAGCCTGCGAGCCGTTGGCGGCCTCGGGGTCGGCGACGCGGGTGATCACGTCGAAGTAGAGGCGCTGCAGCTCCGGCGAGGAGTCGGGCTTGGGCCCGTCGGGCCGGCCGAGGATCCCGGCCATCATCAACTTGACCTGGCGCTTGGCGACCTCCTCCTCGGACATCTCCGGGTCGAAGGGGAAGACGCCGGGCGGCATCTCCTCGGTGGGGTAGCCGATCGTGCGCCAGCGCTGGCGGATCAGTTTGAGGCCGAAGGCGAAGATGTCCTCGAGGCTGAAGCCGTAGCACTCGGTGTAGGAGCGGTCCAGGTTCGGCGGGGAGAAGACGGCGGGCCCGTAGGGGAGGATTTCGCGCAGCAGCTCGACGACCGCCGCTTTGCACTCCTCGGACTCTCGGCGAGCAGTTCGGAGAGGACCTTGACGCCGAAGCCGATGTGGCGCTGCTCGTCGCGGGAGACGTTCGCCATGCCGGAGCTGAAGCCGGGCATCGTGTCCTCGGAGGCGAAGAAGTCCTCGATGAAGTGCTGGCCGGGCTGGGCGAGAGATCCCTCGACGATCAGGTGGTAGAGGGTGATCGCCTGCGCGTACTTGGGCAGCGAGCGGTCCTTGCGCAGTTCCTCCGCCATCAGGTCGAGGCGGTCGAAGATGCCGCGGTAGCCCCAGTTGAGCTGCGGCAGGGTGGTGGCGAGAGTCGACTGCAGCGAGTCGCCGCCGACCCCGATCACCTCTTTGAAGAAGCGGTGGAAGAAGACCGAGTGGCGGACCTCGTCGACCTGCTGGGTGGCGAGGAAGTAGGACTGCTCCTCGGTCGGGGCGGCGGTGATGTAGGGGGCGAGGGTGTCGGCGACGCGGTCCTCGCCGTAGAAGAACATCGAGTAGATCCACATCGCCGAGCGACGCTGGATGTCGCTGAGCGCGTCCCAGCCCTTGCGGTCCTCGGAGAAGTCGATGTCGTAGGCGCTCCAGTTGCCCCCCTCCCAGCGGCGGTAGAGGTCCTCGTAGGTGATGTTGTCCATCAGGCTCTGGGATGCGACGCTCATCTCTCTCCTTTTGGCTGGGGCCCAACGCGGTTGCTGCTGGGGCAGGTTAGCGAGATCCTGGCTGCGCAGCCAGGGCATGAACGGGATGGCGGGCGCTCAGACGGCCGCCGGGACCTCTATCTCGCGCTTGAGGATCTTGCCGGTGGGGCCCTTGGGCAGCTCGTCGAGGAACCAGACGACGCGCGGGTACTTGTAGGCGGCGATCCGCTCCTTGACGTAGGCCCCGACCTCCTCGGGCGCCAGCTCCTCGCCGTCGTGGAGGACGACCGCGGCGCCGATCTCCTCTCCCCACTCGTCGTCGGGGACGCCGACGACGGCGGCTTCGCGGATCTTGGGGTGCTCGTAGAGCACCTCCTCGACCTCGCGCGGGTAGACGTTGTAGCCGCCGCGGATGATCAGATCCTTCTTGCGGTCGACGATGTAGAAGCAGCCGTCCTCGTCGACCCGGGCCATGTCGCCGCTGTGGAACCAGCCGCCGCGCATCGCCTCCGCGGTCGCCTCGGGGCGCTGCCAGTAGCCCTTCATGATGTTGTGGCCGCGGATTACGACCTCGCCGACCTCGCCCTGTTCCACGGGGTTGTCGTCCTCGTCGACCACTCGCATCTCCACTCCCTCGATCGGGGTGCCGATCGAGCCCGGCTTACGCTCGCGATCGGGGTGATTGGAGCTGGCGACCGGCGATGTCTCCGAAAGGCCGTAGCCCTCGAGCACGATCGCGCCGAACGCCTCCTCGAACCCACGCAGCACCTCGACCGGCATCGAGGCGCCGCCGGTGATGCAATTGCGCAGGGAGGAGGTGTCGAAGCTCTCGCGCTCGGGGTGGTGCAGGAGCGCGCCGAACATCGTCGGCACGCCGTAGAAGTGGGTGACGCCGTCGCGCTGCATCGTCTCCAGCGCCTCGCCGGGGTCGAATTTGGGGACCAGGGTGAGGCAGGCGCCGACCCGAAGCGAGGCGTTCATCCCCACCGTCTGGCCGAAGGAGTGGAAGAGGGGGAGGGCGCCGAGGACGACGTCACCCTCGCCGACCTCGCAGGTGGTCCTGGAGGCGATCTCGGCGTTGCGAGCGAGGTTCAGGTGGGTCAGCTCGGCGCCCTTGGGCTTGCCGGTCGTGCCCGACGTGTAGAGGATCACGGCGGTGTCGTCCTCCTCGGTCTCCACCATCTCCGGGGACGGCTCGAGGCCCTCGAGCGTGGCCGCGAACCGGGCGGGCTCCACCTCGACCAGCTCGGCGTCGGCGTCGGCGGCGCCGTCGCGGGCCTCCTCCACGAAGCCGTGCCAGGCGAGCAGCAGCTTCGTGCCGGAGTCCTCGAGGTAGAAGGCGATCTCGCGCCGCTTCAGCAGCACGTTCATCGGCACCACGATCCCGCCCGCGCGCAGCACGCCGTAGTAGGCGACCGGGAACTCGGGGACATTGGGCAGCATCACGCCGACCCGGTCGCCGGGCTCCACTCCCTGCTCGCGCAGCAGGGTCGCGAGGCGGGCGCTGAGGTCGTCGAGCTCGGCGTAGGTCAGCTCGGCGTCGCCGAGGCGGATCGCCGGGCTGTCCGGCGTCCGCTCGGCGCTGGCCGTGAGGATCGAGGCGAGGTTCAGGCCCACGTCTCCCCGGCTACGGCTTGTTGAAGTGGTGGACCGGGAACTCCTTGATGTCGGGCGGGCCCTGGGGCGCCCGGTCGCCCAGCTCGCCGATCGCCGGCCCGAGCCGGCCCTCCTGAAAGCGGTCGAAGTGCTCGCGCGACTCCCAGAAGTCGATGACCCCCCAGCCCTCCTCGATCGGCCCGGCGGCGTGGAAGATCAATCCCTCGGGCGGGTCCGCGTCGATCCCCATGTGCTGATGCATCGCGTCGTACTGCTCCTGCGTTCCGCCCTCGAACTTGAGTCGAAGTCCAATTGCCATCGTTCTCTCCTCTGTGTGGAACCGGTCGCGGCGAGCATAGCCCCGGCCGCATCGCCTGGCAATGCATCGACAGCCCTGTCGGGCTTGCCGCGTGGGGCGCGTCCGCTACGCTCGGGCTGGTTTGGAGGACCTGGGCCAGCCGAGCTCCTATCTCGTCCTGCAGAGAGGCGTCCGCGTGTACTCGAGCGACGGCGTGGACCTCGGCCGGGTTGCGCGCGTCCTCGCCGCGCCCAACATCGATGTCTTCGACGGGTTCGTGCTCGACACCACCGTCCTCCCCGGCGGCCACCGCTTCGTCGACGGCCCGGAGGTGGCGGTGATCTACGAGCGCGGCGTCGTGCTGAAGATCGACGCCGCCGAAGCCGAGAGCCTGCCGGCCCCAACCGCCAACCCCGGCGCGCTCAGGGCCAACCCCGGCGACTTCGCTGCCGGTGGCGGATCCGGCGGCTCGCTACGCCGCACCTGGCGCCGGCTCACCGGCCAGGGCTAGGCCCGTGCGCTGCGCGTGCCTCGGCTCAGCCCAGCTTGGGAGAGCGCCAGGGCTGGTCTAGGCGGGCGGCCAGGTCGTCGGCCAGGCCCTCGACCGGGACGCGGACCTGCTCCAGGGTGTCGCGGTCGCGGAGGGTGACGGTGTCGTCCTCCATCGTCTGGCCGTCGACGGTGACGCCCCAGGGGGTGCCGATCTCGTCCTGGCGGCGGTAGCGCTTGCCGATCGAGCCGCCCTCGTCGAACTCGGCGGGGAGCTTGCGGCGGAGGTCCCCGAAGACCTCGCGGGCCTTCTCCGGCATCCCCTCCTTGGAGACGAGGGGGAGGACGGCGACCTTGACCGGGGCGAGGCGGGGGTGGAGGCGCAGCACGGTGCGCTGGCGGCCCTCGACCTCCTCGACGTCGTAGGCGTCGACGAGGAAGGCGAGCGTGGCGCGGTCGGCGCCCGCCGCGGGCTCGATCACGTGGGGGACGTAGCGCTCCTTGGTCTGCTGGTCGAAGTACTCGAGCTTCTCGCCGCTGAACTTGGTGTGCTGGGTGAGGTCGAAGTCGCCGCGTTTGGCGATCCCCTCCAGCTCCGACCAGCCGATCGGGAAGAGGTACTCGATGTCGCTGGTGCCCGAGGAGTAGTGGGCGAGCTCGTCGGGGTCGTGGGCGCGGACTCGCAGGAGCTCGGGGCGGATTCCCAGCTCGGTGTACCAGCGCTCGCGCTCTTCGATCCAGGCCCGGTACCAGCGCTCGGCGTCCGGCGGTGGGACGAAGAACTCCATCTCCATCTGCTCGAACTCGCGGGTGCGGAAGATGAAGTTGCCCGGGGTGATCTCGTTGCGGAAGGACTTGCCGATCTGGGCGATCCCGAACGGTGGCTTGCGGCGCGCGAACTGGAGCACGTTCTTGAAGTTGATGAAGATGCCCTGCGCGGTCTCCGGGCGCAGGTAGACCTCCGAGCCCTCGCCCGCCACCGGCCCGACGTGGGTCTCGAACATCAGGTTGAACTGGCGCGGCTCGGTGAGGTCGCAGTTAGGTCCCTCGCCGGGCTTCTTCGACGGCTTCTCACCGCACTGCCCGTCCTCGAGCTTGTCGGCGCGGAAGCGCAGCTTGCAGGTGCGGCAGTCGACCAGTGGGTCGGTGAAGCCTTCCAGGTGACCGGATGCCTCCCACACCCGCGGGTGCTGGAGGATCGCCGAGTCGAGCGCGACGATGTCGTCGCGGTCCTGGAGCATCGCCCGCCACCACTCGGCTTTGACGTTGTTCTTCAGCAGGACGCCGTAGTGGCCGTAGTCGTAGGTCGACCCGAGGCCGCCGTAGATCTCCGAGGACGGGAAGACGAAGCCGCGCCGCTTGCAGAGCGCGACGATCTCCTCCATCGAGACCTCGTGGGCGGTTTCCTCTGCCATGCCGGAACCGTATATGGCGGCCTTGCGATAATCCCCGCGCCATGCCGATCTACGAGTACAAGTGCGCCAACGGGCACGTCTTCGACGTGATTCAGAAGATGGCCGACGAGCCGCTGACCGAGTGCCAGGAGTGCGGGGCGCCGGCCGAGCGGGTTCTGCACCCGGTCGCGGTCCACTTCAAGGGCTCCGGCTTCTACAACACCGACTACGGCAGGAAGAAGGGCGGCGGCAAGGAGGGCGGCGCCTCCTCGGAGGGATCGAGCGACTCCAAGAGCTCGTCGGATTCCGGCTCCGCCGACTCGAAATCCTCCGACTCGAAGAAGCCTGCCGACTCCAAGGCGAAGGCCGCCACCGGCGACTGATGCATTGACCACACTCTGGTGTGGTTAAGACATCACTCGGCCGCCGGCTAGCCGTTTAAGAGTCGGTGCGCCGCCCTGCGGCGGACCGAGTCGGGAACTTCGATGCTGCCCCCCGGCCCATCGAGGTTGCAGCCCGACTTCGGCGAGCCGCAGAGCACATCGGCGCCAGATTCGCCGCCGATCGCCGCCGAGAGGATCAGCTGCGGCATCGTCAGGAAGCCCATGTCGCTGACGAACGCCTTTGGCGCGTCCCAGCCGATGATCGGGCCCTTGACGAAGTTGTAGGGGAGGCGGAGGGGGTCGGTGAGGCGGCCCTTGATCCCGTTGATCACCGACTGCTGCGCCTTCTCGCGGGCGAGGTCGTTGTAGCCGAGCGTGTAGGCGCTCTTGCCCGGGCCCGGGCATTCGCTTGGCTCCCTGGTGCGTGCGTAGGCGAGGGCCTTTTCCCCGTCGAGGGTGTTCTCGCCCTTGTGCAGCCGCAGCGTCACCCCGCCCTGGCCGCCGCCGGCGCCGCCGGAGATGTCGGAGCAGAGCTTGTGGGGGACGTTCACTTCGACTCCGCCGACGGCGTCGATCAGCTTTTCGAAGCCGGTGAAGTCGACGATCGCGACGTGGTCGATCTTGACTCTGAGGAACTGCTCGATCGCCTTGATCTGCAGCGCGGCGCCGCCGAAGGCGAAGGCGGCGTTGATTTTCGTCGTTTCGTGGCCGGGGATTTTGGCGTAGCTGTCGCGCGGGATCGAGAGTTTGCGGAAGCTGCCGCCGCCGGCCCGGATCAGCATCAGCGTGTCGGCCCGGTATTCGCCGGCTTCACAGCCGTCGTGGGGGGCGTCGCCGTGGGACTGCTGTTCGAAGCACTTCTGCGAGTGAGGGGCGCCGGGCTCCTTGGTGTCGGGCGGCCGCGCGTCGGTGCCGAGGACGAGGATCGTCTGCGCACTTGGCAGTAGGAAGGGATTGCCGTGCAGCGCGTCCTTGGCTTCGCCGGAGAGCTTGAAGGCCTGCAGCTGGGCGGAGACGGCGAAGGCGAGGAAGCTGAGCAGGATCCAGCCAAGCGCCGCCAGCGCGACCCATTTGAGCACGCGCTTGGCGCTCCAGCGGCGCGGCGGCTCGGGTCGCTTGCGCCGCCCCGGGCGGTCGCCCGGCTCCTTCGGCGATCGCTTTCCCCGCTTTCGCAGGCCCGAGAGGTCAGGGGCTCGCAACCGGGACAAGAGGCTCCTGCGGGACCGGTAGACCTTGTATTCGGGCGGCCCCGAGGGCTGCTGCTCGCCGTTGTCAGGCATAAAGGGCTAGAAATCATGCCGATGCCCGCGGTCGTCCGCCTTCAGCCTCCCCCCATCCGCTCGTGAGCGGGGGGCAGGCCATCGGGGTCGACCTTGGCGGGACGAAGATGCTCGTCGGGGTTCTCGACCGCGATTCCAAGGTGCTGTGGGAGAGCCGGGAGGCCTCGACCGGGCAGAGCGAGGACGAGCTGGTGGAGCTGTTGGTGCGCGAGATCGACGAGGCGCGGAAGGCGTGCCCCGAGGCCGCCGCGATCGGGCTCGGCATCCCGGCGACGATCGATCGCCGCCGCGGCGTCGCGGTCTCGGCGGTGAACCTGCCGATCGCCGACCTGCCGGTTCGCGACCTCGTCTCCGAGCGGACCGGGCTGCCGGTTTTCGTCGACAACGACGCCAACGTCGCCGTGCTGGCCGAGCATCTGTACGGCGCCGCGCGAGACGCCGAAAACGTGGTGATGCTGACGATCGGCACCGGGATCGGCGGCGGCCTGATCATCGGCGGCGAGGTCTACCGGGGCTCGACCGGGGCCGGCGCCGAGCTGGGCCACACCGTGATCGACCTCGACGGCCCGCGCTGCCAGGGCAACTGCCCCGGGCGGGGCTGCGTGGAGACGATGGCCTCCGGCACCGCGATCGGCCGCGAGGGGCGGGAGGCCGCCGAGCGGAACCCGGACTCGGCGATCGGCCAGCTCCTCGCCGCGGGCAAGGCGATCGACGGCAAGGCGGTGACAGAGGCCGCTCTCGCCGGCGACGCCACTTCGATCGCGGTCTTCGACCTGATCGGGACGCGCCTCGGCGCCGCCTTCGCCAGCTTCGCCAACATCTTCGAGCCGGACACGATCGTGGTCGGCGGCGGCGCGATGGCCGCGGGCGAGTTGCTGCTGGAGCCGGCTCGCCGCGAGCTGCACGCGCGGGCGTTGCCGCCGATGAACGAAACGCCGGTCGTCGCGGCGGAGATGGGGCCTGACGCGGGGATGGTCGGCGCCGCCGCGATGGCGTGGATCGAGCTGGACCGGGAGGCGGGCTGATGCCCGGCAGGCTGATCGTCTGCCCGACCCCGATCGGCAACCTCGACGACGTCTCGCCGCGCGTCCGCGACGCCCTGGTCGAAGCCGACTACATCGCCTGTGAGGACACGCGGCGCACCGGGGGGCTGCTCGACAAGTTGAGGATCCGCCCCGCGCCGCGTCTCGTTTCCAACCACGAGGGCAACGAAGCGGCGCGGGCGACGGAGCTGGCGCAGCGAATCGAGCGCGGCGACGTCGTCGCCCTCGTCTCCGACGCCGGCATGCCGGCGATCTCCGACCCCGGCTACCGGCTGATCCGCCGCTGCATCGAGCGCAATCTCGAGGTGACGGTGCTTCCCGGCCCCTCTGTCGTGCCGGTTGCTCTGGTCGCCTCCGGCCTCCCCACCGACCGCTGGCGCTTCGAGGGCTTCCTCCCCAAGCGCGCCGGCGAGATGGAGCGGGTGCTGCGCTCGGCGGAGACCGTGGTCGCGTTCGAGTCGCCCCGTCGGGTCGGCGACTCCCTGGCGGCGCTGGCGGCGATCGCCCCCGACCGCCCGGCCGCGGTCTGTCGCGAGCTCTCGAAGATGCACGAGGAGGTGGCCCGCGGCTCCCTCGGCGAGCTGGCGCGGCGCTTCCGCGGTGACGTCAAGGGAGAGATCGTGCTGGTGATCGGCCCCGCCGCCGCCGAGGAGCACGACAAGGACGTCGGCTTCGCGGTCGACGCCCTGCGTCACCTGGTCCAGTCGGGCGCGCGCCCGCGCGCCGCCGCCAGCGTCGTCGCGGCGCTGACGGGGACCCGCGCCAACGACCTCTACAAGGCGCTGACCGGTCGCGAGGCGCGAAAGTAGAGAGCCGTGTCCTACTACGTCACCACCCCGATCTACTACGTCAACGCCGAGCCGCACCTCGGCCACGCCTACTCGACGCTGGCGGCCGACGTGCTCGCCCGCCACATGCGCCAGCGCGGCGAGGACGTCTTCTTCCTCACCGGCACCGACGAGCACGGCGAGCCGATCGAGACTGCGGCCGAGCGTGAGGGGATCTCGCCGCAGGAGCTGGCCGACCGCAACGCCGAGAAGTTCCGCCAGCTGATGCCGATCATCGACGCCACCAACGACTTCTTCATCCGCACCTCGGACCCGAGGCACAAGGAGAAGGTCGCCGAGATCATGCAGCGGGTCTACGACAACGGCTGGGTGACGAAGGGCGTCTACGAAGGCTGGTACTGCCCGCGCTGCGCGGATTTCAAGACCGAGCGCGAGCTCGGTCCCGGCCACACCTGCCCGATCCACGAGATCCCGCTGGAGAAGGAACGCGAGGAGAACTGGTTCTTCCGCCTCTCCGCCTTCCAGGCTCAGCTCGAAGGCCTCTACGAGGAACGGCCCGACTTCGTCGTCCCCGACTTCCGTCGCAACGAGGCGGTCTCGTTCATCAAGCAGGGGCTCGAAGACGTCTCGCTCTCGCGCCCGAGCCTGAAGTGGGGGCTGCCGCTGCCGTGGGACCCCGAGCAGCGGATGTACGTGTGGTTCGACGCGCTCCTCAACTACGTCACGGCGCTGACCTTCGCCCGGGAGGGGGAGGACCTGACCGGCCGCTACTGGCCGGCGAGCCTGCACGTGATGGCGAAGGACATCCTCAAGTTCCACGCGGTGATCTGGCCGGCGCTGCTGTGGGCGGCGGACCTCGAGCCGCCGCAGCGGATGGCGATCCACGGCTACCTGCTGATGGGCGAGAAGAAGATGTCGAAGTCGTTGGGCAACGTGCTCGACCCGTTCGAGGTCATCGAACGCTTCGGCGCCGATGCGCTGCGCTTCTACTGCTTCCGCGAGGTCAGCTTCGGCCAGGACGGCTCGATCTCCACCGCCGGCTTCGAGGCTCGCTACGAGGCCGAGCTCGCCAACGACTACGGCAACCTGGCGAGCCGGGTGACGGCGATGGTCGAGCGCTACCGGGCCGGCGTCGCCCCCCCGGCGGCGGTCGACGCTGTGCTCGCCGAGGACTTCGAAGGCGCCGTCGGCCGCTTCTCCAGCCTGCTCGACCGGGCCGAGCTGACCCAGGCGCTGGAGGAGGCCTGGAAGCTGGTGCGCCGGCTCAACCGCTTCGTCGAGGAGACGAAGCCGTGGGAGCTGGCTCGCGACGAGGCCGACCCCGAGCGCCTCGACGAGGTCCTCTACAACCTGGTGGAGGGCCTGCGGGTGACGACGCTGCTGCTGCTGCCGTACCTGCCGCGGACGGGGGAGCAAGTGCTCGAGGCGCTGGGCGAGGAGTCCCGTGCGCTCGCCGAGCTCGGCTCTCGCCCCGGTGGCCAGCAGGTGGCGCGAGTGCCACCGCTCTTCCCGAAGATCGAGGCGCCGGCCTGATGGTCGACTCCCACACTCATCTGTTTCTCTGCGAGCGGCCCGAGGCCGACGTCGTCGCGGCGGCGCGGGAGGCCGGGGTTGGGCGAATGCTCAACGTCGGCCTCGGGGGCGAGACCAACGCCGAGGCGATCGCGGGGGCGGAGCGCCACGAGGGGGTGTTTGCGAGTGTGGGCTGTCACCCGACCTCGGCGGGCGAGTTCGACGACGCCCTCGGCGCCGAGGTCTCGCGACTCGCGGCTCACGAGAAGGTGCGCGCGATCGGGGAGACGGGGATCGACTATTACCGCGAGACCGCGGGTCCCGTCGACCAGCGTCGGGCCTTCGAGGCGCAGATCGAGATCGCCCGCGAGCGCGGGCTCCCGATCGTCATCCATGCCCGCGACCCCGACGGCGAGACCACGGCCACCGACGAGGTCTTCGAGATCCTCGACGCGCGAGCGGGCGGCGTGCCGGTCATCCTGCACTGCTTTCTCGCTCCCTGGCGGGTGGAGGACGCGATCGAGCGCGGTTGGTACTGCTCTTTCTCGGGCATCGTCACCTTTCCCAAGTCCGACGCCCTGCGCGCGGCGGCGGCGAAGCTGCCCGACGAGCTGGTGCTGGTCGAGACCGACGCTCCCTACCTGGCGCCGCAACCGGTGCGGGGCAGGTCCAACGAGCCGGCTCACGTCATCTCGACGGCCGCGGCGGTCGCCGAGGTGCGGGGCGTCTCCTACGAGGAGCTGGAGCGGATCGTGGAGGCGAACGCAAAGGCCGTCTTCGACTGGTAGCGCCGTTGGTCCGGCTCGGCCAGAACTTCCTCGTCGATCCGAACCTGCTCGACGCGATCGTCCGCGACGCCGGTCTCTCGCCCGAGGACGTGGTGCTGGAGGTCGGGGCGGGGGAGGGGGTGCTGACCGGGCGGCTGGCGGCGGCCGCGGCGCACGTCCACGCGGTCGAGATCGATCGCGGGCTGGAGCAGGCCCTTGCCCCCGTCGCCTCCCGGGCCAACGTCAGCCTGCACTGGGGCGACGCGATGAAGCTCGACTTCGCCGCGCTGCGTCCGGCGCCGACGGCGGTCGTCGCCAACCTCCCCTACTCGGTCGCGACGCCGGTGCTGCTGCGCACGATCGAGCAGCTGCCGACGGTTCGGAGCTGGACGGTGATGGTGCAGCGCGAGATCGCCGACCGGCTTCGCGCCGGGCCCGGCAGCCGCACCTACGGCTCCGCCAGCGTGGTGGCGCAGGTCGCCTGCGAGATCGAGCTGCTGCGCAAGGTCGACCCGGCGGTGTTCCGGCCGCGGCCCCGGGTCGACTCGGCGATCCTGCGGCTGCGCCGCACGGGCCCCGGCGCCGACGAGGCCACCCGCGGGCTGATCCGCGCCGCCTTCGCCCACCGCCGCAAGTCCCTCGCCCGCTCGCTGGAGCACGCGCGGCCCGGAGGGATGGAGGAGGTGCGCGCCGCCCTGGCGGCGCTTGGCCTGCCCGAAAACGCCCGCGCCGAGGCCCTCTCCCCCGAGGACTTCGTCGCCCTATCGGCGAAGCTGCGCTAACCGCGATGCTCGTTCACGCCCCCGCCAAGCTCAACCTCTGCCTCTACCTGGGGGCGGTGCGCGACGACGGGCTGCACGAGCTCTGCTCCCTGTTCGAGCCGCTCGCCCTCGCCGACCCGATCGAGATCGCCGAGGCGGAGCGCGACGAGGTCCTCTGCCCCGGGGTCGACGGCGAGAACCTCGCCGCCCGCGCTCTCGCTGGCCTGCGCGCGCGCGGCTGGGAGCACCCGCCGCTTCGCATCCGGATCGAGAAGCGCATCCCGGTCGCGGCCGGGCTGGGCGGCGGCAGCGCCGACGCTGCGGCGGTCCTCCGTCTCGCCGCCGGCGAGGTCGACGACCTGCCGTCGCTTGCCGCCGAGATCGGCGCCGACGTCCCCTCGCAGGTAGTTCCCTCGCTGGCGCTGGTCGGGGGAGCGGGAGAGCGGGTCGAGCGGCTCCCCGACCCGGCGCCGCACGCGGTCGTCCTGCTGCCAGGCGGCGGCGGGCTCGGCACCGCCGAGGTCTTCGCCGAGGCGGATCGCCTCGGGCTGGGCCGGTCGGGCGAGGAGCTGAGGGAAATCGGCGACCGCCTGCGCCGCATCGCCGGCGCCGGCGCCTCGCCGCTGTCCTACCTCGACCTGCTCGTGAACGACCTCGAGCCGGCGGCGCGCTCGCTGCGGCCCGAGATCGGCGAGGCGCTCGATGCGCTGCGGGCCGCCGGCGCGCCGCTCGCCCTGCTGACCGGCTCCGGACCTACCGCTTTCGGACTTTTCCCCACCCTGGCGGGGGCAAACCGGACAGCGGCGCGACTCGGTCGCGACGACGCGATCGTCTGCGCGGCGGGAAGCGCGATGGTGCTGCGATGAAGCTGCCGGGGGAGGAGGGGGGCAACCGCAGACGGCTCGTCATCGTCGCGATCGCGGTGGCCGTCGCCGTCGGCTACTACCTGCTCAGCCGCCAGCTCGGTCATCTCGACCTCCACAAGCTGCTCGAAGAAATCTCCAACACGCTCGGCGCCTGGACCTATCTCCTCGTCGGCGTCTTCGCCTTCGCCGAGACCGGCGCCTTCGTCGGGCTGGTCGTCCCCGGCGAGACCGTGATGCTGCTCGGCGGAGCGGTCGCCGGCCAGGGAGCGATCGACGTCTACCTGTTGATCGCGATCGCTTGGTTCGCGGCCTGGGCGGGGGACACGACGAGCTTCTTCGTCGGGCGCCGCCTCGGCCGCGACTTCGTCCTCCGCCAGGGCCCCCGCTTCGGCATCGGCCACGAGCGCTTCGAAAAGGTCGAGGAGTACTTCTCCCGCCACGGCGGCAAGACGATCTTCATCGGCCGCTTCATCAGCCTCGTCCGCGCCTTCGCCCCTTTCGTCGCCGGCAGCTCGGGGATGCGCTACCGCGCCTTCGTCCCCTACAGCATCCTCGGCACCGGGCTCTGGGCCAGCGCCCACATCCTCGTCGGCTACTTCTTCTCGCGCAGCATCGACACCGCCGCCAAGTACGCGGGCAAAGGGGCGTTCCTGCTCGCCACGCTGATCGTCGTCGTCGTCGGGGCGGTCGTCCTCTTTCGCCACTTCCAGGTCGAGGAGAACCGGCACGCGGCCGTGCGGTGGATGGATCGTCACGCGGCGACGCGCTGGGTCGTCGTCCTCGCCCGGCGCTTCCAGCCCCAGCTCCGCTTCCTCTGGGAGCGGGTGACGCCGGGCGGCACCTTCGGGCTCGAGTTCACCTCGCTGATGGCGACGCTGGTGGTGGCCCTCTTCGTACTGATCGCCTACGCGGTGGTGATCGGCCGCGAACCGGGGCCGACGCCGGGCGACACGACCGCGATCGAACTCGTCGAAAGCCTCCGCACCGGTTGGCTCACCAGCGTGGCGAAGGTGTTCACCGTGCTCGGCTCGGGGATATTCACCTGGGGCCTCACCGCGGTTTGCGCCGTCTTCCTCGCCGCCCGCCGGCGCTGGACCGAGTTCGCGGTCCTGATCGCCGGGATGACGCTGCTCTCGGTTGGCGCCCATGAGATCAAGGCGGCCGTCGACCGCCCACGCCCGCCCGGCCCGATCGTCAGCGCCTCCGGCTCCTCGTTCCCCAGCGGGCACGCGGCGCACTCGGTCCTCTACGTCTGGCTGGCGGTGACGATCGTGATGCGGCTGCGGCCCGGGATGGCGCGCGGCGCGGCGCTCGTCGCAGCGGGCATGGCGCTGACCGCGCTGGTCGGCCTCTCCCGCGCTTACCTGGGCGTCCACTACCTCAGCGACGTCAGCGCCGGCTGGGCCCTCGGCGCCGCGGCCTTCTCGTTCTGCGGCGCGGTGGCCCTCGTCATCTCCACGTTGCGCCAGAATGCGGTGAATGGCACTGCCGTTGGCGCTGACCGAGATCGGTAACCAGTACCTCCTCTTCGGCGCGGCGGGGCTGGTCAGCCTCGTCGCCTTCGTCGCCCTCATCCTCGTTCCGGCGCTCAGCTCCTACGGGCGGATCTGGGAGAAGGCGGCCGCCGGGTTCCTCTCGGTCTTCGTCCTCGTCGCCCTGGTCGCGATCGGCGTCGTGCTCGGCCTGGCGATCGTCTACTACTACAACGACATAACGAATCTGCTCCACGGCAAGTAGCTGGGGATAATGGTCGGATGTCGACGACCGCGAAGGGGCAGAAAACGCCTGCAAATGGTGAGGAAGTCGGAGCCCTGGACCGGCTGGCCGAGGCGGTCGAGTCGGGGGCCGGGCTGCCCGCCGTGGCGCGGGCGGCGGCGAAGGTGCTCGATGCCAGCGTCGCCCTGATCGACCGCTCCAGCGCTGTGCTGGCGGTGGCCGGGGCCTCCTCCGATCAGGAGCAGAAGCTGCTCTCCGGGGGGGAGGGGGTGACCGCGGTCGTGCTGAGGGTGGCCGACTCCGTGGTCGGCGAGCTGCGCTACCGGGGCGGGTCCGCGCCCGACCCGGCGATCGCGCGGATGGTGACGACGCTGCTGGCGCTGGAGCTGGAGCGCTCGCGCTCCCCGGAATGGGAGAGCGAGGAGGTTGCGGGGGCCTTCGTCGCCGCGGTGTTGGGCCGGAAGGTGACCGACCGCGGCGACATCGTCGCCCGCGCCTCCGAGCTCGGGGCGGACCTGGAGCGAGGGGCGGGGGTGGTGATCCTGCGTGTGGCGCCGCGCGCGGTCCAGGCGGGTGAGTGGCGAGCCCGCGCGATGACCCTGGCGATGCGGGCGCTGCGCTCGCTGGCGCCCGGCTCGCTCGCGACCGCCGAGGACGACGAGGTCGCCGTCGAGATCGCGGTGATCGTGCCCGCCGAAGAGGACGAGCAGCTGACGCGCGCGGCGAGCGGATTGTCGCGGGAGCTCGAGGACAGCCTCGCCGGCTTCCACCTGACGATCGGCCGCAGCCGCCGCGCCGCCGACCCGGTCGATCTCTACCGTTCCGGCAACGAGGCGCGGCTGGCGGTCAACGTCGGCGAGGCCGAGGGCAAACCCCTGCTCGCCTTCGAGGACACCGGCGCATACCGCCTGCTGCTGCCGGCGATGAGCGAGGACCCGCGTGAGCTGGAGCGCTTCTACGCCGAGACGGTCGAGCCCCTGGTCGCCTACGACGAGCAGTACGAGACCGAGCTGGTGGCGACGGTGGAGGCCTATCTCGACAACGACGGCAACGTCGCCGCCACCGCCAAACAGCTCTTCACCCACCGCCACACGATCCGCTACCGCCTCGAGCGGGTGAAGGAGCTCTGCGGTCATGACGTCTCCGCCACCGAGGGCCGCGAGAAGCTCGGCCTCGGCCTCAAGGCGATGCGCGTCCTCGGCATCGCCTCCCCCCGCGGCCCGGCGCTGGAACCCGGCGCCGAGGGCGGCAAGGTCCCCCGCTCCTCGGACGAGTAGGGCCGGGCTAAGCTTTAGCGGCTTCCTGGGGAGTCGGCCAATGGTAGGCCTCTGGCTTTTGGTGCCAGCTATCCCGGTTCGAGTCCGGGCTCCCCAGTTTCGGGTTGACCGTGTCCGGGTGGGGGCTTAGGGTCCGCGGTATGGAGATGGGCGGAGCGTCCCTGGATCCGGAGGTGCGCGAGGGGCTTGCGCGCAGCTGGAAGGGGCTGATGGCCGTTGGAGTCGTGGCGATCCTGATCGGCTGCGTCGCGATCCTGGTGCCTGCGGTGGCCTCGGTCGGGACGGCGATCTTCATCGGCTGGATCCTGGTTATCGCCGGCGCCTTCCTCGTCGCCGGCGCCTTCACGGCCCACTCGATCGGGAGCGTGATCCTGCGCCTGATCTGGGCCTTCCTGACCGTGATCGTCGGCCTCTGGCTGATTGTCGAACCGCACAACGGCACCCTCACCCTGACCTTCGTCCTCGGCATCTACTTCCTCTTCATGGGGATCACGCGGATCGGCGTCGCCTTTGCCGGCCGCGGCCAGCAGGGCGCCGGCCTGGTCGGCCTCAGCGGCTTCGCCGGCCTGCTGATCGGCATCCTCGTCCTCGCCAAGTTCCCCAGCAGCGCCGACTGGGCGATCGGCCTCCTGGTCGGGATCGACCTGATCTTCGCCGGCTGGACCCTGACCTCAGTAGCCCTGGTCGGCAAAGACCTCGCCAAGGGAGAAAGCAGCTAACACACCGGCGAACTCGCCGTTCTTCGCAGCGGCGGCTCGTGCGGGTGGCACAGGGGAGGGGCCGAGAACGGACGCACCCGCCCGCCCGCAGGCCCCTCCCCTGTGACAGGACCCGCACGCCACCACTACGATCCTGGAGTGAGTTCGCCTTTGGTCTTGGTCATGGCGGCGGGCGAGGGCACCCGCATGCGGTCGTCCCTGCCGAAGATGCTGCACCCCGTCTGCGGGCGCCCGATGGTCGCCTGGCCGGTCCTCGCTGCGCGCGAGGCGGGGGCCGGGCGCGTCGCGGCGATCGTCTCACCGGGGCGGGACATCTCCGCCGGCCTACCGGAGGGCGTCGAGATCGTCGTCCAGCCCGAGTCCGACGGGACCGGCGGCGCCGTCCGCGCGGCGCTGCCGCTGATCGAGGAGAGCGGAGACCGTCCTCGTGCTCTCCGGCGACGTGCCGCTGATCTCCGCCCGAAACGATCGCCGAGCTGCTCGCCGCCCACACCGCCTCGAGCGCCGCCGCGACGATGCTGACGATCGAGCTCGACGATCCGGCCGCCTACGGCCGAGTCGTCCGCGGGTCCGGCGGCGAGGTCGAGCGCGTGGTCGAGGCCAAAGCCGCCGGCGACGCCGCTCCCGAGGAGCTGGCGATCCGCGAGATCAACGCCGGCGCCTACGCCTTCGACGCGGCGTCGCTCGCCGTCGCCCTGGCGGGCCTCTCCAACGACAACGCCCAGGGCGAGTACTACCTGCCCGACGTCTTCGGTGCCCTGCGCGACGCCGGCCACACGGTCGCCGCCCACCTCGCCGACGACGTCGCGGTGACGATGGGGGTAAACGACCGCGCCGACCTCGCCGCGGTCGAGGCTGAGGCCCGCCGCCGCATCCTCGAGGCCCACATGCTCGCCGGCGTCACCGTCGTCGACCCCGATTCGACCTGGGTCGACGTCGAGGTGGAGATCGCCGCCGACGCCAGGATCGAGCCCGGCACCAGCCTGCGCGGCCGCACCGAGGTCGGCGCCGGCTCCGTCGTCGGCCCGCTCACCACGCTGACCGACACCACGCTCGGCGAGAGCGTCGCCGTCCCGCACTCCTACCTGGTCGAGTGCGAGGTCCTCGACGGCTGCACAGTCGGGCCGTTCGCCCACCTTCGCCCCGGCGCCGCGCTCGAGGCCGGCGCCAGGGCCGGTTCCTTCGTCGAGATCAAGAACTCGCGGATCGGGGAGGGCGCCAAGGTCCCGCACCTCGCCTACGTCGGCGACGCCGAGGTCGGCGCGGGCAGCAATCTCGGCGCCGGCACGATCACCGCCAACTACGACGGATTCCGCAAGAACCGGACCGTGATCGGCAAAAACGTCCGCATCGGCGTTGACACGATGCTGATCGCGCCGGTAGAAGTCGGTGACGCCGCCTACACTGGCGCCGGCGCGGTTATCAAGACCGACGTGCCCGAGGGGGCGCTTGCCGTGAGCGATAACGAGCAACGGAACATCGAGGGGTACGCCGAACGCAAGGCGGCCCGGACGCGAGAGGAACAGAGCGCGTGAGCACGATCGAGGAGCGCCCGCAGCAGGCGACCGCAATCCCCCACGACTACTCGAAGCGGCTGATGATCTTCGGCGGCCGCAGCTCGATGGAGCTGACCGCCAAGGTGGCCGGCAAGCTCGGCCTCGACCTCGGCCAGGTGACCTTGAAGACCTTCGCCAACGGCGAGGTCTACTGCCGCTACGAGGAGTCGATCCGCGGCGCCGACGTCTTCCTGGTCCAGTCGACCTGCGCCAACGAGCAGACCGGGATGACCCCGAACGACGCGCTGATCGAGCTGCTGACGATGATCGACGCCGCCCAGGGCGCCTCCGCGCACCGCATCATCGCCGTGATGCCCTGGTACGGCTACGCCCGCCAGGACAAGAAGTCGGCGCCGCGCGAGCCGATCTCGGCTCGGATCGTCGCCAAGTGCCTGGAGGGGGTCGGCGTCGACCGCGTCCTCACCATGGACCTCCACGCCGGCCAGGTGCAGGGCTTCTTCCACGTCCCGGTCGACCACATGACCGCGATGCCGATGCTGACCCAGTGGTTCGTCGACCAGAACCTCACCGACGAGCTGGTGATCGTCTCCCCCGACGCCGGCCGGGTGAAGACGGCGCGCAACTTCGCCCGCCGGATCGGCACCCACTGGGCGGTGATGGAGAAGGAGCGCCCCGCCCAGCAGGTGGCCGAGATCGGCTACGTGGTCGGCGACGTGAAGGGCAAGACCGCCGTGCTCGTCGACGACATGATCGACACCGCCGGCACGCTCTGCGCAGCCGCGCAGACGGTCATGGACGAGGGCGCCGCCCGGGTGATCGCCTGCGCGACCCACGGCGTCTTCTCCGGCCCCGCCTACGAGCGGCTCGCCTACGAGAGCTCGGGGATCGAGAAGATCGTCGTCACCGACACGCTGCCGCTGCGCCCCGGCGCCCCCGACAACATCACCGTGCTCTCGACCGCCGGCACATTCGCCGACTCGATCCGCCGCATCTTCACCGACGACTCCGTCTCGGAGATCTTCGCGGGCGAGAACCAGCTCTTCTAGTGCCTGACGGACTCCGCCTGGTCGGCCACAAGGGCGCCGACCTGATCGCGCCCGGCAACACCCTGGAGAGCTTCCGCGCCGCGGTCGAGGCCGGCGTCGACACGATCGAGCTGGACGTGCTCTGGCTTCGCGACGCCCACCTGCCGCTCGAGCAGCGGGCGCCTCTGGTCGTCGCCCACGACTGGGCCGACGCCGAGCGGCGCACGCCGCTGATCCTGACGGAGGCGCTCGACGCGTTCCTGGCGCCCCCGCTGGACCGGGTCGAGATCGATCTCGACATCAAGCTTCCCGGTCGCGAGGAGGAGATCGTCGCGGCGTTGCGGGAGCGGGATCTGATCAGCCGGGCGATGGTCTCGACGATGGAGCTGTACTCGCTGGCTCGCATCCGCGAGCTGGAGCCGGACCTGCGGCGTGGTTGGACCTATCCCAAGGTCACCAGGGACTGGGCCTCGAAGCGCTGGGCGAAGGCGCCGATGCTGGCGGCGCTGACGGCGATGCGCCACCGCCTGCCCGGCCTGGCGGCCGAGGAGCTGCCGAGGCTGGGTGTCGAGTCGATGTGGGTCTACCACCCGCTCGTGACCCGCCGCCTCGCTCGCATCACCGAGATCGCCGGAGTCGAGCTGATCGCCTGGACCGTCGACGACCACGCGCGGATGCGCAAGCTCGTCGCGGCCGGCGTCACCGGCCTCTGCTCCAACGACCCCCGCCTCTTTCAGGTCGCCTTGGCGAGCCCCGGCGTGCGCTGCACGCCCCGCGACTCGAAGTAAGCCCACTCCTGCTCGCCCAGCTCGGTGGCGGGCGGGTCGGCGTAGACCCACTCGCGGGCGATCCGGTGCCAATTGCGCTTGGCGCGAAGCTGTCCCAGCACGGCGACGACGCCGATTTCCATTCGCCGCCCCATCAGCTCATCGGCCGGGATCGACTCGCGCCGCATCAGGTCGAAATACTCCGAGCGCGGGTCGTTGGTCGATTCGATGATCTTCATCACCCGCCGCGAGGTGATCTCGAGCTCGCGGTCCTCCATCACGAACCAGCCGCCGACAGCCCGCATGTGGTCCAGCAGCCGCTCGGCGTCGAGCTTGGAGGGGTTCTTGACGAAGCCGAGGTCGTGCAGGGCCTCGCGGAAGGCCTCCGGGTCGTCGCGCGAGGCGGCGTCGAAGGCGCGCTGCTCGAGCAGGATCTGCTCGCGGTCGAGCTTCTTGGTCATGCCGAAGTCGAGGAAGGCGACCCGGCCGTCGTCCATCAGGATGTAGTTGCCCGGGTGGGGGTCGGCGTTGAAGTGCTGCAGGTGGTAGATCGAGCCGAAGCTGCCGCGGAAGACGATCTCGCCGAAGCGGCTGCGCTCCTCATGGGGCAGCTGCTTGATCTGCTCGAAGCCCATGCCCTCGACCAGCTCGGTGACGAGCACGCGCCGCCGCGAGAGCCGGGTCACCACTTCGGGAACGTAGATGAAGGGGTGGTCGCGGTAGGCGCGGGAGAAGGTGCGCTGGTTCTGCGCCTCGTACTCGTAGTCGAGCTCCTCCATCACCCGTTCGCGCAGCTCGTGGGCGATCGCCTTCGCGTCGAGTCCGGGGGCGATCGCCCGCGCCAGCCGCACCAGCGTCCCCGCGTTGCGAAGATCGGCGTCGAGCGCCTCGGCGATCCCCGGATACTGGATCTTGACCGCGACCCTGCGGCCGTCGAGCAGCTCGGCCCGGTGCACCTGGCCGATCGAGGCGGCGGCGAAGGCCTCGGTCTCGAACTCGGCGAAGAGGTCGGAGACCGGTTCGTCGTCGTACTCCTCCAGCAGCACCTTCTCGACCTTCTCCCAGGGCATCGACGGCGCGTCGGTGCGCAGTTTCGCCAGCTGCTCCTGGTAGATCTCGCGGTACTCCTCGGGCAGGAACTCGGTGTCGATGAAGGAGGCGAACTGGCCGAGCTTCATCGCCGCGCCCTTCATCTGGCCCAGCGCCCCGACCATCTTCATCGCGGTCTCCAGGTGGCGCTGCTCCAGCCGCTCCTTGCCGCCCTCTTCGGAGCGGGTCACGTTGGCGGCCTTGGTGCCCGCGTAGCGCGCGCCCTGCACCCCCACGATCGAACCCAGCTTCGCCGAGCGGCGGATCCGGCCTTTGGGGATCTTCGAGTCGTCGGCCACGTGCCTAGGTTGGCACAGGTTCTGAATTTCTCCGGTTCTCTATCCTCTCCCGTCCGATGGCGACCGTTCGCGCAAAGCTCAGGGCCGCTCCCCGCGCGGAGTTCGGCTCTAGAACCTCCCGCCGCCTGCGGCGCGGCGGCCTGGTCCCCGGCGTCGTTTACAGCGGCGGCTCCGACGCGACCGCCTTCCAGGTTCCCGAGCGCGACGTGCAGACGGTGCTCTCGGAGGGCCACGCGCTCTTCGACCTCGAGATCGACGGCGGCAAAGCCGTGCCGGTGGTCGTCAAGGAGCAGCAGCTGCACCCGGTCCGGGGCAGCCTCGAGCACATCGACCTGCAGGCGGTGAAGCTCGACGAGGCGATCCAGGCCGAGGTGGCGATCGAGCTGGAGGGAGCCGACACCGCGCCCGGCGTCAAAGCCGGCGGCGTGCTCGAGCACGTCACCCGCGAGATCGCCGTCGAAGCGCTCCCGGCCGAGATCCCCGACCGGATCGTCGTCGACGTGTCCACGATGGAGATCAACGACACGGTCCAGCTCTCCTCTGCCACTCCTCCCGAGGGCGTCAAGTTCGTCGCCGAGGACCCCGAGGAGGTCACGATCGCCACTCTCTCGCCGCCGCGGGTCGAGGAAGAGCCCGAGCCGGAGGTCGAGGAGGAGACAGAGGTCGTGGGCGAGGGCGGCGAGGAGCCCGAGGGCGAGGCCGAAGAGGGCGGCGCCGAGAGCGAGTCGGGCGAGTCCGAAGGCGAGTAGCGCTGTCCCTCTTTCGCCGCCGGGCCGATCGCGACGATCAGGGCGAGCCGGACGGGCGCATCCTCATCGTCGGGCTCGGCAACCCGGGCGCGCGCTACGCCGCGACCCGCCACAACGTGGGCTTCGAGGTCGGGGCGGAGCTGTCGCGGCGCTGGGACCTGCCGCGGGCGAAGAAGAGGTTTGGCGGGCTGATCGCCGAAGGCCGGGCCGGGCCCGGCGGGCCGCGGGTGGCGATCCTGCTGCCGCAGACCTTCATGAACGATTCCGGTGGCTCGGCCGGCCCGGCGCGCGGGGCGCTGAAGGCGCCGCTGCGCCGCGTCGTCGTCCTCCACGACGAGATCGACCTCCCCTTCGGCGAGATCCAGACCCGCCTCGGCGGCGGCCTCGCCGGCCACAACGGGCTGAAGAGCCTGAAGCGGGGTTTCGGCGACGCCGAGTTCTGGCGCGTCCGGGTTGGGGTGGGGCGACCCGACTCGACCGACCCCGAGGTCGTCGCCGCCTACGTTCTCTCGAGCTTTCGCGAGCCGCGCGACGAGGTCGCGGCGCTGGTCGGGCGGGCGGCCGACGAGGCGGAGCAGCTCGTCGAGAAGCTAGGTTCCACCGGGTGAGCGGTTCCGAAGTGCTGACGAGCTACGAAGTCGACGCGCAGGGCGTGGCGGTGCTGCGCCTGCGGCGACCCGAAGCGCGCAACGCGATCAGCACCCAGATGCTCGCGGAGATGCTCGAGCACCTCGCGGTCGCGCGCGCCGATGACGCGGTGCGGGTCCTGACGGTCAGCTCAACTGACCACATGGGGCTCTCGGCGGGCGCCGACGTCAAGGAGCAGCTCGACGAGGAGGGCCGGGTGCGCCGGATGCAGCTCTTCGCCGACCTCTACGACGAGATCGTCGGCTTCCCCAAGCCGACGATCGCCGTCTGCCACGGCGACGTGGTGGGAGGAGGCGCCGAGATCGCGGTCGCCTGCGACATGCGGGTCGCCGGCTCCAACCTGCGGATGCGCTTCCCCGGGGCGGCGCTTGGGGTCCCGGTCGGCCCCGCCCGCCTGGTCACCCTCTGCGGCCTGGCGACCGCCAAGTACCTGCTGCTTTCCTCGCGCACCGTCGGCGCCGACGAGGCGCTGCGGCTCGGGCTGGTCAACCGGGTCGCTCCCGCCGCGGCGACCGAGGATGCGGCGCTCGAGCTCGCCGCGGCCATCGCCGCCCACCCGCCGGAGGCGGTGGCGCGGCTGAAGCGCATGCTCCACGAGTGGGACGCCGTCGAAGAGCGCTCGAAGGCGGAGGGCGAAGGCCAAGTTGAGTGGCAGCGGTCAGGGCCGGGGCTACCG
This sequence comes from uncultured Solirubrobacterales bacterium, assembly GCA_963749605.1. Lineage (GTDB taxonomy): Bacteria > Actinomycetota > Thermoleophilia > Solirubrobacterales > 70-9 > CAVVNN01. The sequence goes on along the minus strand of CAVVNN010000002.1, from coordinate 866,245 downwards.
TTCGCCGAGTGAGTCTTCGGCCGCTCCTCGACATAGCCGCTGAAAACGAGCGCGTCCACGCGCTCGCCGGGCGGGCGCGCGACGCGGCCACCGGGGGCGAGAGGGCGATGGTGCTCGCCTCGGCGATGCTGCGGCCGCTGCTGCTGGCGACACTGCTCGAGGACGACCGCGGGCTGGCCGGCCGCCCGGCGCTGTTGGTCAGCGCCGACGACCGCTCCGCCCGCGACCTCGCCGCCGACCTGCGCGCCTACCTGGCGCCGCGCCGGGTCCGCCTCTACCCTTCGCGCGGCACCGGCTACGCCTCCCACGTCACCCCGCCGCCGCACCTGGTCGGGCTGCGGATCGACGCGCTCGACGCGCTCCGCGGAGAAGACGACGCGGTCGTCGTCGCCAGCGCCACCGCTCTCGCCGAGGCCGTCCCCGACGCCTCCCTGCGCCCCGCCGGCTTCGCGGTCTCGCGCGGAGAGGAGGTCGACCTGGGGACCGTGGCTTCCGACCTCGTCGCCGCCGGCTACGAACGGGTCGACCAGGTCACCGAGCGCGGCCAGTTCGCCGTTCGCGGTGGCATCCTCGACGCCTTTCCGGCGACCGAGGAGCGGGCTGTGCGGATCGAGCTGTTCGGCGACGAGGTCGAGTCGATGCGCTGGTTCTCGACCTTCACCCAGCGTTCGCTCGGCGACGCCGCGCGGGTCGAGCTGGCGCCGGCCGCCGAGCTCGACTCCGAGCACCGCGAGCTGGCCGAGCTGGCGGCGATGGAGGCCGCCGAGAAGGGCGAGCAGCTCTCGAACCTGGCCGACCTGCTGCCGCTCGAGCACTTCCAGGCGCCGCTCGACCTGGTCCCCGGCGAGGCCGCGGTCATCCTCGTCGCCGCCGAGGAGATCGAGCCGGCCCTGCGCGACCACTGGGAGGACGCGACGGCGGCGATGCACGCCGACGACGCTCGCCACCTCTACGTCGACGTCGCGGCGCCGCTGGCCGAGCGAGCCGCTCTCGCGCTGGCCAGCGCCGGTGAGGACGACGAGAAGGCCTTCCGCGCCTCCCGCGCGGAGTCTCCCGCGCGCAGCATCAAGGAGGCTGAGGGGGAACTGGAGAAGCTGGTCCGCTCCGGCTACCGCACCGTCGTCGCCTTCGACAGCCAGGGTGAGGCGGAGCGCGCCCGCTATGGCCTCGATCGCCTCGACGCCGCCATGCTCGAAGGCGGCCGGCTCTCACCCAAGCCCGGCCTCGCCTTCGCCGAGGCGCGGCTGCGCGAGGGCTTCGTCAGCCCGGAGCTGCAGCTCGCCGTCTATCCCTTCCGCCGCCTCGTCCACCGGCGCCGCCGTGCCGAGGAGGCCGTCCCCGGGGCGGCCAGGAGCCGCCTCGCCTTCAGCGAACTGCGGGTCGGCGACCACGTCGTCCACGAGGACCACGGCGTCGCCCGCTTCGCCGGCTTCGAGACCCGTGAGGTCGGCGGCGTCACCCGCGACTACCTCTACCTCGAATACAAGGGCGAGGACCGCGTCTACGTCCCCACCGACCAGCTCGCCAAGCTGAGCCGCTACGTCGGCTCCGGGGGCGAGCCGTCGCTCTCCGCGCTGGGGGGCAGGCGCTGGCAGAACATGAAGGCGCGCGCCCGCCGCGCCGCAGGCGCCCTCGCCGGCGAGCTGCTCAACCTCTACGCCGAGCGCCGCACCCGCAGGGGCCACGCCTTCTCCCCCGACGGCGAGTGGCAGGTCGCGATGGAGGCCGCCTTCCCCTACCGCGAGACCGCCGACCAGTTGGAGGCGATCGAGGCGGTCAAGGGCGACATGGAGGCCGAGCAGCCGATGGACCGCCTGGTCTGCGGCGACGTCGGCTTCGGCAAGACCGAGGTCGCCCTGCGCGCCGCGGTCAAGGCCGCCTCCGACGGCAAGCAGGTGATGATGCTGGTGCCGACGACGATCCTCGCCCAGCAGCACTTCGGCACCTTTCGCGAGCGCCTCGCCGACCTCCCGTTCCGGGTTGAGGGCGTCTCCCGGCTGCGGCCGGCGGCCGAGGTGAAAGCGGTGTTGAGGGACTTCGAGGCCGGTGCCGTCGACATCCTGATCGGCACCCACCGGCTGCTCTCGCGCGACGTCCGCGCCAAGGACCTCGGCCTGGTGATCGTCGACGAGGAGCAGCGCTTCGGCGTCAAGCAGAAGGAGCTCCTGCGCCAGCTGAAGCTGAAGGTCGACGTGCTCTCCCTCTCGGCGACGCCGATCCCCCGCACCCTGCAGATGAGCCTCGCCGGCCTGCGCGACATCTCGGTTATCGAGACGCCGCCAGAGGGCCGGCGCCCCGTCCGCACCTATGTCGGCCCCTATGACGAGGACCTGGTTCGGCGGGCAATCGAGCGCGAGCTGGAGCGGGGCGGCCAGGCCTTCTTCCTCCACAACCGGATCGACTCGCTGCCGGAGGTGTCCGAGCAACTGCGCGGGCTGGTTCCGAAGGCGCGTTTCGTCGAAGCCCACGGCCAGCTGGACGAGAAGGAGCTGGAGGAGACGATGCTCGGCTTCCTGCGCGGCGAGGCCGACTGCCTGGTGACGACCACGATCATCGAGTCCGGCCTCGACATCCCCACCGCGAACACGCTGATCGTCGAGCGCGCCGACCAGCTCGGCCTCTCCCAGGCCTACCAGATCCGGGGCCGGGTGGGGCGCTCGCGCGAGCGCGCCTTCGCCTATCTGCTCTACCCCTCGCCGGAGGCGCTCACCGAGGAGGCGGCGGCGCGGCTCTCGACCCTCGCAGACCACACCGAGCTGGGTTCCGGGTTCCGGATCGCGATGCGGGATCTGGACATCCGCGGCGCCGGCAACCTGCTCGGCGACGAGCAGTCCGGCCACGTCGCCGCGGTCGGCTTCGAGCTCTATTGCCAGATGATCGACGAGGCGGTGGCCGAGGCCGCGGGAGTCGGCGACGGCGCCGAGGAGACGCCGGAGCCGGTCCGTCTCGACGTGCCGATCGACGCCTACCTTCCCGCCAGCTTCGTTCCGTTCGAGGCGGCGAAGATCGACATCCATCGCCGCGTCGTCGCCGCCCGCGCCCCCGGCGAGCTGCGCAAGATCCGCGACGAGCTGAGCGACCGCTTCGGCCCGCTGCCGCCCCAGGCGGAGAACCTGCTGAAGCTGCAGCGGGCGCGGATCGAGCTGGGCTTGGCCGGCGCGCGAAGCATCGAGTTTCGCGGCGGGCGACTCAGCGTCACCGGGATCGAGCTGGACTCCGAGCAAGCGGCCGCCCTGCGCGAGCAGGTCGAGGGGGCGCTGTACGAGTGGCGGGAGCAGACCGTCGGGTTGCGGGCGTCCGACGAGCCCGAGGCGCGGCTCGCGGCGGTGCTGGCACTCGCGGCCGCTTTAGGCGACGCTAAGCGGCCTTCGGATATGCTGCCCGCTCCGTGAGTCCGAGTCAGCGCAAGAGGCCCACGTCGGGTAAGGGGAAGAGCAAGAGCGGCGCCACCGGGCGCTCCTCGGGCCCTGCGCCCCTGCAGCGGCTTGGTCTGTTGGTCTTCGGGGTCGCCTTCGTCGGGCTCTTCGTCGGCTTCGCCATCGCCGAGGGAATCGGCCAGCCGAGCGTCCCGTCCGGCGACGTCGCGCTCGTCCAGGGCGTCCCCAGCGATCTCGGCCACGTCAGCGAAGCCGATTACAAGCGGTCGTTCCTGCAGGCGGCCGCTCAGGGCGGGCTGAAAAAAGTCCCGCAGCCCGGCGACAAACAGTACGAAGAACTGAAGAAAACGGCCCTGGGCAACATCTTCGACACGATCTGGATCCAGGGCGAGGGCGAAGAACTGGGGATCACGGCGACCGACAAACAGATCGCCACCGAACTCGCCCAGATCAAGAAAACGAACTTCCCGACCAAAGCCAAATACCAGGAATTCCTCAAGACTTCGCACTTCACCCAGGAAGACGTCAACGAGCGGGTAAAGCTCCAGATCCTCAGCACACAGATCCAGCAGCAGATCGGCAAAGAAGCGCCGACCCCCTCGGAAAACCAGGTCAAGCAGTACTACGAAGAAGCGAAGGCGACCCAGTTCACGACCAAACCGACCCGCGACGTCCGCATCATCACCAGCAAAGACAAAGCGGAAGTCGAAGCTGCCAAGAAGCAGCTCGAAGCGGACAACTCCGAGGCGAGCTGGAAAAAAGCGGCCGCGAAATATTCGGAAGACCCGTCGACGAAAGGCAAAGGCGGGCTCCAGTCCGGGCTGAGCGAAGAAGCGCTGTCAGAACCGCTCAAGGGCGGCATCTTCGGGGCCGCCACCGGCGAACTGATCGGGCCGATCAAATACCAGGGCAACTTCATCCTGATCGAAGTGGTGAAACTGAATCCGGAAAAAGTCCAGACCCTGGACGAAGTCCGCTCACAGCTAAGCACCCAGTTGGCCCAGCAGATCCAGCAGGAATTCTTCTCCGAATTTGTCGCCTCCTACTCGAGCAAGTGGCAGTCGCGGACCTTCTGCGCCTCGGGCTATGTGATCGAACGCTGTGCCAACTTCAAGGGCTCGGGCCATCCTTCGGGCGCGCCTGAAGCCTGCTACGAAGCCAACCCGAAAACGCCGGCGACCGAATGTCCGGCGCCGGTCGAACAGATCAAACCGGCCCTGCCGGGCACGGTCAGCATCCTCACCCCCAAGGGCCAGCAGCTTCCCCAGCGGCCCCAGCCGGCCGGGCTCAAACCGGTCGAAGAAGGCGCGGGCCTGGAAGGCTCGATCCCGGGTGTGACGGGCGCTCCGCCTACTGCGCCCTAGCTCCGCCAGCTCCGGCTCGGTCAAATAGAGTGCTGTGTCCGTGAGCGCCATCGCCTCCATCCACGCGCGCCAGATCCTCGACTCGCGCGGCAACCCGACGATCGAGGTCGAGGTCGCACTCGAGTCCGGCGCCCGCGGCCTCGCCGCGGTGCCGTCTGGGGCGTCGACCGGGGAGTTCGAGGCGGTCGAGCTGCGCGACGGCGGCGAGGCCTGGGGTGGCAAGGGGGTTTCGCGGGCTGTCGCCAACGTCAACGACGAGATTGCCGCTGCGCTGACCGGCGCCCGTGCCGCCGAGCAGGGGGCGCTCGACGAGACGATGATCGAGCTCGACGGCACCCCCAACAAGGGGCGGCTCGGCGCCAACGCGATCCTCGGCGTCTCGCTGGCCGCCGCCAAGGCCGCGGCGGCAGACTCCGGCCAGCCGCTCTACCGCTACCTGGCCGAGCTCTACGGCGGCGGCGAGCCGACGCTGCTGCCGGTGCCGATGATGAATGTCCTCAACGGCGGCGCCCACGCCGACAACTCGGTCGACTTCCAGGAGTTCATGGTCGTCCCGGCCGGCGCCGGCAGCTTCTCGGAGTGCCTGCGGGTCGGCGCCGAGGTCTTCCACGCGCTGAAGAAGAGCCTGGCCGCGCGGGGCCTCTCGACCGCGGGCGGCGACGAGGGCGGCTTCGCGCCGAACCTCGAGTCCAACGAGGCGGCGCTGCAGGCCGTGTTGGAGGGCGTCGAGGCGGCCGGGTACGAGCCCGGAGCCGACGTATTCATCGCCCTCGACCCGGCGGCCAGCGAGGTCTATGAGGGCGGCGCCTATGCGCTCGAGCACGAGGGCCGCACGCTCTCTTCCGAGGAGATGGCCGCCTACTGGGAGGACGCCTGCTCGCGCTACCCGATCGTCTCGCTCGAGGACGGCATGGACGAGGAGGACTGGGACGGCTGGAAGCTGCTGACCGAGCGGCTGGGCGACCGCGTCCAGCTAGTCGGCGACGACCTCTTCGTCACCAACCCGGAGCGGTTGCGGCGCGGCATCGAGCTGGGGGTCGGCAACTCGATCCTGGTCAAGGTCAACCAGATCGGCACCCTGACCGAGACCCTGGAGGCGATCCGCACCGCTCGCGAGGCCGGCTACACCACGGTCATCTCACACCGCTCGGGGGAGACCGAAGACACCACGATCGCCGACCTGGCGGTGGCGACCGGCGCCGGCCAGATCAAGACCGGCGCCCCCTCGCGCGCGGATCGCGTGGCCAAGTACAACCGCCTGTTGCGGATCGAGGAGGAGCTTGGCGCTGCGGCTGAATTTCCTGGTTTGCGTGCGTTCGCGCGCACACCTGGATGACGTGCGTGGCACGGCGCATCTCGGCGTCCTCGGGCGGGCGTTTCGGTCACGCACTAACTGTGCGCTCCCTACATCGCCCGCCCTGCGTCCTTGAGCTGCTTGGCCACGCACGCCCCCAGGCGCACGCTTGCGTTCAACGTGCAGGAATGCGAGCGCGAATCCCAAAGGACCGGGAATGGCACGTCGCCCCGCGCCTCGCAGACGGCCCGCCGCCCGGCGTGGGGGGAGTCGCATTCGCTGGGATCGGGTCGGGCGGGTCGCGCTGACGCTGGTTCTGGCCGCAGTCCTCTACTCGTACCTGAACCCGGCGATCGACTTCGTCAAGACCTACACGGCGACGACCGCCGCCAAAGCGCAGCTGCATGGGCTGCTGCACGAGAACAAGCAGCTCCACCATCGCGTCCAGGGGGCGGAAGACCCGATCGTGATCGACGGCAAGGCCCGCGCCCAGGGAATGGTCTCCGAAGGCGAGACGCCGGTCGTCATCCGCGGCCTCAACTGACGGGGCCCGGAGCCTCCGGTGGTTAGCGCCGGTCAGTACTTCCTCAGCGCCGTTTTGCTGGCGGGCCTGATCCTCTCGCTGGCCTTCTCGGCGGTCTGCTTACGCCGGCAGCTCATGCCGGCCTGGGATGGCCCGCCAGCTCGTCTCGTCGAGGCCGTGACGGGGATCGCCCTGCTCATTTGGCTTGCCGAGCTGCTCGGGCTCGTCGGTCTGCTGTATGCCGGGACCTTGGTCGCCGCATCGCTGGCCCTGGCCGGCATCGTCGCTCTGGCTTCGGGTTGGCGAGGAGGGCAGGGGTGGTCGCCTCCCGTGCGGCGTCCTCTTTTTCGCACAGACCACTCGGCGAGAGACGCAGCGTCAGAGGCGAAAAACCCAGCGCGGGAGGGGACCACCCCTGGCCTCCCCACGCTCCCGTGCCTGATCGCGCTGGGCGTTGTCGCGGTCGTCTTCGCCCACTGGGGGTTGACCACGAAGGACGCGCTCGACCGAGGGATCTTCAACTTCGACTCGCTCTGGTACCACCTGCCGTTCGCGGTCGAAATGGCTCACAGCCACTCGGTGACCGGGTTTCATCATTCCGAGACGGTCTTCGTCAACTGGTTCTACCCGCAGAACTCCGAGCTTCTGCACGCGGTCGGGATCCTGCTGACCGGGCGCGACACGCTCTCGCTGTTCCTCAACTTCGGCTGGCTGGCGATCGCCTTCCTGGCGGCCTGGTGCATCGGGCGGCCCTACGACCGCGGGCACCTGACCGTCGTCGCGGCGGCGATCGTCCTCGAGTGCCACACGCTCGTGGTGCGGGAGCCCGGGGCGGCCAAGAACGACCTGGCCGCCGCCGCGCTGCTGCTCGCGGCAATCGCGATCCTCGTCAACGCCTGGAGCCTGCGCCGCAGCGGCGATTCCGACCCGCAGAGGGGGAGAGGGTCGCTGCCGGTCGGCTGGCCGCTGGCCGTTGCAGGCGTGGCGGCTGGCCTCGCGGTGGGCACCAAGTCGACCGCCCTCGCGATGGCCGCAGCGCTGACCCTGGCGGCCGTGGTTCTGGCGCCGGCGGGAAGGCGATGGGCCGCCGCGATGTGGTGGCTCCTGCCGGCCCTGGCCGGCGGCGGCTACTGGTACCTGCGCAACCTGATCGTCGCCGGCAACCCGCTGCCTCAGGCAACCAACATCGGACCGATCTCGTTGCCGCACCCGGAGCGGTTGCAGGAAGGGCGGCCCAACTTCAACATCGTCCACTACGCCACTGACACGAGCGTCTGGCGGCACTATTTCTTCCCCGGCCTGCACCAGGCGTTCGGCCTGCTCTGGCCGCTGGTGGTGGGCGCAGCGATCGCGGGTGCGCTGCTGGTCCTCCTGCGCGGGCCCGACCGGGTCGTTCGCTGGGTCGGCGGCGTGGCGCTGTTCGGCATGCTCGCCTACCTCTTCACGCCGCTCAGCGCCGCCGGCGTCGAGGGCGCTCCGGTCGGCTTCGCGATCAACGTCCGCTACGCGATCCCCGCCCTCCTCGCCGGCCTCGTCCTGCTGCCGCTCGCCTTTCCGCCGCGGGGACGGCGTCGAGAGTGGGGGATGTTGGCCGCGCTCCTGGCGATCCTGATCGTCACCGACCGCGCCGACGCCGTCCTCCGCGACCCATCCCGCCTCTTCGGCCTCGGACTGGCCACGCTGGTCGTCCTCATACCGGCGGTGATCGTCTGCACCAACGCCGTTCTGGTCAGACGGTCTCTGCCGGCGGGTGGCGCCGCAGGGGGGACCGCCCCCGAGGAAGCTTCAGCTACCGCAGGGGGCGGTGGGTCCCCTGCGGCGACAGGACCCGCCGGCGCACGCCGCCTCTTCGCGGTCGCGATGACGGTCCTCGGCCTCGTCATCGCCGCGATCGGCTACCCGGTCCAGCGCCATTACCTGCGCGACCGCTACCTCAACCGCGATCCCGAAACGAGCATCCCCGGCATGCACCTCGACTCGGCCTATCGCTGGGCGCGCGACGTCCACGATGCCCGCATCGGCCTCGCCGGGACGACCGCGGGCTTCCTCGAGTACGGCTTCTACGGCGCCGACCTCTCCAACCGCGTCCGCTACCTCGGCCTTGACGGCCCGCACGGCGCATACAACGCAATCCCGACCTGCCGGGAATTCCGCGCGGCGGTCGACGAAGCCGGCCTCGACTACCTCGTCACCTCGCCGCTGCTCAACTTCATCCATCCCGGCGACCCGGTCCCCTCGCCTGAGGCGGGCTGGCTGCGCGGCGAGCCGGCGGTCACCGCGATCTCCCGCAGCGGCCCGGTCACGGTCTGGAAGGTACGGGGCGAGCTCGACCCCGCCGGCTGCGGGCCCATCAACGCTCCACTGCGCCGCATCCCGAACGCCCCCGGCGCCTGACCGGCGACCCCGTTCCCTGCCTGGGTAACCTCGTCGCGTGGGCTATCCGCTCGAGAACGCGATGTTCCAGTGGGAAGAGGGCTGGCGCGCCCTGCAGGCGCTGGCCGGCGACCCGCCCGCGCGCAGGCGCGCCGACCGAGTTGTGGCGGGGGTGCGGGACGAGCTGCAGCGACGGCTGGGGCCGACGTTTCGGGCCGGGGACCTGGCCGACCTCTACGGACGGGGGACCGACTGGTGCGACCAGGTGGCGCTCGAAGCCGATCCCGGCTCGGAGCTCGATCCCCAGTCGCTTGCCGACGCGGCCTTCTGGCTGTACCTACGCGGCGCCGCGGATTTCGCCGGCGGCCGCTTGCTGGCCCTCGACTGAGCGGGTGAAGGTCAGTCTTCGTCGTCGCCAGGTTCGGCGGCGGCGTCCGATGCGCCCGCGCCGGGCCGGCGGATGACGATCTGATCGGCCTCGATCCGAACGGTGACCTCGCGCTGGCCGGCCCAGTGCTCGGCGTAGACAGGGTTGTCCTTCACCGCCGGGTCGAGCCAGAGGCCGTAGCCGTCGGTCTCGCCGTGGTCGAAGGTCGCCTCCAGCTCTTTGCGCCGGCCCCGGCCTCCCCGCCGGCCCCGGCGACGCCTGCGTTTCGGCGGGCTCTCCCCGTTGCTACCGCCGTCGGCCTTGGACTCCTCGCCCTCGCCTTCGGTGTCACCCTCGTCTGGCTCCTCCACCTCTTCCTCGCCCCGCTGCGCCTCCTCCTCAGCCGTCGCCGCTTCGATCTCGGCTTCGATCTCGTCGCGGAGGTCGACTTCCTTGGAGCCGCCTTCCTCCACGTCCGGGGAGAGGTCGTGCTGGTTGCGGAACTCGCGCAGCTCGCTGGTGCTGATCTCGAGCTGGTGCGCGATCCAGGCATCGGTCCGTCCCTGGTGAACCCAGGCGCGGATCTGGTTGAGCTGTGGCTTCAGCGAGCGTCGAGCCATCGGCGCGCGAGTCTATTCAACAGCGGGGCTCGGGGGTCGCTACGCCATCAGGTAGGCGAGCGCCTCGAACATGGTGACGACGACGACGGTGACGGTGACGGTGAGGCAGACGGCGAAGACGCTGAACCGCACGGTGCCGTGCTGCTGGTCGCGGTTGATGCGCCGGGCGCGCGAGCGGTTCGCGGCGCGGCGGCGCAGCTGCTCCCGCCGGCGGCGCTCCAAACTGGTCTCCTGCTCGAAGGCCGTCTCGAACTGGGAGATGCTCTGTCGCATTCGCATAGAAGGCCGGGGGCCGCGGGCACCGTACCAAGCGCTGCGAGCGCTTGCAGCTCGCGAATGTGCTGTACGTCACGCAAGCGGTCAGGGCGGGCAGGCGCCCCAGAGCCCACGCCCGGCCTTCGCCGCATGCAGTGCGAGTCGTTCGAAGAGGGGAGCGAAGCGGTCGTTGGGAGGGATCGTCAGCGGGCGGGCAAGGCCCCGGCGCGCCAGGATCGCGTTGACGAACCGCCGTCTCAGGTAGACGTATGCGAGCAGCCGCCCGTAGACGTCGCGCTGTTCGACGCCGGGGACGAGGCGCACCCACCGGCCTTCGACAGTGCGGTGCTCGAACGCCGAGGCGCGCGGGCCGAAGCACTGCACCGGGGTGTCGGGCTTCACCGTCTCCGGTGTGTCGACGCCGATCAGGCGGACGTCCTCCGTGCGATCGCCGATGCGCGCTTCGATCGTGTCGCCGTCGATCGCTCTCACCACGTAGGCGCGGGCGCCGCCCGCGCCTACGTCGATGCCCTTGTCGGTGCCTTCCCAGGGCCGCAGGACGATCGCGGCGAGGGTCATCAGCAGCGCAAGGCTGCCGATTCGGCTCCATTGCGTGCCTCCTCGGTCCATGCCCCCTCAAGTCGAGGGGGCCGCCGGAGTCTCCCCCGGCGTCCTACGGGACGCGGCGCACGCTGGAGAGCAGCGTCTCCTTGATCTGCGCGATGATCTCCAGCGCCTCGCTCCACTCGCGCTGCCAGACGTTGCGGCCGAAGATCACACCGGAGCCGCCCGCCTCCATGATCTCGCGGCAGTGCGTGAGGACGGTCTCGTCGTCCACCTTGGAGCCGCCCGAGAGCACCACCAGCGAGCGGCCGGCCGACTCGACGCACTGGCGAATCGCCTCGGCCTCGTCGACTTCCATCTCGTTATAGGGGGCGGGTGCGTCCTTGTCCTTCTCCGGGTTGATCTTCGGCATGTTGAGCTTGACCACGTCGGCGCCCATCTCCATCGCCATCCGCGCCGCGTAGTCGATCGCGTAGAAGGAGACGTTGCCGCCCTTGCCGTCGATCGCTTCTCCACGCGGGTAGGACCAGATCACCAGCGGCATCCCGTAGCGGTCGCAGTCCTGGCGGACCTGGCGCAGCTGGACGAGGTCCTCACCCTGGCTCGGCGAGCCGACGTAGAGCGTGTAGCCGACCGCGTCGGCGCCCAGCCGCACCGCGTCCTCGACGCTCGCGTTGCAGGTCGAGAGCGCGCTGGCCGATGAGGGGATGTCGGTCTTGCCGTTGACCTTGAGGATCAGCGGCACCTGGCCGGCGTAGTCGGGGTAGTACTTGCTCGCCATCCCGATCTGGCAGGCGAGGGCCGAGTAGCCGGCCTCGACCGCGAGCCGGAACTGGTAGTCGGGATCCTTGGAAGCCGGGTTGGGGAAGAAGTCGCGCGGACCGTGCTCGATTCCCTGGTCGATTGGCAAGAGCATCAGGGTCCCGTTGCCAGGGCCGAACTCGAACAAAAGCCGGTGCAGCCGGGCGCGTTTGCCGGGCGATAGGGTCGCAAGCAGCGATTTCTGCTCGGTCAGGCTCTTCAACTCCACGCTGATCCTCCTTGAATACGGGTGCGCCTGCAGTATGTCACCGGCGAGGTGGGCGGGGAGTTGGGACGGGGGGTTATTCTCGAAGGCCATGAGCGAGACTGAGCTCAGCGTCATCTGCAAGAACTGCGGCTCCGAGGTCAGTCCCTACGTCACCGAGTGCCCCTACTGCGGAGCGCGGCTGCGCAAGCGGGCGCCGAAGCTGGAGCGCCGCGGCGACGCCCTGGAGGCGAAGCTCTCGCGGCGGCGGCGGCTGCGGCGGCCGGGCTTCCTCGCCCGCAGGGGGGACGCCTCAGTGCACCGGCCCTACGCGACGATGGTCGTGATCCTCGCCTCCGCCGCCCTGCTCCTCCTCCAGAAGGCTACGGGCGATGCGCTCTCCACCTTCGGCGGCCTCCTCGTTCCCTATGCCGGCGGTTGGTGGCGGTTCCTCACCGCCCCGTTCGCCTACGTCGACGTCGGCTACCTCTTCGTCGTCGCCGTTGGCCTGGCGATCTTCTCGACCTCGCTGGAGCGGCGCCTCGGCAGCGTCGCCACCGGCCTGCTGCTGCTCGCCTGCGGCTCTCTCGGCATGATCGTCGCCGGCGGTATCGCTCACGCACAGGGCGAGATCGCCGTGATCGCCGGCGGCAACGGAATGGCGCTGGGCGTGGTTGCCGCCTGGTTCGCGATCCGGCGCTCGGAGGCCCACCGGACGATCGACGAGGAGTACGACGTCATCGGGGTCGTCGTCGCGGCGGCGGTTCTACTGGCGCTGCCGCTCTTCGCTCCCACCGCCGACGTCTTCGCCGGCCTGGTCGGCGGCGCCGTCGGCGGGCTCGCCGGTCTCGTTGCCGCCACGTTGCGCCAGTAGCCGGGCGCCGCCTCCTCCGGTGCGTGGATAGCCCGCATCAGGCCGCTAGGCTGATTCGGTGGCACCAAGCGACAAGGAGCTCGATGCAGCGATCGAGCGTCTGCTCGACGCCGAGCGCTTCGCCGAGGCCGAGCGGATCGTGGCGCGCGCGGCGCCGCAGCTCCAGCGGGTGCTCGCCACCGCACTCGCCGAGGGGGGCTGGTTCGGGGAGCCGCACGAGGCGGAGACGCTGAAGGCCGCCACCGTCCCCGACCCCGACGAGCGGATCGCCGCCGTGCGGGCGCTGCTCGCCGAGGAGGCGAGGATGGGGATGATGGTCGGCGTCGCAGTCGGCTGGGCACTGCGTGAAGAGCTTTCGGAAAAGCAAGAGACGGAAGGAGCTGGCTGAAGATGGAGATCCGATTTCACGGGCACTCGTGCTTCGAGTTGAGCGAGGGCGATACCCGTCTACTGGTCGATCCGTTCCTCAAGCCCCACAATCCCAGCGCGATTGCGACCGCGGAGGAGGTCGACGCGACCCACATCGCGATCACCCACGGCCACGCCGACCACATGGCCGACGCGATCGCCGTCGCCAAGAACAGCGGCGCTCATTGTGTGGCGATCGTCGAGCTCGCCAACTGGCTCGAAGCTCACGGCGCCGCCTCCGTCAGCGACCCCAACCTCGGCGGTACGGTCGAGTTCGACTGGGGCTGGATCAAGCTGGTGCCGGCCTGGCATACGAGCACGGCTCCGGGCTCCGAAGAGGCCCCCTACAGCGCTGAGCACGGCGTCTCGCTCGGCACCGCGGCTGGGCTGGTGATACGGATCGGCGACGTCACCGTCTACCACACGGGCGACACCTGCCTGTTCGGCGACATGAAGCTGATCGCCGAACGGAATCCGGTCGACGTGGCGCTGATGCCGATCGGCGGCCATTACACGATGGATCGCCACGACGCCGCGGTCGCCGCGGAGTTCGTCGGCGCCGCGACGGTGATTCCGATGCACTACGACACCTTTCCGCCGATCGTGACCGATGCGGGCGCCTTCAAGGCCGAGGTGGAATCGACGACCTCCTCGCGGGTGGTCCTACTCGAGCCGGGGGAGGTACTCGGCATCTGAGCAAGGGGACCGGCGGACGCGGGGTCTATTCCCCGCCAGCCGGCGCCGCGCTCGATTCAGATGCGGCCGCGCTCGATTCGGCCGGCGGCGTGCTCGATTCGGCCGGCGGCGCGCTCGATTCGGATGGCGGTGAGGTTGGTGTCGATTCAGCCGGTGGCGTGGCGCTTTCAGACGGCGGTGGACTCGTCGTCGTCGGAGTGCCGCCGACGGTGACCACGACCGTGCCCCCCGACCCGTGTGCTCCCGCGGTCGAGGGGGCAGCTTCGGTCAAGCCCGTGGCGGGGACCGTCGGGTTGCCGCCGCCCGCATTGGCCGCCGAGTTGGATTGGCCGGCGCTTTGGCCACCCAGCGTCCCTTCGGCCGTCGGCGCGGGGGCTGTGCCTGCCGGTTCGGCCGGCGCCTGCTGCGGGGCCGGCGCCGCCTGCGAGGCTGGGGCGGGGGGCGTCAAGACGTGTGCCTGGGCGATCGCCGGGGACTTGCGGGTGCTGACCCTTGCCACCGGCGTCTTGTGGTTCGCCGCCGACGGGGCTTCGTTCTGCTTGACCTCCACCGCGCCGGCTGTGATCACGGCCGCGGTGACGACTCCGGCGACCGCCTTGGTCCCGATCGCCCCGCCGACGGCGCCGATGCCGCTGGCCGCGCTGCTGCCGCCGATCGCTGCGCCGACCGAGCCGACGGCTCCGGTCGCGGTCGCGCCCGTGGCGCCTGCGCCCGCCGCTGCAGCGCTCCCACCGGCGCCCGCCCCGCCGAAGCCGAGCTTGGAGGCGATGAAGGCCTTGAAGGCGATCACCGGCCCGACCGGGAACAGCGCCGCCAGCGCCTTCTCGTTGGAGCGGACCTGGGAGCGGAAGTTGGCGCATTCATCGCAGTCGCGCACATGTCGGCGCACCGGGGCTGAGACCTTGCGCAGGCCCTCGGCGGCCTCGGCCAGCTCCAGGTGGACTTCGCCGCAGGTGAGCTGGCGCGCCTGGCTCGCCTCGGCGAGTGAGATCCGCGCCCTCACCAACAGCGACTTCACCGACGGCACGCTGGTATCCATCGCGTGGGCGATTTCCTCGTAGGAGAGAGCGTCCATCTCGCGCAGCAGCAGAGCGGAGCGCTGGGTCTCGGGGAGCTTGCCGACATCGGTGAGAAGCTGGCGGAACTCCTCGCGGTTGTGGACCTTCTCCGCGGTCGAGGCGGCCTCGACGGTCGGGACCATGTCCATCGATTCCTGGGCGTCGGCGGTCGGCTTGCGCAGGTGGTTGAGGCAGCGGTTGCGGGCAATCCGGTAGAGCCAAGGCCGCAGGTTGATCTCGCGCTCATCGGCGAGCATCGCCCGGTAGGCGTTGACGAAGACCTCCTGCAGGACGTCTTCGGCATCCTCGGTCGAGTTCAGCATCTGGCGGCAGAAGCCGAGCAGGCGGCCCTGGTATCGGTCGACGATCGTTTCGAAGGCGCCGGCGTTGCCGCTCCGCGCCATCGCGATCAGCCGCTCGTCGCCTTGAAGCTTGAGCAGAGGAGAGCGCCGGGCGAGCAGTCCGCGTTGACTGGCGTGTGTAAGTGCGGAAGCCTCCAAGCTGATCTCTCCAGGAAGGCGTTGGTTCCTATTGCTAGTGACACCGTAGCAGCGGGGAAGTTGCGCTCCATCGCCAATTCTCGGCCTTTCGAGGTGCCCGCATATGGCTACCATCGGCTTGCCCGGGTGGCGAAACTGGCAAAAGCGGCGCCCTTAAAAGGCGCTGCCCCTTCGGGGGCTTGCGGGTTCGAGTCCCGCCCCGGGCACTCTCGGCGAGGAGAGTGCCTCTAGGCTCCAGCTTCTATGGACCACGGGGGGCGCATAGTTGCGAAAGTGCTGAAGTCGCGGGGGGTCAGCCGTCTCTTCACCTTGTCCGGCGGGCACCTGTTCTCGATTTACGACGGGTGCAGGGAGGAGGGCATCGAGCTGATCGACGTCCGCCACGAGCAGTCGGCCGCGTTCGCTGCCGAGGGGTTCGCGAAGGCGACCCGCGAGGTCGGGGTCGCGGCGCTTACCGCGGGGCCGGGCGTGACCAACGGCATCAGCGCGATCGCCGGCGCCCAGGCGAACGGGTCCCCCGTTTGCGTGTTGGGCGGGCGGGCGCCGGAGCTGCGCTGGGGCGCAGGCTCGCTGCAGGAGATCGACCACCTTCCCTTCGTTTCGCCGCTGGTCAAGTCGGCGGCGACGGTGAAGGAGCCGGGGAGGATCGCCGCCATGACCGCCGAGGCGCTCGACCTCGCGCTCGTCGCTCCAACGGGCCCGACCTTCGTCGACTACCCGCTCGACGTGGTCTTCACCGAGGCCGAGCCGGACGTCCCCGAGCCGCCGCCGTCCACAGCGGTGCGCCCGGCGCTCGGTATAGAGGAGGCGGGTGACCTTCTCGCCGCCGCGGAGCGCCCGGTGATCATGGCCGGCACCGGCCTCTACTGGAGCCACGGTGAGGGCGAACTGCGCATTCTCGCCGAATCGCTCGGCATCCCCGTCTTCCTCAACGGGCTCGGTCGCGGCTGTCTCCCCGCCGACCACGAGCTCGTCTTCAGCCGTGCTCGCGGCGTCGGGTTGCAGGGCGCCGACGTGGCGCTCGTGGTCGGCGTGCCGATGGACTTCCGCCTCGGCTTCGGCGGCAGCTTCGGCGAGGGCACCAAGGTCATCCGGCTTGACGCGGCGCCCAATGCCCTGGTCGCGAACCGAGAGCCCGAGATCGACATTGTCGGCGACATCGCGGTCACCCTGGCCGCGATCCGCGATGCGGCGGCGGGGGAGGGGGAGGGACCGCGTACCGACGCCTGGCTGGAGGAGCTGCGCAGGGTCGAGGCGGAGAAGCGCGCCTCAGAGCAGCCGGAGCTCTGCGACTCACGCTCGCCGCTGCACCCGGTGCGGGTCTACAAGGAGCTGGGAGAAATGCTCGACCGCAACGCGATCGTGGTGGGGGACGGAGGGGATTTCGTCTCCTATGCGGGCCGCTTCATCGACACCTACGAGCCGGGCTGCTGGATGGACCCGGGGCCGTTCGGCTGCCTTGGCGCGGGCCCGGGACAGGCGATCGGCGCCAAGATCGCCCACCCCGACCGGCAGGTCTGCCTGTTGCTTGGCGATGGCGCCTTTGGCTTCGCGGGTATCGAGTTCGACACAATGGCGCGTCACGGTCTCGGAGTGGTCGGGGTGATCGGCAACAACGGGATATGGGCGCTCGAGCATCACCCGATGAAGTTCCTCTACGGCTACTCGGTGGCGGCCGAATTGCGTCCCGAAACCCGCTACGACGAGATGGTCGAAGCGCTGGGCTGCGACGGCATCCTGGTGCGCGAGCCCGGTGAGTTGCGGCCAGCGCTGGAGCGTGCCTTCGAGTCGGGGCGGCCGACCCTCATCAACGTCCTCACCGACCCCGAGGTCGTCTACCCACGCAAGTCGAATTTGGCTTAGGAAAGGCGGATGCGGCTCCAGGCCGGAACGGTGCAGCCGGCGTCCGGAAACGAGAACCGGCCGCCCAAATGTGGACGGCCGGTTCGAATTGGCCCCTCAGGACGGGCAGGGGTACGTCTTCAGGGACCATGATTATTCGGTGGGCTCAGACGGCGGGAGGCGCCATATGCGGCAATCGCCTAAGCCCTGTAGCCGAGAGACTCGGTGGGGACTCATTCCCCACCTCGACCCCGGTTGACCGATTATCTGAGCCGCTATCCAATACGTCTAGTGGGCCATGGAGCCGCTACTGATAAATCGTTAGGGATAACCTACCTACTTTTATAGGTCCAAATGGTCGCTTAACCCATCTGTCCTGCCGTGCGTGGGCCGACTGTACAGCCGGTACGCCCGCGGTTCGGTACCTGTCGCCCGGCCGAGGCGGCTTATCCGCATTCCGATGCGGCCGAGATCGCGGTTCCGTAGAGGATGTCGTGCTCGGAAACTTCGATCTGCTCGAGCCCGAAAGCCCGCATCGTCTCGACCAGGATCACCACGCCGGCGACGATCGTCGGCGCGCGGTCGGGGTGCATGCCGGCGATCTCGACCCGCTCGGCCAGCGAGGCCGAGGCGAGCTGCGAGAGCATCCGCTGGATCGAGGGGAGGGAGAGGACGTGCCCGTGGACCCGTTTCGGGTCATATGGCTCCAGCCCCATCTCGATCGCGGCCAGCGAGGTGGGGGTGCCGGCGACGGCGATGCCGGCGGCTGCCCTGGCCTCGGGCTCGCCGGCGATGGCGGTCTCGATCAGGCCGCGGACGTCGGCGGCTAGGGCCTCCAGCTCCACCGCCGCCGGCGGGTCGGAGGCGACGTGGCGCTCGGTGTGGCGGACGACCCCGGCCTGCAGCGAGGCGTGGAAGGCGATCTCCTCGCCGGCGCCGACGATCAGCTCGGTCGAGCCGCCGCCGATGTCGACCACCAGAGTCGGCTCGGAGGGAGGGTGCTCGGAACTGGCGCCGAGATAGGTGAGTCGAGCCTCCTCCTCGCCATCCAGGACCCGGGCCGAGAGCGCGAAGCGCTCGCGGAGCTCGGCGACGAAGGCGCTGCCGTTGGAGGCGTCGCGCACGGCGCTGGTGGCGATCGCCCTGACCGTGCCCGCCCCGGCCTCGCGATAGGCCGCCACGTACTCGGCGATCGCCTCGCAGGTGGCCTCGATCGCCTCTCCCGAGAGCTGGCCCGAGAGGTCGACCCCGCGGCCCAGCCGCGTCACCGTGCTGCGCCGTATCACCTCGGTCACCCGCCCGCCCTCCACGTCCGCGAGCAGCAGCCGCGTCGAGTTGGTGCCGATGTCGATCACAGCGATCCTCTGAGAATCCCCGCTCACAAGGCCCGGCACTCTAGGAGAGCCGATCCGCAAGCGCCCCTGCGCCGTCGCCGGTCACTTGCCGCCAGGCCATCCGTTGCTAGCATGAGCAGACCGCCGCGGGGTGGAGCAGTCAGGTAGCTCGTCGGGCTCATAACCCGAAGGTCGCAGGTTCGAATCCTGCCCCCGCTATTCACGAAAGCCCTCCAAATGGAGGGTTTTCGGCTATCTAGGGCCAGCTCCGGACACCCGCCGTGGTTCCAATAGGGTTCTATTTCCCGCATCGGGGGCGCATTCGCAGCTTCTGAAATCGCGCCAGGACAGACCCGAGTAGCGAGATTTCCAGCGACTGCGCGAGCTGCCGCGAACCGATTTCCTCCCTGCGGGCAATACCCATCAGTGGACCGCTCCGCTGCCGACAGAGACGCGATCTCCGCTTCGCTCGCCACGCCCGCCGCCTTCGGCCTGGTCTTCGACCGCCATCTCGACGCCGTCCACTCCTACGTCCAGCGTCGCGTGGGACGCGATCTCGCCGACGAGCTCGCCGCTCAGACCTTCCTTGTCGCCTTCGACCGACGCGCTCGCTTCGACCTCTCGCGCACCGACGCCCGCCCCTGGCTCTTCGGCATTGCCACCAACCTCCTTCGTCGCCACCACCGCCATGAGCTGCGCCAGCTCCGGGCCTACGCGAGAAGCGCCGTCGACCCGGTCCTCGACCCCTTCGACGGCGTCGAGGACCGGATCGACGCCTCCAACATGCGGCGCGAGCTGGTCGACGCCCTCACCCGGATCCCCTCCGATGAGCTGGACGCCCTCCTGCTCTTCGCCTGGGCCGACTTCTCCTACTCCGAGATCGGTGAGGCGCTCGAGATCCCGATCGGCACGGTCCGCTCGCGCCTCTCCCGCGCCCGCCGTCGCATCCGCGAACTGCTCGAGCTGGATCGGGCAACTACCCAGTGCCAGCCAATCCGAAACGAAGAAGGTCGGTGATGGACGAGATCAAGCTTCTCCAGCAATTCCGCGCCGGGCTTCCTGGCGTCAGGGCCGAGAAGCGCCAGGCCGCGAGAGCGTCCCTGATGGCGACGGCCGAGTCCTCAAGGACGCCTCATCGGCCCCTCCGCGCGCCCTTCCGCGGCGGCCGCAGGATGGCGCTCCTCGCGGCCGGGGTGGGTCTGGCGGCACTCCTCATCGTTCTGCCGCTCGGCATCTTCGGCGGCGGTGGGGAGGTCCAGCCCGCAGTTGGCCAAGTACTTCGTCAAGCGGCGATCGTGGCCGCCAGCCAAGCGTTCCAGGCGCCTCCCGGCCCCGGCCAGTACTTCTACACCCGCTCCAGGGAAGCGTATTTGACGTCGGTCGGCTTCAACCCACGCTGCGCGACGCATCCGTGCGACCGCGAACACCCGTGGGAAGCGACGCGGCAGTGGAGCGTGCTCGTCCCCAGAATTCGCCAGACCTGGATTGCCGCCAACGGCGCCGGTCGGGCGCGAGCGGTCTCTGCCAAGCCGGAATTCCTCACGGCCGGCCAGCGCAGGGCATGGATGGCCGCCGGATCGCCGCACCTCGGCTCCGGCGGGGTCGAAGACTTCGCGCTCTCCGGCCAGCCGTTCCTCGACACCTCGAACCTGCCGACCCAGCCCAAAGCACTGCGCAAGCTGATCGAAGCTCGCAAGATCCCGCTCGTCGACGGACCGCCCGGCGAAGCCGAGACCTTCACCCTGATCGGCGACATGCTCCGCAACACCTATCTGCCCCCGGCCTTCCGGGCTGCCCTCTACCGGGTGGTGGCGGAACTGCCCGAGGTCGAGTTGCTGGGGGAAGTGGAGGACCCGGTCGGTCGGACGGGCATCGGGGTCGCTTTCACCAAAGGCAGCGTCACCCACGAGCTGATCTTCGACCCCGCGACCTCGGCATTGCTCGGCGAGCGCGAAGTCGCGGCCCGTCGGATACCCGACCTCCAGGTTCCGGCCGGGACCGAAACCGGCTCGGTCACCTATCTCGAATCGAAGGTGGTCGACTCGCTTGGCAGGGGAGCGCCACCCGGCGCCGGGCATCTGCGCCGCAGCATCGGCTGCTACGAACAGCCGTCCCTGCACGCCAGCGCGGCGGTCCTGCACGGAACCGACCCGATCGCGACCTGCGCCAAGCTCTGGCGCGAAGGTGTCGTGGGCACGACTATCAGGCGCCTGGAACGGGAAGGCAAGATCGCCAAACGCCCGGACAAGACCCCCAACCTCGTCGCCTGCGAAGGGGACTACCCGGCGGTTACCTACGTATTCCCCGGCGACGGCCCATCCGTCTGCCGCCGGCTCGGTCTGGCCCCGCTCTCGCCCGAATAGGCGCACCCTCGCAGCGGCTTCCGGAATCAGGGCGCGAGCGCGCGCACCAGGTCGGCGGCCGGCCTCACGTCGTCGATCCGCGACACCGTCTCCCCGGCGTAGAGGGGGCCGGCGTCGAGCAGGTTGGCTGGACTGTCGTCGGCCGGCCCGAGCGGTGAGAGGAGCCGGCTGCCGGGACGCTGCGCGCGAGCCATGCGTTCCCGGACGCCGGCCGGCACGTAGCGGGCGCCCGGCGCCAGCACTCCGTTGAGCAGGCGGTTGAGCCGCGGCCCGCGCGGGTCGCCGCGAAGCCAGCGCTCGGTTGCGGCGTTGGCGATCACCCGGTGCGGCGCCGGCCAGCCGGCGCCGAAGAGCTCGGTGAGGATCGTCGCCTCGGCGTCGAGCAGCCGCTGCCGGTACTCCGGGTGCGCCCGGCTCTCCTCGGCGAGGAGGAAGCGGGTGCCGGCGACCGCGCCCACTGCGCCCGCCTCGAGCGCTCTCTGCACGTCGGCGCGCTCGGCGATCCCGCCCGCGAGCAGCAGCGGGTAGCCGGCCGGCAGCGCCGAGCGCACCCGCTCCAGCAGCTCCAGCGCCGGCGTCGTGCCGCGCACGTGCCCGCCCGCCTCGACTCCCTGCACGATCACCGCGTCGGCGCCCGCCGCGTGTGTCGCCCGCGCCTCCTCGACCGAACCGCACTGGTGCATCCATATGCCGGGGGTGCGGCGCTTCGGCCTGCCCCAGAAGGTGACGACGACGTCGGCCGCGGCCGCTGCGGCGAACCAATCCCGCCGCGCGAATGGCAGCAGCAGGTTCACCGCGAGCGGCTTATCGGTCAACGTCCGCGCCGCTGCCAGCTCGTCGCGGATCGCCGCGGCGCCGTTGACTGCGATCGTCCCCAAGCCACCGGCCTCCGACACCGCGGCAGCAAGCTCGTGGCGGCTCAGCCCGCCGCCCATTCCCGCCTGGACGACGGGCAACTCGACGCTGAGGCTCTCCGGCACCGACACGCCGGCAACTCTACGGCCGCCGGGTTACAGGCCGACAGAGGAGTGCTTTGCCGAGCTCGAGCCGCCTGAAATCGCCGCCGCGGCCGAGCATCTCTATCATTTACACACTTTAGATGTATAAATAATCGGAGGTGAACGATGGCCTATGTGATCAACGAGCCCTGCATCGGCACGAAGGACCATTCCTGCGTCGAGGTCTGCCCGGTCGACTGCATCCATCCGACTCAGGACGAGCCCGACTTCGACCGCCACGAGCAGCTCTACATCGATCCCGACGAGTGCATCGACTGCGATGCCTGCGTCGAGGCTTGCCCGGTCGACGCGATCACCCCGGAGGACCAGGTGCCGCCGGAGTGGCAGCGCTACATCGAGATCAACGCCGCCTACTTCAAAGAAAGCTAGATGCTCGGCCGAGCCCGGATCAGGACGCGACCGGCAAGCGCTGCGATCCGCCCGGCGAGATACAGGTACGCCGCAAGCAGCAGCGCCTCGCCGGGGGTGCGCCAGCCCGCGAGGCCCGCTCCCTGCGAGATGGCCATCGAGGCAATTCCCGCCATCGCCATTGCGGCGAAGGCGGAATCGAGACGGGGCCGGGGAACTGGCATCTTCGCGCTGAAGCCGCCACGCACCCGCACCACCACGGCGAGCAGGTGCAAGAGCGAACCAAGCACCGTGAGTCCGATCCAGCCGGCCACCAGGAGCGTTCCAACGGCGGAGCGGGTCGATCCGACGAGGGCGTGCGCTGGGCCATCCTCGAGTGCGGCGATCGTCGCGATTAGAAGCGCGGCCAGGAGAAACGGCTGCGCGCCCCCGACGACCCGCGCGGCGAGCGAGAGCGGGCGTGCTGCGCCCCGCAGGCAGGCAGCCACGTTGACGAGGAGGGCCAATGCGCCGAAGCAGAGGGCGATCCAGCCGCAAACGGCAAGTGGGTCGACGGCCCACCCATAGCCGACCGCCAGCGCCGCGACGCCACCCGTCCAGGCAGCGAACGCCACATTCTGCAGGCGCGGGTAGCGCAGCTGGGTCTGAGTCAGCGAGGGGTAGAAGGTGTGCAGGGTGCCGACGATCGCGACGCCGAACCAGCCGGCCAGGTTGAGGGCCATATGAGCGCTGAGCAGATCGCCGTGGACCCAAGGCGTGCCGCGGGCCAGGAGCGAGCCGGCCAGCATGCCGAGCCCGAAGAAGACAGCACCGCTGCAGTACCAGCGCGTCGCCCAAGGGGAGCGACGCAGCGAGCGGCGCCACATTGTGGCGACTGCCGCCCCCCACAGCCCGAGCCCTGCGAGCAGCAACCCGACCGCGATCAGGATCTGGGTGTCGGCGCGCCCGGGGATTGCGAGCGCCAGCAGGATCGCGCCGGTATTCCAGGCCAGCAGTTGACCGCGAACGAGTGACTTTGGCGGCGGGTCGGTGGCGAGGAAGGCGCCAGCGAAGAACTGGCTTGCGCCGAGGACCAGTTGGGAGACTCCACCGACGAACGCCAGATGCAGTGCCAGCCAACGCCCCCACGGCCAGGGCGAGATGGCCTGGATCGACCCCGCGACGGCGGCCGCCACAAGGAAGCCGATCCCACAGATGAAGAAGGCGCTGACGACGTCGGTGGGCCGCAGTTCGCCCTCCCGCCGCGGCTGCGGCCGGTTGCGGCAGCGACGCGCTCCCGTGGCCACTGCGCCGGAGGAGCCCAGGCCGCTCACCCGGTTTTCTCGCTCGAGACGCCCACAACGCAGCCGGCGCGCTCTGGGTCATGTGGCTCGAAGCGAACCAGTTTCGCCTGCGGGAGGAGCTGGTCCAGAAGCCCGCTGGTGACCCCGCGGTGCAGCGCACAGACGACGTCGGCGTTCTCTCGCACCGAGTCGCGGTAGGGGCAGTTTTCGAGCCGGCAGGTGAATCCGCCGTCGGCTGCGACGTTGAGCACGGGCTGGAAGCCCAATGCCGCGATGACCTGTCGAAAGCCCTCGACGGGATCCTCAATCTCCTCCTTCGGTGCAAGCTCGCTGCCGATTTCCCGTCCTGCCCTCTCGACCTCGCGCAGGCGGTTGCGCCCAGACAGGCTCGCGCGAGCCAGCCAGCCAGCCAGGTCGGCGTAACCGCTTGGCCGCTCCCCACCCGGATGGGCGGTGGCGGCGACCAGCCAGAGATCGCTGGGACGCCCCCGCTCGCCCTTATCGCGCCGGCGCTCGACCAGACCCGCGTCGTGCAGGCGCTGGAGGTGCCGTCGCACGCCGTTCGGATGCAGGCCGAGCTGCTCTGCCAGCTCCTCGGTCCTCACAGCGGTCTTGCCCTCGACCAGGTAGGCGAAGATACGCGCCCGGGTTTGCTGCGCGAGCACGTCGCTGCTGCTGCCAGGCAAATCCATCGCGGCTCTAGTTTTACACAGCGGTCCTGTTAAAAGGGGTATAGGATCGCCGCGGCTTTGCTTCATACGACTTCGGCAGCAAGTTCACGACTGGAGGGTGATCCCGGTTCCACCGTTCCACCGAGAGAGAGAACGCTTGGGGGCGAAGGGTGTCTGACGGACGAGCGCTCCTGCGGGCACGTCAGTTCTTTGAGCCACGGCAGCGCTCCGAGGACGGGTGGAACGAGCGCTCGACCTACTCGCGCGACTGGGAGGCCGCCTACCGACGGCGCTGGCAGCACGACCGGGTCGTCCGCTCCACCCACGGGGTGAACTGCACCGGCTCCTGCTCGTGGAAGATCCACGTCAAGGACGGCCTGGTCACCTGGGAGACCCAGCAGACCGACTACCCGTCCAACGGCCCGGAGACGCCGGATTACGAGCCCCGCGGATGCCCCCGCGGGGCGTCTTTCTCCTGGTACATCTACTCGCCGCTGCGGCCGAAGCACCCCTACGTGCGCGGCGTGCTGCTGGAGATGTTCCGTGAGGCGCGCGAGCGGCTGGGCGACCCGGTGGAAGCGTGGGCCTCGATCGTCGAGGACCCTGAGAAGGCGAGGGCCTACAAGTCGCAGCGCGGCAAGGGCGGCTTCCTGCGAGCCGATTGGGACGAGGTCGCCGACCTGATCGCGGCGGCCCACGTCCACACGATCCGCAGGTACGGCCCCGACCGCATCGTCGGCTTCTCGCCGATCCCGGCGATGTCGATGGTGTCCTACTCGGCGGGCACCCGCTTCCTCTCGCTGATCGGTGGCGTTTCGCTCAGCTTCTACGACTGGTACGCCGACCTGCCGCCGGCCTCGCCGCAGGTCTGGGGCGACCAGACCGACGTGCCCGAGTCGGCGGACTGGTGGGACGCGTCCTACCTGATGCTCTGGGGCTCAAACATCCCCCAGACCCGCACCCCCGACGCCCACTTCATGACCGAGGCGCGCTACCGCGGCCAGAAGGTGGTGGTCGTCTCACCGGACTACGCCGGCCACACCAAGTTCGCCGACCACTGGCTGCCGGCTCGCGCCGGCACCGACGGCGCCCTGGCGATGGCGATGGGCCACGTCATCCTCAAGGAGTTCTTCGTCGACCGCCAGGTCGATTACTTCGAGGACTACGCCCGCCGCTTCACCGACCTGCCCTTCCTCGTCACCCTGCGCGAGCGCGAGGACGGGACCTACGGAGGCGACGCCCTGCTGCGCTCCTCCGACCTCGGCGCAGACGACGAGAACGCCGAGTGGAGGACGGTCGTCCTCGACGCCCGCAACGGCGAGCCAGCCGTCCCCAACGGCACGATCGGCGACCGCTGGGGCGAGCAGGGCAAGGGCAGCTGGAACCTCGACCTGGAAGGGATCGAGCCGGTGCTGACCCTGCTCGGCCGCCACGACGAGACGGTCGAGGTGACGCTGCCGCGCTTCGACGGCGGCGAGACCGAAGGCGGCACGACGATGCGCCGCGGCGTTCCCGTCAAGCGAATCGGCGGGCGGCTGGTGACCACGGTCTTCGATCTCGCCCTGGCCCAGTACGGGGTCGGCCGAGAGGGGCTGCCTGGATCGTGGCCCTCCGGCTACGACGACGCGACGGAGCCCCACACCCCCGCCTGGCAGGAGGTGCTGACCGGGGTCGACGCGGGGCGCTGCCTGCGCATCGCCCGTGAGTTCGCCGCCAACGCCGAGCAGACCGGGGGGCGCTCGATGATCGTCATGGGCGCCGGCACCAACCACTGGTTCCACTCCGACCAGACCTACCGGGCGATGCTCTCCCTGGTCATCTTCTGCGGCTGCCAGGGTGTCAACGGGGGTGGTTGGGCGCACTACGTCGGCCAGGAGAAGGTGCGCCCGCTGACCGGCTGGCAGACCGTCGCCTTCGCGCTCGACTGGAACCGGCCGGCGCGGCAGCAGCCGGCGACGCCTTTCTGGTACCTGGCGACCGACCAGTGGCGCTACGAGACCTTCGGCGCCGAGGAGTTCACCTCGCCCGCCGGGTCCGGCGGGCTGGGGAAGCGCCATACCGCCGACTGCCACGCGCAGGCGGCGCGCCTGGGTTGGCTGCCCACCGCGCCGAGCTTCGACCGCAACCCGCTCGACGTCGCCGACGAGGCCCGCGCGGCGGGCCGCGAGCCGGCCGAGCACGCCGCCGAGGAGCTGCGCGCGGGACGGCTCGGGTTCGCCTGCGAGGATCCCGACGACCCGGCCAACTTCCCGCGTGTGCTCAACCTCTGGCGCGCCAACCTGCTCGGCTCCTCCAGCAAGGGGCACGAGTACTTTCTGCGCCATCTGCTCGGCGTTCCCGACGCCGCCGTGCGCTCGGCCGAGTCGCCGCCGGAGAAGCGGCCGGAGGAGGTCCGCTGGCACGACGAGGCGCCCGAAGGGAAGCTCGACCTCTTCACGACGATCGACTTCCGGATGAACGGGTCGTGCATCTACTCCGACGTCGTCCTGCCGGCGGCGACCTGGTACGAGAAGCACGACCTCTCCAGCACCGACCTTCACCCCTTCGTTCACCCGTTCAACCCGGCGATCCCGCCGCCGTGGGAGGCGAAGTCCGACTGGGAGACCTTCAACCGGATCGCCGCCAGGTTCTCCGAGCTGGCCGCCGATCACCTCGGCACCCGCACCGACATCGTCGCAACGCCGCTCCTGCACGACACGCCCGACGAGCTGGGGCAGCCAGGCGGCCGGGTCAGGGACTGGCGCGAGGGCGAGTGCGAGGCGGTGCCCGGCCGGACGATGCCGCGGCTGGTCGCGGTCGAGCGCGACTACCCCGCGGTGGCCGAGAAGATGACCGCGCTCGGTCCACTGGTCGAGGAGCTCGGCACCGGCGCAAAGGGGGTCTCATGGAAGCCGGTCACCGAGGTCGAGGAGCTGGGAGTGCGCAACGGCGTCGTCGACGAGGGCGTCGCCATCGGCCGGCCGCGGTTGGTGCGCGACGTCGAGGTCTGCGAGACGATCCTCGCCCTCTCCGGCACCACCAACGGGCGCCTCGCGGTCGAGAGCTTCCGCGCCCTGGAGCAGCGAACCGGCCGGCCGCTGGCCGACATTCCATCCGAGCACGCCGACGAACGGCTGACCTTCGCCGACCTCGTCGCCCAGCCGCGCAAGGTGATGCCCTCGGCGGAGTGGTCGGGCCTGGAGTCCCGCTCCCGCCGCTACTCGCCGTTCACCGCCAACGTCGAGCGCTCGATCCCCTGGCGGACGCTGACCGGGCGCCAGCAGCTCTACCTCGACCACGAGTGGATGCTCGACCTCGGCGAGGGCCTGCCCGCCTACCGCCCACCGGTCGACGCCGGGCAGCTGCTCGGCCTCGGCGGCGAGCCGGCGCCCGAGGACGGGCTCGAGGTCACCGTGCGCTACCTGACCCCGCACTCGAAGTGGTCGATCCACTCCGAGTTCCAGGACAACCTGACGATGCTGACCCTGTTCCGCGGCGGCCCGGCGATGTGGCTGGCGGTCTCCGATGCGGAGCGGATCGGCGTCGCCGACAACGACTGGCTCGAGGTCTACAACCGCCATGGGGCGGTCGCCTGCCGCGCCATCGTCTCCCACCGCGTCCCGCCCGGCGTCGCGCTCTTCTACCACTCCCAGGACCGCCACGTGAACGTGCCGGTCTCCGAGACCACCGGCGCGCGCGGCGGCACCGACAACTCGCTGACCCGGATCGCGATCAAGCCCAGCCACCTGATCGGCGGCTACGCGCAGCTCTCCTGGGGCTTCAACTACTACGGGCCGACGGGCCCCCAGCGCGACCAGCTGATCATCGTCCGCAAGCGCCGCACGGAGGTCGAGTACTGATGCGCGTTCGGGCTCAGATGGGGATGGTGATGAACCTCGACAAGTGCATCGGGTGCCACACCTGTTCGGTCACCTGCAAGAACGTCTGGACCAACCGTCGCGGCATGGAGTACGCCTGGTTCAACAACGTCGAGACCAAGCCGGGACGCGGCTTCCCGCGCGACTACGAGGA
The DNA here is from genome assembly GCA_963749605.1 of uncultured Solirubrobacterales bacterium. Lineage (GTDB taxonomy): Bacteria > Actinomycetota > Thermoleophilia > Solirubrobacterales > 70-9 > CAVVNN01. Next base: position 838,095 of record CAVVNN010000002.1, on the reverse strand, counting down.
CCAGGAGAAGTGGCACGGCGGTTGGAAGCTCGATCGCAGGGGACGGCTGAAGCTCCGGGCCGGCGGCAAGCTGCACAAGCTGGCGAACATCTTCTGGAACCCCGACCTACCGGGCATCGACGACTACTACGAGCCCTGGACCTACGACTACGAGCACCTGATCTCCGCCCCGGCTGGGGAGCGCCAGCCGGCGGCACGGCCGAAATCACAGGTGACCGGGCGCAACCTCGACCTCCAGTGGGGGCCGAACTGGGAGGACGACCTGGCCGGCTCCCAGGAGCACGCCGCCAAAGACCCCAACCGCCGCGCGCTCGAGGACGAGGTCAAGCTCGAGTTCGAGCAGGCCTTCATGATGTACCTGCCGCGGATCTGCGAGCACTGCATCAACCCCTCCTGCGTCGCCTCCTGCCCCTCCGGCGCGATGTACAAGCGCGAGGAGGACGGGATTGTCCTCGTCGACCAGGAGGCCTGCCGCTCCTGGCGCTTCTGCGTATCGGGCTGCCCTTACAAGAAGGTCTACTTCAACTGGGACACGGGCAAGGCCGAGAAGTGCAACTTCTGCTACCCGCGGATCGAGGCCGGCCTGCCGACCGTCTGCTCGGAGACCTGCGTCGGCCGGCTGCGCCACGTCGGCGTCGTGCTGGTGGACACCGATCGCGTCGAGGAGGCCGCCTCGGTTCCCGACGAGCACGAACTGATCGAGTCCCAGCTCGACATCCTGCTGGACCCCGACGATCCGGAGGTTCGCGAGCAGGCCCGTCGCGACGGGATCGCCGAGGACTGGCTCGACGCCGCCAGCCGCTCGCCCGTCTACGCGATGTGCAAGCGCTGGCGGATCGCGCTGCCGCTCCATCCCGAGTACCGCACCCTGCCGATGGTCTGGTACGTGCCGCCGCTCTCCCCGGTCGAGAGCCTGGGTGAGGCCCTGGTCCGCGACGGCGGCAGCGCCGAGGACGTCTTCGCAGCGATCGAGGAGCTGCGGATCCCGGTCTCTTACCTCGCCGGCTTTCTCTCCGCCGGGGATCCGGAGCCGGTGCGCCGCTCGCTGCGGCGACTGGTGGCGATGCGCCGCTACATGCGGGCCAAGAACGTCCACGGCGAGGTCGAGCCGGGGATCGCCCACGAGGTCGGGATGGACACCAACCAGCTGGAGGCGATGTTCCGCATGGTGGCGATCGGCGACTACGACGAGCGCTACGTCATCCCCAGGCGCCACGGCGAGGTCTCCCCGACCGCCTTCGCCGAGCAGGGCTCCTGCGGGATCGACTTCGTCAACGGGGCCGCGCTGCCCCCCGGCATGGTCGACCCGGGCGACACCGGTCCCGACCCGGACTTCGACATCCGCGACCAGCTCGTCCACAGGAGCGGCAACGGTGGCGCCTGAGCCCGTCCATCCGCTGAAGCTGGCCTCGGTCCTCCTCCAGTACCCGACGACGTCGGCGGTCGACTCGGTCGCCGGCCTCGACCCGGCCGAGATCGCGCCGTGCCGCGGCCGCCAGGCGCAGCGCCTCGCGTCCTTCCTCGACTGGTATCGAGGCCGGCCGGTCGGCGATCTGCAAGGGATATACGTCGAGACCTTCGACTTCGCCAAGCAGCGCAGCCTCCACCTCACCTACCACCTGCACGGCGACAGCCGCCAGCGCGGGCTGGCGCTGCTGAGGCTGAAGGAGGCTTACGCGGCCGAGGGGCTCGAGGGCGACGCCGGGGAGCTGCCCGACTTCCTGCCGCTGATGCTCGAGTTCTGCGCCCTGGCGCCGGAGCCTGCCGGCCGTGAGCTGCTCGACCGCCACCGCCCGGCGATCGAGCTGGTCCGCGACAGCCTGCACCGCGAACGCAGCCCCTTCGCCGATCTCCTCGACGCGGTTGTCGACGGCCTTCCGGGGTTGACCGGACGCCAGGTGGCGCGGATCAAGCGCCTCGCGGCGGAGGGCCCGCCCACCGAGCAGGTAGGCCTGGAGCCGTTCGCTCCGCCCGAGGTGATGCCGATGCCGGGCGGGCCTCCGGCGCAGCCGATGATCGGGGGGCGCGAGTGAGCCAGGGCTCGGTCCTCCTCTACGAGGTCCTTCCCTACGTGGCGATCGCCGTGTTCGCGGTTGGGACCGCCTGGCGCTACCGGCACGACCAGTACGGGTGGGGCGCCCGCTCGACCCAGTTCCTCGAGAGCCGGGTGCTGCGCTACGGCAGCACGATCTTCCACCTCGGGGTGCTGGCGGCGATCGGCGGCCACGTGCTCGGGATCCTCGTTCCGCGCTCGTGGACGGCGGCGGTGGGACTCCCGGACGGCGCCTACCACGTGATCGCGGTGATCGGCGGCCTGGCGGCGGGCGGGGCCGTGGTGGTGGGCTTCCTCATCCTCGTCTACCGCAGGCTGCGCTTTCCCCGGGTCCGGGTGACGACGACCCGGATGGACGTGGCGACCTTCGCCCTGCTCGGCGTCGGCATTCTCACCGGGATCCTGGCGACGACGACCAACCTCGGTGATGTCGTCCACTACCGCGAGACGGTGGGCCCGTACTTCCGCCAGATCCTGATCCTCGACCCGAAGCCGGAGCTGATGACCGGGGCCGGCGTCAGCCTGATCTTCCAGATCCACGTCGTGGCGGTGTGGTTCCTGTACGCGCTGTGGCCCTTCAGCCGCCTCGTGCATGTCTGGAGCATCCCCGTGGACTTCTTCCGCCGCAGCCCGATCCTCTACAGAAGCCGCATGCCTCGCCCCAGCCGGGGGCGGCGGGCAGCGCCGGTCCGGTCCACCGCAGACTGAAAGGCAATCCCATGTCTCGCGACGCGAATCGAAACCTGATCCTGGCGACCGTCGCCTTCGCCCTCTGCTTCTCGGCCTGGGGCATGCTGGCTCCGCTCGCGCCGAAGCTCCAGGACGACCTCGGCCTCTCCAACACGGAGACGGCGGTGATGATCTCGGTTCCGGTCATCCTCGGCTCGCTGCTGCGGATCCCGCTCGGTCTGATCACCGATCGCTTCGGGGGCCGCCTTCTCTTCGGGGCGATGCTGGCCTACTCGGCGGGCGCCGCGCTCCTGGTCGGCTTCGCCTCCAGCTACGCGGCGCTGCTCGGCGCCGGCTTCCTGCTCGGGGCCGCCGGGGCTGCCTTTGCGGTAGGAGTGCCGTTCGTCGCCGAGTGGTTCCCGAAGGAGCGCCAGGGCTACGCGCTGGGTATCTATGGGATCGGCAACATCGGCACCGCGGTCGCGGCCTTCTCGATCCCGGCGATTCGCAACGCGACCAGCCAGGCCGTGGCGGGGATCGTCTTCGCGGTTGTCATCGCCGCCTACGCCGTGATCTGGTTCTCGCTCTCGCGCGAGGCGGCCGTCGAGCGACCGCGCACCCGCTATGGCGAGGTCCTGCGCGCCGGCTGGAGGCTGTGGCGGCTCGCCTTCTTCTACTTCGTCACCTTCGGTGGCTTTGTCGCGATGGCGATCTTCCTGCCGAAGCTGCTCAAGGACTGGTTCGACTACTCGCTGACCGATGCCGGCCTGCGGGCAGGAGGGTTCACCGTCGTGGCCACGGCGGCGCGGCCGCTCGGCGGTTGGCTCTCGGACCGCGTCGGGGCAAGCCGCGTCCTGATGGTCTCCTTTCTCGGAGTCGGCCTGGACGCGGCCGGCCTCGCCTGGCAGGCGTCCGATCCCTCGATCGTCCCGGTGACGATCTTCTGCCTGACGATGGCCGGCTTCCTCGGGCTCGGCAACGGCGCGGTCTTCAAGATGGTGCCGGCCGAGTTCCCCCAGGCGACGGGGGCGGCGACGGGGATCGTCGGCGCCGCCGGTGGATTCGGCGGCTTCTTCCCGCCCCTGGTTATGGGCGTGGTCAAGGACGCCACCGGCGAGTTCGTGCTCGGCTTCGTCTTTCTCGTGGCCTTTGCGTGCATGTGCGCGGGTCTGGCCGCCCCGCTGGTCAAGCCGCCCGTCGCACCGCTCGATGAAAGTGGCTGACGACCCGCTCCACGACGGCCACGGACGGCGGATCTCCGACCTGCGCGTCTCGGTCACCGACCGCTGCAACTTCCGCTGTCAGTACTGCATGCCCGCCGAGGGCCTGCCCTGGCTCGATCGCAAGGAGATCCTCAGCTTCGAGGAGATCGCGCGCCTGGTCACGCTCCTCGTCGGGATGGGGATCGAGGACGTCCGCCTCACCGGAGGCGAGCCGCTGGTCCGCCGCCAGCTCCCGGTCCTGGTGTCGATGCTGGCCGATGTCGACGGCATTCGCGATCTCTCGCTCACCACCAACGGATACCTGTTAGAGAGCCAGGCCGATGCTCTGGTGGAGGCGGGCATCCACCGGGTCAACGTCTCGGTCGACTCCCTGCAACGCGACCGCTTCTTCCAGATCACCCGCCGCGATGCGCTGCCGCGGGTCCTGCGCGGGCTCGAGGCGATCGCCGCCCATCCAGAGATCCGGCCCGTCAAGGTCAACGCCGTGGCGATGCGCGGCTTCACCGAGGCCGAGGTCGAGCGCTTCTGCGAGTTCGCGCGCTCTACCGCCTTCCAGGTCCGCTTCATCGAGGTCATGCCGCTCGACGCCGACCGAGCCTGGACTCCGAACTCGGTCCTGGCCGGGGAGGAGCTGCGGCGCATGATCGAGGCGATCCATCCCCTTGAGGAGCTGCCGCGCGAGCCCTCCGTGACAGCCCGGGTCTTCCGCTTCGCCGACGGCAAGGGCGAGATCGGCTTCGTCAACCCGGTCTCAGAACCTTTCTGCGCCGACTGCAACCGGCTGCGGCTGACGGCGGAGGGGAAGCTGCGCACCTGCCTCTTCTCCCTCAACGAGACAGACCTGCGCGGACCGCTGCGTAATGGTGCCGACGATGTCGAGCTGGAGCGCCTCGTCCGTGAGGCCGTCTGGCGCAAGGAGCTGAAGCACCGGGTGAACGAGCCGGGATTCCGTCAGCCGCCGCGGACGATGAGCGCGATCGGGGGTTGATGTGAGGAGCGCGGACACGGGCCGGCGGTCCGGTGCGGTAAGAGGGGCGCTCGACGAGCTGGCCGGGGGGCTCGGCGACACCGGCCTCTTCATCCCGATCGCCGTCGCGATGATCGCGCTCAACGGTCTCAACGCCACCGCCGTGTTCGTCGTTACAGGCTTGGTCTACGCCGGCACCGCCCTCTATTTCAAGGCGCCGATCCCGGTGCAGCCGCTGAAGGCCTTCGCGGCCGCGGCCATCGCCCTGCACCTGTCCGCGGAAACACTCGCCGCTGGGGCGCTGCTGATGGCCGCCGCGATGACGGTGCTGGCGGCGGGCGGCCTCGCCGACTGGCTGGCAGAGCGCTTTCCGTTGGTCCTGGTCCGCGGCATCCAGGCCAGTGTCGCCCTGCTCCTCGCCAAAGCCGCTGTAGATCTCGCCAGGGAGGGGAACTGGCCCGGCCTGCCGCCGCTGTCGCCGACCCTCGGCCTCGCGATGGCCATCGCCGCCTGTGCCCTGCTCCTCGCCTGCCGGTGGCTGTCGCTGCCGGGCAGCCTGCTCGTGCTCGGGGGCGGCGCGGCGGTGGGTTTGGCGGTCGGCGGTCTACCAGACCTCCATGCCGGGCCGCAGCCGATGACCCTCTCGGTTCCCGACGCCGGCGCCTTCGCCGCAGCCCTCACCTCGCTGGTCATCGCCCAGCTCCCGCTCACCTTCGGTAACTCGGTCGTCGCCACCGCCGACGCCGAGCGAAGCTACTTCGGCATCCTCGCCAGGCGGGTGCGGCCCGCGAGGCTGGCCGCCTCGATCGGGATTGCCAACACGGTCGCCGGCCTCAGCGGCGCGATGCCCCTCTGCCACGGGGCCGGCGGCGTTACCGCCCACTACAAGCTCGGCGCCCGAACGGCAGTCTCGACCCTGGCCGCCGGCGCTCTCTTCGTCGCGCTGGGATTGGGACTGGGCTCCTCGCTGCCGGCACTGCTCCAGGTGCTGGCCCCGGGCGCCCTGGCCGGGATGCTGGCCTTCGTCGCGATCCAACACGGCGTGCTCGCCGGGCAGCTCGAGCGCCTCGACGATCGCCTCATCGCAGCAGGCGTCGGTCTCACGACGCTGCTGGCCGGAAACCTGGCGATAGGGTTCGCAGCCGGCGCGGCGGTCGTGTCTGGGCGCGCGATTTGGAGGCGCTCGCCGTGGGCCTCCGAGCCACTCGCTCGTGTATGACCGGGCTCGCGTCAACGCTGAAATCGAAAAGGAGGCCTACCGCGTGACCGCTGAGCAATGGGTGGAGCAGTTCGCGAAGGAGATCGGCGTCGACGCCCCGAGCAAGCAGGAGATCGACGAGATTCTCAGGCTGGCCGCCGAGGCTGCTCACTCCTCGGAGCGGACGGCCGCCCCCGTCGCCTGCTGGGCTGCGGGCCGCTCAGGAAAGCCCCTCACGGAGCTGATCGAGGTCGCAGAGCGCACCGGCGAAGGCTGAGGCAGCTCTCACGGTCAGAGGTCGACCGGGTCGAGCAGCCGCTCGGCTGCCTCCACGTCCGCGGGTGTGTTGACGTTGAGGAGGAGCCGCCGGGGATCGCCGAAGCCGGCCACCTCCTCCTCGTCTAGCAGGCGTGGCGCCAGCGAGTCGACGGTGCGGCGCAGGGGCTCCTCCCGCTCGAGCGCCATTTCGAGCTGCGGTCTCAGCTCGGCCCCGTAGCGCGCATGCAGCGGTTGCGGGCAACCGTCGAGAACGGGGACGAGCAGTGGGTCCGTCGCAGCGGCAAGGTGGGCGAGCAGCGCCGGATCGACAAGCGGCATGTCGCAAGCGACGACGACGACGGCGCGACCCTCTGCCGCCCGCAGCGCGGCGACGATTCCGCAGAGAGGGTGCCGGGGTCGAGCTGGCTCGCGGATGACTCGGCAGCTCAGCGGTGGCAGCTCCGAGTCTGGCTTGGCGACGACCAGCGGCTCCAGTCCGGCTGCCTCTACCGCCGCGTGGGGATACGAGATCAGGGGCCTGCCGGCGAGTTCGGCCAGCGCCTTCGAGCCGCCGATGCGGCTGCCCTGCCCGCCGGCTAGGACCGCGCCGACCGCCCGTGCGGGCTCCCATCTGTGGCTCGCGGATTTGCCCATCGCGCTCAGTCTGGCACCGAGGCCCTAAGCTCGAAGCCGAGGCGATGCGGTGGCACCCCCCAAGCTGATCGAGTTCGAGCAGGCGCGCGCCGCCGTCCTGGAACGCTCGAAGCCGCTCCCCGCCGAGCGGCTTTCCCTGCGGGAGGCCCTGGGCAGGCGCCTGGCGGAGGACGTCGCTGCCCGCGAATCCGTGCCGGCTTTCGACAACTCCGCGATGGACGGCTTCGCCGTGCGTGGCGAGGACACGCGCGGGGCTCGGCCCGACGCGCCCGTCTCCCTGCGCCTGGTCGGCGAGTCGCGGGCCGGGCGCCCGGCTGCGGCGACGCTGGCGGCGGGGGAGGCGATTCGAATCTCGACCGGAGCGCTTCTTCCAGCCGGCGCCGACGCGGTGGTCAGGGTGGAGGCGACCCGCCCCGAGGGCGGGCAGGTCTTAATCGAGGAGGAGGTGGAGGCCGGGCGGGACGTGCGACGCGCCGGTGAGGACATCCGTTCCGGCGAGACGGTGCTTCGGGCGGGAACCCGGATCGGGCCGGCGGAGCTCGGCGTTCTCGCCTCCCTCGGCGCGACCGCCGTCGCTTGCCGCAGGCGCCCCCGTGTCCACGTCCTTACCAGTGGCGACGAGCTGCTCGAGCCCGGCGAGGCGATGCGGCCCGGCGGCGTTCGCAACTCGAACGCCTACTCGGTCCCGGCTCTTGCCGAGCGGGCGGGGGCGGAGGTGGTCGTCTCGGGGCCGGCGCCAGACGACCTCGAGGCCACGCGGGCGGCGATCGTGCCGACCCTCGATTCCGACGTCGCGGTCCTCTGCGGTGGGGTCTCGGTCGGGGAGCACGACCACGTGAAGCGGGCGCTCGCCGAGCTCGGCGTCGAGGAGTCCTTCTGGGGCGTGGCGTTGAAGCCGGGAAAGCCGACCTGGTTCGGGACGCGCGGCGACACCCTGGTCTTCGGGCTGCCGGGCAATCCGGTCTCGGCGATGGTCACCTTCATCTTGCTCGTGCGGCCGGCGCTGGCGGCGTTGAGCGGTGGGCGAGCGGAGCCCCTGCGGACCACGGCCAGGCTGGCCCGCGACGTCGACAAGAGCCCGGGGCGCACCCACGCCGCCCGTTGCCGGCTCGAGCTGCGCGAGGACGGGTGGCACGCGCATCCGGCCGAGCGGCAGGGCTCGCACATCCTCACCTCGATGCTCGGGGCCGACTGCCTTGCGCTGCTTCCCGCCGCGAGTGGCCCTCTGCGCGCCGGTGAGCGGGTCGAGGTCGAGCTGCTCGATCTAGCATGGGAGGGGTGACCGTGCGCGTCCGCCTCTTCGCCGTCCTCCGCGAGCGGGCGGGAAGCGACTCGATCGAGGTCGAGCTGATCGAGGGCGCGACGGTGGCCGATGCCCTGGAGGAGCTCGCCGGCCTGCCTCCCCTGACCGAGCTGCTGGAGCGCATGCCGGTCCGGATGGCCGTCAACCGCGCCTACGCGGACCCCGAGACGCGCCTCCGCCCCGGCGACGAGCTGGCGCTGATACCGCCGATCAGCGGCGGCGCCGACCCGCACGTCCGGGTTACCGAGGAGCCGCTCTCCCTGGAGGCGCTGACACGGTCGGTGGGTCGCCCGGGCGCCGGCTCCGTCGTCACCTTCCAAGGCGTCACCCGCGAGGTGCGCAGGCTCGACTACGAGGCCTACGCGGAGATGGCCGAAGAGCGCATGGCTGAGATCCTCGGCGACTGCGTCGAGCGCCACGGGCTGGAGGCCGCGGCCGCCGAGCACCGGACCGGCGGCGTCGCGCTCGGCGAGGCGTCGGTGATCGTCGCGGTCTCGGCTCCGCACCGGGCCGAAGCATTCGCCGGGGCCCGGGACGCGATCGACCGGATCAAGGCCGAGGCACCGATCTGGAAGCGCGAGGTCGAGCGCGAGGGAGTCTCGCGCTGGGTCGAAGGAGAGCCGCCGCCGCTCGACGACGGCCGGCGGGAGAAACCGGCGCGATGAGCGAGCCGCGACTGACACACCTCGACGAGGAGGGCGCGGCGCGGATGGTCGACGTAGGCGCCAAGCAACCCAGTGAGCGCCGGGCGCGTGCCAGGGCCCGGGTCCGCATGGCGCCCGCGACGGCGCGCGCGGTCGAGGCCGGCGACGCCCCGAAGGGCGACGTGCTCGGCGTGGCGCGGCTGGCGGGAATCCAAGCGGCCAAGCAGACCAGCGCGCTGGTCCCGCTGGCGCACCCGCTGCCGCTCACCTTTGCCGACGTAACGGCGAGGGTGGATGCCGAACGCGGCCTGGTCGAACTCGTCGCCGAGGCTCGCACCGTGGCCCGCACCGGAGTCGAGATGGAGGCGATGACCGCCTGCGCGGTCGCCGCCCTCGCCGTGTACGACATGGTGAAGGGTCTGGAGCGTGGGGTGGAGGTGGAGCAGATCGTGCTGCTCGAGAAGAGCGGCGGGCGCAGCGACTGGCGCCGCGAGGGCGAGCCGGACTGATCGTGCGGGCGGCGATTGTCACGGTCAGCACGTCCAAGTCTCGCGGCGAAGGCGAGGACGAGAGCGGCGCGCAGCTCGCGGCATTCGCCGAAGCCCTCGGTGCCGAGCTGGCCGGGCGCGACCTGGTTCCGGACGACCGCCGCCTGATCGAGGAGCGGCTCCGCCACTGGGCCGACGCCGAGCGCTGCGAGCTGGTGATGACCACCGGCGGTACCGGCTTCGCCCCCTCCGACGTGACCCCGGAGGCGACCCGGGCGGTGCTGGAGCGCGAGGCGCCCGGACTGGCGGAGGCGATGCGAGAGGGCTCGCGAGCGCACAGCCGCCACTGGATGCTCTCGCGGGGCGTGGCCGGAATCCGTGGATCGACCCTGATCGTCAACTTCCCCGGTAGCCCGAAAAGCATCGCGCAGGCCGGCGAGGCGATCGCCGGCGCCCTGCCACACGCCCTCGACCTGATTGCCGGACGCCCGGTCTCTCATTAGTCGGATGGCCTGTCAGGGGACACCGGGATGAAACGAGCCGAGGCCCTCCGCCCGCTCTCCCGCGAACACCTCAAGGCGCTGCTCGCCGCCAAGAGCCTGCGCGAGGCGGGTGATCTGGAAGACGCGACGCGATCCTTTCTGGAGTTCTGGCGGGGCGAGGGACAGCATCACTTCCGCGTCGAGGAGGAGGTGCTGTTGCCCACCTGGGCGATGCACGCCCCGATCGATCGCCCCCGCGTCGCGCGCATGCTGGAGGAGCATTTGGCGATCCGGCGGGCGGCGCTGCGTCTCGAGGCCGGTGAGGTTCCGCTCGAGGAGTTGCCGGAGATCGGCACGCTCCTGCACGACCACGTGCGGTTCGAGGAGCGGGAGCTGTTCCCGATCATCGAGGAGGCGCTGGACGCCGAGGCCCTAACGCGCCTGGCAGCGGCTGTCGAGCAGGCCGAGGCTTCCTGGCGAAGTGCAGCGCTTGAGTCGGCGTGGCGATGGATCATCCGCGGTCGGGGCGCGCGCACATTCGGAGCAGGCCCCGCGCACGACGTGGGCGCCACCCGTGCCGATGCCCGCATACAATCGCGCCGTGAGGACGAAGTACCTCCTGGACGAGTCCCAGATCCCGACCAGCTGGCTCAACCTGCTGCCGGACCTGCCCGGCGAGCCGCTGCCGCCGCTCAACCCGGGCACCGGGGAGCCGGCGGGCCCCGAAGACCTGACTCCGATCTTCCCGATGGGGCTGATCGAACAGGAGGTCTCCACCGAGCCGGAGATCGAGATCCCCGAGGAGGTGCGCGAGATCTACAGGCTCTGGCGCCCGACGCCGCTCTACCGCGCCCACCGCCTGGAGCGCGAGCTCGACACGCCGGCGCACATCTACTACAAGTACGAGGGGGTCTCGCCGGCCGGCTCTCACAAGCCGAACTCGGCTGTCGCGCAGGCCTACTTCAACAAGCAGGCGGGGATCGGCAAGCTGGTGACGGAGACCGGGGCGGGCCAGTGGGGCTCGGCGCTCGCGCTCGCCTGCCGGCTGTTTGGGTTGGAGTGCGAGGTCTTCATGGTCGGCATCTCCTACGACCAGAAGCCGTACCGGCGGGCGATGATCGAGACCTGGGGAGGGACGGTGCACCGCAGCCCCTCCGAGCTGACCGAGGCCGGGCGCTCGCAGGCCTCGCATCCGACCGGCAGCCTCGGGATCGCAATCTCGGAGGCGGTTGAGGTTGCGGCCGGCAGCGAGGACACCAACTACGCGCTGGGCTCGGTCCTCAACCACGTCTGCCTGCACCAGACGGTGATCGGTCAGGAGTCGATCGCCGCGATGGAGATGGCCGGCGAGTACCCCGACGTGGTGGTCGGCTGTGTCGGCGGCGGCTCCAACTTCGCCGGCCTTGCCTACCCCTTCGTGCGAGCCAACCTCCGTGAGGGGAAGCGGACGCGCCTCGTCGGCGCGGAGCCCGCCGCCTGCCCGACCCTGACCCGCGGCGCCTACGCGTATGACTTCGGTGACACGGTGGGGATGACCCCGTTGATGCCGATGTACACGCTGGGCCACGACTTCGTGCCGCCGCCCGTGCATGCGGGCGGCCTGCGCTACCACGGCGACGCTCCCAGCCTCTGCGCCCTGGTCAAGGAGGGGATCGTCGAGGCGACCGCGGTCCCTCAGACCGCGGCCTTCGAGGCGGCGGTGCGCTTCGCCTCCTGCGAGGGGATCATCCCCGGGCCCGAGCCCGCACACGCGATCAAGGCCGTGCTGGACGAGGCCGAGGCGGCCAGGCAGGCGGGGGAGGAGCGGGTGATCCTGCTCGGTCTCTCCGGCCACGGCCACTTCGACATGTCCGCCTATGCCGCCTACCACGCGGGCGAACTGGAGGACCTGGAGTTCTCCGAGACCGAGATGCAGGCGGCGCTGGAGCGGCTGCCGGCGGCGCCGGCGATCGCCTGAGCGGCGCAAATCGGCAATGCTTTGGCGCGTGGACGAGGCGTTGCTCTTTTTTCACCTGCTCGGCGTTCTGCTGTTCGCCGCCGGAATCGCGCTTGCCGGCGTTGCATTCGAGACAGCGCGTCGCCGCGAACAACCGGCCGAGGTCGCGCTTCTCCTGGGCCTGACGCGGTTCGGCGTCCTACTTGTTATCTCGGGCGGTCTGCTGCTTCTCGTCTGCGGACTCTGGCTGGTCGACCGGGAGGGCATCGGCTACGGGGCGAGCTGGATCGACGCTGCGATTGCCCTCTTCGCGGCGGCGCTCCTGCTCGGTGGTCTCGGCGGGCAGCGTCCGAAGCAGGCCCGCAAGCTGGCGACGCGACTGGCCAGCGAAGGCGGGCGGTCCGGCGCGGAGCTCCGGGCTCTCCTCGACGATCCGCTTTCGAGAGCTGCGAACTATGCCTCCGCCGCGCTCGTACTGGCGATTCTCGCCCTGATGGTCTTCAAGCCGTAGGCCTTCGCCGAGATCGGGCGACCGGAGGAACGTTCCCTACGCCGGTTAAACGGCGTAGGGCTGCGATCACTCGGCCGCCGCCGCGAGGTCGAGCGCCCGCAGCACCTGCTTGACGTCGGTGATCGAGATGACCCCCACGTCGCCCCCCGGCATGAGGACGATCGCCCGGCCGGTTTCCTGGAAGGCGGGCCGCTCCATCAGCTCGGCGACGTCCTGGTGCTCGTCGATCACCAGCGACGGGTGGTGGAGCGCGATCTGGCCCACCGAGGTGCTGGAGCGCCTTCCCGCGGGCACCCGCTCGACCGCCGCGAGGTCGATCAGGCCGACAAGCCGGTCGCCGTCCATGACCGGGAAGGCCGAGTAGCGGTAGCGGACGAAGAAGTCCTCGACGGCCTCCGCCACGCTGGCGCCGGCCGGGATCGTGACGGCGGGGAACGACATCAGCCGCCCGGCCTGACGGCCGCTGACGGCGACGCGGATGCGCAGCCCGCGCTCTTCGGCTCGGGCGGCGAAGACGACGAAGAAGCCGACCACCGCCAGCCAGAGGCCGCCGAAGGCGCCGGCGGCGGCGCCGAGGATCCCGAGGCCGATCATGCCGTAGCCGAAGCCACGCCCGATCGAGGCGGCGATCTTCGTCGCCCGCGTGATGTCGCCGATCCGTCCCCAGATCAGCGCCCGAGCGACGCGCCCGCCGTCGAGCGGGAAGGCCGGCAGGAGGTTGAAGACGAGGATCGCCAGGTTGACGAATGCCTGGTACTCGACCACGGCCCGCAGCGCCGCCGGCGCCGAGCTGGGGAGCGCGGCGTCGAGCGCGCCGAAGGCGCCGGCGATCGCCAGGGTCACCAGGGGGCCGGCGAGCGCGAAGCGCAGCTCGGCTGCGGCGGTCTTCGGGTAGCCGCCCATCCTCGCCACGCCGCCGAGCAGCCAGAGGTCGATCTCCTCGATCTCGATCCCGTGGCGGCGCGCCACCACCGAATGGCCGAGCTCGTGCAGGAGGATGCTGGCGAAGAGCAGCAGGGCGCTGAGCAGGCCCAGGCCATAGGCCGCCGCCGGGGCGATTCCGGTCACCTGTTCGGGGTAGTAGGCGGCCCCCAGCGACCAGGTGATCAGCCCGACGATCAGCAGCCACAGCGGCTGCACCCCGATTGGGATCCCTGCCAGCCGGCCGATGCGGATGCTGCCCAGGCTCATCGTCCCGCCATGTGGGCCAGGAAGTAGTGGCTAGATCGCTCGCCGATCAGGTCGAGCAACTCGTCGTAGTCGTCATCGGAGCCGCTCAGCGGCTGTGCCTCACGCAGCAGCGTCTGCTCGGCGCTGGAGATCAAGGAGCACCTCCTCGTCGGAAACCTGTGAGAAATCACGGTAGTACTGGCTGACGCCGTGCAGCAGCCGTGGCGCGCGCAGGCAGACGACCTCGTCGGCCTCTGCGCGCAGCCGCACGAGAGCGTCCGGAGAGCTGACCGGCACCGCGAGGACGACCCGCCGTGGGCCCCTCTGTCGCACTGCGCGCAGCGCCGCCGTGTCGGTGAGTCCGGTGGCGACGCCGTCGTCGACCACGACCGCCGTGCGGCCCTCGAGGTCGAGCGGTGGGCGGTCGCCTCGATAGGTGGCCACGCGCCGGACCAGCTCAGCGCTCTCTCGGGCGACGATCGCCTCGAGCTCGCCGTTGCTGATCCCCAGCACCTCCACCGCCTCGGCGTCGATCACGCAGGTGCCGTCCTCGGCCACCGCACCGATTCCGTACTCGGGGTTGTGGGGGGCGCCGAGCTTGCGCACGGCGAGGATCTCGAGCGGTGCGTCGAGGGCGGCGGCAACCTCATGGGCCACGGGCACGCCGCCCCGCGGCAGGGCGACGACGACGACCCGCTCGCCGGCCAGCGACGCCAGCCGCTCCGCCAGCTGCCGGCCGGCATCGCGCCGGTCGGCGAATGGCTCGCTCCGGGCTCCGGTCTCAGCTGAGGACAAGCTTGTCTCCTGGTCGACGATCTCTCTCCTCGGTCGATTCTCCGGCCCCCGGGGACCGATGTCATCGGGGAAATCACCTCCCCGCCCTTCGGTTTTACACCGATGCCGGCCCCGACTGGCGTCCCTAGCCTTGTCGTTTAGGCGAGGCTCGAACCCCGAAAGCGAAGCGGAGGCCAGATGAATGAGCGCACCGTCGAGATCCCGGCGCCGCCGGTTCGCCTTGCCGGCGACCTCGCCGTCCCCCCTGACGCCGGGGGCCTGGTCGTCTTCGCCCACGGCAGCGGCTCCAGTCGGCTGAGCAAACGCAACCGCCAGGTCGCCGCCGCTCTCAACGACCACGGCCTCGCGACCCTCCTCCTCGACCTGCTCAGCGTGGACGAGGAGGCGGACCGCGCCAACGTGTTCGACATCGATCTGCTCAGTGGCCGGCTCGTCACCGCGACCCGCTGGGCGAGCGGGCATCCCGGTATCGAGCGGCTCCCGGTCGGCTATTTCGGCGCCTCCACCGGTGCGGCCGCCGCGCTCTGCGCCGCAGCCACCCTGGGCGACGGCATCGGCGCGGTCGTCTCCCGCGGCGGACGCCCGGACATGGCCGGGCAATGCCTCGAGCGGGTCACCGCGCCGACGCTGCTGGTCGTCGGCGGCGCCGATAGCGCCGTTCTGGCCCTGAACGAGCAGGCGGCCGCCCGGATGCGCTGTCCCCACCGGATCGAGGTCGTCCCTGGGGCGACCCACCTCTTCGAAGAGGTGGGCGCGCTGGAGCGCGTCGCGGAGCTGGCGGCCGCTTGGTTCGCGAAGCTCCTGCCGGAGTCCGAGTGAGAGAATCGCGCCCTGCGACTCCTCGCCTCACTGCTCGCGGTTGCCCTGGCGCTCGGCTGCTCGGCTTGCGGCGGCGGCTCGGGGCCGGGCGCCACGACCACCGCCGGAAGCTCGGGGCGGGTGGGCGTGCCGCTGACCTTCCGAGCCGTCGTCACGACAGCGCTGGGCACTCGCCGGCTTGACTATCCGGTCCGGGTGAGGCGCTGAGCCGGACCGCCGACACCGAGGGCGCGCCGCCGCTGCGCCCAGCCGCCGCGGCGGGCGCGGCGATCGAGGTCGAGCGGGTCTCGAAGACCTACGCCGGCCGGATCCGCGCCCTGCGCGACGTCTCGCTGCGAGTCGCGCCGGGAGAGGCGATCGCCCTGACCGGGCCCTCGGGATGCGGCAAGAGCACGCTGCTCAACGTGATTGCCGCGATCGAGCGCCCCGACTCGGGGCGGGTCCTCGTCGACGGGATCTCCGTCACCGGCCTCGAGCATCCCGCCGCCTACCGCCGCGACACCCTCGGCTTCGTCTTCCAGCTCCACCACCTGCTGCCGATGCTCACCGCCCGCGCGAACGTCGAGCTGCCGCTGATCGCGGCCAGGGTGCCCCGCGCGGAGCGCCGGCGGCGCGCGGTCGAGCTGCTCACCGAGGTCGGGCTGCGCGAGCGCGCCGAGGAGCGCCCCGCGACCCTGTCCGGGGGAGAGCGCCAGCGGGTCGCGGTGGCGCGGGCGCTGGTCAACGATCCGCGCCTGCTGCTCGCTGACGAGCCAACCGGCTCCCTCGACTCCGAGAGCGGCCAGCTGGTGATGGCGGTACTCGACCGGGCCCGGGCCCAGCGTGGGATGACCCTGGTCATAGCCAGCCACGACCGCCTGCTCGGCGACCTCGCCGACCGGGTGGTGCGAATGGTCGACGGCGCAATCGTCTAGAACCGGCCGAGCAGCTCCGCCGGCGGCCGCCTGGTGACGCGCCAGGCCGGGTAGATGCCGCCCAGGACCCCGATTGCGAGGCCAACCAGGAAGCCGCGCCCCAGGCCCCAGAGGGTGAGCGCCGGGCTGACGAAGTCGGCGGCGGCGAGCAGGCTCACGATCAGGTGACTGACCGCGATGCCGAGCCCGACCCCGACCGCTGCGCCGATCAGCCCGACCGCTGCGCCCTCGCCGATCACCAGCGAGGCCACCTGGCGCGGGCTCCACCCGACCGCCGCGATCAGCGCCAGCTCGCGCTGGCGCTCGAGCACCGCCATCGCCATCGTGTTGGTGACCGCGATCGCCCCGAGCACGAGGGCGAGGACGGCGATCACCAGCACCGCCTTGGTGACGATCTCGAAGCCGGGATTGGCGCGAGCCGCCTCGCCCGGGTTGGAGATCGTCGTCGTGCCCGGGAACGCGCGCCGCACGCCGGCCGCGACGGAGCTCGCGGCCGCGGCGGGCTCGAGCGTCACCGCGATCGTCGTCACCCCGCTGCGCCCGCCCGCCAGCCGCTCGGCGACCGGGATCGGCACGACCACCCCGGCATCCTCGAACCCGACCCCGGCGTGGTACACGCCCACCACCCGGAAGCGCTCCCCCTTGAGGGAGATTGCGTCCCCGGGCCCCAGGCCGAGCCGGCCGGCAAGCTCTTCGCCGACCATCGCCTCGTTCCCGCGCGGCCCCCGCCCCGCGGTGAGGACCAGGCGGCGCGTCACGAAGCTCTGCGGCCGGACGCCGAAGACGATCGCCGAGGGCGACTCGGGCAGCGCGTCGGTGACGAGCTGGATCGGCGCCGCGTCCTCGACGCCCGGCCGTCGCTTGACCCGGGCGACCAGCGACTCGGGCAGCACCGAGGCGGTGGGGTCGGCGACCCCGCTCTGGAAGATGCCGAAGTCCGCCCCGCCGAGGTTGCTGAGGCCGCCGAAGCTTCGTTCGAGGCCCTGGGTGAGGGCGAGCAGGGCGACGATCGTCGCCACGCCGATCGCCACGCCGGCGGCGGTCAGGACCGTCCTGCCCCGGTTGCGCACCAAGTTCAGGGCGATGAGCCCGATCACGCGGCGATCATATGGCGGGGCGCTGTCCGCCCGCCGGCACCGACTCCACTATCGTCCGGGGCCGATTGTCGGCTCTCCGAGGAAGAAGGTGCTCTCGCCGATGCGGGTTCTGGTCGGATTTGACGGCAGTGATGGCGGCCGCGACGCGCTCGAGCTGACGCGGGTCCTGGCCTCGGCGACCGGGGCCGACGTCCTGGTGGTCACCGTAATCCCATACGGGCAGTTGCCGGTCCCCCCAGCCCTGTTGCAAGAGGAAGACGTCCCGGAGGCCGAGCCGCTCCTCGCGGAAGCGCGTGAGCGGCTGGCGGGCCTCGGCGTCGAGACGCGGGCGTTCGGCGGCGGCACTCCAGCCGGGGTCCTCACCGTTGTTGCCGAAGACGAGGATTTCGACCTGCTCGTCGTCGGCTCCCCTCACCGAGGGCCGATCGGCAGGGCGCTGATCGGCAGCGTCGCCGACAGCCTCCTGCCCGGCGCCCCCTGCGCCGTCGTCGTTGCGCCGCGCGGCTACGCGGCCGAGAGTCACGACCCCTTGCGGCTGATCGCCGTCGCCTACGACGGCACCCCGGAGGCCAAGGCCGCGCTTCACCGGGCCGAGGCGATCGCTCGGCCGCTGAACGCCAGGATCAGGGTCCTGACCGTGGTCGCCCCTCCGGTTGCGGTCGGCGTCGCCGGTTACGTACCGCCAGAACCACCCGACCCGGAGAAGATCGTCGAAGAGGCGATGCGCTCGATCGACCCGAAGCTGAGCGCCGAGAGCGAGGTGCTGAGAGGGCCGCCCGCGAGGACGCTGGCCGAAGCGTGTGAGGACGGCGTCGATCTGATCGTCGCCGGCTCCCGCGACTACGGCCCCCTGATGCGCGTGTTGCTCGGCTCGGTCTCTAGCCGGCTGATCCACGAGACACCGTGCCCGGTGCTGGTCGTGCCCAGGCCCTGACGGGGCGCCACGGTGTCCGTCGCGGCCCAGTACGCCATCGCGCTGGGGGTCGTCTTCGCAGTCAACCTGCTGCCCGCATTCGGTCCGCCCACCTGGGCAGTGCTGCTCTTCTTCAGCATCGATTTCGACCTGCCCGCGGCCGCGCTGGTCCTGGGCGGCGCCCTGGCGGCGGCATCGGGCAGGTTCCTGCTGGCCAGCGGCGCCCGCCGGCTCCGCCCGCGTTTCTCCTCCGCCCGCCTCGACCGCCTCGACCGCACCGAGGCGGCGCTGACCGCCAATCGCACCCGCACCGCCGCCGGCCTCGGCCTCTTCCTCATCTCGCCGTTGCCGTCGGGGCAGCTGTTCGTCGCCGCCGGCCTGATGACCGTTCCCCTGCTGCCGCTCACCGCGGCCTTCCTCGCCGGCCGTCTGGTCTCCTACTCGATCTACGTCAGCGTGGGCACGATTGCAGCGAACAGCCTCGGCTCGATCGCGCTCGACGGGCTGACCTCGCCGCTTGGGGTGGCTGTGCAGCTGCTGATGCTGGTTGGATTGGCGATCCTCGTCGGCGGCATCGGCCCCGGGCGTAGAGGAAGGCTCCTGCGATGAACGGCGCTGGACCGGTGCTCGACCCCAACGAGCGGATCGACCGGCTGCTGCGCCGCCTGCGCGCCTCGCGCGCGGGCCTCACCCAGCGCGAGGCCGAGCGCCGCCTGCTCAGCTACGGACCCAACGAGTTGCAGCGGCGCACCGCCCGGCGCTGGCCGCGCGAGCTGATGCGGCAGCTCACGCATCCACTGGCGCTGCTGCTCTGGGGCGCGGCCGCTCTCGCTGCGGTGGCGGGAATAGCCCCGGTGGCGATCGCCGTCGTCGTCGTGGTCCTCCTCAACGCCGGCTTCGCCTTCGCCCAGGAGCGGCAGGCCGAGCGCGCGGTCGAGGCGCTGCGGCGCTACCTGCCGGCGCAGGCGAGGGTGCTCCGCGACGGCCAGCTCCACCAGGTCGACGCCGCCAGGCTCGTTCCGGGCGACATCCTCGCGATCGCCGAGGGCGAGCGAATCTCCGCCGACGCGCGGCTGATCGAGGGCGCCGTCGAGGTCGACATGTCGACCCTGACCGGCGAGTCCGCGACCGCGACCCGGTCCGCCGACCTGCTCGATCCGAACCGGCCGCTGATCCAGGCCCGGGACCTCGTCTTCAGCGGTACCGATTGCACCGGGGGCGAGGCGCGGGCGCTCGTCTTTGCGACCGGGATGGGAACCGAGCTGGGGCGTATCGCCGCCCTCTCGGAGCGGGGCGAGCGGGAGGAGAGCCCGCTGGAGCATCAGGTGCGCCGGGTCGCCTGGCTGATCGCCGGGATCGCCCTGGCGATGGGCATCGCCTTCATCCCCCTCGCCTCGCTGGGCGGCCTCCCGGTTGGCGACGCGGTGATCTTCGCGATCGGCTTGATCGTCGGCAACGTGCCCGAGGGGCTGTTGCCGGTGATCACCCTGGCCCTGGCGGTCGGCGTTCGCGGGCTGGTCCGTCAGGGCGCCGTGGTCAAGCGCCTCAGCGCGGTCGAGACGCTGGGCTCGACCGATGTCATCTGCACCGACAAGACCGGGACGCTGACCGAGAACCGGATGCGGGTGACGCGAGTCTGGAGCGCCGGTCGCGAGATTGACCTGGAGGCCGGGGGAGAGGCGGAGGCGGGCGGTGCCTTCCCCCCGGCGGCTCGCTCGCTCGGCGACGCGATGGCTGCCTGCAACAACGCCCGCCTTGGCGATGGCGGCGAGCCGAGCGGAGACGCGACCGAGGTCGCGATGCTTGCCGCGGCGCAGCGGCTCGGCGGCGCGGCTGGCCGTGGCCAACGCCGTCACGAGTTCCACTTCGACCCGGTCCTCAAGCTGATGTCGACGGTCGACGAGTGCGACGGGCGGCTCTTCGTCCACACCAAGGGCGCGCCCGAGGCCGTTTTGCCGTGCTGCACGATGCTCGCCGAGGCCGACGGTGGGGGGATCCCGCTCGAGCCTGCGGAGCGCGGGCGGGTGGAAGCGCTGGTCGACGACTTCGCCGCCCAGGGCCTGCGGGTGCTGGCGATCGGCGCGCGCTTACTGGACGACGGCGTTCCCCAGCGCCGCGAGGAAGCCGAGCGCGACCTCGTGCTGCTTGGCCTGGTGGCGATGGTCGACCCGCCCCGAGCCGAGGTGGCCGAGGCGGTCGCCCGCTGCCACCGGGCCGGGATCCGGATCGTCGTCATAACCGGCGACCACCCGCTGACGGCGGCGGCGGTCGCCCGCAGGATCGGGATTGCGCGCGGGGAGCCGACCGTGGTCACCGAGGAGGAGCTGGACCGGATGAGCGAGCCGGAGCTCGACCTCCTGCTGCGCAAGGGCGAGGAGCTGATCTTCGCTCGGGCGACCCCGGAGGCGAAGCTGCGCATCGCCGACGCCCTGCGCGCCGAGGGGCACGTCGTTGCGATGACCGGCGACGGCGTCAACGACGCCCCCGCCCTGCGTCGCGCCGACATCGGCGTCGCGATGGGCCGCTCGGGCACCGATGTCGCCCGCGAGGCGGCGACGATGGTG
The DNA here is from genome assembly GCA_963749605.1 of uncultured Solirubrobacterales bacterium. Taxonomy (GTDB): domain Bacteria; phylum Actinomycetota; class Thermoleophilia; order Solirubrobacterales; family 70-9; genus CAVVNN01. Next base: position 817,437 of record CAVVNN010000002.1, on the reverse strand, counting down.
CTCACCGACGACAACTTCGCGACGATCGTGGCCGCGGTCGCGGCCGGCCGGCGGATCTACGACAACATCCGCAAGTTCATCGTCTACATCTTCGCCCACGCGACGCCGGAGGTGACTCCCTTCGTCGTCTTCGCCCTCGCCGGGGGCGCCGTACCCCTTCCCCTCACGGTCCTGCAGCTCCTCGCCTTCGACGTCGGCACCGAGACACTGCCGGCGCTGGCCCTGGGTCGCGAGCGGGCCGAGCCGGGGATCATGCGGCGCCCCCCGCGCGCCCGCAGCCAGAGCATCATCACTCGCCCGATGCTGCTGCGGTCCTGGCTCTTCCTCGGCCTGATCGCCGCGGCGCTCTCGATGGCCGCCTACTTCTACGTGTTGCTCAGGGCCGGCTGGCACCCGAACGACCCGACCGACGCGGGCAGCCAGCTGCACCACGCCTACCTTCAGGCGACGACGATGACGTTCGTCTCGATGGTGGTCTGCCAGATCGGCACCGCCTTCGCGGCGAGGACGGATCGGGCCTCGCTGCGCTCGGTTGGCGTCTTCAGCAACCGCCTGCTCCTCTGGGGCATCGCCTTCGAGCTGGCGCTGACGGCCCTGCTGATCTACGTGCCGGTGTTTCAGGGCCTGCTCGGCACGGCGGCACTGCCGGCCACCGACCTGGCGATCCTGCTTCCGATGCCGTTCATTGTCTGGGGCGCCGACGAGCTGCGGCGCTTCGTCCTGCGGCGACGACTTGAGCATGGGAGCTCCGCGACCGGCTCCGGCGGGTGACCCGCTGGAAGACGGCGACGGATCCGACTCCTCACTCGACGGTTGCGCGGGGCTTGCAACCGATGCCCCCGACCAGCATTCCGGAGCCGAGGTGGGCGCCGAGCACCGGTCCGACCTGGGTGCAAAAGAGCGGTGCGTCTCCGAAGATCGCCGTGCCCTCCGTTACCAGGTGCTCGGCGTCCTCGGGCGACTGGGCGTGCTGCACGATCCACTCGGTGGCTCCGTGCTCGTGCAGCTCGTGCAGATAGGCGACCATTCGCTCACGGGCGCGCTGCCGGGTGCGGACACGGCCAACGGGCGCGATCTCCGTGCCGAAGGTCAGGATCGGCTTGATCTTCAGCGCGGTTCCGACGAGGGCCTGCGCCGCTCCGATGCGCCCGCCTCGCCGAAGGTACTCGAGGGTGTCGAGGCAGAACCACATCTCGAGGCTCTGACGGGTTTCATGGACCGCGGCGACCACTTCGTCCAACGCCAAGCCCTGCTCGGCGGCGCGAGCTGCGTTGAGGACGAGGCAGCCAAGCCCGCCGGCGCCCGTCTGGCTGTCGACGACCTCCACTCGGCCCGGGAGCCCTTTGTCGGCGACGACCCGCGCCGCCTCACGGGCGCTCTCGCAGGTGCCCGAGAGGCCGCTGGCGATATGCACGGATACGACATCGCGGCCGGCGCCGGCAAGCGGCTCGAAGCAGGCGAGGAAGTCACCCACCGAGGGCTGCGAGGTCGTCGGGAGCTGCGCAGACTCGCGCAGCCGCGCGTAGAAGGCGTCGACGTCGTACTCGCACTCGGGCCGGTGATCGTCCCCCCATCCCACGTAGAGGTTCACCTGGTGGATCCCCCAACGCTCGATCAGGCTCGGGGGAAGGTAGGGCGTGCTGTCGGTGACGACGGCGACGCCGTTCCGAGGGTCTTGTCCCTCTTCGCTTGGAGAGGCGCTCATTGTGCCGGGGACTCTATGCCTAGCCCGCAGAGTTACAGCGCGTCGCGCTGGGATCGCAGCTGCTCGAGCTTGCGGCGCTCGGCCTCCACGAGAGCCTCCGGCGCCTTGGCGACGAAGCCCTCGTCGGCGAGCTTGCCCTCCGCTCGCCGGATCTCCGCCTCGAGGCGCCCGCGCTCCTTGCTGCGCTTGGCCTCGAGCTCGGCGTGGTCGACTCCGGTCAGCAGTTCGACCTGCACGCCGCCGGCCGGGATCGTCGCGATCGCTTCCCCGTCGCCGTCGACGGGAGCCAAATGCGCCAGCCGCGCGACGAGCGGTGCGAGCTGCTGGGCGAGACCCGGTAGGCGCGCCTCGAGAGCCGCTCCCGGAGCCACGCCGGACTCGTTGCGCCACGAGCGCACGCCTTGGACGACCGCGATCACGCGGGCGATGTCCTCCTCGGCGCGGGGGTCGCGCGCCGGAAGCTCGCCAACCTGCGCGGCGGCCAGCATGCCGTCGCCCCCGGCCAGGGCCCACAGCTCCTCGGTGACGAACGGGATTACCGGGTGGGCGAGCAGCAACGTCTCGCGCAGCACCCAGCGCAGGTGGGCGGAGAGCTCGTCGTCGAATTCCCGGTCCTTGATCAGCTCGAGGTACCAGTCGCATAGCTCGCCGTAGACGAAGTCGTAGAGGCCGAGCGCGGCCTTGGAGAAGTCGAACGCGGCGATCTGCGCCTCGAAGCGCTCGCGGGCCCTGGCGAGACTCGAGGCGATCCAGCGGTCCTCGACGGCTGCGGGGCGATAGGCCGGTTCGACCTCGCGAACGTTGAGAAGGACGAAGCGCGAGGCGTTGAACAGCTTGTTGGCCAGGGCGGCGCCCTGGGCGATTTTCTCCTCCGAGAAACGCACGTCCTGGGTCGAGCTCATCGCGAGCAGGCCCCAGCGGGTGGCGTCGGCTCCGTAGGCGGGGAAGCTGCCGCCCTCCGAGAAGGCCGGCGGCCGCGGGCCGCCGTCGATCAGCGCCAGCGGATCGACACCCGTTCCCAGCGACTTGCTCATGCGGCGGCCGTCGGGCGCCTGGATCACCGAGTGCACGTAGACGTCGGAGAACGGCGCCTGGCCCGTGAAGCGCAGCCCGAGCATCACCATGCGCGCCACCCAGAGAAAGAGGATGTCCCGCGCGGTGGAGAGCACGTCGGTCGGGTAGAACGCGGCCAGCTCGGGGGTGTCGTCGGGCCAGCCCAGCGTTGCGAAGGGCCAGAGGCCGCTCGAGACCCAGGTGTCGAGGACGTCGGGGTCCTGGCTCCAACCCTCGCCCTCGGGGCCCTCCGTGCCGACGTAGGTCTCCTCGCCGCGGTAGTAGACCGGGATCTGGTGGCCCCACCACAGCTGGCGGGAGATGCACCACGGGCGGATGTTCTCGAGCCACTCGACGTAGCGGCGCGACTGCGATTCCGGGTGGATCTTGACGCGGCCCTCCTTGACGGCCTCGATCGCGGGCGCGGCCAGCTCGTCCATCTTCATGAACCACTGCAGCGAGACCAGCGGCTCGATGCGCTGCCCCGAACGCTGGCTGAACGGGACGGTGTGGGTGTAGGGCTCGCGGGCGCGGATCAGCCCCTCCTTCTCCAGCGCGGCGACGACGGCCTCCTGGGCCTCGGCGACCGTCATCCCAGCGTAGGCAGGGACGAGGTCGGTCATGCGGCCGTCCTCGCCGATCGCGCTGAGCTCGGGCAGGCCGTGCTTGCGGCCGATCTCGAAGTCGTTGGGGTCGTGCCCGGGTGTGATCTTCAGGGCGCCGGTGCCGAAGTCTGTCTTGACGTACTCGTCGGCGATGATCGGCAGCTCCCGCCCCACCAGGGGCAGCTTCACCGAGCGCCCGACCAGGTGCTGGTAGCGCGCGTCCTGCGGGTGCACGGCGACGGCGACGTCGGCCAGCATCGTCTCCGGCCGCACGGTAGCGACGACCACCTCTCCGGAACCGTCGCTCAGCGGGTAGGCGATGTGGAACAGGGTGTCGGCGACCTCGCGGTCCTCGACCTCGAGGTCGCTGATCGCCGAGTCGGTGCCCGGATCCCAGTTGACCATGTAGTTGTCGCGGTAGATCAGCCCCTGTTCGTAGAGCTCGACGAAGACCTTCAGCACGGCGCCGGCGTATGCGTCGTCCAGGGTGAAGCGCTCGTCCTCGTAGTCGAGGCTGAAGCCGAGCCGCTTGAACTGGCCGATGATCGTGCTGCCGTACTGCTCGCGCCAGGCCCAGATGCGCTCGACGAACGCCTCGCGGCCCATCTCCTTGCGCGTGGTGCCCTCACGCTGGACCTGTTTCTCGACCTGGGTCTGCGTCGCGATTCCCGCGTGGTCGGTTCCCAGGGTCCACTTGGCCCGCAGCCCTTGCTGTCGCGCGAAGCGGATCAGCACGTCCTGCACGCTGCCGTTCAGCGCATGGCCGATGTGCAGGGCGCCGGTGACGTTCGGTGGCGGCAGGGCTATGGAGTACGTCTCGGCGGCCGTTGCGGTCGGATCCGGATGGTTCAGGCCCGTTTGCAGCCAGCGCTCGGCGATCCGCGGCTCGGCCTCCCTCGCGCTCCAGCGCCTGCGCTCCTCCAATTTCATCGCGTCAGTCTATGAAGGCTCCTGCCCGATCGGATGCCCCTTTCATAGGATCGGGTCGTGAAGCCCGTGACCGTTTCGGCCACCGTGCCGAAATCCAGCCAGGAGGTGTATGAGCTCCTCGCGGTGCTTGCCAACCACGAGGCGTTCTTGGACCACATGCTCGTGGACTGGGAGTTCTCCGGTCCGAAGCGTGGAGTCGGCGCCCGGGCGCGAGCGAGGGCCAACACCCCGGGCTCGCAGGATTGGACCGAGTTCGAGATCGTCGCGGCCGAGCCGAACCGGATCGTCGAGGAGGGGGTCGGCGCGAACGGGAAGCGCCGCACCCGTGGCACCTACCTGCTGGAGGAGCTGCCGGCGGGCAGGACGAGGGTCTGCTTCGAGCTCGCGTGGCTCGAGGCATCGCGGCTCGAACGCCTCTGCCCTCCGCTGACGCGCGCATTCGCACACCGCCCCAGCGCCAAGGCGATGCGCCGCCTCGCCAAGCAGCTCGCTCGCCGCAATGACACCGACCAGCCGACCGAGGAGACGACATGACCGAGCTGACCGACAAGCAGGCCGAGCTGTGCGAGCGCAGCGAGACCGACTATTCGGACCTGCGCGCGCTGTTCGTCAACTGCACCCTGAAGCGCAGCCCCGAGGTCTCCAACACCCAGGGGCTGATGGACATCTCGATGGAGATCATGCGCCGCAACGGGGTCGCGGTCGATTGCATCCGCGCGGTCGACCACGAGATCGCCACCGGCGTCTGGCCCGACATGACCGAGCACGGCTGGGAGCGCGACGAGTGGCCGGCGATCTTCGAGAAGGTGATGGCGGCGGACATCCTCGTCCTCGGCATGCCGATCTGGCTGGGGGAGAAGTCATCGGTCGCGACGCAGATCGTCGAGCGGCTCTACGGCAACTCGCACCTGCTCAACGACGCCGGCCAGTACGCCTACTACGGGCGGGTCGGCGGCTGCCTGGTGACCGGCAACGAGGACGGGGTCAAGCACTGCGCGATGAACGTCCTCTACTCGCTTCAGCACCTCGGCTACACGATCCCGCCGCAGGCCGACGCCGGTTGGATCGGCGAGGCCGGCCCCGGACCTTCCTATCTCGACGAGGGCTCCGGCGGCCCCGAGAACGACTTCACCAACCGCAACACCACCTTCGCCGCATGGAACATGCTCCACCTGGCGCGAATGCTGAAGGACGCCGGCGGCATCCCGGCGCACGGCAACCAGCGCACCGAGTGGGACGCCGGCTGCCGCTTCGACTTCCCCAACCCCGACTACCGCTGAGCGGTTCAGCCGGCCTGCAGCAGCCGCTCGGCGAGGCGGTTCATGCCGCGCTCGCGGGCGGCGGCCGCGGCGCCCGCCCAGTCGGTGGGGCGGTTGGGCGGGGGCCCGACGCCGGCGTCGCGGAGGGTGGCGATGTCCTTGAAGGCGAGGAGGTCGTCGTGGGCCTCGATCAGGGCGCTGCGGAGCTTCGGCCGCGGCTCGCGGATCGCGTTGTCGAGCACCCCCTCCAGGGAGCCGTGCTTGCGCAGCAGCTCGGCGGCGGTCTTGGGGCCCACCCCCTTTGCCCCGGGGAGCCCGTCCGAGGGGTCGCCGCGCAGGGCGATGAAGTCGGGCACCTGCTCCGGGTCGACGCCGTAGCGCTCGCGCACCTGCTCGGGGCCGACCTCCTCGGCGCCTTTGCTACCCGTCTTCACGTAGAGCACCGTGACCCGCTCGCCCGCGCACTGGTACATGTCGCGGTCGCCGGTCAGCAGCAGCGCCCGCCCGCCGGCCTCGGTCTCCCGCCGCGCGTAGGTGCCGAGCAGGTCGTCGGCCTCGAGCGAGTCGTGCGTCGCCACGGTCCACCCGAACGCTGCAAAGAAGTCGCGGGCGGCGGCGAACTGGGGCGCCAGCTCCACGGGCATCGCGGCCTCGCGCTCCGCGTGGTAGGCGGGGTACAGTGCGGTGCGGTAGGCGGCCGCGTCCGGTCCGAAGCACAGCGCCACCGCGCGCGGCTCGTGCGCTTCGACCTCCCGCACGATCAGGTTCGCCGTCCCCAGCAGCGCGTTCACCGGCTTCCCGTCCGGTCCCACGATCGAGTCGGGCAGCGCGTAGAAGGCGCGGAAGAGCATCGACGGCGCGTCGACGGCGAGCAGCGGGCGCTCCATCGCCGTGACACTAAGCGCTCGGCGGGCCGAGGTCACCGGTCGTCTAGGTTTGCGTGCTCGTGAGCGAGAGGGCCCTCCACATCGAGAACCTGGTCAAGCGCTACCCGACCGGGGTCGAGGCGCTGCGCGACGTTTCGATCGACATCGAGCCGGGCGAGTTCTTCGGCTTGCTCGGCCCCAACGGCGCCGGCAAGTCGACGCTGATCCACTGCACGACCGGGCTCGCGCAACCGACCTCGGGGCAGATCAGCGTCTTCGGCCACGACGCGATCCGCAACTACGGCGAGGCGCGGCTGGCCGTGGGGCTGGCGCCGCAGGAGGTGAACCTCGACTGGTTCCTCACCGTCGAGGAGACGCTCGACTACCACGCCGGCTACTTCGGGGTGCCCAAGCGCGAGCGTCGCGAGCGGGCCAAGGAGTTGCTCGAGGCCTTCTCCCTCACCGAGAAGCGCGACGAGCGCACCCGCACCCTCTCCGGCGGGATGAAGCGGCGGCTGATCCTCGCCCGCGCCCTGATGCACCGGCCCCGCCTGCTGATCCTCGACGAGCCGACCGCCGGCGTCGACATCGAGCTGCGGCTGGAGCTGTGGCACTACGTCCAGCGCATCAACCAGGAGGGGACGACGATCCTGCTGACCACGCACTACCTGGAGGAGGCGGAGCAGCTCTGCAGCAAGATCGCCTTCATCGCCGAGGGCCGGATCGCCGCCCAGGGGACGAGTGAGGCGCTGACCGCGAGCTACGGCGGCGCCAACCTCGAGGACGCCTACCTGGCGCTGGTCGGGCGCCGGGAGCTCTCGCGCTCGCGCATCGAGGAGCTGACTTCGTGAGTGCGGCGCAGATCCGCTTCCTCGCCCTCTGGCGGCGCGAGGTCAACCGCTTCATGAAGATCAAGAAGCAGACGATCGGCGCGCCGCTGCTGGAAACCTTCCTCTACATCTCCGTCTTCGGCGCCGCCCTCGGCTCGCGGATCAAGCAGCTGCACGGGATCGATTACATCGTCTTCGTCATCCCCGGCCTGATCATGATGGCCTGGGCGACCAACGCCTTCGCCAACAACTCCTCCTCGATCCTGCAGCAGAAGTTCCAGGGGGCGATCCACGACCAGCTCTCCTCGCCGGCATCGCCGCTGGAGTTGCTGCTCGCCTTCTCGCTCGGCGGTTTCATCCGCGGCTTCCTGGTCGCGGCGCTGACCTTCGTCGTCGCCTCGCTGCTGGTCGACCTGCCGGTCGACCACATCCTCGTCCTCGTCCCCGGGCTGTTCCTCGTCGGCTTCTTCTTCTCCCAGCTCGGTGTCCTGATCGGCGTCCGGGCCGAGCAGTTCGACGACGTCGCGATCGCCCAGACCTTCGTGCTGACGCCGCTGATCTTCCTCGGCGGCGTCTTCTACTCCGCCTCCCTGCTGCCCCAGCCGTTCGAGACCCTGACCCGCTTCAACCCCGTCTACTACATGATCGGCCTCGTCCGCTACGGCTTCCTCGGCTACACGGAAACCAGCATCGCCCTCTCGCTTCTCTTGCTCACCGCGGCGACCGCCGCCCTCACCGCATTCAACTGGCGCCTCTTCTCGCGCGGGTACAGGCTTCGCGCCTAGCTCGCCTGGTTGGCGGCCATAGAGCCTAGGCCGGTTCGGCGACCAGCTCCTCGACTTCGTCCTCGGAGTCCGGCACCACGAGGATCGCTCCCTCGCCGGTCACGTAGGCCTCCTCGCCGTGGTGCGTGACGTCCATCCCGATGGCCTCCTCGCGTTCGCTTGAGCGCAGCGGCATGACCAGCCCGATCAGCTTCAGCAGCCCGAACGTCATGCCGAAGGCGTAGACGGGACCGGCGAGCGCCGCCAGCGCCTGATCGCCGAGCTGCGCCGCGTTGCCGTAGACGAGCCCGTCGGAGACGCCGTTCCAGGCGAACGATGCGAACAGGCCGACGGCGAGGATCCCGGTGAAGCCGGCGACGCCGTGGGCGGCGAGCACGTCGAGCGTCTCGTCGACCCGTGTTCGCGGTCGCCGGACGATCACCGCGTAGCAGGGAAGGGCCCCGAGGAAGCCGAGCGCGATCGCCCAGCCGGGGCCGATGAAGCCGCCCGCCGGGGTGATCAGCACGCAGCCGACGATGATCGCGGTGGCGGCGCCGACCGCCGTCACCTTGCGGCCGCGGATCAGGTCGAGGACGAACCAGGTGAGCAGCGAGCAGGCCGGCGTGAGCAGCGTGTTGACGAAGGCCAGGACGCTGGAGTTGCCGGTCGAGAAGCCGCTGCCGCCGTTGAACCCGAACCAGCCGAACCAGAGCAGCCCGGCGCCGAGCAGCACGTACATCGCGTTGTGGGGAAGGAGCGCCTGGCGGCCGTAGTCTTTGCGCTGGCCGACCACGAGCGCCGCGGCGAGGGCGGAGAAGCCGGAGCCCATCTCGACCGGGACGCCGCCGGCGAAGTCGAGGGTGCCGTTGGCCGACAGCCACCCGCCGCCGAACGTCCAATGCGCGAGCACCGCGTAGACCAGCACCGACCACAGCGCGGCGAAGACGAGGAAGGCGCCGAAGCGCATCCGCTCGACCACCGCGCCGGAGACGAGCGCCACGGTGATGATGCAGAAGGTCGCCTGGAAGGCCATGAAGACGAGGTGGGGGATGGCGGTGCCTTCGCGGGGAGCGAAGCCGACCCCGTGCAGCCCGAGATAGCCGAGGCCGCCGATCAACGCGCCGTGGCCGTCGAAGGCGAGCGAGTAGCCGACCATGGACCAGGTGACCGTCGCGACGGCGATCGCCCCGACGCACATCATGAACGTGTTGAGGGTGTTCTTCGAGCGCACCAGGCCGGCGTAGAAGAGACCCAGCGCCGGGGTCATCATCAGCACCAGCGCGGTCGCGACGAGCATCCAGGCGGTGTCGCCGCTGTCGATCGCGGACGCCGCCACCGGCAGGCCGCTCACTTGCCCACCGGGGTGACCGCGTTGCGGTCGGACTCGCCGGTGCGGATCCGCACGGCCCGCTCCAGTGGCACGACGAAGATCTTGCCGTCGCCGACCTCGCCCGTCCGGGCCCCGTCGCAGAGGGCGTCGACGGTCGGCTGCACGAACTCGTCGGAGACCGCGACCTCGAACCGGACCTTCTCCGAGAGGCCCATCTGCACGGTGGTGCCGCGGTAGGTCTCGACCCTTTCCAGCTCGCCGCCGTGCCCCTGCACGCGGCTGATCGAGACGCCGCGCACCTCCGCCCGGTAGAGCGCCTCCAGCACGTCGTTGGCCTTCTCGGGACGCACGATCCCGATCACGAGTTTCAAGCGCCCGCCTTCCTCCGTCTCCGTCTCAGAGCGGGGGAGCCTAGCGGCCTCGGATTGCAGGCGACCGGCCCGCCGCGCCTAATCGCCGATCAGCTCGATGCGGTACCCGTCCGGGTCGCGGACGAAGCAGATTCGGTGGCCCTCGGTGCGGCCGCCGGGGCGGTAGGGGGGCTTCTCGGGGTCGACGCCTTCGGAGGCGAGTCGCTCCAAGGTGGCATCGAGGTCGTCGACGGCGACGGCGATGTGGTTGTAGCCGGTGCCGAGCTCGTAGGAGTCGACGCCGTGGTTGTAGGTCAGCTCCAGCCTCGGGTCTTCGCCCGGCAGGCCCATGAAGACGTTGATCGCCTCCTCGCCGATCGGCATCCGGGCGACCTCCTCGAAGCCCAGCTTCTCGTAGAAGGCGACCGAGCGGTCGATGTCGCCAATGCGGTAGCAGGTGTGGAGGAAGGTCGGCATCGCTTCGTTGCGGGCAGGCTATCGCCCGTTTCCGGAGGTTCGCGCTTGCCTTGGCGTCCTCGCCGTAATAAGTTGGCGGTCTGAAGCGCTTCTGCAGGCACGCGCCGGTGGGGAGACCGGCGCTCGAAAGGAGAACCTTGAAGACACGTCTCACTCGCACTGCGTCGATCCGGGCAACGGTCGCGGCCGCTGCCGCGATGGCGGTCGGGGTCGCGGTGCTCGTGCCCGGGCTCGCCGGCGCCGACACCACGACGCCTGTGGCTGGCTCCACGGTCGACACCGTCTTGATCAAAGACGGCAAAGGCGGCCTCCGCTTCATCGCGCCGAAAACGGTGGACCAGGGCGATCAGCTCGAAGTGAGGAACACGACCAACCCAAAACAGGTCGGTCCCCACACCTTCTCGCTGGTGACCAAAGGTTCGATTCCGAAGACAGCCAAAGCGCGCCAGATCTGCTTTACCAAAGGCCACATCTGCAAAGCGATCGCGGCCTGGCACGGCGTCAAAGGCAACGGCCCGGTGAAAGTCAACCCGGTCGAAGCAGGCGCGCCCGGCTGGGACACGATGGGCAGCCTGACTGCGAAGGGCGACTCGTGGTTCACGGGTGAGAAACCGGGCACCTCGATCGTGCAGCAGGTGACCGCCGCCGCCGGGACCACGATCACCTTCATGTGCGCCATTCACCCCTGGATGCACGGCTCGATCACTGTGCTGCCCGCGGGCAGCTAGCGGCACGTCCGGCCGCAGGTCATTTCCGCCCCGCCTGGGGCGCCGAGCCTTCCTCGGCGCCGCGGGCGGCGGCGCGCTCGCCTTCCTGCTGCCGCTGAAGGCGCGCGGCGGGCTGTTCCCGCTTGCGGAGGAGACCCCGCGAGCGCTGGCCGCCGTGCCGTTCCGGGCGCGGCTGCCGATCCCCCCTGAGCTGACCGGCTCGCACCTGCGGATCCCGATCCGCGAGGCGGAGGTCCAGGTCCTACCCGGCGCCAAGACGAGGATGTGGACCTACGGGGGCACGTTCCCGGGGCCGACGATTCGCCGCCGCGCCGGGCATCGGACCAAGGTCACCTTCCACCACGAGCTGCCGGCGAAGGCGGGGGAGCTGACCGTCCACCTGCACGGCGGCCACAACCGCACCCAGTTCGACGGCCAGCCGGGCGGGCTTACCGCCTCGCACCCGGTCTCCTTCTACTGCCACATCCCGCGCGGCCTCTCGCCGCGCCAATCGGGCAACAACCTGCTGATCGAGCCGGGCGGGGCGAAAACGTACGTCTACGACCTGGTCGAGGACGGGCGTCCGGAGCGCGCCGCGTTCCAGTGGTACCACGACCACCGCCTCGACCACACCGCGCACAACATCTGGCGCGGCCTCGCCGGGATGTGGATCGTCGACGACGAGCTAGAGGACTCGCTGCCGTTGCCCGCGGGCGAGCGCGACATCCCGCTGATGATCGCCGACCGCAGCTTCGACCGTCATAACCAGCTCACCGACCCGTTCACCGGCCTGCGCCCTCCGGCCGACGGCATCGACGGCCATCTCGTCCTCGTCAACGGCGCCTACCTGCCGCACCACCGCGTGACGCCGCGCCGCTACCGGCTGCGCATCCTCAACGTCTCCCAGTTCCGCTCCTACGACCTCTTCCTCTCCAACGGCGCGCCGATGGTCCAGATCGGCACCGACAGCGGCCTGATGCCGAAGCCAATCGGCCGGCGGAGGATCTTGATCGGGCCGGCTGAGCGGGTGGAGGTGGTCGTCGACTTCGCAGGCGCGGCGGGGGAGGCGGTGGAGCTGCGCAGCGGCCCGCGCCAGGACGGCCGGAGCTCGCGCGGGTCGCGCGCCTACGCCGGAGCGCTGATGCAGTTCCGGGTTGGGAGCGAGCGGCTTCCCGACAGGACCCGGGTGCCGCGCAAGCTGCGGCCGCTGCCGACCTGGACGAAGGAGGCACGCCGCGAGCCGGACCACACCTGGGAGATCTCGATCGGCGGCCTCTTCAAGACCACCTGGCTGATCAACGGCAAGACCTTCAACCCGGCGCGAGCCGACGCCTTCCCGGTGCTGGATACGACCGTGACCTGGGAGCTGGTCAACAGCACCAACGTCACCCACATGATGCACATGCACCACACCGACTGGTACCTGCTCTCCCGCAACGGCAAGTCGCCGCCGCCGTGGGAAGACTGCCTCAAGGAGACCTTCTTCCTCTACCCGGGCGAACGCATTCTGCTCGCCGGCCACTTAAGCGACTACACCGGCAAGTTCGTGATCCACTGTCACATGCTCGACCACGAGGATCACGGCCTGATGTCCCAGTTCGAGGTCGTACGGCGGTGAGCGATGACCTGGGACGGAGGTTTCGCGGGGCTCGGCGAGATCCGGGGCTGGTCGTGCTGGAGGGATTTCACGCGTTGAAGCACGCGCTGCGCTTCGGAGCGGACGTGGTCGAGGTGGCCGCGGTGGACCCGGCGAGTTGGACCGGCTCGCGGCGGAGCTGGCGCCGGACCTGGCCGGCTCGCTGGCGGCAAGAGCGACTCCGGTCGGCGAGGACGTCCTGGCCGAGCTGGCGCCGCAGGCGCCACGCACCGGGGTCGTCGCGATCGCTCGCCGCCCGGCGGTGGACGTGACGGCGGTGCTGGCGGAGGAGCGGCCCGCCCCCGTGGTCCTGCTCGAGGACCCACGCAACATGGGCAACATCGGCGCCTGCGTGCGGGTGGCGGCGGCCGCCGACGCGGCCGCGGTCCTCACCACCGGACCCAACGACCCCTGGAGCCCGGACGCCGTGCGCGGCGCCGCCGGACTGCACTTCGCGCTGCCGGTGGCGGCGGTCGGGTCACTGCCGGAGAGCGACCGGCCGCTGGTCGCGATCGACCCCGACGGCGAGTGCCTGCACCCGCGTGACCTGCCGCCCCGCGCCGTCCTCGCCTTCGGCACAGAGCGCCACGGGCTCAGCCCCGAGCTGCTCGCGCGCGCCGACGCCCGACTCGGCATTCCGATGCGGCCCGGCGTCTCCAGCCTCAATCTCGCCACCTCGGTTGCCGCGGTCCTCTTCTCCCGGGCTCTCGATTGAGGAAAATTGTCGATGCGCCGGGGCGGGGAAGCGCTTAGCGTACGAGAGTAACCAGAGCGGCGCTCGCCGCCGATGGAATCGTTCGACCGAAAGGATGTCGCTTTGTTGCTCGCCGACTTCAGTCTGGGAGACGCGCTTCTCCTCGCTCTCGAGATCTTCTTCTTCGTGATCTGGATCTGGATCCTGATCACGATCCTCTCCGACCTCTTCCGCGACCACGAGCTGTCCGGTTGGTGGAAGGCGGTCTGGGTCCTGTTCCTCGTCTTCATCCCGTTCCTGACCGCGTTGATCTATCTGATTGCCCGCGGCAACGGCATGCGCGAACGGGCGCTGAAGGCGCAGGCCGAGGCCAAGCACCATATGGACGCCTACATCCAGCAACAGGCCCACAGCTCTCCCGCCGATGAGCTCCACAAGCTCAACGACCTGAGGGAAAAGGGCGCGATCTCCAGCGAGGAGTTCGACCGGGCGAAGGCGAAGCTGCTCGCCTGAGGCCTCAGATCACGCCCGCAATTCCACGCCCGATCAGGTAGATGCCGGCCAGAACGGCGACGGCTACCACTATCTGGCGGGCGTGGCGGGCCATCCAGGCGTTCAGCGCCTCGACCCTGGCTCGCGTCGCGTCCGGCGCGAACGAGTAGCCGAGCAGCGGCGCCTCGGCCAGCGCGAACATGATCAGGTTGAAGAGGACGATCGCGAAGACCTGGGCGCCGACCCCTTGCTGGCCCTGGGCGATGTCCTTGAGGGCGACGAGGTAGAAGGCGCCGGGCAGGTTGAGCGCGACGCCGACGGCGAAGGCGATCGGCGTCGTGCCGCGGCTGAGAACCCGCTCGGACCAGGGGTCGCGGGGCGGGCGGGAGGCGCGCCGCTCCCGCCGCCGCTGCTCGAATCGCGCGTCGCGGTCGGTGGCCAGCACGTAGGCGACGATCAGCGCCAGCGCGCCGATCGTGAAGTTGACGATCGGATCGGCCGCGGGACTCGAGCCGGAGAGCAGGTTCGACCCGTTCAGCGAGACGACGACGGCGACGCCGACGGCGACGCTGGCCAGCATCCCGCCGGCCAGGTAGGCGAGCAGCAGCAGCCGCGGGTTGGGCCGGCTGAGGACGACGATGACGACTGCGAGGATCGCCGGCGATATGGCGGAGACGAGGGCGAGGACGAGGACGTTGACCAAGGCTCGCGGAGCCTAAACCGCAACGGAAGTTGCAGGTTATTAGCAACTCCTAACATTTTTTTCCCGACTTAGCTAGCCTGCCGCGCTCAATGCGTCCCTCCTCTCGCGACTCGAGGGTGCTGCTGCTTGCGGTGCTCGTCTTCGCGGCCCTCTGCGTGGGTGGTGCCAGCTCTCCTGCGCAAACGCTCCAGCAGAAGCTGCAGAGCACCGAAGGAAAGCTCTCCCACGTGCGGGCGAACCAGAGCTCGCTCTCGGCGACGATCGCCGAACAGAACACGGCGATCGACTCGATGATCGGCGAAGTCTCGGCGCTGCGCCAGCGCCAGGCGGCGGTCGAGGCCGAACTCGCCCAGAAGCAGGCCGAGCTGAGCAGGGCGACCGCCGAACTGAAGAGGGAACGGCGTCACCTGCAGCGGGTGCGCGCCCAGCTGAACCGCGCCCTGGGCGTTCTGCGCGGGCGGCTGGTGGCGATCTATGAGTCGGGCAGCCCCGACGTGTTGAACGCCGTACTCGAATCGTCGAGCTGGTCGGACCTTGCGACCAAGACCGAATACCTGGACCGCATCCAGAGCTACGACGACGCGGTCGTCGGCAGGGTGAAGACGCTGCGCGACGAGGTCAAGGGCGCGGTGCAGCGGCTGGCGACGGCGCGCGCCCGCATCCGCACGGCCCGCGACGAAATCGCCGCCGTCGAGCGCCAGGTCGCCTCGGCTCGCGCTGCGGCGGAGGCGCGCTTCGCCGAACTGAAGGTGGCCCAGGCGCAGCGGCGCCGGGCGCTGGAAGCGCTGGAGTCGCGTGAACAGGCGCTCAGCGACAACCTTTCCGCGATCACCTCGCAGATGGCGACGGAAGGCGCGCCGGTGTCGACCGCGACGCCGGCCCCGCTCACCCCGGGCGAAACCGCGCGCTTCATCTCCGAAAGCGAGGCGAGCGCGCCGGCGTCGGCCCCCGCGGCCGTGCAGGCGGCGATCTCGGCGGCCAACTCGATCGCCACCACCCCCTACATCTGGGGCGGTGGGCACGGCTCGTTCGAATCCTCGGGATATGACTGCTCGGGCGCCGTCAGCTTCGCCCTGCACGGCGGCGGCTTCCTCGAAAGCCCGCTCGACTCGACCGGGCTGGAGACCTGGGGCGAACCTGGCCCCGGCCACTGGATCACCGTCTACGCCAACGCCGGCCACGCCTGGATGATGATCGCCGGCCTCGCCTTCGATACCGTCGGCGGCCCCGGCCCACGCTGGCACTCCTCGCCGGTCGACTCGCCCGAAGGCTTCATCGCCCGTCACCCGCCCGGGTACTAGCCGCGCGCCTGGCAACGGGCTAACCTCTCCGGCTCCGCGATGAGCAAGAAGCGCAGAAACCTGATCGTGCCCGCCGTCCTGCTCGGCATCGTCCTCCTCGTCGTCGCGGTGATCTACTTGGTCGAGCCAGCCGGGTCGCTGCCCTCGTTCTTCCCCGGCCACGAAGCGGGGTCGAGCCACCACCACGCAAAGCACGGGATCGCGGCCTTCGTCGTCGCCCTGGCCTGTTTCGTCTTCGCCTGGTTCCAGAGCGGCCCGTCGGAGAAGACGCCGGCCTAGCCGCGCGCGCCCGATGGAACCCATCTCCTACCTCCAGGCGCTCATCCTCGGTGCGCTTCAGGGGATCGCGGAGCCGTTCCCGATCTCGAGCCTGGGCCACGGAGTGATCCTGCCGAGCCTCTTCGGCTGGAACATCCACCAGAACGACGAATACTTTCTCGCCTTCCTGGTTGCCACCCACTGCGCCACGGCGGTCGTGCTGTTCGCCTTCTTCTTCCGCGACTGGATGCGGATCTTCCGCGGCATGGGGCGCTCCCTGCGCGACCGCCAGATCGGCGCCGAGGACGCCGACGCACGGCTCGGCTGGCTCCTCGTCATCGGGACGATCCCGGCGGGCCTGCTCGGCCTGCTGCTCGAGCATTCCCTGCGCAGCCTCTTCGCCTCGGCGGAGTCGGCGGCGATCTTCCTCACGGTCAACGGCGTGCTGCTGCTGGTCTTCGAGCGGTTCCGGCGGCGGCCGCCGCGGCCCGGCGACTACAAGGGCGACGCCGACAGCCGTATCGCGAAGATGAGCTTCAAACAGGCCTTCGCGATCGGCACCGCGCAGGCGGCGGCGCTGGTGCCGGGCATCTCGCGCTCGGGGATCACGATGGGGGGCGGGCTGCTCACCGGGCTCTCCAACGACGACGCCGCGCGCTATTCGTTCCTGCTGGCGACGCCGATCATCGGCGCAGCCGGGGTGTTGAAGCTGCCGGAACTGCTCGGCTCCGCCGGCGACGGCGTGCGCGGGCAGGCGCTGGTCGGCGCGATCGCCGCCGCGTTCACCACCTACCTCGCGGTCAAGTTCCTGCTCCGCTTCTTCGAGACCAACCGCCTCACCCCGTTCGGCGTCTACTGCATCCTCGCCGGCATCGCCTGCTCGCTGATCCTCGCCTTCTAACCGCCCGCCGACGGGCCCATTTGACGCCTATGCGTCACCAAATCGGCCCATCGGCCGTTGTTGGATACGGTTGGGGAGGTGGCGACGGACGAGAGGCAGGCGGAGCTGGAGCGCGAGCTGAGCGCGCTGCTCGAGGTCGAGCGCTTCGAGCCGCCGGCCGATTTCCGTGAGCGGGCGCTTTTGAGCGATCCCGCGGTCTACGAGGAGGCGGCGGCCGATCCGGAGGCCTGGTGGACGCGCCAGGCGAGGGAGCTGCTCGACTGGGTGCAGGAGCCCGTCGAGGGGCTCGACGAGTCCAACCCGCCCTTCTACAGGTGGTTCGCCGACGGCCGGCTGAACGCCTCGGCCAACTGCCTCGACCGCCATGTCGAGGCGGGCCGGGGCGATCGCATCGCCTTCCACTGGCGCGGCGAGGAGGGGGAGGAGCGCGACGTCACCTACGCCGAGCTGCTGGCGGATACCCAACGCTTCGCCAACGCGCTGCGCGACCACGGCGTCGGCCGGGGAGACGTGGTCGGCATCTACCTGCCGATGATCCCCGAGGTCGTGGTGGCCATGCTTGCCTGCGCTCGGATCGGCGCCCCTCACAACGTCGTCTTCGGCGGCTTCTCGGCGGAGGCGGTGCGCGAGCGGATGGAGTTCTCCCAGGCGAAGGCCCTGGTCACCGTCGACGGGGCCCGCCGCAAGGGCCGCACCGCACCGGTCAAGCCCGAGGTCGACGCGGCGCTCGGCGGGGTCGGCTCGCTGGAGACGATCTTCGTCGTCCGCCACACCGGGGTCGAGTGCGAGATGCGCGACGGGCGCGACGTCTGGTTCGACGCGGCGATGGAGTCCGCGGCGCCGGAGTGCCCGCCGGAGCCGATGGGCGCCGAGGACCCGCTCTACATCCTCTACACCTCGGGCTCGACCGCGAAGCCGAAGGGCATCCTCCACACCACCGGCGGCTACCTTGCCGGCGTCGCCTACACCCATCGCTACGTCTTCGACCTGAAGCCGGAGCGCGACGTCTACTGGTGCGCAGCCGACGTCGGTTGGGTCACGGGCCACTCCTACATCGTCTACGGCCCGCTCGCCAACGGAGCGACCAGCGTGATGTTCGAGGGCGCGCCCGACTATCCCGACAAGGACGTCTGGTGGGAGATCGTCGAGCGCTACGGCGTGACGATCCTCTACACCGCGCCGACGGCGATCCGCGCCTGCATGAAATGGGGGCCCGAGCACCCCGGGCGCCACGACCTCTCCTCGCTGCGCCTGCTGGGGTCGGTCGGCGAGCCGATCAACCCGAAGGCGTGGCTCTGGTACCACACGGTGATCGGCGCGGAACGCTGCCCGATCGTCGACACCTGGTGGCAGACCGAGACCGGTCAGATCATGATCTCTCCGCTGCCGGGGATCACCGCGACCAAGCCGGGCTCGGCGACGGTGCCGCTGCCGGGAGTCGACGCGGCGGTCTTCGACGAGAGCGGGAAGGAGCTCGAGGAGGGCGAGGGGCTGCTGGTCCTGCGCCGGCCCTGGCCGGGGATGCTGCGCACGCTCTACCGCGAGGACGAGCGCTTCGTCGAGACCTACTTCTCCCGCTTCGGGGTGGAGACCTACCTGGTCGGCGACGCGGCGCGCCGCGACGAGGACGGCTACCTCTGGGTGCTGGGGCGGATCGACGACGTGATCAACGTCTCCGGCCACCGCCTCTCCACCGCCGAGGTCGAGTCGGCGATCGTCTCCCATCCCAAGGTCGCCGAGGCGGCGGTGATCGGGCAGGCCGACCCCGACACCGGCCAGGCGATCTGCGCCTTCGTCACGCTCGAGGGCGACCACGAGGGCGCCGACGAGCTGGTCGCCGAGCTGCGCGAACACGTCGCCGAGCGGATCGGCAAACTGGCACGGCCGAAACGGGTGATCTGGACCGGCGACCTGCCGAAGACCCGCTCCGGCAAGATCATGCGCCGCCTCCTGCGCGACATCGCCGAGGGCCGCGCGCTGGGCGACGTCACCACGCTGCGCGACCCGGCGGTGACGAAGGAGCTGGAGCGCAAGATCGCCGAGCGCCGCGACGCGGAAGGCTAGCCACCGGCCAGAAGCCGGTCTCAGCCGATCCCGAGCCGCCGCGCCCGCTCCACGGCGCGCGCGACAACCTCCTCGCTGTCCTCCACCCGGCCGCCGCGCATCAGCACCCGGCCGCCGGCCACCGTGGTGTCGACAACCGAGCCGCTGGCCGCGTAGACGAGGTCCGACGCCAGGTCGCCGAGGCTGAGCTCGTAGGAGTCGCGGCGCAGGAGCAGGAAGTCGGCCGGCCCCCCAACCCGAAGCGCATCACCTTCCGGTGCCATTTCCCCCCGAACTTGATGCGCGTTGGGTGGTCTGCCGGTGAGGAGCGGGGCGCGGGCGCCGGTCGCGATCTGCCAGGCCTCCTTCGCCGGCAGCGCCGTCGCGTCGCCCGAGACGTGGCGCTGCATGAGCGCGAAGGTCTTCAGGTCCGAGAAGAGGTCGAGCGAGTCGTTGGACCCGGCGCCGTCGGTGCCGAGACCCACCGCGACCCCAGCTCGGCGAGCGGCCGGGTAGGGCAGGACGCCGCCGACCGCCAGCTTCATGTTGGCGACCGGGGCGGCGACCACCGTGCATCCCCGCTCGGCGATCAGCTCCAGCTCGGCCTCGTCGAGCCAGACCCCGTGCGCGAGCACGGTTTGCTCCCCCAGCAGGCCCAGCCGGTCGAGGTAGGCGGCCGGCCGCAGCCCATGCTGCTGCACGCAGTCGGCCACCTCCTGCTCCGTCTCGGAGAGGTGGATGTGGACCGGCACGCCACGCTCGGCCGCGAGCTCCGCGGTCCAGCGCAGCGACCCCTCGCTGACCGTGTAGATGGCGTGTGGGGTGAGCGCTGGCGCGATGCGCGGCTCCCCAAGCGACTCCAGCGCGTCGAGGCTGTCTCGCGCCGTCTCGCGCAGCCCCTCGGCCGAGCCGTCTACGTCGAAGAGCGGTGCGCCCACCGTCGCCCGCAGGCCGGAGTCGAGGACGGCGCGGGCGGTCGCCGCCGGGTGCCAGTACATGTCCCAGAAGCGGGTGGTGCCGGTGCGGATCATCTCCACGCAGGCCAGCCGGGTTCCCCAGTAGACGTCGTCGGGCTCGAGCTTCGCCTCGACCGGCCAGATCTTCTCGCGCAGCCAGCGCATCAGCGGCAGGTCGCCGCCGTAGCCGCGGAAGATGGTCATCGCCGCGTGGGTGTGGCCGTTGACCAGGGCCGCCACCAGCGGCGCGCCGGCGGCGTCGATCGTCTCGTCGCCGGGGGCGGCCTCAACGCCCGGGCCGATCGCCGCGATCCGCCCGCCCTCGCAGCGCAGCCCGACCCGCTCGCCGTCGAGCGCCGCGCCGGTGACCGCCAGCGGCGTGGCGGCGCCGCCGCTCACCGTCCGACGACGCCCAGCCGGGGAAGCACGACGGCGAGCGCGTCGCGCAGGCGCTCGGCGTTGGCGTCGCGCTCGGCTTCCAGCTCGGCCACCGTCAGCGGCTCCTCCCCGACGCCGTTGGCGAGGTTGTCGACGACGCAGATCGCCGCATAGGCAAGTCCGAGCTCGCCGGCGACGATGCACTCCGAGGCGACCGTCATCCCGACCACGTCCGCGTGGGCTGCGATCAGGCGGATCTCAGCCGCCGTCTCGAACCGGGGCCCGACCGTCTGCCAGTAGACACCGCCGTCGCGCAGCGCCGGTTCGTCCCAGGCGGAGAGGACTTCGCTGCGCCAGCGGGGGTCGAAATCCGGCACCGTGTGGGCTCGCTCGTCGCCGAGGCTGGTGATGCCGAGGTGCAGGGCGATGAAGTCGTCGGGGCAGACGAAGCTGCCGATCCCCAGCTCCTCGGACAGCGAGCCGACCGAGGCGATCGCGAGCACCCGGTCGCAACCCTGCTCGGCCAGCGCGGCGAGGTTGGCGACGTGGTCGATCTCGTGCGGGAGGCGGTACTCCTCGCCGTGGCGCTGCAGCACCGCGGCGCCGTGCTCCGCCGCCGCCGCGACGATCGCCTCGCCGCGCATCCCAGTTGCGCTGCTGCCGAGAACCACCGCGAGCCGTCCCATGCGACCCGATCCTATGCAGGACCGGCGCCGTCGTCGATTCGGTCTATGGTGGAACGCATGGCGGATCGGCCGTCAGGCAGGCAGGAGACGGAGGCGGACCGTCTCGACCGCAACCTCAGTGAGCTGCTGCAGGAGCTGCGGGTCGCGCTGCCCGGCGTGCAGGTCCTCTTCGCCTTCCTGCTGGCGGTTCCGTTCCAAAGCAACTTCACCGAGATCTCCCCCTTCGAGGAGAAGGTCTACTTCGGCACCCTGCTCTCCACCGCGATCTCGGCGGCGCTCTTGATCTCGCCGTCCGCCTACCACCGGCTCACCTTCCACCTGCAGCAGAAGCGCCACCTGATCTTCCTCGCCAACCGCTTCGCGATCGCCGGCCTCGGCTTTCTGGCGCTGGCGATGACCGGGGCGATCATGCTGATCACCGACGTCCTCTTCGGCGGCATCGCGACGATCGTCGTCACCACGGCTGCGGCGCTGATGTTCGTCGGGCTCTGGTACCTGCTGCCGCTGCAGCGGCGAGTCAGGGCGCAGGGATCCCGGCAGCAGCCGTCCGGTCCGCCCGCAGGCCCGCGAGCTGACCCTCCAGCTGACTGAGGAAGGCGAGCTCCGGGGCCTCGCGGCGGAGCAGCTCGACGTCGGCCTCCCAGACCGCGACCTTGACGTCCAGCGGCGCCTTCAGCTCCGCGCCGATCGCCTCGCCCTCCTTCGCGTAGGCGCCGCGCAGCGCCCGGATGTTGGCCAGCTTGTCGGCGGCGTAGATCGCCAGCGCCTCCGGCCCCGCCGCCTCGACCCGCGCCCGGTGCGCTTCCTTGCGCCGCTCGTAATCCTCGATCTCCTCCTCGTCGGTGAGGGCGTCGACGAGGTCGCCGATCGGCTCGCCGAAGCGGGCGCCGATCTCGGCGACGCCGGTGTCGCTCTCCTCGACCACGTCGTGCATCAGCGCCGCCGCCAGCGTCTCCTCGGCGAAGCCGTGCTCGGCCAGCAGGTCGGCCACCGCCAACGGGTGCTCGATGTAGGAGGCGCCGCCGCTGCCGTTGCGGATCTGGCCGGCGTGGGCGTCGCGCGCGGTATCCAACGCGTCGCGGACCAGCTCAGAGCGATTCGCGGCGGCCTCGATCCGAGGGGGCGACGGCATCTCCCGGCAGCGTAGCGGCGCCGTCCCCGCGGCGGGGCTCAGGCGACGGGGGCCGCGCTCGGCGCCCGTGCCGGCACCTCGTACTCGACCCGCTCGGCTCCCAGCTCGACCGCGCCCTCGGCGCCGCCAAGCTCGACCCAGCGCCGCCCGGCCTCTTCGCCGAAGCTGTCGAGGTACTCGTCGGTGTGGAGAGGGTCGTGGTGGAAGAGCACGGTGCGCTCGGCGCCGGTGCGGCGAGCGAAGGAGAGGGCGTGCGAAAGGGACGAATGCCCCCAGCCGACGTGCTCGGGGTACTCGACGTCGGCGTACTGGCCGTCGTGGATCAGCAGCGAGGTGTCGCGCGCCAGGGCGAAGCCGGAGATCCAGTCCTCGTCGAGCGCCTCGATGTCGGCGCCGAGCGCCGGCTCGTGGTCCGGGATGTAGGTGAGAGATGAATCGCCGTCGTCGATCCGGTAGCCGAGCGTCGGGCCGCGATGGGCGACGGAGGCGGCGCGGATCCGCGCCGGGCCGATCTCCCACTCGGTCTCTGGGCAGTGGCGGAAGGAGACGTCGCAGGGCAGCTCGCGCACCTCGACCGGGGAGAGCGGGGCGGAGATGTAGCGGGCGATGCGGTCGCGCAGCGAGGCCTCGGGCGAGGCGGGTCCCCAGATCACGATCTCCGTCTGCGGCCGGAACGCCGGGGCGAAGAAGACGAGGCCCTGGATGTGGTCGAGGTGGAGGTGGGTGAGGAGGATGTGGAGGCGGGCCGGCTCCGCGGCGAGTGCCAGGCCGAGGCTGCGGATGCCGGTGCCGGCGTCGAGGGCGAGCAGCGAGCCGTCGGAGAGGGTGACGCCGACGCAGGAGGTGTTGCCGCCGTAGCGGATCGTCTCCGGCCCCGGAGAGGGGATCGAGCCGCGCGTCCCCCAGAGCTTGACCTTCACCGGGCGCCGGTCCCGTTCGACTCGGTCGGCCAGAAGATCGCGATCGCCCCCTGGGAGCCGTGCGCGGTGAGGATTGGGAAGGCCGAGGCCTCGACCGTGTGGCGGGCGCCGTCGGCGGAGCGGATCTCGAAGTCGGCGTGGGCCGGGTGCCCGTTGCGGACGGCGACGACCAGCGGCAGCTCGTCGTAGGGGATCGGCTCGCCGCTCTCGTCGAAGGGGCCGAACAGGGAGCCCCACTCCTGCGGCCCGACCGTGCCCAGCTCCTCGAAGCGTTTGCCCAGCAGCGCCCCGGCGGCCTCGTTGTAGAAGACCAGCATCCCGCCCTGGTCGACCAGAAAGGCCGGGGTTGAGAGCGCCGACATCAGGTTGCGAGCGAGGATCAGCTCGAGGGGCCTCTGCGACACAGATAACACTTTAGATAGTCGGGATTGGCACGGTTGCTCGAATTTGCCGGGAAGTCCCTGTGGAAGCCAGACCCCAACCTTCCTCCGCCCACCGGGCCGGCTGCGTGACATCCGTCACGCTTGGGTCAGCCCGCGGCTTCGGCTCGCTTCAGCCCCCCGTGCGCCCAGAGCGCGAACAGCACGGGCAACACCACGGCCAGCGCGAAGGCGAGCGCGACCGCGGTCGGCTCGCCCGAGATGAAGCCGCGGCCGGCCTCGAGCAGGGCGGTGACCGGGTTGACCGAGGCGACGGCGTGGATCCAGCCGCTGAGCAGGCTCAGCGGCACATAGACAGGGGCGAGGAAGAGGATGAGGAAGGCCGGGAACTGCATCAGCGGCCCGCCCTGGATCGAGCGCACCCGCATCGCCACGCCGGCCGCCCACATCGTGGCCGCCAGGTTGACCAGCACGGCGAGGGCGTAGAGGCCGACGAGGTCGATGCCGCCGCCGTCGATCTGCATTCCGGCGACCAGCGCCACGACGGTCAGCACGGTCCAGGTGACGAAGGCCCGGACCAGGGCGGCGAGGGCGTAGCCGGCGACGATCCCGTTGCGGTTGCTGGCGGCGAGCAGGTAGCGCTGGGCGAAGCCGGTCTCGAAGTCGCGGGCGATGCCGAAGCCGGTGAAGACGCCGCCGAAGGCGGCCGACTGGAGCAGGACGAAGACGAACTGGAAGGCGGTGTAGCCGGTCGGGAAGTCGAAGCCGGGGACGTTGGCGATCGCCGAGAGCCCGCCGGCGAAGGAGACGAAGAAGAAGAGCGGGAAGACCAGCGCCGGCACCAGGAAGGCCGGGTTGGTGAGGAAGTTGTGGATGCTGCGCCAGGCGACCGCGAGGACGATCGCGCGGAAGCCGGCCGGGCGGCGCTCGCTCACGTGCGCACCAGCCTCGTCTTCAGCGCCGCGCTCGCCGCGTACATCCCCAGCACCAGGATCGCCGCCGCGATGCCGAAGCCGAGCGCCAGCTCTCCCACGTTCCAGCCTTCGATCAGCAGCGAACGGAACGCCTGCAGCAGGTAGGAGACCGGGTTGGCTGAGGCGACGTCGTGGAACCAGGGGGTCTGGAGCAGGTTCAGCGGCAGCGCCATCGAGGAGAGGAAGAGGAAGACGAAGAAGACGGGGAAGAGGCTCTGGACGGCCTCGCCGGAGCCGGTGCGCAGGGCCGCGAAGAGGCCGATCGTGCCGAAGGCGACGGTGATCGTCACCGAGAGCGCGACGATCACCAGCGCCCCGGGAGCGCCCGCCGCCAGTTCGGCGCCGGCGGTGAGGCCGACGAGGAGGTAGGTCGCCGCCTGGATCAGGCCGAGCACGACGGCGCCGGCGAGCAGCCCGCTGAGCAGGGCCGCGCCGCGCAGCGGGGTGAGGGCGAGGCGGTTGAGGAACCCGGTCTCGATGTCGCGGGCGAGGTCGGTGCCGGCGTTCATCACCGAGAACAGCGCCCCCTGCATGAAGGGGACGGCGAGGGCGAAGGTGAGGTAGGAGTCGGTCGGGAAGCCGGGCAGGTTGGTCGCGTCTTTGAGCCCGCCTGAGTTCACCGCCAGCAGGAACATGGGGAAGATCAGCGCTGGGACGATCTGGGCCGGCTGGCGCAGGGTGCGCAGCACCGAGCGGTGGGCGAGCTGCCCGATCTGGGTGCGGAGGCTGCCGCTCACGACGAGCTCGCCGCCTCCGCGGCGGCGTCCTCCGCCTCCTCCTCGGCCTCCTCGGCTCCCTCCAGCGAGTGGCCGGTCTTGGTCAGGAAGACGTCGTCGAGCGAGGGGGCGTGCAGTTGCAGGTGCTCGATCGCGATCCCCTCGGCGTCGAGGGCGCGGACGACCTCGGCCAGCTCGGACTCGCCGCCGGCGAGCCGCACCGCGGCGCTTTTCGGCGAGGCGCCGGCGGGCTCGCCGAAGCGGGCCAGCACGGTCACCATGCGCCCGTGCTCGGCCGGATCGCACGGCACGGCTTCGACGGTGGGGCGGCCGATCTCGGCCTTCAGCGCCGCCGGCGTGCCCTCGGCGACGATCCTGCCGTGGTCGATGATCCCGACCCGGTCGGCGAGCGCGTCGGCCTCCTCCAGGTACTGGGTGGTGAGGAAGACGGTGACGCCGTCGTCGGCGGCCAGGCGGGCCACCTCCTCCCAGAGCGCCGTGCGGCTCTGGATGTCGAGGCCGGTGGTGGGCTCGTCGAGGAAGAGGATGCGGGGGCGGTGGGCGAGGGCCAGCGCGAGGTCGAGCCGGCGTTTCATCCCGCCCGAGTAGCCGCCCACCTTGCGATCGGCGGCCTGCGAGAGGCCGACCCGTTCCAGCAGCTCGGCGCTGCGGCGCTCGCGCTCGGCCTTGGCGATGCCGTGCAGGGCGGTCTGCAGGCGCATGTGCTCGCGGCCGGTCAGCAGCGGGTCGAGCGCCGCCTCCTGCAGGGCGGCGCCGATCGCCGAGCGCACCAGGGGGCCTTCGCTGACGATGTCGAAGCCGGCCACGCGTGCGGTGCCCGCGGTCGGCGGCAGCAGCGTCGTCAGCATCAGCACCGTGGTCGACTTGCCGGCGCCGTTGGGGCCGAGGAAGCCGTAGATCTCACCGGGGGCGACGCGCAGGTCGATGCCGTCGACCGCCCGCGGCCCGTTCTTGAACTCGCGCACGAGCCCTTCGACTTCGATGCCTTTGTTGTTTCGATTTGCCGCCGTCGCTGCTCCAGTGGTTTTGTTCCCGCTGGGCAATATTTCAAAGCGCCCCCACCGGCACCGGTGACACGTGCTGCGACGGGCAGTCGAGTAGAACTCACGGCCCGATGCGCGAGCGAACCCGCACCTACCGTCTTGCGATGGCCGTCAACCGGCCGGTCGCGTGGTGGGGGCGGCTGCAGGTGGAGGGCTTGGACGCGCTGCCCGAGAACGGGCCGCTGCTGGTGGTCGGCAACCACGACAGTCACTGGGATCCGGTGATGGTCGGGGTCGCAGCGATCAAGCGCCGCCAGATCCGGGCGCTGGCGAAATCGACGCTCTGGGACGTGCGCGGCCTGGGGCCGGTCCTCGACGGGATGGGTCAGATTCCGATCGTGCGCGGGGCCGGCGACAAACAGGCGCTGGCGCGGGCGATCGAGGCGCTGCGCGAAGGCGTCTGCATCGGCGTCTTCCCCGAAGGCACCCGCTCCCGCGGGAAGGTGCTGCGGGCGCGCAGCGGCGTCGGCCGGCTGGCGCTCGAGGTGCCGGAGGCGCACATCACCCTGGTTGCTGTCGAGGGCACCTCCGACCTCACCGGCTTCCCCCGCCGCCCGCGCATCCGCGTCCGCTTCTTCGACCCGGCCGGCGGCCAGGCCCGGCCGGATGAGGACCCGGGCGAGCTCGCGACCCGGCTCCTGGCCGAGATCCGCGAGCTCGTCCCGCCGTCGATCTCCTACCGCAAGCGCTCCTAGATAGGGGCGACGAAGGTGCGGGCGCCGGCGTGGACGACCAGCGCGCGGGCGCGGGAGAGGTCGAGCGCGGAGCTGAGCACGGCGGACTCGTCGCTGCCCCAGCGGTAGCGGAAGGAGCCGGCCGAGGCGTCGGCTCCGCCGGGGCCGCGCATGAACACCCGGCAGAGCGTCCCCGACCTGATCCCCTTCACGTACATCTGGATCTCGGTGCCGTACGCCTCTGGGTGCAGGGTGGCGGCGATCGTCACGCCGGCCGGCACGGAGCGGAAGGTGACGTGTTGCGCGGGCCCCTGTTCGCTTCCTCCAGGGAGGACGAAGATCGCCAGCGCTGCGGCGGCGACAGCGGCGGTCGCGCCGCTCAACGCCAGGCCGAGCCGCAGCCGGCGCCGGCGCCGGCCGGCGCGACGCTCCGCCGAGATGGCGGTCGCGACCCGTCCGGCAAGCGCGCGGGGCGGCGTGGGCGCCGGGCCGAAGCGCTCCGGATCGCCGTGCGGCAGCAGGCGCGCGACCAGCGCCAGCGAGTCGGCCTCGGCGCGGCAGTCCGCGCAGCCCTCGAGGTGCGCCTCGAGGCTGGCGCGCTCCTCGGCGGCGAGGTGCCCGAGCGCGTAGGCGCCCAGCGACTCTCGCCACTCGCGGCAATTCTCAGTCTTCATAGCCCATCTCCTCGAGCACGACCCGAAGCGCCCGCAAGCCGTAGTAGACGCGGCTCTTCACGGTGCCCTCGGGGACGCCGAGTTCCTCGGCGACCTCGGCGTAGGGGCGGCCGCGGTAGTGGGTCTCGATCAGGACCCGGCGGTGCTGGTCGCCGATCCTGCGCATCGCCTCCTCCATCTGCCAGGCGAGCAGCGCGTCGTCGATCGGCTCGACCGAGGGCTCGACGCCGCCGTCGGCGACCCCGGGGCGCACGGCGCGGGCGCGCCCGAGGTCGATGACGACGTTGCGCAGGATCGCGAACAGCCATGTCCGCAGCGAGCCGATCTGCGGGTCGAAGCGTTCGCCTGCGCGCCAGGCGCGCAGGAAGGTCTCCTGCACTGCCTCTTCGGCGAGCCCGGAGTCGCCGAGCGAGCGCATCGCGAAGCCGTAGAGCTCGCCGGCGTGCGCGGCGTAGGCCTCGCGCACGTCTTGCTCACGGGTAAGCGCCCCGGGAGGCATCACGCCGATCTTGAAGCACGGGAAGGATTCACGGCTGCCCGGACTACGGACAGCCGGCTCGCCGGGTTCAGACCCGCTGGGAGGGCGACGACCCCGGCGCCGGCACGCAGCCGGCGCCGGGAGGCGGCAGCTTCAGGGACCGGCTCCTAGAGTTTGCCGATCTTGAAGATCTTCGTGCCGCAGTCTGGGCACACGCCCTGGATCGCCGGGCGACCGTTTTTCATCGTCACCTGTTTCGCGTCCCTGATCTCGACCTTCTTGCGCTCTTTGACGCAGTAGCCCTCGGGCATGAGGGGGCCTCCTTTCGCTGCCGCTTCGCGGCAAATGCTCGCGGTTCCTCGCGAGGTGGATTGCGGCGAATGTAACGCAGGCGGGGGACGTAGGCGGAAAAGAATGTGCGCTTCAGCACGAACTACTTCGCTTCGGCTTCCTTGGCTCGACGTAGGAGTTCCTTCAGGTTGGTGCTGCCGTCGGGCCCTGTGGCGCCGTTGCCCGCCGTCGCTCCACTGCCCGCAGCTTCCTTGGGGCCTGCCCCCGTCGTGCCGTCCTTGCTCGGCTGGGAGGCGCCCCTGGCGCCCTGAAGGGCTCTGACCTGCGCTTGGAGGGCTTTCAGTTCGGCTTCGAGCTTGGCCACGCTCGAGTTGCCGCCAACCGTGGCTTCCGAGCTCACCTCATCGATCCGGCCTTCGAGCTGTTCCTGCAGCGCCTGCACGTCGCTCTTGCTCACGGCGTTGTCCTGAGCTTCGATGGCCAGGTAGATGCCGGCGCCTGCGCCGCCGACCGCGATAGTGGCCAGCACCAGGAATACCCGAGTGCGCATGCCGAGCTTGCGCTCCACCTCTCCGATCCATGCCCGCAACCCGTCCAGTGGCATCGGCCTAACTTATTCGAGAACCGCGCCGAGAAGTCGGGTCAACTACCCTGCGGCCCGCACTTCCGCACCCCGAGCTTCCAAGGAGATAGCCCGCATGCCCGATGCAGTCATCGTCGATACCGTCCGCACGCCGATCGGCCGCGCCTTCAAGGGGTCGCTCGCTCAGCTCCGCCCCGACGAGATGGGCGCATACGTCGTCGACCAGTTGCTCGAGCGCAACCCCCAGGTCGACCCCGCCGAGGTCGAAGACCTGTTCTGTGGCTGCGGCATGCCGCAGGGCTTGCAGGCCTTCAACATCGGCCGCACTATTGCGCTGCTGTCCGAGAGGCTGCCGCAGACGGTCAACGGGGTGACGGTCTCCCGCTACTGCTCCTCCAGCCTCGATGCGATCCGCCACGCCGGCAACGCGATCAAGGCCGGCGAGGGCGACGTCTACATCGCCGCCGGGGTCGAGTGGGTGAGCCGCTACAACGAGCGCACCGAGCCGGCCGGCGCCGCCGACCAGAACGAGAACCTGCAGGGCAACGACGGCCAGCCCAACGCATACATCGAAATGGGCCTGACGGCGGTCAACGTCGCCAACCGCTACGAGGTCAGCCGCGCCGACATGGACAAGTTCGCGCAGCGCTCCCAGGAACTGGCGGTGAAGTCGCAGGAGGACGGTTTCTTCGACCGCGAGATCGTCCCGGTGACGTTGCCCGATGGCACCGAGATCGCCAAGGACGATGGTCCGCGCGCGTCCTCGACGCTGGAGAAGCTCTCCGAACTGCCCGAGGCTTTCGGCGGGGGCGGCGTCACCGCTGGCAACTCCTGCCCGCTCAACGACGGCGCCGCCGCGGTGCTGCTGATGAGCGACACCAAGGCCAAGGAGCTGGGCTTGACGCCGCGCGCCCGCATCGTCACCGCCGCCACCTGGGGCAACGAGCCCGAGTACATGGGCGTGGCTCCGATCGGCGCGATCAAGAAGGTTCTCGAGCGCGCCGGGATGACGATCGAGGACATCGACGCGGTCGAGCTGAACGAGGCCTTCGCCGCCCAGGTGATCCCGATCATGGACGAGTGCGGGATCACGATCGACAAGCTCAACACCCACGGTGGCGCGATCGCCCTCGGCCATCCCTTCGGCATGACCGGCGCCCGCATCATGGGCACCCTGCTCAACGCGATGGAGACCGACGACCACCAGGTCGGCCTGGAGACCATGTGCGTAGCCGGGGGCCAGGGCAAGGCGATGATCGTCGAGCGCATGAACTAAACAGGGCGAACGGCTGGCGCGATGAAGCTTGAAACGGTCACCTACGAGACGGGCGATCGGGTCGCGCGGATCACCCTGAACCGGCCCGAGCGGGGGAACGGGATCACGCCGCTGATGCCGGCCGAGATCGCGGCCTGCGCCGAGCGCGCCAACCTCGACCCCGCCGTGCACGTCATCGCCTTGGCCGGCAACGGCACTGGTTTCTGCGGCGGCTACGACCTGGTCGCCTCGGCCGAGGGCGACATGAGCGGCCTGGGAGAGGGGCTGGAGGCGCCGCCGGGCTCGCCGCTCGACCCGGCGACGATCGCCGCCAACCACGCGCCCGAATCTAACTGGGACCCGGTCACCGACTTCCAGTTCATGTGGCGCAACGTGCGCGGCTTCATGAGCCTCTTTCATTCCGAGAAGCCCGTGATCTGCAAGGTCCACGGCTACTGCGTCGCCGGCGGCACCGACATGGCGCTCTGCTCGGACCTGCTGGTGATCGCCGCCGACGCCAAGATCGGCTACCCGCCCGCCCGCGTCTGGGGCTCGCCGACGACGGCGCTGTGGACGGCCCGCGTCGGGCCGATGCGGGCGAAGCGGCTGCTGCTGACCGGCGACTCGCTGACCGGTGCGGAGGCGGCTGAGTGGGGGCTGGCGACCGAGGCCGCCCCGGCGAAGGAGCTGGACGCTCGCTTCGAGCGGCTGCTGGAGCGGGTCGCGCGGCTGCCGATCAACCAGCTGGTGATGATGAAGATGCTCGTCAACCAGTCGCTCTACGCGCAGGGCCTGCACCAGACCCAGTTGCTGGGGACGTTCTTCGACGGGATCGCCCGCCATACCGAGGAGGGCCACGGCTTCGTCCGCCGCGCCGCCGAGTCCGGCTTCAAGGAGGCGGTGCGGGAACGCGACGAGCCGTTCGGCGACCACGGCCTGCGCGGCTTCGGCGTCGAGTAGGGTCCCGCCGCGATGAGCGACGCCCCGGCCACCGACGACCGCTCGGCGATCACGCCCGAGAACGTCCGCGCCTTCCTCGGCGACAGCTTCCCGGGGCACCTGGGGATCGATCCGCTGGAGATCGAGGACTCCCATGCCAGGGGGAGGATCGTCGTC
Source organism: uncultured Solirubrobacterales bacterium (assembly GCA_963749605.1). Taxonomy (GTDB): domain Bacteria; phylum Actinomycetota; class Thermoleophilia; order Solirubrobacterales; family 70-9; genus CAVVNN01. The sequence continues at coordinate 786,256 of CAVVNN010000002.1, read as the reverse complement.
GACAAGCGGCACCTCCACCCCGGCGGCTACGTGCATGGCGGAGTGTGGACCGCCCTTGGCGACACCGTTGCCGCCTGGGCCACCTTCCGCAGCATTCCGTCGGGACACAACTTCACCACGATCGAGCTGAAGCTGAACGTCTTTGCAGCCGGCTTGGAGGGCGACGAGATCGTCGCTGTCGCCGAGCCGCTCCACACCGGCAAGAGCACGGTGGTGATCGAGGTGAGGATGGAGCGGCGCCGTACTGGCGAGGAGCCTCGTCTCGCGGCGAATCTGATCGTCACCCAGTTCGTGCTTCCCCCTCGGGACTGAACGCGTCGGGCTCCGGCGGTCCCTCGACGGCTTCCAGGCGTTCGATCTGGGGCAGCCGCCAGAGCAGGCTGGCGATGGTCAGGCCGATCGCGGCGGCGAACAGGGCGAGGAACCACTGGGTTGCGTTGAGCAGGGCCATTTCGAAGAAGCCGCGGATCGGGGCGGCGGCGAGGATCAGCGCATACAGCGCTCCCAGCCCGGCCACCAGGGCCAGCATGTAGCTCTGGATCGCGATGTGCTCGCGGCCGGGGCCGCGCTCCAAGAGGAGGACGAAGCTGAGGCCGAGCACGATCAGGGTCGTCGTCGCCGCGGTGCGCCCGGCTTCGAGGCTGCCGCCGAAGACGGTGTCGACGAGGAAGAAGGAGAGGATCGAGCCGATCGCGGTGGCCAGCCCCGCCGGCACCGCGAAGGCCGCGAGCGCGCGCAGCAGCCGCCCCCGGTAGAGCGGCCCGTCGGAGGGGGCCAGGGCGAGGACGAAGGAGGGGATCCCGATCGTCAGAAAGGCGGCCAGGGTGAGGTGGCGGGGGAGGAAGGGGAAGGCGAACCCGGGCACCGCGACGAGCAGGATCAGCGCCGCGGCGTAGATCGTCTTGGTCATGTACAGCCGCCCGAGGCGGTGGATGTTGCGGGCGATCCGCCGGCCCTCGCCGACCGCCTGCGGCAGCCGCGCGAACTCGTCCTCGAGCAGCACCACGTCGGCCACGCCCTTGGTCACCTGCGCTCCCGACCCCATCGCCACCGCCATCCGCGCCCGCTTCAGCGCCGGCACGTCGTTGACGCCGTCGCCGATCATCGCCGTGTAGCGCCCCGCCTTCGAGAGCGCGTCGACCAGCGCCTTCTTCTGCTCGGGCTTGATCCGGCAGAAGATCGTGTTGCGCTTGGCCGCCTCTGCCAGCTCCTCGGGATCCTCGGGGAGCTCGGTTCCCTCGATCACCCCGGCATCGCGCGGCACGCCGACGCCGTAGGCGACCGCGGTGACCGTGGCGCGGGCGTCTCCCGAGATCAGCTTCAGGTCGACGTCCTGCTCGCGCATGGCGGCGATCGTCTCGGCCGCGTCGGGGCGCAGCGTCTCCTCGAGGACAACCAGGGCGACAGGCGCCGCCACCGGCGGCGCCTGCGCCGAAGGGTTGGCGGGCAGCGCCTCCCTCGTCTCGCCGAAGGCGACGACGCGGCGGCCCGCCGCGGTCTCCTCCTCCAGCTTGCGCGCCAGCGCCGGAGGCAGGGTCAGCGCGCCGGCCTCGGCGAGCACGTCCGGCGCGCCGAGCACGTATGTGGTCGAGCCGGTGGTCAACCCGCTCCACTTCCACTCCGATGAGAACGGCACCTCGGCGCTGACCCGCCCGGGCTTCCCCGGAAAGCGCTCGGCGATCGCTTCCAGCGTGCGGTTGCGCTCGCCGGCGCTCGCCGCGAACCGTCCCAGCGCCGCGTGGGCGGCCGCCTCCTCGACCCCCTCGGCGACCTCCACCCCGATCAGTCGCAGCTCGCCGTCGGTCAGCGTTCCGGTCTTGTCGACGCAGATCGTGTCGACGGAGGCGAGGCTCTCGGTCGCGCTCATCTGCTGGACCAGGGTGTCGCGACGCGCCAGCCGCACCGCCGCGACCGCGAAGGTGACGCTCATCAGCAGCACCAGCCCCTCCGGGATCAGCGTCACCAGCCCGGCGGTCGCCGTCTGCGCCGCTTCTTCGATCCCGGTGTTGCGCACCTTCAGCGCCAGGATCAGGACCGCCGCCAGCGGCGCCATCAGGTAGGCGCAGGCGACGATCACCCGGTTGACCTCGTCCTGCAACGGCGAGGGCGGGTGGCGGAACGCCTTCGCCTCGCCCGCGAGGCGCCCGGCGTAGCTGTCCTCGCGAACCGCGTCGACCACGTAGTAGCCGGAGCCGGAGATGCAGAAGGAGCCCGAGAGCGCCCGCTCGCCGAGGCCCTTGCGCACCCCGTCGGCCTCGCCGGTCAGCATCGACTCGTCCAGCGTCATGCCGCGGGTGCGGATCACCTCGCCGTCGGCGACGAGCTGGTCGCCGGGCTCGACGTGGACGACGTCGCCGAGGACGACCTCGGTCGCCAGCAGCTTCGCCGTCTCGCCGTCGCGGACCACCCGCGCGTGGGGGGCGACCAGCACAGCCAGCTCGTCGAGGGTCCGCTTCGCCTTCAGCTCCTGGCGGATCCCGATGTAGGAGTTGATCACCGCGATCAGCCCGAAGAGCGAGTCGGCGTAGAGCCCGAGCGCCACGTCGAGGACGAAGAAGGCGCCGATGATCGCGTTGAACAGCGTGAAGACGTTGGCGGCGACGATGCTGGAGACCGAACGGGAGGAGGTCTCCGGCGGCAGCCCGAGCTTGCGCAGCCGCTTCTCAGCCTCGGCGCCGGAGAGGCCCCGGGCGCCCGCTGCGTCAAGTGTTCCGGCGGTGCTCATTACGGACATTCAATAGGGTGCGCGGCGGATGTCGCTGAAGCTTGGACTGAACCTCGGCTACTGGGGGATCGGCCCCGCCGGGGAGGAGGCCGCCGAAGCGGTCAAGGCCGCCGAGGCGGCCGGCTTCGAGTCGGTCTGGGTGGCCGAGTCCTACGGCTCCGACGTGGTCAGCGTCCTCGCCTGGCTCGTCCCGCAGACGACCACGATCAAGCTCGGCGCGGCGATTATGCAGGTTCCCGCCCGCCCGCCCGCCGCCGCCGCGATGGCCGGCGCGACGATCGACAAGCTCTCCGGCGGCCGCTTCGTCTTCGGCTTCGGCCCGTCGGGCCCACAGGTCTCCGAAGGCTGGTACGGAGTCCCCTACGCGAAGCCCTGGGGGCGGACCCGCGAGTACGTCGAAGTGGTCCGCGAGATCGTCGCCCGCGAGGGAAAGCTCGAGCACCCCGGCGAGCACTACACGCTGCCGCTGCCGGGCGGCGAGGGCAAGGCGCTGAAGCTCAACTTCCATCCCGAGCGCAATGAGATCCCCGTCTTCCTCGGCGCAATCGGGCGCAAATCGGTGGAGCTGGCGGCTGAGATCGCCGACGGCTGGATCCCGATCTTCTTCAGCGTCGACGCTTTCGAGGCGACCTGGGGGGAGCACCTCGAGGCCGGCTTCGCCAAGGGCGGCCGGCAGCGCTCCGACCTCGAGGTTTCGCCCTCGCTGCAGGTGGCGATCGACGGCGACCTGGAGGCGGCGAAGAGCGTTGTCAAGGCAGGGTTGGTCCTCTACTTCGGCGGCATGGGCAGCCGCAAGACCAACTTCTACGTCGACCTCGCCCACCGCTTCGGCTTCGGCGAGATCGCCGACGAGGTGCAGAGCCGCTTCCAGGACGGCGACCGGGCCGGCGCCTTCGAGGCGATGCCCGACGAGATCGTCGAGGCCACCTCGCTGGTCGGGACCGAGGACGAGGTCGCCGAGCGGGTCGAGCGTTTCCGTGGCGCGGGGATCGACCGCCTCATCGTCTCCCCGGTCCACGTCGACCGCGACGAGCAGCTCCACACCATCGAGCGACTCGCCTCGTTGGTGGGCTGACGGCACGAGCCCGGCCGGTTGTCATAGGCTCCCGCGCCGTCAGCGATGAAGATCGGAGTTCCGACAGAGACCGCCGAAGGGGAGCGCCGGGTTGCGCTCGTCCCTGACGTAGTCAAATCGCTGAAGCGCAACGAGCACGTCGACGTCGTGGTCGAGTCCGGCGCCGGCGAGGCAGCCGGCCATCCCGACTCCCAGTACGCGGAGGCCGGGGCCGAGGTCGGCGAGGCCGGCGCCGCCTGGGGCGCCGACGTGGTCCTTCGCGTCGCCGTCCCCTCGGCTGAGGAGATCGGCAAGCTCAACTCCAACCAGCTCCTGATCGGCCACCTCGCCCCCTGGACCTCGGCCGAGACCAACCGGGCGCTCGCCGCGGCGGGGGTCACCAGCTTCGCGATGGAGGCGATCCCGCGCACCACCCGCGCCCAGGCGATGGACGCGCTCTCCTCGCAGGCCGCCGCCGCCGGCTACGCCGCGACCCTGATCGCCGCCCGCGAGTCGGGCCGCTTCTTCGGCATGATGACCACCGCCGCAGGAACCGTTCCGCCGGCCAAGGTCCTCGTCCTCGGCGCCGGCGTCGCCGGGTTGCAGGCCGTCGCCACGGCGAAGCGGTTGGGCGCGATCGTCACCGGCTTCGACATCCGCCGCGCCGCCTGGGAGCAGATCGCCTCGCTCGGCGGCCGGCCGCTGGAGCTCGACTTCATCCCCGACGCCGAGGGCGAGGGCGGCTACGCCCGCCCGCTCACCGACGAGGAGAACGCGCAGGTGCGCGACGCGCTCGGCGAGAACGCCGCCAAGCAGGACATCGTCGTCACCACCGCCGCGATCCCCGGCCGCCCGGCGCCGCTGCTGATCACCGCCGACGCGGTGCGCGGGATGGCGCCCGGCTCGGTGATCGTCGACCTCGCCGCCGAGAGCGGCGGCAACTGCGAGCTGACGCAGGCGGGGGAGACGGTGCTCGAGAACGGCGTCAAGGTGATCGGCCCGCGCAACCTGCCAAGCGAGATGCCGGCGCCCGCCTCCCAGCTCTACGCCAAGAACCTGGAGAACCTGCTCGGGCTGCTGATCGACGAGGAGGGCAAGGTCAGCGTCGACTTCGAGGACGACATCGTCGCCGCCGCCTGCATCACCCAGGGCGGCGAGGTCCGCAACGAGAGGGCCGCAAAATGAGCCTGTTCACCGAGATCACGATCTTCGTCCTCGCCGCCTTCGTCGGCTTCGAGGTGATCTCGAAGGTGCCGACCACCCTGCACACGCCGCTGATGTCGCAGACCAACGCGATCCACGGGATCGTCATGCTCGGGGGGCTGATCGTCGTCGGCTACGCCAACGACCCGCTCGAGTACATCATCGGCACGATCGCGATCGCCTTCGGCACGATCAACGTCGTCGGCGGCTTCATGGTCACCGACCGGATGCTCGGCATGTTCTCCAAAAAGCCGAAATCAAAACCCGCCGCTGACAAAAAGGGCGGCTCCTGATGCTCTTGGCCGTGCTGAAGCCGGGCGGGGACGCCGCCACCGCGCTCTACATCGTCGCCTTCTCGCTCTTCATCATCGGGGTCAAACGCGGCACGCACCCGACCACCGCCAAGCAGGGAAACATGGTCGCCGCGGTCGGCATGGCGGTCGCCGTGGTGACGACGCTGCTGCTCGACGGGATCGGCAACTGGGGGCTGATCGTCATCGGCCTGGGCGTCGGCACTGCGGTCGGCGTGGTCGCCTCGATCCGCGTCCAGATGACCCAGATGCCGCAGATGGTCGCCCTCTACAACGGCGTCGGCGGTGGCGCCGTGGCGCTGATCGCCTGGTCGGAGATCCGCCACGGGATCTCGCTGGGCGAGACGATCCCGCTCGAAACGCTGATCCCCGTCCTCTTCGCCGCGGTGATCGGCTCGGTCTCCTTCTGGGGCTCGAACGTCGCCTTCGGAAAGCTGCAGGAAGTGATTCCCACCCGCCCGATGGCGATACCGGGCCAGCAGGTCATAAACGCGCTGCTGCTGCTCGGCATCCTCGCCGCCTGCGTCTGCATCGCCGTCAACCACGACAATCCCTCGCAGGGTGTCTTCATCGGCATCCTCGTCGCCGCCGCGGTGCTCGGCAATCTGGTCGTGCTGCCGATCGGGGGCGCCGACATGCCGGTCGTGATTTCCTTGCTCAATGCCTTCACCGGCCTCTCCGCCGCCGCCGCCGGCTTCGCGCTCGACAACGTCGCCCTGATCGTCGCCGGCACCCTGGTCGGCTCCTCGGGAACGATCCTCACGCTGGCGATGGCGACCGCGATGAACCGCTCGGTCGGCAACGTCCTCTTCGCCGGCTTCGGCGGCGCGCCCGCCGCCAGCGCCGGGGCCGCCGAGCAGCGCCCGGTCACCTCGATCGGCGCCCAGGACGCGGCGATCAAGCTCGCCTACGCCGACTCGGTCGTGATCGTGCCCGGCTACGGGCTCGCCGTCGCCCAGGCTCAGCACGCGATCAAGGAGGTCGCCGACGAGCTGGAGAAGCGCGGCGTCACCGTCAGCTACGCGATCCACCCCGTCGCGGGCCGCATGCCCGGCCACATGAACGTGCTGCTGGCCGAGGCCGACGTGCCCTACGAGCAGCTGAAGGAGATGGAGGAGATCAACCCCGAGATGTCGCGCACCGACGTCGCGGTGGTGGTCGGCGCCAACGACGTCACCAACCCGGCGGCGAAAAACGACCCTGACAGCCCGATCGCCGGGATGCCGATCATCGAAGTCGACCAGGCCCAGCAGGTGATCGTGATCAAGCGCTCGCTCAGCCCCGGCTTCGCCGGCATCGACAACGACCTCTTCTACGAGCCGAACACGTCGATGCTGTTCGACGACGCGAAGAAGGCCGCGGCCGAGATCGCGGCCGAGATCCAGAACCTCTAGCCGCGTTCCGAAGTCGTGACACGGCGGTGCGCCTTTCGGCACGCCGTCCACACACGTGTAGGCCGCGCCTTCCTAGCGTCGTCGCATGGAGTCGGAGCGGGGGCAGTCGACGGTCGAGTGGGTGGGGCTTGTGTCGCTCGTCTGCCTGCTGCTGGTCGGGCTGGCGGCGGCGGGGGTGCGGGTGCCCGGCACGGCGCTCGCCGACTCGGTCTTCGAGAAGATCCTCTGCGGGGCGTCGATGGCCGGCAGCTGCGGCGACGAGCCGCACCTGATCGCCGCCTACGGCACCGAGGTCGGCAAGCTCGCCGGCGACCACATGCCGAGCATCGCCTTCGAGCGGGGCTCGCGCGCCGTCCCGGTCAACTTCCGCCGCTGCCGCAGCAACGTGTGCGCAGACGCTCCCGGCCATGACCTCGTTCGTCGCACCCGGAAGGGCCTCCCGGTCTCCGCCTTCGTCCACGTCGTCGATTGCCGTCCCGGCGCGGCCGCGGAATCCGAAGCCGAAGGCTCCGACTGCGCGGGCCATCGCGCCGGCAACCTCTATCTCCAGTACTGGACCTATTACGCAGATTCCGCCACCCTGCGCGGGGTGCCGATCGTCGGCGACGCCGGTTACCACGCGGACGACTGGGAGGGCGTCCAGGTCCGCATCCGGTCCGATGGCGGGATCGACGAGCGCGCCTCCTCCCACAACGGCTACAACTACGGCAGGGGCCCGCTCAACTGGCCCTCGGATGCGGGCATCGGCCCGCTCAAGTCGCTGTTCGAGGCGGTTGGCATTCGCGCCAAGAACGGCTGGGGCCCGGAGACCCGCTGGCTCTTCGTCTCCGGCGGCAGCCACGCCGGCAACGCCAGGGGCTTCCTCCCGCACTTCGACCGCCTCACCCGCGGCGGCCAGGTCCACCTGATCCCGCTCGAGCGGATCGCCGCCGCCGGCCGCATGCCCCGCTTCGCGATCAGCCCGCCATGGCGCAAGCGCGTCTGGCGCGATCCCGAGGCCGAAGGGACAGAATGACTACTTCGGGGGCATTCGCAGGGCGCCGTCGAGGCGGATCGTCTCGCCGTTGAGCATCGGGTTGGCGACGATCTGGCCGACCAGCTGTGCGTATTCGGCGGGCCGGCCGAGGCGCGAGGGGAAGGGGATGCCGGCGCCGAGCGCCTCGCGCGCCTCCTCGGGCAGGGCGGCGAGCAGCGGCGTGTCGAAGAGGCCGGGGGCGATCGTCACCACCCGCACCCCGCGCGAGGCCATGTCGCGCGCCGCGGGCAGGGTCATGCCGACGATGCCGCCCTTCGAGGCCGCGTAGGCGACCTGGCCGATTTGGCCGTCGAAGGCGGCGATCGAGGCGGTGTTGACGCAGACGCCGCGCTCGCCCTCCTCGTCGGGCTCGTTCTCGCTCATCGTCGCCGCGGCCAGCCGCAGCACGTTGAAGGTGCCGATCAGGTTCACCTTGACCACGTTGGAGAAGTACTCGAGGTTGTGGGGGCCGCCCTTGTGGGCTATCCGCTCGGCCCAGCCGATCCCCGCGCAGCAGACCGAGATGCGCAGCCCGCCATCGGCGGCCGCGGCCCGCTCGACCGCCGCGGACACCCCCGCCTCGTCGGTCACGTCCGCCTCGACGAAGCTCGCGCTCGCGCCCAGCTCTGCGGCCAGGGCGGCGCCCTTCTCGGCGTTGAGGTCGGCGATCGTCACGCTCGCCCCGGCCCCGGCCAGCGCCCGCGCGGTCGCCTCGCCCAGCCCCGAAGCCCCGCCCGCGACCAGCGCTCCTCTGCCCTCGACCCTCATCGTCGCGCACCCTACCGGCGAATCTCACACCCCGGTAATCCGACCTCGCTAGGGTTTTCGCATCGCCACCGAGGTGACGGCAAGCTCCAAGGAAGCGATCGCGGAACGTCTCGCCGAGGCGCGGGAACGGACCCTGGGGCTGATCGAGCCCCTCGACGAGGGGCAGCTGAACAGCGTCTACTCGCCGATCCTCAGCCCGCTCGCTTGGGACCTCGGCCACATCGCCAACTTCGAGGAGCTCTGGCTGGTGCAGACGGTTGGCGGCCTCGAGCCGCTGCACGGCGACCTCGGCCGCTTCTACGACGCGATCGAGAACCCGCGCAGGACGCGCGGAGAGCTGCCGATCCTGCGCGACGCCGAGCTGCGCGCCTACCTCGGCGACGTCCGCGAGCGGACGCTGGAGGTGCTCGACTCGATTGAGATCGGCCCCGACGCCGAGGACCCGCTGCTCCGCGACGGCTTCGTCTACGAGCTGGTGCTAGCCCACGAGCTCCAGCACGACGAGACGATGCTGCAGCTCCTGCAGATGGTCGACGGCTACGAGCCGGTGGGAGACCCAGCGCTGGGCTCCGGGCCGGCTGCGTCCGGTCCCGAGATGGTCCCGGTCGCCGGGGGGGAGCGCGCGATCGGCGCCGGCCCCGACGGCTTCGCCTACGACAACGAGCGCGCGCGTCACGCGGTCGAGCTGGCGCCCTTCGAGATCGACCGGACCCCGGTCGCCAACGGCCTGTATCTCGAGTTCATCGGGGATACGGGCGCCGAGCCGCCTCTGTACTGGGAGCGCGACGGCGAGGGAGGCTGGGTCAGCACCGCGATGGGGAGGAGGACGCCGGTCAACCCGAGCCATCCTGTCGTCCACGTCTCCTGGAGCGAGGCCGACGCCTTCTCCCGCTGGACCGGCAAGCGGCTGCCGAGCGAGCAGGAGTGGGAGACGGCGCGCCCGAGCCTCGAGGGCGTCGGTCGGGTCTGGGAGTGGACGTCCTCGGATTTCCTGCCCTACCCGGGCTTCGAGGCGTTCCCCTACCGCGAGTACTCGGAGGTCTTCTTCGGCGACGCCTACAAGGTGCTGCGGGGCGGCTCCTGGGCGACCCATCGCAGCGTCATCCGCCCGAGCTTCCGCAACTGGGACCTGCCGCAGCGCCGCCAGATCTTCGCCGGCTTCCGTTGCGCACGAGACGCGAGCTGAGCTGAGGCAACGTGAACCCCGGCACCGCCACAGAGCAGATCTCGATCGAGGTCCACCTCGCCGCCAACGGCGGCGAGGCGATGGCGCGCGACGTGCGCGCCGGTCTCGCGGCCGAGCCCAAGGAGCTGGCGCCGAAGTACTTCTACGACGAGCGCGGCTCGCAGCTATTCGAGCGGATCACCGAGCTGCCGGAGTACTACCCGACCCGAGCCGAGCGCTCGATCCTCGCCGAGCGCTCCGCCGAGATCCACACCGCCGCCGGTTCGCCCAGCACCCTGGTCGAGCTGGGGTCGGGCTCGGCGGCGAAGACGCGGCATCTGCTCAGCGCGATGCGCGACGCCGGCTGCCTCGGCACCTACGTCCCCGTCGACATCTCCGAGGAGATCACCCACGAGACCGCCGAGCACCTGGTCCGCGAGTACCCCAGCCTTCTCGTGCGCGGCCTCGTCTGCGATTTCGAGCACGACCTGGAGCGGATCCTCAACGGCGGCGAAGGCCGGCTGGTCGCCTTCCTCGGCGGCACGATCGGCAACCTCTATCCGGACGCCCGCCGCGAGTTCCTCGCCCGGCTGGCCGCCCTGCTCGGCCCCGGCGACCGGATCCTGCTCGGCACCGACCTGGTCAAGGAGCCGGCCCGGCTGGAGGCGGCCTACGACGACTCGCTCGGCGTCACCGCCGAGTTCAACAAGAACGTCCTCTGTGTCCTCAACCGCGACCTCGGCGCCGACTTCGACCTCGACGCCTTCGAGCACGTCGCCCGCTATGACGGCGAGGAGGCGCGCATGGACATTCGCCTGCGCTCGCTCGCCGACCAGACGGTCCACGTCGAGGACCTCGACCTGGAGGTGGGCTTCGCCGCCGGCGAGGAGATGCGCACCGAGATCTCCGCCAAGTTCACCCGCGAGCATCTCGAAGAGGTCTACGCGGAAGCGGGGTTGGAGATGAGCGGCTGGTTCACGGACGAGGCCGAGGACTACGCCCTCTCGCTCGCCCGGGTCAGTTAGGCGCCAGCGCCGAGATCAGCTCGCCGAGTTTGTCGGGAGTTGTGATCGGGGTGAGGATGGGAAGGGTGATGCCGCCCTCGACGAAGGCGGCGATCCGCTCCTTCATCTGCTCCGGGCTGCCGAAGACGAACATCGCCTCGATCAGATCCCAGGGCGCCGCCGCCGCAGCCCCCTGGCGGTCGCCCGCCTCCCAGGCGGCGATCATCGCGTCGATCTCATTGCCGTAGCCGAGCCAGCGGTAGAAGGCGGCGTAGACGGGGACCGTGATGTAGGAGGAGAACATGAAGCGGGCCAGCGGCTCGACCGCCTCGCGCTCGCCCGGCAGGCAGAAGAAGCGGCAGAGCAGCTCGAAGCCCTCGGGCGCGCCCTCCAGCTGCGCCGTCACCTTGGGCAGCCCGCCGAGCGGCAGGAAGTTGGTGAAGGCGCCGTCGGCGTGCTCCACGGCGAGGTCGAGCATCTTGCCGCGCAGCGCCGCCAGCACGATCGGCACCCGCTGCGCCGGCGCCGTCTCCAGCTTGAAGCCGCTCGCCGTGCGCTCGCCCTCGAGCGCCGTGCGCAGGAACTCGAGCGTCTCGCGCACCCTGCTCAGCGGTCGCTCGAAGGGGATCCCGTTCCAGCCTTCGACGATCCGGTCCGAGGAAGAGCCGATCCCGAGCACGAAGCGCCCCCGCGAGGCGTCGGCCAGCGCCGCCGCCTCCTGCGCCAGGAGCGCCGGCCCGCGCTGGAAGACGCCGACGACCCCGGTTCCCAGCCGGGCCCGCTCGGTCCAGGCCGCGCTCAGCGCCAGTGGCGTGAACCCGTCCGGCCCGTTCGTCTCGCCGCTCCAGAGGTCGGTGTAGCCGGCCGCCTCGGCCCGCTTCACATGCTCCTCGTGATCGGCGAGCCGCAGGCCCGGCAGCGGAAGAGTCAGTCCCCATCGCCCCATCTCGCGCGACCCTATAGCCTCCGGCGTCGATGGGGGAGACCTCGCAGACCAAGCCCGACCGCAACCTGGCCCTCGAGCTCGTTCGCGTAACCGAGGCGGCGGCGCTGTCCGCCGCCCGCTGGGTCGGCCGCGGCGACAAGATCGCCGCCGACCAGGCCGCGGTCGACGCGATGCGCCTCGTCCTCGACTCGGTCTCGATGGAAGGCGTCGTCGTGATCGGCGAGGGCGAGAAGGACGAGGCGCCGATGCTCTACAACGGCGAGCACATCGGCGACGGCAGCCCGCCCGTGGTCGACATCGCCGTCGACCCGCTCGAGGGGACGCGGCTCTGCGCCCTCGGCATGCCCAGCGCGATCGCCGTGATCGCCCTCGCCGAGCGCGGCACGATGTTCGACCCCGGCCCCTGCGTCTACATGGAGAAGATGGCCGGGGGCGAGGAAATCGCCGATCTGCTCGACCTCGACCGGCCCCTGCCGGAGACCCTGAAGCTGATCGCCGAGCGCAAGCACAGCAGCGTCGGCGACGTCACCGTGGTCATGCTCGACCGCGACCGCCACCAGGACGCGATGCGCGAGGTCCGGGAGGCCGGCGCCCGCATCCGCCTGATCAAGGACGGCGACGTCTCCGCCGCCCTGCTCGCGGTCTCAGACCGCTCCCCGGTTGACCTGCTCTGGGGGATCGGCGGCACCCCCGAGGGCGTGCTCTCGGCCGCGGCGCTGAAGTCGATGGGCGGCGAGCTGCTCGGGCGCCTCTGGCCCCGCAACGACGAGGAGCGCAGCGCCGCGATCGACGCCGGCTACGACCTCGACCGCATCCTCACCGCCAACGACCTCTGCTCCGGCGAGGACGTCTTCTTCTCGGCCACCGGCGTCACCGACGGCGACGTCCTCCAGGGCGTTCGCTACCGCGGCGCCGGCGCCACCTCCGAGTCCCTCGTGATGCGCTCGCGCTCCGGCACCGTCCGCCGCATCCAGGCCCGCCACGATCGCTCCAAGCTGCGCGCGATCATCGGCGAGCGCTACGGCTGAGCCTCTACGGTAGGGGCGTGATCGGGGTTGCCGGGGCAACCGGCTACATCGGCGGACTGCTCGCCGCACGCTTGCGGGAGGCGGGCGAGGAGGTACGGGCGCTGGCGCGGAGACCGGAGGGAGATCCCGAGCTGGCCCGGATCGGCTGCGACGTGCGCACTGCCGACGTCCTCGACCCCGCCACCCTGGCCCCCGCGCTGGAGCGTGTCGACGTCGCCTATTACCTCGTCCACTCGATGGGCCGCGGCGCCGGCGCCGACTTCGCCGCGCGCGACCGCGCCGGCGCCGAAAATTTCGCCGCCGCGGCCGAAGCAGCCGGCGTCAAGCGGATCGTCTACCTCGGCGGGCTGGGGGAGGGTTCTGCGCATCTCGACAGCCGTCACGCCACCGCACAGACGCTGCGGTTGGGCAGCGTTCCCGTCGCCTACTTCCGCGCCGCCGCGGTGGTCGGCGCCGGCAGCGAGTCGTTCCGCACTGTCTTCCACCTCGTCCGCCGCCTTCCGGTCATGGTCACCCCGAAGTGGGTCACGACCAAGACCCAGCCGATCGGGATCGACGACGCGATCTCCTACCTGGCGGCGGCTGCGAAGCTCGGCGCCCCGCTCGACCGCGAGATCGAAATCGGCGGCCCCGACGTCACCACCTACGGCGGGATGATCGACGAACTGGCTCGTGCGATGGGCCGCCGCCCGCCCCTGCGGATCGTCGTCCCCGTTCTCACCCCATACCTCTCCTCGCTGTGGATTGGCCTCGTCACCCCCGTCGACGCCGGCGTTGCCCGCCCCCTGATCGAGGGCCTGGCGACCGAGACCGTGGTCACCGACCCTTCTGCGATGGCACTCTTCGGGATCGAGCCGATGCCGCTTGCCACGGCGCTGCGCGCAGCGCTTGCGTCAACCCGCTGAGCTCCGGGGTGCTGGGTCAGCGGCCAAAGGGCGGCTGGTGGAATTCCCTCACCGGATGCAGTGAGAAGGGGATCGCCCTCTCGCGGTCGCCATAGGCGGCGCTTTCACCGCTGTAGACAGCCCTCACCTTGCCGCGGTCGCCGCGCCCGTAGCTCGTCCTGACTGCACCGAGGAAGATCCCGTCCGGAGCGGCCTGCGTCACCGAAACGTTCCGCCAGCGGAGCCCTTCCTGCACCTGGATCGCGACTTCGCCCCCCGTACTGGTCGGCGTGCGGCCCCAGAAGGAGATGCCGCGTCGATCTCTGTAGGCGACGAAGGGGAAGCGGAACGAGTACATCACTTCCTTCGGTCGGTTTTCGGCGGGCGTCGCACCGCGGAAGTAGAGCCCCGTTTCGATGTTTTCGCTGCTCCAGAGTCCTTCCCAGAGAAAGCCGGTCAGACTGAACCAGAAGAAGTCGCTGACCCCCGCGAGCCAGGCCTCGTGGAGCGCTTCCGCCGTCCAACGCGTATCGATCCACATCGACAGCCCGCCCGGGTCGGGTGGGTTCGAGGCCCAGGAGAACTCGGTGACCCAGAGCGGTGTGTGCCAGAACTGCCCCTTGATCCTCCCGGCCCTGTCGGCCGCCCTCAGCAGTCTCTGCAGCCTGCCAAGGCTCCCCAGCTCGACATCGTCGGGGCCACCCTTGTGTTTGGGCCCGCCGGTCGTGTAGGGGTGGATGTCGAAGATGTCGAAGTGAACTCCGCCTTCGCAGTCGCCCGGCGTGGGATGGGGATGCCGGCGGCCGCGCATGCAGAGCAGGAGGCGGGCGAAGCGCATCGGCCCGACCGTCAGGTGCGGGCGGGCGATCGGGCCAAGACCCGCCGCGAGCACCAGGTTCGACGGATCGACCGACTTCACCGCGAAGTAAAAAGCGTTGGCCAGCTTGCGGTAAAGCTGCGCCGACACCACCTTGCCGCCTTCGAACTGGGGGTTGAAGAAGATGCTCAGGTTGGGCTCGTTGAGGCCCTGCCAGTAGCGCACCTGAGGCAGGCCCTTGAAGTTGCCGCTGTAGCGGGTGGCCGCAGCGGTGGCGAAGGCGGCCAGCGCAGACGGATCGGGGTCGCAGAGGCGATTCTTCGCAGCTCCCTGTAGGCGACATCCTTGCGCCCACCATGGCGCCCCTTCGATGGTGAGCACCGGCGTGAGGCCCGTTTCGACCGTCACCTTCACAGCGGAGTCGATCGAGCCCCAGCTGTAGTTGGGGTCGGTGGGGTCTTCGGGCTGCCAGCTGCTCGGCTCGTTGTCCGGAGCGACGCCGGCCCAGGGAACCGATATGCGCACCAGCCGGACCCCGGCGGCGCTCGCCTGCTGGAGGGCAAGCGGTTTGTAGTTATCGAGACCGGAGAGCCCTGTGAGGAGAGGGCGCGCTTGCGCCACCGCAGGCAAAGCGGCGGTGACGAGAAGGGCACACATCACGGCCATCGTCGCCAGAGTCCAGCGGGCGCAGGCGTGCCCCCGAACAGGCCCCTGCACTTCGATCACCTCAGCAGCATAGCCTGCGCCGATGGCGTGGTGGGCGCCTTTGTCGGCTATATGCCGAACAAAGCGCCAATGCGCGCGCTCTAGCGGTCGGGGCCGGGCGCCGCCCGCGCATAGGGCAGCTCGCCGGTGTCGTGCAGCTCGTAGCGCAGCGAGTTGATCACCGCGCCGGTCAGCAGGAACAGGCTGAGCACGTAGAACCAGAGCAGGGCGATCAGGATGAAGCCGAGGGTCGAGCCGAAGCGCGAGAGGCTGGAGACGTTGGTCAGGTAAATCGGGAAGAGCCAGTTGGCGAGGCCCGCGGTGACGGTGACGAAGGCCGCTCCCGGCCAGACCGCCCGCCATGGCATGTGGCCTTTCGGCACCGCCCAGAAGATCACGCAGCAGATCAGGAACGTGATCAGCAGCGCCGCCCCGAGCAGCAGGGCGGTGTCGATCGCCTTGAAGTGGGAGAGGCCGAAGGGGAGGCGGTCGGTGCTGGAGACGACGGCGCTCTCGAACGCCGGCAGGAAGATGCTGGCGGCGATGAAGAGCAGCACCACCGCCAGCATCGCGAAGGAGAAGCGCTTCTGCTCGAGCCAGCCGCGGGTCTGCACGTGGTAGATGTGGCCGAAGGCGGTGTCCATCGCCCCCCAGAAGGAGGCGCCGATCCAGAGCGAGCCGAGGAAGGCGGCGATCCCGATCGTGGTCGAGTTTTCCTGGATGCGGTCGAGCACGTCGGTGAGGGTGTGCTGCTCGACGTTGGGGAAGAGGCGCTGCAGGTCGCCCGTGACGCTGGTCTCGACGCCATGGATCTTCAGCACCTGGCCGAAGACGAAGAGGACGAGCAGGGCGAAGGGGAAGACCGCCAGCATCAGGTTGTAGGCGACCATCGCCGAGAGCCCGGTGACGTTCTCGCGGTAGGCGCGCTGCCAGAAGGCGCGCAGCCAGGGACGGGGATGGCGGATGGAATTGGGCATTGACTTCAGAAACTGAAGCGACTACCATGCGAACAGGCGTTTGACTCCGCGACTTTTCGGCGCGCGGGGTCTTTTCATGCCAGGACTAAACCATCTAGCGCAAGGAAACGAGTCGAGACAGGATGCTGGTAGCTGAGCTTCAAGAGATGGAGGAGGTCAAAGGCCTGGTCACGAGGGGGCAGCAGCTGGGGGTGCTGACCTTCGGCGACATCGCCTCGGCGGTCTCGGAGGTCGACCTGGACGAGTCCGACGTCGAGGACCTTTACGGGCACCTCGAGAAGTCGGGGATCGAGCTGGTCGAGGACATGGACCCGGCCCAGAAAGCCGCCGCGGACGCGATGCCGGCCGACACCGGGAAAAAAGGGCGGCGGCGCCAGAAACAGGCGCTTGACCTGAAACCCGACATGACCACGGACAGCCTGCAGCTGTTCCTCAAGGACATCGGCAAAGTCCGCCTGCTGACCGCGGCGGAGGAGGTCGAACTCGCCAAGCGGATCGAGCGCGGCGACCTCGACGCGAAGCAGAAAATGGTCGAGTCCAACCTGCGCCTGGTCGTCTCGATCGCCAAGAACTATCGCAACCAGGGCCTCCCCTTCCTCGACCTGATCCAGGAGGGGACGCTGGGCCTGGTCCGCGCGGCGGAGAAGTTCGACTACCGCAAGGGCTTCAAGTTCTCCACCTACGCGACCTGGTGGATCCGCCAGGCGATCGCCCGCGCCCTCGCCGACAAGGCGCGCACGATCCGCATCCCGGTCCACGTGGTCGAGAAGCTGAACAAGATCGGCCGCGCCGAGCGCAAGCTGGTCACCGAGCTGGGCCGCGAGCCGACGCCCGAGGAGATCGCCGAGGTGACCGGGATCGACCCCGAGGAGGTCGACTCGATCAAGCGCTCCGCCCAGGCCCCGGTCTCGCTCGAGAAGCCGGTCGGCGACGAGGAGGAGTCGGAGTTCGGCCAGTTCATCGCCGACGAGAAGGCCGAGTCCCCCTTCGACCGCGCCGCGGACCTGCTGACCAAAGAGGCGCTGAAGGAAGCGCTGGAGAACCTTTCCTACCGCGAGCGCCGCGTGCTCGAACTGCGCTACGGCCTCGGCGGGGAGCACCCCCGCACCCTCGACGAGGTGGGCCGCACCTTCAACGTCACCCGCGAGCGGATCCGCCAGATCGAGAACCAGAGCCTCAAAAAGCTGCAGTCCCTGGGCGAGGCCCAGAAGCTGCGCGAGATCGCCTGACGCTAAGGAGTTTGAGCCTCCCGGCCGATATAGGTCGGGATGTTCGACATCGATACAGCGCTGCGCACGCTCATCGAGCGTGAAGGGTCGGATCTCCACGTCAAGGTCGCCGCGCCGCCGATCGCGCGCCTGCACGGCGAGTTGGCGCACCTCGAGGGCTATCAGCCCCTCTCCGCCGAGGACACCGAGAAGGCCTTCCACGACATTGCCGAGGTGCGCTCGCTGACCGAATTCGAGGAGGACGGAGAGGCCGACTTCTCCTACTCGATCCCCAGTCTCGCCCGCTTCCGCGTCAACGCCTTCAAACAGCGCGGCTCGATCTCGATCGTCTGCCGCGCGATCCCCTTCGAGATCCGCTCGGTGGAGGAGCTGGGGCTGCCGCCGGTGGTCACCCACCTCGCCGAGGAGCAGCGCGGGATCATCCTCGTCACCGGCACCACCGGCTCGGGCAAGACGACGACGCTGGCGGCGATGATCGACCACATCAACCAGACCCGGGCGCAGCACATCGTCACGCTCGAGGACCCGATCGAGTACCTGCACCACGACAAACGCTCGATCGTCAACCAGCGCGAAGTCGGCTCCGACACGCTCAGCTTCGCGCGGGCGATGCGCCGCGTCCTGCGCCAGGACCCCGACGTGATCCTGATCGGCGAGATGCGCGACGAGGAGACGGTGCGGACCGCGCTCTCGGCGGCGGAGACCGGGCACCTCGTCCTCTCCACCGTCCACACCCTCGACGCGACCGAGACGATCAACCGCATCGTCGACTTCTTCCCACCCCACCTGCAGCAGCAGGCGCGAGTGATGCTCGCCTCCACCCTGAAGGGCGCGATCGCCCAGCGCCTGGTGCCCGACGTCACCGGCGACGGCCGCGTCGCCGCGGCCGAGGTGATGGTCGTCACCGGCCGCGTCCAGGACCTGATCCTCAACCCCGAGGAAACGGGGAAGATCACCGAGGTCATCGGCGAAGGCGAGTACTACGGGATGTGCACCTTCGACCAGTCGCTGCTGCGCTACGTGATGGAGGGCAAGGTCACCGAGGAGGTGGCGCTCGATTACGCCTCCAGCCCGCACGACTTCAAACTGATGCTCGCGGCCGGCGGCCAGCGGGCCAGCGGCATCGAGCAGCTCGACGGGGAGCCGGTGGCGCCGTGAGGGAGAAGCTCAACGAGAATCCCATCGCCCAGGTTGCGCTCGTCGCCGTCCTCGTCGTCGTCGCGGTCGTCCTCTTCATCAGCAGCTCCGGCGGCGGCGAAGAAAGCGAAGAAGCGCCGGCTGGGGAAGTCGCCGCGTCGGTGAACGGGGTCACCGCAACCGGCTCCAGCCCGGGCGAAGCGGTCGAAAGCGCTGTCGAATCGCTGGAATCCGGCGCCATCGCCGCGGCTGCCGAAGCGCCATCCTCGGTGCCGACCCCGTCGCCCCCTGAGCGGCTCACCGCCGCCTATGAAGCCGGCAAGACGGTCGTGCTGCTGATCGTGCACAGGGGCAGCATCGACAGCGCCCTCACTGCTCGCTCGTCCCTGCTGCTGGCGCCCCATCGCAATGTCTCGCTCTTCATCGTCTCCGCCAAGCAAATCGCCCGCTACGCGGCGATCACCGTCGGCCTCGATGTAAACCGGGTGCCCGCGCTTGTCGTGATGAAGCCGAAGCGGCTCAGCGGCGGTACGCCTCAGGCCACGGTCGATTACGGCGTCCAGACTCCGCAGAGCGTCCTTCAGGCGGTCCTCGACGCCAACTACCACGGTCGCGAAGTCGCCTACCACCCGAACTGAGCCTGGGAATGAGCACCGAGACCCCCTATCCAGGCTACCTCCGCTCGGTTCCCGACTCGGGCGGCTCGGCCGCGCCGGCGCTGGACGCCCCGCGGGTGGGCGGTACGCTCGGGCTGACGCCGCCCCGCACCCGCGGCCACTCGCGCAGCTTCGTCACCGACGTCCTGGTCGAGCTCGGCTTCGTCGGCGCCGAGGCCGTGCAGGCGGCGGTCGATGCCTCGCGCACCGCGGGCCGCCCGCCGGAGGCGCTGCTGGTCGAGCAGGGCGCAATCAGCGGCGACCAGCTCTCGCGGGCGGTGGCCGAGCGCTACGGGCTCGACCACGTCGACCTCTCCAGCTATCAGGTCGACGTCGCCGCCGCGGCGCTCTTCCCGGTGACGATGGCGCGCCGCTACAAGGCCGTCCCGGTCGGCTTCGTCGACGCGAAAACGCTCCTGGTCGCCGCCGTCGACCCGGCCAACGTGCTCGCCGCCGACGACATCCAGATCGCCACCGGTCTCGACTGCCGCATCGCGGTCGCCGCCGAGGACGATGTCGAGGCTCTCCTGGCTCGGCTCGGAACGCTGCAGAGCGCCGCCGCCGAGGCGATCGTCGAGGACCAGCATCGCGTCGAGGAGGAAGAGGAGCAGCAAGCGCTCACGGATGTCAGCGAGATGCAGGCAAGCGCCGAGGACGCGCCGGTGATCAAGCTCGTCTACAGCATCCTCGCCCAGGCGGTGGGGGAGGGGGCCTCCGACATCCACCTCGAACCCGAAGAAGGCGAGCTGCGGATCCGCTTCCGCGTCGACGGCGTGCTGAAGGAATCGGCGCACGTGCCGAAGCGGATGATCAGCGCCGTGATCTCGCGCCTGAAGATCATGAGCGAGCTCGACATCGCCGAGAAGCGGGTGCCCCAGGACGGTCGCGTCAGCGTCTCGGTCGAGGACCGCCGCATCGATCTCCGCGTTACGACCCTTCCCACCTCCCGCGGCGAGGGGGCGACGATCCGCATCCTCGACGAGGGAAATGCCCAGCGCTCGCTCGACGACCTCGGCATGGACGGCTCCGCCCGCGCCCGCTTCGAGGACGCCTTCAGCAAGGCCTACGGCGCGGTGCTGGTGACCGGGCCGACCGGCTCGGGCAAGTCGACCACCCTCTACGCCGCTCTGGTCGAGCTGAACGGGATCGAGAAGAAGATCATCACGATCGAGGATCCGGTCGAGTTCCGGATCCCGGGCATCAACCAGATAAACGTCAACCGCAAGGCCGGGCTCGACTTCGCCACCGGCCTGCGCTCGATCCTTCGCGCCGACCCCGACATCGTCATGGTCGGCGAGATCCGCGACGCCGAGACGGCGCGGATCGCGATCGAGGCCGCCCTCACCGGGCACATGATGCTGACCACGCTGCATACCAACGACGCCCCCGGCGCGATCGCCCGCCTCAACGAGATGGGGATCGAGACCTTCCTCACCGCCTCCGCTGTCGACTGCGTCGTCGCCCAGCGCCTCGCCCGCAAGCTCTGCCCGCACTGCAAGCGGCGGGCGATTATCCCGGTCGCGGCGCTGCACGAGGCCGGGATCAGGGTCGGCACCGAGGTCGAGGCCTACGAGCCGGTCGGCTGCGGCCGCTGCAACGGCAGCGGCTACCGCGGCCGGGTCGGCATCTACTCGGTGATGAGCCTCAGCGAACGCTTGAAGGAGATGACGATCAGCCGCGCGACCGAGCCCGAAATAGCAGGGGTCGCCCGCGAAGAGGGGATGCTCACCCTGCGCGAGGACGGCGTCGTCAAGATCAGAGCCGGAGTCACCAGCCTCGAGGAGGTGCTGCGTGTCACAGCATGAGTTCGACTTCTCCGAGGTGCTGCGCCGCATGGTCGATGCGCGGGCGTCCGACGTCCACATCACCGCGGGTTTCCCGCCGGCGATTCGCGACAAGGGCAGGATCCAGCCGATGGACGGCTTCGCGGTGCTGACCGGGCAGCAGACGCGCGAGGTCGTCTACTCGATCCTCAACGACGACCAGCGCAAGCGCTTCGAGAACAACAAGCAGCTCGACTTCGCCTACGCGATCCCCGGTGTCGCCCGCTTCCGCGTCAACTGCTTCTTCCAGCGCGGCTCGGTCAGCGCCGCCTTCCGCCTCGTGCCGCAGGAGATCCCCGGCCTCGACACGCTCGGCGTGCCGCCGGTGCTGCGCGATCTGACCGCGAAGCCGCGCGGCTTCGTCCTCGTCACCGGGCCCACCGGCTCGGGCAAGTCGACGACGCTGGCGGCGATGATCGACGTGATCAACGAGGAGCGCGAGGACCACATCCTCACGATCGAGGACCCGATCGAGTTCCTCCATCACCACAAGCGCTCGATCGTCAACCAGCGCGAGGTCGGCTCCGACGCCGTGGACTTCTCCCTCGGCCTGCGCGCCGCGCTGCGAGAGGACCCCGACGTGATCCTGGTCGGCGAGATGCGCGACCTGGAGACGATCTCCACCGCGCTGACCGCGGCCGAGACCGGCCACCTCGTCTTCGCCACCCTGCACACGCAGTCCACGGCGCAGACCGTCGACCGGATCATCGACGTCTTCCCGTCCGAGCAGCAGGGGCAGGTGCGCACCCAGCTCTCGATCGCCCTGCAGGGGATCGTCACCCAGCAGCTGCTGCCGACCGCCGACGGCAGGGGCCGCGTGGTGGCCTGCGAGGTGCTGGTGCCGACGCCGGCGATCCGCAACCTGATCCGCGAGGGCAAGACGCACCAGATCTACGCCGCCCTGCAGACCTCGGGTGCGGTCGGGATGCAGACGATGGACGCCGACCTGGTGCGCCTCGTCCGCTCCGGCCGCATCACCCGCTCGCTCGCCGAGCAGCGCGCCTCGGTCCCCGAGGAGCTGACCCGGCTACTGGGAGGCATGCCCGCCGTCGCGCCGGCCGCGATGGACCTCGGCGGCGCCCATGCTCCCGAAACCGCGGCTCCCCCGCCGCCCGTCTACTCGCCGGGGGCCTAGCGGGCGATGGCCGGCGCCAGCACATTCGCCTTTCGCGCCATGGACCTGGCCGGGACGACCTCGGCCGGGGAGGTCGCCGCCGAGTCGAAGGCCGCGGTCACCGAGCAGCTGCGCCAGCGCGGCCTGATCGTCCTCGACGTCAGCGAGAAGTCCAACCCACTGAAGGTCGAGGACATCTTCAAGCGCTGGCAGGGCGTCGACATGCGCGAACTGGCGATCTTCTCGCGCCAGTTCGCCACCCTCGTCGCCTCCGGGATGCCGATGCTGCGCACCCTGCACACGCTCGAGGAGCAGACCCAGGACGAGCAGGTCAAGGCGGCTGTCGCCGGCGTGCGCGCCGACGTCGAGGCGGGCAGCTCGCTGGAGGCGGCGATGGAGCGCCACCCGAAGGTCTTCGACCGCCTCTTCCGGGCGATGGTCCGCTCCGGCGAGCAGTCCGGGCGGCTCGAGGAGGCGATGGACCGGATCGCCTACCAGGTGGAAAAGGCCGACGTGCTGCGCCGCCAGGTCAAATCGGCGCTGATGTACCCGGCGCTGATCTTCGGCTTCGCCACGGTGGTGCTGCTCGCGATCGTCGCCTTCGTGATCCCGGTCTTCGTCAAGATCTTCGAAGAACTCGCCGAAGAACACCCCGAGGAAGCGGCCAGCCTGCCGGCGCCGACACAGCTCTGCGTCGGCGTCTCCAACGCGATCACCGGCTACTGGTACATCCTGATCCCGGCGCTGGTCGTCGCCTTCGTCGGCTTCTTCAAATGGAAGAAGACCGACCGCGGCCACGAGCTCTGGGACCGCTTCAAGCTGCGGCTGCCGGCGAAGATCGGCGACGTGATCCAGAAGGTGGCGCTGGCGCGCTGGTCGCGCACCTTCTCCGGCGCGGTCTCCTCCGGCGTGCCGATGCTGCAGGCGATCCGGCTGACGGGCGAGACGGCCGGCAACGTCGTCGTCGAGCAGGCGATGGACGACGTCTACGCCTCGGTCAAGGGGGGCGGCTCGCTGGCGGGGCCGATCGAGGAGAACCCGATCTTCCCGCCGATGGTCGGCCACATGGTCGCGGTCGGCGAGGAAACCGGCCAGCTCGAGCACATGCTCAGCAAGGTCGCCGACTTCTACGAGGCCGAGGTCGACGCCAAGGTGAAAGCGCTGACCGCCCTGATCGAGCCGATCATGATCGTCTTCGTCGGCGGCATAGTCGGCTTCATCGTGATCTCGATGTACCTGCCGATGTTCAGCATCTACGAACACATCCGCTGAGCCGCGTCCAAACGGAGCCCTTTTCGCCGTCCTACCGCCGCCCCGATGGCATAGCGGTTATTCCCGCCGCTCTACTGGGCCCTTGATCGTCCGCATCTACGAAAAGATCCGCTGTGTCGAGGATCGCGAGAATTCCCCACTTTCGATCACGGAATTTCCCCACCGCTGCCTGACAGCTGCCGTTGACAACGTCCGGACAAAGCTCGTACACTCCCCGCGATGGAGCCGACCACCAGCGCCAAGACCCGCCGCATCGAGATCCGCGTCACCGACGAGGAGCGCGGCCTCGAGCAGGCCGCCGCCGCTACCCGGGGCCAGACGCTCAGCGAGTTCGTCCGCCAAGCGGCGCGCCGCGAGGCCGAGCAGGTGATGGCCGAGAGCACCACCATCTCCCTCAACGACGAGGAGGCGAAGCGCTTTCTCGCGGCACTCGACGACCCCGCCTCCTTCGAGCCGGGCCTGCGCTCCCTGCTCGATCGCCCCAGCGTCCTCGGCGCTTGACGGCTTTCGGCCCGGTCGAGCCCCTCGACCGCCGCCACCGGGTCGACCGCTTCCACTGCGGCCGCCCCCAGCTCGACCGCTGGCTGGTCGCCTACGCCGGCCAGGGTCAGCGCCGCGACACCGCCCGGACCTTCGTCGCCTGCCGAGCCGGCGCCCCTGAGGTGGCCGGCTACTACACCCTCCTCGCCTCCCAGGTCACCCACGCCGAAGCGACCAGCGGCGTGCGGCGCGGAACGTCGAAACGCTTCCCGATCCCCGTCTGTCTCCTCGCCCGCCTCGCGGTGGACAGATCCCAGCAGAGCGCCGGCCTGGGCCGCAGCCTCCTGCTCGACGCCCTGCGGCGCACCGATCGCGCTTCCCGCGAGGTCGCCATGCGCGCCGTCCTCGTCCACGCCATCGACGACGAGGCCGCCGCCTTCTACCGGCGCTTCGGCTTCGAGCCGGCGAGCTCCGCGCCCCGCACCCTGATGGCGCCGCTCGACGCGATCCGCAACACCCTCGGCCGCTGACCGCCCCCGTTCATCCCAAGGCCGCCCGCTCCGCCGCTCCGCTTCGGCCTACGGCCTC
This sequence comes from uncultured Solirubrobacterales bacterium, assembly GCA_963749605.1. GTDB lineage: Bacteria > Actinomycetota > Thermoleophilia > Solirubrobacterales > 70-9 > CAVVNN01. The sequence goes on along the minus strand of CAVVNN010000002.1, from coordinate 761,961 downwards.
GGCTACGCGGCGGGGCGGTGCTGGTACTCAGGCCCGGGGAATCCCTGTGATCGGATCTGGGGAACCTTGGGAAGTTCTCAAACCTTTGTAAGGTTGCGTGCTAACCTTACAAAGCTTGGATGACTCTGAAAGGAACGCGGCCACGTTGAACGGCGAGCAAGGGATCGCACCTGAGCCGATGGGACTCTACGAGGAGCGCCTATGGCCCAGCAATCCAGGGGCCTACGGACGCAGGGCCCGCAAAGGGGGTCGCTACCAAGCGTTCATCCCCGATCCAATCTTCGAGCGGTCCTTCCTCCTCGATGGCGAAGCAGGCGCTTTGCTGCACGAGGCAACGAAGGCGCTCGAGCACCTGGAGCGGTCTCCGACCCGCGTGGCGACACTCGGGGCGGTTGCGCAGAATCTGCTGCGCTCCGAGAGCGTGGCCTCGTCTCGTATCGAGGGTGTGGTCATCTCGCACAAGCGCCTCGCGCGTGCCGCCCAAAGGGGAGCGGGCAAGCACCGCGGCGACAACCGCGCGGCGGCGGTGCTCGGCAATGTCGAAGCGATGAAGCGAGCGATCGCGATCGGCGAGCAGGGCGAGCCATTGGCGGTCAGCGACCTGCTCGAGATCCATCGACTCCTCCTTTGCTTCACCGAGGATCGCCGGATCGCCGGCGTCGTCCGTGAGGCGCAGAATTGGATTGGCGGAAACGACTACAACCCCGTCGGCGCCGCCTACGTGCCTCCCCCTCCCGAGCGCGTGCCAGACCTGCTGTCGGATCTCTGCGCCTTCATCAACCGGGACGACCTGCCCCCAATCGCCCAGTCGGCGATAGCCCACGCCCAGTTCGAGACCATCCACCCGTTTGCCGATGGCAACGGCCGGACCGGACGAGCGCTCATCTATGCGATCCTGCGCAGGCGGGGGGAGATCCCCAGTTACATCCCCCCGATCAGCCTCGTGCTGGGAGCCGCCCCAAAGGCCTACATCGCTGGATTGACGGAGTACAGGGAAGGCTATGTCCGCCGCTGGTGCGGTTCCTTCGCTTACGCGACGGCAAGCGCTGCACGTGAGGCCGAGCGGCTCGCTCAGGCGGTGGAGGTACTGCAGGAGGGATGGCTCGAGCGCTTGGGGCAGCCACGCAAAGACGCCGCGGCGCGCCAGCTGGTCGGCGCGCTGCCCGAGCAGCCGGTCATCGACGTGCCGGCCGCCCAACGCCTGAGCGGCAAATCGCATGTCGCGGTAGGCAATGCGATGCGGCAGCTGGAGGAAGCCGGCATCCTCCGCAGGCTCAACGAGCGAAAGTGGGGCCGGGTCTGGGAGTGCGACGAGCTCCTAGAGCTCGTCGAAGACTTCGAGAAGGCCGTCTCCTACTGATCCTTGCGCTTCATCAGCGTGATCGCCGTGGACTGCGCGCGTGGATCGCCGCTCGCCGGCACGAACAAGACGCTGACCTCAACCTTGGCTCTGCCGGTCTTCCTTAGCTTCCGCTTTTTCCTGCCCGTTGGGACCACCTCGACGGTTGCGCTGTCCACACCGTCGGCCGCTGCGGAGGCGTTCCGAACGCCCTCACCCGTCAGCAGGAGGCGCCCGACCACACCCTCGACGCAGATGCGGACCGTCGCCGTGCCCTTCTTCATGTCGAGCGTGACCTGGTCGAAAGCGAAGGTGTCGAGGGGCTCTGCCTCGGAGCGTGTGGCTTCGTTGCCGGCCTGCTCGACGTCGGAGAGCTGGCGACGAAGCTGCTCCAGCTCCTCGCGATCGATCTCCTCGCGGTCGCGCTTGTCCGTGACGTCGGATAGCTGGCGACGGACCTGCTCGAGCTCCTGACCCAGGCGCTCGTGCTCTCCACTCAGGCGCTCGCGCTCGTCGTTTGCGTCGGAGAGCTGGCTGCGGAGCTGCTTCAGCTCCTCGCGGGCAATCTCCTCGCGCTCGCTCTCGTCGGTGACATCCGAGAGCTGGCGACGAAGTTGCTCGAGCTCCTGGTTTAGGCGCTCGCGCTCGCCGTCGCCCTCGTTCACCTGGCCGCGGACCTGCTCGAGCTCCTGATCCAGGCGCTCGCGCTCTCCACTCAGGCGCTCGCGCTCGTCGTTGGCGTCGGAGAGTTGGCTACGAAGCTGCTCCAGCTCCTCGCGGTCGATCTCCTCGCGGTCGCGCTTGTCCGTGACGTCGGATAGCTGGCGACGGACCTGCTCGAGCTCTCCGCCCAGGCGCTCGCGCTCGTCGTTTGCGTCGGAGAGTTGGCTGTGGAGCTGCTCCAGCTCCTGGTTTAGGCGCTCGCGCTCGCCGTCACCATCGTTCATCTGGCCGCGAACCTGCTCGAGCTCCTGGCCCAGGCGCTCGAGCTCTCCGCCCAGGCGCTCGCGCTCGTCGGTGGCCTGGGAGAGTTGGCTGCGGAGCTGCTCGAGCTCCTCGCGATCGATCTCCTCGCGATCGCCGTCCTCTTCTCGCTCGGCGATCTCGGCTTCGTCTCCAGCCGAGTCGCCGTTTGCGTCTGCAGGTCGAACCTCCTCCAGTGCCGCAATTGAATCCGCCTGGACGTAGGGCAAAGGCTCGGGAGGCTCTGGCAGGCCTTCGATCAGCTCCTGGGTCCGCTCGGGGTTTGCGATCGCCAGGCGGACCTCCGTCTTCGCCATCACTTCGATGTCGCTGATGCCGAGGAAGTCGCTTGGGTCTGCGACGGCGACAACCAGCGCTCCGTCGGGTGCAAAGGCAATCGGCAGCGCGTTGTAGCGCATCGCCACAGACCGGCTGATCAGCGTCGCAGCCGCCGGGTCCACGTCGAAGCAATCGAGGTCGACGTGCTCCAGGCCGTTGCGCTCGGCGATCGCGATCGACAGCTGCTCTTCGCTGAGGACACCGCTTTCGAGCAGGAAGCGGCCAATGGGTTTTCCGGTGGACGCGGCTGCCGGAACCGCATCTTCGACGACCTTGCCGTCGGCAAGGCCGAGCTCGATGATGATGTCCGAGAGGAAGGCGCCCTGGCGACCTGGCATCGACGGCGGCGTGATTCCGCTCACGCTTGCGTCGAACGCCACGCTGCCGGCCTGGCTGTCCCGTACGGCGCTGCTCATCCCGCGGCCTCCTGAGCCGGAAGCCGCGCCGCGGCGGCTGCCTCGCCGACCTTGAGCAGCTCCTCGGGAGGAGGAGCAGCCGCCAACGACTGGATGCTGTGGGAGACCTCGACCTTGGGGTGCCCTTGCTGGGTAACGCGTCCAAGCGCGGATTCAAAGCGCTCGACGAAGGCCGAGGCCTCATCGACCCGACACCCCACGAGCACGGCGGCGACCGTCATCGGCCCCACTCGGCCAACGTGATCGGTAACCCGAGCGCTCGCGGTCAGAACGTCGGCCGCAACCTTCAGGGCCACGTTCTTCAGGGCCTCGTGGTTTGGACCGCCCCCCACGTCGACCTCCACCGAGCAGGCCACGAGGACCGACTCGACGGTGCCTCGCGCCACCAGGCGCCACTCGCGGTCGAGCACATCGAGGAAGCCGTCGCGGTTGGCAAGGCCGGTGTCGGCGTCGGTGCTCGGACCGTGGCTGAGGCGCGCGCGAAGCCGGCGCAGCTCGGCGCGGCGCTGCACGCTCTCCCACTCGTGGCTGAGGAGCACCGCTGCAATCCCCATCAGGGCCTTGTGCTCTGGGCGATAGGCGCCGGCGCTGGAGTCCAAGGCGCAGAGGAAGCCGACGATGATCCCGTCGCTCGTTTCGAGCGGCAGGGTCAGCGAGGCCCGTGCGCCCAACGATCCAAGGAGCTCCAGGTCGAGCCCGGCGGCCGCCATGGGCAGAGCCGCTCCCCGGCGCAGGCCCTCCACGGCGGCGCCCCGAATGTCCATCACCCGGCAAGCCTGCTCGTCGGGCTCCAGGCGGCCCAATAGGACTGTGCCGGGAATGACGTCGGCGAGCGCGCTCAGAACCACCTCGGCCGCTTCTGAGAAGTTCTGGAACCGGCGACTGGCCAGGCGGGCCAGCGTGTTCGTATCACTGGATGTCACCTCCTGGGTATCGGAGCGACAGCCGAAATCCTGAACCTCGGGAGCGACCCACCACCCGCATCCGGGTTGACCGGTTATCGGGGATGCTGGGCGGAGAATCCGATTTTTGGCTCGATGAAAGCCAAATTTCGGGGATCAAGAGATTTGAGCGGCTGTCGATTAAGGCCTTGTGATGAATCTGCCAGTGCCTCGGTGCAAAAGGCAAACCCGCCGCGAGGCGGGGGCGCAAAGCCGTCGGGACTCCCATCTGGGAGTCAGCCGGGCTACCACCGGGGTCTACAGACACCACGTGGCTTCACACGGGGCTCTGGCGCAAACGATTAGGACCATAGGAGGTACCTAATGTTTCTCCAGAACCTCCGGGCCAATGTTGGCGCCCGGCTCAACGGCGACAGCGAGGCCGGCTTCACGCTGATCGAGCTCCTCGTCGTGATGCTCATCCTCGGAATCCTGGCCGCGATCGCGCTGCCGGCATTCTTCAACCAGCGGGAAAAGGCCGGCGACGCCAAGGCCAAGGAGAACGCTCACTCGGCGCAGGTCGCCATAGAGACGTTCTCGACCGAAAACAACGGCTCCTATGAAGGGGTCAACAACGGCAATCGCGCACGGCATCGAGCCGACCATCCAGGAAGCAGCACCGGCAGCAGGCGAAGAAGGAGTCACGATCGAAGACGTGGAAGGAGACCCCAGCAGCTACGTAATCACCTCGGTCTCTTCGAACCTCCACACGTTCGAAATCAAAAACGAAGCAGGAACGATGAAATATCTGTGCGAACCGAAAGGAAAAGGCGGCTGCCCGACGGCGAAGGCGACTGGAGCAAATAATCCTCTGATCGCTATCGCTTAGGCATGTATACGCCAAGCACAAACGCTGTCGAGGGGCGGGCCAGCACGGCCCGCCCCTCGCTGCGCCTGCTCCCACTTCTCTTCACCGTCGCGGCACTGCTCGCTTGCTCCCGCCGCCCAGGCGCGCAACCGCCGCGCCAGCGCTGATCGACACGTAACCGCGTCTCACGGCGCCTCCGCTCGAGCCCGAGCGCAGCCGGCCGAACTCGACCGACGCCGCTGGCGTGCTCCGGCGAGCGAAGAAGACGGTTTGGTCACGATCTACGTCGACTCCGACTGCAGGGCCAGCGCGCCGTCGCGGTCACCGTCCGGTCGGTCGAAGGCCCCGCCGAATGAAGTCGCGACCTTCTACCGACGCCGACCATGCGACCGAGGCACCGATGCTCGGCCAAGCCGGCACGCTCGAACAATTCCAGCGGCGCCGGCATTCAGAGTCGAAGTCGCCCCAGCACGCGGCGACAACGCACCCTCTGTGCGCCGACCCGAAGCGACCGATTCGATCTACACGATCCGAGTCGCGACCCTCGGAATGCTCGCCAGCGACGGGTGTCACCTACTACGACGGAGGCATCCAGGTCGGTCACGCCTCGAAGAACCGCGTCGCGGTGGCAGGGGAGGCATCCCACCGGGCGACGGCACGCCACGGGGCTCGCCAGCGGCGGAACGCCGCCGCGGCGCCGCAGCTTGCGCATGCTTCCCGGCGGCCGCGCCAACGACAACACGCCGCAGGTGACCGGCAGCGCGCCCGGCGCCGCGACGGTCAGGGTCTTCGGCAACTCGAGCTGCGGCGGCGCGCCGGTTGCGACCGGGTCCGCCGCCGAGTTCGGCGCCGGCCTCACGGTCCACGTCGCCGACAACACCACGAACACCTTCACCGCGGTCTCGGTGGCGGGCGGCAACGCGTCCGTCTGCTCGGCTCCGGTCACCTACGTCGAGGACTCCTCGCCTCCGCACACCCGGATCACGATGGGCCCCGGGGTGAAGACCCGCCGGCACAAGGCCGTCTTCCGCTTCACCGACACCGCCGAAGACCCTCCCGGCACCACCTTCCTCTGCAAGGTCGACCGCAGCAGGTGGAAGCGGTGCCACTCGCCCTTCAAGCTGCGCCACCTCCGCTTCCGCCGCCACGTCCTCCGCGTCCGCGCGATCGACGTCGCCGGCAACGCCGAGGCCAAGGGCGCCAAGCGCCGCTTCAAGGTGATCCACAGGCGGTAACCGCCGGAGCGTTATACTGAGTCGGTATGACGCAGCGTATAGGCGCAAAGGGGCAGGTTGTGATCCCCGTTGAGCTGCGGGAGCGCACCGGACTGGGCCCCGGAGACGACGTTTCGTTCGAGCAGATCGAGGACGGCATCGTCGTTCGGCGGGCCGACCGTCGGAAACCGCTGCGAGGACGGTTCTCCGGCAGCGGCATGGCGGCTCGGTTGCTCGAGGACCGTCAACGCGAGCGACCCTAATCGATGGCGTCGTGCCTCGACTCGTGGGCCGTGCTTGCCTGGCTCGATGGCGATGAACCCGCTGCGGCTATCGTGGCCGACGCGCTGGACGCGAAGCGCCCTGCAATGAGTTGGATCAACTTGGTTGAGGTTCACTACCGGGTGGCCCGCGACCACGGTGAGGAAGAGGCCGATCGGACACTCGCAGAGGTTCGCTCCCAGGTCGCGGAGGAGCTGCCCGGCGTTTCGACGATGCGTGCTGTTGCCAGCCTCAAGGCCAAGCACCCCATCGCGCTGGCCGATTGTTTCGCGATTGCCGTCGCCGATGCGAACGGCGCCGAGCTGCTTACCGGCGATCCGGAGATCGTCGACCTGGCGAACGACCTGCCCTGTGCGGTGGTCGACCTTCGCGCCTGAGCTCCGCCCGCCCGCTCGGATACAACTCCCACCGATGGCCGGCGTCGTCCTGATCGCGTTTCTGGGGGGGTTGGCCGCCGGCAGCTTCGCGACCGCGGTCGCCCACCGGGTGCCGCGGGGTGTCTCGATCGCCTTTGCGCGCTCGCAGTGCCCCGCCTGCGGGGCGCAGATCGCCGCCCACGACAACGTGCCGGTGCTCTCCTGGCTGCTGCTGCGGGGGCGTGCGCGCTGCTGCGGCGCCCCGATCTCGCCCCGCTACCCGCTGACCGAGCTGGCGGTCGGCCTGCTCTTCGCCGCGACCGTGCTCGTCTACCGCCACGACGCCGCCGAGGCGGTCATCGGGCTGGTCTTCGTCACCGTGCTGGCGACGGTGACCCTGACCGACCTCGAGCAGCGGATCATCCCCAACAGGGTCCTGCTCGCCGGCGCGTTGCTCTGCCTGGCGATCGCCGCGCCGACCGATCCGGGCGGTCTGCCCGAGCGGCTGATCGCCGCCGCGGCGGCCGGCGGGATCCTCTTCCTCGTCGCCCTCGCCTACCCGGCCGGCATGGGCCTCGGCGACGTCAAGCTGGCGGCGACGATGGGCCTCTTCCTCGGCCGCGCCGTCGCCCCGGCGATCCTGATCGCCCTGCTCGCCGGCAGCGTTGTCGGCCTGGCCCTGATAGCCCGCCACGGCGCCCGCGCTCGCAAGATGGCGATCCCCTTCGGCCCCTTCCTCGCCCTGGGAGGCGTGGCCGCCCTGCTGGCGGGCGACCAGCTGATCGATCTCTACCTGGGCTGAGCCATAGAAGGCTCGATCCCGGGCCTACTGCGCTCCTACCCGGATTCCTTGGGCTTGCTGAGCGGGGCCTTGTGGAGCTTGCTGGTTGTCAGCAGGCGGAGCTTCAGCAGCTCGATGCGGAAGATGTGTTCCTGGGGGCCGTAGGCGACTGTCTCGGGGACGCCCTGTTCGAGGGCCAGGAGCTGGCAGGTTTCCGAGCCGACCACGCAGATCCCGTCGCCGAAGAGCGCGGTGACCTGGTCGGAGACCAGCATCAACGCCTTCTTTTCGTCCTTGCTGACGCTGAGGAAGGTCAGCGCCGGCTGCTTGCGGCTGGGCAGCATCGTCAGCTCGGGCAGGTTGTGGCGGACGGTCGGTTCGGCCTTGCTGTCAGCGGCGCCGCCGGAGGAGACCGGGACGACGCGGACGTCGATCGCGAAGGAGTAGTACCTCAGCTGCCCGCCCTGGGACGGTTCGCCGTTGCCTTCGCCCGGCGACGTTTCGGGCGGGGTCGATTGCGTTTCGGGAGTCGTCGATTCGCCCGTGCCCTGCGGGCCTTCGGCGCCGCCGGACGAGGAGCCTTCGGTTCGCGGACGAGCCGCCGACCGCGTTGCCTTCGCCTTCGGGTGTCGCGTACTGCTGTTCGAAGGGGTCCTTGGGCGCGCCGGCGAGACGACCGCGGTAGTCGCGCAGGCCTGGCGCCGCTTTCGCCACGATCAGCTTCGAGGAGGGGAGGGGAGCGCCGGGAGTGGCCGCCGCGGCTTCGGATTCGGCCGATTCGGAGCCGGAGGAGCCGCCGCTCAGCGCGATCGGCAGGGCGACGATCGCGACCAGCAGGATCGCGACCAGCGGCAGCAGGTGGCGCTCGCGCAGGTCGTAGTAGAGGTCGAGCAGGAAGTCCGGGACCTTGAGCTCGGGCATCTTCATCGCGCCGACACCGCCTGGGTCGCGGCGGCGCCTGCCCCCGCGGGAGTGGTGACCGGCGCCGGCGCGGAGGGCGTGGCGCCCGCGGTGATGCCCTGGGTCGGAGGTGTGACGTAGGTCGTGACCGCGAAGGACGCGTTCAGGGTCGCTGTCGATTTGCCTTCTTCGGATTCGGCGTTGAGGGAGAAGCCGTCAAGGGTCACCAGCCGGCCGTCGACGGCGACGTTCGACTTGGCCCCGGTGTGGACGAGGGAGTCGATCCCTCCGATGAAGTTGGCGATTTGGAAGAAGTCGCCGCTGAAGGTGAGGCTGTAGGGCATCACGCCGAGGCCGGCGGCGCCGATCGAGGCGCCGAGCGGCAGCAGCGAGGCCGCGGCCTCGGTCGGCGGCACCGTCGAGGAGGCGGGCACGGCGCTCGAGGAGGAGCCGGCCGAGGGGGTCGCCGGGGCGGGCGCCGGGGCGGTGGAGGAGGTCGCGGGCGCGGAGGTTTCGCCCGAGCCTTCGAGCTGGATGCTTTCGAACCTCACCTTGGCGGCAGTTGGCGAGGGTGTGCAGCTCGACCAAGAGCGACGCGGTTTCGTCGCCCGCCGGGACCGCCTGGCCGAGCACGACGAGCTGGCGGTAGTCGGCGGGGAATTCACGCTGCGCCGCCGCCGCCGCGGCCGCTTTGCTCTGCGCTTCGCTGAGCGCGACCTGCAGCTGCCCGACCTGGCCCGAGAGTTCGCTCGCTTCTTCGCGCTTGGGCCCGAGGGCCAGCATCCAGAAGCCGATCGCGAGGGCGGCGACGGCGAGGATCGAGACGATCAGGCGGTTGGAGGAGCCCATCTCAGTTGCCTTCCGATTCCGGTTCGGAGGAGGCGGTGGTCGTTTCGCCCGACGGTTCCGGCGCGGGCGCCGGGGCCGCTTCGCCTGCGGACCCTTCTTCGCTGGGCACCGGCGCCGCGTCGAAGGCGGCGACCATCTGGAACTGGGCGATGAACGGGCGCGTCTGGCAGCTCGAGCCGCCGCCCGAGCCGGAGGCGCCGCCCGATTCGCCCCCGAGCGAGGAGGACTGCACGCCGACCCGGGTGACGCCGTCGATCTGCTTCAGCGCCTGCACGAAGCCGGCGACGGCGTCCTGGCCGCTTGCGCAGCCGTTCAGCTCCAGGGCGGGGCCGGGGATCGTGCTGCGCAGGCCGACGCTGCCCGAGCCGTCGACCGAGACGCTCGGGCTCGCCGTGCCGGTGAGGTTGGTGAGCCAGACGTCGCCGGGCAGGACTATCGCCAGTTCGCGCATCACCCGCTGCCAGTCGAAGCGGCTGTCGGCCAGGCTGGTGACCGTGGCGATCCGCTGCTCGCGCAGGCCGTGGAACTGGGTGTAGGCGTCGAGGGCCTGGGCGCGCGCTTCGACCGCCGCCTTTTCGTCTTCGAGCTTGGCGATTTCCGCCTTGCTGTCGGAGATCTGGTTGTCGGTGACAGCCAGCACGGCGACGCCGATCGCCGCCGCGGCGAGGGCGCCGACGACGATGTAGGCGAGCGGGCCGCCCCGCATCGGCCGGCGGCCTCCGGGTCGTTCCTCCGCGGGGATGAGGTTGACAGGGCGCATCGCTAGCGCTCCAGGGCAAGGCCGAAGGGCAGGGTGAGGCGGGCGGCGGCGGCCGGGTCGAGGCCACCGAGCGCCTCGGGGCGGCCGACCGCGATCGGCAGGCCGAGGATCGGCTCCATGCGGGCGGCGAGGCCGGGGATCGCGCTGCCGGGCCCGCAGAGGACGACGCGGTCGACCGGCGCCGCCGCCTCCTGGGCGCCGTAGAAGTCGAGCGAGAGCCGCAGCTCGTCGAGCAGCGCCGAGGCGCCGTTCTCGAGTGCGGCGCGCGCCCTGGCGACCGTGTCCGGATCGCCCTCGATCTGCTCCAGCGGCTGCTCGAGCCCGACGTGGCCGAGCCATATCTGGGCGTGATCCGGGGTCAGGCCGGTGACGGACGCGAGCCCGCCGGCGATGTCCTCGAGGCCGACGGGGGAGACGCGGGTGAAGAGGCAGGAGCGGCCCTTGGCGACAGCGAGGTTGGTGACGTCGCCGACGTTGCAGTAGAGGACGGCCGTGGGGGCGGGTTGGCCTTCGCCCTCCGATGGCGGGCTCGCCACCTCGCCGAGCGCGCGGATCATGCCGAAGGCCGAGAGGTCGACGCCGACCGGCTCCAGGCCGGCGTCCTTCAACGGCCTCAGCGAGGCGGAGATCATGTCGCGGCGGGCGGCGACGACGATCACGTCGACCTGGGGCGCGGCGCCCTCGATCGCGCCGACTCCGCCGACGACACGGTGGTCGACCACCGCCTGGTCCAACGGCATCGCGATCTGCTCCTGGGCGGCGAAGCGGACCGCGGCGGCGAGCTCGTTTGGGTCCTCGATCGCCGGCAGCCGCAGCGTTCGCACGACCACGCGCTGGTTGGCGATGCCGAGGCGGACGCGCTTGCCGAGCTTGTGCTCGGCGAAGAGGTCGCTCAGCGCGGCGGCGACGCTGCCGGGGTCGGTGACCTCGCCGTCGTGGAACGCCTCCGGGGGGAGCGGCGCGGTGGCCGCCGCCGTCAGCTGCAGCCCCCCGTTGCTGCGCACCTCGGCAGCGCCGATGCTGCCGGCCTCGATCTCGAGCCCGACCAGGGAGGATTCCTTCGTTCTGCTCTTCTTAAGCGAGGGGATCTTCATGAGAGAGGTGAGGACGCGGTCCCACCGGGATCTTGCATCGGCCAAATGGCCACAGAACCTTTGCCTTCGCCTACCAAGAAATAAAAATTGCTGGCGGCTATTCGAGCGTCTCCCGGCCGATCACCCAGGCGGTTTTTTCGGGCTCGATGAAGCTCGGCGGCTCGATGTAGCGGAGTCGGCTGTCGTAGTTGTAGCTCTTCAGGTAGCCGGTGCCGCTGCTGCCGCCCCCGCCGGTGCCGACGGCGCCGCGGTACTTCTGCGCGATCGCGCCGTTGACCTTGAGCGTGCCGAGCTTGGCGCCGCAGTTGTAGTCGTCGACGATGAAGGAGTGCGCGATCGCCAGGATCGCGGCGTCGATGGTCACCCCGTTGAGTGACCCGGTCCCGTTCTTGCATTCAAACGTTTTGGTTTCCGCGTTGTAGGGCTCGGGGTGATAGATGCGGACGAAGTTGTTGGCGACCAGGCCCAGCACGCCTTCGCCTTTCATCGGCGGTTCGTTGGAGCACGATTCGAGGCAGACGTTGCCGGTGATCACGATGTCATTCGCCGCCGCGACCGTCAGCTGGCCGGTGTAGTTGCCTTCCAGGTAGACGTTGCCGCATTCCGAAGGCGGTTCGGTGATTGCGTAGGAGACGTTGAAGGGCGTGTAGGCGCTCGAGCAGGTGCCGCTTTCGTCGTAGACGACGCCGTTGGCCGGGATCGTGCCGCTGTAGAGGACGCTTTTCGGCGCGGCGCAGGTGCCGGTGGCGGTCAGCGTCATCACCGTCATCGATCCGCCGCTGAGGCAGATTCGCGTCTGGCCTTTGAACCTGAACTGGGGTTCGGCGATGGTCTGGAGTTCGCTGTTGGTGGGCGGAGGGGTGAGGACGGCGGAGTTGGCGGTCAGCGTGCCTTTGAAGTTTTTTTCGTGCAGGAGCCGCGTGCAGTTCGAGAACCACCCTTTTGGGGGGCCGCTGACCTCGATCGGGTCGGCTGCCGAGCCTCCGAGCGTCGGTTCGCCGCAGATCTCGAACGCGTCGTTGGTGTGCATCGGGCCGTTGATGAAGTCGCCGGTGACGAAGGAGATCTTGTCGCAGGAGCGGCCGCCGGAATTCGGGATCGAAGCTTCGTAGCGCCCTTCCGCGATCGTCTTGGAGCACTGTACGTAGGCGCCATTGACGGTGGCTTCGCCGTAGTAGTAGTAGGTGACCGGATCGGAGGTCTCGCGCTGGGTGAAGTAGACGTAGTCGAGGAAGCTGGCCGGCTTGAAGGTGGCGACGATCGACCGTTCGACGCCGCGGTGGAAGCCCGTGGAGCGGATGCGGAAGGTCCCCTTCAGCGGGTCCAGCGACTGGAGCATGCTTTCCGTCGCATGTTCGGTGTCGCACTGGGTGTATTTGGTCTGGCTGGTCGAGGGCAGCAGTTCGATCGCGTATTCCGCGCCAGTGCTGCCGGGCACGGCGCGTCGATTCGCCGTCGAGCCCTCGAGATTGACGGCGCTGGGGGCCGCCACGTTCGCGCACGAGGTCCAGTAGCTGTTGTTGGCGTGCAGGTGGTAGGCGTAGTCGTCGATTCCCGCCTTGGCCGCCTCATAGGCCTGCTTCTGCTGGAGATCGTGCGCGGTCAGGTGGCTGTCGCCGTTGACGGCGGTGACGGCGACCAGCACCAGCATCGCGATCAGCGAGAGGCCGATCACGGTCATGACCATCGTGAAGCCGCCCTCGTTCGTGTTGCGGCTCACTGGCATGGCCGGGCCGGCGATCCTTCGTTGAACGAGGGCGGGGTGAGGCGCAGCGTGGCGCTGTTCTGGACGCTCGCCGAGGCGCCTGCGTCCGCCACCGGGGTGGTTTCGGGGGCGGCGGTGAGCGCGGCGTGGACCTCGACCGTGAGCAACGCTTCGCTTTCGGTCAGCGGCGTCGTCTGCGGAGTTGCGGAGACCGTGCCGCCGGAATAGGAGTAGTAGGAGAAGATCGAGCTGCTCGGCGGGGTCGGGGTCACGCCGGTCAGCAGCGTGCGCGTCGAGCTCGGCGTTTCTTCCGAGAAGGTCCAGTTGGGCGCGGTGCCCCCGGTCGGTTCGTAGTCCGACTGCGAGAGGGTGTCGCCGCTGAGGCTGACCACGCTGAGGATCGGGGTGGGAGCGACTTCAGACCCCGTTTGGTGGACGAACCTGAGCGAGGTGCCGGTGCTTTCTTCTTTCACCGGGGCGATTTCCGGCGTGATGCAGGCCGAGTGGAGCTCTTCCATCAGGTTGGTGAGCACGACGCGCGCGCGCTGCGTGGCATGGACGCGTGCGGTGACCCTGGCGGACCCGTGCAGGGTGGTGATGACCACCGCCGTCAGGGCCGAGAGGATGACGAGCCCGGTCATGATCGCCACCATCAGCTCGACCAGGGTGGTGCCGCTCTCGTCGCGGATCGGTTCGAGGCGCGTCAGGGGCATATCTTGTTGCTTCCGGATTCCGAGCCCGAACCCGAAAGGCTCAGGGTGCGCGATGTCGTGGAGGTCAGGCTGTGCACCGTTACGCCCGATTCGCGCCGACGGTGATATTCGTTCGAGTAGAAGGCGGAGGCGCAGATCTTGTATTTGCCCCAGGGAAGTCCGTATTCCGCGTTGCTCTGGTGGCCTTGAGAATCGCTGGTGAATTCCTGCATCGAACTGTTGCCTTCGACTTTGCAGTTTTCGTCGGTGACCGTGATCTTGGCGCCGCCTTTGGGGGAGCCACTGCTCGTCACCGTCAGTTCGAGCGCCGGAACCTGCAATTCCAGCGCCGGTTCCAGGGTTTTGCCGGGCTGAAGGGTGACGCTTCCCAGTCCCGCCCCGCTGCCGGGGTTGTTGACTTCGCAGGCGCCGGCGTAGACGCTGTCGGGGCTGGTGAAGGGGAAGATCGGCGTGGCGACGATTTCCGATGCCCGCACTTTGCCTGGCGCCCAATACGGTTTCGCCGGGTTCATCAGGCTGTTGAAGACGAAGACCGAGTCGACCGTCGCCGCTTTGAATTCCGAGCCGCTGCCGACCCGGTATTTGAATTTGACCGGCAGCGTTGCCCCGTAGTCGAATTCGAGCGGCAGGGTGTTGCTGCCCCCGGCGATCACGCTGGTGGGCTGCGCCGCCGCGGCTTCGCCGTGCTTGTCGACCAGGCCTGGGGCGTTGGGGGTGACGCTGTAGCTGCCGGCGGGCAGGTCGGCGAAGTTGGCGCAGCCGGTGGAGTCGGTGGTGCCGCTGAAGGTCCCGGCGCCGGTGCCCGAGAGGCCGATGCCGGCCAGCGCTTGGCTTGCCGCGTTTTTGGTGGTGACCACCAGGGTCCCGTGATTGGGGTCGAGCGAGCCGTTGGAGGGGGAGACGATGCTCTGGATGACGACTGGCTGGCGGCTGCCGGGCCAGGTGGTGGTCGAGGTGATTCGCACGTAGTCGGCTGAGGTTTCTCCAGCTGTGCAGGACGACGGCTGGCCTTGCGTGTTGTTGACGAATACGCCCTGCGATTTGACTGTGAATTCGTTTCCGTCGACCGAGACGGGCCGCGTCTGTTCCAGCCTGTTGAGGGCCGAGAGTCGCATCGAGCGCAGGCGCGCCTGGTCTTCCTGAGCTATCGCGTAGGCCTCCGCGTGGCGTCGCTCGTCGGCGGCGGAGCGGGTCGTCGCCTGCAGCAGGGCCATGACGCCGGCGGCGACGATGGCGAGGATGAGCGCGCTGACCAAGACCTCGATCAACGCGAATCCTTCTTCCCCAGGCGGCGCTATCCGCCCTGTCGGCGTCATGGCTACTCCATCGGACGCGCGGCCTCCCATCTTTAGCCGTTCTGGGCGCCGTAGACCGCCATCTGGCGTGGATCGGCCAATGCTTCAGTAAATGAAGCTATGGCGCTACACTCGTTGTTCCGCCGCTTATGAGCGCTCTTCGCAACTCCTCATGTCCCGTCTGCCGCACGGCCGAGGTGGTCTGCGGCAAGTGGACGCTGCTGCTGATTCGCGACCTGGCCGAAGGCTCCAGCCGCTTCTGCGAGCTGGAGCGATCGCTGGAGGGGATCAGCCCGCGCACCCTCTCGCTGCGGCTGCGGGCGCTGGAAGAGGAGGGGGTCGTCGAGCGCCACACCTTCCCCGAGGTGCCGCCCCGGGTCGAGTACGCGCTGACCGAGAAGGGCGAGGCGCTGGTGCCGCTGATCGAGGACATGCGCCGCTACGGCACCCGCTGGCTCGCGCCCGAGGGCGCCGAGCCGGCCCCCGCCGCGGCTTAGAACGAACGTCCAGAGAGCCGTTCCTGCAAGGCGCCGTGCAGGCGCAGGAGCGCGAGCGGCCGGCCGGAAGCGTGGAGCGTGCGTGACTTCCTCCTCAACGAGGCGCTGAAGCGGCTGGCCGCCGAGGCGGCGACCCACCTCAGCGCGCTGGTCGCCGAGGGCGAGCAGATCCCCTTCGACATCGCCGAGGAGGACGGCGCGGACTCGCCCTTCTACAGCTACGCGCCGCTGACCTCCCGCTTCGTACTGGAGCGCGAGCGCGAGCTGGGGGGCCTGCACTCCTTCGAGCCCGCCCGCGACGCGGTCGCCGAAGCCGGCGTCGCCGCTCCCTACTTGGAGGCCCGCGGCGAGGCCGTTCCCTCCGACCCCGGCGAGCGCGCCGCCCGCATGCTGACGATCTTCATCGCCTCTCTCTGGGAGGGCTGCACCGAGTTCTCGCTCGACCGCGCCCGCCTCGACGGCGCCCTCGCGGTGCTGGGCGCCGAGGCCCGCGACGTGCACGAGGCCGACGTCCTGATTGCGCCGATCGTCGGGTTGCGGATGCCCGCGGCGCGGCTGCAACTGCCCCACGGCGTGCGCATCGTGCGCGCCGACGCGATCGACGCCCCGGTCGAGGCGATGCGCAGCGAGGGCATGGGCCGCACCGCCTGGGAGCCCCAGTTCCTGGCGCTCGCCGAGCAGAACGGCGAAGCGGGGGGCGCCGAGGTGGCGCTGCACCAGCTGCATGAGCTGATCAGCGTGATGCGACTCTTCAAGGCGGGAGGGGTCGGGCTCGGGCCCTACGCCTTCGCTCCGACCGGTGAGGGCCGCTGGCGGCGAATCGCCACCGGCGCCCCCGCAGCGCGCCCCGGCGGCTACGCCCTGAGCGAGGCCGAGGCGAGCGAGCTGGTCGCCTTCGCGGGCGGCCTCGAGGCTCGTCCCGACCCGGATGCCGCCCTCACCTGGGCGGTCGGCCGCTTCGAGCTGGGCTGCGGGCGCGAGAGCGCGCTCGACGGCCTCAGCGACCACCTGCTGGCGCTGCGCGCCGTGCTCGAGGGGCACGGCCCGGTCGGCGCCTCGCTGCCGATGCGCGCCGCGGCCCTGATCGCCGACGGCTCGCTCGACCGGGTCGAAGCTCGCGAGCGGGTCGAGCACGCCCTCGAGCTGGAGCGCTCGCTGATGAACGGCGCCCGGTCCGACCAGGACGGCCTTGAGCTGGCGCGGTGGTTGGAGGGGGGCGTGCGGATCGTGCTGCGCGAAGCCGCCCTCGGCGAGCTCGGCGCCGACATCGGCGCCGCCGCCGACGAGACCCTGATCGCCACCGGCCTCGAAGCGGGAGACATCGAGATCGCAGTCACCGCGCTGGACGTCACTCCTGAGCCGTCCCCCGCGCCCGAAGCCATCCACCACCAGCCGTCCCGGCTGCCCGAGGAGGACTACATGGAGCAGGACACCCGCATCATGGAGCCGGTGCCGGAGGAAGACGAGATCCGGATCACCGCCACCAACTGGCTCGACGAGGTCTCAGTCGACGAGAGCACGCTGGACTTCCCGGCGGTCGAGGACGACCTGTCCCACCGCGAGCGGGTCGACACCCCGCGCGTCCGCCACCTCTTCCCGGTCCCCGAGGACGCCGACTGGGAGGTTCGCGAGCTCGAGTACGACCACTACCGCCGCGCCGGTTAGCCCCGGCCGGCGGCGAGCGCGATGCGCTCCGCGCCGGTGGCGAACAGGTAGCGGTTGATCTCGGCCAGGCCGGCGAGGTCGTGGACGTCCTCGTCGAGGTGGGGGACTCGGATCACGCCCTTGGTGCGCAGCTCGGCCGCGAGGTGCTCGATGTTGCGCGCGTCGCGCTCGGCCAGCGCCTGGTAGTCGGCGAAGTTGTCGGCGACGCGCTGGGCCAGGTCCTCGTCGCCTAGCCGCTCGGTCAGCGCCGCGGGAAGCTCGGCGGGGTCGCCCCGCAGCCGCTCGGCCGGGTAGTGGACCTTGTTGACGATGACGCCGCCGAAGGGCAGCTTCGCCTCGACCAGCTTGCGGTGGAAGTAGACCGCCTCCTCGATCGGCTCGCCCTGGGGCCCGCAGACGACGAGGAAGCAGGTGCGGCGGTCGGCGAGCAGGCTGTTGACCCGTTTCGCCCGCGCCTGGAAGCCGTCGACCATGCCGCTGAAGGCGTTGAAGAACTCGGCAAGATCGGCGATCAGGTCGAAGCCGACGATCCGCTTGAAGACGCTGAGCGCGACCGACGCGCCGCGCCCGGCGACCCGCGCCGCCAGCCCGGTCGGGCGCATGAACATTCGCAGCGAGCGCCCTTCGATGAACTGGGTCAGGCGGCGCGGCGCGTCGAGGAAGTCGAGCGCGTTGCGGGTCGGCGGGGTGTCGAGGACGAGCAGGTCGAAGCGGCCCTCGGTGTGCAGCTCGAACAGCTTCTCCATCGCCATGTACTCCTGCGAGCCGGCCAGGGCGCTGGAGATCTGCTGGTAGATGCGGTTGCCGAGGACGCGGTCGCGCGCCTCCTCGTCGGGCGCCTGGCGGGCGACCAGCTCGTCGAAGGTCGCCTTCGCGTCGAGCATCATCGCCCACAGCTCGCCCTCGATCTCGATCCCCTGGGCCTCGAACAGCTTCGGGTCGACCCGCCTCGCCTCGTTGCCCAGCTCCTTCATGCCGAGCGAGTCGGCGAGCCGCTTCGCCGGGTCGATCGTCAGCACGCAGACCTTCAGCCCGCGCGCCGCCATGCCGGCGGCGATCGCGGCCGAGGTCGTCGTCTTGCCGACCCCGCCCGAGCCGGCGCAGACGCAGATGCCCTTGCCCTCGAGGATGTCGCCGAGCGCGGGCATCAGCCGAGCCTCCGCGAGAGCAGGCGCGCCGCCTCGACCCCCAGCTCGGGCTCGAAGAGGAAGGGCAGCGTCCTCACCGGGGCCTGCACCCGGCGGCGCAGGCGGGCGAGCTGGGCGCGCTGGGAGCGGGCGCGGTCGTGCTCGGAGAGCGCCGCCCGGGCGGCGGCGCGGACGATGTCGTTCTCCCTCTCCGCCAGCTCGCCGAGGCGCTCCGACTCGGCCTTCGAGAAGCGCTCCGGGTAGAGGCCGTTCATGTAGACGCGGTCGACGGCGACGCCGACCTCCTCGCGCAGGTCGTGCTCCAGCGCGGCGGACTCGTTGACCGGCATCTCCTCGGGCAGGGCGACGATCGCGGTGCCGGTGTGGTCGTGGTCGGTGATGAAGCGGTCGAGGGTCTTGGCCTGGGAGTGGATCGGGCCGACGCGGGCGATCGAGGCGTAGGTCCGCGGCGTCTGCAGGAAGCCGATCCCGTGCCCGGTCGCCGGCGCGTCGACGATCACCAGGTCGTACTTGCGCCCCTTCTTCACCTTGCGGTCGAGCTGCGCCAGCTCCCAGATCTTGCCGATCGTGACCAGCTCCTTGAGGCCGGGGGTGGCGGCGGCGAGGTAGCTGAAGATGCGGCTGCGGAAGAGCAGGTCGCGCATCGCCCGCACCTTGAGCTGGAGCAGGACGTACTCGCGCATCGACTCGTCGGGGTCGATCGAGATCGTCCACAGGTTCTCCTCCATCTCGACCTCGTGGAAGCCGACCTCGGTGTGGTCGAAGAAGTGCGAGGCCTTCTCCTGCGAGGCGACCTCGCAGACGATCGTGCGCTTGCCCGCGGCGGCGGCCCGCAGGCCCAGGGCTACCGCGACCGTCGTCTTGCCGACGCCACCCTTGCCGGTGACGAAGACAAGCCTCTTGTCGAGCAACTCGGGCACGGAGGTCGGGCAATTCCTAGCAATTTCGGGAGGCGGCAGGAAAAGCAGGCGGTCATACGAATATCCGCGCAATGGGATTTCTAAGCCGCAAGACCAAGAACGCGACCCCGGTCGTCGACGAGCCGCACCCGATCGTGGAGGAGCTGGCGCAGATGGAGGAGGCCGTTCCCGAGCTAGGGACCGAGCGCTCGGCTGCGGGGCCTGCCGCGGAGCCGGCGGGGCCTGCGGGCGGGGGCGGGGCCTCCGTTCTCGCCCCCCCCGACTCCGCGCCACCCGCGGACGAGGCGTCGGACAGCAACTCGGATGAGCCGGCAGCTGTAGCTGAGAAGGCTGAGGCTGAGGGGCCGGCGCGGATGATGGCTCGGGATCTGATCGCGCCCAGCCGCCACGAGGTGGCGGTGGAGGAGCCGACGTCTGAGGTGGCCACCAAGCATGCCGACGTGATCGCGTTTGCCAACCAGAAGGGTGGCGTCGCGAAGACGACCACGACCCTCAACCTGGCCGTGGCCTTCGCCGAGTCCGGCTATCGCGTGCTCTGCATCGACCTCGACCCGCAGGGCAACCTGACGATGAGCCAGGGGATAGACCCCGACAAGGTCGAGAAGAGCCTCTACGACGTGCTCGTCCACGACATGCCGATCAGCGAGATCATCCAGCACCGCGAGATCGACATCGCGGTTTCCTCGATCGACCTGGCCGGGGCGGAGATCGCGATGAGCACCAAGATCGGCCGCGAGCGCTCGCTCGAGAAGGCGCTGAAGGAGGTCAGCGGCGACTACGACTTCATCTGCATCGACACGCCGCCCAGCCTCGGGCTGCTGACGATCAACGCGCTGACGGCGGCGAGCAAGGTGATCGTCCCCGTCCAGTGCGAGTATCTGTCGATGCGCGGGCTGGTCCAGCTCCAGAACACGCTGAAGATGATCCAGGAGAACCTCAACCCGGAGGTCAAGATCGAGGGCATCCTGCCGACGATGCTCGACTCCCGCACCGTCCACGCCAAGGAGGCGGTGGAGATCCTCGAGGAGAACTTCGGCGACCTCGTCTTCAAGTCGCGGATCAAAAAGGCGATCAAATTCGCCGAGGCTCCTGTGAAGGGGGCCAGCGTGCTCAAGTACGATTCGGGCAGCAGCGCCGCGGGCTACTACCGCGAACTGGCGAAGGAGGTCTTGGCCAATGAGTCGGCGTAAGCGGGCGAGCATGCGCGAGGGTCCCCTCGCCGATCTCTTCCGCTCCACCTCCGACGATTCAGAGCGCTCTCCCGCGGAGCCCGCCGCGGAGGACGCCCCTCCGGCCGCGGGAACTGTCGCGGACGAGTCGTCCACGGCAGACACAGAGACGGCGCCGGAGAGGTTGAAACGGGTCTTCTCGGAGGAGCCGAAGTTGCGCGAGGAGGCGGTTGTGAACACCCCTCGCTACGGCCGCGAGGAGCCCGCCTACGAGCCGCCCGGCAGCGGCGAGCCGCACCAGCCCGTGATCCGCGTGGTCGGGGTCGGCGGCGCCGGCGTCAACGCGGTCAACCGGATGGTCGACGCCAGCATTCCCGGGGTCGAGTTCATGGCGGTCAACACCGATCTTCAGTCGCTGCAGCTCTGCGTCGCCGACGTCACAATCCACATCGGCGACGAGCAGACGCGCGGCCTCGGCGCCGGGGCCGATCCCGAGCTGGGCCATCGCTCCGCCTTCGAAGAGCAGGACAAGATCAAGCGGCTGCTGAAGGGCTCCGACATGGTCTTCGTCGCCGTCGGCGCCGGCGGCGGCACCGGCACGGGCGCGGCGCCGGTCATCGCCCGCCTCGCCCGCGAGGTCGGCGCGCTCACGGTCGGCATCGTCACCAAGCCGTTCAGCTTCGAGGGCAGCCGTCGCGGCAACCAGGCCAACAAGGGGATCGAGGAGCTCGCCGCCGAGGTCGACACGCTGATCGTCGTCCCCAACGACCGCCTGCTCGAGGTGCTCGACCAGCAGACCTCGATGGTCGAGGCCTTCCAGGTCGCCGACGACGTCCTGCGCCAGGGAGTGCAGGGCATCTCGGACCTGGTGACGCTGCCCGCGGTGATCAACCTCGACTTCGCCGACGTGCGGACGATCATGTCCGAGGCCGGCCGGGCGCTGCTCGGGATCGGCATGGGCTACGGCGAGGGCCGGGCGCTGCTCGCCGCCGAGAAAGCGATCTCCTCGCCGCTGCTGGAGACCTCGATGGAGGGCGCCCGCGCGATCCTGCTCTCGATCACCGGCGGGACAGACCTCTCGCTGGTCGAGGTCAGCGAGGCGGCCAAGCTGGTCGGCGAAGCGGCGCACCCCGACGCGAACATCATCTTCGGCGCCAACGTCGACGAGGCGCTGGGCGACCAGGTCTGGGTCACGGTGGTGGCGACCCGCTTCGACGGCCACCAGGCGCCACGCCACGCCGTCGAGCCGACGATCCGCCGCACCAAGGACGCGGGCCGCGGCCGCCGCAGCGAACGCTCCGGCGAGCTCGGCATCGAAGTCCCCGAGTTCCTCCCCGGCTGAGCGCGCCGTTCCCGCCCAGGTCAGCTGGGCATTGGCATAGCGTTGGGCTCTCACATTCCAGCATCGTGGGCGCGTTTGTCGGCATATAGCCGAAGAACGCGCCACAAGGGGTCACGTTTATCGGCGGTGTTGCCGTGCGGCTCGCGCGATCGCACGAGCGTCGGGGCGCATGAGCCTCAGTTGCCCGCTGAGATCAGACCTGTAGCCGTTGAAGAACAGCCCCCTCGCCGACGGGTGCTGGTTGCCGCCGCTGACAAGCGGTTTACCGTCTTCATCGAGTACGCCGAGATGGCCGACGAGCGGCTCCAGCCCCCGCCGGTAGCCCGTTGCCGCGATCACGGCGTCGGGCTGGATGCGAGTTTCGTCGGCGAGTAACACGCTCGGGCCGTCGAACCCGACAACCGCAGCGACGATCTCGATCCGTCCGGCCTTGAGTAAGGACACGAACCCACTGTCATAGGCCGGCGCTTGTTGGCGGCGGCTCTGTGTGGCGATTCCAATCGGTGAACGTGGAAGCCCGTAGCGGTCGAGGTTGCCGAAAAGCATCCACTGTGACAACCATCCGAGCTGATCCGCTACGCGTAGCGGAAGGCGCTCGAGAGCCAGCCCGTGGATGTTGACCGAGACCCCCAGAAACTTGCGGGCCGTCAAGTTCGGAGGCGTCCTGCAGGCCACTCGCACGCGCCCGGCCCCGCCCTGCGAGAGCAAGGCCGCAACCTCCGAGCCGGTCACCCCCGGGCCAACGACGAGTACGTCACGGCCTTGGTAAGGCTCGGGGTTTCGGTAGGCGCTGGAGTGGATGAGCTCGCCGCTGAAGCCGTCGCGCCCCGGCCAGTCGGGGAGGTCGGGGTCGTGGTCGAATCCGGTCGCGACAACCACGAAGCGCGCCTCCAGGTCCTCGCCATCGGCCTCGACCCGCCATCCTCTGCTCGCGGGCGTCAGCCGCCGGACACCTGCACCGAAGCGGACATCGATGCGATGGTGCGCGGCGTAGTCCTCGAGGTACTTGACCCACGCGTCCCGCGACGGGTACTCGCCGTAGCGCCTGCGGCTGGCGCGATAGCCGGGCTGGGTGGACATCCAGCCCGGCGTGTTGAGCCGCAGCCCGTCGTAGCGGGTCCGCCAGCTCGCACCGACCTCCTCGGTCCGCTCGAGCACTATTACGTCGACGCCAACTGCCCGAAGTGCGGCCGCCGCTGCAAGCCCGGCGGCGCCCGCACCGCAGACGATCGCCTCCGGAATTGGGTGCTGCCTATCCACAAGCGACATCATGCGGGTTACCCCAACGAGGGATCGGCCTACGCCTTCGGCTCGATGTTCTGGTTGACGCGGAAGAGGTTGTCCGGGTCGTAGGTCGCCTTGATCGCGGCCAGGCGGTCGTAGTTATCGCCGTAGCTGGCGCGTACCCGCTCCTGGCCCTCGTCCATCATCATGTTCACGTAGGCGCCGCCGGCCGAATAGGGGTGGAGCGCTTCGAAGTAGTCGATGGACCAGCGGCGGATGTCCTCCGCCCTGGCTGGGTCGGGGTCGACCCCGGCGAAGACCGAGCCCCAGTTGGCGTCGCGGTAGGCCCAGGCGGTGTCGGAGGCGTCGGCGTCATGCGCGGCGCCGTCGATTGGGTAGAGGTGCATGGTCGATTTCATCGTCGGCATCTCCGGCCCGAAGCGGGCGTGGGCGGCAACCGCCTCGTCGGGAATCTCCTTGACGAAGTCGGCCCGCCAGTACCACTGCTCGCCCTTCGGGTAGAGGCCGTCGAAGGCGCTCTGCAGCGCCGGGAACGGCATCGGCTGGACACCGTGCATGAGCGGCTCCGGAGCCGCCTCGAGCAGCGGTGCCATCGCCGCGGCGCCGTCCTCCTCGCCGCCGACGTAGCACCAGACGACCCCGCAGACCTTGCGCAGGTGAAGCTCCTCGGGGAAGGGCGGCGCTGGCGGAACCGATGGTGTAGGCGAAGAAGCCGTTCAGATCGCGCGGGGCGGCGAGGATGAACTCGCGGTAGGCGCTCAGCACCTCGGCGCCCTGCTCGGCCGGCCAGAAGGTCGGCCCGCCGAAGATCGTGCCCACCTCGTGCAGGTGGAAGAGGAAGGAGGTGACGACGCCGAAGTTGCCGCCGCCGCCGCGGATTGCCCAGAAGAGATCGGGGTTCTCGTCCGCGGCGGCGCGCACCTGCTCTCCGCTCGCCAGCACCACCTCCGCCTCGAGCAGGTTGTCGATCGTCAGCCCGCACTTGCGGCTCAGGTGGCCGATGCCGCCGCCGAGGGTGAGGCCGCCGACGCCGGTGGTCGAGATGATCCCGCTCGGGGTGGCGAGCCCGTGCTCGTTGGTGGCTGCATCGACTTCGCCCCAGGTGCAGCCGCCGGCCACCCTGACCGTGCGGGCGGCCGGGTCGACCTCGATCCCCTTCAAGCCGGCGAGGTCGAGGACGACGCCGTCGTCGCAGGTGCCGAGCCCGGCGCCGTTGTGGCCGCCTCCGCGCACGGCGAGGAGCAGGTCGTGCTCGCGGGCGAAGTCGACGACCTTCGCCGCGTCGTCGGCGCTGGCGCACCTCGCGACCAGCGCCGGGCGCCGGTCGATCATCGCGTTGTAGACCTTGCGGGCCTGCCTCGAAGCCGCTGTCCTCTGGGCCGGATCAGCTCTCCCTCGAAGCCAGGGATGTCCGCTGCGCTGGGGGTGTTCACGATTCCCTCTCCTTGTGGTCGCGAAGACTCATCTCGGGTCGAGCCTAGGTGGCGCCGGCGTCCCTGTCATGACCCGACCTGACCCAATTTCGGTTCGTCCGGCGTCCCTCTTCCGGAAAGCGGAATGGTCAGATCTGACTATGGTGTGCCCGTGGGTGATGGACCCCCCGATCTGCCGGGCTCGCTTCGCCTCGGTGCTGCCCTGCCCTTCGTCGGCCGCTCCGGCGAGCTGGCCAGGCTGCGGGCGCTGATGCCGCGGGCGCAGGGGGAGGGGCGTCGGGTGGCGCTGCTCGCCGGCGAGCCCGGTTCGGGCAAGAGCCGGCTGGTGCGGGAGTTCGCCGCCACGGCGGCCGAGGAGGGGGCGCTGGTCCTCTACGGCGCAGCCGACGCGGTCGTGCGAACGCCCTACGGACCGTTCGTCGAAGCGCTCGACCGGCTCGCCCGGGTCCTCGAGGCCGGCGAGCTGAAGGCGGCGCTCGGCACGGGCGGCGGCGAGCTGACGCGGCTGCTGCCTGACCTGCCCGCCCGGATCGGGGCGCTGCCGCCGCCGCTCGACGCCGATCCGGACAGCGGGCGCCTGCGGCTCCACACCGCGGTCGCCGACCTCCTCACCGGCGCCGGCCGCGCCCGCCCGCTGCTGCTCGTGCTCGAGGACGTGCACTGGGCGGACCTGCCGACCCTGCTCCTGCTTCGCCACCTGGCGCAGGGCGCCGGCGAGGCCCGCCTGCTTCTCCTCGCCACCTTCCGCGACACGGAGGCCGACGTGCCGCCTGCCCTGGCGGAGACGCTCGCCGATCTGCGCCGCTCCGACGACGTGGTGCGCCTGCGGCTCGGCGCGCTCTCCGGTGCCGAGATCGGCGAACTGGCGCGCCGTGCCTGCGGCTGCGAGCCGGGGTCCGAGCCGATCGAGTTGGGAGAGGCGATGCGAGGCCTGACCGGCGGCAACGCCTTCCTGGTCTGCGAGCTGTGGCGCGCCCTCGTCGAGACCGGGGCGGTGGAGGTCTCTGCCGGGAGGATCCGGCTGACGCGGCCGCTGGAGCGGCTGGCCAGCCCGGAGGGCGTTCGAGAGGTGACCGGGCAGCGGCTCTCGCGGCTGGCGCCCGAGACGATCGCGCTGCTCGAGCTGGCGGCCGCCGCCGGGACGGAGTTCGAGCTGGACGTGGTCCGCCGCGCCGCCGGCCTCACCGAGCCGGTCCTGCTCGCCGCTCTCGAGGAGGCGGTGGCGAGCGGCATGGTCGAGGAGCTTCCCTCCCCGAGGCTGTCCTGTCGTTTCACCCACGAGCTCGTGCGGCGGGCTCTCTACGACGGGCTCTCGCGCGCGCGGCGGGCCGAGCTGCACGTTCGCGTCGGGGAGGCGCTGGAAGCGGCCGGAGGGGCCTCCGGCCGCACCCTTGCCGACCTCGCCTACCACTTTGCGGCCGGCGTCCCGGTCGGCGGCGGCGAGCGCGCGGTCGAGCACAACCTGCGCGCCGCCCGGGCCGCCGCCGCGGCGCTCGCCTTCGACGAGGCGGCGGCGGGCCTGCGCACCGCGATCGAGGTCGGTGTGAGCGACGCAGCCACGCGCGCCGAGATCCTGCTCGAGCTCGGCACGGTCAGCCACCGGGCGGGCAAGGCGCCGGACGCGCTTGCGGCCTTCTCCGCGGCGGCGGAGATAGCCCGGGAGCTGGACAGCGCCGGGCTGCTCGCCCGGGCGGCGATCGGCTACGAGGACGCCTGCTGGCGCCCCGGAATCGGGATCGGGGACGCGGTCGAGCTGCTCGAAGAGGCGATCGCGGCGCTCGGCGGGGAGGACGAGGAGCTCGGGTCGGCCTGCTGGCCGGCCTGGCGCGCGCCCTCGACCTCCAGGGCGAGCGCGAGCGCGGAGCGATCGTCCGCGGCAGCGCGGTCGAGCTTGCGCGGCGCCTCGGCGACCGCTCCGGGCTGGCGAGGGTGCTGGTGCGCTCGTACTGGTCGCGTGGAACGAGCCCGCTCGAGGAGATCCTGGCGATGCTGACCGAGGGGAGGGACCTCGCCGAGGAGCTGAGCGACGCCGAGCTCTGCACCGAGGCGATGGCCTGGCGCGTGCCCACCTTCGTCGCTCTCTGCGACCTCGAATCGGCCCGCAGGGAGGTCGTCGCCCTGCGCGAGATGGCCGAGCGCACGGCGCAGCCGTTCATGCACCACGTGGCTGCCCACTACGGCTCGGCGCTTGCCCTTTGCGACGGCGACCTCGCCGCGGCCGAGGCGATGGCGCAGCGCTCGGACGAGTGGGGCCGGCTGATGAGCGGGCGGGACGCCTCCGGCACCTACGGGATCCAGATGTTCAGCATTCGCCGCGAGCAGGGCCGCCTAGCCGAGCTGGCGCCGGCGGTCAGGATGCTCGCCGGCGAGGGTAAGCGCGACGGCCCCTGGCGGCCGGGGCTCGTTGCCGTGCTCGCCGAGCTGGGGATGGAAGCGCGAGGCGAGAGAGGAGCTCTCGCGTCTCGCGGCCACGGGCATCGATGGCTTCCGGGACTCCCTGTGGCTCGCCACGCTGGCCTACCTGGCCGACGCCAGCGCGGCGCTCGGCGACGAGCGGATGGCGGCCCTGCTCTACCCGGAGCTGGAGCCGTTTGCGGGCGGCAACGTGATGATCGGCCACCTGGTCGCCTGCTACGGCGCCGCCGACCGCTACCTGGGCATGCTGGCGGCGACGCTGGGGGAGCCGCAGCGGGCGGAACGGCACTTCGAGCGCGCGCTGGCGCTGAACCGGCGGATGCAGGCGTCCGACCTGGGTGGCCCACACCGCCTATGAGTACGCTCGCCTCCTGCTCGGCCGCGGACGCGGCGGCAGGGAGCGGGCGGGGCCGCTGCTCGGCGAGGCGGAGGCGCTGGCCGAGCAGATCGGCATGGCGGGCCTGCTCGGCAAGGTCCGCTCGCTCGGCGTCCCCGTCTCCGGCGGGGACCTGCCGGCCGGTCTCTCGCCACGCGAGGCACAGATCCTCGAGTTGGTCGCCAGGGGGCTCGAGCAACCGCGAAATCGGCGCAGAGCTGTCGATCAGCGAGCACACCGCGGCCAACCACATCCGCAGCATCCTGCGCAAGACCGATTGCGCCAACCGCACCGAGGCCGCCTCCTACGCCCACCGTCACGGCCTCGTCTCCACCTGAGCTACGATCGGACGATGGCGCTATACGTGATCGAGCGCAGCTTCGCCGAGCAGCTCGACCTCAGCGACGACGACGTCGAGCTGATCGACGAGATCAACGGCGACGAGGGGGTGCGCTGGCTCTTCTCGTTCCTCAGCGCCGACCGCCGCCGCACCTACTGCCTCTACGAGGCGCCGTCTCCCGACGCGATCCTGCGCCGCTGCCCGCAAGGCCGAACGTCCCGGCTGACCAGATCGTCGAGGTCGGCCCGGGAACCCCGCAGTTCTCCGGCCGCCTGCGCGACTGGGCCGACGCGGTCGGCTGAGCGCCCCGCCTAGACTGGGTGGCGTGCATTTCGAGGACGGCGACTCCACCTTCATCCTGTACCGGCGCGGGATCGAGCTGCTCGAGGAGGCGGACTTCGAGCAGGCCACGCGGCCGCTGGAGGCGGCGGCGGGGCGGGCGCCGGAGAAGTCCTCGGTGCGCGAGGCGCTCGGTCGCGCCTACTTTCGCTGCGGCCGCTTCGCCGCCGCCGCGGCCGAGTTCGAGGCCGTCCTCGACACTCACCAGGTAAACGACTTCGCCCACTTCTGCCTCGGCCGGGCGCTGGCCAAGACCGGTGAGACCGAGCGCGCCCGCCACCACCTGGCGCTCGCCTCCAACCTGCGCCCGGAGCGGCGCGACTACCGCTTCTACCGCGAGCTGCTCGGCGCCTGAGCTCCAGCGCCGCCGGGGGCGCTGGTTGAATCTCCACATGCGTTTGCGCAAACTCGGCCCGGTGGCGCTGCTCGTCGCCTTCGCGGTCGCGCCCACGTCGGCGAGCGCGACGACCTTCGGCGCGAACCTGAGCCGCGAAGCGAACAGCCCCTACACCTGCATCACCGCGCAGACCTTCCCGACCTACCTGTCGAACTGCTCGGCCGAGTCGATCGACCTGGCTACCGGCGAGTCGAGCTTTCCGCCGGCGGGCGAAGGGGTCGTTTCGGCGGTGAGGGTCAAGGTGGGGCCGACCACCGGGCCGATGCAGATCGTCGAGGAGGAAGCGCTGCGCCAGGACAACCCCGCCGACCCCGGCCACCCGACCTACGCTTGCTGCAAGGCGATCGCCGCGAGCGCCGTCTTCACGCCGAGCGCCAATGCAATCACCACTGTGCCCGTCAACTTCCACGTCAAACAGGACCTCGCGCCGGAGGCCAGCGGCTACTACGTCGACCAGCACCTCTCCCTCTCGGTCCTCGACCCCAACGTGCCGATCCCGGCCAGCACCGATCCCAACGCCGGCGTCGGCCTCTGGTTCCCCGCCTGGAAGGTGGGAGAAGAGCGGGCGGGAAGCTACGGGACGGCTGGCGCGATGATCCTCTTCAACGCCGACTGGGAACCGGCCGGCGGCGGCGGTGGTGGAGGCGGCGGCGGCGGAGGAAACGCGCCCCTGACCCTCGCCAACAGGACCGTCCGCGTCCGGGGCGGCGATGCCCTGCTCGAACTGCTCTGCAACCTGTCGGCGCCATGCAAGGGACAGCTCCAGCTCCAGAACCGCGAGGCTGCGCTGGCCAGGCTGGCGGCCTTCGGCCGCGCCAAGACGAAGACGATCACCTACGCGAGCGCCGCATTCAAGATTCCCGCCGGTAAGAAGAGGACCGTCGCGGCGGCTCTGAAGGGCGCCGGCAAGCGTCTTCTCAAGCACCGCGGCAAGGCCAAGGCGTGGTTGAACGTCCGCCTCAAGGGCTCGAGCGCCACGGTTCCCCCGGCCAGGGTCACACTCAAGAAGTAGGCCTGTCCTGAGGATGCACGACGCTGACGGAGCGAGGAAGTGGCCGGATGGCCGCGGCGATCCGAAATGGCCGATCGCGCCATCGTCTTCGTCAAGGGGATTGGTCAAAGACGGCCCGTTGGGCTGAGGAGGAACGGGGTCGCTGGCTGGTGGAAGAAGCCGAATATCCCATCTAGAGGTGGCTTCTGCGGGTTGGCCTGATGGCCGGAGTCCGGTTGTAGTCCGAACAGCGCATCGACGAGGTTAGGACTAGAAGACCTTTAGGTTGTTCCAACCATGAACGGCAGCATCATTCAGAACACCCCATACCAGGTACGAGAAGATGACGGTGATGAAGAAAAGTAGCGCTGAGCCATTCTTGCCGCGAAGTGATGCCCAAAGCAAAGCCGCGGTAGGAAGCAAGCCTGCAAGGGCTACCAAAGCCTGGACTGTCATCAGTCCGTTTCGACATTCGGTCCCACCGTCTCCGTGACAGATCAATCCCTTTGTAAGGAATGCAAGCCAAACCGCTACGCAGGCCGCAATTCCCACTAGAACCGCACCGGCAATAGTGAGCGACGACCGAGTACTCGCTGCGCGCATGTAGGTTGAAACTTAGCCGTTGCAAAGGGCCGATTGTTGGCTTCGCTGTGTTTGGCGGACTCGGCGGATAGCTTGCCCCTGAGCACGCGAGGCTCCTCCTCGTCGGGGTCCTCACCTGGTCCTTCGGCGCCCTGGCGACCGCGCTCCTCTACTTCGACCTCCGTGTCCGCCACGAAGTCTCACTGGCGCAGACCCTCGCCGAAGATCCCCTGCCCACAAGAAGCGACCCGTCGCAGGTCAGTCACTCCTGGGATCCAAGCGACTATTCCGACCAAGATCGGTCGAAGGGCTGGTACGTCGATCCAAGCCCCTCACCGATACTCGACCCGGTCTCCGTTGTTGTCCCATCAGAAAGCCGAAAGAGGTTAGGCTCGCCTTAGCGCGCGCAGAGCCAAACGGCTCAAGAACAACAATCCAGGGAGGATTTCCTTTGACGCCTCGAGAGGGACACGGAGCCAATGCAAGCACTGCTGCCGGCTACAGCCGCGGCAGGTCGGGCCGGCTCAGCCTCGCCGCCCTTCTCGCAACCGGCGTTTGCGCCCTGCTTGCGGCTGGCGTCGCCCAGGCGGCAACCGTGACCATCGGCAGCGTTCTTCCCCCCGGCTCCTCTTCCGCTCCACTCGGCCAGGTTCAGACCTTCTTCAACACCGCCCTGCCGGAGAAAGGCGCCAACCTCGTCTCGCCGGTGAGCGGCACGATCGTGCGCTGGCGGATGGTGGGAGGCGTAGGCGGTCCCTTCTACCTGCGGGTGCTGCGACCGAACGGCAGCGGCGCCTACGCCGGGGCCGGCACCAGCGGGCCCGCGACGCCAACCGAACCGGGGCTCCAGACCTTCACCGCCAGCATCCCGATCCACGCCGGCGACCTGCTCGGCATCGATCCCACCAACGCCGGTGACGAAATCGGCCTTGCGCCCGTCGCCGGCGCCAGCTACGCGTTCATCTTCCCCCCGATCGTCGAAGGCGCCACCGTGGCCCCCAGCGGCACCGAATCGGGCAAGGAGATCGAGCTCAGCGCGGAAATCCAGCCGGCGCCCTCGATCACCGAGATCGCGCCCAGATCGGGCTCGATCGCCGGCGGTATGACGGTCACGATCACCGGTACCAACCTCACCAGCGCCAACGCGGTCAAGTTCGGCTCCACGCCGGCCTCCGGCTTCACCGTCATCTCCGACACCCAGATCACCGCCACCGCGCCGCGCACCTCCCTTCCCGGCGTGGTCGACGTCGCCGTCACCACCCCGGCCGGCGCCAGCCCGCTTGTAAGAGCGGACCGCTTCACCTACGAAGCCTGCATCGTCCCCAAGCTCAAGGGAAAGACGCTGAAGATCGCCCGCAAGAAGCTGAGGGCCGCCGATTGCAAGCTCGGCAAGGTCAGGGGCAAGAAGGCCAAGTCGGCCAGGGTCGAGAGCCAGCACCCCAAGCCCGGGAAAGCGTTGGCGCTCGGCGCCAAGGTCAACGTCAAGATGGGTGGGTAGAGGCACCTGTCTACGGGCAGCGCCCCCGCCTGCGACCGACCGACCCCGACCGACACGACACCACCGGACACGCAGATCTTCAAGCGGGACCACCGACACCACTTCGGGGAGGAGCCTTGATGTCCGAGCCGACGCTTCCACTCACCGGCGGGTGCATGTGCGGCGGGGTCCGCTTCGAGGTCTCCGAGCCGCTGCTGGGCGCGCTCTACTGCCACTGCAAGCGCTGTCAGCGGCGCACCGGCTGCGGATTCTCCATATCCGCCCTGACTGCGCCCGGCGCATATCGCACGATCTCCGGCGAGGACCTGATCCGCTCCTGGAGCTCTCCCGAGGGCGGTTGGGTCAAAAGCTTCTGCGCCACGTGCGGCAGCCAGCTCTGCGTCTGGGACCCCGACAACCCTGAGCTGATCGCGATCCGCATGGGATCTATGGACGAGGACCCCGGCATTCGTCCCGGCGCTCACCAGTTCACCGACTACGCGGCGCCCTGGGACCCGCTTCCAGACGACGGCCTGCCCCGTTTTCCGGAGCGGATCCCGTCCTATGAGCCGCGGTCGTAGCGACAAAGGTTCGGTAAACCGCATCTCATGGGTGACGGGTACTACGTCGTGACGAGCGCCAAGGTGAATCCGTCGTAGCCCTTGCCGCCGACCGTCTGAATCGTGGTGGCGCTGACGCGCGGCTCGGCGGCGATCATTTCGTGCAGGCGGCGCTGTGCCTGAACCTTCGGGTCATCGCTATCGGCCTCGGCGAGCGTGCCCTCGCGAACGACGTTGTCGGCGACGATCAGGCTGCCGGAACGGGAATGCTCCAGCGCCCAGGAGAAGTACGCAGGGCTGTTCTCCTTGTCGGCGTCGATGAAGGTCAGGTCGAACGGACCGGTCCCTTCGGCGTGCAACTCGGGCAGGATGTCGAGGGCCGGCCCGACCCTCAGGTCGACGACATCGCCCAGCCCGGCACGGGCGATGTTCTTGCGGGCAACCTCGGCGTAGCGCGGGTCCGCCTCCAGTGTGATCAGGCGCCCGCCCTCAGGCAGGGCGCGACCCAGCCAGATCGTGCTGTAGCCGGCGAGCGTCCCGAACTCGAGGATCGCCTTCGCCCCGACCGACCTCGCCAGCAGATTGAGTAGCTTTCCCTGGGGCGGCGAAACCTGGATGGCCGGCAGGCCGGCTGCCTCGCTGGCGCTCAGCGCAGCGTCCAAGGCTGAGTCGTGGGGCGCCAGCAGCCCGGCCACGTACTCATCGACTGCCGACCATTGCTCCTGCATCATGCGGCTGGGGGAAGATTCGCTCATCGATTCGCTCCGCTCACCGGGCCCATCGCTTCCTGAGGAGCCTATTCGGCTCTTGCCCTATGACCCAACCTGGCCCGCCCGGTTCGAGCAGGAGCGGGCGGCGCTGGAGGATGCGATCGGCGCGTGGATCGTCGGCGGCATACATCACGTCGGCAGCACCGCCGTTCCCGGCCTCGACGCGAAGCCGATCGTCGACATCCTCGCCGGCGTCCGCGACCTGGACGAGTCACGGGCATGCTTCGATCCGCTGGCGCAGCTCGGCTACATGTACGCGCCGTACCTCCCCGATGAGATGCACTGGTTCTGCAAGCCCCACCCCAGCCGTCGCACCCATCACCTCCACCTCGTCCCGACCGGGTCCAAGCGCTACCGAGACGAGCTCGCGTTCCGCGACCGCCTTCGCTCCGACCCCGAGGTCGCCGCCGAGTACGCCGCCCTCAAGCACACTCTCGCCGAGCGCCACAGGGACGATCGCGAGGCCTACACGGAGGCAAAGGGCGCGTTCGTCCGAGCGGTGCTTGACCCACGCTCATTCGAGCACCCGGTCAACGACCGGCAGGTCAGCTCCGAGTGACCTCTCTCAGCCGCAAGCAACTGCTGATCGCATTCGGGATCGCGATGGTGGCGTTCGACATCGCGCTGCTCGTTATCGATCGGCACCTGCAAGCAACGGGCGGTCCCTCGATCCTTGGGCTTGAGTTCGCCGGCAGCCAGCAGCGTGCCGCCGAGATCATGGCCGAATGGGGAAGTCACGGCCGGGATCTCGCCCGAGCGTCGCTATGGATCGACTTCGGCTTCATGCTGAGCTACGGAACGTTCTTCACCCTGGCGGCGCTTGCGACTCGGGACTTTGCGAGAGAGCGGGACCTGCGGGCACTCGCCATCGCCGGTATTGCCACCCCTTTCTTTGCCGCCGCCGCAGCCCTCTTCGATGCCGCAGAAAACATCGCCTGGCTCCTCGTCCTTGGTGGCCGCGGAGGAAGCTTTGCCCCTCCCTTCGCGACGGCCTGCGCAAGCCTCAAGTTCCTGCTCATCGGCCTCGCAATCGCCTACGTGCTGTGGGGATTGGTGAGCCGATTTCGGCGGCGTAGACGACCGACCACACTTGGCCCTCCTTCCTCTCCCTGAGACACTCGTCAGATGCAGGTCCGACCAGCTGATCCGGCTGACATCTCGGCCATCGGCGACCTCGTCCAGCATGCCTACAGCTCCTATATCGAGCGAATCGGCCGCCGACCAGGACCGATGGACGATGACTACGCCGAGAGGGTTCGCCTCGGCCGTGCGTTCGTCGCAGAGGACGCCGGCGAGGTTGTCGGACTGATCGTGTTGATCCCCCGAACGGATCACCTGCTGGTCGAGAACGTCGCCGTCGACCCCAAGCGGCAAGGCGAAGGAGTTGGCGGGATGCTGCTCTCCTTTGCTGAGACTTCCGCGCGGAAGGCAGGTCTCTCGACGCTGCGGCTTTACACCCACGCAAAGATGACCGAGAACCTCGCCCTCTATGACCACCTCGGCTACGAAGAGGTCGAACGCCGTAGCGAGCACGGGTTCGAGCGGGTCTTTCTCTCCAAGCGCATTCGATGATCGATGCACGCCGCCTGCTCAGTCCTCGCATGACCGATGGCGCCTGCGGCGAAGGCCTCGTTCGGGCCGCGCCAAACACTCGCGCCGTCAGCCAGGAACTGAGGAGCGAGGCGCAGACCGCGGCCTTGGCGTGATCGGTCAACCCGCCCCGGCTGGCTTTACGCTGCGCCTCATGAGAGGGGTCGTCGCCGCGGGCCACCCGCTGACCGCAGAGGCGGGCGCGCGAGTGTTGCGCGAGGGTGGCAACGCGGTGGACGCCGCTGTCTGCGCCGTGCTCGCCTCGTTCGCGGTCGAGAGCCCGCTGACCGGGTTCGGAGCCGGCGGCTTCATGATGGTCCACCGGGGAGAGGAGACGGTCCTCTTGGATTTCTTCGTCGCCGCGCCGGGGAAGGACGGGGTCGAGCGGGGGGCGGAGTTGGCGCCGGTCCCGGTCCACTTCGACGCGGAGACGGTGCAGACGTTCTACGTCGGGCCCGCCTCCTGCGGCGTGCCCGGGACGGCGGCGGGGTTGGAGTTGGCGCTGGAGCGGTTCGGGTCGGCGTCGCTCGGCGAGCTGGTCAGGCCGGGCGTCGCGCTCGCCCGCGAGGGCGCCCCGGTCAACGCCGAGCAGGCCTACATCCTCGACATCCTCGCCCCGATCCACGACCGCCTGCCCGGCACGCGCGAGCTGTACGCGCCGCGGGGGCGCACGCTGCGCGAGGGGGAGACCTTCCGCTTCCCGGAGCTGGCCGAGGCGCTGGAGCGCTTTGGCGCCGAGGGCGCGGAGCCGTTCTACCGCGGCGACTTGGCGGCGGCGCTGAGCAAAGCCGTGGTCGAGGGCGGCGGCATCCTGGGGCCGGCCGACCTCGCCTCCTACGAGGCGATCGAGCGCAAGCCGATCCGCACCCCCTTCCGCGGCGCCGAGGTCCTCACCAACCCGCCGCCCTCCTCGGGCGGGATTCTGATCGCCTACTGCCTGGGGTTGCTGGAGCGGCTTGGCGAGCGCAGCGGCGTCGAGCAGATGGTCGCGGCGATGGGCGCCGCCAACGAGGCGCGCGGCGAGGAGTTCGCCGAGGCCCTCTACGGCGAGGGGCTGGAGACGAGCTTCCTCGACCCGGCGGGACTCGACCTCGCCGCCGGCGATCTGCTCGGCTCGACCACCCACATCTCGGTGCTCGACGACGACGGCATGTGCGCCAGCGTCACCTGCTCGAACGGCTCGGGCTCGGGGGTGCTCGTCCCCGGCACCGGCGTGATCCTCAACAACATGCTCGGCGAGGAGGACCTCAACCCGCTCGGTTTCCACGCGATCGCCCCGGGGCGCCGGGTGCCGTCGATGATGGCGCCGACCGTCGTTCTGCGCGACGGCGAGATCGAGGTCGGCCTCGGCAGCGCCGGCTCCAATCGCATCCGCTCGGCGATCCTGCAGACGATCGTGCGGGTCCTCGAGCAGGGTATGGGCGCCGGCGAGGCCGTGCGGGCGCCGCGCCTGCACTTCGAGCAGGGCGTCGTCCAGGCCGAGCCCGGTATCGACGAGGACGCCCTGGCGCGGTTGGAGGCGCGCGGCGTA
This sequence comes from uncultured Solirubrobacterales bacterium, assembly GCA_963749605.1. Taxonomy (GTDB): domain Bacteria; phylum Actinomycetota; class Thermoleophilia; order Solirubrobacterales; family 70-9; genus CAVVNN01. Next base: position 726,419 of record CAVVNN010000002.1, on the reverse strand, counting down.
CCGGTCGCGCGGCGTCCCCAGATCAACCTATTCTTCGGCGGCGTGCAGGCCGTCGCATGCGATCGGGGGACAGGCGCGCTCAGCGGCGGCGGCGACCCGCGCCGCGGCGGCGCCGTCGCTCTGGCTGAGTAGCGGCTGTGCTGGCGCTTTCTTCGGCTATAGCCCGAACAAAGCGCCTAGAAGCGAGAATGAGCGTGTGACGAAGTCTGGCGGGATCGATTTCGAGGCCGAGGGCCTGCTCGAGGGTCTCGAGGGTGGGGCGCGCGCGGGGAGACGGGACCTGCTCGAGCGCCTCGCCGGCGAAGGCGTGCCGCTCGAGGAGCTGCGCGAGGCGGTCGAGGGCCACCGCCTCACCCTGCTGCCGGTGGAGCGGGCGCTGGCCGGCGACGGCCCCCGTTACTCGCCGCGGGAAATCGCCGAGATCGCCGGGGTCGGCCTGGGCCTCCTGCAGCGCGCCACCGCAGCCCTGGGCATCCCCCATGCGGACCCGGACGAGCGCTCCCAGACCGAGGCCGAGCTGGCCGAGGCGCGGCGGATCAGGGCGTACTGCGACGCCGGCCTGCCGGAGGAGGGCATCGTCCAGGTGGCGCGGACGATCGGGATCGCGACGGCGCGGATCGCCGAGGCCAACCGCGAGCTGATCGTCCGCACCCTGATGCAGCCGGGCGACACCGAGCGTGACCTCGCCCTGCGCTTCGCCGCCGCCGCCGAGCAGATGCTGCCGGTCTTCGAGCCGACGCTCTCCTACGCCTTCCGAGCCCACATGCTGGAGCAGATTCGCCGCGACGTGATCGGCGCCGCCGACCTCGCCTCGGGGGAGGTCGCGGGGACCTCCGAGGTCGCGGTCTGCTTTGCCGACCTGGTCGGCTTCACCAAGCTCGGCGAGGAGGTCGCCACCGAAGAGCTCGGCCTGATCGCCGGCCGGCTCGACGAGCTGGCGACGGCGGTCGCCGAGCCGCCGGTGCGGCTGGTGAAGCTGATCGGCGACGCGGCGATGCTGGTCTCCGCCGACGCCGCGGCGATGGTCGCGGCCGCTCTGCGCATGGTCGCGGCCGCCGACGACGAAGGCGAGGACTTCCCGCGGTTGCGGGCGGGGATCGCCTACGGCTCCGCCCTGGTCCGGAGCGGCGACTACTACGGGCGCCCGGTCAACCTGGCGAGCCGCCTCACCGGCGTCGCCAAACCGGGCAGCGTCCTGGTCGACGTCGCCGCCAGGGGGGCGGCGGGGGAGGGCTTCGAGTACTCCTTCGCCGGCGAGCGCCGGCTGAAGGGCTTCGATTCCCGCGTCAGGCTCTACCGCGTCCGACTTTGACCCCACCCCAGTGGGGTGAAAGTCGCCTGCGCGTTCGTCAAGAGGGCTTGCGACCGGAGACGAGCAGGTTGTAGAAGAGCTCGGCTGGGAGGTTGGGCTCGAGCAGGCGGGTATCGACCTTCTGCAGGGCGATGTAGCTGCGGAAGGCGAAGTTGCGCCAACCCCACGGCACCGAGTCCGGCTCGGCGGTCGACTCGACCGTGCGCAGTCCCCAGCCCCAGGCGTTGGCGAGCAGCTCCTCGCCGCCGACGCGGCGGTCCTCGAAGCCTGCCGCGCCCAGTATGCGGCGCAGGTCGGCCGGGGCGAAGGCGTGTACGTCGACCTCGCCCTCGAGGGCGTGGCCGTTGGACTGCTCGGCCTCCGGCACGGCGCGGCGGCTGGCTCGCACCGCCCCCCGCCAAACGGGGGCGACGAGCATCCCGGCCCGCTTCGGCACCGCCGCGAGGCGATCGCCGTAGCGCGAGGGCTCCCCGGCGAAGGCGATGACGCCGCCGGGCCGCAGCACCCGGTGGAACTCGGCGAAGGCGCGGTCGAGGTCGGGGATGTGGTGCAGCACCGCGTGGCCGAAGACAAGGTCGAAGCTCCCCTCGTCGAAGGGCAGCTGCTCGGCCTCGGTCTCCACCGTCTCGACCTCCAGCCCAAGCCCCGCGGCGGTCGCGGAGAGCTGCTGCAGCATCCCGGGGGAGATGTCGGTCGCGGTCAGCCGCTCGACGACGCCGAGCTGGACCAGGTTGAGGGAGAAATAGCCGGTGCCGGAGCCGATCTCCAACCCGTCGCCGAAGCTGCGCCCGCGGAGCCCGCCCAGGGCCTTGGCCAGCTTCAGCCGCACCTGCTCCTGGCCGGTCTCGCCGAAGTCGATGCCCCACTTGGCGTCGTATTCCCCCGCCGCCGCGTCGTGGTAGCGGGTGTTGACGTCCTTGATGTGGTCCGGGGTGGCGGTGGGGGCGGCCGGCATCGGCCCGGGAACAATACGGTCCGATGTCATGGAGCGCGAATACGTCCAGCTCGACCAGCCCCCCGGCGTCCCGCCGCTGCCGCTGACCGGCGAGCGGACGCTGCCCGACGTGCCGGAGGAGAACTACTGGTACCGGCGCCACCTGGCGGTCTACGGGTGGATCGCGGCCCGGGTCGCCGGCCTGCGCGTGGTCGACATGGCCTGCGGGGAGGGCTACGGCTCCGACCTGCTGGCGGGGAGCGCCGCCAGCGTCGTCGGCGTCGACGCCAACCCCGAGGCCCACGAGCACGCGCGGCTGCGCTACGCGCGGCCCAACCTGCGCTTCGAGCGCGACCTGGTCGAGAGCTTCGCCGAGCCATGCGACGCGGTCGTCTTCCTGCAGACGATCGAGCACGTGCAGGACGCCGGGGCGATCCTCGAGCACTTCAAGTCGATGCTGGTGCATCCCGGCGGCGTCGCCTACGTCTCGACCCCGAACCTGCTGACCCTCGCATCGCCGGGGGCCGAGAAGTCGGACAACCCGTGGCACCTGCGCGAGTACCGCGCCGCCGAGTTCCGGGCGCTGTGCGAGGCGCACTTCCCGCGGGTCGAGATGCTCGGGCTCTTCCACGCCGGCAAGCTGCGGGCGCACGAGGTCGCGATCGAGCTGGGCTGGGACCGCGTGCACAGGGCGCTGCGGATCACCAGGCCCTTCTACGACCGCTTCACGCCGGCGATCTCGGCCTCCGACTTCTCCCTGCGGGCAGGCGACCTCGACCGGGCTCTCGATTTCGTTGCCATCTGCCACGCCTGACGGCAGCGCCGGCGATCTGGCGATCGTCCTCCACAGCCACATGCCCTACGTGGAGGGGTTCGGGACGTATCCGTTTGGGGAGGAGTGGCTGTTCGACGCGGTCGTCCGGTCGTATCTGCCGGTGCTGGAGTTTGCGGATCGGCTGACGATGACCGTGACGCCGGTGCTGGCCGACCAGCTTGAGGACGAGGGCGCGCGGGAGAGGTTGCGGGCGTTCCTGATCGAGTGGCGGATCGGGGCGGCCGAGGCGGATTTGGGGGAGGTGCCGGCGGAGTGCCGGAATGCCTGCGAGGGAGAGCTGGCGCGCTACCGGCGGGCGCTGGAGCTGCTCGACGAGGCGGGCGGGGATCCGCTGCGGCTGTTTCGGGAGGCGGAGGAGTCGGGGCGGGTGGCGCTGGCGACTTCGGCCGCCACGCACGCGGTGCTGCCGCTGTTGGCCAGTCGTGAGGGGTTGCGGCTGCAACTCGACGCCGGGATCCGCTCGCACCGGCGCCGGTTCGGCTGGGACGGGGGGTTCTGGCTGCCGGAGTGCGCCTACGTTCCCGGCCTCGAGTGGAGGCTGGCCGAGCACGGAGTCGAGTGGTTCTGCGTCGACCAGAGCGCCCACGAGGCGCCGCTGGAGGCGCTGGCGCCGATCGCCACCGAGGCCGGCGCGACGGCGCTGCCGATCGACTGGAAGGCAATCGAGTGGCTGTGGTCGCTCGACGGCTATCCCGCGGACCCGGCCCACGCCCAGTTCGCCGGCAAATCGCTGCGCGGGGTGCGGATCTGGCGGATCGGCGGCGGCGGCTACGAGCCTGCTGCAGCGGAGGCGGCCGCGCGGCGCCAGGCGGGGGAGTTCCTCGCCGCCGCGGCTGCCCGCCTGCGCGCTTTCTCCGCGGCTCACGGCCGCCGCGGCCTGATCGTCTTCGCGATCGACACCGAGCTGATCGGGCACTGGTGGTCGGAGGGGCCGGTCTGGCTGCGCGAGGTCCTCGCCGGCGCGGAGGAGGCGGGGGTGCGCCTGCTCACGGTCCCCGAGGCCCTGGCCGAGCACGAGCCCGCCGAGCGCCCCCTCGCCGCCTCCAGCTGGGGCGAGGGGAAGGACTTCCGCACCTGGGACTCGCCTCCGGTCGCCGACCTCGCCTGGGGTGCGCGACGGCTGGAGCTGCGCCTGCTGCGGGCGCTCTCCAACGGCCTGCGCGGCCCCGCCGCGCTGCGCGCCGCCCGCGAGCTGCTGGCGACCCAGGCAAGCGACTGGGCCTTCCTCGACAAGCGCGGCCAGGCGGGCGACTACGCTTTCCAGCGGGCCACCGGTCACGCGGAGGAGGCCCTGGAGGCCATAGACTCCCGATCCGACTCCGATCCGTGCATGCGCGCTCTCGCCCCGGACCTGAGCCTCGCCCCGCTGCTGGAGCCCTAACGCCGAACTTCGAATGACCCGCGTCCTGATCCTCTCCTGGGAGTACCCGCCGCTGATCGAGGGCGGCCTCGCCCGCCACGTGCGCAAGCTCTCCGAGGGGCTTGTCGATGGCGGGGTCGAGGTCCACGTGCTGACCCGCGGGGGGGAGGAGTCGCCGGCGGAAGAGCGCCGCGGCGGCGTCGCCATCCACCGCATCCTCGAGCCGAAACGACCGACCGACCTCGGCGAGTTCGTCGCCTGGGTCGAGCGGATGAACTCCGACATGCTCGCCGCCGGGGTCGAGCTCGGCGATCGCTACGAGTTCGACCTCGTCCACGGCCACGACTGGCTGGTCGCCAACGCCTGCGACCACCTCGCCAAGCGCTTCGGCGCGCCGCTGGTGACGACGATCCACGCCACCGAGCACGGCCGCCACCAGGGCTGGGTCGACAAGCACCCCCAGGCCTACATCCACGGGGTCGAGCGCTGGATCACCAACCGCTCCGAGCGCGTTATCGCCTGCTCCCACTACATGCGCGAACAGGTCGTCGACATCTTCGGAGTGGAGGAGGCGCGGGTGACGGTGATCCCGAACGGGATCGACCCCGACGACCTCCAGCCCCAGGATCCGTCCGAGCTGAAGCGGCTGCGCTCCGAGTTCGCCGACCCCGGCCAGAAGCTGGTCCTGCTGATCGGCCGGCTCGTCTACGAGAAGGGCTTCCAGCTGGCGCTGGAGGCGATGCCGCGGGTGATCGAGGAGGCGCCCGAGACACGCTTCCTCGTCGCCGGCTCGGGCACGCACGAGGCCGAACTGCACCGCCAGGCCGAGGACCTGGGGCTGATGGAGCACGGGACCTTCCTCGGCTGGATCGGCGACGACGTCCTGCACTCGCTCTACCGGATCGCCGACCTCACGGTGGTGCCGTCGATCTACGAGCCGTTCGGGCTGGTGGCGCTGGAGGCGATGGCCTCCGGATGCCCGTGCATCGTCGCCGACACCGGCGGGTTGCGCGAGGTCGTTCCGCACGAGGAGGCCGGGCTGCGCTTCCGCGCCCACGACCCCGAAGCGCTGGCCGAGGTGGCGATCCGCGTCCTCTCCGACGACGACCTCGGCCGCCGCCTGGTCGCCGAGGCCCACGAGCACGTGCGGCGCTTCGACTGGGTCGACGTCGCCGAGCAGACGGCCGGGGTCTACGCCGACCTGGTCGGCGACCCCAGCCGCGCCTAAGCGGGTACGTCGGGCGGGGAGAGCGTCGTCGGGGCCGCCGGGTCGGGTTCGACCGGATCGGGCCAGCGCAGGTCCTGCGGCGCCTCGCGCATGCGGATGACGCGGGCGGGGACGCCGCCGACGACGGCGTTGGCCGGCACGTCCTTGGTCACCACGGCGTTGGTGCCGACGATCGAGTTGTCGCCGACGCTGACGCCGCGCAGGATGCAGGCGCCGTAGCCGATCCAGACGTTGGAGCCGACGAGGACGTCGCGCTTGTAGATGCCCTGGACGCGGATCGGCCGCTCGACCTCGACCACGCCGTGGTCGAAGTCGATGAACATCGCCCGGTCGGCGACGACGCATTGCTCGCCGATCCGCACCCGCTGGTAGGCGGAGATCGTGCACTCCTGCCCCATCACGGTTTTCTCGCCGATCTCCACCGTCCCCTCGTGGCAGCGGATCTTCGTCCCGTCGCCGATCCAGACGAAGCGGCCGAAGCGCAGCTCGCCCCTGCTGCCGACCGTGAGTTCGAGGCGGCGACCGAGGAAGAGCATCCCGTCCGGTGCGCCAGCGCCGGCCGGCGCGGGTGAGCAGGCGCCGCCACAGGTAGCGCCAGAGCAGCAGCGCATAGCGGTGGTTCAGCATCCCGTTGCGGGCGCAGAAGCGAAAGAGGCGCATGGCGGGCGCCACTCTAGACTGAGCCAGGTATGCCGGGCGCCGCGAAATCCGTGCCGCTGGCCGAGCGCCTCGTCGCCGGCGACAAGCGGGCGCTGGCGCGCGCGATCACGCTGATCGAGTCCGACGACCCGGCCGGCTGGGAGCTGGTGCGCGAGGTCTACCCGCGCACCGGCAGGGCGCGGATCGTCGGCTTCACCGGGCCGCCCGGGGTGGGGAAGAGCACGCTGATCGGGGCGCTGACCGCGGAGCTGCGCAAGGACGACCGCCAGGTCGCCGTGCTCTCGATCGACCCCTCGAGCCCGTTCACCCGCGGCGCCCTGCTGGGCGACCGAATCCGCCTCTCCGAGCACTTCCTCGACCCCGGCGTCTTCATCCGCTCGATGGCCTCGCGCGGAGCGCTCGGGGGGCTCTCGGAGGCGGCCCTGCAGGTGGCGCTGGTGATGGACGCCGCCGGCAAGGACGACGTGCTGATAGAGACGGTCGGCGTCGGCCAGGCCGAGATCGACATCGTCGACCACGCCGACACGATCGTGCTGGCGCTGATGCCGGGCTCGGGCGACTCGATCCAGGCGCTGAAGGCCGGGGTGATGGAGATCCCCGACGTGATCGTCGTCAACAAGGCCGACCACCCGATGACCGACACGATGGTGCGCGAGGTGCGCAGCGTGCTGGCGCTGTCGCACGAGCCGGGCGGCTGGCAGGTGCCGATCCTGCGCACCGAGGCGGCTCGTGGCGAGGGTGTGGCCGAGCTGGCGGAGAAGATCGACGAGCACCGCTCCCAGATCGAGTCCGCCGGCACGCTGGAGGAGCGTCGCGCACGCAACCTGCGCAGCGAGGTGCTGGGAATCGCGGCCTCGCGCATGCGTCGCCGGCTGGAGGCCACGATCGCCGACGACCCGGAGATCGTCGACGCTGCTGGAGCGGGTGGTGCGGCGCGAGCTGGACCCAGCCAGCGCCGCGGGCGAGCTGCTGGAGCGCCAGACCGATGCCTGAGGCTGGCGCGACGCCGGACGCTCCGCCACCGCCTGCCGAGGCGAGCGGGTGGATCGGGTTCGAGGTCGACGAGATCGGCGGCGGCCGCGTCGGCCAGGTGGACGGTTTCTTCCTCGACGCCGTCGCCGGCGACCCGGCTTGGCTGATCGCCAGGCTCGGCCGCCGTCGCGGCCCCCTGGTCGCGATCCCCCTGCGCGACTGTGCGGGCGGCGGCGGCCGCGTCTGGGTCGCCCACGCGGGCGAGACGATTCGCAGCGCCCCCGTGGTCGACCCCACCAGGCCCCTCCTGCGCGAGCACGAGCTGACGATCTGCGCCCACTTCGACATCGGCGAGAACGCCGGCCGGGCGGCGGAGGTGGCTGCTCGCCCAGAGGGTTCGGTCACCGCGCAGCCGGCGCCTCGCTGAGCCGCGATCGTCACCTCTGCGTAATACAGGCGTGGAAAGGTTGAGGCCGTGGTCCTGCTGATGCTCTTCGGATTCGTCGCCGGCGCCGGCACCGCGCTCTCGCCGTGCGTTCTGCCGGTGCTGCCGATCGCGCTCTCCGCGGGTGCGACCGGCGGCCGTCGCCGGCCGCTCGGGATCGTCGTCGGCCTGGCGATCTCCTTCACCGTCGCCACCGTCGCCCTGGTCTACGTGATCTCGGCGCTCGGGCTGCCGAACGACCTGCTGCGCAAGCTGGCGATCGCGGTCCTGCTCGGGTTCGGGATCACGCTGATGATCCCGCCGCTCGCCGCCCGGGTCGAGGCCTGGCTGAGCCGCTTCGCCGGGCGAGCGGGGGTCGCCGGCGGCGGCGAGGGCTTCTGGTCGGGGACCGTGGTCGGCGCCAGCCTCGGGCTCGTCTACGCGCCCTGCGCCGGGCCGATCCTGGCCGGCGTGATCACCGTCTCGGCCTCGCAGTCGTTCACCGCGGGGCGGTTGGCCGTGGCGCTCAGCTACGGGGCCGGCTCGGCGGTCGTCCTCTACTTCCTGATGCTGGGCGGCCGCCGAGTCGTCGCGCCGCTCGCCCGTCGCGGCAGCGGGCTGCAGGTGGCGATGGGCGCGGTGATGGTCGTGGTGGCGCTGGCGATGCTCCAGGACTACGACGTGCGATTCCAGAACTCGATCGCCTCCGACCTGCCCAGCTTCCTGGTCAACCCCACCAAGGGCCTGGAGGACACGGCTGCGGCTCGCAGGGCGCTCAGCGACGTGCGCGGGGAATCCACCCACGGGGTGGGCGGCAGGGCGGCCGAAGTACCGGCGCCGGCGAAGCGCGCCGGCGGGGGCCTGAGGCTGCCGGTGCTCGGCACCGCGCCCGAATTCGTCGACAACCAGAGCTGGTTCAACACTCCCGGCGACCGGCCTCTGACGCTGCGCGGCCTTCGCGGCCGGGTGGTGCTGGTCGATTTCTGGACCTACAGCTGCATCAACTGCCTGCGCACGTTGCCCTACCTGAAGGCGTGGGACCAGCGCTACCGCAGGGACGGGCTGACGATCGTCGGCGTCCACTCGCCCGAGTTCCCATTCGAGAAAGACGCCGGCAACGTCGCCGAAGCGATCGAGCGCAACGGATTGCGCTACCCCGTCGTCCAGGACAACGACCTCGCGACCTGGAGCGCCTACGGCAACCAGTACTGGCCGGCCGAGTACTTCATCGACGCTCAGGGCCGGGTCCGCTACGTCCATTTCGGCGAGGGCTCCTACGGAGAGAAAGAGATGGTGATCCGCGAGCTGCTCGCCGCAGCGGGCGACCGGGTCGGGCGGCGCATGTCGGGCGCGCACGGCCTGGCGCCCTCCGCCGGGGTGAGCACCCCGGAGACCTACCTCGGCGCCGCCCGCGCCGAACGGTTCACCAACTCGGCGCTCTCCCCTGGGCTCCACGACTTTGGCAAGGCGCCCCCGCCCCCGGCCAACGAATTCGCCTTCGGTGGGAGTTGGCGGATCGGCCTGCACTCGGCCACCGCGGAGGGCGGGTCGCTCGCTCTCAACTTCGGGGCACGACGCGTCTACCTGGTGCTCGGCTCACCCGGGCGGAGCCGCCGCGTCCGCGTGCTGCTGGACGGCAGCCCGATCCCGAACAGCCTCGCGGGGGCAGACGTGCGCAACGGCGCGGTCACGGTCTCCTCCCAGCGGCTCTACGAGCTCGTCGACCTGCCGCGGGTGAGCCATCACGTCCTTCGCCTTCTGCCGGAACGGGGGGTGACGGGCTACGCCTTCACATTCGGCTAGCGCGACTGGATCCCGGTTCAGGCTCCGATGCGCCACCTCATATCCGCCGGTGGGCGTACTTGGCGCGCACTGTCGAGCTTCTCCATCCGCTTTTCGATCGCCCGGATCCGCTTCTTAAGCGGCGGATGGCTGTTGTAGAGGCGAGCAATGCCCCTTGGGAGATCTTCGTCGAAACCCCGGTCGAGGAAGAGCTGTAGGGCACGCATGAGGCCTGGGCCGTAACCGCTGTCGGTTGCGTAGCGGTCCGCTCGGTACTCACTGGCCCGGCCCATCATCACGCCGAAGAGGTAGGCGGTCTTCACCGGGATGAAGAAGAGAAAGCGCGCCAGGAGCAGCACGAGAAGCGCAAACAACAGCAAGATGATCAGCCAGCCCCTGAAGAGGCTGAGGATGAAGGCGTTGATCCGGACGACGATCCGCAGGCACCAGTCGAGCAGGCCGATCGGCAGCAGGTACCACCAGGTCAGCAGCGCGGCGACCGGGTGCAGGTCGCGGTGGTGGCCGAGCTCATGGGCAAGTATGCCCTGGAGCATGTCGGCGGGCAATTGCTCCATGGCTCCGTTTGTGACCGCAACGAGCCGTCCGGCGGCAGCCAGGGCGTTCGGATGCGGGCTGTTCTCGATCTTGAGGATGTAGCGACTCGGGTCGATTGCCGCTTCCTCGCAGATCCCATTCCAGAGCGGCTGAAGCATTTCCATCTCGTAGGGAGTGGGGGGGCGAAGTTCGAAGATCGTCCGGCCCAGCCACTCCTCCACCGGCCTGATGAACGCAAGGCCCGCGCCAAGGGTCCAGCCGATGCAGACGATGGCGATACCGGTGCTCGTGTTGCCGATGAGGACCCCGAAGAGAGCGCCGATCGGAACGAGGGCGAATACGACGGAGATCAGCCATATCGCCGTCACCGGGACGAGCATCCCGATCGTCAGGCCTGTGAGTCCGCGACCCGACCCGAGTTCCTCCGCCCTGTCCTCAAGCCCGGTCATTTGCGTTCCATTTCGCTCTACACCTGGGAGTGAGGCTAGAACGCCGGCGAGGCGATTGTCAAACGCTCAGCAGCCGAGCTGGCGGGCTATGACCATCTGCTGCACCTCGTCGGTGCCCTCGCCGATGGTGAGGATCTTGGCGTCGCGGTAGAAGCGGCAGACCGGGTACTCCTCGATGTAGCCGTAGCCGCCGTGGATCTGGACCGCCTCCTCGGTGGCGCGGACCGCGAGGCGGCCGGTGATCAGCTTCGCCTGGGCGGCGGTCAGCGTGAACGAGCGGCCCGCGTCCTTCTCCAGCGCGGCGCGCCAGGTGAGCAGCCGCGCCGCCTCGATCTGCGCCGAGAGGTCGGCGATCTTGGCCTGGATCGACTGGAACTTGGAGATCGGTTGCCCGAACGCCCGGCGCTCTTTCGCGTAGGAGATCGCCTCGTCGAGCGCTCCCTGGGCCAGGCCGACCCCCATCGCCGCAACGCCTATCCGCCCCCCGTCGAGGATGTGGAGGAAGTTCTTGAACCCATCCCCTCGCCGCCCCAGCAGGCCCGATTCGGGGATGCGGCAATCCTCGAAGGAGAGTGGACGGGTGTCGGAGGCGTTCCAGCCCATCTTCCGGTACGGCTCGCCGAACTCGTAGCCGGGTGTCCCGGTGGGGACGATCAGGTTGGAGATCTCCTTGCGCCCATTCGCCTCCCCGGTGACTGCGGTGATCGACACGCACCCCGAGATCTCGGTCCCCGAGTTGGTGATGAACTGCTTCGCCCCGTCGATCACCCACTCCCCGTCCTCCAGCTTCGCCGCCGTCCGCACGTTGCCGGCATCCGACCCCGCCTCCGGCTCGGTCAGCCCAAACGAGGCGAGTCGCCTGCCGCTGCAGAGCTGGGGCAGCCACTCGGCCTTCTGCTCGTCGCTTCCCCAGAGATAGATCGGCATCGTCCCGAGCGAGGTGTGGGCGGCCATCGTGATGCAGACCGACGAGTCGACCCGCGCCAGCTCTTCGACCGCGAGCACGTAGGACAGGGTGTCGGCGCCGCCGCCCCCGTACTCCTGCGGGAACGGAATCCCCATCAACCCCAGCCCGCCCAATTTCTCGACGATCTCGTAGGGGAAGGACTTGGTCCGGTCCAACTCCCCGGCCACCGGTGCGACCTCGCTGCGGGCGAAGTCTCGAACGGTGTCCCGCAGCAACCTCTGCTCGTCACTCAGCTCGAAATTCACGACCGCCAGCCTATGCGGTTTGGCCGCATCACTGCCCGCATCAACTTTGGGTGGAAATAGCCCCCAAAGTTGATGCGCGCGAATGTGTTTTAGAGCTGTAGGGACTTGACCTGCAGCAGCTCCTCGATCGCGTAGCGGCCGTTCTCGCGCCCGTGCCCGGACTGCTTGTAGCCGCCGAAGGGGGCGAGCGGGTTGAAGGCGCCGCCGTTGATCTCGATCTGGCCGGTGCGGATGCGCTTGGCGACCGCGATCGCGCGGTCGGTGTCGGCCGACCAGACGCCGCCGGCAAGGCCGTAGACGGTGTCGTTGGCGATCCGCACCGCGTCATCCTCGTCCTCATAAGGCTGGATCGCGAGCACCGGTCCGAAGATCTCCTCCTGGGCGATCGTCATCTCCGGGGTCACCTCCGAGAAGACGGTGGGGCGGACGAAGTAGCCGCGCTCGAGTCCCTCGGGAGGCGCGGCGCCGCCGGTCACGAGCCTTGCGCCCTCGGCCTCGCCCTTCTCGATATAGCCGCGGACGCGCTCGCGTTGCACCTCGGAGACGAGCGGGCCGAGCCGGGTCGAATCCTCGAACGGGTCGCCGGGCGTGAACGCCTCGGCGGCGGACTTCGCCAGCTCCTCGGCCTCGGCCAGCTTCTCGCGCGGCACCAGCATCCGGGTCAGGGCGCTGCAGGTCTGGCCCGAGTTGAGGTAGCACTTGGCGACGCCGTCGGGGACGGCGCGGCTGAGGTCGGCGTCGTCGAGGATCACGTTCGGCGACTTGCCGCCCAGCTCCATAGCCACCGGCTTCACCGTCGCCGAGGCCAACTCGGAGACGCGCCGGCCGGCGCGGGTCGAGCCGGTGAAGGAGACCATGTCGACGCCGGAATGGCCAGCGATCGCCTCGCCGACCACGGGGCCGGTGCCGGTGACGAGGTTGAAGACGCCGGCGGGGAGGCCGGCGGCCTCGATCACCTCGGCGAGGATGAAGGCGTTGAGCGGCACCACCTCGCTCGGCTTCAGCACCACCGTGCAGCCGGCGGCCAGCGCCGGCGCGACCTTGGCGGCGATCTGGTTGAGGGGGTAGTTCCAGGGGGTGATCGCGCCGAGCACGCCGACCGGCTCGCGCAGCACTCGGGAGTTGCCGATCTCCTCCTCCCAGGCGACTTCCTCGATCAGCTTCGGCATCGCCGCGAACTGGCCGGTCGGCAGGCCCGCCTGGATGATCTGGCTCAGCTTCAGCGGCATTCCCAGCTCCTGCGCGATCGTCGCGGCGATCTCCTCCGAGCGCTCGCCGAGGCCGGCGGCGATCGCCGCCAGGTGGCCGGCCCGCTCCTCGCGGGGCGTCTGCGACCAGGAATCGAAGGCGTCGCGGGCGGCGCGCACCGCCCGGTCGGCGTCCTCCGCGGTGCAGGCCGGGATCGTCCCCATCACCTCCTCGGTGGTCGAGTTGACGACCTCGATCGCCTCCGAGCCCGCGGGCTCGACCCACTCGCCGCCGATGAAGATCCTGTCCCGGACCTGAAGCTCTGCCGCGGTCGCCATCTCCGCTCCTCCTCCTAGATCGTTCGCCCGTTCATCCGTCGCTGCGGGAGTTCACCACACGATAGAGGGGTCAAAGCGAGCAGCGGCGCGGTGGAGACCTGCACTACCCGGCGAGAACCGCTTACTCGACCAGCTCGCGGGCCAGCTCGACCAGCAGGCGCACCCCGTAGCCACTGGCGTCGTTGCCGGTGTAGGGGCGGCCGACGTCCCAGGCGGTGCCGGCGATGTCGACATGCGCCCACGGCGTGTCGCCGACGAACTCCTCGAGGAAGGCGGCGGCGTAGATCGTGCCGGCCTTGCGCTTCGACGAGGCGTTGGTGAGGTCGGCGACCGTGCCCTTGGTCAGCTCCTTGTACTCGGGGTGGAGAGGGAGGCGCCAGGCCAGCTCGCCCGTGACCTCGCCCGCCTCCACGACCTCTCCGGCGAGCTCGTCGTCGTTGGAGATGACGGCGGCGTAGGTCGACCCCAGTGCGATCATCACGGCGCCGGTCAGGGTGGCGAGGTCGACGATCCGCTCGGCGCCCAGCTCGACCGCATAGGCGAGAGCGTCGGCGAGGATCAGGCGGCCCTCGGCGTCGGTGTTGTTGACCTCGACCGTCTTGCCGTTGTACTGGGCGATCACGTCGCCGGGTTTGATCGCCGTCCCCGAGGGCATGTTCTCGGTCGAGGGGACGACCGCGATCAGGTTCACGGCCAGACCGAGCTCGGCAATAGCCGCCACCGCCTCCAGCACCGCCGCGGCGCCCGACATGTCCATCTTCATCTCCTGCATGCCCGCGGACGGCTTGATCGAGATACCGCCGGTGTCGAAGGTGACGCCCTTGCCGACCAACCCCAGCGTCGGCCCCGAGCCGCCGCCGGCGTGGCGCAGGACGATCAGCTTCGGCTCCTCGGCGGTCCCCTGACTGACCGCGACCAGGCCGCCCATTTTCTTCTCCACGATCTGCTCGCGCCCGAGCACCTCGGCGCTGACGGTGTCGTGCGCGGCGGCGATCTCCTCGGCGCGGCGCGCCAGGAAGGAGGGAGTGGCGACGTTCGAGGGCAGGCTCTGCAGGTCGCGGGCGCGGTTCTGGGCCTCGGCGGCGACGCGGGCGGCCTCGGCGGCGGCGGCGACGCCCTCGGGCCCGGCCAGCGTCAGCGACTCGACCGAGGGCGGGGGAGGGTCGTCGAGGTCCCTGCTGAGGAAGCGGTCGAAGCGGTAGGAGCCGAGGATCGTCCCGGTCACCAGGCCCTCGGCGGTCGCGGCGTCGTCCTCGGACTGCGGCAGCGCCCAGGCAAGGGACGTCGCCTCGACCCTGCCCGCCTCCTGCACCGCCAGCGCTGCGGCGACCCGGGCGCGCTCGGCGTCCATCTCACTCCGCTTGCCCAGCCCGACGACCAACACGCGGGCCGGCGTCTGCGGGTGGAGGAGCGCAAGCTTCTTGAACGCGCCCTTGGCGTCGGCGGCTCCCGGGGCGGCGGCGATCTCGGCCGGCAGGTCCTCGCCGTCGAAGAGGCCGACGACGGCCAGGTCGGCGTCGACCTGGAGGATCTCGACCTGGTGTACCTCAACCCTCATTCCGTCGCGAGTCTATGCACTTGCGCACGCAGCCTGGCGAGCCCTCCCGGTATCGTCCCAGGCCGAGCCGAGACCCGGCATAAACCTCAAGAGAAAGGCAGCCCATGCCAAGCACAGTCATCCTCGGAACCGCGCGCACCCCGTTCGGCAAGATGGGCGGGGCCCTCTCCTCGCTCGACGCGACCGACCTCGGCGGCCATGTGATCGAGACCGCCTTGGAGCGCTCCGGCGTCGCGCCCGAGCAGGTTCAGCAGGTGGTCTTCGGCCAGGTGCTGCAGGCCGGGCAGGGCCAGATCCCCTCGCGGCAGGCGCAGATCAAGGGCGGCATCCCCAAGGAGGTGCCCTCGGAGACGGTCAACAAAGTCTGCGCCTCGGGCATGCGCTCGCTCGGCATCGCCGACCTGGCGATCCGCGCCGGCGACACGGAGGTCGCGGTGACCGGTGGGATGGAGTCGATGAGCCAGGCGCCCTACCTGCTGCCAGGCGCTCGCTTCGGCTTTCGGATGGGCGACGTCAGCGCGATCGACGCGATGACCCACGACGGCCTCACCAACCCCTTCACCGAAAAGCAGATGATCGACGAGGCGAGCGAGGTCTCCAACGAGCTTGAGATCACGCGCGCCGACATGGACAAATTCGCCGAGCGCTCGCACCGGCTCGCCGCCGAGGCGACCGACGCCGGCCGCCTCGCCGACGAGATCGCCGGGGTAACGGTCAAGTCGCGCAAGGGCGAGCACATCGTCGAGGGCGACGAGGCGATTCGGCCGGAGACGAACCTGGAGACACTGGCCAAGCTGCGGGCGATCGGCGGCGAGGACGCCACCCACACCGCCGGCAACTCGCCCGGCGTCAACGACGGCGCCGGCGCGATCGTCGTCGCCTCGGCGGAGTGGGCCGAGAAGGAGGGCCGCACGCCGCTGGCCCGCGTCCTCGCCTACGGCACCGTCGCCGACGACTTCGCCTACCTGGTGAGGACCCCCGCCGGGGCCGCCAAGCAGGCGCTCGAGAAGATCGGCAAGACCCCCGATGACGTCGATCTCTGGGAGATCAACGAGGCCTTCGCCTCGGTTGCCCTCAACTCCGTGCGATTGCTCGGCATCGAGGAGGACAAGGTCAACGTCAACGGTGGGGCGATCGCCCTCGGCCACCCGATCGGCGCCTCGGGCTCACGCATCGTCGGCGCCCTGGTGCACGAGCTGCGCCGCCGGGGCGGCGGTTTGGGGTGCGCCGCAATCTGCAGCGGCGGCGGGCAGGGAGACGCAATAGTCATCGAGGTCAACGGCTCAGCTTGAGCCGCGTCGCTGCCTTCTTCGACTTAGACAAGACCCTGATGGCGGGGTCGTCGGGGATGCAGTTCGCTCGCGTCGCGACCCGGCAGGGGATCGTGAGCAGGCGCCAGCTCGCCAGCTGGGCGGTCGAGCACCTGCGCTACCGGTTGCGCGGGACCACCGACGAGCGCACGGCCGAGGTGCTGCGGGTCGCCCGCGAGCTGATCGCAGGCGTGCCCGAGAAGACGATCGACCGGATGGGCCCCGAGGTGATGGCGGCGATCCTGCCGCGCGTCTTCCCCCAGATGCTCGACGAGGTCCACGCCCACCAGGACGCCGGGCGCGCCACCTTCATCGTCAGCGCCGCCGGCAACGGCGTGGTCGAGGCGCTGGCCCACGTGCTGGGGATGGAGGGCGGCATCGGCACACGCTACGAGGTCGACGCCGAGGGCAACTTCACCGGTCGCTTCGAGGGCCCCTTCGTCTACGGCCCCGGCAAGGTCGAGGCGATGGAGGCGTTCGCCGCCGAGCACGACGTCGACCTCGCCGCCTCCTACGCCTACTCCGACTCGCTCTCCGACCTGCCGATGCTGCGCGCGGTGGGCCACCCGGTCGCGGTCAACCCCGACCCTCCCCTGGCCGAGATCGCCAGGCAGGAGGGCTGGCAGACGATGCGCTTCGAGCGCCTCGGCCGCCGCCTCGTCGCCGTCGCGATCACCCTGCTCGCGACCGTCGCGGGATTCGGCGGCTCCCGCATCGCCGCCCGCCGCAAGGGGCCGCCCCGCCGCTTTCCGGTGCGGCGGTAGCGGCCCTCGCGGGCGCACGCCTCAGTCGTCCTGAGGCCCCGTGCTATGCGGCGCCTGCGGCTTGCGCGAGCGCAGGAACTTGAGCACCGTGTCGGGGTCGCGGACGGCGCCCCCGGCGACGAGCACGGCGAAGCCGATCCCGGTCAGCAGCAGGGCGATCCCGATCACGATCCCGAACAGCGACAGCCTGTCGGCCATGTAGCTGGCGTTGAGGGCGGTCGAGAGCGCTGTCTCGGTGACCCAGGTTTCGCGCGCCGCGTTGTCGACGGGTTCGCCGGTTTTGGGGTCCTTCACCGCGTATTCTTCGTTGTCGGTGCCGCCGCCCGCGGCCAGTTCGCTCTTCGGCGTGCCGGGCTTCGCTTCGAGGCGGCCCATTTCCGAGTAGGTGTAGCCGCCGGTCGCCTCGAGCGCGTGGATGCGCATGTAAGAGGCGAAGCAGCGCGCCCGTTCGCCGTTGTCGATCGCCTTTTCGGCGACGTCGCAGGTGGGCAGTTCGACGTCGGCGGAGAGGCCGGCTCCCTTGGCCTCGCCGGCGATTGCCGACGGGGTCATGTCTTCCGAGCCTTCGATGTTCTGCCGGTCGAGTTCGGTCTTGACGATGTCGCGGCCGTTGGCCCCCAACACGATCGAGACGACGCCGAACGCGATCAGCACGATCGCAGCGACGATTCCTCCAATCTCCAATGCCTTGCGCATGAGACGAGACCTCCAGTTTGCGGTGGTTGGACTTGCGTTTGGCCCTGCAGGGCCAAACCTAACGCCCCGTAAGGCGTAGCACCACCACTTCCCGAGGGAGGGGCGTGGAATCAGGCATTTAGACTGATGGCGATGGCCGTCGAACCGAAGCCCAAGGAGGAGCTCGAAGAGCGCGAGTCGGAGTTCTCGACGATGTCGGGGTACCCGATCGAGCCGCTCTACACGTCCGAGGACGCTCCCGCCGACCCCGACGCGACGATCGGGCGCCCTGGCGAGTACCCGTTCACGCGGGGGCCGTATGAGTCGATGTACCGGGGGCGGCTGTGGACGATGCGCCAGTTCGCCGGCTTCGGCACGGTCGAGGAGACCAACGAGCGTTTCCACTACCTGCTCGACCACGGGCAGACCGGGCTCTCCACCGCCTTCGACATGCCGACCCTGATGGGCTACGACTCCGACCACGCCCGCAGCCTCGGCGAGGTCGGCCGCGAGGGCGTCGCCGTCGACAGCCTCGACGACATGGAGCAGCTCTTCGAGGGGATCCCGCTGGGCGGCGTCACCACCTCGATGACGATCAACGCGCCCGCCGCGATCCTGCTCGCCTTCTACGTCCTCGTCGGCGAGAGCCAGGGCGTGCCGGCGGAGCAGCTCGGCGGCACGATCCAGACCGACATCCTCAAGGAGTACATCGCCCAGAAGGAGTGGTGCTTCCCGATCGAGCCGGCGATGCGGCTGGTCACCGACATGATCGAGTGGTGCAGCGAGCAGATGCCGCGCTGGCACCCGATCTCGATCTCCGGCTACCACATCCGCGAGGCGGGCTCGACCGCGCAGCAGGAGCTGGCCTTCACGCTGAAGGACGGCTTCACCTATGTGGAGCGGGCGCTCGAGCGCGGCCTCGACGTCGACGATTTCGCCCCTCGCCTCTCCTTCTTCTTCAACGCCCACGTCGACTTCTTCGAGGAGATCGCCAAGTACCGGGCGGCGCGCCGGATCTGGGCGCGGGAGATGCGCGAGACCTACGGCGCCAAGCGCGAAGAGTCGATGCGGCTGCGTTTCCACGCGCAGACCGCCGGCGTCTCGCTGACCGCGCAGCAGCCGCTCAACAACGTGGTGCGGACCTCGCTCGAGGCGCTGGCCGCGGTGCTCGGCGGCACCCAGTCGCTGCACACCAACTCCTTCGACGAGGCGCTGGCGCTGCCGACCGAGGAGGCGGTGCGGGTGGCCCTGCGCACCCAGCAGATCATCGCCTTCGAGTCGGGTGCGCCCAACACGCCCGACCCGCTCGGAGGCTCCTGGTTCGTCGAGAAGCTGACCGACGAGATGGAGCGCGCCGCGTATGGGTACTTCGCCCGGATCGACGAGCTGGGGGGGATGGTCGAGGCGATCCGCCGCAACTTCCCCCAGCGCGAGATCGCCGACGCCGCCTTCACCTACCAGCGCGAGCTGGACGAGCGCAAGCGGATCGTCGTCGGCGTCAACGACTTCACCCAGGAGGACGAGGAGCCGACGCCGATCCTCCGCATCGACCCGGCGCTGGAACGCAAGCAGGTCGACCGGCTGCAGGCGACCCGCGCGCGTCGCGACGGCGCCGCGGTGGAAAGCGCCCTCGCCGAGCTGAAGCGCGCTGCCGCGACGGAGGAGAACCTGATGCCGCCGATCGTCGCCGCCGCCCGCGCCCGCGCCACCGAGGGAGAGATGATCGCGGCGCTGCAGGGGGTCTTCGGCACCTACACGGAGTCCCCGGTCTTCTAGCCAGCCAGCTAGGGTTCCCCGGTGCATGGAGGCAGCCACCGCACGCAAGATCCGCATCGTCGTCGCCAAGCCCGGCCTCGACGGCCACGACCGGGGAGCCAAGATCATCGCCCGGGCGCTGCGCGACGCCGGCATGGAGGTGATCTACACCGGCCTGCACCAGACGCCCGAGCAGATCGCCGAGACGGTGATCCAGGAGGACGCCGACGCGGTCGGCCTCTCGATCCTCTCCGGCGCCCACATGACGCTCGTCCCCAGGGTGGTGGAGCTGCTCGCCGCGCAGGGCGTCGACGACGTCCTCGTCACCGTAGGGGGGACGATCCCCGCCGACGACATCCCCGAGCTGAAGCGGCTCGGCGTCGCCGCGGTCTTCACTCCCGGAGCCGGAACCGACGACATCGTCGAGTTCATCCGGGCGGGCGCGACGGAGCGCCACGAGCGTGACGAACAGCACAGAAGCGAATAGCGCACCGCCTCCATCCGCGATGCGCTAAACAACGCATCGCCGATGTATAGATAGAGTGACTGACTGGTCAGTCAACCAGCCCAAGGAGGCTTCAACTTGAAGATCTGCGTCCTGGTCAAGGAGGTACCGGACGCCGCTGTCCAGAAGCGCATCGACCCCAACACGATGCGACTGGACCGCAGCGGCGAGAAAAACCTCAACCCCTTCGATACCCACGCCATCGAGGCCGCCATGCAGATCAAGGAAGGTGGCGCGATCCCGGTCGAGGAGATCGTCGCGGTGACGATGGGCCCCGACTCCGCCGTCCGCGCTCTGCACAAGGCCGTCGCGCTTGGCGCCGATCGCTCGGTGCACCTCTCCGACGACGCTCTTGTCGGTTCCGACGTCTGCGCCACCGGCTACTCGCTGGCCAAGGTGCTCGAGGCCGAGAGCCCGGACCTGGTGCTGCTTGGCCAGCAGTCCGACGACGGCGAGTGCTACACGATCGGCGCCGTTGTCGCCGACCACCTGCAGATGCCCTCGCTCACCCAGGTGATCAAGATCGACGTCACCGACGGAAAGCTGCGCTGCGAGCGCCAGGCCGAGTACGGCTACGACACCGTCGAGGTGGAGCTGCCCGCGGTGATCAGCGTCGGCGACGCGATCAACGAGCCGCGCTACCCCAGCCTGAAGGCGATCATGGGGGCGAAGAAGAAGCCCCTGGAGGCGAAGGCGACCGGCGACGTCGGCATCGACGCCGGCATGGTCGGCGAGACCGGCTCCAAGACAGCCGTCCTCGCGCTCAACCCGCCGCCTGCCAAGGAGGCCGGGGAGATCATCGAGGACGAGGACACCAACGAGACGGTCGAGAAGATCGTCGCCTGGCTCGACGAGAGGAAGCTGATCTAGATGGCAGGCATCCTGGTTTACGCCCTCCACGACGACGAGGGCAACTTCAACAAGAACTCGCTCGGGGCGATCTCCGAGGCGGCGAAGCTGGCCGGCCAGATCGGCGGCGAGGCCGCCGCGGTGGTCGTCGGCGAGATCGCCGACGACGCCTGCGCCTCGCTCGGCAACTGGGGCGCGGCGAAGGTCTACCGCGCCAAGGGCGTGCCGGAGGGCCTGGCCCAGCCGATCGTCGACGCGATGGCCAAGGTGATCTCCGACGAGGGCTTCAGCTACGCGCTGTTCGGCGGCGGCCTGCTCGGCTTCGAGATCGGCGCCGGCCTGACCGCTCGGCTGAACGCCGGTGTGACGATGGAGGTCACCGAGGTCAAGGTGCAGGACGGCAAGCTCGTCGCCGAACGCCCGATCCTGCAGGACTCCCAGATCGCCGACGTCGGCTACGTCGCCGAGCCGGGGATCATCATCAGCCGCCTCAACGCCTTCGACATCAACGAGACCGGTGGGACCGCCGAGGTCGTCGACGTCGAGGTCGAGCTCTCGCCCTGGTCCACCAAGGCGACGATGGTGCAGCGCGGCGAGCAGCGCGGCGCCGACGTCAACATCGAGGATGCCGAGATCCTGGTCGGTGGCGGTCGTGGCCTCGGCGCAGCCGAGGGCTTCAAGCTCTGCGAGGAGCTCGCCGAGTCGATGGGCGGGGCGGTTGCCGCGACCCGGGCAGTGGTCGACGCCGGTTGGTATCCATACGCGGCTCAGATCGGCCAGACCGGCAAGACGGTCGCGCCGAAGCTCTACCTGGCCGCCGGCATCTCCGGTGCGATCCAGCACAAGGTCGGGATGCAGAGCTCGGAGAACATCCTCGCGATCAACAAGGACCAGAACGCGCCGATCTTCGAGTTCTCGGACCTCGGCGTGGTGGGCGATCTGCACAAGATCCTCCCCAAGCTGACCGAGGCGATCAAGGCCAAGAAGGGATGACGTCGCCCGCAAAGGAGCGCAGATGCCAGCCGTGAAGCCCAGCGAGTTCCCGCCCCCGTTCGACTCGGCCGAGGCGATCGGGCCGCCGACCGACCCCGCCGACGAGCGGATCGAGGTTGGGGTGGCGATCGTCGGCGGCGGCCCCGCCGGCCTCGCTTGCGCGAACCGGCTGATGCAGTTGCTGGAGAACGAGCCGGAGCTGACCGAGAAGCTGGGCGAAGTGCCGGTCGCGGTGGTCGAGAAGGGGAAAGTCCCCGGCGCCCACCTGATGTCCGGGGCGAACGTGAACCCCTCCGCGATGAAGGAGCTGTTCCCCGACCTGGACCCGGCCGAGTGGCCGCCGGTCTACCAGGAGGTGACCAAGGACGCCACTTACTTCCTCACCTCGAAGGCGGCGATTCCGATCAAGCCGACCCCGCCCAACTTCCGCAAAGAGGGCACCTACACGCTCTCGATCGCGAAGCTGGGCCGCTTCCTGGCCGAGAAAGCGGAGGAGGCGGGCGTCTACATCCTCTCCGAGACCGCCGCGACGAAGCTGCTGGTCGAGGACCGGATCGTCAAGGGGGTGCGCTCCGGCGACCGCGGCCGCGGCAAGGACGGCCAGGAGCTGGGCAACTTCGAGCCGGGCTCCGACGTGGTCGCGAAGGCGACCGTGCTCGCCGAGGGGACGCTTGGCCACCTCACCTACGCCGCCTACGACTACTTCGACATGCACGGCTCCGACCCCCAGTCATGGGAGCTCGGCGTGAAAGAGATCTGGGAGGTACCGAAGCCGCTCGACCGGGTGATCCACACCCTGGGTTGGCCGCTGCGTTGGGGCGCCAGCCATAAGGAGGCGGGCGGCAGCTTCATCTACCCGATGGGCGAGGACAAGGTCTGCATCGGCTTCGTTGCCGGCCTCGCCTACACCGACGCCACCTTCAGCGTCCACGACGTGCTGCAGCAGTTCAAGACCCACCCCTTCGTGAAGAAGATCATCGAGGGCGGCAAGCGGGTGGGATGGGGTGCGAAGACGCTCCCGTCGGGCGGCTATTGGTCGCTGCCGAAGCGCTTCTCGGTTCCCGGCATGGTGGTTGCCGGAGACGCTGCGGGCATGGTCAACATCGCCGAACTCGCCGGTGTCCACTACGCGATGCACGCCGGGATGTACGCGGCGGAGGCGATCGTCGACGCGCTCAAGCAGGACTCGGTCAACTTCGAGGCCTACGACGAGAAGATCAACAACTCCGTGATCGAGAAGGACCTCCACCGCACGCGCAACATGCGCCAGCCGCTCAACAAGGGGCTGATCGTCGGAGGCATCGTCGGCAATGCCCTCGTGGCCACCAAAGGCAACTTCCCCGGCGGCCACTGGAAGGTCGAGGACGACGCCGAGATCCCGATGCGGCTCGGCACGGCCGCGGACAAGTACCCCAAGCCCGACAACGAGCTGACCTTCAACAAGCTCGACTCGGTCTTCCTCTCGGGTAACGCAACCCGCGACGACGCGCCGAACCACGTCCGGATCCAGACCAGGGTGCCGCGCGAGATCGCCCAGACCTGGGTCTCGATGTGCCCCGCCCAGGTTTACGAGATCCCCGACGAGCAGCTGGAGAACGGCGCCGCCGAGGTGGACGTCCAGGTCGTCGCCTCCAACTGCGTGCAGTGCGGCGCGATCACCGCCAAGGGCGGCCGCCTCACCCTGCCCGAGGGCGGCGACGGGCCGCTCTACCAAGAGACCTGAGGCTACGGGCGCGCGGGCACCCCGGTCACGGGGGCCTGCGGGCGAGGTATTCGTTCTCGGCCCCCGTAACCGGGTCGCCCGCGCGTCGGACCGCCCGGGTTAGATACCGCGGTCTGGAGCGTTAGGGTCGCGACGTGCTTGCCCTCGGGATAGTTGCGGCGGTGGGGGCTTCTTGCCTCTACAACACGTCGATCGCTTTGCAGGCGTTGGAGGCGCGGGAGGTTTCGCACGACCACTCGCTGCGGCCCTCGCTGCTCGGCAGGCTGGTGCGGAACAGGCGCTGGCTGGGGGCCACGGCGCTCGGATTAGTCGGCTGGCCTTTGGAGATCCTCGCTCTCCTGCTGGCGCCCCTGACCGTGGTCCAGCCCTGCCTCGCCAGCGGCTTGATCCTCCTGCTGTGGCTGGGCGCGACGCGTCTGGGCGAGGCTCCCGGGTGGCGAGAGGCGGTGGCCGTGGCGGCGATCGTGGCCGGGGTGGCCGGGGTGGCGGTGGCCGCCCCGGAGCGGACAACCGCGCACGCCGGGGCCGGGGCGATCGCGCTGGCGCTCGGCCTGCTCGCGGTGCCGATCGCCGCCCCCTATGCTCTGCGCGGCCGCGCCGCGGCGCTCGGCCTGCTGCCGATCCTCGGCGCCGGCTGCGGCTACGCCTGGACCTCGATCGCCAGCAAGCTCTTCACCGACGAGCTCTCGACGGGGGCCGTGCTCGTCGCGCTGGTCCCGCTCGCCACCGTCGCCCTCTCCGAGAGCGCCGCGCTGCTCAGCGAGATGAGCGCCCTGCAGCACCGGCCCGCCACCAGGGTCGCCCCGGTGATGTTCGCCGTGCAGGTGCTGGTGCCGGTGCTGCTGGCGCCGCTGCTGTTCGGCGAGTCGTGGTCGTCGACCCCCCTCGGCGGCGGCGTCCTGGCCGCCTCCGTGGCGATCGCCGTGGGGGGCACCACGCTCCTGGCTGGGTCGCGGGTGGTTGGAGCCGTGATCGAGAGCGCCCACGCCAACGATTGATCGCCTCGCCGCGTGTCCGTCGTCGAGTCCGGATTCGCTGCTAGCCTTGCGGTCGCCTTCTGCCCGTCCGTCCGCGGAGGCAACCTACCCAGCCACACTCACCAAGGAGCCACCGTAGGGGCCGCAGAGACAATTCGGCCTGACGCGACCAAGTTCGCGATCGGGTTCGACCATCGCGATCGCGCTCGCCTGTTCGAGCTGTGGGGCGAGGTGCTGGATTCCGAGCAGTGGTCGGAGGGCCGGATGCTGGAGGCCTTCGAGCGGCGCTGGAGCGAGTGGAACGGGCTGCCCAGCCTCGGCCTCTCGAGCTGGGCCGGCGGGGCGCTCGCCGCGCTCGAGTTCGCCGGGGTGAGCGGTGAGACGGTGCTCTGCCCGTCCAACACCTTCATGGCGACGCCGTTGGCGGCGGTCAACGCCGGCGCCGAGGTCGAGTTCGTCGACTGCAACCGCACCGACCTCTGCATGTCCTTCGAGGACTTCGAGGCCAAGGCGGAGCGGCACAGGCCAAAGGCCGCGATCCTCGTTCACATCGGCGGTCACCTCGCCTTCGATTCCGAGCGCATCGCCGAATACTGTGCCGCCGAAGGGATCTTCCTGCTCGAGGACTGCGCCCACGCTCACGGCGCCGATTGGAGCGGTCGCCGCCCCGGCGCCTTCGGCGACGCCGGCGTCTACTCGCTCTACGCGACCAAGACGATCTCGACCGGCGAGGGCGGCGTGCTGGTCTCGTCCAACCCAGAGCTGGTCGAGTTCGCCCGCAAGTTCCGCAACTACGGCAAGTTCGAGCACGAGGTCGACGGGCTCAACTTCCGGATGAGCGAGTTCACCGCCGCTCTCGGCCTGGTCCAGGCCGACCGGATGGAGGAGATCGTCGCCTGGAAGAACTCCTACGCCCGCGAGCACCTCGACCCGCTGCACCCCGCGCGCCTCGAGCTGCCCGACGGGATGACCTCCGGCCTCTACAAGTACATCGTCTTCGAGCAGATCGAGAAGTCCACCGGCCGCGTCTACGACCAGCCGTGCCACCGGGTCATGGGCCATGCTGTCGACATGCCCAACACCGACTGGGTGGCCGAGAACCACTGGTGCGTGCCGCTCTACTACCGCCCGGAGAGTCGCGATGCGGCGCTCGGCAAGGAGGCTGCATGAGGGTCCTGGTAACCGGCGGCGGCGGCTTCATCGGCTCGCATGTCGTCGACCGTTTGATCGGGCGTGGCGACACGCCGCGGATCTTCGACCTCAGCGCCTCCCCCTACCACTCGCCGCTCGAGGTCGAGACCTTCACCGGCAGCATCACCGACCCCGCCAACCTCGACCTGGCGATGCGCGACTGCGATGCCGTCATCCACCTCGCGGCGGTCGCCGACGTCGCCCACGTCCACGCCGATCCCGTCCTGGCCGAGGAGGTCAACACTCGCGGCACGCTCAATGTGCTCGAGGCCGCCTGCCGCACAGAGGTCGGCCGCGTCGTCTACGGCTCGACCACCTGGGTCTACAGCGACTGCGCTCAGCAGGCGGTCGACGAGGAAACCCCGATCCCGGCTCCCCGCCACCTCTACACCGCGACCAAGCTGGCGGGGGAGACCTACTGCGCCGGCTACACCGAGCTGTTCGAGCTCGACTCGACCGTGCTGCGCTTCGGCATCCCCTACGGGCCGCGCGCTCGCGCCGCAGGCGTCGTCGCCAAGTTCACCGACCTGGCGCTGGAAGGCAAGGCGCTGACGATCGCCGGCGACGGCAGTCAGTGCCGCAGCTTCATCTACGTCGAGGACCTCGCCGACGGGATCGTGGCCGGCTTGAAGCCGGCGGCCGTCAACCGCACCTACAACCTCTCCGGCGACGAGGTGGTGACGATCCTCGAGATCGCCGAGGCGGTGCAGGAGATGACCGGCGGCTGCGAGATCGTCCACACCCCGCCGCGCCCGGGCGACTTCCCCGGCAAGGAGATCTCCAACGCCCGCGCCCTCGACGAGCTTGGCTGGAAAGCGCAGACGAGCTTCCGCGAAGGGGTCCGCAAGTACGTCGAGTGGGTGCGCGGCAGCACCCGCGCCCCCGACCCGATCCCCGGCAAGAAGCCCTCGCTGGGCGGCAACGGCCACGCCGCCGGGGCGCTGCTCGCCGGAGCCACGCGCTCGGAGGAGCGCCCACCGCGGGTGCTCGTCCTCACCGCCGACATCGGCGAGGGGCACGACCTGCCGGCGCGGATGATCAAGGAGGACATCGAGCAGGAAATTCCCGGCGCCGAAGTCGAGATCGCCAACGGGCTGGAGGCGATGGGGCGGATCGTCTCCGCGGTGGTGCGCGAGGGCTCGCGAGTGACCTTCCGCTGGATGCCCTGGCTGTTCGACATCCAGTACTGGCTGCTCACCAAGTTTGGGCCGACCCGCTGGTTCGCCCATCATTTCGGCTACCTGCTCGGCGCCCACGGCCTGATGAAGCTGATCGCGGAGCACGACCCCGACGTGGTCGTCTCGACCTACCCAGGCGTCACCGCGTTGCTCGGGATGCTGCGCGAAAACCGCCGCCTGCCGATCCCGGCGCAGTCGGCGATCACTGACCTTGCCGGGTTGCGCTACTGGGCCCACCCGGGGATCGACCTGCACTACGTCACCCATCCCGAGTCGATCGAGGAAGTCGAGCGGCTGGCCGGGCCGGGGAGCGTCGAGTGGATGCGCCCGCCGATCTCCCGCGACTTCCTCATGCCGCGCACCCGCGCCGACGCCCGCGCCGCCCTCGACGTTCCCGCGCACGCCCGGCTGGTGCTGGTCTCTGGTGGCGGCTGGGGCGTCGGCGACCTCGAGGGCGCGATCCGCACCGCGCTCGCCGTCGAGGACACGATGGTCGTCTGCATCGCGGGCCGCAACGAGGTGGCGAGGGAGAAGCTGGAGCAGCGTTTCGCCGGCAACGAGCAGGTGAGGATCGTCGGTTTCACCGACCAGATGAGCGACTGGATGGCGGCTGCCGACGCGATGGTCCACGCGACCGCGGGCCTGACCGTGCTCGAGGCCCACATCCGCGGCTGCCCGGTCGTCTCCTACGGTTTCTCCGCCGGCCACCTGCGGGCCAACAACACCGCCTTCGAGCGCTTCGGGCTGGCCGAGGTGGCGCGCTCCGAGCACGAGCTGGAGTCGGTGCTGCGGCACATGACCCGCGAGCGCCGCCCCCCGGACTCGTCCTTCGCCTCGCTTCCGTCGATCTCATCTCGCGTCTTGACCGCGCGCCCGAGGGTCAAGCCGCAGCCCGTCTGGCGCCTGCGCGCCGGGCGAGCCGCCGCGGCGGTCACAGCGGCTGTCGTGGCGATCGCCATCCTCGTCGTCGGGGCCCTCTCGGTGGATTGGGAAACCCCCTACCGGGTGGTTTCCAAGGCCGCCAAGCCGATCGAGGGGCGCATCCACTTCGGCAAGGACAGCGACACCACCCCGGCGGCAGGCGTCCGCCCGGTGCGGGCGAACGTGCGGCTTCAGCAGCAGCGGCGGCAGCGCGCCGCCGCTGCGAACTCCAACCGGTGATCGCGTCCCTCGCCGGCGCCGGGGCCTCGGCGGCGGCGATCCTGCATGCGGGCCCCGCTCTCGCCCCGGTCGTCCCGGGCGTCGGCCCGGCGCTGGGAATCGTGCACCGCCAGGACGATCCCGACGGGGTGGCGCTCACCTTCGACGACGGTCCACACCCGCAGGGGACGCCGCAGGTGCTGGAGATCCTGCGCGAGGCCGGGGCTCCCGCGACCTTCTTCCTCGCCGGGGAGCAGGTGGTGCGACGCCCTGCCCTGGTCGCCGAGATCGTCGCCGCCGGGCACCGGGTCGAGCTGCACTGCCACCGGCACCGCAACCTGCTGCGCCTGACCACGCGCCAGCTCCTCGACGACGCCGACCGCGCCAAGGCGGCGATCGAGGAGGCCGGGGGAAAGGCGATCGCCGACTACCGCCCGCCCTACGGGATCTTCAGCGGCGCCGGCCTGCGGGCGATCCGCCGCCGCCGCTGGCGCCCGGTGCTGTGGTCGCGGTGGGGGAGGGACTGGGCTCGCCGGGCGAGCGCGGACTCGATCGCGCGACGCTCAACCGCGAGCGTCCGCGGCGGCGACATCCTCCTCCTGCATGACGCCGACTTCTACAGCGCGCCGGGCTCCTGGGTGCGCACGGCGGCGGCGCTGCCGATCATCCTCGAGGAGCTCGACAGCCGCGGGCTGAAGCCGATCTCGCTGCGCCGCTGAGCCGGCGGGGCGAGCGTCCACTGCTCGCAGCCGGCGAACGCTTCGTCGAGGCGCTGCGCCATCGTGCTCCGGGGCCGGTTCTGGTCGAAGATCTGCTTGGGCATGACTCTCCGTCCTGTAGGGGGGCGTTATGTAAAGCATGGCCCCCAGGCCAGACGAAAAACATGCAACTAGCGAAAAGTGTCCGTAACTTGCGGATTCGTCTCAGCTGGCGCCCGCGAACTCGGCGATCAGCTCGGCCAGCCGTTCCGGCTGGTCGAGCGGGACGAAGGTCTTCGAGTCGGGGACCTGGGCGATGCGGGCGTTGCCCGCTTCGGCGGCCAGGCGTTCGGCGTACTTCAGCGGGAAGAAGCGGTCGCCCGGCGCCCAGGCGAGCAGGATCGGGAGGTCGGAGCCGCGCAGCTTCTCCGCCGCCTCCAGCGTGTAGCGCTTGTTCATTCCCGCCGTCACCTTCTTCGCGTCGCGCTTGACCTCGGGATCGTGCAGCCCGGGCTCCATCCAGGAGGCGACGAGATCTGCCGGGATCGGGTTCTTCGAGAAGGGCCGGAAGGCGGCGCGGGCGAGGGCGCCGATCCGGAACGGCGCCGCCAGCAGCGCCATCCCGCCCGGCAGCTTGGCGACCGGCGGCATCGCCTTGAAGACCCCCGGCGGGAAGTTCTCGTGGGTGTCGCAGTTGGTGAGGACGAGGCGCCCGATTCGCTCCGGGTGGCGGGTGACCAGGACCTGCGACATCGCGCCGCCGGAGTCGTTGCCGACGATCGTGACGTCCTCGAGGTCCAGCGCCTCGAGGAAGCTCGCGATCGTCGCCGCGATCCCATAGGGGGAGAGGTCGGCGTCGGCATTCATCGCCACCTGCTGGGCGCCGATCGGCCAGTCGGGAGCGATGCAGCGGCAGCGGTCGGAGAGCCGGTCCACCACCCCGTCCCAGAGGCGGCCGTCGACCAGGTAGCCGTGGACGAAGACGACCGGCTTGCCCTCGCCGGCCTCGCGGTAGCGAACCGTCCCCGCGGGAAGCCCTATTTCCCTGCCTGCGCTCCGAACGTCGCCTGCGGCCATGCGATGACCTTAGCGACATCGGGGACGGCGCCCTCGTCGAGGGCGAGCCGGCGCGATTCCTTCTGCGCGTACATCCTCGTGTCGGCGAGCTGCAGCGCCTCGGACGGGCTGTTGGCCTCGGTCGGGATCGTCGCCTCGCCCCAGGAGGCCGTCACGTCGAAGCCCGGTCCACTCTGGGTCAGCGCTTCCGTCGCCGCCAACCCGACGGCGTAGAAGCGTCCCTCCGCACAGGTGAGGAGCACGCAGAACTCGTCGCCGCCGATCCGGTAGGCGGTTCCGTCTTCGCCCACGGAATCGCGCAGCCGTTGCCCCAGCTGGGCCAGGATCTCGTCGCCGATGGGGTGGCCGAAGGTGTCGTTGAGCTGCTTGAAGCCGTTGAGGTCGAGGAAGAGCAGCGAAGCCGGCTCCTCCACGGTGGCGCTGGCGCAGAGCCTTTCGAGATCCACCTGCATGCGACCGCGGTTGCCGAGCCCGGTCAGCGGATCGGTTTGCACCTGATCGAGCAGGACCTTGTTCTCCCTGACGCTGATCGCCAGGCGGACGATCACGGCGACCATCGTCGCGGCCCACAGCACCGTCGCCAGCCCGCTGGTGGTGCTGAAGTACTGCATCGCGAAAAGCCCGATCATCACCGCGGCGAAGAGCCCGGGAACCATCAGCTCGCGCCGGTCGTCGATCTGCCCGGAAGCCGGGATCGTCGCCGCCGTCGGCCGCCAGAGGACCGCACCGAGGAAGATCGCCGAGATCAGGTAGATCGGGTCGATCCAGTTGGCCGCAAGCGCCACCCCGTCGACCGAATGCAGGGTGTAGGCGATGTCGGCGACGACCTGGGTCGCCAGCCCAGCCAGCAGCAGCGACCAGGTGCGTCCCGGCCGCCAGCCCGTCAGCGCGATCACGGCGACGATCATCGCCAGCATGGCGATGTCGCCGAGCGGGTACGCGAGCGAGGTGGCGACCTGGAGTGGGGTGCCGGTGGTGCGTTCGGCAACAAAGTCGAAGACGAAGGCGGTGCCGAGCGCCGCGGTTCCAAGCGCCGCGATCAGGCCGTCGGTCCAGAGCCGCCAATCCAGCTCGTGAGCCCTGGCGCGGATCAGCAGGGCGATGCCCGCATAGGCGAGGGGATAGAAGGCGAGGTAGAGGGCATCGGCAGGAGAGGGGTACGGCGGCGCCGGGTCGGTGGTGATGAACGCGGTCCAGTAGATCTCGCCCGCTGCCCAGGAGAGGATGCCGAAGCCGAGCAGGAGCCAGGCCCAGCGTTCGCTCTTGACGGCGCGAGACCTGACCAGACAGGCGACGCCCGCCGCGACCACGACGGCGTCGTACAGAGGCCCGCCGACAAACGAGTCGAACCCCCCGTTGCCTCCGACTCCAAGCCAATCGTGGAGGGCGACGACGGCGGTGCCACCGAACAGGACGAGGGCGAGGATCGTGCGAATGGCGTGCTCGCCACTCGCCATATTGCCCCGGGTTGCCGTGTTCACGCGGGTGTATCGGCACCGATTGCGCACTTCTCTAGACTGAGTGGACGATGAAAGCCGGAATTCACCCGGAGTACACGCTCGCCAACGTCCACTGCTCCTGCGGGAACCAGTTCTCCACCCGCTCGACCAGGGACGATCTCCACGTCGAGCTCTGCTCGGAGTGCCACCCGTTCTACACCGGCAAGCAGAAGCTGGTCGACACCGGCGGCCGGGTCGAGCGATTCCAGCGCCGCGCCGCACAGCGCGCCAAGGCCAAGAGGTAAGCGGTGAGCCCGGAGGTGGGCTCAGCGCAGGCGCCGCCGGTCTCCTCCAATGGAGGCGACCCTCTGCGCATGCCCGACGGGGCGCTCGTCGCCAAGCGCGATGCGCCGGTTGGCGGGCAGGCGGTGCTGGAGGGGGTGATGATGCGGGGGGTCACGACCTGGGCGGTGGCGGTGCGCAACCCGACCGGCGCGATCGAGATCGAGTCCGAGCCGCTGGTCCCCTGGGCCAGGCGCCACCGGGCCTGGCGGCTTCCCGTGATCCGCGGCGTCGTCGCCCTCGGCGAGTCGATGAAGATCGGCTTCCGGGCTCTGGCGATCTCTGCCAACGCGCAGCTCCCCGACGACGAAGAGGGCGAGCCTGAGGAGATCGGCGGCTGGGTCTGGGGACTGACGATCTTCTTCTCGCTGCTGCTCGCGGTCGGGCTCTTCTTCGTCGTCCCGGTCGGGCTGACCAGCTTGATCAAGAGCCAGCTCGGCTCGCCGCTGCTCTTCTGGCTGGTCGAGGGGGTGCTGCGCACGGCGATCTTCATCGGCTACATCGCCGCGATCAGCCGCCTGCGCGACCTGCGGCGCGTCTTCGAGTACCACGGCGCCGAGCACAAGACGATCTCCTGTTACGAGGCCGAGGACGAGCTGACGCCCGCCCGGGCCAGGCTCTACTCGCGCCTGCACCCGCGCTGTGGGACCAGCTTCCTGCTGATCGTGATGGTGCTGGCGATCTTCGTCTTCGCACCGATTGGGCTGCCAGCCTGGTACTGGCTGGTGGCTTCCCGCGTCCTCGGTATCCCGCTGATCGCCGGCCTCTCCTACGAGGTGATCAAGTGGGCGGGGAAGAACCGGCGCAAACGGTGGGTGCGGGCGGTGATGTGGCCCGGTCTGATGCTGCAGAACCTGACCACCCGGGAGCCGGACGAAGAGCAGCTGGCGGTGGCGATCGCCTCGCTGGAGGCGGTGCTGGCTCGGGAGAGCCCCGAGGAGGCCGCCGCGCAGCAGCAGATCGAGATCGTCGCGTAACGCACCCGCGCGAAGTCCGTCCCCCGTCTATGTTGTGAGTTGTGATCGAGCAGCTTGCAGAGCAGATCGAAGCGCGGTTTTCCGAGTTGGAGAGCCAGATGGCGGATCCTGGGGTGATCGGGGATCGGCAGCGCTATGCCGAGGTTGGACGGGAGTACCGGGAGCTGCAGCCCGCGCATCGGCTCGCTGCCGAGTTGCGGACGCTGAGGGACGATCTCGAGGGCGCGCGGGAGCTGCTTGCCGAGGACGGCGACGATCCGGAGCTGCTCGAGATGGTCGAGGAGGCGCCGGCGCGACTCGAAGTCCTCGAAGAGGAGATTCGGCTGGCGATGGTGGAGCGCGACCCCAACGACTCCAAGAACGTGCTGGTCGAGATCCGCGCCGGCACCGGCGGCGACGAGGCGGCGCTGTTTGCCGGCGATCTCTACAAGATGCTCACCCGGTACGCGGAGGAGCGGGGGTTCTCGACCGAGGTGCTGTCGCAGTCGGCGGCCGAGGTGGGCGGTTTCAAGGAGGTCACCTTCGCGGTGAAGGGCGAGGGGGCGTACTCGGTCTTCAAGTACGAGGGCGGTACCCACCGGGTGCAGCGGGTGCCGGATACGGAGTCGCAGGGCCGGATCCACACCTCGACCGCGACGGTGGCGGTGCTGCCCGAGGCGGAGGAGGTCGAGGTCGAGGTCGACCAGAACGACCTCCAGGTCGACGTCTACCGCTCCTCTGGCCCCGGCGGGCAGTCGGTCAACACGACCGACTCGGCGGTGCGGATCACCCACAGGCCGACCGGGATCGTCGTCTCGATGCAGGACGAGAAGTCCCAGCTGCAGAACAAGGAGCGGGCGATGCGGGTGCTGCGGGCTCGCCTGTACGAGCGCGAGCTGGCCGAGCAGCAGGCGAAGATCGCCTCCGAGCGCAAGGCCCAGGTTGGAACCGGCGAGCGCTCCGCGAAGGTGCGCACCTACAACTTCCCCCAGGGCCGGGTGACCGACCACCGGATCAAGCACACCTCGCACGACCTCGACGGGGTGCTCGGCGGCGCCCTGGCCGAGTTCACTGACGCGCTTGCCGCAGAGGAGAAGCGCCAGAGGCTGCAGGCTCCCGCCCGTACGCTTGACCACGCACGGGCCAGTTCGCAAAAGACAGGAACTCCTGATCGGCCGCCATGGATGCGCTCCGTGGCGCGCCAGGCGCCGGCAGACTCCCCGTTTCGACGCGGAACTGCTCTTGGCGGAGGCGATGGGATCGGGTCGGGCGGATGTGATGGCGAACCCGAACGCCGGGGTCGTCGCCGCCGGCGGCGCGGCGGTTCGGTGAGATGGTGCGGCGGCGCCTGCGGCGCGAGCCGGTCGCCTACATCCTCGGCCGCAGGGGGTTCCGGAACATCGAGCTGGCGGTCGACCGCCGGGTGCTGATCCCGCGTCCCGAGACCGAGATGCTGGTCGAGCTGGCGCTGGAGCTGCGCCCGGCGACGGTCCTCGACGTCGGCACCGGCTCCGGGGCGATCGCTCTGGCGCTCGCCGACGAGCTGCCCGTGTGCGAGGTCACCGCGACCGACACCTCAGCCGGCGCGCTGGTGCTGGCGCGCGCCAATGCGAAGCGGCTCGGGCTCTCGGAGCGGGTCCGCTTCGTCGAGGGGTCTGTGCCCGAGGGGGTGGGCTTCGACCTGACTCTGGCCAACCTCCCCTACATCGCCGAGCCGGACTGGCCCTCGCTCCAACCCGAGGTCACGCGATGGGAGCCGCGCGAGGCGCTGCTCGCCGGCCACGACGGCCTCGACGCGATCCGTGCGGTGGTTCTCCAGGCGCCGCAGGGCACCCTGGCCTTGGAGGTGGGGGAGGGTCAGGCCGAACCGGTCGGCGAGCTGCTGCGCGAGGCCGGCTTCGGCTCGATCCAGGCTCGCTGCGACCTCGCTGGAATCGAGCGCGTGGTCTGGGGGCGGCGATGAAGGTTCTCCAGTGACCGAAGTCGTCTCGATCGAGCGGGACGGGGCCGAGGCGGCGCGCGCCGCATTGGAAGGGTGCATCGCCTCGGGCGGTGTGGCGGTCTTCCCCGCCGACGGCCTCTACGGGCTCGCCTGCGACCCGCTCGACGCGGCGGCGATCGAGCGCATCCACCTGATCAAGGGACGCGACGAGGGCAAGCCATCCGCGGTCCTGTACTTCTCGCCGCTGGCGATGCGGGAGCTGGTCGAGGATCTCGGACCCCGGACCCGCCAGGCGGTTGGCGCCCTCCTCCCGGGCCCGGTCACACTGGTCGTCGCCAACCCCCGGCGCCGCTACCCGCTCGCCTGTCGCGAGAACGCCGACCGCCTCGGCGTCCGCCTGCTCGCCGGCCCGCTCGCCGGCGCGATGTGCCCGCTCTTCCAGACCTCGGCCAATCGCAGCGGCGAGTCGGCTCCGTCCAGCTTCGCCGAGGTCCCCGAGGATGTCCTCGAAGCCGTTGACCTGGCGCTCGACGGCGGCGCCCTCACCGGCCTGGCCTCCACCGTCGTCGACCTGACCCACTTCGATGAGGACGGCGGCTGGACCATCCTGCGCGAAGGCGGGCTCTCCGCCGGTGACCTCGCGGCCGCCCTCGACTAGCGGTCGACTTTTCGGCCCGTCGGCCCGGAGGTTTGGGCTCAGCAGCCGATATCCCCCCGGAAGGGGAGGTGGACGAGGCGACGGGATTCGTTGTCGTTCTCGTTCGACTCGTAGAGGAGGTTGCGTGGGTCGACTCGCATCGCGAAGGCGAAGCAGCCGTGCAGGCCCGCCACGTCGATCCACTGCCTGTCGTAGTCGGAGGGGTA
Source organism: uncultured Solirubrobacterales bacterium (assembly GCA_963749605.1). Lineage (GTDB taxonomy): Bacteria > Actinomycetota > Thermoleophilia > Solirubrobacterales > 70-9 > CAVVNN01. The sequence goes on along the minus strand of CAVVNN010000002.1, from coordinate 691,234 downwards.
GATGTCCGACCAGCCGACCGAGGTGCCGAGGGTGACGCGGCGGGTGTGGTGGTCCTGGTTGCAGCCGGGGTAATGACGGCCATGCGGCGAGCGCCGCCCGGGCCGCGTGCGGGCGAGGTCGCGCAGGCAGTAGTTCAGCTTCGGCCCGGTTCGTATGAGGCGCTCGAGGCGGTGGTGGCGATCGACCGACCAGAGCTCGAAGGTGGCCAGCTCGTGGACCTTCCAGTAGCTGCCGCCGAAGTACGCGCCGACGTCGGTGAAGTGCAGGGTGGCGTCGGTCCGGACGTCGATATGGCCGCCGCCGGCACGGTAGATCCGCTCGTTGACCCGCATCGTGTGCGGGCCATTGCGCCTGCCGTGCAACTCGATCGGGCCGCGGCCGCGACTGCGCACGTCGCTGGTCGCCCGCAGCAGCACCCGCCCGCCGCCCGCCGGTTCGACGTAGAGGCCGGTGGGCGGGCCGATCCTCAGGTTGGGGCAGAGCAGGTGCTTCGCGCGGAGCCCGTGGCAGGGATCTGCGGCCCCGGCCGTCGCCACCCCGAAGGCCGCTGTCGCCAGACAGAGCACCGCGACCCCGAGCCCGAAGCGCCCTCTCATCGGTTCCAGGTTATCCATGGCCGTTGATATCGTCGAAGAACTGTGAGCGAGCTGCCCGAGAACTTCCAAACCGCACCTCTGGCCGAGGTCGATCCGGAGATCGCCGCGGTCCTCGACGGGGAGCTACGGCGCCAGCAGGGGACGCTGGAGATGATCGCCTCGGAGAACTTCGTGCCGCAGGCGGTGCTCGACGCGGTCGGCTCGGTGCTGACCAACAAGTACGCCGAGGGTTACCCCGGCCGCCGCTACTACGGCGGCTGCGAGGAGGTCGACGTCGCCGAGGAACTGGCGATCGCCAGGGCCACGGAGCTGTTCGGCGCCGAGCACGTCAACGTTCAGCCGCACTCCGGAGCGCAGGCGAACAACGCCGCCTACATGGCCTTCATGGAGCCGGGCGACACCTTCCTCGGCATGGCCCTCGACCATGGCGGCCACCTCAGCCACGGGATGAAGATCAACGTCTCCGGCAAGCTCTACAACCCGGTTCCCTACCACGTCCGCCGCGAGGACATGCTGGTCGACATGGAGGAGGTAGAGCGGCTCGCCGCCGAGCACCGGCCGAAGCTGATCGTCGCCGGCTGGTCCGCCTACCCTCGCCAGCTCGACTTCGCCGCCTTCCGCCAGATCGCCGACTCGGTGGGGGCGACGCTGATGGTCGACATGGCCCACTTCGCCGGCCTCGTCGCCGCCGGCGAGCACCCGAGCCCGATCGAGCACGCCGACGTCGTCACGACGACGATTCACAAGACCCTCTGCGGGCCGCGCAGCGGCATGGTGCTCTGCAAGGAGGAGCACGCGAAAGCGGTCGACAAAGCGGTCTTCCCCGGCCAGCAGGGCGGGCCGCTGATGCACACGATCGCCGCCAAGGCGGTGGCGATGCGGATTGCGGCCAGCGAGCAGTTCCGTGCCCGCCAGCGCCAGACGATCGCCAACGCCCAGGCGCTCGCCGAGGGCCTGCAGGCCGGTGGTGTGCCGGTGCTCACCGGTGGCACCGACGTCCACCTCGTCCTGGTCGACCTGACTCGTTCGGGCCTGGGCGGCAAGGAGGCCGAGGATCGGCTGGAGGAAGTCGGAATCACGGTCAACCGCAATGCCATTCCCTTCGACACGCGCAAACCAATGGATCCGTCTGGCCTGCGGATTGGCACCCCTGCGCTTACGACGCGCGGCCTGCTCGAGGACGACATGCGCGAGATCGCCGCCGTGATCGCCACCGCCCTCTACGACGATTTCGACGCCGAGAAGGCCAGCCTCTCCGAGCGCACCAGAGCGCTGATGGACCGCTACCCGTTGTACCCGCAGCTCTCCGCGACCCTCGTCTGATCGAGGGGGCCGCGCGATCCGCGAAGATGCCGCGCCATGAAGGTATGGGTTGACTGCACGGCTGCGGCGCATCCGCTGGTGCTGCGGCCGGTGATCGAGGGGCTCGAAGAACGCGGACACGAGGTCTTCGTCACCGCAAGGGAGTACGGGCAGACACTCGGGATTCTCGATCGGCTGGGGATCCCGTATACCGCGGTGGGGAGTCACGGCGGGGCCTCGGTGCTCGGCAAGGGGGCGGCGCTGGCGGGGCGTTCGGCACGGCTGGCGCGGCTCGTCTGGAAGCGACGGCCGGACTTGGCGATCGCACACGGCTCGGTTGACCTCGCGATCGTGTCCTGGGCCTTCCGCATTCCCTCGGCGCAGATGCAGGACTACGAGTTCGCCGGGCTGCAGCGCAGGATCAGCTTCCGGGTGGCGCGGCGGGTCCTGGTTCCCGACACGATCCCGCTCGAGCGGTTGCGCCGGATCGGCGCCAGGGAGGGCAAGCTCGTCCGCTTCCCGGGTCTGAAGGAGGAGTACTACCTTGCCGGCTTCGAGCCGCAGCCGGCGGTGCTCGACGAGCTTCGGCTCGACCGCGAGAAGGTCCTCGTGGTTGTTCGGCCGCCGCCCGAGACCTCCGAGTACCACGCGCCCAACGATCTCTACGGTCAGGTCATCCAACGGTTGGCGAGCGCCTCTGAGGTCCAGGCCGTGGTCATTCCCCGCACCGAGCGCCAGGCGACGGAGCTGCGACGGTTTGGCTTCCCCAACCTGCGCGTTCCCGAGCGGGCGATCGACGCCCAGAGCCTGATCGCCTTTGCCGACCTCGTGGTCAGCGCCGGGGGGACGATGAACCGCGAGGCGGTGGCGCTCGGCACGCCGGTCTTCACCACCTTCGCCGGCCGCATGGGCGGCGTCGACGAGGCCCTGATCGCGGCAGGGCGCCTCCAGGTCCTCGCCGATCCGGCGGCCCTGCCGCTGCGTAAGCGAGATTCCCCACCCGGAGTGCGCCATCCCCGCGACCCCGCCGTTCTGGTCGAAGGAGCCCTCGGGGCCGTCGAGTAGCCTGAGCGCGCCCGCACTCATCCACGGGCACCGCGAAATGGCCGCGACAACCGACGCCGTCCTCGCCTTCCTCGTAGCCGCCGCGATCGCCTGGCTGCTGGTTCCGTACGCCGAGCGACTGGCATTCCGGATCGGCGCGATCGACCAGCCGAAGGCGCGCGGGCTGCACGACAAGCCGATGCCGCGCCTCTCGGGCCTGGCGATCTTCGCCGGGATCGAGGTCGCCGGCTGGATCTGGCTGCCCTCCGACGGCGAGAGCCGCTCGATCCTGCTCGGCGCCGCCGCGATCGCCGCGGTCGGGGTGGTGGACGACGTGCGCGGCCTCTCGGCGTTGCCGAAGCTGCTCGGCCAGATCGGCGCGGCGACGATCCCGGTCCTCGCCGGCGTGCGGGTCGACAACCTCACGCTCCCTTTCGTCGGCGGCTTCGAACTGGGCTGGCTCGCCTACCCGCTGACCGTGCTCGGGATCGTCTTCGTGGTCAACGTGATCAACTTCATCGATGGGGTCGACGGGCTCGCCGCCGGGGTCTGCACGATCGCCGCGATCGCGCTCGCGGCGATCGCCCTCTCGCTGGAACGAAACGCGGCCGGGGTGTTGGCGGCGCTCACGGCCGGCGGCGCCCTCGGCTTCCTCCGCCACGGCTTCCCGCCCGCCTCCAGCTTCATGGGGGACACCGGCTCCAACCTGCTCGGCTACCTGCTGGCGACCGCCTCTGTGCAGGGCGCGCTGAAGACGAACGCGGTTGTCGCCCTCGTCTTCCCGCTGGTCGTGCTCGCCGTGCCGATCCTCGACACCGGCTTCGTGGTCGCCAAGCGGCTCAAATACCGGCAGCCGATCTACCAGGCGGACAGCTGGCACTTCCACCACCGGATGGCCAACATCGGCTTCTCCCAGCGCCGCACCCTCGCCTACCTCTACGGCTGGACCTTGGTTCTCGCCGCCCTCGCTCTCGCCCTGCGGTTCGTCCCCTATAGCGACAACCACGGCCACTTCGACACCCTCTGGACCGCGGTGATGGTCGCCTTCGGGCTGGCCGCGGTCGCCTCCAGCGTCTACCTGATCTACGTGCTCGAGATCCTCAAGCTGCGGCGGGGGCGGATCAACCCCGAGACGGGAGAGTTCGAGGCGATCGACCTCGACCAGCTCGACCGGTCCGAACGGTAGTGGCAAGGCTCACGAACTGGCTCTGCAACGCGGTTCCGCGGCCTGTTGGGATATAGTCGCCCATCCGCCCGCTCGGCCCGAGCTGGGCGGATTTTATGTCTCCTCCCAAGTACGTCGACCTCATTGCGCTGGTCGCCGCGCTCGCAGTCTTCCTGCTCGGCGGCTTCCCCATGCTCGGCTTCGCCGTGGGTGCCGCCGCCTGGCTCGTCCAGCGCGGGATCCAGATGCTCGTCGCCCGCCGCGCCTCCGACGCGCTGGCGCAAGGCGACCGCCAGAAGGCGATGGGCATGATCGCCGCGACGACCCTCGCCCGCGTCTGGTTGATGGCGACCGCGGTGCTGCTGGTCGGCCTCGCCGAACGGCGGGCGGGCCTTGCCGCCGCGATCCTCGTCGCGGTGCTGTTCACGATCTCCTTCGCCGCGCAGGGGCTGGCGCACCTCTTCGAGCCCGAGGGACAGGGGATCTCGTGAAGACGCGGACCAAAGTCCTGATCGGGATCGGCGCCTACCTCGCGGTCGCGATCCTGATGCTGCTGATCTTCGGCAGCGCCGGCAAGAACGAAGCCTTCAAACCGCAGAACGAGTTCAAGCTCGAACCGTGGGTCTCCATCCACCTCGCCGGCATCGACCTCAGCATCAACAAGGCGGTCCTCTACCTGGTCCTGGCCAGCGCCCTGACGATGATCACGATGGTCTGGATCTCACGCCGCATGCAGCAGAAGCCGAACCGGGTGCAGACGGCGATCGAGGTCTCCTACGACCTGACCAAGAACAACATCACCGGCGGCAACATGGATGCCTCGACGGCGGCCCGCTGGTTCCCCTTCCTCGCCGCACTCTTCTTCTGGATCTGGTTCTCGAACATGCTCGGCTTCCTGCCGCTGCCGACCAACACCGAGCACGAGATCACCGTCTTCGGTCTGCAGATCCCGGCCTTCGCGATCTACGCGGCGACGGCGAACCTCTCGATCCCGCTGGTGCTGACGCTGGTGGTCTGGCTCTCCTACCACTTCGAAGGTGTCCGCTCCAAGGGCCTCATCCCCTACCTCGCCAGCTGGCTGCCGCCCGGCCTCGAGGAGATGAACCCGATCGGCAAGGCGTTCATCTTCGCGATCGAGGCGATCTCCCACTTCGCCCGGCTGATCTCGCTCTCCGTCCGTCTCTTCGCCAATATCCTCGCCGGCCACCTACTGCTGCTCTTCATGGGCGGCGGGCTCGCCGTGCTGCTCGGCATCGCGGCGCTCGGCGCCCTCACCTTCCCGCTCGCCTTCTTCTTCTTCGTGCTGGAGGTCGGGCTTATCGCAACGCTGCAGGCCTTTATCTTCTCGACCCTCACCGCCATCTACCTCGGCGGAGCTACCTCCGCCAGCCACTAGAAAAGGAGCACTGTCTCAATGGATCTGTCCCCTGTCGTCGCCGCCATCTCAGACGAAGGCGTGGAAAAAGCCGGCAAGGCGATCGCCCTCGGCGTCGGCGCCGGCCTCGGCTCGATCGGCGCCGGCATCGGCATCGGCTTCATCTTCGGCAAGGAGATCGAGTCGGTCGCCCGCCAGCCCGAGATGAAAAACGAGCTTCAGAGCATTCGCTGGCTCGGCTTCGCGCTGACCGAGGCCGTGGCCTTCTACACGTTCATCTTCGGCCTGATCGCCTTCTTTCTCTAGGCGATGGAGTTGCTCGGCTACATAGCCGCGGTTCCGCTGGCAAAGGAGGAAGGCGGTGGCAGCTTCCTCGTCTCGCCGGGCCTCGGCCTGATGATCTGGACGCTGGTCCTGTTCCTCTTCACCATGTGGGTGTTGAGCAAGGTCGCCTTCCCGAAAATCCAGGAAGCCCTGGACCGGCGGGCGAAGACGATCAGCGAGTCGATCGACGCGGCGGAGCGCCAGCGGCGCGAATCGGACGAGTTGCTGGCCGAGTACCGCGGCCGGCTCGCGGAGGCTCGGGAGCAGGCCGACGACATCATGGCTCGCGCCCGCAAGGCGGCCGAAACCGCCGAGGCAGAGGCAACCGTGGCCGGCAGGGAGAAGCGCGAGGAGCTGGTCGCTGCGGCGAAGCGCGACATCGAAGCCGAGACGCGCCGCTCGCTGGAGCAGATCCGCAAGGAGGTCGCCGACCTGACCGTGCTGGCGACCGAGAAGGTGACCCGCAAGAGCCTCGACGCCGCCGACCAGCGGCGCCTCGTCGAGGAGGCCCTCAGCGAAGTCGACTTCACCAGCCTCTCGGGGTCGGAGAACTAAACGTGCAGGACGCCGCTCACGTCTACGCCGAGGCCCTCTTCGAGGTCGCCAAGGAGAAGGGCAAGCTCGACGCGATCCGCGAGGAGCTGGCGCAGTTCGCCGACGCCCTCGACGGCAACCGCGAGCTGCGGGTCTTCTTCTTCAGCCCCTACTTCTCCTCGGCCGAGAAGAGCGACGGGGCGAAGCGGGCGATCGCCGGCGCCGACCCCGAGTTCATCAACTTCCTCGAATTGCTGATCGAGAAGCAGCGGATAACGGAGATCTTCCGCATCCGGCGTCAGTACGAGGAGCTGTGGAAGCGGGAGAACCGCCGCATCGACGTGACCGTGACCAGCGCGGTAGAGCTGGACTCGTCTGTGGTGAGCAAGATCGGCGAGGAGATCGAGCGCCAGACCGGCCAGCAGGTCGACCTGGCAAGTCGCGTCGACGCGGAGATCCTCGGCGGCGTCGTCCTGCAGGTTGGAAACATGGTCCTCGACGCGAGCATCCGCAATCGCTTGGAGAAACTTCGAAAGAGCGTCGCCCAGGCGGCGTAAGGAGGCATAGAGCACCCCAATGGAAATCAAGCCCGACGAGATTGCATCGATTCTGCGCGAGCGGATCGAGGGGTTGGAGGCGGAGAGCGCCGACCTCTCGGAGGTTGGAACGGTCCTTTCCGTGGCCGACGGCATCGCCCGTATCCACGGCCTCGACAACTGCATGGCGCTGGAGATGCTCGAGCTGCCGCATGGGGTGACGGGCCTGGCGCTGAACCTCGAGGCCGACAACGTCGGCGTCGTGCTGTTCGGCGAGTGGGACAGGATCGTCGAGGGCGACACCGTCAAGCGCACCGGCCACCTGCTGCAGATCCCGGTCGGCGAGCAGCTGCTGGGCCGCATGGTCGACCCGCTCGGGCGCCCGCTCGACAACCGCGGCGAGATCGCCACCACCGAGACCCGCCCGGCCGAGTTCAAAGCGCCCGGCGTCGTCCAGCGCCAGCCGGTCACCGAACCGGTCCAGACCGGCCTGATGGCGATCGACGGGATGATCCCGATCGGCCGCGGCCAGCGAGAGCTGATCATCGGCGACCGCCAGACCGGCAAGACCGCGATCGCGATCGACACGATCATCAACGCCCGCGACAAGGACATGGTCTGCATCTACGTCGCGATCGGGCAGCGGATGTCGACCGTCGTGCAGCTGAAAGAGGTGCTCGAGGAGAACGGCGCGATGGAGAACACGATCATCGTCGCCGCCCCCGCCGACGAGGCGGCTCCGATCAAGTACATCGCCCCCTACGCCGGCTGCGCGATGGGCGAGCACTTCCTCTACAACGGCAAGGCCGCCCTCTGCGTTTACGACGACCTCACCAAACACGCCTACGCGTACCGGCAGATGTCGCTGCTGCTGCGGCGCCCGCCGGGTCGCGAGGCCTACCCGGGAGACGTCTTCTACCTGCACTCGCGCCTGCTGGAGCGGGCGGTGAAGCTGAACGACGAGCTCGGCGGCGGCTCGCTGACGGCGCTGCCGATCATCGAGACCCAGGCCTCAGACGTCTCCGCCTACATCCCGACCAACGTGATCTCGATCACCGACGGCCAGATCTTCCTCGAGTCCGACCTCTTCTTCTCCGGCGTGCGGCCGGCGATCAACGTCGGCATCTCGGTCTCGCGGGTGGGCGGCAACGCGCAGACCAAGGCGATGAAGAAGGTGGCCGGGAAACTGCGCCTCGACCTCTCCCAGTACCGCGACCTCGAGGCCTTCGCCCAGTTCGGCTCCGAGCTCGACGCGGAGACCCAGAAAGCGCTGACCCGCGGCGAGCGGCTGGTCGAGCTGCTCAAACAGAAGGAGCGCGAGCCGCTCAGCGTCGGCGACCAGGTCGCGTCGATCTACTCCGGCACCGGCGGCTTCCTCGACCGGATCAAGACCGAGCGCGTCGGCGAGTTCCTTGCCGACCTCCGCACCCGCCTGCACTCCGAGAAGTCGGAGCTGCTGGGCCGGATCGAAGAGAGCGGCAAGCTCTCCGAGGAGGACGAGGAGGAGCTGGGCGCCACGATTCGCGACTTCGTCGACGACTTCGGCCCCGATTTCGACGAGCACGGCGACCCGCTCGAGGCGGGCGAGTCCGACCGCGTCCACTCAGCCGAGGAGCGCAACGCTCCTTCCCGTACGGCTGAGGAGGTGTCCGTCTGACGCATGGCCACTCAGAAGGAAGTCAAGAACAGGATTGCGTCGATCAAGAACATCAACAAGATCACGCGAGCGATGGAGATGGTCGCGGCGGCGCGCCTGCGGCGCGCCGAGCAGCGGATCGACGCCCTGCGCCCGTTCGCGGAGGGAATGCGCAAGCTGACCCGTCGCGCCGCCGAGCAGGCCGGCGGCTTGCCCCGCGTACCGGTCCTAGACGAGCACGAGAACGTGCGACGGGTCGGGGTGGTCCTCGTCACCGGTGACCGGGGTCTCGCCGGCGCCTTCAACGCCAACGTCATCCGCGAGGGGATGCGGATTCGCGACCGGATTCGCGAGGAGGGCGCCGAGGAGTCCTTCTCGGTCATCGGGCGCAAGGGCGTCTCCACCCTGACCTTCCGCAAGCAGGACGTGCGCACTTCCTACGTCGGCTTCACCGACCGTCCCGCCTTCGCCAACGCGCGCGAGATCGCCGAGGAGCTGACCGCGCGCTACGTCGAGGAGGACCTCGATCGAGTCGAGCTCGTCTACAACCGCTACGTCTCGCCGCTGACTCAGCACGTCTGGCGCCAGACGCTGCTGCCGCTGCAGCAGGCCGAGGTGGTCGGCGAGGGCGCCGAAGCCGAGCAGGAGGGCGACGCAAGTCTGACCGAGGCCGAGCGCGCGCAGAGCCGCTCGCAGTGGTTCTACGAGCCCGATCCCGAGGAGCTCCTCGCAAGGCTCATTCCGGAGTACGTGACGATCTCCGTCTACCGGGCGCTGCTCGAGTCCGCCGCCTCCGAGCTGGGGGCGCGGATGACCGCGATGCGCAACGCCGCTGAGAACGCGGAGACGATGATGGAAGACCTGACCCTGGAGATGAACCGGGTCCGGCAGGCGGAGATTACGCAGGAGATCTTGGAGGTCGTCGGCGGCGCCGAGGCGCTGGGCTAGACCTCGAAACGAGGAAAAGGAACAAATGGCTGAGAGCAACAACGGAACCAACGTAGGGCGCGTCGAGCAGGTCACGGGAGTGGTCGTCGACGCTGTCTTCCCCGAGCAGCTGCCGGGGATCTACTCGGCGGTGAAGATCGAGATGGCGGGCGATGGCGACCGCGAACCGACCGAACTGGTCTGCGAGGTGCAGCAGCACCTCGGCGACGACCGCGTTCGCACCGTCGCGATGGACGCCACCGACGGGCTTCGGCGCGGCGACAAGGTGGTCGACACCGGCGGCCCGATCACCGTCCCGGTCGGCGACGCCACGCTCGGCCGCATCTTCAACCTGCTCGGCGAACCGATCGACGACGGCGATCCGGTCGAGGTCGAGGAGCGCTGGCCGATCCACCGCCCGGCGCCCAAGGCGTCCGACCTGACCCCGACCCAGGAGATCCTCGAAACGGGGATCAAGGTCATCGACCTCCTAGCGCCCTACGCGAAAGGCGGCAAGGTCGGGCTGTTCGGCGGCGCCGGCGTCGGCAAGACCGTTCTGATCCAGGAGCTGATCCGCAACATCGCCGAGGAGCACGAGGGGCTGTCCGCCTTCTGCGGCGTCGGTGAGCGCTCGCGAGAGGGCAACGACCTCTGGCTCGAGATGAAAGAGTCGGGCGTGATCGACAAGACGATGCTCGTCTTCGGGCAGATGAACGAGCCCCCCGGAGCGCGCCTGCGGGTCGCCCTCTCCGGCCTGACGATGGCCGAGTACTACCGCGAGCACGGCGGTCAGGACGTGCTGCTGTTCATCGACAACATCTTCCGCTTCGTCCAGGCGGGCTCCGAGGTCTCGGCGCTGCTCGGGCGGATGCCTTCCGCGGTCGGTTACCAGCCGACCCTGGAGACGGAGATGGGCGAACTCCAGGAGCGGATCACCTCGACCGAGCGCGGCTCCGTCACCTCGGTACAGGCGGTCTACGTCCCTGCCGACGACCTCACCGACCCGGCGCCGGCCTCCGTGTTCGCCCACCTCAACGCGACCACGGTGCTTTCGCGAGCGATCTCCGAGAAAGGCATCTACCCGGCGGTCGACCCGCTCGACTCGACCTCGACGATCCTCAAGCCGGACGTCGTCGGCGAGGAGCACTATCGCACCGCGACCGAGGTCCAGGAAGTGCTGCAGCGCTACAAGGAGCTGCAGGACATCATCGCCATCCTTGGCATCGACGAGCTCTCCGACGAAGACAAGCAGACGGTCTCGCGGGCGCGCAAGATCGAGCGCTTCCTCTCGCAGCCGTTCTTCGTCGCCGAGCAGTTCACCGGCCGCAGCGGCGAGTACGTCCCGGTGGCCGACACCGTGCGCGGCTTCCGCGAGATCCTCGACGGCGAGCACGACGACCTGTCCGAGGGCGCCTTCTACATGCAGGGCTCGATCGACCAGGTCATCGAGAACGCCGGGGCGGCTGCGGCCGCCTAGGGGGAATTCGCGTGGCGGCAGAGCACATGCTGGATGTCGAGGTCCTCACCCCGGAGGGGGAGGTCTTCGCCGGCGAAGTGCGCCAGGTCTCGACCCGGACCGAGGTCGGCGAGATCGGCATCCTCGCCAACCACGCGCCGCTGCTGGCGGCGCTGCGGCCTGCCGAGCTGCGCCTGCATCTCTCCGGCTCGGAGACCGTGCGGTACGCGCAGGCGCACGGGTGGCTGCAGATGTTCGGCAACCGAGCGCGCCTCCTCGTCGAGGAGGCGGTCTCGCCGGGAGATCTGGATACCGGAGCGCTGAAAGATCAGCTCTCCAACGCCGAGCAGCGCCTCTCCGAGAGCGAGAAGGGGAGCGCCGACTTCGCGCGAGCGCAGAAGGACCGCGACAGGGCGGAAGCGTTTCTCTCCATAGCCGAGGGATGAGCGAGGAGCTCGTAGCCCTCACCAAGCGGCTGATCGGCTACGACACCTCCAGCCCGGAGGCGGTCTCCGAGGCGGCCGGCTTCGTCAAGGGCTGGTTGGAGGCGCGCGGCATCGAGGCCGCCCGCGACGAGGTGCGCGGCCTGCCGGTGATCCGGGCCGAGGTTGGCCCAGTGGGGGCCCCGACCGTCGTCCTGCACGGACACCTCGACGTGGTGCCGGGGCGACCCGGTCAGTTCGAGCCACGGATCGAGGGTGACCGCCTCTATGGGCGTGGCGCCTACGACATGAAGGGCGCACTCGCCGCGATGCTGCTCACCACAGCGGCGATGCGCGACCAGGATGGGGTGCGGGTGCGGTTGGGGATCGTCGGCGACGAGGAGTCCGAGGAGGCGGCCGAGCGAGGCAGCGACCACCTGGTCGACAGCGGCTTCATCGGCGACTTTGCGATCACCGGCGAGCCGACCGATCTCCACATCGGGGTGGAGGCGAAGGGGGTGCTGGCGGTGCGGCTGGAGGTCAGCGGCACCGCCGCGCACGGGGCGACCCCGTGGCTGGGAGACAACGCCGTGCTGGCGGCGCTCGACGTTTTCCGCAGTATCGAGTCGCTACCGTTTGCCCGGCACAGCTCCGAGCTTTTCGACCGCCCTTCGATCAACCTCGGCAGGATCTGGGGCGGGGACGCGCTCAACAAGGTGCCCGACCGATGCGTGATCGACGTCGACATCCGCTATCTGCCCGACCAGGACTCGGTCGCGATCCTCGACGAGGTGCGCGGGATCGCCGGCGCCGAGGTGAAACCGCTGTTCACGCGGCCTCCGGCCGTGGTCGACCGCGACTCGCCGTTCGTGCTGGGGTTGCGCGAGGCTGCGGCCTCCCATCACAGCGGCGAGCCGATGAGCGTCGGGCGCGACGGCGCCTCCGACGCGGTCTCCTTCCTGCGGGTGGGAGTGCCGGCGGTCGAGTTCGGCCCGGCCGGGGAAGGGCATCACGGCCCCGAGGAGTGGGTCTCGATCTCCTCGTTGGAGAGCTATCGGCAGGCGCTCGACTCCTTCCTGCGCGCTATTCCCGTCCGACTCGATGATTGAGCCGGTATTCAAGAAGCCGCCTCCTGCCGGCGATCGCGAGCCGCCGCCGAAGCCGAGGCGCTACTGGTGGCGTTTCACCCTGGCCTCGGTGGTGATCGTGAGCGTGACCGCAGCGGCGACCGCGATCAGCATCCTCCTCTACATCGGCAGCATCGCCACCGCGCTCTCCCATCACAATCACTACGGCAAGCTCCACCGCTACCTCTCCAAGGTCAACGGCGGCGCGCCCGAGAACATCCTCATCCTCGGCTCCGACAAGCGCGCCAACCTGGGGGAAGAACGCGGCCGCTCCGACACGACGATCCTGCTGCGGCTGGACCCGGATCGCAACGCGATCGCGGTGATGTCGATCCCGCGCGACCTCAAGGTCGAAATCCCCGGTTACGGCACCGACAAGTTCAACGCCGCCTACACCTTCGGCGGGCCGAAGCTGACCCTGCGCGTGGTGAAAGAACTGACCGGCCTGCAGGTCAACCACGTCGTCAACGTCGACTTTCTCGGCTTCGTCCGCGCCGTCAACGCGCTCGGCTGCGTCTACGCCGACATCGATCGCCGCTACTACCACTCCAACGAAGGCGTGCCGCCCTCCGAACAGTATTCGGAAATCGACATCCAGCCGGGCTACCAGCTGCTCTGCGGCTCCGAAGCGCTGTCCTATGTCCGCTACCGCCACACCGACACCGACCTGGTGCGCTCGGCCCGTCAGCAGGAATTCCTCAGCGACGCCCGCTCGCAGGTTCCGATCTCGAAGCTCGTCCTCGGCCAGAACGACCTGATCGACATCTTCACCAGATACACGACCTCCGACATCGGCGACGCCGAAACGATGCTCCAGGTGATGAAACTGTTCATCGCGGCGCGCAACGCGAACGTCGAGGAGGTCCACTTCCCGGCGACGCTGGGGCCGAGCTACGTGTACGCGTCGGAGAGCGCGATCCAGGGGGCCGTCAACAAGTTCCTCGGGGTCGAAACGAGCGCCGGGTCGAGCGGCTCGCTCGCCGCCGCGGGGGGAGGCTCGAGGCGGCCGCGCGGCAGGCACGCGAAGAAGAGGGCCCCCAAGGTCAGGCCGAAGCCGCCGGGTGGCGACGGCCTCGTACCCGCCTCCGAAGCCGGCGAAGCGGAGGCGAAGGTTGCGGTCCGCAGGGCCGGCCGCGGCTTCCCGGTCTTCTACCCGACGCGGCTGCCGGCGGGGGCGGTCTACGTGGAAAACGACGTCTACGAACATCTGCAGAACCCGCGTGTGTACCGCGTCAAGGGCACCGACGGACACAGTCACCTCGCCTATGCGATGGTGCTGGCGATCCAGATGTCCGACGGCATCCACTACTTCGGCGTGCAGGGTCTCCAGGGATGGTCGGACCCACCGATCCTCGACAGGCCCAGCCTGACAGAGACCGTTCACGGCCGCGAATACCAGATCTACGTCGCCGGGGATCGCGTCAAGATGGTCGCCTGGCACCGGGGCGACAACACCTACTGGATCGCCAACACCCTGCTGCAGGAGCTGACCAACGACCAGATGATGGGGATGGCGCGCTCCGCGGATGTGACGATCTCCCATCGGAAGCGGGCGAGGGTCCGGTGACCGGTGAGCGCAGAGAGCCGGTGGGGGTGATCGGCGTCGGCTGGGTCGGCCTGGTAACCGCGGCCTGCTTCGCCGAGCTGGGCCACCCGGTGGTGGCGCGCGACATCGTCGCGGAGAAGGTGGAGGCGCTCTCGCGCGGGGAGACGACGATCCACGAGCCGGGCCTCGACGACCTCCTGCGCCGCAACGCCGAGCGTCTCGCCTTCACGACCGAGATGGACGAGCTTCTGGACGCGGCCCGGCTGCTCTTCGTCTGCGTCGACACCCCGCCGACCTACTCCGGCGACGCCGACCTCTCCCGGGTTCGCTCCGTGGTCGAGGAGCTGCGCGCCGACGGCGACCACGTCCTGATCATGAAGAGCACCGTTCCGGCGGGCACGGGGGAGTCGATCCGGCGCGACCTGTCTGGACTCGCCTACGTCTCCTGTCCGGAGTTCCTCAAGGAGGGCTCCGCGGTCGAGGACTTCATGCACCCCGACCGCGTCGTGATCGGCGCCGACCACGACGATGAGGCCGCGGCGGACGCGGTCGCCGCTCTCTACGAGCCGCTCGGGGGCGAGATCGTCCGCACAGACGTGGCCAGCGCCGAGATGATCAAGCTCGCCTCCAACGCCTTCCTCGCCACCAAGATCTCCTTCGTCAACGAGATCGCCAACGTCTGCGAGGAGGTCGGAGCCGATGTCGGCGAGGTGGCACGCGGCATGGGCCTGGACCAGAGGATCGGCCCCTCCTTCCTGCGCGCGGGGATTGGATATGGGGGAAGTTGTTTTCCGAAGGACGTGAGCGCGTTGAAGATGCTGGCGGGGAACACCGGGTACCACTTCCAGTTGCTGAACGCGGTGATCGAGGTCAACGAGCTTCAGAAGCGGCGGGTGGTCGGCAAGCTGGAGAAGCACCTCGGCTCGTTGCTGAGCAAGCGGATCGCGCTGCTCGGCCTGGCCTTCAAGCCGAACACCGACGACATGCGAGAGGCGTCGAGCCTGGTTCTCGCCGCGCGGCTGGAGGGGGAGGGCGCGGAGGTCGTCGCCTATGACCCGGTGGCGGGCGAGCGCGCCGCCGGGCTTCTGCCCACGGTAGAGATGGCCACCTCTGCGCTCGAGGCGCTGGACGGCGCCGACGCCGCGGTCCTGGTCACCG
The DNA here is from genome assembly GCA_963749605.1 of uncultured Solirubrobacterales bacterium. Classification (GTDB taxonomy): domain Bacteria; phylum Actinomycetota; class Thermoleophilia; order Solirubrobacterales; family 70-9; genus CAVVNN01. The sequence goes on along the minus strand of CAVVNN010000002.1, from coordinate 676,085 downwards.
AGTGGCCCGAGTTCGCCGAGCTGGACTGGGCGGAGGCCGCCAGCCGGATGGCCCGTCCGCTGATCGTCGACGGGCGCAACTTCCTCGACGCCGAGGCGCTGAAGTCCGCTGGCTTCGAGTACGAGGGCATCGGCAGAGCGGGCGAGGGCTCACCCTCTCCCGCCGCCACGGACTGAGGCCGATGCAGGCGATCGTTCTAGTCGGCGGCGAGGGAACGCGGCTGCGCCCGCTCACCCTGACGGTGCCGAAGCCCGCGCTGACCCTGGTCGACCGGCCCTTCCTCGCCTACATGATCGAGTGGCTGGCCGGTCACGGCGTGACCGAGGTCGTGCTCGCCTGCGGCTTCCTGCCCGGCGTGCTGCGCGAGGCGCTGGCCGGCGAGGAGGAGCGAGCGGGAGTGCGGATCCGCTACGCGGTCGAGCCCGAGCCGCGCGGCACCGCCGGCGCGATCCGCTTTGCCGCCGAGGAGCTCGGCGACGACCTCGACGACCGCTTCCTGGCGCTCAACGGCGACGTTCTCACCGATCTCGACCTGACCGCGCTCCTGCGCGCCCACGAGGAGCATCGGGCGCGGGCGACGCTCGGGCTGGCGCCGGTCGAGGACTCCTCGGCCTACGGGTTGGTGCGCACCGCAGAGGACGGCGAGGTCTTGGAGTTCACCGAGAAGACCGGCGAAGAGGCCCCCGGCGAGATCAACGCCGGGATGTACGTCCTGGAGCGCTCGGTGCTAGACCTGATCGCGCCCGGGCGGGAGGTTTCGATCGAGCGCGACGTCTTCCCGCGGCTGGTCGGCGAGGGCCTGTTCGGGCTCCGGCTCGACGGCTACTGGATGGACATTGGGACGCCGGAGCGCTACCTGCAGGCGAGCTGGGACATCCTCGAGGACAGGGTGGAGACGCGGGTGAGGCCGAACGCTCCCGGCCTGCTGGTCGATCCGAGCGCGACGGGGACCGAGAACGCGACGGTGGGGCCGCGCGCCGTGCTCGGCGCGCGGTGCCGGCTGGAGCCCGGCGCGCAGGTGCGCGAATCTGTCCTGCTCGAGGGCTGCTCGGTGGGCGAGGGCGCCCGCGTCAGCGGCTCGATCCTCGGCCCCGGGGTCGAGGTCGCCCCCGGCGCCGAGCTCGAGGGCGCGGTGGTCGGCGCGCGTGAAAGGGTTCCCGCCTGATGCTCGAAGACGTTCTCGCCATTCCCGACCACCTGCGCGACGCCCTCTGGCGGGTCTCCTCGGCGCGGCTGGAGCCCGCCGAAGCGGCCGGGGTCATGGTCTGCGGGATGGGCGGATCGGCGATCGGCGGCGACCTCGCCGCGGCGGCGCTCGGCGACCGCCTCAGCAGGCCCCTGATTACGGTCAGGGGCTACGAGCTGCCCGCCTGGGTCACCCCCGAGTGGACCGCCCTCTGCTCCAGCTACTCCGGGGGGACCGAGGAGACGCTGGCCTGCTTCGCCGCCGCCGGGGCGCTCGGCGCCCGCCGCCTCGTCGCCAGCACCGGCGGCGCCCTGGTCGAGCAAGCGCGCGAGGCCGGCGTGCCTGTGATCGGCCTGCCCGGCATCCTGCAGCCGCGCGCCGCTGTCGCCTACATGATCGCCGTCGCCGCCGAGGTCGCCGCCCTCGCCGGCGCCGCGCCGCGGATCCACACCGAGATCGAGGCCGCCGCCGCCTGCCTCTCCGAGCAGGCGGGCGATCTCCAGGACCGCGCTGCCGGGATCGGCGCACGCCTCGCCGGGACGCTGCCGGTTGTCTACGGCGCCGGCCTGACCGCGCCGGTCGCGCGGCGCTGGAAGGCGCAGGTCAACGAGAACGCGAAGCTCCCCGCCTTCTTCTCCGAGCTTCCGGAGGCCGACCACAACGAGCTCTGCGGCTGGGAGGGGTCCGCGGCGAGCGGCGCCAGGCCGTCCGCCGTCTTCCTCGAAGACGCCGACCAGCACCCGCGCGAGCGGCGCCGCTTCGAGTTGACTGCGGAGGCGGTCGCCGTCAGCGGCGCGGAGACGATCCGGATCGAGACGGTGGGGGGCACGCGGGTGGAGCGGCTGCTGTGGGCGACGATGCTCGGCGATCTCGTCTCGTTGCAACTGGCCGAGTCCCACGGCGTAGACCCGCTCCCGGTCGAGGCGATCGAGCGCTTCAAGGACGCGCTTGGACGAAGCCCGGATGGGGAACGATTGACGAGTTGACCCCGCTATAGGGTGGTCGACTCGTCAAGCGTCGCGCGTGCGAGCGGCATCTACGTATTCTTGGCTACCCCAAACGCACGAAAGGAATCGATGGCAACCGCCACCTCAAACTACAAGGTCGCCGACATCGACCTCGCCGACTTCGGGCGCAAGGAGATCGCCCTCGCCGAGGTGGAGATGCCCGGCCTGATGCAGATCCGCGAGGAGTTCGCGGCCGAGCAGCCGCTGAAAGGGGCGCGGATCACCGGCTCGCTCCACATGACGGTGCAGACCGCCGTGCTGATCGAGGCCCTGATCGCCCTCGGCGCCGAGGTTCGCTGGGCCAGCTGCAACATCTTCTCCACGCAGGACCACGCTGCGGCCGCGATCGCCGCCGCCGGCATCCCGGTCTTCGCCTGGAAAGGCGAGACCCTGGAGGAGTACTGGTGGTGCACCGAGCAGGCCCTGCTCTGGCCCGACGGCGAGGGCCCGAATATGATCCTCGACGACGGCGGCGACGCCACCCTGCTCGTCCACAAGGGCGTCGAGTTCGAGAAGGCGGGCGCCGTGCCCGACCCGGCCTCGGCCGACTCGGAGGAGTTCCGCGTCGTGCTCGAGACCCTGCAGCGCTCGCTCGAATCCGACCCGCAGCGCTGGACCCAGATTGCCGAGGGGATCAAGGGGGTCACCGAGGAGACGACCACAGGTGTGCACCGGCTCTACCAGCTGGCCGAGACCGGCGACCTGCTCTTCCCGGCGATCAACGTCAACGACTCGGTCACCAAGTCGAAGTTCGACAACCTCTACGGCTGCCGTCACTCGCTGATCGACGGGATCAACCGCGCCACCGACGTGATGATCGGCGGCAAGGTCGCTGTCATCTGCGGCTACGGCGACGTCGGCAAGGGCTGCGCCGAGTCGCTGCGCGGCCAGGGCGCTCGTGTGATCGTCACCGAGATCGACCCGATCTGCGCCCTGCAGGCGGCGATGGAGGGCTACGAGGTGCGGACGCTCGAGGAGGTCGTCGAGACGGCCGATATCTTCATTACCGCCACCGGCAACAGGGACATCATCGCCGTCGAGGGCATGGCGCGGATGAAGCACAACGCGATCGTCGGCAACATCGGCCACTTCGACAACGAGATCGACATCGCCGGGCTCGAATCCTCGCCGGCCGAGAAGATCAACATCAAGCCGCAGGTCGACGAGTGGCGCTTCCCCGACGGCCACTCGATCGTCCTCCTCTCCGAGGGCCGCCTGCTCAACCTCGGCAACGCGACCGGACACCCGAGCTTCGTGATGTCGAACTCGTTCACAAACCAGGTGATTGCGCAAATCGAGCTCTACGGCCGGCCCGACGGGTTCACGGCCAAGGATGTCACCGTGTTGCCCAAGCACCTCGACGAGAAGGTCGCGCGGCTGCACCTCGCGGCGCTGGGGGTCACCCTCACCGAGCTGTCCGAGGAGCAGGCCGCCTACCTCGGCATCCCGGTCGAGGGTCCCTACAAGCCCGATCACTACCGTTACTGAGTCGATGAAGGCGATGGTGCTCGCGGCCGGGCTTGGGACCCGGCTGCGTCCGATCACTTACGAGATGCCGAAGCCGATGGTGCCGGTGGTCAACCGGCCGGTGATGGAGCACATCCTGTTGCTGCTCGCCCGTCACGGCTTCGGCGAGGCGATCGCCAACATGCACTGGTTCCCGGAGCTGATCGAGGGCCACTTCGGCGATGGCTCGGCCTTCGGCGTCGACCTCACCTACAGCCGCGAGGAGCAGCTCCTGGGCACCTCCGGCGGCGTTCGCAACGCCGCGGGCTTCCTCGGCGACTCTTTCCTGGTCATCTCCGGCGACGCGCTCACCGACGTCGACCTGGGCTCGATGCGCGCCTTCCACGAGTCCCACGACGGGATCGCCACCCTGGCGACCAAGCGGGTCGGCGACACCAGCCAGTTCGGAGTCGCGATCACCGGCGCCGACGGTCGCATCCAGGGCTTCCAGGAGAAGCCCAGCCCCGCCGAGGCGCTCTCCGACCTCGCCAACTGCGGCATCTACATGTTCCGCTCCGAGGTCTTCGACCTCTTCCCCGATCCCGGTGCCAGCAGGGCGGCCGGGCCCGGCGACCCAGCCGGCTTCGCCGACTGGGCGATGGACGTCTTCCCGTCGTTGCTGGAGAACGACGTGCCGTTCTACTCGCATGAGATCGACGACTACTGGAATGACATCGGCAACGTCGAGGAGCTGCGGGAGGGCAACCTCGACGCGCTGCGGGGGAAGGTCGGGCTCGATCTCGGGGGCGATCTGGTGGACGGTGTCTGCACCGGCGCCGCTGCGAGCGAGGAGGGGGCGCTGGGGACGCCCGTGCTGCTCGGCCTCGGCTGCGAGATCGGCGACGACGTCCGCATCGACGGCCCGTCGGTGATCGGCGCCGGCGCTCGCGTCGGCGACGGCTGCAGGCTGCGCGAGGTGGTCGCCTTCTCCGGCGCCGACATTCCCGCCCGCTCGGTGCTGGTCGGCGCGATCGCCGCCAAGCGCGGCGATTGAGCCTTTCGCCGGCATCTTGTGACGATGTTTTGACAGAGCGCGCGCCACGCGCGCGCCGCGGGTCCGCAGGATCGGACCATGAAGTTGCTGCATGCCGTTGGCGCCGCCCTGGTCCCGCCGCTCTGCGCAGCCTGCGGACGCGCCTGCAGCCCCGAGGCGGTCGTCTGCGCCCGTTGCGGGCGCCACCTCGCCGCCGCCGCGCCGCTTGCCGGGGCCGGCCCGCCCGGGCTCGACCGCGTCTGGTCGTCGGCCTCGCACGAGGGCGTCGCCCGCGAGCTGGTCACGGCGCTGAAGTTCCGCCGGCTGCTGCCCGTCGCCGGCCTGATCGCCGAGCGCATCCACTGGCTTGCCCCCGGTGACCTGCTCAGCGGCACGATCGTGCCCGTGCCGCCTGCCCCGTCGCGCCTGCGCAGCCGGGGCTTCGACCCGGCTGGCGAGATCGCAGCCGAGCTCGCCGAGCGAGTCGGCGCCCCGCTCGACCCCTGCCTTGCCCGCCGCGGCGGGCGTCGCCAGGTCGGCAAGCGCCGCGCCCAGCGCATCGGCCAGCCGCCCCGGATCCGGGCCCGGGCCGACGTTCCCCTCAGCACCCTCCTCGTCGACGACGTCCTCACCACCGGCGCCACGCTCACCGCTTGCGCCCGCGCCCTGCGCGACGCGGGCGCCGTCCGCGTCGCCGCCGTCACCTTCGTTCGCCGGCTTTGAACCTCGGGGTCCCTTGTCCCGGACGCCGGGCAGGCGTAGGATCGAAGCACAGACCCAAGGAGGCATCATGCGAATCGATATCCGTGGTCGCAACGTCGAGGTGAACGATGAGCTGCGGGACCATGTGATCAAGCGATTTCGCAGGGTGGGGAAACAGGTCTCCGAGCTGGCGACGCTCGACGTCGAGATCTACGAGGAGCGCAATCCCTCGATCGCCGATCGTCAGGTTGCCGAGGCGACTCTCTATCTGAAGGGCGTCACGCTGCGAGCGAAAGAGGCCTCGCCGGCGATGCCCCATACGATCCACGAACTCGCCGAGGACATCCGCCGCCAGGTCAAGAAGCACCGCGAGCTGCGGCGCAAGCGCAGCCGGACCCGTCGCGCGGTCAGCCGCATGCGCGGCCGCACTGCCTGACTCCCGCCCACCGCTAACCTAGGCCCATGCCCGCTGCAAGGGACATGGTCACGCGCGCGCTGCGTGTGGGGGAGGGCCGCAAGTTCAAGGCCTACGAGAAGCGCGCCGAGGCGATCAACCGGATCGAGCCGGAGATGGAGACGCTCGACGACTCCGAGCTGCGCGAGGAGGCCGATGCGCTCCGCGCCCGCGCCCGCGACGGCGAGTCGCTCGACGACCTCCTCCCCGAGGCCTTCGCGCTGGCCAGGGAGGCGGCGCGGCGCAGCATCGGCCAGCGCCACTACGACGTCCAGCTGATCGGCGGCATGGTGCTGCACGACGGGGCGATTGCCGAGATGAAGACGGGCGAGGGCAAGACCCTGACCGCGACCCTCGCCGTCTTCCTCAACACCCTGGCTGGCGACAGCGTCCACGTCGTCACCGTCAACGACTACCTGGCGCGTCGTGACGCGGAATGGATGAAACCGATCTACGACGCGCTCGGGGTTACGGTGTCCGCGGTCCAGGAGGGCGACGACCACGAGACCCGCCAGCGCAAGTACGCCGGCGACGTCACCTACGGCACCAACTCCGAGTTCGGCTTCGACTACCTGCGCGACAACATGTCGGAGGCGCTGGAGCACTGCGTCCAGCGCGGCCACCATTTCGCGATCGTCGACGAGGTCGACAACATCCTGATCGACGAGGCGCGGACGCCGCTGATCATCTCCGGCCAGCCCGAACAGGCGGCCCAGACCTATTACACCTTCGCCCGCCTCGCCAAACAGATGGCCGGTGTCCCGGCCAAAGACAGGCTGAAATCGCTCGGCGAATCGAAGGACACCTCCGATGCCGACTACGACTACGAGTTCGACGAGAAGCACAAGACGGTGGCGCCGACCGAGCGGGGCGTGAAGAAGGCCGAGGAGTTCATCGGGGTCGACAATCTCTATCTCGGCGAGCACGGCAGCCTCGTCAACCATCTGTTTCAGTCGCTGAAGGCCGAGTCGCTCTACAGGCGCGACAAGGACTACGCCGTGATCGACGGCGAGGTGATGATCATCGACGAGCACACCGGCCGCATCCTCGAGGGGCGTCGCTGGTCGGAGGGCCTGCACCAGGCGGTCGAGGCCAAGGAGGGCGTGGCGATTCGCGAGGAGAACCAGACGCTGGCGACGATCACCCTGCAGAACTTCTTTCGCCTCTACGACAAGCTCTCCGGGATGACCGGTACGGCGCTGACCGAGGCGACCGAGTTCATGAAGATCTACAAAATCCCGGTGGTTGAGATCCCGACCAACGTGCCGATGGTCCGCGCCGACGAAAACGATCAGATCTTCAAGACCAAGGACGGCAAGTGGAAAGCGGTGCTGGAGGAGATCTTCGCCCGCCACGAGAAGGGCCAGCCGATCCTCGTCGGCACCGTCTCGGTCGAGGTATCCGAGATGATCTCCGAGGAGCTGAAGCGACACGGGGTCGAGCACGCGGTGCTGAACGCGAAGCCCGAGCACGCCGAACGGGAGGGTGAGCTGATCGCCCAGGCCGGCCGCAAGGGCGCGGTGATGATCGCGACCAACATGGCCGGCCGCGGAGTCGACATCAAGCTCGGCGGCGACCCCGAGATGCTCGCCCGGCACGAGATGAAGAAGCAGGGCATCCAGCCGGAGGACGAGGGCTACCAGGCGGCCCTCGAGGCCAAGGTCGCCGAGCTGGAGCCGCGCTGTGCGGCCGAGGCGGACGAGGTGCGCGAGCTGGGCGGCCTCTACATCTGCGGCACCGAGCGCCACGAATCGCGCCGCATCGACAACCAGCTGCGCGGCCGCTCCGGTCGCCAGGGCGATCTGGGTGAGACACGCTTCTTCCTCTCGGCCGAAGACGATGTGATTCGCCTCTTCGCCGGCGACCGGATCTTCAAAATCCTCGACAAACTCGGCCCGGTTGACGAGGAGGGGAACGAAATGCCCCTGGAAGCGAAAATGCTGACCAAGACCGTCGAGGGCGCGCAGAAGAAGGTCGAGGAGCAGAACTTCCTGATCCGCAAGCGCGTGCTCGAGTACGACGACGTGATGAACGAGCAGCGTCGCGTCGTCTACAAATACCGCCGCGAGATCCTCGAAGGGCGCGACATCTCAGAGGTCGCCCGCGACGAGATGGAGAGTGTGATCGAGCGGCTGGTCGAGGCGTACACCCCGGGCGACGAGCTCGACGAGTGGGACCTGGGGGAGCTGGAGACGCAGCTGCGCCAGATCTGGCCGGTCGGCATCGAGGTCGCCTCGCTGGCGCCGGAGACGGTCGACCGCGAAAAGCTCAAGGACGAGCTCGACGAAGACGCGATGAACGCATACGACGAGCGCGAACGGCAGTTCGGCGAGGAGCTGATGCGCTACCTGGAGCGCTCGATCCTGCTGCAGGTGATCGACAACCGCTGGCGCGAGCACCTCTTCGACATGGACTACCTGCGCGAGGGCATCCACCTGCGCGGCTTCGCCCAGATCGACCCTCTCGTCGCCTACAAAAACGAAGGCTATGCGATGTTCGAGGAGCTGATGCACTCGATCTGGGAGGAGTTCAGCAAGCTGATCTTCCACGTCGAGGTGGAACTCGACCCCGCGCAGGCGCAGGCCGCCTTCGCGCCCAACGGCGAGAGCAACCCGGCGGCGCTCGACTACTCCGGCGGCACCCTCGAAGGCCAGCCCTCCGCATTGCAGCAGGTCGCCGCGACCGGCACCGCGGGTGCGGTGGAGATGGTTGCCGCGGGCGCCGCCCCCGCCGGCAACGGCGCCGCTGAGGTGGTCGAGACCGTGGTCAAGGACGAGCACGACAAAATCGGCCGCAACGACCCCTGCTGGTGCGGGTCGGGCAAAAAGTACAAGCGCTGCCACGGCGCCTAGCTCGCATTGATCCACGACCCCGTCCGCGAGTTCATCCGGGCGTTCAACGAGCGCGACCTGGACGCGTTCGTGTCCGTTCTCGACCCCGAGATCGAGCTGCATTCGATGCGCGGGTTGCGCAAGGGGGTGGAGGCGGCGCGCCTGTGGGCTACGCGGGCGCCTGGGGGGGTGCAGCAGACGATCGAGTTGGAGGAGCTCTACGAGGAAGGGACCGAGGGGGGTGGAGGCTCCGCCGTCGCCCTGGTCACGCGCAGGTGGCGCTGGGACGAGGACTCCTTGCCGGCGGGCGAGGACGAGATGGCCTGGCTGTTCGAGCTGTGCGACCACCGGGTCCTCAGCTGGCGGCCCTTCGAGGACCGGGCCGAGGCGCTGCGCGCCGGCGGCTTCGATCGCGGAATCGGCGCCGAGTAAGCTCACGGCATGGCCGAGGCCGCCTCAACCGAATCGGTGCCGGCGCGGCTCGCCGAGATCCGCGCGCAGTTGAAGCTGCTCGCGGACTATCTTTGACCCCGCTTCGCTCGAGTCCGAGCTGGAGCGGCTGGAGGCCGAGATGCAGCGGCCCGGCTTCTGGGACGACCAGGAGGCCGCCGCCGGCACCTCCGCCGCCCACGCCTCCGCCCAGCGCAGGCTGAAGACCTTCGGTGAGCTGGAGGCAGACGTCGCCGACCTCGACGACCTGGCTGAAATGGCCGCCGAGGACGAGGAGATGGCGGCCGAGCTCGCCTCCCAGCTCGCCTCGATCGAGCGGCGCCTGGCCGAGCTCGAAGAGGCGCGCCTGTTCAGCGGCTCCTACGACTCCGGCGACGCCGTCGTAACCGTCCACGCCGGCGCGGGTGGCACCGACTCCCAGGACTGGGCCGAGATGCTGCTGCGCATGTACCTGCGCTGGGCCGAGCGCCGCGGCTTCGAGATCGAGATGAAGGAGGCCTCGCCGGGAGAGGAGGCGGGGCTGAAGTCGGCGACCTTCATCGCCCGCGGCGAGAACGCCTACGGCCTCTTCGCCGCCGAGCGTGGCGTCCACCGCCTGGTTCGGATCTCCCCCTTCGACTCCTCGGCGCGCCGCCACACCAGCTTCGCCCAGGTCGACGTCGGGCCGCTGGTCGACGAGGGGGTCGAGGTCGAGATCGACGACGTCGACCTTCGCGTCGACACCTACCGCGCCTCCGGCGCCGGCGGCCAGCACGTCAACAAGACCGACTCCGCCGTGCGGATCACCCACATCCCAACCGGGGTCGTCGTCCAGTGCCAGAACGAGCGCTCCCAGATCCAGAACAAGGCAGTCGCGATGCAGCTGCTGCGCTCGAAGCTGATCGAGCTCGAGGAGCGCAAACGCGCCGAAACGCTCGCCAAGGAGCGCGGCGAGGTCAAGGAAGTCGCCTGGGGCTCGCAGATCCGCAGCTACTTCCTCCACCCCGACCAGCGCGTGAAAGACCATCGCACCGGCCACGAGGTCGGCGACGCCCAGCGCGTCCTCGACGGCGACATCGACGACTTCATCCGCGACTACCTCAACAAGACCGCCGCTTCTTCCGCCAAGTAGGCGGGGCTTCAGGTGGCTAGCCGACCTTGACGGACTTGGTCTGGAACCCCTCGCAGGATGAGGTCTTGAAACGAACGACGACCCGCTCGATCCGTTCCTTTCCAAGCTTCTTCGTAATCCGCAGCACACCGCTTCTACCGAGGTGGCGACGAACGGAGGCGATCTGCTTCGAGCCGGAGCGAAGCTCGACGGTCGCGGCGGTCGACCCGGTGGTCGTGTAGTCGACGGTCAGCTTCAACCTGTGCCGCCTCGTGACGGCATGTGCCCGGGCGCTGCGCAGCGGACATTCGTCGCTTGCGCTCGCCGATCCCCTTCCCTCTTCGGCTTCCGCGCAAATCGCTTCGGCTTCGGCCCTGCCGAGTTCGCCTTCCTCCAGTTCTTCTTCGGCGAGTTCGCAGTCCGCTTCTTCGGCTTCTTCTTCGGCTTCGAATTCGAGTTCTTCCGCCGGCGCGGAGGCGGTCGGAGGCGGGGCGAGAGTCGCTGCGTGGGTGGGCTCGGTCGCGAGCAGCAGCGCCACCAGGACCAGCGGCAGGACGAACGTCACGATCCAGGCGATTCGCGTCACCCGGGCCATACGGTTCGCGATCTCGGCCTCGTCGTCCATGCTCGATGCATCGGCCCAGTGGCCGAGGCGCTTTAGGAGGGGACGCTCAGCTGCGCGAATCGACGTCCGGCACGTCCTCGAGCTTCAGCAGGGCCTCCTTCATCGGCAGGCCGCCACCGTAGCCGCCGAGGGCGCCGCCGCTGCGCAGCACGCGGTGACAGGGGACGACGATCGGGATCGGGTTGGAGCCGAGCGCCGAGCCGGCGGCGCGGAAGGCGCGGGGGCTGCCCGCCATCGCGGCCATCTCCGAGTAGCTGGAGGTGCGGCCATAGGGGATGTGGGCTGTCTCCTCCAGCACGCGCCGGCGGAAACCGCTGCCGGTCAGCTCCCAGTCCAGGGGAAGGTCGAACTCGCGCAGGCGGCCCTCGAAGTAGAGGTCGAGCTCACGGCGCGCCCGCTCGAGCCGGGCCGGGGCCTCGAGCACGCGGGGGGAGATTCGAGCCGCCAACTCCTCCAGCGCCTCGTCGGGGCTGTAGGCGGGCAGGCTCACCTTCACCAGCCCGCGCGGAGTGGCGGCGAGCAGGAGTGGGCCGAAGGGCGAATCGGTCGTCGTGTAGGCGACGTCGAGCAGGTCCTCCTCGGCTGCCCGCTCGGCAAGGCGTTGCAGCGCAATTTCGGTCATGTCATCTCCCTCCTCAGTCGCTTCATGCCCTCGTGGAGGCTGCGACGGGCCGCCTCGGGCGAGCAGCCCAGTGCGGCGGCGATCTCGGCGTGGGGGAGATCGCAGGCGTAGCGCAGCGCCACCGCGGCGCGCTGCTTCGGCGGCAGGCTTCCCACCGCGTCCCAGATCCCGTCGCTCGGCTCGGGGTCGCCGACCCCGACCTCGAACACCTCGGCCACGGGGACGGGCTTGCGGCCGTTGGCGCGGTGGTGGTCGATCGCCTTGCGGTGCGCGATCGTCAGCAGCCAGCCGCGCAGGTTGTGCGCGTCGTCCAGCTTCGGATACGCCCGCAGCGCGGCGAGGAAGGTCTCCTGGAAGCAGTCTTCGGCGTCGCCGCGCCCGACGGCTCCCCGCAGCACCGCCATCACGTCGGCGGCGTGCTCGTCGATCAAGGCCTGGAACGGAGGCAGCGCGGTCACCTGGTGGATTAAACGCCGCGGCGCCCCGGAACGTGAGATTGATTGCGTCGTTCTTCTAGGCTGCGGCGATGTCCGAGTCCGGCGAGTCGCTGCGCGAGATCGTCAGCCGCGCACTGGCGGAGGACGTCGGCGCGGGGGATGTGACATCGGAGGCCACGGTGCCCGCGGACGCCCGCGCCCGCGCCCGCATCGTCCAGAAACGGCCCGGCGTCGTCTTCGGCCTCTCGGTCGTGGAGGAGACGATGCGGCAGTGCGGCGTCGAGCAAGTCGAGGGCCTCGTGGTCGAGGGGCAGTGGAGGGAGGACGTGCCGGCCGAGGTCGTGCTGGCGAGCGGCCCGGCGCGGGCGCTGCTCGCGGCCGAGCGCACCGCGCTCAACTTCCTCGGCCACCTCTCCGGCGTCGCCACGCTGACGGCGCTCTACGTGGAGGCGGTGGCGGGAACCGGCGCTCGCATCCTCGACACCCGCAAGACCACGCCGGGCCTGCGCGCCCTGGAGAAGGCCGCGGTCGCCGCGGGTGGCGGCCGCAACCATCGCATGGGCCTCTACGACGCGATCCTGATCAAGGAGAACCACATCGCTCTCGCCGGCGGGCTGGCCAAGGCTGTCCACGCGGCCCGCGGCGCCCACCCCGACCTCGCGGTCGAGGTCGAGTGCCGCAACCTCGACGAGGTGGCCTACGCGCTCGGAACCGGCGCCGACCTGCTCCTGCTCGACAACATGGACGCGGTGGCGCTGCGCAAGGCGGTCGGGCTGCGCGACTCCTCGGCGAAGGCGGGCAGGGGCCCTTCCCTGGAGGCCTCGGGCGGTGTCGACCTCGAAACCGTTCGCCCGATCGCCGAGGCAGGCGTCGACTTCATCTCCGTAGGCGCCCTCACCCACTCGGCGCCAACCCTCGACTTCAGCCTCCTCCTCGAGCCCTCCTGAGCTTCACTTGAGGAGGCGGGAGAGGCGGCGGTCCTTCAGCACCCGGCCGCCGGTCTGCTCGGCGGGGCAGTAGTTGGTCTGGTGCTCGGAGAAGAAGACGGCCTCGATCGTCGTGCCGCAACGCGGGCAGGGCTGGCCCTCGCGCCGATGGACCTTCAACGGCATCGGCAGCTTGTCTGGAACCCGCTCCCCGACGACCTCCTCGTAGTGCTCGATCGCGTTGCCGAGCACGTGAAGCGCCGCGTGCAGGCGCCCGACCTCCTCGTCGCTCAGCTCTGAGCCTTTCTTGAACGGAGACAGCCGCGCCTCCCAGAGCACCTCGTCGACCCACGACCTCCCAATCCCGGCGATCGTCCGCTGGTCGCGCAGCAGAGGGTGCAGGTGGCGAGGCCGGTCGATCAGGGCGGCGAACTCGTCGAGCGGCGGTGGAGGCCACGCTTCCGGCCCAAGCGTCGCGACCATCTCGTCCTCGGCGACCGCATCCGCGGGGAGCAATTTCGCCCAGGCCCGCTGCTTGGTCCCGAACTCCCGCAGCCGCAACTCCCGCCCGTCCGCGAGCCGGATCAGCACCCGCGAAGCTCGATCTTTCGGCGAAGCCCGTTTCCCGAACACCTGAAGCCGTCCCGCCGACATCAGATGAATCAACAGCGCCAGGTCCCCGAACTCGACCACGGGCATCTTCCCGACCCTCCGTACCGCGGTCACCTCCTGTCCGGCAAGCGAATCGAGTGGCGGCTCGAAGGTCTTCATCGCGTTCATCCCCGGCGCCACCGCCGACTCCACGGAAGCTCCCGACAGGCCGGCGCTCAACCGGCGCGCCGTGATCTCCACCTCAGGCAACTCAGGCATATGTGAAGTCTTGCGGCTACGCATCTCCCGCGGGTGGCACGACAGGACCCGCGGACGTGGCCCAGTGTCTAGCCTTTGTCGTATCCCGATGAGAGAACTGCCCACGATCAACGAGCCGGTCCCCCTCCTCGACCTCTCGCCCGGGGAGATCGAGGAGATGACCGGCGAGGTCCGCGCCCTCGCGAAGGAGCGTGATGCCGTCATCCTCGCGCACAACTACCAGGTGCCCGAGGTGCAGGACGTCGCCGACTTCGTCGGCGACTCGCTCGGCCTCTCGCGCAAGGCCGCCGCCGCCGACGCCTCGGTCATCGCCTTCTGCGGCGTCCATTTCATGGCCGAGACGGCGGCGATCCTCTCGCCCGAGAAGACGGTTCTGATCCCCGACCTCGACGCCGGCTGCTCGCTCGCCGACTCGATCACCGCCGGCGAGCTGCGCAACTGGAAGTCGCGCCACGGCGAGGACGCCGTCGTCGTCATGTACGTCAACACCTCGGCCGAGGTGAAGGCCGAGACCGACTACTGCTGCACCTCCTCCAACGCGGTCAAGGTGGTCGAGCACATCCTGCGCGAGCACGGCCCCGACACGGAAATCCTCTTCGGCCCCGACATGTGGCTGGGCTCCTACGTCGAGCGGACGACCGGCCACCGGATGCACGTCTGGCCCGGCGAGTGCCACGTCCACGCCGGCATCCGCCCCGACGACATCAGCGCGCAGCGCGCCGCCCACCCCGACGCCGAGTTCCTCGTCCATCCCGAGTGCGGCTGCGTCACCCAGGTGATGGAGTTCGTCGCCGCCGGCGACATCGACCCCGAGGGCGTCCACATGCTCTCGACCGGGGGGATGCTGGACTACGTGAAGAGCAATCCCGACGGCGAGTTCATCGTCGCCACCGAGAACGGGATGCTGCACCCGCTGCACCAGGTCGCCCCGCGGGCGAGCCTGATCGAGGCCAACCGGATGGCGCTCTGCAAGTACATGAAGATGATCACGCTGCCGAAGCTGCGCGACGCCCTGCGCGAGATGAGGTTCGAGGTCAGCGTTCCGCCCGAGGTCGCCGAGCGCGCACGGGTTCCGATCGAGCGAATGGTCGCGATCGGGTAGCGCGAGATAGAGTCCCGCCGGCCGCGCACCGAGAAGAGGTCTTCGTCCCTTGAGCCAGGTCATCTCCGAGCAAACCGCAAACCGCGAGCAGCTGCACGAGCTCGCCCAGCAGCTCCGCGTCGACGCGATCCGGGCGAGCGATGCCGCCGGCTCCGGTCACCCAACCTCCGCGATGTCCGCGGCCGATCTGATGGCGGTGCTCTTCTCGCGGCATCTCCGCTACGACTTCTCCGCCCCGGACAACGCGGCGAACGATCACCTCGTCTTCTCCAAGGGGCACGCCTCGCCGCTGCTCTACGCGCTCTACAAGGCCGCCGGCGCGATCGACGACGAGGAGCTGCTCACCTTCCGCAAGTTCGGCTCCCGCATGCAGGGCCACCCGACGCCGGAGATCCCCTGGGTCGACGTCGCGACGGGCTCGCTCGGCCAGGGTCTTCCGATCGCCGTCGGCATCGCGCTCGCCGGTGCTCGGCTCGAGTCCTCGGACTTCAGGGTCTGGGTGCTCTGCGGCGACTCCGAGCTGGCCGAGGGGTCGATGTGGGAGGCGTTCGAGCACGCTGGGCACGCGCGCCTGAGCAATCTCGTCGCAGTCGTCGACGTAAACCGGTTCGGCCAGCGGGGCCCCACCATGCACGAGTGGGACACGTCCTCGCTGGCGGCGCGGGCGAGAGCCTGCGGCTGGCACGTGCAGGAGATCGACGGCCATGACCTCGAGGCGATCGACGGCGCCTACGTCCAAGCGCTGGAGGCCGATCTCCCGGCGGTGATCTTCGCCCGCACGAAGAAGGGCTCGGGGGTTGCCGCCGTCGAGGACAAACCGGGCTGGCACGGCAAGCCGCTTGCCGACCCGGAGGCCGCGATCGCCGAGTTGGGCGGTCTCCGCTCGATCGGCGTGACCGTCCAGCCACCGCCCGCAGCGCGGCCGTTCGAGGTTGCGAAGGAGCCCGTCGAGCGGCCGGCCTATGAGGTCGGCGCCAAGGTTGCTACCCGCGGGGCCTATGGCGACGCCCTTGCCTGGATCGCCTCGATCGACGAGCGGGTCGTGGCGCTTGACGCCGAGGTGGGGAACTCGACCTATGCGGAGAGGTTTGCGCAGAAGCATCCGGATCGCTTCTTCGAGATGTTCATCGCCGAGCAGCAGATGGTCGCGGCCGCGGTCGGCCTGCAGGTGCGTGGGTGGAAGCCGTTCGCCTCGTCCTTTGGCGCCTTTCTGAGCCGTGCCTACGATTTCGTCCGCATGGCCGCGATCTCCGGCGCGGACCTCAAGCTCTGCGGATCGCACGTGGGAGTCTCGATCGGCCCCGACGGGCCGTCGCAGATGGCGCTCGAGGACATCGCCGCCTTCCGCGCCGTTCTCGGCAGCGTGGTCCTCTACCCCTCCGATCCCAACCAAACGGTGCAACTCGTCGATGCGATGCGCCAGCACCGCGGCGTCAGCTATCTCCGCACGACGCGGGGAGCGACCCCGGTTATCTACGAGCCGGACGAGACCTTCCAGATCGGAGGAAGTCGCACGCTTCGGTCCAGCGCAGAGGACGTCGTCACCCTCGTCGGCGCCGGCATCACCCTGCACGAATGCCTTGCCGCCGCCGACGACCTC
The DNA here is from genome assembly GCA_963749605.1 of uncultured Solirubrobacterales bacterium. GTDB lineage: Bacteria > Actinomycetota > Thermoleophilia > Solirubrobacterales > 70-9 > CAVVNN01. Next base: position 659,704 of record CAVVNN010000002.1, on the reverse strand, counting down.
GCCGGAAGGGGGGTCGCGGCGCGGGTGATCGACCTCTACTCGGTCAAGCCGGTCGACTCCGGCGCCCTGCTGCTTGCGGCGGCCGAGACGCAGGCGCTGGTGACGGTGGAGGACCACTGGGCGGAGGGCGGGATCGGCGAGACCGTCGCCGCCGTGCTGGCCGACGCGGGCGTGGGAACACGCCTGTCGCGCCTCGCCGTGGCCGAGCGCCCCGGCAGCGGCCCCCCGGAGTCGCTGCTGGAGGCCGCGGGGATCGACGCCGCGCACATCGTCTCCGCGGTGCAGCGAGCTCTCGAGCCCGCCCGCGCCTAGCGCTCCGCCGCGGGCGCAGCTTCACCTTCTCTTGGCGTCCGCTTGGGCGGCGGCTTGCCCTGCCGGGCGCACAATCGGTCGACCGATTTCGAAGGAGCGACGATGACCAACCGACGAGCAAAGATCGCAGCAACCGCCACCGTGCTGGGGCTGGGCGCCCTGGGCGGTGTGGCGCTCGAGTCCAACCACGGGGTGCCCGCCACGACGCAGAGCATGGCCGCCGCCGGCGGCTCCGTCGTTACCACCGCCAGCGGGGCGGTTGTCCCCACGAGCCAGGCCGTGGCCCTTCACAACGCCTCGACCAGGCCGCCGATCGTCACCAGGGCCAGCGGTGGAGGCGCCCCCGGGGGCGTGAGGTTCGACGACTGACGGCGCCGGCGTCGCTTCAGAGAACTCTCATCGCGGGCTTAGCTCGCGGTTAGCGGCGACGCGCACGCTGGCGCGATCGAATCCTGCCCCTCAGTCGTCGGCGTGGCCGCCCCCGCCCCCGCCGTGCTCTCCGTCGCCGCCTCCCGAGTGGCTGGGTCCTGCGGGTCGGGGTTCGGGCGCAACCGTTTCCGTGGTTGCCGGAGCGGTTGTCGTCGTTGCCGGTGGAGTCGTGACGGTCGGGGTCGTCGTCTTGCCGCCGGGATGCCGATGCTTGGCGGGCCGCTGAGCCACCGGCGCCAGCGCGTCACCCGCCGAGATCGGTTCGGAGGCGAGGCCGATCTGCTGGCTGGCGAGGCGGCTGGCCGCGATCGACACTCCCGCCGCGATCAGCAGGCCCAGCAGCGCCAGCCCGACCCATTGAAGTGTCGCGGGAACTCTCATCTCGGCACCTCTATGACAGCACAGAGGCCGCCTCCGTCCCGATTGGAGAGGGTGACGTCGCCATCCCACTGGCGGGTCAGCTCGCGCGCGATCGGCAACCCGAGGCCGGTCCCGCTCGGACCGCGCCGGCCGGCGCTGCCGCGGCTGAAGCGGTCGAAAACCGTCTCCTCCTCGCCCGGCTCCAGGCCCGGCCCCTCGTCGAGGACCTCGATGCGTCCGGGGCGGACGGCGATCGTCACCGTGGAGTCCGCCGGCGAATACCGCAGGGCGTTCTCGAGCAGGGCGTCGATCGAGCGGTCGAGGTCAGGCACGGCGCACCAGGCCTCTGCAGGCTCGTCGTCGCTGCGGACCTCGAGGGAGATCCCGCGCTCGCCGGCGGCGCCCTGCCAGCGCTCCGCTGCCCGACTCGCGGCCTCGTCCAGGTCGATTCGCTCGCCGGGCAACTCGTGCTCGCCGGCGCGGCTGAGGATCAGCAGCTCGTCGACGATCAGCGAGAGCCTGTCGATCTCCCTCATCGCCGCGTCCAGCTCGCCGGCGACCGCCCGTTCGCCCCGGAATCGCTCGCCGAGGCTCTCGAGCCGCAGCCGCAGTCCCGTCAGCGGGGTTCGGAGCTGATGCGAGGCGTCGGCGACGAAGTCCTGCTGCACCCGCAGCAGCCGTTTCACCCGTCCCGTCATCTCGTTGAAGGTGCGGGCAAGCGAGCGCTGCTCGGTGCTGCCCTCGATCGCGACGGTGGCGTCGAGGTCGCCTCCGGCCACCCGCCGGGCGGCCCGGTCGAGCCGGCGGATCGGCCGCGCGATCTGCTGAGCGATCAGCGCTCCGGCGACCATGCCGAGCAGGAGCACCACCGCGGCCAGGCCGATCAGGTAGAGGATCGAGGTCTTCACGGCGCGGTGCACGGCGGCGACGCTCTGGGTGATCCGCACGGCGCCGTGGGGGAGGCCGTGCTCGCGCACGGGGACCGTGGTGGCCAGGAGTTCCTCGCCGAGCGTTGCGCTGTTGCGGGTGATCTGCTCGCTGCGTCCGCGCAGCGCTTTCCGCACCTCGGGCCGGTCTGCGTAGCTGCGGCCGACCGGGGCGCCGGCGGAGTCGGCGATCAGGCGACCGCGGCCGTCGACGACGATCACCCGCCCGCGGACGCTGTCGGCGGAGATGCGGACGAGCTTGTTCAGTCTGGGGCGCTGTGACGGTTTCAGCAGCTCAGAGGCGGTCGCGGCGACGACGTCGGCTTGACTGCGCGCCTGGCTTCGCACCTCAGAGTCGATGCGGTCGCGCAGGCTCAGCGCCAGCGGCACGCCGAGGGCGATCAGCGCCAACAGCAGGACGTAGGCCAGCGCCAGCAGGAGGGTCGCTCGGAGGCTTACGGCTGCTCGACCTCCGGCGCGGCGAAGCGGAACCCGACGCCGCGCACCGTCTCGATGTAGGTGGGGTCGTTCGGGTCGTCGTCGAGCTTGCGGCGCAGCCATCCGATGTGGACGTCGAGTGTCTTCGTCGAGCCGAACCAGTTGACGTCCCAGACCTTCGACATCAGGTCCTCGCGCTTGACCACGCGCCCGGCGTGGCGCATCAGCTCGGCGAGCAGGTCGAACTCCTTGCGCGAGAGGTCGAGCTCCTCGCCGCGCAGGCGGGCGATCCGCGCCGCCGGGTCGAGCTCGAGCTCGGCGACTCGCAGCGGCTTCCCGGGCTCGGCGCCGTCGCCGTCGCCGCGGGCGCTGCGGCGCAGCACCGCGCGGATCCGCGAGATCACCTCGCGGGCGCTGAAGGGCTTGACCACGTAGTCGTCGGCGCCCAGCTCGAGGCCGACGATCTTGTCCATCTCGGTTCCGCGCGCGGTCAGCATCACGATCGGCACGTCGGAGCGGCGGCGCAGCTCGCGGCAGACGTCGCGGCCGTCGCCGTCGGGGAGCGCCAGGTCGAGCATCACCAGGTCCGGTTCGGTTTCCTCGGCCAGCTCCAGGGCGCCAGCCGCGGTCCTCGTGACCAGGGCCTCGAACCCCGCCCGGCGCAGAGCCTCCGCGAAGGGCTGGGAGATCGACTCCTCGTCCTCGACGACGAGGATCCTCCCGCTCGGTGCCGCCCGGGTGGCCATTCGGCAACTGTAACGCCGCTATTCCGCGCTCCGACGGCGGGGTCGATGTTTTGCCGTGTCTTTACCTCCGCGTTGTCTGTGCTTGCAGACAGCCCCCGCACAATCGCCCGGCAACTTCAGCCAGGAGGTCATTCAGCGTGAAGAACAACTTGAAGACGCGCATCGCCACCGGGGTAACGGTCGTCGGCTTGGGAGGCCTTGCTGGGCTGGCGCTCAGCGCCGGCCAGCAGAAGGCGGCGGGGACGCTGGCCGACAAGCCACTCGTCCGCACCAAGGTGATCCGACGCACGATCCACGTCACCAAACACCTCAAGCCGAAGCATCCGGTGGGGGCGGGAGCCGGCGCGATGGGTGGAGCCTCCGGCTACGCCGCGTCGGGATCGAGCAGCGCCACCACCGGCGCCTCCTCGACCGGCTCCACGCCTTCCTCGTCCTCCTACGCTTCGCCCGTAACGACCTCGACCAGCGGCTCCTCCTCGACGCACTCGAGCTCGACCTCGGCGCCGGTCGTCACCCACACGAGCGGCTCCCATCACGCCGGCTCGGGTGGAGGCGGCCACAGCACTCCGGTCGTCACCCACACGAGCGGTTCCCACGCCGGCTCGGGCGGTGGCAACAGCGCCCCGGTCGTCACCCACACGAGCGGCAGCGCTGGCTCGGGCGGTGGCAGCGGCGCCCCGGTGGTAACCCACACCAGCGGCGCCGGCGGCGGCGGCGGCGAGGACGATGGCGGCGAGCACGGTGACTGAGCTCTCTCCCGACACCCCGGCTCGGCCGGCTTCGCGGGGCGGCCCTGCGCCCCGCAGCCGCCGGCCGGGCCCGGCCGCGGTCCTCTGGGGCTCGGTCGCCCTCTTCGCGGCGCTGTTCGCCCTCCTCACCTACCAGCTCAGCACGGGCAAGGACCCGTCGCTGAGCAGCGCCTCCGCGGCGCGCCCGGTGCTGGTGCGCAAGGTGGTCAAGCGCCGCGTCGTGACCACGGTGGTCCCCACCCCCGGAGCCTCCACCGTGACCAGCGGCCCCGTCACCAGCTCCTACTCTTCTTCCGGGGCTGCCCCGGTCACCAGCGCATCCTGATCATGAGCGAACACGACGTCACATTCGACGCGATGGGCAGCCACGTCCGCCTCCTGATCGGCGAGCCGGGGCCCGAGATGCCCCCGGCCGCCGAGGCGGCCGAGCAGGCGCGGCGGTTCATCGTCGACTTCGACGCGGCGCTGTCGCGCTTCAAACCGGACAGCGAGCTGTGCGCGCTGAACGCCGACGGGCGCGAGCGCGTGCCGGCCTCGGAGCTGCTGCGCACGGCGGTGAAGGCGGGGCTGGCGGCGGCGGAGCGCAGCGACGGACTCGTCGACCCGACCCTGGTGCGTGAGATCGAGTCGGCGGGCTACGTCGCCTCGCGCGCCGGCGTGCTCGGCGCCCCGCTGGGCGCTGGGTTGGCCGAGGCGCCGCCCCGCCGCCCCGCCGGCCCCAACCCGGAGGCCCGCTGGCAGAGCTTCGAGGTCGACGACGCGGCGGGCGAGATCTCTCGCCCGCCCGGCGTCCTCTTCGACACCGGCGGCGCCGGCAAGGGCCTCGCCGCCGACCTCGTAGCTGCGCGCCTGCGCGGCTACTCCCGCTTCATCGTCGACTGCGGTGGCGATATCCGCATCGGCGGCGCCGATGCGCTCGTCGCTCCCTATGAGGTCTTCGTCGAGCACCCGCTGACGGGAGAGCGCGCCTATGTGCTGCGGCTCGGCTCCGGCGGCGTCGCCACCTCCGGTCTCAACGTGCGGATCTGGCGCGGCCCCGACGGGCGCTACGCCCACCACCTGCTCGACCCGTCGACGGGCGAGCCGGCCTGGACAGGCCTGGTCGGCGTCACCGCGCTCGGCGACACGGCTCTGGAGGCGGAGACCTTCTCCAAGGCCGCCCTTCTCTCCGGCCCCGAGAGGGCCCGCGAGGTGCTGGCCGAGCGCGGTGGGCTGATCGTCCACGACGACGGCCGCGTCGAGCCGGTTGGCCCGCTCAGCGCCAAGCCGCGAATCCGCATTCCGCAAACCCCGGCGACCGGGAGCGCGGCATGAGCGCCTCGGCCTCGACCGCCCTTCAGACCCACGGCTGGTGGATCGCGGGCCGCGCCTCCGGACTCGTCGCGCTGGTGCTGGTGACGATCTCGGTCGGGCTCGGTCTGGCGATGGCCGGCAAGGTGATGCGCCGGCCGGGCCTCTCGCGCAAGCTGCTCGCCATCCATGAGCACACCGCCGTGGCTGGGATCGTCGCGATCGCCGTCCACGGCATCACCCTGCTCGGCGACCCCTGGCTGAACCCGGGCGTGGCTGGGATCGCGGTCCCCTTCACGATGTCCTTCAAACCGCTCTTCACCGGCCTCGGCATCGTCGGCGGCTATCTGGCCGCGCTGCTCGGCCTCAGCTTCTACTTCCGCAAACGGATCGGCGCCAAGCTCTGGCGCAAGGCCCACCGGGCGACCGTTCTGGTCTACCTGCTCGGCCTCGTCCACGCCTTCGGCGCCGGCACCGACGCCTCGACCCCGTGGTTCCGCTGGTGGGTGGTGATGACGACGCCCCTGGTCGGTGGGCTCTTCGTCTACCGAGTGCTTTCCGGCGGCGCCAAGCGCCGAGTTGCCGGTCGCGAGCACGAGGGCGCACGCGACCACCGTCCGAGCCTGCCGCCCGCACATGTGCGCGGCGCCCCGATCCCCCGATCCCCGGTTCTAGAGGAGGTATGACATGGATGACGCAGGAGTAGTGATCGTCGGTGGCGGCCTCGCGGCCCAGCGAGCCGCGGAGACACTGCGTCGACGCGGCTACGAGGGGCCGGTGCGGATGGTCTGCGCCGAGCCCGACCCGCCCTACGATCGCCCGCCGCTGTCCAAGGAGGTGCTGGCGGGCACGACCGGGGAGGAGTCGGTCGCCTACCGGCCCGCCTGGTGGTACGAGGAGAAGCAGGTCGAGCTGCTGCTCGGCTGCCGCGCCGACGCTCTCGACCCCGAGGCGCGAACGGTCCATCTCGACTCAGGCCCGGCGCTGCGCTACGACAGGCTGCTGATCGCGACCGGAAGCGCGCCGCGGAGGCTGCCCTTCCTCGCCGACTACGGGAACGTTCACGCGCTGCGCACCCTCGCCGACGCTCGCCGCCTGCGGGCGGAGCTCGTCCCCGGCGCTCGCCTCGCGATCGTCGGCGCCGGCTTCATCGGCCAGGAGGTCGCCGCGACCGCTCGAGGGCTCGGGGTCGAGGTGACGATGATCGAGGCGCTGGAGACGCCGCTGGCGCCGATCCTCGGCGAGCGGCTGGGAGGCTGGTTCGCCGGTCTCCACCTCGACGAGGGCGTACGGGTGATGACCGCGACGATGCTCGAGGGCGCCCGCGGCAACGGCCGCGTCGAGGAGCTGGTCCTCGCCGGTGGCGAGGCTGTCGCCTGCGACGTCGTGGTGGTCGGGGTCGGGACGGTTCCGGCCACGGCGTGGCTGGAGGGCAGCGGGCTCGATCCCGACGGCGTCCGCACCGACACCGCCGGCCGCACCCGGCTGCCCGACGTCTTCGCCGCCGGCGACGCCTCGGTCCCGTTCGACCCCCGCTTCGGCGTCCACGCTCGCACCGAGCACTGGGACGCAGCTGCCTGGCAGGGCGCCGCGGTGGCGAAGGCGATGCTCGGCGAGCACCCCGGCATTCCGCCTTTGCCCAGCTTCTGGAGCGACCAGTACGGGTTGCGCATCCAGTACGTGGGCCACGCCCACCACGCCGACGACGTCGCCTTCGACGGCGATCTCGACGATCGCGAGTTCGAGGCGGTCTTCACCCGCGATGGCGTCCCGGTCGCCGGCCTTGCGGTCGGTCGCCCGCGCGCGATTCCGGCCCTGAAGAAGCAGATCGAGAGCGGGCACCGGCCCGTGCAGGAGAAACGAAAGGAAGCCGTATGACCTACATCCCCGTGGTGGACCCCGACGAGTGCAGCGCCCACGGCGACTGTGCCGAGATCGCGCCGCAGATCTTCCGCCTCGACGACGTCGCGGTGGTGATCGGCAGCGGTCCCTTCGAGACGATCCTCGAGGCGGCCGAGTCCTGCCCCGCAGTGGCGATCTCGGTCGTCGACGACGAGACCGGCGAGACGGTCTTTCCCTAGAGGTTGGCCTGTGGTTGGCGCCTTTGTCGGCTATATGCCGAACAAGGCGCCAATGCCCCTGTGGGCTATGACCTGTCGACTGCCGGCCGTGTCGCTGTGCGGCCTGAGCCGGTCCTGGCGATCCTGCCCATCAGCAGGACGAGGGCCGGGGCGGCCGACACCGCCAGCGCGAGCAGGAACCACGACTGGCCGGCGTCGGTGCCGGAGCCGAGCGAGTGGACGATACCCAGCACCCAGAAAAGGGCGGTGAAGCGGTGCAGGGACCGCCAGCGCGACTGTCCGATCCGGCTACGTGCGTAATAGGAGAGGCCGAGCGCCGCCAGGGCCCAGCCGGCGGCGATGCCGAGGCCGGTCCAGAAGGGGCGGTACCCGCCGGTGAACGGGATCGAGATGTCGAGGACGGTCGGGTGGAGGAAGTGGTCGCCGAGCAGGGCCGCCCCGTGGACCGCGATCGCAACGAGGGTGGCGAGGGAGAGCGCCTCGTGCAGCGCCTTGGCGTCGCCGCCGAGGCCCTTGCGGGGGCTGCTGCGCCCGCTTATCAAGAGCCCGGCGCCGACGGCGGCGCAGGAGAGGACCAGCGCCGCTATCCCGGCGGCGCGGCTGGTGATCCAGAAGATGTGCGGCCCGACCGAGGCCGCGCCTGCCGCGGTCACGAGGCCGAGGTGATGACCGGCGCCGGTTCGGGCGCGGGTTCCACTTCCACTTCGGGTTCCACTTCCACTTCGGGTTCCACTTCCACTTCGGGTTCCGGCGCGAATTCCACTTCAGCCGCGGCGCTTTCTTCTTCGGATTCCGGTGCCGGCTGGGTGGACGAGTCAGCTTGCTTGCCCGGGTGCGTCGAGGCGAACAGCTTGCGGGTGCTGTGGGTACGGCTGAGCGCCGGATCGTTGCCGGTCGCGAGCTGGCCGAAGACGATCGCCCAGGCGACCGCGAACAGGGCCAGCGCTGCGCGAATGGTGCGGCTACGGATCGCGGAAACGCGGCGCCGTTTGGAGCGGAGCTTGGCGCGGGCAAGGCCCTTGGCTTCGAGGCGGTGGAGGTCGTCCATCGACGGCATCTTCGGGTCGGTTCCCTAACCGGAGGCGAAGTCCGCCTGAGAAAGCTCTTAGTCTCAGCGAGCCGATTACGAACGTTCACTAACAATCAGCTAAGGTTTCGCCAACCTTTTGTTGGGCGGGGTCTTGCGCGCTCGGCGGTGCGCAGGAGTCACCCTGTAACCGCAGAACAGACCCCAGACCCGGGCATGGCCAGAGCTAAGAAGAGACAGAAGCGCGACGACGATCCGCGGCGAGCCAGCCGCGGCGGCGCCCCGATCATCGAGCTGCGCGATACGACCAAGGTCTATCCCGGTGGCCACATGGCTCTGGACCGCGTCTCCCTCGCCATCAACCGCGGCGAGTTCGTCTTCCTCGTCGGCCCGACGGGTTGCGGCAAGTCGACCCTGATCAAGATGCTGATCCGGGAGCTGGACGCGACCGAGGGCAGTGTGCGGATCGCCGGTCGCGACATCGGCGCCCTGCCGGAGAAGAAGATCCCGCTGCTGCGGCGCAACGTCGGCACCGTCTTCCAGGATTTCAAGCTGCTGCCCGACCGCACCGTCTACGACAACGTCGCCTACGCGCTGCAGGTGATCGGCGCAAGCCGCGCCGAGATTCGCGAGCAGGTGCCCGAGACCCTGCGCCTGGTCGGCCTCTCGACCAAGCTGCACAGCTACCCCGACCAGCTCTCCGGCGGCGAGCAGCAGCGCGTCTCGATCGCCCGCGCCTTCGTCAATCACCCGCCGCTGCTGCTCGCCGACGAGCCGAGCGGCAACCTCGACCCGGTGACGTCGATAGGCGTGATGCAGCTTCTCTACCGGATCAACAAGACCGGCACGACCGTCCTCGTCGTCACCCACGACCGCGAGATGGTCGACAACATGCGCCGCCGCGTGATCGAGCTCTACGAGGGTCGCGTCGTCCGCGACGAGGTCAGCGGCGGCTACACCGAGGAGTCGACGACCGAGTTCGGCCTGCGGATGCGGGCCGAGATGGGCGTCGGCCCCGAGGGCCAGACCAACGGACACGGCAGCGAGTCCCTGTTCTGATGAGCCGGCTCGTCTTCTTCACGCGCGAGGCCTTCCGGGCCCTGCGCCGCAACGGCGCCCCGAGCCTGGCGGCGATCGTCACCACGGTCGTCACCGTGGTCCTGCTCGGCGTCCTGATCCCGGTCTTCCAGACCACCCAGGCGAAGAGCGACCAGATCCGCGAAAGCCTCGAATTCCGGGTCCCGGTCTTCGACGACGCGACCAACGCGGAAATAAGCGACCTCCAGCGCAGGCTGGAAGCAATCCCCCACGTCGCCGCCGTGCGCTTCATCACCAAGCCGGAGGCGCTGGCCGAATTCAAGGATTCCTACGGGAAGAAGAAAGTCGAAGAATCCATCACCCAGCTCAACCACCATAACCCGCTGCCGGCCAACTTCTCGGTCAAGGCCGACGACGCGAGCAACCTGGACGCGGTGCGCGCCGCGGTCACCCCGCCGGGCCCGAACGGCAAGCCGAAGCCGATCTCCTCGATCATCCCGACCGAAGGCTCCACCTTCGAACCCCAGCAGGGGGTGAAAAAGATCGAGCAGGTGACCGGCGCGCTGAAGATCGTCCTCAGCGTGATCACCGCGCTTTTGATCGCCGCCTCGCTGCTGCTGGTCGGCAACACGATCCGGCTCTCGATCTACACCCGCCGCCGCGAGGTCGAGGTGATGCGGCTGGTCGGCGCCACCCGCTGGTTCATCCGCTGGCCGTTCATGATCGAGGGCGTCGTCGTCGGCTTCGCGGGCGGGCTGGTGGCCATACTGATCCTGTGGCTGGGCAAGATCACGATCGTCGACCCCCTCAGCAGCACCTTCTCGTTCTTGGCGGCGCAGAACGACTCGACGCTGTCCTTCCCGCTGCTGGTCGCGATCCTCTTCGCCTCCGCGGTGCTGGTCTCGGCGATCGGCTCCGGCGTTACGCTGCGGCGCTTCCTCAAGGTCTGAGGCCGGCATGAACGCCGCCCGGACCGCGGCCGTGACAGCCGCCCTGCTCTTCATGCTCTGCGCTGGCATCTGGATCGGCGGGCACCCGGCCAGGATGCCCCCCTTCCTGCGCAACCGGTTCGTCGATTCCTCTGGTGGCCTCACCGCCGAAGCGACCGAATTGATCCAGGACAACTACTACCGGCCGGTCGGGCAGACCGAGCTTGGCAACGCCTCGCTCCAGGGGATGGTGCGGGAGCTGCGGAAACGGTTCGGCGACCGCTTCTCCGACTACTTCTCGCCTCAGAGCCTGAAGAGCTTCAACGACGAGATCGAGGGCCGCTTCTCCGGCATCGGCCTGGTGGTGACCGGAGTGAAGCGGGGCCTGCGGGTCGGCCGCGTCTTCCACGGCTCCCCGGCGCAGCGTGCCGGGATCGAGGTCGGTGACGTGATCGTCTCGGTCGACGGCCGCTCGATCGCCGGGCAGAGCAGCGAAGTGTCGACGGCCAAGATCAAGGGCCCGGAAGGCACCGACGTCGTCGTCGGCGTGCTCGACCCGCACAGTGGCAGGGTCCGCGACCTGCGGCTGACCCGCGCCCAGGTGAGGCTGCCGACCACGACGAGCGAGGTCAGGACCGTGAACGGGCGCAAGCTCGGCTACATCCGTCTCGCGGCCTTCAGCGACGGCGCCCACGGTCAGCTGCGCCGCGCCGTGGAGAAGGTGGAGCGGCAGGGCGCCGAAGGGATCGTGCTCGACCTGCGCGGCAACGGCGGCGGCCTGCTCGAGGAGGCGGTCCTGACCGCGAGCATCTTCCTGCCCAAGGACGAAGTCGTCGTCAGCACCGACTCGCGGACCCAGGGCCACTCGGTCTACAAGACCGTCGGCGGCAACCTTCCCAAGCGGCCGCTGGTCGTCCTCATCGATCGCAACACCGCCTCGGCGGCGGAGATCCTCACCGCGGCGCTGGCCGATGACGCCGGCGCCACCGTGGTCGGCACCCGCTCCTACGGCAAGGGCGTCTTCCAGCAGGAGGTCGGACTCTCCAACGGCGGCGCGCTGAAGCTGACGATCGGCGAGTACTTCACTCCCAACGGGACCAACCTGGCGGGCAAGGGAATCCATCCAGACGTGCGGGCGCGAGACGACCTCAGGACCAGGGCCGACGAGGCGATGCAGCGAGCCCTGGGAGTGCTGGTGGCCCGGCTTCCCGGCCGGGTCGAAGGTTGAGCCGGCGGGGGGGCGGCAAGCCGAAGCGGGCGCGAGATGCGGTCGAGGCGCTGCTGCGAGAACGGCTCGGCCACCGCGGGTTCCGCGCGGCGCTCGAGGTCGAAGCGGGAGAGGCGGCCGCCGTCGCCGGCGCTCACGCGGGAGCACGCCGCGATCTCACCGATCTGCTCACCTTCACCGTCGACCCTGCCACCGCCCGCGACTTCGACGACGCGGTCTCGGCGCAGCGCGAGGGGGACGGCGCTCGCCTCTGGGTGCACATCGCCGACGTCGCCGCCCACGTGCGCCCCGGCACCCCGCTCGACCGCGAGGCGCGGCAGCGGGCGAACAGCACCTATGTCCCGGGCGCGGTGGAGCCGATGCTGCCCCACGCCCTGAGCAGCGACGCGTGCAGCCTCGCTCCCGGGGTCGAGCGGCTCGCGGTCACCGCCGAGATCGAGCTGGGACCGGACGCCGCGCCGCGCTCGGCCCGTTTCTACCGCAGCCGCGTCCGCTCCGACGAGCGCCTCGATTACGACCGGCTCGACGCCATCTTCGCCGGCCGCGCGACGGCGCCCGAGCACGTCGCCGAGCCGCTCGGCGCAGCGCGTGAGGTGGCCGCGGCGCTGAGCGAGCGGCGCGGCACGACCAGTCTCGACGTCGAGTCCTTCGAGCCGGAGTTCCGCTTCGACTCGGCCGGCAACGTCTGCGGCGCCCGCGGTGTGCGGCAGACCGAGTCGCACCGCTTGATCGAGCGCCTGATGATCCTCACCAACGAACAGGTGGCGCAGCTCCTGGAGCGAAAGCGCGTGCCGGCGATCTATCGCGTCCACGCCCAGCCCGACCCGCCTCGGATCGAGCGCCTTCTCGCCCAGCTGCACGCGCTGGGGGTGCCGACGCCGCCGCTGCGCGAGTCCCTCTCCCCGCGCCAGGCGGGAGAGGTCGCGGCGGAGTGCAGCCGGCTGGCGCTGCGCGAGGCGAGGCGGCGCGGGCATGGTCGCGAGGCGTATACATCGCTCGTGCTGCGCTCCCTCAAACAGGCCCAATACAGCGAGCGGAACACCGGCCACGCCGGGCTCGGCAGCCCCGCCTACTCCCACTTCACCTCGCCGATCCGCCGCTACCCGGACCTTGTCGTCCACCGGGCGCTGCTGGCGGCGCTGGGGGAGGGGGAGGAGGCGCCGAGCACTGCAGAGGCGCGGATGGCGGCCGCCCACTGCTCGGAGCGCGAGCGCGATTCGGCGCGGATCGAGCGCGACGCCGACGATGTCTGCGCCGCCTACCTGCTCGATCGCGAGCTGTTCGAGCGCGGCTGGGAGGCGGAGTTCGAGGGGGAGGTATCGGGGGTGATCCGCAGTGGCGCCTTCGTCTCCTTCGGCGGCGAGCTCGGCGACGTCTACGAGGGCTTCCTCCCCGCCCGCGCCATGCGCGGTGAGTACTTCAAGCTGGATCAGACCGAGACCGCGCTGATCGGCCGCAGCTCGGGGAGCCGGATTCGGCTTGGAGATCCGGTCTCGGTCAAGGTCTCGCGGGTGGAAGCCCCGCGGGGTCGTGTCGACCTGGAGCCGGGCGATGGCTAAGAAGCAGAAGAAGAAGCGCGAGCCGGCCTCGGGCGACGTCGCGACCAACCGTCGCGCCCGCCACAAATTCGAGCTGGTCGAGAAGCTGGAGGCGGGGATCGTGCTGCGTGGCTCCGAGGTCAAGTCGCTGCGCGGGGGCAAGGCGCAGATGACCGACGCCTACGCGGTCGTCGACGACGGCGAGGTCTGGCTGCGCAACCTCCACATTCCGCCGTATGAGCCGGCGAGCACCGAGAACCACGAGCCCGAGCGTCCGCGCAAGCTGCTCCTGCACCGGGCCGAGATCGAGCGCCTTGTCGGCAAGACGGCTCAGAAGGGGCTGACCCTGATTCCCACCAGGATCTACTTCAAGGGGTCGCGGGCAAAGGTCGAGCTGGCCCTGGCTCGCGGCAAGGAGGGGCGCGACCGGCGGCGGGAGATCGCCGACCGCGACGTGCGCCGCGAAGTCGAGCGCGACTTCAAGGGCCGGATGCGGTGAACGCGATGGGCAGAGTCGAACATCGGCTGAGGCAGAGGTCGCCGAGGGGCTTGCATGACGCGCCGCACATGAAAGGATGCAGGGCCATGCACAACCGTTTGCTCCTGTTCTCGTCGGTCACCGGGCTTGCAACGCTTGGCCTAGTCGTTCCCGCCCAGGCCCAGGCCGAATCCTTTCCGAACAAGGCCGGGAATTATGTGAGCGACCACACCGAGTACTTCGTCGTCGGGCTCTTGGTCGCGATCCTGCTGTTGCTGCTCGTCGTCCGCGTCACGCAGCGTCGCAGCAAAGAGAAGGCGCAGGAAAAGCAAGCTGCGGCTCCGTCGGCTCCCCCCGTCGCCGAGCCGGCCGCGGCCCAGACTGCAGAGCTTCCCGCCACATCGCACCCGGCGGGTTCCCAGCCTCCCCTGGGCGTCGCACCCGCATCGGCGCCGCCGCCCACGCCGGCTCAGCCCGAAAGCGCAAAGGAGAAACGCCAGAAGGACCGCGAGCAGCAGCGCGCGGCGCGGCTGGAGCACCGCAAAGGCCGCCAAGCGGAGGCGAAGCGCCGCAAGGAAGAGAGGGCGGCGAAGCGCGGCAAGGGTCGCGGCGGCGGGCGGCGGCAGCAGAAGGAAGCGGCGAAGGCGGAGCAGCAGCTCGCCGCCGCGCGTGCCGCGCATGAGCGCGAGCTGCTGCAGCGTGGAGCTCAGGCCGGCGGGGGGCAGCCGGCCGCGGCGCCCGCGCCACAGGCGCCGGCAGCGCCGCCCGTCGCTCCCATGCCCGCGGTTCCCTCCGTCGAGCCGCCCGCCCCCGGGCCGCCTCCGGTGGCCGGTGTCGTTTCGCCGGCGCCGAGCGCCTACGACCCCGCCGCCGCAGAAGAGAGGGTTCGCGCAAAGGTGGGGGAGATCCAGCGCGAGGAGGAGCGGATCCGTGCCGAGGCGGACCGTCGCATCGAGGAGGCCGAGCGCATCCAGCGCGAGGCCGAAACGCGCGAGGCCGCCGCCCAGGCCGGCCAGACGACGCAGAGCATGGGCATGGCGCCGCCCGCTCCGGTTGCGGATCTGCAGACTGCCGAACAGAGCCTCGCGCAGCAGCGGCAGGTCCAGGAGCGCTCGTTGGAGGAAGCGCAGGAGCGCCTGCGCCAGATCGAGGAGCGGACCCAAGCAGCGCAGCGTCGCAGCGCCGAGGCGCAGCGCCTCGTGGAGCTCAATTCGGAGGCGGAGGAGCGCAGGCAGCGCCTGCGGGAGATGGAGGAAAGCGTCGCCCAGGCCGAAGAGCGAGCCCGCGAGGCCGAGCGCCGTGCGGCCGAAGCGGAGCAGGCGGTGGTTCGCTCCGTGCAGGCTGGCGCAGGCGAGGGGCTCTCCCTGCCTCAGCCCCCAGCGCCTCAGCCCCCCGAGCCCCTGCAGCCGCCACCGCCTCCGGAGCCGCCGCCCCCGTTGGAGCCTCCTCCACCGCCACCGCCACCGCCACCCCCGGCGCCGCCGCCCCAGCCCCCGGTGGCTCCGCCCGAGCCGCCCCCGGCCGCAACGACCCAGCCCGGAGGCGCGATCGACCTCAATTCGGTCACCTTCGAACAGCTGCGGGCGCAGAACCTGTCGGTGACCCAGGCGACGCGGCTGCTTGCGCACCGCGAGCGCCTCGGGCGCTTCCAGTCGGTCGACGACCTCGACCAGGTGGCCGGCTTCCCGACCGAGTTGCTCGAAGACCTGAAGAGACGCTCGACCGTCTGACGGCCCCAGCCGCCGTCATACGGCGTCCTCGCCTGCTCATGGCGACCACTACGCTCGACACCGTACAATCGAGAGGCACATAGCACGGGGGCGACAGGCTTCGACGTGGTCGGTCCGTGCGAAAGGTTGCAGGTCGAGGTTGCCGGAGGCCTCGTTAAACCCCGGCAAAAACCAATACGTGCGGACCATGAGTTCGCCCTCGCCGCTTAGTTAGTAGCTAAGCGATGAGAGTCGGTCCTCCCTCGCCCGCAGGGAGGGGCACCGGCTTCAAAAGCGGGCTCACCCAGGTGGATCGCCCCGTCCGCCAGGGGACATCTAAGAGGGCTCTGGCTCCCGCAGTGCCCGCCGGCGCGGACCCCGGGAGACGAGAATCAAGCGCCGGCTATGCCTGTAGACGCCATCGCACTACGACCAGGGACGCCGGTTCAAGTCCGGCCGCCTCCATCAATCGCTCGCCTGGCCCTCCGGGGCCGGGCGGGCGGCAAGCCAGGTCAGTACCTCGGCGGCGTTGCGGTCGGGCGGGAAGACGGGGTAGAAGGCCTTGACGATCCTCCCGGCCTCGGCGACGAGGGTCAGCCGCTTGTAGAGCGTCATGCCCTCCGCCTCGAAAGTAGGCATCCGCAGCTCCGCCGCGAGGCGGAGGCCGGTGTCGCTGAGCAGCGCAAATGTGATGTGCTCCCGCTCGGCGAACTCGCGCTGTTCGCTGGGGCTCTGGGCGCTGATCCCAACGACGGTGGCGCCGAGCCGGCCGAACTCGGCGAGGCTGTCGCGGTAGGCGCAGCTCTGTGGGGTGCATCCGCGCGCGCCGGGGATGTCGTCCCAGCCCGCCGGCGAGGCTTGGCCGGGAGTCCCGGTCCGCGGGTAGACGTAGGCGACCACTCGCGTGGCGGCGAGCGTTGCCGGGTCGGTCGAACCGCCCAGCGTCGACGGCAGCGCCAGCGAGGGCACCTCAAGGTCCGGCAGGTGGTCGGCGGCTCCGTCATCCTCGGGGATGGGGAGATTCGGCGGGAGCGCTGTGAAGTCGCTCAGCATCGCCGGATCCTGGCAGCACCCGGCGTCGCCTGCTCGTAAGGTGCGCGTTCCACGCCGGTAGCGGTTACGCACTGCCGGTCACGAGCGAGCCGCATAGTGTCAGGGTCGCCTATGGCCATCGCCACAGCCACCACCATCGACGTCTACGCGGGCGGCGCGCTGCTCTTCGCCGACGTCTCCTTCAAGCTCGAGACGCGCGAGCGGATGACGCTTTCCGGCCGCAACGGCGCCGGCAAGTCGACCCTGCTGCGGGTGCTGGCGGGGGAGCGGCCGCCCGACTCGGGCAGCATCGCCCTGCAGAAAGGGGCGCGGGTCGCCCTGCACGATCAGCGACCGCCCCGCGACGCCGCGATCTCCCTCGGCGACTATGTCTTCTCCGGTCGCGCCGACATGGAGGAGACCGAGGCGGAGCTGGAGCGGCTGGAGGGGAAGATGTCGCAGGGCAATCCCGACCAGGAGACGATGCGCGCCTACGCCACCGCGCAGCACCGGCTCGAAGCCGCCGGCGGCTACCGCTGGCGCGACGAGGTGCTCGCCGTCCTTCGCGGGCTCGGCTTCGACGCCGAGCAGTTCGAGCGCCCGCTCTCGACCTTCTCCGGCGGCGAGCTGACCCGCGCTTCGCTGGCCAGGGCGCTGGCGAGCGCCCCCGACCTGCTTCTGCTCGACGAGCCCACCAATCACCTCGACATCCCCTCGCTGGAGTGGCTAGAGGGCTACCTCTGCGAGCTCGACGCCGCCGTCGTCCTGGTCGCCCACGACCGCTGGTTCCTCGAGGCGGTCGGCACCTCGGTGCTGGAGCTGGAGGCGCAGCGCGCCCGCTTCTTCCCCGGGCCCTGGCACGCCTGGCGCAAGGAGCAGGCGGCGCGCCAGATCGCCCTCGGCAAGGCGATCGAGCGCCAGCAGGCCGAGATCGAGCGGATGGAGCGCTTCGTCGAGCGCTTCCGCTACAAGGCGACCAAGGCGAGGCAGGCGCAGTCGCGGGTCAAGCAGATCGAGAAGGCCAAGCGCGACGGGCCGAACGCCGAACGCCGCGACACCCGCAACCTGCGCTTCTCCTTCGCAGCGCCCGAGCGGCCGGGCAGGGTCGTGCTGAAGATGGTCGATGCGACGATCGAGGTCCCCGGCCGCGTCCTGCTCTCGGCTGCGAGCCTCGAGGTCGAGCGGGGCGAGCACGTCGTTCTCGTTGGCCCCAACGGAGCCGGCAAGACGACTCTGATCGAGACCCTGGCGGGTCACCGCGAGCCGGCCGCTGGCATCGTCCGCACTGGCCACAACGTCAAGGTCGGTTACCTCTCCCAGCACGCCGATACCGCGGTGGGGGAGGGCACCGTGCTCGACGCGGCGCAGCGGGAGACGGGCCTGAGCGGCCAAAAGGCACGGGCGCTGCTCGGCGGCTTCCTCTTCTCCGGCTCCGATGCCGAGAAGTCGCTGGGCGACATCTCCGGCGGCGAGCAGCGCCGGCTCTCGTTGGCGATCCTCGTCGCCTCCGGGGCCAACGTCCTCATCCTCGACGAGCCGACCAACCACCTCGACATCGAGAGCCGCGAGGCACTCGAGGACGCGCTCTCGTCATTCGAGGGCGCCGTGATCCTCGTTTCCCACGACCGCGCCCTGCTCGAGGCGGTCGGAACTCGCACTCTCGTTTGCGAGGACGGCGAGCTGCGCAGCCACCCCAGCGGTTGGGCGGCCTACCAGCGCCAGCGCGACGAAGACGAAGAAGCCGCATCCGCCGCCGCGGCGACCGCAAAGAGGTCGAGCAAAGACGGCAAGCGGCGACGTCCCGGCGCCGCTTCGAAGAGCGCCGTTCGAAAAGCCGGCCGCCTCGCCGAGCAGATCGAGAAGGCCGAGGGAGAGCTGCGCGCGCTCGAGGAGGAGCTGTCCGACCCTGCCGTCTGGTCGAGTCCGGGCCGGGCGGATCAAGCAAGCGAGCGGCACGAGGCCGCGAAGCGCGCGATCGAAAAGCTCTACACACAGTGGGAGGAGGCCGAGCGGGCGGCCGGGGTGGAGCCAGCCGCGGGCTAGGCTGCGGCCCTCGCCTCTTGCCGGGTCGGCCGCAACGGCCGGTCCAAGAGTGATCTCGTATTCGGCGAAGGCGGCGTCGATGCAGCGCCGCACCCCGCCGCCGAAGGGGATCGAAGCGAGCCAGTCGCGCCTCGTCGTGGAGGCCGAAGACGGCGCGCATGACCTCGCGGATCAGCTCGAGCCTGGGGGCATTGGCATCAGAAGACGACCGTACGCGCGCCGTCGAGGAGGACGCGGTCGTCGAGATGGGCCTTGACCGCGCGGGCGAGGACGAGGCGCTCGATGTCGCGGCCGATCCGCATCAGGTCCTCGACCTCGTCGCGGTGGCTGACCCGGGTCACGTCCTGGTCGATGATCGGGCCGGCGTCGAGCTCTGCGGTGACGTAGTGGGCGGTGGCGCCGATCAGCTTCACCCCGCGCTCGTGGGCCCGCCGGTGGGGGTCGGCGCCGACGAAGGCGGGCAGGAAGCTGTGGTGGATGTTGATCGCCGAGGCGCCGAGCCGGTCGAGGAAGGCGGGGGAGAGGACCTGCATGTAGCGGGCGAGGACGAGCAGGTCGACGTCGTCTCCGAGCAGCTCCAACGCCCGCTCCTCCGCCTCCTCCTTGCCGTCCCGCTCGACCGGCACGTGATGGAAGGGAATCCCCAGCGAGGCGACCCGATCGGCGTGATCGGGGTGGTTGGAGATCACCATGACGACGTCGCTGCCGAGCTCGCCGCTGCGCCAGCGCCAGAGCAGGTCCGAGAGGCAGTGGTCCTCGTGCGAGACCATGATCGCCATCCGCTTCGGATCGCTTGACTCGGCGAATCGGTAGTCCATCTCGAGCGGACCGCCGACCTGGTCCTCGAAGCGTTGCCGCAGCGCCTCGCGCTCGCCTTCGGGTGGGGAATCGAAGACCATCCGCATGAACAGCCGTCCCTCGCCCGAGGAGTGCTGGTCGGCGTCGACGATGTTGAGCCCGGCGTCGGCGAGGAAGCCGCTGACCGCGGCGATCAGGCCGGGGCGGTCGGGGCAGGCGAGGAGCAGGCGCGATGTCGGTTGCTCGGCCATATGGCCGAATCATCGCGGTTGATGGTGCCGCACGGGGTCTCCTCCCGCCATCCGCGATCATCGGACCCGTGAGCAAGCGCCTCGCAGCCGAGTCGCGGTCGCTGCTTCTGGCCGCCGCCACCCTGGCGCTGATCGTCGCCGGTGGCGTCCTGCACCTGCTCGGGGCCACGACCGCCGGTGACGCCGTGTGGGCGGCGACCGTGGTCACGATGCTGGTCCCGCTGACCTGGTCGATCGTCCGCACGCTCGGCCAGGGGCGGGTCGGCGTCGACGCGATCGCCCTGATCGCGATGGCGGGGGCGCTGGCGATCGGCGAATACCTCGCCGGTGCGGTAATTGCGCTGATGCTCTCCGGCGGCAACGCGCTGGAGGCGGCGGCCCAGCGCCGCGCCCGGCGCGAGCTGACCGCGCTGCTGGCGCGGATGCCGACGATCGCCCACCGTCGCGTCGGCGAGGGGTGGGAGGAGGTTCCGGTCGACCGTCTCGCGACCGGCGACCTCGTCCTCGTCCGCGCGGGCGAGCTGATCCCGGTCGACGGCGCGGTGGAGAGCGCCATGGCGACGGTCGACGAGTCGATGCTGACCGGCGAGCCGCTGCCGGTCGCCCACGTGAAGGGGTCGACCGTTCAGAGCGGGACCGCCAACGCCGGCAGCGCCTTCGAGCTGCGGGCGAGCCGGCCGGCGGCCGAGAGCGCCTACGCGAACCTGGTCCGCCTCGTCCGCGCGGCCGAGACGCAGCGGGCGCCGTTCATTCGCATCGCCGACCGCTACGCGGCCTTCTTCCTGCCGCTGACGCTGGGCGTCGCGGCGCTTGCCTGGGCGCTCAGCGGCGACGCCGTCCGGGCCGTCGCGGTGCTGGTTGTGGCCACGCCCTGCCCGCTGATCCTCGCCGCGCCGGTCGCGATCGTCTCCGGCGTCTCGCGCGCGGCGCGGGCGGGGGTGATCGTCAAGGGCGGCACCGCGATCGAGCGGTTGGGCGAGGCGCGCAGCGTCCTGCTCGACAAGACCGGCACCCTGACGCTCGGCGTGCCGAGCGTGCAGGAGGTGGTCCCGCTCGGTGAGATCCCGCAGGAGGAGGTCCTGCGCCTGGCCGCCTCGGTCGACCAGCTCTCCGCCCACGGCCTGGCCGAGGCGCTGGTGCACACCGCCGAGGCGCGCGGCCTCTCCCTCTCCAGGCCCACCGACGCGATCGAGGAGCCCGGGCAGGGGATGGAGGGCGTCGTCGCGGGGCGCCGCGTCACGGTCGGCAGCGGCGCCTGGCTGCGCAAGCGTGGCTACGAGCTCGACGCTGGCGACCGGGGGGCGAACGGAGGCGCCGAGGACGGGCGGGCGCGAGTGATGGTCGGCGTCGACGGACGGCTGGCCGGGGCGGTCGTGATGGCGGACCGCCTGCGCGAGGACGCGCGCGGACTGGTCGGCGAATTGCGCGGCGCCGGCATCGAGCGGGTGGCGATGGTGACCGGCGACCGCCGGGCTGCGGCCGAGCGGATCGCCGCCGAAGTCGGTCTCGACCGCGTCTATGCCGAGCAGGCGCCGGAGGACAAGCTCGCCGTCGTCCGCGAGATGCGCGCCGATCCCGCGTTATCCCCGGTCGTGATGGTCGGGGACGGGGTCAACGATGCCCCGGCGCTCGCCCTCGCCGACGTCGGCATCGCGATGGGCGGGCCGGGGGCGACCGTGTCCTCGGAGACGGCCGACGCGGTGATCACGGTCGACCGCATCGACCGTGTCGCGACCGCGGTTGCGATAGGCCGGCGGGCGCTCGGCATCGCCCGCCAGAGCGTCGTCATCGGGATCGGCCTCAGCGGGATCGCGATGGGATTTGCCGCCCTCGGTTTCATCCCGCCGGTGGCCGGCGCCTTCCTGCAGGAGGGGATCGACGTCGCGGTGATCCTCAACGCGTTGCGCGCGCTCACCGACTGATCGTGTGGCGCTTTCTTCGGGTATACGCCGAATAAAGCGCCCCCGTCCCGCAAGATCCGGTTCGCAGGCTCGACTGCGCAGCGGCGATTCGTGCCTGGGCTAGTGACGATCGTCTCTTACCGAGGGAGGAGTGTGATGCCCATCACCTCCCGGCAAGCGCAATCCCTCCAGGGTTTCGCGCTTGCTCACAAAACGCACATATTCCATTCTCATCCTGGTCGCTGCGATCGCCTTCCCGTCCGCGGCAATCGCCGCAAGCTCACAGGGGGGCGCTGTACGGACCGGCGTCGCCGCCGCCAAGCCGGTCGAGGTCGACGCGTTGCAGCGTCCGGTTGAGAGCTTCCATCGCACGATCCGCATCGAGGTGCGGAAGATCCGCGCCGCGCATCGAGCTCGGCTTCGCAAGCAACGCCGCGAAGCCTTCGAGACCCTCCCCGGCGGCGTCTCCCTGGCGACGCTGGACTCGATCGCCGCCTGCGAGTCGGGCGGCGACCCAGCGGCGGTCTCCGCCGGCGGCGCCTACCGCGGCAAGTACCAGTTCGATTACGGAACCTGGGAATCGGTCGGTGGCCACGGCGACCCGGCAGCGGCTCCCGAAGCCGAACAGGACTACAGGGCGGCCCTGCTCTACTCGCGCTCGGGCTCCAGCCCCTGGCCTGTCTGCGGCTAGAGTCAAGGGCTGTGAGCGGCGAGCGCGTTCCCACTCCGGATCCAGAGGGGCCGACCCGCAAACCCCCGAAGGAGGCGATCGCCGAGGCGCAGGTTCGGGCCCCCGCCCTCCGCAATCCCAAGCTGGCGAGCTTTCTCGAGGCGGTCAACGAAGACGAGCAGGTGCGGGCCTGGTGGTACATGGCGCAGGTCCACGCCGAGCGGCTGGGGATGTCGGACCACTCGTGGGTCCATGTGCAGATCGTCCTCAACATCGGATTGCGGCTCCTGCGGCTGCTGGTCAAGGCCGGGGTCGAGCCCTCCGTCGTGGCCGACCACGGGATGACGGCGCGGGACGCCGAGGTGGTCGTGGCGGGAGGGGCGTTGCTGCACGACGTCGGGATGTCGATCCATCGGACCGACCACGAGGCCTACAGCCTCTTTCTCGCCAACAGCGCACTCGACCGCCTGTTGTCCGATGCCTACCAAGAGCCTGAGCGAACCATCGTCGCCGCGGAGATCCTGCACGCGATCATCGGCCACCGTCGCCGCGGAGAGCCCTACACGGTCGAGGCCGGCGTGGTCCGGGTTGCGGATGCCCTCGACATGGCGCAGGGCCGGACCCGGATCCCGCTGGAAGCGGGCCAGGAGGGGATCCATTCGATCTCCGCCGCAGCGGTGGACGAGGTCAAGATCGAGGCGGGGGAGGAGCGGCCGGTGCGGATCGAGATCGAGCTCAACAACTCGGCCGGCATCTTCCAGGTCGACGACCTGCTGGCGACGAAGATCCGCGGAACCCCGCTCGAGGGCCAGATCGAGGTGGTGGCGGAGATCGAGGGCGAGACCGAGAAACGCCTGCTCAGCGGCTTCCGGCTTAGCTAGCCGTAGCGCTCGAGGTCATAGCGGCGACGTTCCTTGCGCTTCTCCAGCTTGCCCTGGATCAACGACATCGCGATCACCAGCACGGCGAAGAAGGCGATCACGCCGAAGCAGAAGAAGGTGATCGTCTTGTCGGTGGTCGGGCCGGCGAGGCCGACTCCGTTCTCGGCAAGGGCGATGGGCACGGCGACCAGCAGCATGGTCGATGCCGCGAAGGCGGCTGCGACGATCTGCGCGCGGCGCGAGGGGGCCTTCACGCCCGGCAATCTAGCGCACGCCGTGGCCGCTCATCTCCCCCCGCCTCCTGCGGGAAGCCCGCAATTACGGGTCTTCGCGCTGTGAAAATCCTGTGAACGCAGGGAATTCGGGGTCCGATCCGCCCTCGCCAGTGCATACAATCGCACTGTGTCGAAGGTAGACGCGCTGTCTCTCCGTACAGGCGCCTCCAATTTGAACGCCTCCACTCATCAGATCCGGCTCGCTGTGATCGACGGCGACAGCGGTTTCGTCACCGTGCTGACCAAGCGCGCCGAGGCCGCCGGCTGGGAGTTGCGCAACATGGCCGGGGCGATCCCGCCCGAGGAGCTGGTGGCGATGAAGCTGAACGCGCTCCTGGTCGACCCTGACGTCGTCGGCGAGGAGAGCGGGTCCTACCTCGAGCGGGTCTGCGGAATGCTTCCCGACCTCGGCGTGGTCGTCTGCACCGGGCGCTCGACCGTCGCCCAGCGGGTCCGCGGCCTGCGCCTCGGCGTCGACGACTGGATCACCAAGCCCTGCCATCCCGAGGAGGCGATGGCGCGGATCGAAGCCGTTTCGCGCCGCCGGCGCCGCTGGCGCCCCGAGGCCGAGGCGGGTCCTCTCGTTGCCGGCGAGCTGGAGGTTCGCGCCGACCAGTTCCAGGCCTTCGTCAGCGGCGACAGCATCGACCTGACCAGGCGCGAGTTCGAGTTGCTGCAGCTGCTGGCTGAGGCGAAGGGCCAGGTGCTGGAGCGGGAGACGATCTACCAACGGGTGTGGGGATACGCGATGGCCCACGGCGACCGCTCGGTCGACGTCTTCGTCCGCAAGCTGCGCCAGAAGCTCGAGAAGCGCTCGCCGGGCTGGCTCTACATCCACACCCACTTCGGCGTCGGCTATCGCTTCGATCCCGAGCCGGAGGCCGGCGCAGTCGCAGCGGCAGCGGTCGAAGAGGCGCCGCTCCCTCTTCCCGAGCCAGCTTCACAAGCCGTTCACAGTTCCTTCACCGCCGGATAACCCGCACCCGGGGGGTTTGGCGCGAACCTGGCCGGTATGGCGGGCGAGGACGTGGCCACACCGCAGAAGCTGGGAGAGCGGCTGGAGATCCGCCCGGACGAGCACGCCGCGCTGGTCGACGGGCGCCCGCTGAGCCTGACGATGCGCGAGCTGCAGCTGCTGATCACGCTCTCCTCCCACCCCCAGCGGATCATGACTCGGGAGGAGCTCTACGCGGCGGTGTGGGGGCGGGAGCCGCGACACGCCGATCGCTCGGTCGACGTCTACGTCAGCCGCCTGCGCTCCAAGCTCGGCGAGGCGCTGCCGGAGCTGCAGTTGATCCACACCCACAACGGGATCGGCTACCGGTTTTCGCCCGATGGCTGATGGAGACCGCACTTTCCGGTCGCGTTTACATCTTTTTTACATACGCGATACAGCGGGGTAACAAGCTGCCGGAAAGCGGCTGAGAGTGTGGCGCTGTAGATGGCCATCAACGTAAGGAGATTCGCGTGACCAAGAGACTCCTCAGCGTCGGAACGGCGCTGGCGCTCACACTTGCGGTTGCCGCCTGCGGCAGCTCGTCCTCGAGCGGGGGTGGAGGCGGCGGCACCATCAGCGGAGCCGGCTCGACCTTCGCGCAACCGATCATCAGCCAGTGGGGCGCCGAACTGAAGAAGAACGACGGCCTCACGGTCAACTACAACGCGATCGGCTCGGGCGGCGGCATCGCCCAGTTCCAGGCCAACACCGTTGACTTCGGCGACACCGACTCGGCGATGGCCGACGAAGAAATCGAAGTCGCTGACAAAAACGGCAGCACGGTTCACGTTCCGATCGTCTTCGGCGCCGTCACCGTCTCCTACAACCTGCCGGAAGTCGAATCCGGCCTGAAGCTCGACGGCGAAACCATCGGCGACATCTACCTCGGCAAGATCACCAAGTGGGATGACCCGGCCATCGCCAAGCTCAACCCGGGTGTGAAGCTGCCGAGCACCAGCATCACGGTCGTCCATCGCTCCGACGAATCGGGCACGACGGCGCTGTTCACCCAGTTCCTCGACGAAACCAACAAGGAATGGCACAGCAAGGTCGGCACCGACAAGACCGTCAAGTGGCCAACCGGCACCGGCGCCAACGGCAACGAAGGGGTGGCCGGATCGGTCCAGCAGACCGAAGGCGCGATCGGCTACGTCGAGCTCGCCTACGCGCTGCAGAACGAATTCACGACCGCTGCCGTTCAGAACAAAGCGGGCGATTTCGTCACCCCGACGCTGGAGTCGACCTCCGCCGCGGGAGAAGGCGTGAAGTTCCCGCCGGATCTGCGCTTCAGTGCGATCAACGCCTCGACCTCGCCCAAGGCGTACCCAATCGCCTCGGGAACCTTCGTGATCGTCTACGAAGATCTCTGCAAGGCGGGCAAGAGCGAAGAAACCGCCGGGAACGTGGTCACCTTCCTCGACTACGGACTCGGTGAAGGGCAGAAAGTGGCTGAAAAGCTCAACTACGCGCCGCTTCCGGCCGAACTGCTGAAGGCGTCTCAGGCCAAGGTCGATGGCTTGAAGTGCAACGGCAAGCCGATCAAGGCGTCCTAGCTAACTAACAGGGGATGCTGAGAAGAACGTAGAGCGTGGAGGCGGGAACGCAGCAGATGCTGGGGGGCAAGCGGTCATTGAACCGCTCGCCCCTCTCCCGTCTGCCCGATCGCATCCTGCGATATGGGCTGACGGCGATCTCTGCGGCGATCCTCGTCCTCCTCGCCTACTTCTTCGTCAAGCTCGCGCTCGAATCGAAGCTCGTATTCCAAGAATTCGGTGTCTTCGGCTTCGTCTTCACGAACAACTGGGATGTCTCGGGCGCGATCTACGGCGCCCTGCCGCTGCTGGTCGGCACGCTGATCACCTCGGCGCTGGCGCTGGCTGATCGGAGTACCTATCGCGGTCTCGGTCGCACTGTTCCTCACCGAGCTTTGCCCGCGGCGGATTCGCGGCTCATTGACGATCCTGGTCGACCTGCTCGCCGCGGTGCCCTCGGTCGTCTACGGCCTCTGGGCCTTCTACTTCCTGATCCCGAAGCTGAAACCGATCGAGCAGTGGTTCGCCGACACCTTCCACTTCATTCCCTTTGTCGCGACCGACAACGTCGCCGGACCCAACTACTTCATCGCCGGCCTCGTCCTGGCGATCATGCTGCTGCCGATCGTCAGCGCAATCAGCCGCGAGGTTCTCTCGACCGTGCCCTCCGATCAGAAGGAGGCCGCACTTGCCCTTGGCTCCACGCGCTGGGAGATGATCCGCACCTCGATGCTGCCCTACGCCCGGCGCGGCATCACCGGCGGCGCGATGCTCGGTCTGGGCCGGGCGATCGGCGAGACGATCGCGGTGACGATCGTGATCGGCGACAACCCGGTCCTCGGCCACAGCATCTTCGACCAGGGCTACTCGCTCGCCGCCGTGATCGCCAACGAGTTCGGCGAGGCGGCCTCCAACCCGCTGCACAAATCGGCTCTGATCGGCGCCGGCCTGGTGCTCTTCGTCCTCACCTTGCTGGTCAACTCGATCGCGCGCCTGGTCGTGATGCGAAGCGAACGCGAGAGCGGCCGCCCGATCGTGGCTGAGGGAGGGCTCTAGGGATGGAGGCCAACTCGATTTCCCCCCAGGGACCGCTGCGGCCGACCAGTTCCAGCCGTCGTCGCAAGGACAAAGCCGCGCGCTCGATCTTGTGGCTGGCGACCATCGTGGCGATCGTCCCCCTCGTCCTCGTCATCTTCTACATCCTGAGCAAGGGGCTCGGCGCGCTCAGCACCGAATTCTTCACCACCGATCCGACCGGCGATTTTCTCGGTGCTCAGGGTGGTGTCAAGAGCGCGATCCTCGGCACGATCGAGATCGTCGGGTTGGCGACGCTGGTCGCGGTGCCGCTCGGCATTGGCGTCGCCCTCTACCTGACCGAGTTCGGCGGCACCGGCAAACTGGCCCAGATCGTCCGCTTCTTCGTCGATGTGATGACCGGTGTGCCCTCCATCGTCTTCGGCCTCTTCATCTACATAACGCTCGTCCTCGCCAACACCGGCGGCTCGAGCTTCGCCGGCTGGAAGGGTTCCGCCGCCCTCGCCCTGCTGATGTTGCCGATCGTCACCCGCTCCGCCGAGGTCGTGCTGAAGCTGGTGCCGGGCTCGCTGCGCGAGGCCGCTCTGGCGCTCGGAGCGCCGCGCTGGAAGGTCGTCTTCCGGGTCGTGCTGCCGAGCGCCGCCTCGGGCATCGTCACCGGCGCTCTGCTCTCGGTCGCCCGGGCTGCGGGGGAGACCGCACCGCTTCTCTTCACCGCGACTATCGTCAAAGCGACTACCTTCAACCTCAATCAGCCGATGAATTCGCTTCCCGCTCAGATCTTTCAAGACCTCAAGCAGCCCAACAACGAACTAGTCCAGCGGGCCTGGGGTGCGGCGATAACGCTCGTCGCGATGATCCTGCTCCTTGCCCTACTTGCCAAACTGATCCAACGGAGAAGCCGTGTCCAAGGAGCCGCCTGAGATGAACCCCCAGCCAACCGACGCGACCGAGCGCGCACGGCGCGAGGAGGCAAGCCGCGACGACGCACCGGCGGGCGCGGTGCCGGTGGCCGCCGCCGAGTTTGCGTCCGCGGGGGTTCGACTCTCCACGGCGAAACGCCAGGTCGAGCTGCGCGGGCTCAACGCCTACTACGGAGAACACCATGCGGTAAAGAACGTCCAGCTCTACTTCTCCGCCGCCGACGTAACGGCGATCATCGGCCCCTCCGGCTGCGGCAAGTCGACGATGGTGCGTTGCATCAACCGCATGCACGAGGAGATCCCGGGGGCGCGGGCCGAAGGCGAGGTCCTGCTGGACGACATCGACCTCTATGACACCGAGGTCGATGTCGTAGCGGTGCGTCGAGCGGTCGGGATGGTCTTCCAGAAGCCCAACCCGTTCCCGACGATGTCGATCTTCGACAACACCGCCTCGGGGCTGCGGTTCATCGGGACTCCCCGCGGGGAGGTCGAGGGCCGGGTACATGACGCGTTGGTGAGGGCGGGCCTCTGGGACGAGGTGAAAGACCGGCTGAACAAGCCGGGCGCCAGCCTCTCCGGCGGTCAGCAGCAGCGCCTCTGCATCGCCCGGGCTCTCGCCGTGGACCCCGAGGTGCTGCTGATGGACGAGCCCTGCTCGGCGCTGGACCCGGTGGCGACGCTGAGGATCGAGGAGCTGATCGGGGAGCTGAAGCAGCGGGTGACGATCGTGATCGTCACCCACAACATGCAGCAGGCCGCGCGGGTCGCCGACACGACGGTCTTCATGCTGAACGGCGAGCTGATCGAGGTCGGCCCGACGGAGAAGCTGTTCACGACGCCCGACGACGAGCGCACCGAGCAGTACGTGACCGGGAAATTCGGTTGATGCCCTCCGAAACGCGGACCCATTACCACGAGGAGCTGGAGCGGCTCGAGTCGAGCGGGCTCGGCGGCCTCGACATGGTCAGCGCGGCGCTGGGGCGGACCCTGGAGGCGGTGGAGCACCAGGACGTCGAGCTGGCCCAGCTGGTCGTGGCCGACGACGACCGCATCGACGGCCGCTACCTGGAGGTGCACCAGAGCCTGATCACGCTGCTCGCGACCCAGTCGCCGGTGGCGACCGACCTGCGGCTGATCTCGGCGCTCCTGCACGTGATGAAGAACGTGGAGCGGATGGGGGACCAGTGCGTGAACATCTGCAAGATGATCCCGCTGTCGGGCAACGAGCCGCCGGCGGACGAGGAGATGGTGAGGCTGATCCTCACCATGGGTCGCCAGGCCCGCACCCTGATCGGCCAGGCGAAGCGGGCCTTCGAAGCGCGCGACGTCGAGATGGCAAGGGACCTGGTCCGCCAGGACGACGTCGTCGACAACCTCAACCGCGAATGCTTCCGGCTGGCGCTGGAGATCGGCGACGACGCCGACAAGCGCGAGTGGGCGATGACCATGCTGCTGGCGGCGCGGGCGATCGAGCGGATCGGCGACAACGCCGTCGATGTCGGCGAGCAGGTCGCCTTCGTGGTCACGGGACTCTTCCGCGAGTTCGAGGACGCCTCGCATCCCGAGTCTTAGCGAGCGCCCCGGGGAGGGGTGCCTGCGGGCGAGGTGTTCGTTCTCGGCACCCCTCCCCGGGGCACCCACGGAGCCGAATGTCAGATCCGACCGGTTTGGGAACATGAGGAAGATCCCCGGATGCTCTGTGCCGCGATAGATATTGGGTCGAATACGACGCGCGTGCTCGTGGCGGAACCCGTCGATGGTCAACTCCAAAAGGTGATGGAGCAGCGGGCCTATACGCGGATCAACAAGGCGCTCGACAGGGGTGGGGCGATTCGGGCCGAGAAGGTCGAGGAGGTCTGCGAGGTGGTGGCGACCCAGGTGCGGCTTGCTCGGGAGCTTGGGGCGCAGACGATCCGCTCGGTGGCGACCGCCGCCGTGCGAGAGGCTCCGAACGGCGGGGAGGCGGCGCGGGCGATCGGGGAGGCCTCCGGCGTGCCCGTCGACGTCCTCAGCGACGAGGAGGAGGGGCGGCTCTCGTTCATCGGCGCGACCAAGACGCTTGGGCACCCGGTCAGCGGGACGATCGGGGTTGTCGATGTCGGCGGAGGGTCGACCGAGGTGATCCTCGGCACGGTGCCCGGCGGGGCGCGGGAGGTTCGCTCGTGGAGCGTGGGCTCGGGTGTGCTCGCCGACGAGCTGATCGCCTCCGACCCGCCCTCCGCGGCCGAGGTCCGCAAGGTCCGGGACCGCATCGACGATATCTTCGAGGGGGTTGAGATCGAGCACCCGGCCCAGGCGGTCGCCGTCGGCGGCAGCGCCACCTCGCTGCGGCGGCTGGTCGGCGCGGTGCTCGAGTACGAGACGCTGGAGCGGGGAATCCGGGTCCTCGCAGGCGACCCCGCCACGGAGGTCGCGCGGCGCTTCGAGCTCGACCCCGAGCGCGTTCGCATCCTCGCCACCGGCGTGCTGCTGCTGGAGAAGGTCTCCGAGCTGCTGGGGCAGCCCCTGCAGATAGGCAAGGGAGGCCTGCGCGAGGGCGTCATCCTCGATTTGCTCAACGGCAACGCCAACGGCTCATCGCCGGCCCGCCTCGCCGCTTAGCCCGCTGGTCAAGCACCCTTCGCTCGGCTAGCCTCAAGGTGTGGCTCGCTCGCGCGATGTGCCCGGCCTCGATTGCGAGGGGCCCTTTGCGCTCGCCGCGGCGCACGTGGTGAAGATCCGCGCCGCCGAGGTCTTCGCTCACTCGGAGGGCGTGCTCGACACCGGCGATGTCGAGCGGGTCCACGACATGCGGGTGGCGACACGGCGGCTGAGGGCGGCGATGGAGGTGTTCGAGCCGTGCTTCCCGCGCAAGCGCTTCCACCGGGCGTTGAAGCAGGTGAAGGCGCTGGCCGATGCGCTCGGCGAGCGTCGCGACAGCGACGTGGAGATCGAGTTCCTCCGGCGCTGCGGGGACGAGATCGGCGTAACGGACCGCGATGCGCTCGCGGCGCTGGTCGAGCGCCTTCGCGCCGAGCAGCGGCAGGCGAACGAGGCGCTGGCGCCCTTCGTGGCGAAGAAGCGGCTCGCCAAGCTCCGCCGCCGGCTCGACCGGCTGGTGGAGGAGGTCCGGCGGTGAAGCCGCGCAAGGTCAAGGGGCTCGACATCGGCGAGCCGCTGCGCGCCAACGCGGCGCGGATTGTGGGTGCCCGCCTGGCGGAGCTGCGCGACCTCGCCGGGCCGGCGCTCGACCCGGGCGAGGCCCAGGCCCAGCACGACCTGCGGATCGCGGCGAAGCGGCTGCGCTACGTGCTGGAGATCGTCGAGCCCTGCTTCGGCCCCGCCGCGATCGCCGCCCGCCGCGCGGCCAAGCAGTTGCAGGCGGTGCTCGGCGACATCCACGACTGCGACGTGATGCTTCCCCGCGCCGACGGGATCGAGTCGCTGCAGGTTCTGCTGCGGACCCGGCGGGAGCTCCTCTTCGGCCGTTTCCGGGAGCTCTGGCGGGCCGAGGACGACAGGGGCACCTGGACGGCGCTCGAACGCTCCCTCCTCTAGCTCGCCCGGGTCACCCGAGCTTCACATCTCGTTATCCGCCGTTTCACAAGTTCTCCCTGCTATTCGCGCATTCTGGTGAGCGAGAAAGCGAATACGAGACAAGGGAGACACCGATGACTTCCCGAGTTGACATGCACTGCCATTCCACCGCCTCGCAGCTCTCGCGGCTCGGAGTCCAGCGATCGCTCGGGCTGCCGGAGTGCGCGACGCCGCCCGAGGAGGTCTACGAGCTGGCGAAGCGCCGTGGGATGGACTTCGTCACGATCACCGACCACGACACGATCGACGGCTGCCTCGAGCTGGCCAGCCGTCCCGATTGCTTCGTCTCCGAGGAGCTGACCGCCCGCTTCGTCGGCGAGCCCCAGGCGGTTCACGTCCTCTGCTACGGGATCACTCCCGGGGACCATGAGTGGCTGCAGGCTCATTCCGGCGATGTCGTCGCCTGCGCCGCATACCTTGACCGGAACGAGATCGCCTGCGCCCTGGCGCACCCGTTCTACAACGTCGACGCGCCCCTCGCCCAGCGCCACCGCCGTCTGCTGGCGGAGCTGTTCGGGGTCTGGGAGGTGCGCAACGGCTCGCGAGCCGCCGAGCTCAACATGCCCACCTCCGTCTACATCGAGACGCACGGCGGCATCGGGATCGGCGGTTCCGACGATCACGCCGGCGTGGATATCGGCCGCACCTTCACCGAGGCGCCGGTCGCCGCCACGCCGGAAGAGTTTCTGCGCCACCTGCGTCGCGGCGACGACGTCGTCGCCGGCGGCGAGCAGGGCAGCGCCGCCAAGTGGGCGCACGCGGCGATGGCGCTTGCCACCCGCGCCCTGGTCCTCGACGGACATGACGGCGAGGGCGGCTCGCCCGATCCCTCCGCCGTGTTGAAGATGGCCCAGCGAGTTATCGGCGAGGGCGCCGCCCGCGAGGGGAAGGTCGCCACCGACATCGGCCCCGACGATGCCCGGGCGCTGCTCGAGGCCTGGCTGCGAAGCCTGGGGCTGAAGATGCGAGGGCGCGAGCTGCTCGACCATCTGCAGGCCGACGGCTTCTCCCACGCCGACCTCTACCGTCGCGCCCGCCGCATCCACGAGCGGCGCCTGCGCCTCGCCGTCGGCGCCGGCGCCGAGGCCGCCGCCCGAGGCGACGCGCTTTCGGCGGCGTCCGGTCTCTTCGAGGCTCTGCTGCCGGCGGTGCCCTACGCGCCTTCGGTGGCCTTCCTCGGCGCCGAGAAGGCGAAGCTCTCCGCTCGCAAGGGCGAGCCGCGGCGGGTCGCGCTGATCGCCGACGGGATCGGCTCGATGCATGGCGTGACCCACACGATCGAGCAGATCCGCGAGCGCGGGGTCGCCGGCTTCGAGGTCGAGGTCGTCGGAACCGACGCCGGCGTCGACCGGCGCCTGCCCGCCGCCGCCGAGCTGGAAGTCCCCTTCTACGCCGGGATGAAGCTGGGCGTGCCCGGCCTGACCGACCTGGTCGAGACCCTGGCCGAGGGGCGCTACGACCTGGTTCACGTCACCGCGCCCGGCCCGGCCGGCGTCGCCGCCACCCTGCTCGGTCGCGTCACCGGGATGCCGCTCCTCGGCAGCTACCACACCGAGCTGGGCGCCTACGCGCGGCTGCGGAGTGGGGAGGACGGATTGGAGGCGATGGCCGAGATCGCGCTGCGGGCCTTCTACGGCGCTCCCTCGCTGATCCTCTCGCCGAGCCCGGCGGCGGACGCCTCCCTGTCTCGGATCGGCGTCGACCCCGCCCGGCTCGGCCGTTGGGAGCGCGGCGTCGACACCGATCGTTTCGACCCCGAGAAGGCGGATCGCGCCGCCTTTCCCGGCGAGCTGAAGGTCCTCTACGCCGGCCGGCTCAGCAGCGAGAAGGGCGTCGACCTGCTCGCCGAGAGCTTCCTGCGCGCGCACGCCTCGGACCCGCGGCTGCACCTGCTGCTGGCCGGCGGCGGGCCGGAGGAGGCGGAGTTGCGGTCTCGATTGGGCGATCGCGCCACCTTCCTCGGCTGGCTCGAGGACGAGGACCTGGCGCGCGCCTACGCCAGCGCCGACGTCTTCCTCTTCTGCAGCAGCACCGACACCTACGGCCAGGTGATCGTCGAGGCGGGCGCGAGCGGGCTGCCGGTGGTCGCCGTCGCCGAGGGCGGGCCGGCGGCGCTGGTCGAGAACCGGCACACGGGCCTGCTCTGCCGTCCCGACCCCGACCATCTCGCCGGCGCCGTCCTCCAGCTCGCCTCCTCGCCGCTGCTGCGGCGCCACCTCGGCGCCGCCGCCGCCCGCGCCGCCCGGTGTCGCTCGTGGGAGCGGGCGCTGGATCAGCTCGCCGCCGGCTACCGTCGCACGCTCGGCGACGCTGTGGCCACGGGCGAGCGGCAGGCGCTCGCCCGCGTCGCCTGAGGCTGTCGGGGCGGCCCTCGTGTCTCAGTACGATGGCCCGATCGACGATCCGGCTCTTTACTTCAATCGCGAGCTCTCCTGGCTCGACTTCAACCAGCGGGTGCTGGAGCTTGCCGAGGAATCCGATATGCCGCTGCTGGAGCGGCTCAGGTTCTGTGCGATCTATGCCTCCAACCTGGACGAGTTCTTCATGGTGCGGGTCGCCGGGCTGTTCGACCAGCTCGACGCCGGCATCGACGCCCGCGGCCCCGACGGGCTCGCCCCGAGCGAGCAGATCGACGCGATCCAGGGTCGCGTGCTCGACCTCGACCGCCGCCTGCACGCCTGCTTCGGCGGCGAGCTGCGCCCGGCGCTTGAGGAGCACGGGATCAGGATCGTCTCGCTGCAGACCGCGAGCGCGGAGGAGCGGCGCGAGATCGACCGGCGCTTCCACGAGCAGGTGTTCCCCGCGCTGACCCCGCTGGTGATCGGGCTGGGGCGTCCCTTCCCCTACATCTCCAACCTCTCGCTCAGCCTCGGCGTGCTCCTGCGCGACCCCGACAGCGGGGTCGAGATCATCGCCCGGGTCAAGGTGCCGAAGGAGCTCCTGGGCCGCTTCCTGCCGGTCGGGCGGGACGGCGAGTCCTTCGTGCCGCTGGAGGAGGCGATCGCAGCCAACCTCGACGCGCTCTTCCCCGGCGCCGAGGTGATCGACCACGGCTACTTCCGGGTCACGCGGGACGCCGACTTCACCGTCAGCGACGAGGCCGACGACCTCTTGCAGGCAGTCCAGGACGAGCTGCGCCGCCGCCGCTTCGGCGAGGTCGTCCGGTTGGAGATCGCGGCCGGGATGAACCCGAAGCTGCGCGAGCAGCTGATCGACGCGCTGCGCCTCGAAGAACGCGAGGTCTACGACGTCGACGGGCTGATCGACCTCGCCGATCTCGGCGACATCGCCGACGTCCCCGGCCACACCGAGCTGCGCTTCTCGCCCTGGGCGCCGGTTACCCAGCCGCGCCTGCAGGGCGAGGAGGAGGAGCCGGTAGACATGTTCGCGGCGATCCGCCAGCGCGATCTGCTCGTCCACCATCCCTACGAATCCTTCGCCACCTCGGTCGAGCGCTTCGTCGAGCAGGCGGTTGTCGACCCCGACGTGCTGGCGATCAAGCAGACCGTGTACCGGACCAGCGACGACTCCCCGCTGGTGCCGGGGCTGATCCGCGCGTCGGAACGCGGCAAGCAGGCGGTCTGCATGGTCGAGCTGAAAGCCCGCTTCGACGAGGCGGCGAACATCCATTGGGCGAAGTCGCTCGAGGAGGCGGGCGTGCACGTCGTCTACGGCATCCCGGGGCTGAAGACCCACGTCAAGGCGATCCTCGTCGCCCGGCGCGAGGGCGACCGGGTGCGCGAGTACGTCCACATCGGGACCGGCAACTACCACCCGAAGACGGCCCGCCTCTACACCGACTTCGGTCTCTTCACCGCCGACCCCGACATCGGGGCCGACGTCGCCGAGATGTTCAACTTCCTCACCGGCTACGGCCGGCCGGCCGAGTACCGCAAGGTGCTGGTCTCGCCGACGACGATGCGCGACCGGATCCTCGAGGAGATCGAGCGCACGGTCGAGGCGCACCGGGCGGGCGAAGGTGCGCGGATCGCGCTGAAGATGAACTCGCTGGTCGACGCGGGCTGCATCCAGGCGCTGTACGAGGCGTCGCGGGCCGGGGTGCGGGTCGACCTCAACGTGCGCGGCATCTGCTGCCTGCGCCCCGGCGTGCCGGGCATCTCCGAGAACATCCGCGTCGTCTCGATCGTCGGACGCTTCCTCGAGCATTCCCGCGTCTACGCCTTCCAGTGCGGCGAGGAGACCAGGGTGCTGATGGGCTCCGCCGACCTGATGCCGCGCAACCTCGACAGCCGGGTCGAGCTGGTGACGCCGGTCGAGGACCCCGAGCTGAAAGCCGAGATGCTCGACGTGCTGGAGCGCTGCTTCGCCGAGAACGCGAACGCCTGGGAGCTCGGCGCCGACGGCGCCTGGAGCCGGCTGGCTGTCCCCGAGGGGCAGCGGCGCAGCGTCCAGGAGGAGCTGCGCGAGCGCCATGCGGCGCGGGCCGCCGAGCAGCTCGCGGCGGCGACGAGGCTGAGCGACCGGACCGAACACTAGGATTGACCGTGGCTCGCCTCTCGTTTCTTCCTCGTGACGACAGCTTCTTCGAGTCTCTTCATAGAGGCGGGCCAAGAACAACCGTCCACGCGGCGCGGCTGCTCGACGAGATGATGGGTTCCTGGCCCGACGACAGGGGCTCGGCCGTGAGATCCTCTGGCGGAGCAGGAGGGCGACCGGATCACGCACGACATCGTCCAGCGGCTGAATTCCACCTTCGTGACGCCGATCGATCGCGAGGACATCTACGGGCTGGCGACCAAATGGACGACATCGTCGACTACACCGAGGAGGCGGCCGACTTCCTCGGGCTCTACCAGATCGAGGCCCCGATGGCTCAGGCGCAGGCGCTGACGAAGGTGCTTGTCGGGGCCTGCGAGCAGCTCGCCGAGGGGCTCGAGCACCTGCCCGAGTTCAAGGACCTCGACCGCTACTGGATCGAGATCCACCGGCTCGAGAACGATGGCGACCGGATCTCCCGCGACGCCGTCGCCTCGCTCTTCTCCAACGGGATCGACCCGATGGTCGTGATCCGTTGGAAGGACATGTTCGCGGTGCTCGAGAACGCGATCGACGCGACCGAGACCGCCGCCCAGATCATCGAGGGCATAGTGATCAAGAACAGCTGAAGCTCGTGAGCTCGGACGTCATCCTCGTCATCGTCGTCGGCACGGCGCTCGCCTTCGACTTCACCAACGGCTTCCACGACACCGCGAACGTCGTCGCGACCTCGATCTCGACCGGGGCGGCGCGGCCGTCGGTGGCGATCGGGGTCGCCTCGCTGCTCAACTTCGTCGGCGCCTTCATCTCGATCTCGGTCGCGGCGACGGTCGCCAACGATGTCGTCGACGCTCGGACGTGATCACGCCGACGTCGTCTTCGCCGGACTGATCGGGGCGATCGCCTGGAACCTGATCACCTGGTCCTTCGGCCTCCCGTCGAGCTCTTCGCACGCGTCTGATCGGCGGGGTGGTCGGCTCGGCGTGGCTGCGGCGGGTATCGACGCGGTGCTCGCCGACGGGCTGGTCGGCAAAGTGCTGATCCCGGCGCTGATCGCCCCGGTGCTCGCCTTCGTCGTCGCCGGGCTCTCGATCGGGCTCGTCTACCGCGTCGTCGGGCGGCAGCGGCCGGGCCCGGTGAGCGCGTGGTTTCCGCCACGGGCAGATCGTCTCGGGCGGGTTGCTGGCGCTCGCGCATGGCGACAAACGACGCGCAGAAGACGATGGGCGTGATCACCCTCGCCCTGATCGCCAACGGCACGCTCGGCGCCAACGCCGACCCGCCGACTCTGGGTGATCGTCTCGGCCGCGACGGCGATCGCGCTCGGCACCTACAGCGGCGGCTGGCGGATCATTCGCACCACCGGGACGCGCATCATCAAGATGGACGCGGCGCAGGGCTTCTCGGCGCAGGGCGCGGGCGCGGCGGTGATCCTCGTCTCCACGCACTTCGGATTCCCGCTCTCGACCACGCACGTGATCAACGGCGGGGTGATGGGCGCCGGCGCCGCCAAGCGGGTCTCGGCGGTGCGCTGGGGGGTGGCCGGCAACATCGTCGTCGCCTGGCTGCTGACCCTGCCGGCGGCGGCCGCGATTGGCGCCGCCGCCTTCGGCCTCACCAGGATCTTCGGCACCGGGGCGCTGGGACCGGTGCTGGTCACGCTCGCCTCCCTGTCGCTCGTCGCCGCCGTCTTCGCGCGGCGTGCTCAACAGGGCGCGCCGGTGCCGGCCGCTTGAGCCGATGTTGGCGATCGTCGTACAGGGCAAGGAGTTGCTGCAGACGCTGGTGGCGTCTCTAGTCGCCGGGGTGGGGGTGACCTTCGTCTTCTCGATCGCAATCTGGGGCGCCGCCCGCTTCGCCGACCTCAGCCGGGACGAACGGCCGCTGGCGGCGAGCGCGGCCGCCGCGCTCGCCGCGCTCGCCCTGGTCGCCACCGCAGCTGCAGTTATCGTCGGCATTGTCGCGATGACCAAGAAGTAGCAGGACGTACAATCGGTGGATGCGCACCGCGCGCGACGTCGGGATCATCATGTTGCTGGCGCTGGCGGTCGCCTTCGCGCCCAGCGGCGGCAACGTCGCCGAAGCGATCTTCACGGCGCTGACGATGGGCTTCCTGGCGGCGATCGCCTGGACGGTCTACGTCCTCAGCCGCCAGAACCAGCTCACCCTGGCGACGCTGAGCGACGGACGCCGCACGATCCTCTACGGGGCCCTGGGTTTGATCGCCCTGCTCGTCGCCGGCACCGACATGCTCTTCGCCACCGGTGGCGGCACTCTCCTGTGGATACTGCTGCTCGGCGCCTCTGTCGCCGCCATCTGGAAGGTCTGGATAGAGGCGAACACCTACTGACGAACGAGAGCTTGTTTCACTTTCGCGCG
This sequence comes from uncultured Solirubrobacterales bacterium, assembly GCA_963749605.1. Lineage (GTDB taxonomy): Bacteria > Actinomycetota > Thermoleophilia > Solirubrobacterales > 70-9 > CAVVNN01. The sequence continues at coordinate 621,636 of CAVVNN010000002.1, read as the reverse complement.
TGAAATTTCACTGAAATTTTCATCTGTGCGGGCAACGCGTCTGTCGAACAATGGGACGGTTGAGCGGTGCCGCCACAGACCGCCAGCAGGGCAGGCCACAGGGAGGCCGGGACCGCCTCGGTCGAATTGATCGCGACGGTCCCATTTCTACTGCTGGCGGTCCTGGTGGCGGCACAGATCGTCGTTGCCGGGCAGGCGCTGTGGTCGGCGAGCGTCGCCGCGCGGGCAGGAGCACGGGCCGCCCTGGTTGGCGGCGACGCGGAGGCCGCGGCGCGCCGGACGCTGCCGCCCGCGATGCGCGACGGGTCGAAGGTCGACGATTCCGAAGGGGTGTCGGTGCAGGTGCCGGTTCCGCGACTGTTCCCGGCGTTGCCGCGGGTGAGGGTCGGGGCGTCCACCGGGCTGGAGCCCTCCGGTGGATGACGCGCGTGGCCAAGCATCTATCGAGTTGGTCGCTGGATTGCCGGCGCTGCTTCTCGCCGCCCTCCTCGCGCTGCAACTGCTCGCCGCCGGCTACGCACTGACCTTGGCCGATGGCGCCGCCGAGGCCGGGGCGCTGGCACTCGCTTCGGGTCGCTCGGCGGCAACGGCAGTCCGCGCTGCGCTGCCCGGCTGGGCGCGGGACGACGTCGACGTCTCGGTCCGGGGCGGGAACGTGACGGTGCGGCTGCGACCCCCGTCGCCGCTGCCCAGCGTTGCCGAGCACCTCTCCGTCTCCAGCTCCGCCGCCGCCCTCCCGCGTCCTTGATCTGCTTGGCCAGGTGCGCCCTCAGATGACTGGCGCCGTTGTTCTCGTCGCTTCGGTGGGGGGCGCCGCCGGCGCTGGCCCGGCGGCTGCGGCTCTCGCCTGCGCCGCGGCCCACCCTGACCGGGCCGGCCTGCTGATCGATCTCGCCACGAGCAGGCCGCCACGGCCTGGGCTCGTCGCCACGGTCGCGGCCCGCGCGCTGGAGGAGCGGCTCGTGGCCCATCTGCCGCAGGCGGGCGTCGCCTCGCGCGGTCAGGTTTGCCAGCTGACGCTGCCGCCCGACCCCGCCGGAATCGAGGGGGTCGCGGGAGCGCTCGCAGTGGCGCGGGGCTCGACCGGCGTCCTGCACCTGCCTCCGCGGCTCCTGCACTCCGTCCTCGAGGACGGCCGCGTCGGGCCCTCTGCCGCGATGCTCCGCGCCGACATCGGCGAGGATCGCGCCCTGATATCCCTGGCCACGCGGGCCCTGCGCGAGCAGGGCGTGCGGGTCGGCATCCTCAAGCAACCTCTCGGCTGGATCGCGGCGCGACGAGCCCTCGCCGGCGTCCTCTCGCCGGGCGCGGCCGGCGGCCTGCCCCCGCGCCTCGTCGCCCGACTCCTGCCAGAGCCCGGTAGCCGCTGGGCTCACTTCCGCCTGCCTTTCGTCACCCAATTGCCGAGCTGAGCGCGCCACGCTCGCGGCCGCGCCCGCCAGGGTGCGGACATGGATCTCGACGGTAAGGACAAGCCCTGCCCCCAGCTTGCGCCGAGGCGCCGTGTGGGCGAGGGCGGTCAGGCGCTGCCGCTGGCGCTCGGCGGGGCTTTCGTGCTGATCGCCGCCGCGCTGGCGCTGGTCGCGATCGCCGGCGCGGTCACCGGAAAAGGGCGGGTGCAGCGAGCGGCGGACCTGGCCGCGATCTCGGCGGCGCGCTCGATGCGCGACGACCTGCCCCGGCTGCTGGCGCCGCCGACCTTGCCCAACGGCCTGCCCAACCCGCTCCACATGGAGAAGCTCACCTACCTGATGCGGGCGCGCGTCGCCGCGCTGGACGTCGGCCGCGAGAACGGGGTTGCGCCATCGCGCCTGCAGGTCTCCTTCCCCGACGCGATCTCCTTCGCGCCGGTACGCGTCAAGGCGGTGGTCATCGCCGACGTCGAGGCCGGAGAGGGTCGCACGCGAACAGAGGCCTCGGCTGTGGCGGAGGCGGTCGCTCCGTCGGCTGCGGGCGGGGGGATGGCGACGACGGCGAGCGGGGGCGGTTACAGCGGCCCGCTCGTCTACAGGCAGGGCGAGGGGATGCGACCGGACGTGGCCGCGGCCTTCGACCGCATGGCCGCGGCGGCCTCGCGGGCGGGCATCTCCCTCATCGTCAACTCGGCCTTCCGCTCCGACGCCGAACAGGCGGTGCTCTTCGCGGCGCACCCCGATCCGCAGTGGGTGGCGCCGCCGGGCCACTCGCTGCACCGCTGCGCCACCGAGTTGGACCTCGGGCCCGACTCCGCCTACGCCTGGCTGGCCGCAAACGCCGGCGGGTTCGGCTTCCTCCAGCGCTATTCCTGGGAGCCTTGGCACTTCGGCTTCGTTTCCGGCCCGCCTCCCTGCTCGCAGGCCGGCGACGCCGTCACCGGGGCTGGGGGAGAGGGTGCGCCGCCGGGCGGGGCGGTCCTGCCCTCCTTCGTTCCCGCCCGCTTTCGGGCGCCACTGCTCGCCGCCGCCGCTCGCTGGGACGTTTCCGCGGCGCTGCTCGCCGCGCAACTGATGGCCGAGTCCAACTTCAACCCCTTCGCAACCTCCTCGGCCGGCGCCCAGGGCATCGCCCAGTTCATTCCCTCGACCGCCGCCTCCTACGGCCTGCGCGACCCCTTCGACCCGGTCGCCGCGATCGAGGCCCAGGCCCACCTGATGTCCGATCTGATCCGCCAGCTCGGCTCCCCCCAGCTGGCCCTCGCCGCCTACAACGCCGGCCCCGCCCCGGTGCAGGCCTGCCACTGCGTCCCCTCGATTCCCGAGACCGCCGCCTACGTAAGCCGCATCCTCGCCCTCCTCGGGGGAGCCGGCGCCCTCGTCCTGCCGACCTTCGAAGTGCGGCTGGTGGCGTGAGTGGGCGACCGAGGACAGACGCGTTCGTATCAGTAGTCCTCCACTCCGGCCAACGGCCGATCACGGATGTTCGCCAGCCGCGGGCATGAGAACTTCCACGGCATGAACCCGACAATTGCCACATCGCCGAGCACACCGCTGCCAGAGCTGATCGACCTCACCGGCCGCACCGCGATCGTCACCGGCGGCGCGATGGGGATCGGGCTCGGCATCGCCTGTCGCCTGCACGAGGCCGGCGCGAGCGTAGTCGTCGCAGACCTCGACTCCGGCGCCGCCGAGCGGGCGGCCGAGGCCCTGCGGGCTCAGAGAGCGCACAGCGCTCTCGCCGTGAGCTGCGACGTCAGCGACGCCGAGAGCGTCGAGCGCATGGTGGGTGCCGCGGTCGATGCCTTCGGCGGCATCGACATCCTCGTCAACAACGCGGGGATCTTCCCGATGCTGCCGCTGAGCGACCTGGACCTCGAGACCTTCCGCCGCGTCCTCGACGTCAACCTGACCGGCCTCTTCCTGTGCACGAAAGCGGTCTCGGCGCAGATGATCGCCCAGGGCAAGGGCGGTCGGATCGTCAACATCACGTCGATCGACGCGCTGCACCCGTCGATGGTCGGGCTGGCCCACTACGACGCGTCCAAGCACGGCGCCTGGGGCTTCACCAAGAACGTCGCCCTGGAGCTCGCGCCGCACGACATCTCGGTCAACGCGATCGCGCCGGGCGGGATCAGGACGCCGGGAGTGGGCGACATGGACGAGGCCTCCCTGGAGGGCTTCGAGGCGATGATCCCAATGCGGCGGATGGGCGATCCCGACGACATCGGGCGCGTGGCGCTGTTCCTCGCCTCCGAGCTCGCCAGCTACATGACCGGCGCCCAGGTCGTCGTCGACGGCGGGCGGCTGCTGGCCTGACTCCCTGCGGCTAGACTGCGCGCCGATGGCAACCGTTGAGATCGAGGGCGTCGAGGGGATGCAGGCCCTGGTCGGGCAGGAGATCGGCCCGAGTGAGTGGCGGACCGTGACGCAGGCCGACATCGACACCTTCGCCGAGCTCTCCGGCGACGACCAGTGGATCCACGTCAACGTCGAGCGCGCCAAGGCGGAGAGCCCCTTCGGGACGACGATCGCCCACGGCAACCTGACCCTGTCGCTGGTCGACGGCTTCCGCAAGCAGCTGATGTCCTCCAGCGGCTTCGCGCTCGGGGTCAATTACGGGTGGAACAAGATCCGCTTCCCGGCCCCGGTGCCGGCCGGCGCCCGAGTCCGGGCCCGAGCCGAGGTCGTCTCGGTCGACGAGGTCGGCGGCGGCTGGTGGCAGTCGGTGACCCGCTTCACCCTTGAGGTCGAGGGCAACGAGAAGCCGTGCTTCGTGGGCGACTCGGTGACGCGGGTGATGGCACCAGCCGACTGACGGGCAATCCTGCATCGCCGAGGACGACGACGCCACGGTAATGCGGCTCGACACCACCGACGTCGCGATTGTCAGATGACTGTGTCGCCGTCGAGGGCAGTCACGAGCTCGGTGCGCCGCGCGACGTCGAGCTTCTGGTAAGCGTGGCGCAGGTGGGTCTCAACCGTCTTCACGGTGACGAAGAGGCTCTGGGCGATCTCGCGGTTGGTCATTCCCTCGGCAGCCATGCGCGCGACTCGCAGCTCGCTCGGGGTAAGCGACTCGACGCCGGTGAGGACGGCCTTGCGTGGCCGTGCCCCGGTCGCCGCCAGCTCGGTGCGGGCGCGCTCCTCGAGCGCTGTCGCATCGCAGCGATGAGCGAGGTCAAGAGCCTCGCGCAGCGGCTCGCGCGCATCCCTGCGGCGATTGGCCCGGCGCAGGGCGGCGCCGAGTCCCGCAAGCGCCTCGGCGTGCTGCAGGCGGGCCCGGGTTCCGGCAAGAGTCTCGCTCGCCTCGCGCAGCAGCTCGATCCCCTTCTCGCAGGGGGTCACCGTCCCCAACACCCGCTGGGCAATCCCGATCCCGCGCGGGCCGCCGGCCTCACGGGCGAGCCGCAGCGCCTCCCGCGCCAGCCGCTGCGCCCCCCCTCCGTTGCCGAGCGCGTCTTCGGCAAGGGCGAGGCCGGTGCGCCAACCCAGCACCTCGGGGTTCGCGTAGGGAAGCCAGCGCACCCGTTCGCTCGCGGCGATGAAGTCGTGCCTCGCCTCGGCGTAACGGCCGCTCTCGAGACGCAGCTCGCCGCGGGCGACCAGCAAAGACGCGCCGGGCGCTCCGGGGCCGGGATCGCGGCCCCGCCAGACCTCGTCGAGCAGAGCCTGGGCGGCGCCGGAGCCGCTCCGTGCAAGCAGAGTCCTCAGCGCCACTGCCACCCAGTTGGTGAGCGGAACGCGAAGGCCGATGGGTTCGGTCAGGCGAATGGCGAGCTCGGCGTCGGCATCGGCCCCGCGCAGGTCGCCGTCGAGGAAGCGGCAGTAGGCACGCATGCCGTGAGCCCCGGAGAGACTCGCGACCGTTCCATGCTGCTTCGAGGCATCGAGTGTCCTCACGAAGAGGTCCTCCGTGAGCTCGCCCCGGTCGGCCAGAGCCTGCCCGGCGGCCACGTAGTGCCCGGGCAGGCCCGCGCGGACGTCAGACGCGTAGACGTCGGGATCCGTGTCGGCCCGCTCGACCAGCTCCATGACGTTCTTCATCTGCCCGAACCCGATCGCGTAGAGGAGGACCAGCTGATGCAGGACCAGGCGACCCTCGACGGTGTCGCCTTCCGGCCACTCCTCCCGCTCCGGGTGAAGGCCGTCCGGAATCCGTTCCATCCCGCCGAGCAACTGGATGAGCTGATGCCCGCGCAGGAGGAGGGCGAGGCCGGTGCGGTCTTCGGGGATCTCCGCCAGGGACTCCTCCAGCAGCGCCACACCCTCACCGCCCGGACGGCGGAAGGCCAGCGAGACCGAGAGCTCGGTCGCGATTTCCGCCCGGGGAACCGGGTCGTCGAGGGCGCCGCGAACCGCGCGCAGCACCTCGACCCCCTCCGGGTCGTCGGCAAGCAGGAGCGCCACTCCCAACTCGCGGCTGACCGCGAGCCGATCTCCCTTCGGCGGGGGCTCGCGCAGCGCCCGTCGCAGGTAGCTGATCGCGGCTTCGGGGGCGCCACGGTTAGTTGCCTCGGCGGCTGCCGCGCGCAGCTCCCCGACAGCCCAGGCGTCGGCGCTCGGCTCGGCAAGCAGCAGATGGGCGGCAAGCGCGTCAGTGGGGGCGCCGTCCTCGCTGAGCAGGCGCGCCGCCCGAGCGTGGTCGGCGGCGCGGCGCGGCCGCGGCACCTCGCCGAGCACGGCCGCCCGGACCAGTGGGTGGACGAAACCGATGGGCCGCGCGTCGGAAAGCAGCCTGGCGAGGACGAGGCGTTCGCAGGCGTCGGCGACGGCCTCGATGGACAGGCCGCTCAGTCCAGCGATCCGGTGTGTCTCGGCATGTGGCTCCAGCACCGCGACCGCTCGAGCGACGGCGAGCGGCTGCTCTCCGAGGTGGTTCAGACGGGCGAGGATCGTCCGCGAAGCCCCTGCTGCGCCAGCCTCTGCAAGGCGTTCGGCGTCGCCACCGCCCCCGTCGATTCGGTCGGGGTCAAGCGCCCGCAGCAGCTCGACCAGCAGAAACGGGTTGCCGGCCGTGGCGTCGCGACAGGCGGTGGCAAACCCCTCGCCGAGGACGCGCCCCGACTCCGCGGTCGCCAGCACCGCAACCGCCGCGACCGAGAGCGGCGGTGGCTCGATCGTCAACGCGCCCGGCTCGCGGCGCAGCTCGTCCAGCAGGCGTTCGTGCTCGCCGAGCTCCCCCCTCCTCACCGTGAGCGCCAGGGCCGCGGACAGCGAGGCGAGGCGGCGGCCGATATAGGCGAGGGCGCGCAGCGAGGCGAGATCGGCCCACTGGGCGTCGTCGACCAGCATCAGCACAGGCGCCGATTCGGCCAGCGCGAGGACGAGGCAGTGAAGACCGTGCTGGACGGCGAACGGATCGGCGCCTTCGCCGGGCGCTGCCGCGGGCTCGAAGACCGGGATTGCGGCCGCGCCGTTGCCACCCAGCAGCTCTTGGCGCCGCGTCGAGGCGTCGAGCAGCGGTTCGAACAGCTGCCGCACGACGCCGTAGGGGAAATCGCGCTCGAACTCGCCGCCGCGGGCGCGGAGCACCTGCATCCCCACTTCCTCCCCGCGCCGCGCGGCGGCGTCGAGCAGAGCGGTCTTACCTGCTCCCGCCTCGCCCTCGATCGCCAGCAGGCCGCCGGCACTCTCGCCCGCGGAGCAGAGGACCCGCTCGATCGTCGCGAGCTCCTCCTCTCTCTCCAGTAGTTCGATCGATGCCGCCATCGGCGCCAGCCGATCCTACGCCGCCGTGAAAACGCTCAGGTGACCAGGGCCTCGCGGCCAACACCCGGAGTCATCGCCAAGGTCAGGGCGAGGACGAGCGCCTGGATCGCCTCGGGGGAGGACGAGCGGGCTCCCTCGATCAGCTCGGCGAGCAGAGAACCGGGGGCGCTGCCGCCAGCCGGGTCGTCTGTCGCGGCGAGCAGCGCAAGCTCCAGCGATTGCGATGGATCGCCGCCGCCGAGCATGCACCCACCGGCCCCTGAGAGCAGGGAGACGACCCTGTTCTCGGCGGGGGTCAGAGAGACCTCGGGAGGGCCGGGCGCCGGACCGGCGTCGACCGGCGCCTCGCCGGCGAGCAGCGCTTCCAGCTGGCCTCCCATGATGAGGGCGATGGCGTCCTCCGAGAGCCCGGTGAAGCGCGCGCAGCGCAGCGCGATCGCCAGCAGCAGCTCGACATCCATATAGGGGGCGTCGCTGCCGTAGAGGATTCGCCCCGGCGGCACCAGCGCGAACAGCGCCAGCAGATCGGCCGGAACGAGCCAGGCGGTGTCGAAGAAGAGGCTCGGGTGCTCGGGCACGACCGGCCAGAGCCAGGCAAGGTCGGAGATGCCGGCGTGGGCGAGCACGATCGGGCACTCGCGATGGCGTTCGGCCAGCTCGACGAGCGTTTCTCCAAATGAGCCGACGCCCACCCCGGCGTGGATCAGCACTGGCGCCCGCGCCTCAGCGGCGACTCCGAAGATCGCATCGACGTTGGGGTGGTCGAGGCGAAAATCCTCCGAGCGTGGGTGCAGCTTGAAGCCCCGCGCACCGCCGGAGAGCGCCTCGGCGGCGTCGGGTGCCGCGCTCACCCTCGGATCGAGGCGAGCGAACGGGACGAGCCGCTCGGGATCCTGCCGGCACTCCTGGATCACGCGCCGGTTCTCCGGCCCATAACCGCTGGTCACGCAGAGCGGGAAGACCACCGATCGCCCGCCGATTGCCTTCAGGTCGGCTACGTGCTCTGAGCTGGATCGTGTCGTCCCGTCGATGTCGGCGCCGGTGTGGGCGTGGACGTCGAAAGGGCGAATGCCGCCGGCGTCCAGAGCCGCCAGCTCGGCCCGAATGGCGGCCCGCTGGCTCAAGGTCGCGGCGCCCCTCCGTGCCGATCCTGCTCGAAGCAGCAGGCCAGCTCGCGCTGCATCCAAACGTCCATACCGGAGGGGCAGAGCAGCGCCATCTGCGAGGCAACCGAGAGCGTTTGCGCCATCTCCATACCGGCGCGCTTCGCCCGACGACCGTTTCTTCTGTTCCTGAGAGAGATTCGCATGCCCCGATGGTCGGCGACCGCGCGCTCGCTCGCATCAGGGCGCCACCCTGATATTTCCCGCAGAAGCGCGATACGGCTCAGTCGATGCTGTCTAGCGGAATCTCCCCGAACAGTCGAAGCAGCGGGGAAACCGCATTGGAATCGGCTGGTTGGGCCTGTCGCGACAATTCATAAAACGACAACAAGATCCGCTTTCCCGCCCCGGTCCCCGTCGACAGCAAGGTCCGAGCCCGCGCCGAGGTCGTCTCGGTCGACGAGGTCGGCGGCGGCTGGTGGCAGGTGGTAACCCGCTTCACCCTCGAGGTCGAGGGCAACGAGAAGCCCTGCTTCGTCGGCGACAGCGTCACCCGCGTGATGGCCCCCGCCGACTGACGGGCGCCCATCGTGGCCGCGCCGCAGCAACTCGGAGGCCAGTCCGGCTTCTGACCAGATGGTTCCTGGACGGCCAGGGCCGTCTACTTGACGGTGAGAGTTCCTTCCATGCCTGCGTCGCGGTGGCCGGGGACAGTGCAGAAGTAGTGGTAGGTCCCGGGCTTCAGCTTCACCGGCGCCGAGGTCGAGCCTTCGCCAACCAGTTCCGTCTGGCCGACGACCTTGCCGCTGGAGTCTTCGATCGCGACGTCGTGTTCGAGGGCCTGCGGGTTGTTGAAGTCGATCGTCACGTTGCCGGCCTTCGCCGTGACGCTGGTGGTCGTGTAGGCGAGCTGGCCGTTGGGGTCGGCTTCGAGGGAGATCGCTTCGCCGCCGCCGGCCGCCTTTTCGCTACCGCCGGCCGCGGCGCCGCTTTCGGAGGTGGTCGTGTTCGAGCTCGACGAGGAATTGCTGCTTCCACAGGCGACCAAGGCGAGGGAGGCGAGGACGAGGACGAGTGCGGCGGCAGCCTTCTTCATGGCGGTCCTTTCCTGGAGGGAGACGAGGCTCGTACAACTGTAACCGGATACGAGTGGCCCGCGGCCTTGGTTCAGCGGCCGCTGAACTGCGGCGTCTCGCCGCCGAAGAACGCTGCGACGCCGCTGCGCAGGTCCTCCGTCGCCATGCTGTCGGCGATTCCGTGCCGCTCGAGCTGGAGGTGCTGGGTGAGGTTGTTCTCGATGCTCTGGCCGCAGAGCAGCTTCGCCATTCGCACGTAGTGGGGCGCCTTCGCGGCGAGCTTCTCGGCCTTCGCCCGGGCGCGGGCCATCAGCTCCTCGGGGGCGACGACCTCGGCGACCAGCCGCTCGGCGAGCGCGTCCTGGGCGCTCATGTTGGGGTCGTTGAGGAGGATCTCCAGCGCCCGGCTGGGCCCGACCACCCGCGGCAGGAAGTAGGTCATGCCGCCGTCCGGGGAGGCGCCGATGCGGCCGTAGGCGCAGGCGAAGAAGGCCGCCTCGGAGGCGATCCGCGTGTCGCATGCCAGCGCCAGCGAGAAGCCCGCCCCCGCCGCCGGCCCGTTGACGGCGGCGATCACGGGGTAGGGGATCCGTCGCAGGTCGACGATCGCCTGGTGCAGCGCCTCGGCGCCGCGACGCACTTCGGAGGGGAGGTCGATCTCCTCCGATTCGACCCCTTTCCGGAACCAGTTGACGTCGCCCCCCGCGCAGAACGCCTTGCCGGAGCCGGTCACGATCAGCGCCCGCAGCGGGGCGCGGTCGGCGAGCCAGGCGAAGGCGACGGTCAGCTCGCCGATCATCTCCGGGCTCATCGCGTTGAAGGAATCGGGCCGGTCGAGGGTGAGGGTGCCGAGCTCCCCGTCGATCTCGATCCGCAGGGTGTCGAGGTCGGGCGGGCTCAGGGTCTGGGTGGTCATCTCGCTCTCTCCGTATTGGCGTTTCGGTTTGGCCGTGCGGCCCGCAGCCTACCCTTTGGTCGAGTGATCGACGAGGGCGAGGACATCCCCCGCGAGGAGCGGATCGCGCAGCAGCGCCGGGCGCTGCCGGACGCCCCCGGCGTCTACCTGTTCCACCACGGCGACGGCGAGATTCTCTACGTCGGCAAGGCGCGCTCGATCCGCAAGCGCGTCGCCTCCCACTTCTCAGGCGGTGAGAGCAAGCTCACCTCCCGCGTCGAGCGGATCGAGTTCCTCGTCACCGCCAACGAGGCCGAGGCCCTGCTCGCCGAGCAGAGCTTCATCAAGCGGCATCGCCCGCGTTTCAACATCCGCCTGCGCGACGACAAGTCCTACCCATACGTCGCCGTCAGCCTCGACGAGGACTACCCCCGCGTCTACTTCACCCGCGAGAAGCATCGTCCCGGCCGCGCCTACTTCGGTCCCTTCTCCAGCGCCAAGCGGGTGCGCGAGACGCTCGACCTGCTCGGCAGGCTGTTCCAGTTCCGCACCTGCGAGGGGCCCGAGCCGGGCCGCCGCTCCGGCAGCCCCTGCCTCGACTACTACATCAAGCGCTGCGGGGCCCCCTGCGTCGGCTACATCGACCGCGAGGAGTACCGCCGCAACGTCGACGCGATCGTCGACTTCCTCTCCGGCCGCTACCGCCAGGTGGAGGCGGACGAGAGGCGGACGATGGAGGAGGCGGCGCAGGCGCGGGAGTTCGAGCGGGCGGCGCTGCACCGGGACCGGCTGAAGGCGATCGGCTCCCTGTTCGAGCGCCAGCGCGTCGCCGGCGGCTCGGTCGGCACCGCCGACCTGATCGGCGTTGCCGCCGAGGGCGCTGACGCCAACGCCCAGGTGTTCCAGGTTCGCGACGGCATCCTCGCCGAGCGCCAGAGCTTCTACCTCGACAACCAGGCCGAGCGCGAGCTGGCGGAGGTCGCGGAGGAGTTCATCGGCCAGTACTACTCGGCTTCGCCGTCGGCGCCGCGGACGATCGTCGTCGGCCCTTACTTGGGCGAGCGCGCCGGGGTGCTCGCCGAGGCGCTGAGCGAGCGCCGCGGCTCGCCGGTCGAGGTTCGCGTCGCCGAGCGCGGCGACAAGCGCCGCCTGCGCGAGCTGGCGGAGCGCAACGCCCGCCTCGCCCTCGACCAGGACCGGCTGCGCCGCGAGCACCGCCGCCAACGCCGGGTCGAGTCGCTCGCCGTGCTGCGTGAGACGTTGGGGATGGAGGAGCTGCCGATCCGCATCGAGGGCTTCGACGTCTCCAACCTCGGCGGTGAGCACACCGTCGCCTCGATGGTCGTCTTCGCGGGCGGCGCAACGAAGAAGTCCGACTACAGGCGATTCAAGGTGCGCGGCGAGCGACGCAACGGGTCCGACGACTTCGCTTCCATGGAGGAGGTGCTGTCCCGCCGCCTGAGCCGCTACCTCGAGCAGGCCGACCTCTCCCCGCACGACAAGGAGCGCGACGACAGCTTCGCCTCGTTGCCCGCGCTGATCGTGATCGACGGCGGCAAGGGGCAGCTCGCCGCCGGGATGCGCGCCCTGCGCCCCTTCGCCGAGCTTGGCGTCACCGTCGTCAGCCTCGCCAAGCGGCTGGAGGAGGTCTACGTCCCGAGCCGGCGGGCGCCGATCGACCTGCCCGCCGACTCCGAGGCCTCGAAGCTGCTGCAGCGGGTGCGCGACGAGGCCCACCGCTTCGCGATCGAGCACCACCGCGACCGCCGCGGACGGGCGATGACCGGCTCCGTTCTCGACGAGCTGAAGGGCGTCGGCCCGGTCCGCAAGCGCGCGTTGCTCCAGCATTTCGGCTCTCCAGAGCGGTTTCTGGCCGCATCTCGGGAGGAGCTCGAGGCAGTGCCCGGCGTGCCTGGCAAAGTGGCCCGTGAGATCCACGAGCAGCTCAACAGGACCGGCTGAGGGAAGCGATGGCGAAGAGGGCCGAGAAGACGATGGAGGGGAAGGCGGGGCGCAACGGCGAGCGGCCCGGCAGGGAGGTGACGCTGGTCGTGATCACCGGACATTCCGGGGCCGGCAAGTCGGAGGCGATCGCCGCCTTCGAGGACAGCGGCTACTTCTGCGTCGACAACCTGCCGCCGCGGATGATCGGCAGCCTCGGCGAACTGTTCCGCCACGACGGCAGCGGGGTCGAGCTCGCAGCAGTCGTCTCCGACGTGCGCGGTGGCGACTACTTCGACGACCTGCTCCAGGTGCTCGACGACCTCGAGGCCGAGGGTCTGAAGCCGACGGTTCTCTTCCTCGAGGCCGACGAGGAGACGCTGGTCGACCGCTACAGGGAGACTCGCCGCCGTCATCCGCTGGCGCCGGAGGGACGGATCGTCGACGGGATTCGCGCCGAGCGCGAGCTGTTGGCGCCGCTGCGCGAGCGCGCCGACGTGGTCATGGACAGCAGCGACCTGACCGCCGCCGAGCTTCGCCGCCGCATCGCCGAGGAGATGGTCGGCCGCCACGGGAGCGGCAAGATGGCGCTGACGCTGCTCACCTTCGGCTTCAAGAACGGCCCCCCGCGCGACGCCGACCTCACCCTCGACGTGCGCTTCCTGCCCAATCCCCACTACGTCGACGAGCTGCGGCCGATGACCGGCCTCGACTCCGAGGTGCGCGAATACGTCGAGTCGGGGACCCAGGCGGGCGAGTTCTACGGCCGCCTGCTGCCGCTGCTCCAGTTCCTGGTTCCCGCCTACGTGGCGGAGGGGAAGAGCCACCTGACGATCGCCATCGGCTGCACCGGCGGACGCCACCGCTCGGTCACCGTGGCCGACAGGATCCGTCGCGACCTCGCCGTGCGCGACGACGTGGTCGTCCGCGTGAAGCACCGCGACGTCGAGCTCGACAGCTGAGCGCCCGCGCAGCGGCCACCCGTCCATAGAATCCGTTCGCCCGTGCCCGATCCCGTCATCTCCATCCGCGGCTTGCGCAAGAGCTACGGCGACAGCGCGGCCGTGCGCGGCATCGACCTCGACGTCAACCCCGGCGAGGTCTTCGCCTTCCTCGGCCCCAACGGCGCCGGCAAGACGACCACGGTCGAGATCCTCGAGGGCTACCGCAAGCGCAGCGGGGGCGAGGTCTCGGTGCTCGGCGAGGATCCCGAGCGGGCGGGGCGAGAGTGGCGCGAGCGGATCGGGATCGTCCTGCAGAGCGGCCGCCTCGACCCCTACCTGACTGTGCGCGAGCAACTCGGTCTCTACGCCGGCTACTACAGCGCCCCGCGCCCGATCGACGAAACGATCGAGCTGGTCGGGTTGGAGGGCAAGGCGGACGAGCGGGCGAGCCGCCTCTCCGGCGGCCAGCAGCGCCGGCTCGACGTCGGCATGGCGCTGATCGGCGATCCCGAGCTGCTCTTCCTCGACGAGCCGACCACCGGCTTCGACCCCTCGGCGCGGCGCCAGGCCTGGGAGGTGATCGCCGGTCTGCGCGACCTCGGCAAGACCGTCTTCCTCACCACCCACTACATGGACGAGGCGCAACGCCTCGCCGACCGGGTTACGATCATCGCCAAGGGGGAGATCGTCGCCCGCGGCACCCCGGAGGACCTCGGCGACCGCGAGAGCCAGCCGGCCAAGGTCACCTACCGCCTCAACGGCGAGGAGGTCTCGACGGAGACGACAACCCCGGTCGAGACCCTCCACGAGCTGACCGGCCGGGCGCTCGAGCGAGGAGAGGACCTGGAGGGCCTCGAAGTGACCCGTCCAAGTCTCGAGGACATCTACCTGGAGCTGACCGAGCAGGCATGAACCTCGTCCTACACCAGTTCCGTTACGACCAGAAGGCCTTCTGGCGCAATCCCGCCTCCGTCTTCTTCACGGTGATGTTCCCGGTCGTCCTGCTCCTGATCTTCGCCACGATCTTCGGCAGCGACACCGTCCACACGCGCGGAATGGCGATCAAGACGACCACCTACTACGTGCCCGCGATCATCACCCTCTCGGTGATCTCGGCGACGATGCAAAGCCTGGCGATGTCGCTGGTGATCGCCCGCGAGGACGGGCGATTGAAGCGGGGCCGCGGCACCCCGATGCCGGCCTGGGTCTTCATCGCCGGCCGCGTCGGCAACTCGATCGTCGTCGCTCTGATCATGCTGGCGCTGATCGCGGCGATGGGCCGCGTCCTCTACTCGGTGCCGATCCCCTGGGGCAGCCTGCCGGCGATCGTGCTCACCCTCGCCGTCGGAGCCGCCGCCTTCTGCTGCCTCGGGATCGCCCTGACCGCGGCGATCCCCTCCCAGGACGCCGCCGCGCCGATCGTCAACGCCTTCCTGCTGCCCCTCTATTTCCTCTCCGGCGTCTTCATTCCCGACGACCAGCTCCCCAGCGGCGTCATCCACTTCGCCGACGCCTTCCCCATCCGCCACTTCTTCGAGGCCTTCTTCGACGCCTACGTACCGGCGGGCGGAGGCGGTGGCGGGGTCTCCTGGAGCAACCTCGCCGTGGTCGCCGTCTGGGGGGTCGTCGGCCTCATTCTCGCCGCCCGCTACTTCCGCTGGACTCCTCGCAACGGCTAGCCCGTATAGCCTCCGAGCCCCGTGTTGCACCACGTTCTCCTTGAGGTAGCTGACCTCGACCGCAGCGGCGCTTTCTACGACGCGATGCTCGCGCCGCTCGGTTGGCGGCGGCATTTCGACGAGGACAGCACGATCGGGTGGGGCATCGCCAAGCCTGTCTTCTTCGTCGCCGCCCACCACGAACCGCAGCCGGGCTTCGGCCTGCTCAGCTTCTCCGGCCTCGGCATCGTCGCCGTCAAGGCGGCCTGGGAGAAGGGGGTGCGGGGGGGCGGTGTCAGCGTCAGCGAGCCGGGGGAGAGGCGGTCCCACGGCTCCGGCTCCTACTCGGCGTTTCTCAGGGATCCCGACGGATACGAGATCGAGATCACGATAGGCAGTGACTAGCTTCGGCAAACAACGACTCCAGGGGGTTTGAGTTCATGGCAGTGAAGGTCGGCATCAACGGTTTCGGTCGGATAGGGCGCAACCTCTTCCGCGCCGCCCACGCGGCGGGGGCGGACCTCGACATCGTCGCCGTCAACGACATCACCGACCCGGGCACCCTCGCCCACCTGCTCAAGTACGACTCGATCCTGGGGCGCTTTCCGGGTCAGGTTTCGGCCGGCGAGGGCTCGATCGCGGTCGATGGCAAGGAGCTCAAGGTGCTCTCCGAGCGCGATCCGGCGGCGCTGCCCTGGGCCGATCTCGGCGTCGAGGTCGTGATCGAGTCGACCGGCCTGTTCACCGCTCGCGCCGATGCCGCCAAGCACCTCGAGGCGGGGGCCAAGAAGGTGATCATCTCCGCCCCGGCCAAGGAGCCCGACGTGACCGTGGCGCTCGGCGTCAACTTCGACAGCGACTACGACCCGGCCAGCCACGACGTCATCTCCAACGCCTCCTGCACCACCAACTGCCTGGCCCCCCTCGCCAAGGTGCTCCACGAGGAGTTCGGGATCGAGCAGGGCCTGATGACGACGATCCACGCCTACACCGCCGACCAGCGCCTGCAGGACATGCCGCACAAGGACCTGCGCCGGGCGCGGGCCGCGGCGATCAACCTGATCCCGACCACGACCGGCGCGGCCAAGGCCGTCGGCCTGGTGCTGCCGGAGCTGAACGGCAAGCTGAACGGGTTCGCGATGCGGGCGCCGGTTGTGACCGGCTCCGTCGTCGACCTGGTCTGCAACCTCTCGAAGACGACCAGCGCGGAGGAGGTCAACGCCGCGGTCAAGGCCGCCGCCGACGGCCCGCTGCGGGGCATCCTCGCCTATACCGAGGACCCGATCGTCTCCACCGACATCGTCGGCGACCCGCATTCCTCGATCTTCGACGCGGGCCAGACGATGACGATCGGCGACGGCAGCATGGTCAAGACGGTCGCCTGGTACGACAACGAGTGGGGATACTCGAACCGCTGCGTCGAGCTGGCGGGCAAGGTCCTCTGAGCTTCGCCGGGGCGGCGCGGTGAGCGGTTTCTCCAAGGCAAGCGTCCGTGATGCCGAGGTTGCGGGCAGGCGGGTGTTGGTGCGGGTCGATTTCAACGTCCCTCTTGCAACCCCCGCGGGGGAGGCGGCGGAATATGCGGTCGCCGACGACACCCGGATCCGGGCGGCCCTGCCGACGATCGAGCTGCTGCGCGAGCGCGGCGCGGCGCTGATTCTCGTCTCCCACCTGGGCCGGCCGAAGGGGAAGGTCGACCCGGCGCTCTCGATGCGCCCGGTCGGGAAGAGGCTGGCCGAGCTGCTCGGCGCCGAGGTCCACCAGGCGCCCGCCGTCATCGGCGGCGACGTCGAGACGATGGCCGGGGGGCTGGGGCCGGGAGAAATGCTGCTGCTGGAGAACGTGCGCTTCGAGCCGGGGGAGACCGAGAACGACCCCGCCCTGGCGGAAGCCCTAGCCGGGCTGGCCGACCTCTACGTCAACGACGCCTTTGGCGCCGCCCACCGCGCCCATGCCAGCACCGAGGGGGTGGCCCACCGCCTGCAGGGCTACGCCGGCCTCCTGCTGGAGCGCGAGGTGACCGAGCTGACCGCGGTGGTCGAGTCGCCGCAGCGGCCGCTCGTCGTCGTCCTCGGCGGCGCCAAGGTCAGCGACAAGATCGGCGTCATCGACCGCTTCCTCGACGTTGCCGACCGGATCCCGATCGGTGGCGCGATGTGCTTCTGCTTCTTCCGCGCACAGGGAATCGCCACCGGCGACTCGCTGGTCGAGGAGGAGGGCGTGACGCTGGCGGCCAAGGCGCTGGAGCGAGCCAAGGCCGCCGACTGCGAGCTGATGCTGCCGGTCGACCTCGTTCTCGGCGAGAGCTTCGACGCTGCCACGGACCGCCGCCGGATCGACGACGTCGAGGTGCCGGAGGGCTGGATGGGGCTGGACATCGGCCCGCGCACCGCGCACGCCTACGCCGAGGCGGTGTCGAGCGCCGGCACCGTGCTCTGGAACGGGCCGATGGGCGCCTTCGAGCTGGAGCCCTTCGCCGCCGGAACCCGCACCGTCGCCGAGGCTGTCGCCGCGGCCCCCGGCACCACCGTGGTCGGGGGCGGCGATTCGGTCGCCGCGCTGCAGAGCTTCGGCCTCGGTGAGAAGGTGGACTGGTTGTCGACAGGAGGAGGAGCGTCGTTGGAGCTGCTGGAGGGAAAGAAACTGCCTGGGGTGGAGGCGCTTCTCGATGCCTGAGCGCACTCCATATGCGGCCGCCAACTGGAAGATGCACAAGACGGTCGCCGAAGCCGCCGAGTTCGTCGACGCCCTGCTGCCGCGGATCGCGGGGACGCGGAGCGACGTCGTCATCTGCCCGCCCTACCTCGCCCTGAGCGAGGTTGTCGAGCGTTCGCGCGGCAGCGCTGTGCGGGTGGCCGCGCAGAACATGCACGAGGAGCGCTCGGGCGCCTTCACCGGCGAGGTCTCCGCTCCCATGCTGGGCGAGATAGGCGTCGATGCCGTCATCCTCGGCCACTCCGAGCGCCGCCAGTACTTCGGCGAGACCGACGAGGCGCTGGCGCGCAAGGTGCCGGCGGCGTTGGCGGCGGGCCTTGAGCCGATCCTCTGTGTCGGCGAGAGCGAGGAGGCGCGCGATGCCGGTCAAACCCAGGCGGTGCTCGAGCGCCAGCTCGAGGCCGACCTCGCGGCGGTCGGGCCGGCCGAGTTGGACCGTGTGGTCGTCGCCTATGAGCCGATCTGGGCGATCGGCACCGGCCGCACCGCCTCTCCCGCGCAGGCCCAGGAGGCGATCGCCTTCATCCGCGACACCCTGCGCGTCGATGGCGCCGCGGCCGAGCAGGTGCGCATCCTCTACGGTGGCTCGGTGAAGCCCGGCAACGCGGCCGAGCTGATGTCCCAGCCGGACATCGACGGCGCCCTGGTCGGCGGCGCCAGCCTCGACCCCGCCGACTTCGCGGCGATCGTGGAGGCCCTGTGAGGCGATCGCGTCGGTGTGTCCTGTGACCGTTCCTTCGCTCGCCCTCGTCATCCTCGACGGCTGGGGTCTCGCCCCGCCCGGCCCCGGCAACGCGATCTCCCAAGCCGAGACGCCGGTCTTCGATCGCCTCTGGGGCGTGTTCCCTCACACCCAGCTCTCCGCCCAGGGCCGCGACGTGGGCCTGCCCGACGGCCAGATGGGCAACTCCGAGGTCGGCCACCTCAACCTCGGCGCCGGTGCGATCGTCAAGCAGGACCTGGCCCGGCTCGACGACGCCGTCGCCGACGGCAGCTTCTTCGAGAACCAGGCGTTGCTCGCCGCATGCGAGAGGGCGCGCAACAGCCCGCGCGGGCGCCTGCACCTGCTCGGGCTGGTCTCCGACGGCGGCGTCCACTCCGGCTGGGAGCACATCGAGGCCTGCATCGAGCTGGCGTCGCAGGAGGGAGTCGCCGACCTCGTCTTCCACGCTTTCACCGACGGCCGCGACACCCTCCCGCATGGAGGCCGCGAGTACCTCGCCGAGCTGGAGCGCTGGCTTCGTCACGCCGGACGCGTCGGCACCGTCAGCGGCCGCTACTACGCGATGGACCGCGACACCCGCTGGGAGCGGACCAAGCTCGCCTACGACGCGATCGTGCATGCCGAGGGCCTGCGGGCGACCAGCACCGAGGAGGCGATCGCCTCCTCCTACGAGCGCGGCGAGACCGACGAGTTCGTCAAGCCGACCGTCGTCGGCGACTACGACGGTGTCGCCGCAGGCGACATCGCGATCTTCGTCAACTTCCGCCCCGACCGCGCCCGGCAGATGACCCGCGCCCTCGCCGAACCTGGCTTCGACGAGTTCTCCCGCGCCGGCGGCCCGGTCCTCGACCTGACCACGATGACCCGCTACCGCAAGGGCTGGCCATACCCGGTCGCCTTCCCCGAGGAGCGGCCGAAGACGACCCTTGCCGAGACGATCTCGGAGGCCGGCGGCCGCCAGCTCCACGTCGCCGAGACCGAGAAGTACGCGCACGTCACCTACTTCTTCAACGGCGGGCGGGAGCAGGAGTGGGAGGGGGAGGAGCGGTTCCTGGTCGAGTCGCCCCGCGACGTCCCGACCTACGACCACAAGCCGGAGATGAGCGCTCGCGCCGCCGCCGACGCCTTCGTCGGCCACTGGTCGGGTGGCGATTACCGCTTCGGCATCATCAACTTCGCCAACCCCGACATGGTCGGGCACACCGGGGTGATTCCGGCGGCGGTCAGGGCGGTCGAGGAGGTCGACGGGTGCCTCGCCGAGGTGGTCGAGGCGGTGACCGCCGCGGGCGGCGCCTGCATCGTCACCGCCGACCACGGCAACTGCGACAACATGCTCGAGCCGGACGGGTCCCCCAACACCGCGCACTCGCTTAACCCGGTGCCGCTGATCGTCACCGCCGAGGGTCTCCAGCTGCGCGACGGCGGCATCCTCGCCGACGTCGCGCCGACCGCCCTCGAGCTCCTCGGCATCGCCCAGCCGGACGCGATGACCGGCCGCTCGCTGATCGCGTGAGAAGCGATCCGGATCGCCTTCGGTTCGAGGTCGAGGCGCGGGACGGGAGCGCCCGGGCCGGGGTGCTTCACACCGCCCACGGCAGGGTCCAGACGCCGGCGTTCATCCCGCTTGCCACGAAGGGAACCGTGCGCGGGCTGGAGTCGCGCGAGGTCGTTGAGCTGGGCTACGAGATGGTGCTTGGGAACGCGTACCACCTGTTCGTCTCGCCTGGGCCGGACAGGATTGCCGCCGCGGGAGGGCTGCACGGGTTCATGGGGTGGGAGCGGGCGCTGATCACGGACTCCGGTGGCTTCCAGGTGTTCTCGCTTGCCCATGGCGGGGTGGCCAATGAGGTGAAGGGGAGTGGGCGGCAGGGGGGAGAGCAGGGGTCTGTCGTCTCGATCGGAGAGGAGGGCGTGCAATTTCGCTCCTACAGGGATGGGTCTTCGCTGTTCATCTCGCCCGAGGTCTCGATGGAGGTGCAGGCGAAGTTGGGGTCCGACATCGCGCTGGCCTTCGATGAGTGCACGCCCTACCACGCGGATCGGGAGTACACGGCTCGGTCGAGCGAGCGCACGCACCGGTGGCTCGAGCGCTGCCTGCGGTGGCATCGGCAGAACGGACCCGAGCGACAGGCCGTATTCGGGATCGTCCAGGGCGGGGTGCATGAGGACCTGCGGCGCGAATCGGCGCAGCTAGTCGCCGAGGCGGGGGTCGACGGGATTGCGATCGGGGGGACGCTGGGGCGGGACAAGGAGGAGATGCGAGAGGTGCTGGGGTTCACCGCGCCGCTGCTGCCGGAGGGAGCGCCCAAGCATCTGCTCGGGATCGGCGAGGTGGACGATTTGCTGGCCGGCATCGCGCTCGGCCTCGACGTCTTCGATTGCGCCGTTCCGACTCGGCATGCCCGTCACGGCGTCGCCCTGGCGCCCAGCCCCGACACCCGCTTCCGCCTCGACCTGCGCAAGGCGGGCTGGGAGGGTGACCGCGACCCTCTCGTCGAGGGTTGCCCCTGCCTCGCCTGCCGGCACCACGACCGCGACTACGTCAGCTACCTCGCCCGGGCCGAGGAGCTGACCGCGGTCCGCCTCCTCTGCCTCCACAACCTCACCTACATGCACCAGCTCACCACCCACGCCCGCACCGCCATCACCACCGGCGCTTTTTCCGTCTACGCTTCGAACATTCTCGCCGGCCACCCTCCCTGGACGGCAGGGTAAGAGGGGGTCGGGGGGGCCACCCGCGCGACGCCCGCTACTGGGTGTTCTTCTTGACCAGGTCCTTGAATTCTTCGACGACCGCGTCAACCGTTTCCCCGGCCACCTTTGTCACCTTGACCCCGGCGGCCTTGTCGGTGGTGACGATCACCGCCGCGGCGACCGCCGCCGCTATCAGGACGAGGGCGACGAGCGCCAGCACGAAGCGGACGAGGCGGGAGAAGGCGCTCCGCGTTCGCGCTTCGGCGGGCTGTGCCGCCGGCTGGGGAGCGCGGGGGGCGGGTCGCCTCGGCGGCGGTGCGGGGCGGTGTTCGGCCTGCGCGGTCCGCTCGAGCCGGCGTGTCGCCGTCTCGCCGTCGAGCACCCGAGTGGGTGTGGACCCTTCGGCCATCGGCAGGGTCACGTCCTCGCCGAGAAGGCCGAGGCGAAGGCCGCCGGCCAACTCGCTGGCGCTGGCGTAGCGGCGGCTCGGGTTCCGCTCCAGCGCCCGCAGCACCGCGCCGCCCAGGGTCTCGGGCACCTCGTCGTTGTAGGTGCTCGGCGGCAGCGGGCTCTCGTTCTGCTGGCGCACAGCCAGCTCGGCCAGGGTCGAGCCCTCGTACGGCAGCCGCCCGGTGAGGAACTGGTAGAGGACGACTCCCAGCGCGTAGACGTCGGTCGCCGGCGTCGCCTCCTCGCCGCGAACCTGCTCCGGCGAAAGGTATGCGGCGGTGCCGACCACCGAGCCGACCTGGGTGATCCGCGTCTGCTCGACCGCGCGGGCGATCCCGAAGTCGGTCAGCTTCACGGTCATCTCTCCGCCGCCGACCGGTCCGCCCATGACCATCAGGTTGCCCGGCTTGACGTCGCGGTGGATGATTCCGCGCCGGTGCGCATAGTCGAGCCCGGCGCAGGCCTGGATCCCGATCTCGGCCGTCGTCTCCGCGTCGAGGGGCCCGTGCTTCTGCAGGATCTGCGCCCCCGAGCGCCCGTCCACGTACTCCATCACGATGTAGTGGCGACCCTCGTCGACGCCGGTGTCGTAGACCTGGACGATGTTGGGGTGGATCAGCTTCGCGACCGCCAGCGCCTCGCGGCGGAAACGGGCGACGAAGCGCTCGTCGTCGGAGAGGTGCTCGGCGAGGACCTTGACCGCGACGGTGCGCTCGAGGATGCGGTCGGTCGCCCGGTAGACGTTCGACATCCCGCCCGAGCCGAGGCGCTCGCCGATCTCGTAGCGGCCGGACAGTGTCGCGTTCATCAGTTGCCTTCGCCCGCCGGGGAGCCGGTGCCGACGCCGCCGGAGGGGGCGCCCGTGCCGCCGCCTTCTTCGGTCCCGGGCGAGCCGTTCCCTTCCCCGTTGCCGAGGCCTTTGCCGTTTCCGTTCGCCTGCGGAGGAAGGGTCGGTGTCGCAGTTTCGGTCGGCGTCGTTTCGCTCGGTGCCGTCTTCGTCTTCTTTTCCTTCTTCGGTGGCTTGGCGGTCGTGCTTTCGATCGCGGGTTCGCTCGGTTCGACGGCTTCCGTCGTTTCTTCGACGCATTCGGAGACGACTTCGCCCAGCCGCGCAGCGCCTTCGCGCAGCGCCTTCTTCAGCTTCTCGTCGACGCCGCCGAGTTCGTCCACCTGGGTGGCGACGAGCTGGGCGGCGTCTTCGGCTGCGACGCAGTCGCCGCCGCCGACCATCTGCTTGACCCGATCCAGGTTGGCGGTGATTTCGCTCGCGGTGCTGCCCGGGAGCAGCTTCGCGTTGCCCCCGCCCCCGCAGGAGGTGAGCGCGACCGCTGCGGCGGCGCCGAGCAGGAGGGCGAGCAGGGATGCGGTTACGCGATCCACGGTGCGAGTCTAGAGAACGGCCTTGAAGGCGGATTTAGCCTGCAATTCGGGCATCAGTGGCCGGCGTAGAGCCGGGTCCCGAGGTGGGGGGGCAGGCCCGCCGAGACGATCGGCTCGGCCGCCGCCGCGATGTCGTAGGCGACGCGGTGGAAGCGGGCGGTCTGCTCGGCCGTGTCGAGCTCCAGCCACGCCGCGCGCGGATCGCCGTCGCGCGGCTGGCCGACGCTGCCCGGGTTGAGGAGCCAGGCGCCGTGGCTGAGGTCGAGCAGGGCGGCGTCGCTGGCTGGGGCGCCCCGGGTCTCTCCCGGTTCCTCCCCGCTGGGCCGGCCGAAGAAGAGCGCGACGTGCGAGTGCCCGATCAGGCCGATCCGCTCCTCCAGCGTGTCCAGGCCGGCGTCGGCCTGCTCGACCGAGAGCACGTACTCCCAAACCGGGTCTCGGGGGGAGGCGTGGAAGGCCTCGATCCCCTCGCGCCGGCCCGAGGGCTCCAGCCCCCGCAGGAACTCCAGCGTCCTCTCCGCGGCGTTTGACCGGGTCCAGGCGACGGCTGCTGCGGCGGTCTCCGAGAAGGCGGCGAGGTCGAGCTGGCCCAGCACGGCGAGGTCGTGGTTGCCGGCCAGGCAGAGCTGGCAGCGCTCGCGGAGGAGGTCTGCGCAGGCGTCGGGCTGCGCTCCGTAGCCGATCACGTCGCCGAGGCACCAGATCTCCTCCGCGCCTGCCGTGTCGGCCGCCGCGAGCACGGCTTGGAGCGCGGGCAGGTTGGAGTGGATGTCGCTGAGGACCGCAACGCGCAAGTGGGCCAGCGTACCCAGGTTCGCTCCGGCTCATACGATGGCACGATGAGCGCCGCCGACTCGATCGCCGAGCTCCGCTCCGCAGTGAGCCAGGCCGCGCGCACCCTCCGCGGCGGAGAGCCGACCGGGACCGAGCCCTCGCTGGAGCGCCCGCGGATGCCGGAGCTGGGCGACTACAGCTCCAACGCGGCGATGCTGCTCGCGGCTCCGCTGGGTGAGAGCCCGCGGGCCGTCGCCGATCGCCTGCGGGGCGAGCTGGAAGCGAGCCTCGGCGGGGGAGAGAGCATCGAGCGAATCGAGGTCGCGGGGCCGGGCTTCCTCAACCTCTTCCTCGCCGACGCCTGGTACCGGCGGGCGATGGCGAGGCTGGCGGCCGCGGGCGAGGGCCTTGGGCTGGCGCCGACCTCCTCGCCGGAGCGCATCCTGGTCGAGTTCGTGTCGGCAAACCCGACCGGGCCGCTGCACGTCGGCGGCGGCCGCCATGCCGCCTACGGCGACGCGATCGTGCGGATGCTCGAGGCGGTGGGCCACGAGGTCGAGCGCGAGTTCTACGTCAACGACGCCGGCGGCCAGATCGAGCGCTTCGCCCACTCGATTGCCGCCCAGATGACCGGCGGCGAGGTGCCCGAGGACGGCTACTCGGGCGCCTATGTCGCCGAGCTTGCCGAGCGCATGACGGCGGAAGGGGTCGACCCGGCCGACACCGAGGCGGTGGGCCGGCGCGGGGTGGAGCTGGTGCTCGAGTGGGTGCGCGGGACCCTCGATCGCTTCGGCGTCGGCTTCGACAACTGGTTCTCCGAGCGCGACCTGTATGCGAAGGGCGAGGTCGAGGCCGCCCTCGCCAAGCTGGACGAGAACGGTCACACCTACAGGAGCGAGGGCGCGCTCTGGCTCCGCACCACCACCTTCGGCGACGACAAGGACCGGGTGCTGATCCGCGCCGGCGGCGCGCCGACCTACCTGGCCGCCGACGTCGCCTACCACTGGGACAAGCTGGAGCGCGGCTTCGGCCGGCTGATCGACGTGCTCGGCGCCGACCACCACGGCTACGTGCCGCGCCTGCGCGCC
Source organism: uncultured Solirubrobacterales bacterium (assembly GCA_963749605.1). Taxonomy (GTDB): domain Bacteria; phylum Actinomycetota; class Thermoleophilia; order Solirubrobacterales; family 70-9; genus CAVVNN01. The sequence goes on along the minus strand of CAVVNN010000002.1, from coordinate 597,070 downwards.
GCGATCGCCGGCCTCGGCGCGGACCCCGACTCCTTCGAGGCGCTGATCATGCGCCTCGTCCACATCGTCGAAGGGGGCGAGCGAACCAAGATGGCGAAGCGCAGTGGCGACTTCGTCTCGCTCGACGAGCTGATCGACGACATCGGGGTCGATGCGGCCCGCTGGTTCATGCTCTGGCGCAGCCACGACACCCCGGTCGACCTCGACCTCGACCTCGCCCGCAGTCAATCGAGCGACAACCCCGTCTACTACGTGCAGTACGCGCACGCCCGCATCGCCAGCATCCTGCGCAAGGCCGGAGACCGGGCCGAGCGGGCGGCCGGCTACGGAGGCGAGCCGACACCCGGGACCCCGTTCGATCCCACCGAGAAGGCGCTGGTCAAGCGCCTGCTCGAGTTCCCCGAAGAGGTTCGCGAGTCCGCCGCCCGGCGCGCTCCCCACCGGATCTGCTCCTACTCGACCGCGGTCGCCGTCGACTTCCACGCCTTCTACCGCGACTGTCAGGTGCTCGACGCGGAGGGGGAGGGGGTCGAGCGCTCGAGGCTGGCGCTGTGCCTGCTGGCGAAGCGGACGATCGCCGCCTCGCTCGACCTGCTCGGCATCTCCGCGCCCGAGCGGATGTGATGCGCCTCGGCCGGCGGCGAGCCCCCGTCCTTGCCGAGATCGGCGGCGCGGGTGGAGCCCGGGCGGGGGCGCTGCGCCGCACCGACCTCGACGCCCTGGGCGGCCTGCTGAAGCGGCTTGCCGATTGCCGGGTGCTGCTGCTCACCGGTGAGGAGGCGGTCAAGTCGGAGGTCGCGGCTGGCCTTGCCGCGGCCGCGGGCGCCTCAGGCCGCGCCACGGCGCTGCTGGAGTGCGACCTCGCCAGGCCGAGGCTCGCCGAGATGCTCGGGCTGCGGCCAGGGCCGGGCCTGCAGGAGTACCTGCGCTGGGAGGCGAGCGCGCCGGAGATCCTCCAGCCGCTCCTACTCGCCGGTCCCGCCTCGGCCGGCGCCGCCGATGCGGTCGTCTGCGTCGTCGCCGGCGCGCCGAGCGCCGACGCCTCGACGCTGCTCGCCTCGGAGGGCTTCCGCCATGCCACCGCCAAGCTGCGCAGCGCCTACGAGCTGGTGGTGGTCGACGGGCCGCCGCTGGCGGGCGGCGGCGACTCCCTGGCCCTGGCGGCGGTTGCGATGGAGGCCGACGCCACCCTCGCCTGCGTTACGGCGGGAGCCTCCCTACCCAAGAAGCTTCCCGTGCCCGTTGCGGGCCTGGTTCAGAGGTCGTAGCGCGCCAGGTCGGCGTCGAGGCGTTCGGCGTCCGCGCCGGTCGGGCCCTTGGCGGATGGCGCCCCCGGTCCCGGCGGTCCCGAGTCGCGCCGCCAGCGCAGCACGCCGATCGCCAGCGCGATCGCCGCGACGGCGAAGGCGATCGCCGGCACCAGGTAGGCGGAGAGGTCGAAGCCCGAACCCTGCGGAAGCGCCAGCACCTCCTGCCCGTACTGGGCCACCAGCGCTTCCTTGATCTGCGCCTTCGACTTCCCTTCGGCGATCAGCCCCTTGACGAACGCTTTCTCGCGCACTGCTTGAGGCGATTCCGAAAGTTCGAGCAGCGTCCCGCAGATCGGGCACATCACTTCGCCGGAGATCTCGGTCAGGGTCGGCGGCGATTGGGCCGCCGCGGCGTGGGCGCCCAGCGCGAGCGCCACCGGCGCCGTCAGCAGCAGGGCGATGACCCGCGCCCTCATCGGCTTCCGTCCTTCAGCAGCGGCGCCACGTACCGGCGCAGGTACGCCTCCGTCACCGGTCCTCGTCGCAGCAGGCGCAGCCTGCCTCGCGGGTCGACGAGGAAGTTCTCCGGGAAGCCGATGGTGCCGAAGTCGTGGGCCCGCTGGCCGTCCCCGTCGCGCAGCTGCGGGTACGCCAGCCCGTACTGGCGCACGAACCTCCGCCCGTCGCCGCTGAGGTCGCGGGTGTCGATCCCGAGCACGGTGAAGCGGCTCCCCCCGTGGCGCCGCTGGAAGTCCTCCAGCACCGGCGCCTCCTCGCGGCAGGGGATGCACCAGGAGGCCCAGAAGTTGACCAGGACCCAGCGGCCGCGGTAGTCGGCAAGCGACCCGGACCCGGTGCCCTCGAGGCGGGGCAGCGCGCCGGCGGGCGCCGCTTCGCCCACGTCGACCCCAGTCGATCCTTTGCTCAGCAGGCCGAAGACGAGCAGGCCGACGACGGCGACGACGGCAAGGAAGGCGAGAAGGGCGCGCGCGCTCACGGGGTCGAGGAGGTTAGGCCCTTGACCTTGCGCCCGTCCCAACGGCCCTGGCCCAGCGACCGTAGAATCGAGTTCGACGCGGACGTAGCTCAGTTGGTAGAGCGCGAGCTTCCCAAGCTCGAGGTCGCGGGTTCGAGACCCGTCGTCCGCTTCCCATTGCCGTTGGACGCGCCGCTGCCGTTGGTCTCGGGCTCCGCCAGCCGGTAGAAGTGCTCGGTCGCCCCCCGAACCGGCCGCGTTTTCACCAAGCTCAGCAGGTCTGACTTGTAGAGCTCGGTCGTGTGGTAGTTGATGTTGCTCAGCGGCCTCCGCAACTCGTAGCTGAGGTCGCTGGGAGAGAGCGTGCGACCGCCATCGAGGCCGAGCACTTCGAGGATTGAGATGCGCAGCGGATGGGTATTTGCGCGAGCAAGGCGCTGCCAGCTGACTTCCTTGAACGTCGAGCCGTTTGCGGCTTGGCGAGCGGAGTTACGTCCTTGCTTGATGCCGACCTTCATCGTTTCTCGCGATCTTGTATACCGAAAAAAATTAACCCAAACACCTAAAATCAGGTACTATCTTAGCAATGACGTCTGGGGAAGGAGAATTGATGAGGAGGAGAACTGGGTTGGGGGGCGTAGCTCTTGGCACTTTTTTCTGTCTGTTTTGCATGCTGGCGACGGCCTCGGTGGCGGTTGCCGATACCGGCGACATCATCGCTCCGAGCGATCCAACTCATCCCTCGGTCGAATCCGGCTGGCAGGCGGGCACCTGCAACGCCGAACCGCCTGAACCGGGTGCCCAGCTCTGCTCGATAGCCACCCCGGAACAGTTCTTCGACACCGCCGGCGCCCATCCGAATTGGGGCTTCACCCAGTTCATCATCAAGAACGAAGCCCCCGGCAAAACCCCGGTCGACGAATTGAAGACAGTGCGGGTCGAGCTACCGGCCGGCCTCAGCGTCAATCCCGGTGCCACCGTCCGCTGTGAACTGAGTGTCTTCGAACTCGGCGCCTCGGGTTGTCCTTCGGGCTCGGAAGTCGGCAAAAGCCAGGTGACGGCTTCGCTGCCACCACTCGGGACCCCATCGCCACCGACCGCGCCGCTGACCGAAGTCACCGTTTACAACGTCGAACCGAAACCCGGCGAGTCCGCGCGCTTCGGCCTCGAACTCGCCGGCAATGAAGTCTTCCTCGAAGGCAACGTCGACTGGTCCGGTGACTACCACGAGGGCTTCACCATCCACGTCCCCGCCGCGCTCCCCGAAGGCCTGGGGGGGATCCTGGGGCTGCTCGGTGGAGAAAAAGGACTGATTCTGGAGAACCGGCTGGTCTTCGACGGGCGCTCCGGCGATGGGACGTTCATCACGACGCCCACCACCTGCTTCGGCCCCGCCTACGCGGACAACTGGGTTCCGGGCGAGCAGCCCGGCGGGCCCTCCGGCCATATCTACTCCACCTTGCTGCGCGCCGACTCAATCGGCGACCCCAACCCCGACTTTCCCAACGGCTCCTCCTTCTTCGAGTCGCCGATCCCGCCCGAAAGCGAAACGAGCGGTCCAGGCACCGAACCGAAAGAGTGCGACACGATCCCCTATGAGCCGACCATCGACATCGATCCGGGGACGGTGCAAACCGACTCGCCCGCCGGGGTCGGTGTCAACGTCGACGTCCCGCACCTCCTGCCCGATTTCCTCGCCGAAGAAGACGAACAGGACAGCTCCCAAACCAAACAGGCGACCGTGACGCTCTCGCTCGGAATGGGCCTCAATCCCTCTGCCGCCAATGGGTTGCAGACCTGCACCGACGCCCAATTCGGCAAGGGAACCACCAACCCGGTCGCCTGCCCTGCGGAGTCGATCATCGGCCGGGCGAAGGTCGAATCGCCGCCTTTGGAAGACCAGACCAACCCGCAGCCCGAAGAAGTCCTCGAAGGAAACGTCTATGTAGGCAAGCAGCTCAGCCGCGATCCAACCTCTGGGGATGAGTACCGGATCTTCATCGAAGCCAAATCGGATCGCTACGGGATATCGGCGCGGTTGGTCGGCAAGGTTCGGGCAGATCCGCAGACCGGGCAGCTGACGACGACGATCTCCGACGCGCCGCAGGTGCCGTTCACCTCGTTCGACCTCTCGTTCACCGGGGGTGCGCGAGCGGTTCTCACCAGCCCACCCACTTGCGGCCCCAATGGGACCGTGACGACGATGACGCCGTGGACCGGCAACCCGCCGGCACACCCGGGGGCAAGCTTCGCGATGACCGCCGCGCCCGGAGGGGGCGTCTGCGCGAAAGACATGGCCAGCCGCCCGTTCGCACCCAGCTTCGGCGCCAAGTCGACCAACCCCAAGGGCGGCGCCTACACCCAGGTCAACGTCGACATCGCTCGCTCCGACGGAAACCAGGAGCTGAAAGGGGCCACGGTCGACCTGCCCCCGGGCCTGAGCGCCAAGCTCGCCGGCGTCAAGTACTGCCCCCCGGCGGCGCTCGTTGCCGCGGCGGCCAACAGCGGGACGGCGGAGGCGGCCAACTCGAGTTGCCCGAGCAGCAGCCTCGTCGGCACCGCCTCGATCGCCGCCGGCAGCGGCCCCTCCCCCATCCACGTCGACGGAAAAGCCTTCCTCACAGGCCCCTACAACGGGGCTCCTCTTTCCCTGGCAATCGTCACCCCCGCCACGGCTGGGCCCTTTGACCTGGGCACGGTCGTGGTGAGGGTGGCATTGCTCGTCGACCCGGAAACGGCACAGGTGCACGCCGTCTCCGACCCGATCCCCCACGTCTTCGGCGGCGCCCTGCTCGACATCCGCTCGGTCGCCGTCCACATCGACCGCAAGCAGTTCTCGCTCAACCCGACCAACTGCTCGCCGATGGCGGTCGGCGCGACGCTGCGCGGCGGCGGCTCCGACCCCACCAACCCGGCCGCCTTCAGCTCCGACCCGGTCTCGGTCCCGTTCCAGGTCAGCGACTGCGAGAAGCTCGACTTCAAGCCGAAGCTCCACCTGCGCCTGTTCGGCGGCACTCGGCGGGCGAAGAGCCCGAGGCTGCGGGCGGTGCTCCAGGCCCGCGAAGGCGACGCCAACATCGCCCGCGCCGCGGTCGGCCTGCCACATTCGCTGTTCCTCAAGCAGAGCAGCCTCAGCAGGATTTGCACGCGCGTCCGGTTCGCCGCCGACGAATGTCCGAGGCAGTCGATCTATGGCTTCGCCCGGGCCTTCACTCCGCTGCTCGACAAGCCGCTGGAAGGGCCTGTCTACCTGCGCAGCTCCGACAACCCGCTGCCGGACCTCGTCGCCGCCCTGCACGGCCAGGTCGAAGTCGACCTGGTTGGCCGCATCGACAGCTTCCACGGCGGAATCCGCACCACCTACGACACGGTCCCCGACGTGCCGGTGTCCAAGTTCATCCTCACCCTGCCGGGGGGCAAGAAGGGCTTGCTCGAAAACAGCCGCAACCTCTGCGGAGGGAAGAGGGTCCGGGCGATCGTCAGGTTCAAGGCCCAGAACGGCAAGAAGGCGAACCGGCGGACGAAGCTGCGCACGCCCTGCCGCGGCAAGGGGCACGGCAAGTAGCGACCGCCATCGGAGTGGGGGCTATAGGGCGTCGGTCTGGGGAATTTGTTCCATTTCGCACTTGATTCGTGGGTCGAGCGCTGTACAGTCTTTATCGGAGAGGTACAGGCGCCATGCAGGGGGCGGTGTTATTTGCCCAATGCAAGGAGGGATCGAATTGGTTAGGCGCTTGTTGATCGCAGTTGCGGTGATGGCTCTGGGTGCTGCATTCGCAGTGCCCGCGGCGCAGGGTGCATTCGGCATCGAAAACGAAAAATGGTCGGCGATCACCTGTAAAGAAAACTCCGACACTCCGGAAACGAAATTCCAACCGAGCCTCCCCGGTCTGCCGGTGGAAGGCGCGCCGCCGCTGCCGCAGGATCCGGGCCAATGCACGAAAGAACCCTCCTCCGAATCCAAATGGTTCACCCAGGCGGCCGGCCACCCGAACTTCGCCTTCACCGACTTCACCCTCAACACCCTCGCCTTTCCGGGGGCCATCGGTTTCCCGGACGGCTTCATCGAAGAAATTGTCATCAACACGCCGGAGGGGCTCAGCGTCAACCCCGAGGCCCCGGCGCAGTGCACGGTGGCTCAGCTCGCAACGCTCAAATGCCCGGTCAACGCAGCCGTCGGGACTAACTACTTCACGATCGCGAAAGAAGGCCCGCCCTGCGTAGGCCCGCCAGCGGGGACGTGCACCCAGCAGCGCTTCGCGGTTCCGGTCTACAACCTGGTGCCGGATCCTGGAGTGCCCTCGATGGTCGGCTTCCTGGGCAGTACCGGAGTCACCAAAATCGTCGGCTCGCTCAGTCCCGTGAACCAGCATGTCACCTTCACGATCAGCGACATCCATGCCCCGCCATCGCCCGGAGCGCCGCCCGTCGTCGGCTCCAGGCTCGTATTCAACGGCAGGGCCGGTGACGGCACCTATCTGACGATGCCGAGCAACTGCGCGGGGGGCCAGGAAACGGTCATTAATGTCAAAGCGCATGCGCCGCCCGGAGGCACCGATGAAAAAGCGTTCACCACCACGAAAGGCGCAGAAAACTGCAGCCTGGTGCCGTTCAAACCGACGATAGACGTCACCCCGCAGGGCGGCGCGGTCGACTCGCCCGAAGCGACGACCGTCAATGTCGGGATCCCCTTCGATCCCACGAAACCGATCGCGAACTCCTACCTGAAGACGGCCAAAGTCACGCTGCCCGAAGGGATGGGCATCAACCCCGCCTCGGCCAACGGCCTCGTGGCCTGCACCGACGAACAGTTCCACTACCACACCAACCTCGCCATCGAATGCCCGGATGCGTCGAAGATCGGCACGGTCGAAGTGCAGACGCCCTCATTGCCGGCGGACTCGCTCACCGGCGCGGTCTATGTCGGCCAGCCGCTCAGCAACGACCCGACCACGGGAGAACAGTTCCGCATCTTCATCCACGTGACCTCGGTCCGCTTCGGCGTCAACGTGCGCTTGGTCGGCAACGTGTTCCCGAACCTGAAAACGGGACAGCTCACAGCCGTCGTCGACGAAAACCCGCAGGCCACCTTCAGCTCCTTCAAGCTGCGCTTCAACGGCGGTCCGAAGGGGACGCTGACGACGCCCGGCACCTGCGGCCCGCACACGACGACAACCGAAATGACCCCCTGGTCCGGCACTCCGGACGAAAACACGCCGTCGGGGTCCTTCACCCTGACCAGCCTCCCCGGCGGAGGCAGTTGCCCGAATACGCTCGCTGGGCGCCCGTTCGCTCCTGCCTTCCAGGCGAAGTCAGACAACACCCAGGCCGGCGCCTACAGCCCGTTCCGGGTCCAGATCGCTCGCACCGACGGCCAGCAGGAGCTGAAGGCCGTCAACGTGACCCTGCCGAAGGGCCTGACCGGCAAGCTCGCCGGGATTCCCTACTGCCCCGAGGCCGATATCGCCGCGGCGGCGGCGAGCAGCGGCACCGCTCAGCTGGCCAGCTACAGCTGCCCGGCAGACAGCATGATCGGGACCACGACAACTGCCGCCGGAAGCGGCAGCGGCCCGCTCGAGATCGCCGGCAAGGCATTCCTGGCGGGCCCCTACAAGGGCGCCCCGCTGTCGATGGCGGTCGTCACCGCCGGCCGTCGCCGGGCCGTATGACATCGGCACCGTCGTGGTCCGGGTCGCGCTCAACGTGAATCCGGAAACCGCTCAGGTCAACGCGGTATCCGACCTGATCCCCGACGTCTTCGGCGGGGTCAAGCTGGACATCCGCTCGATCGACGTCAACGTCGACCGCAGCAAGTTCATGCTCAACCCGACGAACTGCGCCGCACAGGCAACCAGCGGCATCGATCAACGGGGGCGGCGCCGACCCCAGCAACCCAGCGGTGTTCAGCTCCTACGCGGTCAGCGATCCCTACGCGGCAACCGGCTGCGACAGCCTCGGCTTCAAGCCGAAGCTGCACGTCCGGCTGTCCGGCCCGACCAAGCGGGCGAAGAACCCGCGCTTGCGGGCGATCCTGGAAGCGCGCGAAGGCGATGCAAACCTCAGCCGCACCGCGCTGACGCTGCCGCACGCGCTGTTCCTCGATCAGGGCCACATCCAGACGGTGTGCACAAGGCCGCAGCTGGCCTCGCAGACGTGCCCGACGGCGGCGGTCTACGGCCACGCTGAAGCGATGACGCCGCTGCTCAGCGACAGGTTGAAGGGGCCGGTCTATCTGGTCTCCTCCAGCCACAACCTGCCGGACCTCGTCGCCGACCTGCACGGTCAGGTGAACATCCAGCTGCACGGCGTGATCGGCACCAAGCACGGCGGGCTGAAGACCGTGTTCAACCCGCTGCCGGACGTGCCGGTGAAGAAGTTCATCCTGAACATGCAGGGCGGCAAGAAGAGCCTCCTCGTCAACTCGACCAACACCTGCCAGAAGAAGCAGACGGCCGTGTTGAACATCAAGGCTCAGAACGGCAAGAAGGTCAAGAGCAACAAGTTCAGGCTGAACATGAGCTCCTGCGGCAAGAAGAAGTAGACCGCAGCCCAGGTAGCGCCGTTTCCCGCACCGGCGCGGATGGCCGAATAGCCTCCGCGCCGGTGCGCCCGTCGCTCTCAGTCCTGATCGTCGCCTGGAACAGCCGCGAGGAGCTGGCGCGAACGCTGCCCGCGCTGCTGTCGGAGCTGAGCGAGGGAGACGAGCTGATCGTCGTCGACAACGACTCCAGCGACGGTACGCCGGAGGCGGTCGCAGGTCTGGCTCCCTCGGCGCGCCTGGTCGAGCCCGGGCGCAACCTCGGCTTCGCCGCCGGCTGCAACGCCGCCGCCGCGGCAGCGCGCGGCGACCTGCTCGTCATCCTCAACCCCGACGCGGCGCCGCTGCCGGGCTTCGGCGAGGCGATCCGCCGCCCCTGGGTGGAGGATCGCGGCTGGGACGCGTGGCAGGCCCTTGTCGCCGCCAGGGGCGCGACCGAGATCAACTCGGCGGGCAACCCGGTCCACTTCACCGGGATCGTCTGGGCGGGGGGCCATGGCCGCCCGATCGCCGAGCGCTCCCCGGCCCGGGAGGTCACCGCGCTCTCCGGCGCCTGCCTGGCGATTCCGCGCCGCCAGCTGGGAGGCGGTGGGCGGCTTCCCCGGGCGCTTCTTCCTCTACCACGAGGACGTCGACCTCTCGCTGCGCCTGCGCCTGCGCGGCGGCGCGCTCGGGATCGAGCCCACCGCCGTGGTCGACCACGACTACGAGTTCGGCGCCCGTGCGCAGAAGTGGCGCTGGCTGGAGCGCAACCGCTGGGCCTTCCTCATCCGCGTCTACCCGGCGGCCGCTGCTGGTCCTGCTCGCCCCGGCGCTGATCGCGACCGAGCTGGCGCTGATCCCGGTCTCGATCGCCGGCGGATGGGGGAAGCAGAAACTCTTCGCGACCTGCGAAGTGATCCGCTGGCTGCCGCGCCTCCTGCGCGAGCGGCGCCGGGTGCAGGCGACCCGCGCGGTCAGCGCCGCCCAGTTCGCCTCCTGGCTCACCGCCGACCTCGACTCCCCCTTCATCGGCCGGCATCGCCCGCTCGCTGCCCGTCGCGCTCGCCCTGCGCGCTACTGGTGGCCTGGTCCGGCTACTGCTCAGGGCCCTAGGTCGGCTGGCTGGTCGGGCGGATCAGGATCTCGTTGACGTCGACCCCGTCGCGCTGCTCGAGCGCGAACATCACCGCCTTGGCGATGTCGGTGTCGCGCAGCGCCCACTCGCCGGGGCGGTTGTCGAAGAACGCGGTGTCGGTCATCCCCGGCTCGATCAGCGTCACCCGGATCGACGTGGTTGTCGTGCATCTGGCGCAGCTCCGCCCGCAGCGCCTCGCCGATCGCCGTCGCCGCCCACTTGGTCGCCGAGTAGAGCGAGCCCGGAAGGGCGCGGCGGCCGGCCACCGAGCTGGTGATGAGGAAGTGGCCGTCGCCGCGCTCGAGCAGGTGGGGGAGGGTGGCCCGGATCGTCAGCGCCGACTCCGTAGACGTTGGTCAGGACCATCGAGCGCCAGTGCTCGACCGACTCCTCGAGGAAACCGCGCGTGGCGCCGAAGCCGGCGTTGGCGAAGACCGCGTCGACTGCGGCCGAAGCGCTCCAGCGCCGCCGCGACCAGCGCCTCGACCTGGTCCCACTCGGTGACGTCGCAGCGCACCGCGATCGCCCGCTCCTCGCCGCCGAGCTCGGCGGCCAGCTCCTCCAGCGCCTCCAGCCGCCGCGCGGCCAGCACCAGGCGGTGGCATCCGGAGCCGCGGCTCGTGCGGTCGCCGCGCCGATCCCGCTGCTGGCGCCGGTGATCAGCAGGACCGGATCGGTCGAGTCGCTTGCCGCCATCCCCGGCGATTCTGGCAGATCGCCGGCGGCGGCCCGCGGGCCTGTCCTTGCGATAATCCCGCGCTCGTGGAGCCTCAGCGCAAGAGGAAGATCCGGCTGGTGGTCGCGCTCGGCGTCGCCGTGCTGCTCGCGGTGGCGCTCGTCTACACGTCGTTCACCGCCTCGACCGAGGCCAAGGAGCCCTCGCAGCTGATCGGCGCCGCGCCGGGCACCAGCTACGACATGACCGGCAAGGTCGTGCCCGGCTCGGTCGCACCGCAACGGCGACGGCATCGCGCTTCCGCGTGGTCGACCGCGACGGCGAGTGCCAGAGCATCCCGGTCACCTACACCGGCACCGTCCCCGACCCGTTCCGCGGCGGCCGCGAGATCGTCCTCACCGGCGAGGTGGAGCAGCGGCACCTTCGTCGGCGCAGCCGCGACACCCTGGTCACCAAGTGCCCGTCGAAGTTCACCACGCAAGAACGACGGCTAGCCTCGGCAGCGCCGCTGCTGGTGCTGGCCTTCCTCGCTGCGATCTTCGCGGCGGCGGCGGCGCTGGCCGGCCGCAACGGCGACCGCCGCTGGATCGACCTCTCCCGTCGCGCCGTCTACGCCCTCTTCGCGCTGCTCACCGTCTGCGTGGCGATCATCGAGGTCGCCTTCGCCCGCAACGACTTCTCCTTCAACATCGTCCAGCAGCACTCCTCGATCGAGACGCCGGCCTTCTACAAGCTGGCGGCGATGTGGTCGAGCCAGGAGGGCTCGCTGCTGCTCTGGGCCTGGGTGCTCTCGATCGCCTCCAGCATCGCCCTCTACGCGACCCGCAACAAGCTGCGCGAGATCGTCCCCTACGCGACCGCGGTGATGGCGGCGGTCGCCGCCTTCTTCACCGGGCTGATGCTGTTCGCCCCCGGCGTCAACCCGTTCGCGACGCTGAGCCCGGTCCCGGCCGACGGGATCGGCCTCAACCCGCTGCTCCAGCACCCGAGCATGATGATCCACCCGCCGATGCTCTACTCGGGCTACGTCGCCTTCACGATCCCCTTCGCCTTCGCGATCGGCGCCCTGATCACCCGCCGCCTCGACGCCGAATGGATCCGCTCCACCCGCCGCTTCGCCCTGATCGCCTGGGCCTTCCTCGGCTTCGGCCTGCTGCTCGGCGCCCGCTGGTCCTACACCGAGCTCGGCTGGGGCGGCTACTGGGCCTGGGACCCGGTCGAGAACGCGGCGCTGATGCCGTGGCTGATGGGGACCGCCTTCCTGCACTCGATCATGGTCCAGGAGAAGCGCGGGATGCTGAAGGTCTGGAACGCCTGCCTGGTCGTCGCCACCTTCTCGCTGGCGCTGCTCGGCACCTTCCTGGTCCGCTCCGGCGTGCTGCAGTCGATCCACGCCTTCGGCGACAACACCGTCGGCCCCTACATCCTCGGGCTGATCGCGGTGGTGCTGATCGGCTCGACGGCGCTGATCGTCTCCCGGCTCGACGACCTGCGCTCGGAGAAGCGGATCGACTCGCTGATCTCGCGCGAGTCGGTCTTCCTGGTCAACAACCTGCTCCTGGTGGCGCTGACGGTGGCGATCTTCTGGGGCACCTTCTTCCCGCTGATCTCGGAGCTATTCACCGGCAACAAGGCCTCGCTGGCGGCGCCCTGGTTCGACCGCTACACGACGCCGCTGGCGATCCTGCTGGTGCTCTTCACCGGGATCGGGCCGCTGCTCGCCTGGCGCCGGGTCAGCTGGGCCTCGGCGAAGCGTGTCTTCCGTATGCCGGCGGTCGTCGCCGGCTTGGTCGGCGCGGTCGCTCCTGCGTCGTTCACCGATGTCAGCCACAAGCCCTGGGCGTTGGCCCTCTTCGTCTTTGCCGCCTTTGCCCTCGCCGGGCTGGCGCAGGAGTTCTGGCAGCGGGGCGGCGGCGCGGCGCTCGCTCTCCGGCGGCTCGATGCCGGCGGCGCTGCTCGCCGTCGTCTCGCGCAACCGGCGTCGCTACGGCGGCTACGTCGTCCACGTCGGCGTCGCCGTGCTGCTGATCGGGATCGCCGCCTCCTCCAGCTTCCAGACCAACCGCGACGTCGACGCTGCGCCCCGGCCAGAGCGCGGTCGTCGACGGCCGCAGGATCACCTACGAGCGGGCGACCGCGAGCGTCGACGGCCTCGCCTTCACCGCGGGCGCGGTGCTGCGGGTCGAGAAGGGCGGGCAGGCGTTCACGCTGCGCCCGGATCGTCGCTTCTACCGGCCGACCGGCGTCGCAGCGAGCACGATCTCCAACTACTTCGACGGCGAATCGGACAGCGACATCGGGTTGAAGGCGGGACTCGGGCAGCGACTTCTGGACTGCGGTGCAGCCCGACATCGCCGCGGTGCAGCGGCATGCCCGTGGCGCAGACCAGGGCTTCAGGGCGTGCGTGGGCGGCGGGCCTGGCACCCCGCCGCAGTGCAGGGCGGTGGCGGCGATGATGCGGGCGGCCCTCGCCAACCCGCGCCTGCGCCCCGCGGCGCTGAGCCAGATCGACCGGCTGCAGCTGGCGACGGCGCAGCAGATCGCCCGAAGCTACGTCTCCGAAGCCGCCCCGGCTGCCTTCAAGGTCATCGTCAACCCGCTGGTCACCTGGATGTGGATCGGCGGGCTGATCGCGCTCGCCGGCGCGCTGATCGCGCTCTGGCCCGCCCGCGGCAGGCGCCGCGGCGCTCGCGCCGCGCACCGAGATCGACGCCCTGAAGGAAGCCAAGTACCGCGAGATCCGCGACGCCGAGCTCGACCACGCCGCCGGCAAGCTCTCCGACGAGGACTTCGCGCTTCTCGACGCCGAGCTGCGCACCGAGGCGGTCGAGATGCTCGACCGCGAGCCCGTCTAGATCTTCAGCAGGACGAAGGTGTTGAGCGCGAAGAGGACCGCGAAGAAGATCGTCGCCCGGTCCAGGTTGCGCTCGACCATCGAGCCGCCGCCGAAGGAGCTGCCCCCGCCGCCGATCCCGAAGGCGCCCGAGAGCCCCGCGTCTTTGCCCGAGTGCAGCAGGATCAGGAAGATGAGGACGAACGAGATGATGACCTGGAGGACGGCGAGGATCGTGTACACGCGCGGGATGGTAGCGATCGTCGCTGGCAGCCGCCCTAGACGGAGTCAGCTCTCTTGTTGCAGTAATTGACAAAACTGGCTACTTTGTCAATTGAGAAGACGTTCCCTGGCGGTTTGACGAGGAGGAAGCCGGATGGAGGCTGCTGCACACGCGCATCTGCACGCCCATGAGGAGATCGACCTCAACCCCGCGACCTGGCGCGACCCCAAGCGCTACGCCTGGCTGCTCGGGCTGGTCGTGCCCTTCGCGCCGTTCATGGCCTGGGCGAGCGTCGAGCTCACCGGGCTGAGCGTCTTCTGGTTCTTCGGGCCGCTGCTCGTCTTCGGGCTCTTCCCGCTGCTTGACGTCGCGATCGGGGTCGATCCGACCAACCCCCCCGACAGCGTCCTCAAATGGCTCGAGCAGGATCGCTACTACCGCTGGTGCACCTATGTCTTCATCCCGGTCCAGTACGCCGGCCTTCGTCTTCGCCTGCTGGCTCTGGTCGAGCGGCGGCCTCTCGGTCGCCGAGAGCATCGGCCTCGCCTTCACCATGGGGGTCGTCGGCGGCATCGGGATCAACACCGCGCACGAGCTCGGCCACAAGCGCGCCAGCTCCGAGCGCTGGCTCAGCCGCGTCGCCCTCGCGCAGAGCGGCTACGGCCACTTCTTCATCGAGCACAACCGCGGCCATCACGTCCGCGTCGCGACCCCGGAGGACCCCGCCAGCGCGCGGCTGGGGGAGAGCTTCTGGGCCTTCCTGCCGCGCACCGTCGCCGGCAGCCTGCGCTCGGCGTGGGGTCTGGAGGGCGCCCGGCTCGACCGTCTCGGCAAGTCGCACTGGAGCCTGCGCAACGACGTCCTCAGCGCCTGGGCGATGACGGCCGGGCTCTTCGCGGCGCTCGCCGTCGCCTTCGGCCCGGTGGTCCTTCCCTACCTGTTGATCCAGGCCGTGCTCGGCTTCTCCCTGCTGGAGGTCGTCAACTATCTCGAGCACTACGGCCTGCGGCGGCAAAAGCGGGAGGACGGCCGCTACGAGCGCTGCCGCCCCGAGCACAGCTGGAACAACAACAACGTCGCCTCCAACGTCCTCCTCTACCACCTGCAGCGCCACAGCGACCACCACGCCAACCCGACCCGTCGCTATCAGGCGCTGCGCCATGTCGAGGGGGCGCCGCAGCTGCCCACCGGTTACGCCGGGATGATCGTGCTGGCCTGGTTCCCGCCGCTGTGGCGGCGGGTGATGGACCCGCGGCTGCTCGAGCACTACGAGGGCGACGTCACCCGGGCCAACATCCAGCCGCGGGCGCGCCGTCGCGTCCTCGCCCGCTACGGGGCGCTGGCATGAGTCGCTGGCGCTGCCCGGGCTGTGGGTACCTCTACGACGAGGAGGCCGGTCATCCGCGCGAGGGCTTCCCGCCGGGAACGCCGTGGAGCGAGGTTCCCGACGACTGGGCCTGCCCCGACTGCGGCGTGTGCGACAAGGTCGACTTCGAGCTCGAGGACGGTGAGCAGTGACCGCGTCCGTTGCGACGATCGGCGCCGCGCCGATCGTTCGTACCCCTTATCCCCAGGCCGCCAAGGCTCTCCTGCGCACCACGTTGTTTGGCGCCGCACGCGACGAGCTGCAGCACCGCGCCTGGTCGGAGATCACCATGTCCGACGTCGCCGGCGTCGCCGGCGTCAGCCGCCAGACCCTCTACAAGGAGTTCGGCAGCCGCGACGAGTTTGCGCAGGCCTTCGTCATCCACGAGGGCGAGCGCTTCCTCGACGCGGTCGAGGCGGCCGTGCGCGAACACCTCGACGACCCCCGTGCCGCGGCCGGCGCCGCCCTCGAAACCTTCCTCCGCGCCGCCGGTGAGGACCCCCTCGTCCGCATCCTGCTCAGCGACGACGGCACCGGCGGCATGCTCCCCTTCGTCACCACCCAGGGGATGCCCGTCGTCCAGTGGGCCACCGCCCGCCTGACCGCCACCATTCAGGACAGCTGGCCCCACGCCCCCGCCGAGAAGACCCAACTCCTGGCCGAGTCCCTGGTCCGCCTCGCGATCAGCTACGTCACCGCCCCCGGCGGCCCCCCCGAGGAGATGGCCGCCTCGGCCGTGAGCCTGCTCGGCCCGTTCATCGACCGGGCGCTGAGCTCCAACTAGCGTCGGCTCGCCCCCTTGCGGCTGCCATAACCGAGGGTTATCGCTCTCGCAACCGGCTGGGGTCTACCCCCAGGCGCGCCGGGGTTCGATCCTGGCTGGGCAACTAAAGGAGGAACCATGCCGGCAACACACAACAACGACAAGAGACGAGAATCTAATTTCACTCAGCTGGCCGCGGTTGTGGCCGTTCTGCTTTCGATGGCCTCGCTGTTGGCTGTCGCCTTCAAGCTGGACAACAGCAACAGCGGCTCCGGGACCGCCACCGCCTCGTCGAACGTGGCCACGAGCGGCGGCGCCACGGCTTCGAGCGGCGAAAACGTCAAGCTGGTGATCAAGTCCGACGAGGAGAAGGGCAAGAAGGGGTCCGACGGCAACTGGCACGACGCCTACCTGCCCGCCGACTTCTCGGTCAAGGCGGGGGCCACCGTGAAGGTCACCGTCTACAACTACGACGACATGCCCCACAGCTTCACCGCCGCGCAGCTGGGGACGAACGCGACGATCCCGGGCGGCTCCGAAGACAAGCCGAGCAAGACCACCTTCACCTTCCAGGCGCCCCAGAAGGCGGGCAGCTACGAATGGTATTGCGCGATGCCCTGCGACCCGTGGGCGATGAGCCACGATGGGTTCATGAAGGGACGCGTGACAGTCACCTGATCGGCCGGTAAGGCCCCTCCAACACGACCGGCCGCCTCGGCGGCCGGTCGTGCGTTCACAATGCAGCCCGATGAGCAAGCTCGTTCGCACGCCGGAGCTGGCCGAGTTGCGGGCGTTCTGCGCTGCGGTCGACCTCGGCAGCCTGGGCAAGGCGGCGCGACTGCTGCGGGTCAGCCAGCCGGCGCTCTCCAAGCGGCTGCGGGCGCTGGAGGCGCTCAGCGGCTCGCGGCTGCTGGAGCGCTCGACGCGCGGGGTTGTGCCGACGGCGGCCGGCCGGCAGCTCTACGAGGCGGCGCGCCGGCTGCTGGAGGAGGCGGAGGAGATCGAGGCGCTGATGGCGGGCCTCGATGCCGAGCAGGTTCCGGTCCGGCTGGCGGCGAGCCCGACCATGGCGGAGTTCGTCCTGCCGCCGCTGCTGGTCGAGCTGGAGAGCCGGCATGAGCGTCACCTCTCGGTCGAGCTGTCGATCGCCAACTCGCGCGCGGCGCGGGCACTGGTGCTCGAGGGCAAGGCGGAGCTCGGGCTCGTCGCGACCGACGGGTCGGACCCGCAGGCGACGGGGCTGTGCGAGTCGCCGTTCTGCGAGGACGAGATAGTCGTCGCGGTGCCGGAGGCGCATTCCTGGGCGGCGCGCGAGGAGATCGAGCTCGCGGAATTTACGTCCACGCCGATGATCATGCGCGACCCTGGCGCCAGCAGCCGGCGGGTCGTAAGCGACGCGCTGGAGGCCCGGGACATGTCGTTGGCGCCGCCCCTGGCGGAGATCGGCAGCACCGTGGCGGCGATCGCGACGGCGATCTCCGAGGGCGCCCCCGTCCTGCTCTCCTCGTTGGCGCTGGTGGCGCCCCGGAGCGAGGGGCTGGTGGTCCGGCGGCCGGCCGGCCTGCGCTTCGAGCGCAGCTTCGTCCTGATCCACAGCGGCGAGGAGGGGCTTCCAGGCGCCGCCCGGGCGCTGGGGCGGCACCTGCTGGAGGTCGCCCAAGCAACCTAAGAGAATGCTCAGCGATCGCTTAGGGGGGATTGCACATCCCCTGGAAGGGTGGGATCGTGGCACCTCTCGAGATCGGAGACGCGCCGAGTCGCACTCCCGCCGAAGACGCCGGCACGAACTCTGCCCCCCCGCACCAGCGCGACCATCGCCGCGAGTATGGTCGCCTCGCGCCGTGGCGGCGACTGCGCCGCGTGGCGTTGCTGGCGACCGTCATCTGCCTGCTCCCGGTCGGCGTCTCCTATGTCGGGGCGATCGGCGGCCCGCGCAACATCGGCCTCGGCGTCGCCAGCGTCGAGTGGCTGCGCGCCCATGGCGGCAACCCGTTCGTCTCCCAGATCGAGAACTTCTACTACACGTTGACCGCTCCCTCCAAGGGCGGCCCGCCGTTGAAGTCCCTGCCCAGCGTGGGCATCGCGGCCGGCGGCGGGACCGAAGGTCTCACCCAGGCCTATCGGCCGCCCTCGATCGAACCGGTGATCCACCCGGCCCTGCCGGGCGAGGGCGTCTGGCACGCGGCAGCCGCACACGCCGGCCCGCAGCCGCCGGTCCTGCTGACGACCTTCCGCAGCGACCCCGAATACCCGCAGTTCGTCGCCGGCGTCGCCTGGATCGACTCCAGCCAGACTCACCTCGCCTATACGCCGGGTCTGGCGGAGCCGCCGGAAATCTCCCACCGCGGCCCTGCCGAGGTGCCGCCGGCCCTGCGCAAGCGGGTCGTTGCCACCTTCAACGGCGGCTTTCCGCTCGAAACCTCCAACGCGGGGCTGATCTACCGCGGCGAAACCGTGGCGCCGATGGTCAACGGCATCGCCACCCTGGTCGAGTACCGCGACGGCAGGATCGACATCGTTCGCTGGGAGAGCGGCGCGAACCCGGGCCCCCGCGTCTGGTTCGCGAAGCAGAACCTGCCGCCGATCGTCTACGCAGGCCGCCTCAACCCCAACCTCAGCGACGGCCCGGAATGGGGGGCCACCGTCAACAACGCGGTTCGCGTCTGGCGCTCGGGACTCGGCATCGACAGCCACGGCAACCTGATCTACGCCGCCGCCAACTATCAGACGGTCGGCTCCCTGGCCGAAATCCTCAAGCGGGCGGGCGCGGTGCGGGCACTGGAGCTGGACATCAACGAAGACTGGACCAGCTTCATCGCCTACCGGCGCCCCGGCGCGGTCGAACCTTCGAACCTGCTGCCCGAAATGTTCAGGCCGTCGACCCGCTACCTGACGCCGGACGAACGGGATTTCTTCGCGGTCTACTCGCGCGGGGGAGGGCAGGGGGGATGAGGGCGCCGCAGCGGATCTCCCCCGGGGCCCGGGCTCGACGGGCGCTGCTGGTCGACACGCTGCTGGCGCTGGTTCTCGCCCTCGTCCTGTTCCAGCTCGCGGCGGGACTCGGGGTGGTCGCGGTCATCGCCATCCCGACGCTCCTCGTCGGCCTTGCTTGGATTGGGCTGGAAAGGCTGGTCGTGCGGGCCAGGCTTCGGCGGTACAAGCAGGCAGGGACCTAACCGCAAAAGCCCGAGCGTTGTCTCTCGCGAGCCGGGCGCAGGGGTTCAGTGCGGCTGAGAGGATTCGAACCTCCACGTCCCGTAAGGGACACAAGCCCCTCAAGCTTGCGCGTCTACCAGTTCCGCCACAGCCGCGTGGGGCGGTCGATTCTAGATGTTTGGGCGCGACGGGCTGTTCAGCTTGCATGCGTCCGGTCCGATCGGTAGCCTGCGAACAGGTGTTCGAACGAATTGATACCCGGCTGCGGGAGGGTGAGGGGGACCGAGAGTGGACCTGGATCTGACCAAGAGGCAGAAGGAGATCTTCGACTTCATTCGCCGCTATGCGGCGAAGACCGGCTACCCGCCGACGGTGCGGGAGATCGGCAAAGCGGTTGGGCTGCATTCTTCCTCGACCGTCCATGCGCATCTGGCGAATCTCGAGAAGATCGGGTTGCTGCGACGCGACCCCTCGAAGCCGCGCGCGATCGAGCTGCTCTTCGACAAGGCGAAGAAGACGATCCGGCCCGAGAGCGGGCTGCCGCTGGTGGGCCATGTCGCGGCGGGCGAGCCGATCCTGGCCGAGGAGAACATCGAGGAGTACCTCGAAGTCCCCGATGTGATTGGCGGCGAGGACGGCGACTACATCCTCCAGGTGCGCGGCGAGAGCATGGTGGACGCCGGCATCATCGAGGACGACTACGTGATCGTGCGCCCCGCCGACGACGCGGCCGACGGTGAGATCGTCGTCGCGCTGATCGGCGAGGAGGCGACCGTGAAGCGGTTCTTTCGCGAGTCCGACCACATCCGGCTCCAGCCCGAGAACTCCGCGATGAAGCCGATCCGCACCGCCGAGGCCCGCGTCCTAGGCAAGCGTCGTCGGCGTCTTCCGCAAGGTCTGAACCGCCGGTTTGCAGCAGGCCGCTCAAGGGCTACCATTGAACGTGCGGGCCGAGCGACCGCGGGGGGAGAGAAAACCCCTCGAGGAAAGTCCGGACACCAGAGGGCGAGGGCGGTGGGTAACGCCCACCCGGGGAAACCCGCGGGAAAGTGCCACAGAAATACACGGCCGATGGCGCGGCCACACGTGAGTCGCGTACAGGCAAAGGTGAAATGGTGCGGTAAGAGCGCACCGGCGTCGCGGTGACGCGGCGGCCAGGCAAACCCCGCCCGGTGCAAGGCCAAGCAGGACCGTCGACCCTGCCCGGCGAGGTCCAGGTAGGCCGCAGAGATAGATGGCCGCTCACGACAGGATCCGGCTTACAGGCCCGCTAAGGGAGAGGCCCCGAAGGGGCCTTTCCAGGGGCCTCTCCTATTTCCTGTCTTAGCCTTTGCTAACCTGCCGCCAACTTCCGCTGAATCTCCGCCTACATACCGCGGAGAGCGGGGGACCCATTGGTTGGGGCGAATCGCCGGCATCTGCCGCGTAGCGCAGCTCTTTCAGCGCGAGCCCGTCAGCTAACCCCGTAAGCGCCTGGAAAGAGATATGCAGGCAAGCGAAAGCCGCCATGGGCGGCAAGACAACTTCCGAATCGATCATGGGACCGGCGGGCGCCGGGCGCGCAGCGCACGCTGGGCAGCGCTGCTCGCCGCATTCGCCCTCCTCGCCGCAACTGCCGTTTCTGCCCAGGCCGCCCCGGTGGCGCCTCCAGCACCGCCTACGGTGGCGCCGGGCAGGCTGGACAGGCACTCGCCTTCAGCCCGATGCGGAGCGCCGGCGCGACCTGGTACGGCCCCGGGCTCTACGGCCACCGGACCGCCTGCGGGCAGACACTGCGCCCGGGCACGATCGGCGTCGCCCACCGGACGCCTGCCCTGCGGGACCGCGGTCAAGTTCGCCTACCACGGCCACTCCCTGGTCACCCGGGTCATCGACCGCGGGCCCTACACCAGGGGCAACTCCTGGGACCTGACCAACGGCGCCCGCCTGGCGCTCGGGTTCGAACGGCGCGGGCCAGGTCCGCTACGCGGTTGTGCTCGCCTACGCGCGCCATCGAGGCTGAGCGGCCCGCGTTTCCGCAGCAATTGCGGCTAACCTGCCGTCTTCGGTCAGTATACCCAGGAGAGGAGCAAGGGCATGTCGAGGTCTTCGCACGGAGCGCTCACCGCCGCCAATCCCGCGCGGAGGCGCGGTCGCATCGCGATGGCGACGCTGGCGGCCGGCTGCCTTGCGATCCTCGTCGCCCTGGTGGCGGCGAGCGCCGGCGAGGCGGGCACGACGCGCACCACGGTCGTCCTCGGGCAGACCGCGACCACCCCCGACCCCTCCTGCCCCGAGCTGCCCTGCCAGGCGGTCGGCAGCGTCACCGGCTTCCAGGTCAACAACGGCCAGGCCAAGCTGCCGTTCCAGCGTTCCGCAAGGACGGCAAGATCAAGGCTTGGACCCTGACTCTCGCCCAGCCGACCAACAAGCAGCGCTCCTTCTTCAACGGCTTCTTCGGCACGCCGCCCGAGGCGCGGCTGGCGATCCTGCGGCGCATCCCCGGCACCAACCCGCCGCGCTACAACCTGCGCCGCCAGGGCTCGATCCACGTGCTCAGCCCCTACCTGGGCCAGACCGTCAAGTTCGGCGCCTCGCTGCAGGTCGAAAAGGGCGACATCGTCGGCCTCACGGTGCCGACCTGGGCGCCCGCCTTCGCCCAGGGCCTCCCTGCCAACAACGTCTGGCGGGCCAGCCGCGAGCCCGGCAAGTGCACCAACTCGACCGACGTCCGCCAGGGCGAACCGCAGACCAAGGTCGGCAAGCGCGCCACCTACGGCTGCCGCTACACCACCGCCCGCCTGCTCTACACCGCCACCCTCGCCGAGGGCTGACCCTCAGCGGGCTTCTCGCGCGCCTAAGCCGCTGAGGGCAGGACCCGCGGTGTGGCCTGGTCCTTGGGGAGAGCCGCCGCGCTCGCGATCAGGCTCTGGAACTCGTTGAGCGCCAGGTGGCCGACCGCCTCGAGGATCTCCTCGTCGGTCCAGCCGATCTCCCGCGCCTCCTCGTGGAGGTGGAGCGGGGGGGACCCGTCGGCGTCCAGCGCCTCCTTCAGGTAGGCGAGCAGCGCGGCCTCCTTGGGGTCGGCTGAGGTGAAGCTGCGGGCGCGGGACACCTCGTCGAGGCCGAGCCCGGCGCGCCGTGCCGACTTCGCGTGCTGGGCGATGCTGTAGTTGTCCTCGCGGTGCTCGGCGACCGCCAGGGCGATCCGCTCACGGGTCGCCTGCGGGAGGACGCCGCCGCGCAGCTCGGAGCGCATCCGCGTGTAGGCGCGGAGGACGGCCGGCGCGCCGGCGAGGACGCCGACGAACTTGGTCACCGCGCCGCCGGTGGCCTGGACGCTCTTGAGCAGGGGGGCGCTCTCGTCCGGAGCCGTCAGCTCGTCGTGGATCTGGAATCTGCTGACATCTGTTTTAACTGTCACGTTGCTTCCCGCTTCCGTCTCTGAAGTGGCGTTTTTTCGCTTTACAGAGCCTTTACGTGGCCTTTACTTTACTTTGAGCCGATTACTTACGAGGCGTAAGTTATACCTGCTTTTCGCCGCTCGTGCAAGCCGGTGCTCAACCCTTCCTCTACCCGGGATACGGCGGTTCGGCACGTCGCCGGTTCATTCGCCTATCGTTGCGGCCCTCTCGCGGACAAGCCAAGGAGGCCGGAATGGCAGAGCAACCCACGCAGTGCCGCTGACGTCGCCCAGATCGTCAAGGAAAGCGACGTCCGCTTCGTCCGCCTCTGGTTCACCGACGTGCTCGGGCCAGCTGAAGAGCTTCTCGATCAACGCCGCCGAGCTCGAGGACGCCTTCGACGGCGGCATGGGCTTCGACGGCTCCTCGATCACCGGCTTCAACCCGATCGAGGAGTCGGACATGATCGCGATGCCCGACCCCTCGACCTTCGCCCTGATTCCCTGGCGGCCCGAGCAGGAGAACGCGGTCGCGCGCATGTTCTGCGACATCCGCGTGCCCGGCGGCGGCGCCTACGAGGGCGACCCGCGCTGGATCCTGCAGCGGGCGCTGAAGCGGGCCGAGGAGCTGGGCTTCGACGCCTACAACATCGGCCCCGAGCTCGAGTACTTCTACTTCCGCTCGGCCAAACCGGCGAGCGGCGTGCCCGAGGTCCTCGACGAGGGCGGCTACTTCGACCTGACCACGCTCGACGCCGGCTCCGACGTGCGCCGCGACACCGTGCTCGCCCTGGAGAAGATGGGGATCCACGTCGAGTACACCCACCACGAGGTCGGCCCCTCCCAGCACGAGGTCGACATGCGCTACAAGAACGCGCTCGCAGATGGCCGACGACTGCATGACCTACCGCATCGTGGTCAAGGAGTACGCGATGAAATACGGCTGGCACGCGACCTTCATGCCGAAGCCGCTGTTCGGCGAGAACGGCTCCGGGATGCACGTCCACCAGTCGCTGGCCAAGGACGGCCGCAACGCCTTCTACGACCCCGACGACCAGTACTTCCTCTCCGCCACCGCGAAGGCGTTCATCGCCGGCCAGCTGCGGCACGCGCGCGAGATCGCGCCGCTGTTCGCGCAGTGGATCAACTCCTACAAGCGGCTCGTTCCCGGCTACGAGGCGCCCGTCTACCTGGCCTGGTCGCGCCGCAACCGCTCGGCGCTGATCCGGGTGCCGCTCTACCACCCGGGCAAGGAGGGCGCGACGCGGGCCGAGCTGCGCTGCCCCGACCCGGCCTGCAACCCCTACCTCTGCTTCGCCGGGATGCTGCAGGCGGGGCTGGAGGGAGTCGAGAAGGGCTACGAGCTGCCCGAGCCGATGGAGCAGAACCTCTACCACCTCTCTCAGGAGGAGCTGGCCCACCAGGGGATCGAGCAGCTGCCGGCGACGCTGGGCGAGGCGATCGAGGTGGCGGCCGAGTCCGAGCTGGTGCTGCGCACGCTCGGCGAGCACACGTTCCGGCGGTTCGTCGAGATCAAGCGGCAGGAATGGGACGACTACCGGGTTCAGGTCACCCCCTACGAGATCGAGAACTTCCTCCCGATTCTGTGACGCCCGACCTCCCCTCCCCCGGCGGTCACAGGGAGGCGGCTAGAGCTTGGGGGTCTGTGGTCGGGGCTTGGCAGGTGAAGTGCTCGCAGACGTAGGCGGTGGGCCGCTCGTCGAGCATCGTGCGGCCCTCGAGCAGGGGTGGGCTGGTCGCTCCCTCGGGGCCGCCTGCCAGGACCAGGTGGGGGCGGTAGGCCGAGCGGACGACTCGGGACAGCTCGGAGAGGTCGTCGCCGATCAGGGCGACCTCCTTGGTCGGGGAGAGGTGGAAGTCGAGGGCGCGCAGGAGGTGGGCGAAGGACTCGGGGTGCTCGGTCGCGGGCTTGGCGAAGAGGCGGAAGACGCACTCGGCCTGTCGCTCGTAGGCGCGCTCGCCGGTCAGGGCCGCCAGGCGCAGCAGGCCGCAGGCGGCCGCGCTGAGTTGCCGGAGGGGATCGGGTGGTCGCCGATCTCCTTGCGGCGGGCGATCAGGCTCCTCGTGGTCGGTCGGAGGTGGAGAAGAAGCCGCCGCGCTCGGGGTCGCCGAAGCGGGCGATCATGGTGTCGGCGAGGGCCCGGGCCTGCGTCGAACCAGCGCGTGCTCGAAGGTCGCTTCGTAGAGGGTCAGCAGCGCCTCGAGCAGGAAGGCGTGGTCCTCGAGGTAGGCGTTGAGGCGGGCGTCGCCGTCCTTGTAGGTGCGCAGCAGGCGGCCGCTCGGCGTCGCGCAGCGCGAGCCGAGGACGAACTCGGCGCAGCGGCGGGCGGCGTCGAGGTAGTCGTCGCGGCCGAGTACCGCGCCTGCCTCGGCCAGGGCGGCGATCGCCAGCGCGTTCCAGGAGGTCGAGCCGCTTGTCGTCGAGGCCGGGCCAGACCCGCTTGGCGCGGGCCTCGTAACAGCGCCTGGCGCGTCTCGGCGAGGCCCTCGGGCTCGCGGCGCTCGGCGCCGCTCGGCCAGGTGGAGGATGTTGGCGCCCTCGAAGTTGCCGCGCTCGCTGACGCCGTAGAAGTCGATCGATCTCCGGCTGCCGGATCGATCGTCCTCGCCGCGTGGGCGACCAGGACCTCGCGGATCTGGTCCGGCGTCCAGACATAGAAGCGGCCCTCCTCGCCCTCGGAGTCGGCGTCGAGCGCCGAGTGGAAGCCGCCCTCCGGCCCCCGCATCTCCTCCAGCATCCAGTCGAGCGTCTCCTCGCACACCCGCCGGTAGCGCTCGTGGCCGAGCGCCTGCCAGCCGTGCAGGTAGGCGCGGGCGAGCAGGGCGTTGTCATAGAGCATCTTCTCGAAGTGGGGGACGAGCCAGGCGGCGTCGACCGAGTAGCGCGAGAAGCCGCCGCCGAGCTGGTCGTAGATGCCGCCGGCGAGCATCGCGTCGAGGGTCGTTTCGACGACCTCCCTCTCGCCGCGGGCGAGCAGCAGCTCCAGCGCCGAGGCCGGGGGGAACTTGGGCGCGCCACCGAAACCGCCGCGCTCGAGGTCGGCGGCGGCCCGCAGCCCCTCGGTCGCCTGGTCGAGCAGATGGGCGTCGGGCGAGTCGGCATCCGGCTCGACAGCGCCGATCGCCCCCAGCCTGGCACGCATCTGCGGCGCCCGCTCGCGCAGCTCGTCGCGCTTCGTCGCAAAGGCGTCGACCACGGCTTCCATCACCATGCGGAAGCTCGGCATCCCACGCCCCTCCTCCGGCGGGAAGTAGGTGCCGCCGTAGAAGGGCACCCCGTCGGGGTCGAGGAACACGGTCATCGGCCAGCCGCCGCGCCCGCTCATCGCCTGCACCGCCTCCATGTAGACGGCGTCGACGTCGGGGCGCTCCTCGCGATCGACCTTGACGTTGACGAAGTGCTCGTTCATGAAGGCCGCGGTCTCGGGGTCCTCGAAGGACTCCCGCTCCATCACGTGACACCAGTGACAGGCCGAGTAGCCGACCGAGAGCAGGACCGGGCGGTCCTCCTCGCGGGCCCGGGCCAGCGCCTCGGCCCCCCACGGGTACCAGTCGACCGGGTTGTCCCGATGCTGGAGCAGGTAGGGGCTGGTCTCCTGCGCCAGGCGGTTGGGCATCCCCTCCAGCCTACTTCTTGGCCGAGTGGAAGCTCACTATTGGCTCGCTGCCGTCGCCGAAACTTGGGGCAATTCCCTGAACAGGCCGAAAGGGGCGACTCGCAGAGTGGGAAAGCTCTACCTTTATCTCAGTGGCGAACGACCGACTCCCGAGGCAGAGCGAGCCGGCGATCGAAGCTGTGCTGAAAAAGCTTGCGTCGAAGGACCGGGAGGTCGTCCTCGATGCACTGGCCCGAGCCGAGAGGACCGAAGCGGAGCTCCGCTACCTGGCCGACCACGACTCCCTCACGGGGCTGCTGGTCCGCCGCCGTTTCCGCGCCGAGCTCGACCAGTACGTCTCCTTCAGCGCCCGCTACGGCGGCCAGGGGGCGGTGATGATCATCGACATCGACGGCCTCAAGGCGATCAACGATGCGCACGGCCATCACGTCGGCGACAACCTGCTCCGCCAGATCGCCGACGTGATGCGGGAGCGCATGCGAACCACGGACATAATCGCGCGCCTCTCCGGCGACGAGTTCGCCGTGCTGATGCCGCAGACCGATGTCGCCGGGGCGCTGCAGCTCGGCGAGGACCTGCGCGCCGAGGTCGCCGAGCGAGTGGTGCCAAACGTCGAGAACTCGGGCGCCACGATCAGCGTCGGGGTGGCGATGTTCGGCGGGGAGAGGGACGCAAGCGCCGAAAGTGTCCTGCTGGCCGCCGACCAGGCGATGTACCGGGCGAAGGAGGAGGGGCGCAACCGGATCGCGCTGTTCGAGGACCCGGGTGAGCCGAAGCGCCGGCTGCGGCGCACCCAGACCACCTCTGCCCGCATCCGCGATGCCCTCACCAACGACCGCCTCAGCCTCCACACCCAGCCGATTCGCAGCCTCGCGTCCGGTGGGATCGAGCGCTACGAGCTGCTCCTGCGGATGACCGGAGAGGACGGCACGCTGCTGCCCGCTTCGTCGTTCATCGAGGTGGCGGAGCGCTCCGGCATGGTGCAGGAGCTGGACCGCTGGGTGGTTGCCCGCGCCCTGGAGCTGCTCGCCCAGCGCGAGCGCTCCGGCAGCCCGGTTTCCCTGCACGTCAACATCTCCGGGGCCTCCCTCACCGACATCTCGGTGCTCGAGTTCATCGAGCGCCGGCTCGACGAGGGGGATGCGGACCCCGCGCGCTGCACCTTCGAGATCACCGAGACGGCGCGGATCCAGGACTACCAGGCGGCGGCGGGCTTCGCCGACCGGCTCACCGAGTTCGGGTGCCAGGTGGCGATCGACGACTACGGCGCCGGCTTCGGGCCCTTCCATTACCTCAAAGAGATCCCCTTCGACGTGATCAAGATCGACGGGGCGTTCGTCCGCGACATGCCGCGCAACGACGCCGACCAGCTCACGGTCCAGGCGATCGTGCAGATCGCCCGCGGCCTCGGCAAGACGACGATCGCCGAGTTCGTCCAGGACGACGTCACCACGCAGATGCTGCGCGAGTACGGGGTGGACATGGCACAGGGCTACCACCTCGGGCGCCCGGTCGACGTCGCCGAGGCGCTCGCCGCGTAGCGGTCGCGGCGGCGGCGCTCAGCCCTCGGTGACGTCGCGGGCGAAGGCCTCGAAGGCGTCGAGGTAGCGCTGCAGGTCCTCGTCGGAGTGGGCGATCGAGAGCGTCCACTCCTCCTCGGTCCCCGGAGTCATGAAGATGCCGTGGTTCATGTGGTAGAGCCAGGCGAGGGCGGAGAGCTCGTCGTCGACGTCGCGCAGGTAGTCGCGGTACTCATGCATCCGCCGCGGCGAGAAGATCACGCAGCCCTTGGCGCCCATTCCCTCGGTGTAAGCGGGCAGGCCGTAGGAGTCGACGATCGCCTGGCAGCCGTCGAGCAGGCGCCGGTTGGTCTGCTCGAAGCGCTCGTAGACGTCGTCGGTGAGGACCTGGGTCAGGGTCGCCTCCGCCGCCGCCATCACCAGCGGGTTGCCGTTGAAGGTGCCGTACTGCTTCACGGCGCCGTCGGCGACGATCGCCGCCAGCTCCCCGCTCATCCCGATCGCTCCGCCCGGATAGCCGCCGCAGCTCGCCTTGGCGAGG
This sequence comes from uncultured Solirubrobacterales bacterium, assembly GCA_963749605.1. Classification (GTDB taxonomy): domain Bacteria; phylum Actinomycetota; class Thermoleophilia; order Solirubrobacterales; family 70-9; genus CAVVNN01. Next base: position 569,091 of record CAVVNN010000002.1, on the reverse strand, counting down.
GTGATCATGTCGGGGACGACGCCGAAGCGGGCGGTGGCGCCGCCCGGGGAGATCGTGCAGCCGGTCTTGACCTCGTCGAAGATCAGCTTGACGCCGTGCTGCGCGGTCAGCTCGCGAACCCGCTCGAGGTAGCCCGGGCGCGGCGGGATGATGTTGATGTTCATCATCGCCGGCTCCATGATCAGCCCGGCGACCTGCTCGCCGAGCTTGTCGAGCACGCTGGCCAGGGCGTCGGCGTCGTTGAAGGGGACGGCGCGGGTGAGCTCGCTCATCGCGGTCGGGACGCCGCCGCCGTAGGGCACGCTGACCGGGTCGTCGCGGGCGCCGAGCGCCTCCAGCGGCGGGTAGACCGAGACCATCACCGTGTCGTGGTGGCCGTGGTAGGAGCCCTCGATCTTGAGGATCGTGTCGCGCCCGGTGGCGCCGCGGGCGAGGTGGACGGCGTCCATCGTCGCCTCGGTGCCGGAGTTGTTGAAGCGCCACTGGGGCAGGCCGAAGCGGCGCGCCAGCTCCTCGGCGACGGCGATCGAGCCGTCGGTGGGGGCGGCGAAGTGGGTGCCTTCGTCGATCCGCGCCTTGACCGCGGCGCCGACCACGGGGTTGGCGTGGCCGATGCACATCACGCCGAAGCCGTTGTGGAAGTCGACGTATTCGCCGCCGTCGACGTCCCAGACCCGGCTGCCCTCGCCGCGCTCGATGTAGACCGGCCAGGGGTCGTTCGACTGGAACGAGGAGGGGACGCCGTTCGGCATCACCTTGACCGCGCGCTCGAAGGTCTTCGCGGAGGCGGCGGTGCGGTTGCGGAAGAGCTCCTGCTGGGCCTCGGTCAGCGCCGCGATCCGCCTGCGGTCGATCTGCTCCACCGGTGGCGATGTGGGTTGGCGCTCGCCATCCGCGTGCGTCCCCCCTCAGACCTCTAGCCGCGCAGCTCCGCCCGCTTGATCTTGCCGCTCGTCGTCTTCGGCAGCTCGTCGGCGAACTCGACGATGCGGGGGTACTTGTACGGCGCCGTCTGGCCTTTGACGTGCTCCTGCAGCTCACGCGCCAGCTCCTCTGAGGGCGTTCCGCCGTCGCGGAGGACGACGATCGCGCGGACCACGGCTCCGCGCTCGGGGTCGGGGGCGGCGACCGCCGCCGCCTCGGCGACCGCGGGATGGGAGACCAGCGCCGACTCGACTTCGAAGGGCCCGATTCGGTAGCCGGAGGAGAGGATCAGGTCGTCGCTTCGTCCTTCGAACCAGAGATAGCCGTCCTCGTCCTCGCGCACCCGGTCGCCGGTCGGCCACCACTCGCCCTCGAAGCGCTCGCCGTCGAGGTAATGGTCGAAGAAGGTGGGGGAGGAGTCGGCCCTGAGCTGAAGCTCGCCGTCGAGGATCCGCGTCTCGATCCCGGGCAGGGGCCGTCCCATCGAGCCGTCGCGGGCGGGGTCGTCCTCGCCGGGGCGCATGCCGCTGACCGGCCCGGTCTCGGTCTGTCCGTAGCCGTCGCCGATCGGCAGTCCGAGCCGCTTCCGGAAGAGGCGGATCACCTCGGGCTCGATCGGCTCCCCGGCCGAGACCAGGCGCCGCAGCGTGCCGATCGGCGCCAGCTCCGCTCGCTTGGCGAGCATCCGGTACTCGGTCGGCGCCTGGCAGAGCACGTTGACGCCCAGCTCCTCGCAGAGCCGCAGCCGCTCCGTGGGGTCGAAGCGCCCGTCGTGCAGGACGGCCACGGCGCCGCTCAGCCACGGTGCGACGAAGGCGTTGCGGGTGGACTTCGACCAGCCCGGCGCCGCCGTGCACCAGGCCACCTCGGTGGCGCGGGCGCCGAACCAGTGCTCTGCCTGGAGGCGCTGCCCGGTCAGGTAGCGCTGTGGGTACACCACCCCGCGTGGCTCGCCGGTCGTCCCCGAGGTGAAGACGATCGCGGCGGGGTCGGTGGGGTGCAGGGCCGCTGTCGCGGCGGGCGCCTCCTGGGGCAGGTCCTCGTCGAAGATCGGCGCCAGGTCGTCCAGGTCCATGTAGGGAATGCCGTCGGGCAGCTCGCCCAGGTACCGCGCCTCGCCGATCGCCAGCCTCGGGCCGGCGGCGTCTGCTCGCAGCTCCAGGTCCTTGCGGCGCAGTTGAGGGTTGCAGGGCAGCGCCACGGCTCCCATCCGCCAGCAGGCGAGCAGGGCGAGCACCCACTCGACCCTGCTGCCGACCAGGATCATCACGACGTCTCCGCGCTTCACCCCGCGGGCGGCGAGGGCGCCCGAGAGCCCCGCGGACCTCGCGAACAGCTCGCCGAAGTGATGCACTCGGCGCTCGCCCTCCGCATTGACCTCGATCAGCGCCGGCCGCGCGGACGGGAAGCGTTCGACCACGTCCTCGATGAAGTTCACGGCCGCCAGTCTGCCGCATCCGCGCCGTGTCCTGGGCCGTCCCAGGGGTGCGATCCCCTATTGGGATAGGTCCTTAAGTCTCTGAAAAGCCGAGGCGGAGATAGACCCGGCGCAGGGGGGCCGGCGCCCACCAGTTCCACTTGCCCAGCAGGCGCATCAGCGAGGGGACGAGGAGGGCGCGGACGACCGTCGCGTCGAGCATCACCCCGACCGCCATCCCGATCGCGATCTGCTTGACGAAGAAGACGGTGCTGACGCCGAAGGCGAGGAAGACGATGGCGATCGCCACCGCCGCCGCGGTGATTACCCGGCCGGTGCGGGCGATCCCGGTCGCGACCGCCTCCTCGTTGCTGTCGCCCAGGTCGCGCCGCTCTTTGATTCGCGATATCACCAGCACCGCGTAGTCGGTGGCGAGGCCGAAGATCACCGCGAAGAGGAAGACCAGGCTGGTCACCTCGATCGCCGCCGGGCCCTGGTAGCCGAGCGGCCCGCCGAGCCAGCCGGCCTGGAAGGCGAGGACGAGGATGCCGAGCGTCGCCCCCAGGGTCAGCGAGTTCATAAGCAGCGTCTTCACCGGCAGCAGTACCGAGCCGGTCAGCAGGAAGAGCAGGACCAGGGTGGTGAGGGCGATGGTCGCCACAACCAGCGGCGCGTGTTCGATCAGGCTTTGCTTCTGGTCGATGAAGCCGGCGGTGTTGCCGGAGACGAGCGCCGTGGCGGCGCCCGGCGGGGGGAGGTCGCGGATCTTGCGCACTGCCTCCTGCGAGCCGCTCGAGAGAGCCGGTTCGGCGAGGGCGAAGTTGGCATAGGCGACGCCGGGGCCGGCGGGCACGAACGGGGTCCCTCGCACCACGTCGCCGACCGCTTCGATGCGGCGTTGGAAGCCGGCGAGCTGGGTGGGCTGGGCCGGACCGCTGACGGCGACGGTCACCGCCTCGGTGACGTCGCGCGGGTAGTGCGCTTCCAGATACTTGTAGGCCTTATATGAGGGTTTGCCGGTTGGCACCGCTTCGGCGCTGGGGCCGGTGAGCGTCGTCCACAGCAGCGGCGCCGCGGCGGCAAGCAGCAGCGCCGAGCTGGCCAGAGCGACCCTGACCGGGCGGCGCATCACGCCGCGCGCCAGCCGGTACCAGCCGTCGGAGGTGTCCGAGACGGCAGGGCCGCGGCGGATCGAGAGCGCGTCGATCCGGGTTCCGAGCAGCGCCAGCAGCGAGGGCACGACGAGGATCGCGATCAGCGAGGAGAGCACTGCCACCGAGGCGCCGGCGACCGCCATCGAGTACAAGAAGCGCTGCGGCATGAGCACCAGCGCCGCCATTGCCGCGGCGACCGTGAGGCCGGAGAAGAGCGCGGTGCGGCCCGCCGTCTGCACGGTGCGGCGGTGCGCCTCTCGCGACGCACCCCTGCGCCCTATCTCCTCGCGGTAGCGCGAGACCAGAAGCAGCGCGTAGTCGACCGCCAGGCCGAGGCTGAGCCCGGTCGCGATGTTGAGCGCGAAGACCGAGGTGTCGACGAAGGTCGACATGATCTGCAGGACGAGGAGCGTGCCGACGATCGAGACGCCGCCGATCAGCAGCGGTATCGCCGCGGCGACGACGCCGCGGAAGACGAACAGCAGCAGCAGCGCGAGGATCGGGAAGGCGATCAGCTCGGCCTTTGTCAGGTCGGTGCGGGTCTGGTCGTTGGTTTCGTTGAAGCCGACCGCGAAGCCGGCCATCGAGACGTCGAGCGAGCTCGAGGCGACCAGCGGTTCGACCGCTTCAGCGGCTATGCCTCCCTTGTCCTCGATGTCTTCGGTCGAGAGGTAGCCGGCGATTGCCAGCGATTTGCCGTCCCGCGCGATCAGCTCGGCGGCGCGACGGTCATGCAGGGGATTGACGACCTTGCCGACGTATTCGACCTTCGCCATGCCGCGGCCAAGCCGGTCGACTTCGTGGCGCACCGACGGGCTGCTCAGGGCGAGCGGGCCGCCGCCGGGGGCGCGGACCACCAGCACGATCGCCGGGTTCGGGTTGTAGCCGAGGGCGCCGTCGAGCAGGCGCGTCGCCCGCTCGCTCTCCGAGGTGGAATCCGTGAAGCCGGCAGCCTTCAGGTGATGCTCGACGTCATGGCCGACCGCGACGGCGAGCACGGCGAAGGCGGCAACGGCGGCGAGGACGCGCTTCGGGTGCTTCCAGGTGAGGTCTGCGATCCGGTTCACCGGGGCCAGGACTGTACCAGAATTCAAAGCATATACTTTGAATATCAAATTAACGCTGGTAGAGTCTGCTTTATGACGCGTCGCAACTACGGCCAGGCCTGCAGCGTCGCCAGCGCCCTCGACCGGATCGGCGAGCGCTGGTCGCTGCTGATCGTGCGCGAGCTGTTGCTCGGCCCGTTGCGCTTCTCGGACCTTGCGCGAGGTGTGGGCGGCGCTCCCACCGACGTGCTGACCAGGCGGTTGCGCGATCTCGAGGCCGACGGGATCGTCCGCCGCCGCGAGCTCGCCCCCCCGGCCTCGGCCGTCGCCTACGAGCTGACCGAGCTGGGGCGCGAGCTGGAACGGCCGCTGCTCGAGCTGGGGCGCTGGGGGCTCAACTTCTACCGGCTCGAGGACGTCCCGGGTATCGAGTCCACGTGGCTGCCGAACTCCCTCCGGGTCATTCTGCAACCGCCCACCGACGCCTCCCTGACCGTGCAGCTGCGCAGCGACGGCCACTCCTTCCGACTTCGGGTCGCGGACGGCGCGATCGCCGTCGAGCGGGGCGAGGAGCCCAGCCCCGACCTGACCGTGTCCGGCTCGCCCCGGGACGTGATTGCGCTGCTGGTCGCCGGCGACGCGGCGGCGGGCGATGCCGAGGTGGAGGGCGACCCGGGGGCGTTGGAGGCGCTGCGTTCGATGGTCGTCCTCCCCGACCGGCTGCGCAAGGCTGCGCTGGCGCGGTCCGCCATGGCCGTTCCCTAAGCCCTATCTCAGTTCGGCGGAGCTCTTGCCGAGCAGCTGGCGGGCGACGATGAGGAGCTGGATCTGCTGCGTGCCCTCGAAGAGGTCGAGGATCTTCGCGTCGCGCGCCCACTTCTCGAGCAGCTCGTGCTCGCCGTAGCCGACGCTCCCGCACAGCTCCACGCAGCCGAGCGCCACGTCGACGCAGGTGCGGCCCGCCTTCGCCTTCGCCATCGAGGCCTGCAGCGAGTTCGGCTTGCCGTTGTCGGCCATCCAGGCGGCCTGCAGGGTCAGCAGGCGCGCCGCCTCCCAGTCGGCCTCCATCTCACCGAAGCGGGCCGCGGCGGCGTGCTGGGAGAGGGACGGCGTCGCGTAGTCGATCTCCACCCCCGCCTCGGTGAGGCACCTGCGAGCCTCATCGAGCGAGGCGCGCCCGACGCCGACCGCCATCGCGGCGACCAGCGGCCGGGTGTTGTCGAACGTCTGCATCGCTCCGCCGAACCCCTGCTTGACGTCGATCTCGGGGCTGCCCAGCAGCGCATCCTTCGGCACGCGGCAGTCCTGCAGCGTGAAGTTGGCGGTGTCGGAGGCGCGGATGCCGAGCTTGTGCTCCAGCCGGTCGAGCTTCAGCCCGGGGTTGTCGCGCTCGACGATGAACGACTTGATCGCGGCCCGGCCCTTGGAGCGGTCGAGCGTCGCCCAGACGACGATCAACTCGGCGCGGTCGCCGGAGGTGACGAAGATCTTCTCGCCGTTCAGCACGTACTCGTCGCCGTCCAGCTCAGCGGTGGTGCGGATCGAGGCCGAGTCCGAGCCGGCCTCCGGCTCGGTGATCGCCATCGCGGCCCACTTGCCGCCGTAGTGCGCGAGCTGCTCCTCGGTCGCCACCGAGGCGATCGCCGAGTTGCCGAGGCCCTGGCGCGGCATCGAGAGCAGCAGGCCGACGTCGCCCCAGCAGAGCTCGATGATGCTGAGCACGGTCGAGAGGTTGGTGCCGTTGCGGTTCTCGCCGTTGCCATTGCCGTCGGAGCTGCGGCGCACGCCGGCGGCGCCCGCGCCGCCGATGTCGGAGCCCTCGTTCATCCCGTCGATCAGCGAGGCGAGCATGTCGAGCTCCTTGGGGTAGGAGTGCTCGGCCTCGTCGTATTTGCGCGAGATCGGGCGGAAGACCTCGGTCGCGACCTGGTTGGCCTGGCTGACCAGCGGCTTGAACTTCTTCGGTATCTCGAGGTTGATCATTGTCTTCTTCGCTCTAGACGAGCAGGGCGCCCTCCATCACGCCCGCTGCACGGAGGTCGCGGTACCAGCGCTCGACGGGATGCTCCTTGACGTAGCCGTGGCCGCCGAGCAGCTGCACCCCGTCGGACCCGATCTGCATCCCCTTCGCGCTGCAAAGCCGCCGTGCCAAGGCTGCCTCGCGGGCGAAGTTCTTGCCCTGGTCGGTCCGGCTCGCCGCGCGGTAGGTGGCGAGCCGCATCCCGTCGGACTCGATCGCGATGTCGGAGACCGTGAAGGCGACCGCCTGGCGGTTGGAGATCGGTTCGCCGAAGGCGGTGCGCTCGTTGACGTAGGGGATGACGTAGTCGAGGACCGCCTGCGCGGTGCCGACCGTCAGCGCGCACCAGGCGATCCGCGCCCGCTGCACGCAGTCGAGGTAGGCGCCGCGGTCGCCCTCGCCCAGCAGAGCGCCGGCCGGGAGGCGGACGCCCTCCAGCAGCAGCCGGGCTGTGGTTGCCGACCGTAGGCCCATCGCCGGCTCGGCTTCGATCGAGAGGCCCTTCGTTCCCGACTCGATCACGAACAGGGCCGGGCCGACCCCCTCGGCCTCGGCGGCGACGACGAACAGCTCACACTCGCCGGCTCGGGCGACGAGCGACTTGACGCCGTCCAGCACCCAGTCATCGCCGTCGCGGCGGGCACTCGTATCGAGCTTCAGCGGATCGAACAGCGGCCTCGGCTCGAGCATCGCCAGCGCCGCCGCTGGGACGTCCTCGCCGGTGAAGGAGGGTAGGTAGGTGGCCTCCTGGTCGGCGGTCCCCCAGCGGCCGATCGCCGTCGCGACCGCGCCGGGGGCGAGGGCGGCGTAGGCGATCCCCATGTCGCCGTGGGCGAGGGCCTCGCCGATCAGCACGCTGGTGACGGCCGCCTGCTCCTGGACGACGCCGCCCAGCTCTTCGGGGACGCCGAGCATGTTGACGCCGAGCTCGTTCACCTGGGCGAGCAGCTCCGCCGGCGTCGCGCAGGCCGTGTCTGCCTCCTTGGCGGCCGGCCGCACCTTCTGCTCGGCGAAGTCGCGCATCGCCTCCTGGAACATCTCCTGCTCGTCGTCGGGCGCGATGTCGAAGAGGCTTCGAGGCTTGCCGGTCGCCTGGCGGGCCGGTCTTGTCAGCTTCTGCGCCGCCTTGAAGGTTCGGCCTGCGGCGCTCACGGAGCGGAACCCGTTCTTGGTCCCCCGGAAGAGAGCCCGCTCCACCTGCTTGCGGATGCGGAGCCGGTCGAGCAGGTCGGAGCCCGCCAGTCGGTTGAGCGCTCGCAGTCCGAGCCCCATGCTGCGCTCGGCGATGCCGCTGTCGCTGCCGCTCACTTGTCCTTCCTCCTCCCGCTTCTCTGCTTGGCCTCGACGGGCCGGACGGCGCCGTCGAGGTGTGGTGTCTGTCGCTTTGCGTCCCGCACCGCGAACCGGATCTCCTCGCCCTGCGTGGCGGTCGAGAGCTCGACCCGTCCGGGCAGCAGAATCGGTTTGCGGAAGCGGACATCGACCGCGAAGGCGTCTGGCAGGCGGCTCTCCAGCGCCGCCAGGCAGCGCGCCTTGGTCCACATCCCGTGCGCGATCGCGGCCGGGAAGCCGAACGGCTTGGCGGTCAGCGAATGCATGTGGATCGGGTTGCGGTCGCCGGACACGCCGGCGTAGCGCCGCCCCAGGTCGCCGCCGAGGCGCCATTCGGCGCTGACGGCAAGCTCGGCCTCCGTCCCCTCCTCTGGGCCCGATCCTCGACGCGCATCAGCTTTTGGTCCTAATGGCCCCGAAACGCGATGCGCGTTCTGCTCGCTGCCTGCGGCCGCTTCGCCGCCGCCGCGGCGCAGCATCGTGCTGACCTCCTCCCAGACCTTCTGCTGGCCGATCCAGGCCTCGGTGAGGAGGGTGAAGGTCCTGCCGCGCGGATGCGGCTCGAGCTTGGTGGGGCGGACGTGCAGCTTCAGCTCCTCGTCGAGGCCGATGTGACGGTGCTGGACGATGCGGTTCTCGATATGGACCAGGCCCACGGCGCCAAACGGGAAGCTGCCGTCGGCCATCACCGCCATGTGGAGGGGAAACGCCAGCACGTGCGCATAGGTGGGGGGGAGGTGGTCGCGCAGCGAGAAGCCGCAGACCTTGGCGTAGGCCGCCACCGCGTCCGGCTCCGGACGCACGCCGGGCAGGGTCAGGTCGAGGTCGGGGATCTCCTTGCCGCGGCCGGGGACGAAGGGCAGCAGGGAGGCCCCCGGGATCATCGGCGCCGCCGCTCTCGCATAGAGCGGCAGGATGCTGGGGGAGCGCTCGAGCGTCCGGGTCGCCATCAGTGCCCCCAGCAGGCTCTGGCCGCAGACCCTGACGACGTTGCCGTTGACGCCGGTCGAGGCCGGGCTGGCGAACCAGGCGATCGTCTCGGCGACGTCGACCGGCAGGCCGCCCTGCGACATGCTGTTCATCCGCCGCCCCGCTTCGCGGATCGCGATCGGCATTTTGGCCGTCATCTGGGTCTCGATGAAGCCGGGCGCCACGGCGTTGATCGTCGCCCCGCGCTCGGCGAGCTCCGGCGCCAGCGCTTCGACCATTCCGATCACGCCGGCCTTCGACGTGGCGTAGTTGGTCTGGCCCGCATTGCCGGCGATCCCGCTCATCGAGGAGACGCAGACGATTCGCCCGTTCTTGTTCAGAAGGCCGCGGGCGAGGAGCTCGTCGTTGATCCGCTCCTCGCTGGAGAGGTTGATCTCCATCAGCGACGCCCAGCGGTCCTCGGGCATCTTCGCCAGCGTCCGGTCGCGGGTGACGCCGGCGTTGTGGACGACGACGTCGATGCCGTCGACCAGCCGCTCGGCAATCTTCGCCGGCGCATCGTCATCGGTGATGTCGAGCTCGATCGTCTCGGCGCCGAGCCTGGCCGCGACCTGCCCGAGGTCCTCGGCAAGCGCTGGCACGTCGAGCAGCACGAGCTTCGCGCCGTCGCGGTGAAGGGTGGTCGCGATCGCCTCGCCGATGCCCCGCGAGGCGCCGGTGACAAGCGCCACCTTGCCATCCAGCGGCCGCTTCCAATCCAGCGCCGGCGTTTTGTCGACCCCTGCGCCGATCCGGATCACCTGGCCGGATACGTACGCCGAGCGGGGCGAGAGCAGGAACCGCAGCGTCGAGTCGATCTCCGCCTCGGCGCCCTCTGCGACGTAGACCAGCTGCACCGTCGATGCCACGCCCGACCTCCTTGCCGAGCGAGCGGGTGAAGCCCTCCAGCGCCCGCTGGGCCGTCGCCTCGCGGGTCGGTCGCCCGGCCGGGGGAGTGCCGAGCACGACGACGCGGCCGGAGCGCTGCGATGCGCCTCACGTTGGGGTGGAAGAAGCGCTGCAGCTCGACAAGCTCGGTGGAGTCGGAGATGCCGGTGGCGTCGAAGACGAGCGCTCCAACGCGTTCCTCCGGGGAGTCGCTCGCGTGCTTCGCGCCGATGTCCTCGAGCACCCGCTCGAGCTGCTCGCTGAGCCGGCCGCCGGGCGCCCCGCCCAGCAGCACCGGTCCCGAGACGACCGCCGACCCGGGCGCGTAGCGCTCGAGCTTCGTCGGCTGCGGCAGTCCCACGCGCCCGGCCACGAGCCGGACCGGGAACGAGTTGACCACCTGTGAGTAGAGGTCGCTCATTTGGTTTCACCTCCGGCGCTTTCGAGAGCGGCGACGACGCCCTGGCCGGCGGCCGCGCAGATGCTGATCAGTCCGCGGCCCGAGCCGCGTTCGTTCAGGGCTTTGGCCAGGCCGGCGACGATGCGCCCACCGGTGGCCGCGAACGGGTGTCCGGCGGCAAGCGAGCCACCGTTGACGTTGAGGCGATCGCGATCGATCGCCCCCAGCGGCGCGTCGCGGCCGAGGCGCTCGCGGCAGAACGTCTCGTCTTCCCAGGCGCGCAGCGTGCACAGCACCTGCGCCGCGAAGGCCTCGTGGATCTCGTAGAGGTCGAAGTCCTGCAGCGTCAGGCCCAGGCGGTCGAGCATCCGCGGCATTGCGTAGGCCGGCGCCATCAGCAGCCCTTCGCGCTTGTGCACGTGGTCGACCGCGGCGGTCTGCCCGTCGACGAAATATGCGAGGACCGGCAGGTCGCGCTCCCTGGCCCAGTCCTCGCTGGCCAGCAGCACCGCCGAGGCGCCGTCGCTGAGCGGCGTCGAGTTGCCCGCGGTCATCGTCCCCTCGGTCCCGCCGAAGGCTGGCTTCAGTTTCGCGAGCTTCTCGGGGGAGGAATCGGGCCGCAGGTTCTGGTCGCGCTCGAGGCCGAGGTACGGCGTGGTCAGGTCGTCCTGGAAGCCGCGCTCGTAGGCGGCCGCCAGGCTGTGGTGGCTGCGGAGCGCCAGCTCGTCCTGCTCGGCGCGGCCGATGTCCCACTCCGCGGCCATGATCGCGCAGTGCTCGCCCATCGAGAGCCCGGTGCGGGGCTCCTCGTTGCGGGGGATCGCCGGGACGATGTGGCCGGGGCGGACCCTGGCCAGGTGCTTCAGCCGGCCGATCGTCGATTTCTCCCGGTTGGCGTCGAGCAGCACCTCGCGCAACCCCTCGTTGAGCGCGATCGGCGCGTCGGAGGTGGTGTCGGCGCCGCAGGCGATGCCGGCATCGATCTGGCCGAGGGCGATCTTGTTGGCGACGAGGATGGTCGCCTCGAGGCCGGTGCCGCAGGCCTGCTGCACGTCGTAGGCGGGGGTCTCGGGCGCCAGCCGCGTGCCCAGCACGCTTTCGCGGGTCAGGTCGCGGTCGCGCGAGTGCTTCAGCACCGCGCCGCCGGCGACCTCGCCGAGCCGCTCGCCCTGAAGCGAGAAGCGCTCGATCAAGCCGTCGAGCGCCGCGGTGAGCATGTCCTGGTTGGAGGCGCGCGAGTAGACCGAGTTCGAGCGTGCGAAGGGAAGCCGGTTGCCGCCGATGACGGCGACGCGGCGGGGACTATGGGTCAAGTGCGCTCACCTTTCCGTAGTCGGGGAATGCGGAGAAGGCGCGCAGCCCAGCGCTTCGGCGCTCCCCTGACGTTGCAGGTATCCGTGTAAAGAGTACTCCTACACGAATCGATGTCCAGGTCGGTGTGACATCTCGCACGCAGCCGACCTCAGCGCACACTCGGCGACAGCCAGCGCACCCGGCCAGGCGAAACGGCTAGCGCGCATCGCGTTTGGGGGGAAGTACCACCCGAAGTTGATGCGGTAGCTGGTGGGGCTACTCGTACAGCTTGACGACGCGGACCGTGCCCTCGGGCGCGGCGTCCACGCAGAGGTTGCAGAGAACGCACTCGTCGAGGTTCTGCTCGACGATCTCGACCCCCGCCTCGGTCGCCTTGAAGATGTCGACGGGGCAGACTTCCTCCAGCTTGGCGGCGAGCTCCGCGTCGCCGGCGATCGAGGCGTCGACCTCGACATCGATGAAGACCTTGTCCAGCGTCTCGGCCATCAGGCGGCCGCCTCCAGCTTCTCCTTGACCACGGCGGGGATCTCGTCGATCCGCTCGACGACGCGGATGCCGGCCGCTTCGAGGCGGGCGATCTTCTCGGTTGCGGTGTCCTCCTTGCCCTCGACGATCGTGCCGGCGTGGCCGAAGCTCATTCCCTTCATCTCCTCGTCGTCCATGAACTTGCCGGCCATGAAGGCGACGATCGGCAGGCGCGAGTCGTTCTCGGCGACCCACTCGGAGAGCTGCGCCTCCATGCGGCCTCCCGGCTCGGTGTAGATCACGATTGCCCGGGTCTGCTCGTCGGCCTCGAAGTAGGGCATCAGCTCGGCGTAGGTGGAGCCGATGATCGCGTCGCCGCCGATCGAGACCGCCGTGGAGACGCCGAGGCCGGCCTGGGTCAGCGAGGAGGAGATCTCGGTCGTCATCCCACCCGAGCGGCTCATCACCCCGACCGGGCCGGGGGCATAGGCCTTGGCGGCGTCTTTGGCCGGGCCGCCGATGCCTCCCATCTTGCAGACCTCGGGAACGATCAGGCCGAGGCAGTTGGGGCCGATGATCCTAGCTCCGCGCATCTCCGCCAGCTCGACCATCTGGGCGACGTCGCCGCGTGGGATCCGCTCGGTGACGATCACGATCAGCTTTATCCCGTTCTCGATCGCCTCCAGCACCGCGTCCTTGGTGAAGGCGGGGGGGACGGTGACGACCGAGCCGTCGACCGGGCCGCCATGGTTCTCGACCGCCTGGGCGACGGTGTCGAAGACCGGCACGCCGTGCACCTCGCGGCCCTTGCGGCCGGGGGTGACGCCGCCGACCACCTTGGAGCCGTAGTCGAGGCACTCGCGGGTCAGGTTGACCGCCTCGCGCCCGGTGATCCCCTGCACGATGAACGTCGTGTCCTTGCTCAACAGGATGCTCATGCGGGCGCCCCCTGGATCTTGGCGACGGCACGCCCCGCCGCCTCCCACATCGAGACGGAGCGGTCGCAGTACTCGACCCCGTAGCGGTCGAGGATCTTGAAGCCCTCCTCCTCCCAGGCGCCGGGGATGCGGAAGATCGCGATCGTCTCGGCCGGGTCCCTGCCCAGCTCGAGGCAGGCCTTGATCACGCCCCGGGCGACGATGTCGACCCGGGTGTTGGAGACGATCGACATCATCACGGCGATCTTCTCGACCCCGTCCTTTTCGAGCACCTCCCTGGCCAGGCCGCAGGCCTTCGCCACCGACGGGTTGCCGCCGATCTCGGAGTAGTTGGCCGGCCGCCCGCCCTGGCTGCGGACCGCGTCGGTGAGGGTCAGCGAGCCGCCGCCGGCGCCGATCACCAGGCCGAGGTTGCCGGAGAAGCCGTGGTCGCGGCCCTGGATCACGCCGCGGTGGTCGGCGGCGTCGATCGCCGCCACGTTGCGCTCGAAGCCGGAGGGCTCATAGGGCTGGCGGGTGTCGTCCTCGGCGATCTCCAGCTGCTTGCGGAGCAGCGCCTTCTGGCGGCCGGTCGCCTCGTTCTCCATCTCCATGTGGGCGTCGAGGGCGACGAAGCTGCCGTCGGCGAGCTCGGCCAGCGGGTTGATCTCGGCCAGCGTCATGTCGTTGTCGCGGAAGAGGCGGGCGAGCTTGGCCAGGATCGGCGTCGCGCGGTTGAGCTGGGAGCCGGTCACCCCGGTCGCGGCGATCGCCTGCTTGGCCTCGAAGTCGGAGATCGGGAGGAGGTTGGAGACGTGCCCGCGGCCGACGTGGTCGGGATGACTCTCCGCCACCTCCTCGATGTCGATGCCGCCCATGTCGCTGAACAGCATCAGCGGCCGCTTCGCGGTGCCGTCCCAGACGACGCCGGCGTAGTACTCCTGCTTTACCTCGGCCTTGGGGTCGACCAGGACTCCGCGCGGCATCTGGCCGTTGATCTCCAGCTTCAGGATGTCCTCCGCATGCGCCGCGGCCTCGTCCGGCGTGTCGGCGAACTTGACGCCCCCCGCCTTCATCCGCCCGCCGCTCAGCACCTGCGACTTGATCACCACCGGCCCGCCGATCTCCTCAGCGGCTTTGCGAGCCTGCTCTGCGCTCGTGCAGAACCCGTACTTGGTGACGGGAATCCCCGCCAGCTCGACGATCCTGCGTGCCTCGTACTCGTAGAAGCGCATCAGCGGCGCGCAACCCTATCCGACGAGGCTTGCGGCGGGCGTACAGCGCAGAGCCAGGGGCCTGCGGGCGAGGTTTACGTTCTCGGCCCCTGACTCTGCACTGTCCGCCCGAGACTTCGCTCGTCAGCTTTGAGGGATACTTCTGGCTATGAGAAAGGTCGCTGCGCTTGCAGCTATCGGGGCTGTCGCGCTTGCCATGGCCGGTTGTGGCGACACGGTCATCGACTCGAGCAAGGCCGAGGGGGCGATTCAGTCGAATCTCGAAAAATCCCTGCACCACAGGGTTTCCTCGGTCTCCTGCCCGTCCGAACAGAAGGTCGACCCGGGCGCCACCTTCGACTGCACCGTCGCTTTCGCCAACGGCAAGCGGGCGACGGCGACGCTGAAGATCCTCGACAAGGACGCCAACGTCAGCATGATCGGACTGCAGGCCAGCAAGTAGCGGCTATCGCTTGCCGGGATCCGCTTCGGGGTTGGTGAGGGCGGCTACGTCGGCCCGGTCAACCGGGCGCCCACGCGCGAGCTTCATCCGGATCAGGTCGTCGCGACTGGCAACGGGGACGCGGATGTCGTCGAGTGCGACGACCAAGGCGCGCTCTCGCAGGTCGGCATACGAACCGGCGCCGGGCGCCTCGCGCAGCACGTCGATGTCTCCATGCGGAGTCGCCAGCTGCCAGATCGTCGCGCGGGGAAGCATCGCCGCGTCGACCTCGAGATCCTCATGCCCGGGATTGAGCACGCGCGCCTCCAGCGCACGCAGCGCCTTTGCGAGGCGTGCGAGATTTTGCGGATCGGGCTCAGGAATCAGGTCGACGTCGTTCGTCATCCGCGTATTCCCGTGCGTTTGGGCGGCCAGCCCGCCCACCAGCACGAAGTCGACTTCGTGCTGGGCGAGCTCCTCGAAGATCCGCTGCGCATCGAGTGGCTCTGGGCGATCAGCCGGCACGGGCCCGCCTTCCCGCCTCTGTCAGGCGTCCGGCCAGGCGGTTCCAGGAGATCGCCAGTTCGAGCCGTTCCGCCGGGGTTCGCTGCAGCGTGGCGCGGACGTGGAGCGGGTCGTGGTCCCGCGCGAGTGGCTCCGACTCCAGCCGCAGGCGCTCGCCCATGGCCGCCAGAAGGCGCTCGACGGTATCTACGCTGGGGCAAACCTCGCCGCGCTCGATGCGGCTGATGGCCGCTTGGTCGGTTGCCGCCCGCAGCGCCAGGCTTCGCTGGCTGACTCCGTGGCGTTCGCGCGTGCGCTTGATCAGTTCTGCGGCGCTCATAGACGCCATTATGCCTGATGAGGCATCAACACGCTAAGTCCCGGACTGCAGGCCAATAAGTAAAGTGCCGCCAATGAGCCAAACGAGCACGGCCGACGCGCCGACCACCAACGCCAAGCTCCTCGACTGGGTCGGGGAGATCACCGACCTGACCAAGCCCGACGCCGTCCACTGGTGCGACGGCTCGGCCGAGGAGTACGACTCCCTCGCCGAGACGATGATCGAGGCGGGGACCTTCGAGCGCCTCTCCGACGCGAAGCGCCCCAACTCCTACCTCGCCCTCTCCGACCCCGGCGACGTCGCCCGGGTCGAGGACCGCACCTTCATCTGCTCCGAGGACGAGGCGGACGCTGGTCCGACCAACAACTGGCGCGATCCGGCGGAGATGCGGGAGACGCTGACGGAGCTGTTCAGAGGCTGCATGAGGGGGCGGACGATGTACGTGGTGCCCTTCTCGATGGGCCCGCTCGGCTCGCCGATCGCCCACATCGGCGTCCAGCTCACCGACTCGCCCTACGTCGCCGCCAGCATGCGGATCATGACCCGCATGGGGAAGGGGGCGCTCGACGTCCTCGGCTCCGACGGGGAGTTCGTGCCCTGCCTGCACTCGGTCGGCATGCCGCTCGCCGAGGGGCAGGAGGACGTTCCCTGGCCCTGCAACGGGGAGAACAAGTACATCGTCCACTTCCCCGAGACCCGCCAGATCTGGTCCTACGGCTCCGGCTACGGCGGCAACGCCCTGCTCGGCAAGAAGTGCTTCGCGCTGCGGATCGCCTCGGTCATGGCCCGCGACGAGGGCTGGCTCGCCGAGCACATGCTGATCCTCAAGCTCACCTCCCCCGAGGGTGAGACCAGGTACGTGGCGGGCGCCTTCCCGTCGGCCTGCGGCAAGACCAACCTGGCGATGCTGATCCCGACCCTGCCCGACTGGAAGGTCGAAACGATCGGCGACGACATCGCCTGGATGAAGTTCGGCGAGGACGGTCGCCTGCACGCGATCAACCCCGAGGCCGGCTTCTTCGGCGTCGCCCCCGGCACCGGTGAGAAGACCAACCCGAACGCGATGGCGAGCATCACCCGGGACTCGATCTTCACCAACTGCGCCAAGACCGACGACGGCGACATCTGGTGGGAGGGGATGACGGAGGAGACGCCGGCGCACCTGATCGACTGGCACGGCGAGGACTGGACGCCCGACTCGGACAAACCCTCGGCGCACCCGAACGCCCGCTTCACCACGCCCGCGTCGGCCTGCCCCTCGATCGCCCCGGAGTGGGAGGACCCGGCCGGCGTGCCGATCGACGCCTTCCTCTTCGGCGGGCGCCGCTCGACCGTGGTGCCGCTGGTGCGCGAGTCGTTCGACTGGGAGCACGGCGTGTTCCTCGGGGCGATGATGTCCTCGGAGACGACGGCCGCCGCCGCCGGCGAGGTCGGCAAGCTGCGCCACGACCCGTTCGCGATGCTGCCCTTCTGCGGCTACCACATGGGCGACTACTTCGGCCACTGGCTGAGCATGGCCGAGCGCGAGGGCGCCCAGCTGCCGCGGATCTTCTACGTCAACTGGTTCCGCAAGGACGCCGACGGCAACTTCCTCTGGCCCGGCTACGGCGAGAACAGCCGCGTCCTGGAGTGGATCTTCCGCCGCTGCGCGGACACCGCGGAGGCGGAGGAGACGCCGATCGGCCTGGTCCCGGCGGCGGGCGCCCTCAACACCGAGGGCCTCGACATCTCCGCGGAGGACGTCGCCGAGCTGCTCGGGTCGACGCCCGAGGAGTGGAAGGTCGAGCTGCCGGCGATCCACCAGCACTTCGCCCGCTTCGGCAAGCACCTGCCGGACGAGCTCCACAAGCAGCTGGCCGACCTAGAGAGTCGCCTGAACGATCCGCCCTCGAATCGAGGCGAGCGGGAATGAGGCGCAGAGCTCGCGTCAGAGTCGCCGCCAGCGGGCCCCGCGCCCGGAGCCCTCGGGGGCGATTTTCCCCTCGTCTCGAAGCTCGGCCAGAACGAGTCGGATGGTCGCGAGGCTGACGCCGGGAAGGGCACGCTCGACATCGCGCCGACGGAACTCCGCAGGCGCCTGGCGCAGGATGTAGTCGCGGGCCCTGTCCTGTTTGCTGCCCGTCTGCTCGCCCGCCGCGGCGACTCGCTGCTCGAAGTCGTCGTAGGCTCCGGCGAGGATGCGGCAGAGATAGGCGATCCAGGGCCAGACGTCGTGCTCACCCTCGTGCCAGCGTCGCTGCGACTCGTAGAGGCTCGCGTAGTAGCTGTTCTTCGACTCGTAGACCCGCTGCTCGATGCTCACGTAGCGGGCGACGCCGTAGCCCTGGGCCAGCAGCTCGTAGGTGGTGAGCAAACGGGCGAGCCGCCCGTTGCCGTCGGCGACCGGGTGGATCGCCAGGAAGTCGAGGACCAGGGCGCCGATCAGGACGAGCGGGTGTGTGCGGCCTTCGCGCTTGGCGTCTTCGTAGCGGACCAACAGCTCCGAAAGGAGGAACTCCGTCTCCTCAGGGGGCGGGGGCGTGAAGACGACCTCTTGCTGCCCGCTCTCGTAGGAGACGATCAGATTCTCGTCCTTCTTCAGCTGGCCGCCCTTGCCGTCGGTGTGCTGGAAGAGCAGGCGGTGCAGGTGCAAGACGAAGGGGACGCGCAGCGGCTCGTATGAGCCCAGGCGCATGAGCATGTCGGTAGCGTCGCGATAGCCGGCGAACTCGCGCTCGTTGCGGTTGCGGTAGCGGCGCCCTCCCTCGGCGATCCGCTCCGCCCGCTCGCTCGCCACGATCACGCCCTCGATCGCGTTGGAGGCGGTGATCGAGGCGATGCGCGCGTGCTCGGCGAGCTGCCCGAGCAGCTCTGGCAGCTGGTCTTCGAAGAGCCGCTCCTGACCCTTGCCGGTGTCGATTCGCGCGAGGAGCGGTCCCAGCTCGCGGGGTTGGTTGGCGAAGGTCTTGTCGAGGTCAACGAAGCTGCGCATTGAGCTAATCGTGTCATAAACAAGCTAACTGGAGCTGCTTTTAGCTCGATTACGGCTGGATTAGCACCTTGGCGAGGACACATCCCCCCGTGGGCGCATGGCGCCAGGCCCGCACAATCGCACTGCTTCCCGGCGTCGTGGCGGTGCTGGTGTCCGCTCCCTGTCGGCTCGCAGCAGATGAGCGAGCCGGCCATTCGACGTGGCCATTATATGACCATTCAGTGGTCGATCTATGGAGACAAGGCCCTCAAGCTACTGGCGGACCTCGAGCAGTAACGCTCCGTCGCGTGGGTGGCGCGGGGGAGGGGCCGAGAACGGAGCCGCTGCACCGCCCGCAGGCCCCTCCCCCGTGACAGGACCCGCGCGCCGAGCGCTACAGCCCGTAGGACTCCGCCAGCTCCGGGTCCTTCTCCGCCAGCATCTCGGCCAGCTCGACCATCACCTTGCACTGCTTCCAGGTGGCGTCGTCCTGCATCTTGCCGTCGATCATGTGGACGCCGCGGCCGTCGGGGATCGCCTCGAGGACTTTCTTGGCGAACCTGACCTCCTCGGGCGGCGGGCTGAAGACCTTCTTGGCGATCTCGATCTGGACCGGATGCAGCGACCAGGCCCCGACGCAGCCCATCAGGAAGGCGGCGCGGAACTGGGTCTCGCAGCCGGCTGTGTCCTTGATGTCGCCGAAGGGCCCGTAGAAGGGCAGGATCCCGACCGAGGCGCAGGCGTCCACCATGCGGGCGATCGAGTAGTGCCAGAGGTCCTGCTGGGCGCTGACCCGGTCGGCCTCGGGGTTCTCGGGGTCGGCCGGGTCCTCCATCACCCGGTAGCCGGGGTGACCGCCGCCGACGCGGGTCGTCTTCATCCGCCGCGAGGCGGCGAGGTCGGCGGGGCCGAAGCTCATCCCCTGCATGCGCGGGCTGGCGGCGGCGATCTCCTCCAGGTTGACCACGCCCTGCGCGGTCTCGAGGATCGCGTGGATGAGGAGGGGGCGGTCGAGGCCGGCCTTCGCCTCGAGCTGGGCCAGCAGGCGGTCGACGTAGTGGATGTCCCAGGCGCCCTCGACCTTGGGCACCATCACGACCTCCAGCTTGTCGCCGATCTCGGTGACCAGCGTGGTCAGGTCGTCGAGCACCCAGGGGCTCTCCAGCGAGTTGATCCGGGTCCAGAGCGCGGTCTGGCCGAAGTCGGACTCCTTCGCCGCCTTGATCAGGCCCTGGCGCGCGGCCTCCTTGCGGTCGACCGGGATCGCGTCCTCGAGGTTGCCGAGCAGGATGTCGGTCTTCTCGGCGATAGCGCCGGCCTTGGCGACCATCTTCTCGTTGGAGAAGTCGAGGAAGTGGATCATCCGCGAGGGCTTCACGGGGATCTCGCGCAGCGGCTCGGGGGCGCCGATCGCCTGCGGCTGGAAGAAGTCTCTGGGGTTTCTCAAGCTGCTCCTCGGGTCGGGTGGGTCGTGTGTCGAAATCTAGAGATTTTGATCTGAGCTTCGCGTCTCCCCTCAAACTCGCAGCGGTGCGGGTTTGCCGCCTGCGCTCGCCCTAGATTCCGAGGGGATGGAGGGTTCCGAGCGCGACAGCACGCAGGATTGGCTGCTGCCGGAGAGCGCTCGCCCGCCGACCGTTGCCGAGCTGTCGCAGCGCATCGACGAGGCGGTCGCGACGGCGCGGGCGTCGGAAGCGGCTGCCGTCGCCGTCGGCGAGGCGGCCCGCGACGCCGCCGAGCAGGCGCGCAGGGCGGCCGGCGTGGCCGAGAGAGCCGCCGCCACGGCCCTGGACGCGCAGCGGCGGGTGATGGGAGGCGCCCCCGTCCCCGATGCGGGCGCGAGGGTTGCGCCCCGGCCCGGGCGGGATGTCGAGGACGACAGCCTGCGCAGCTTCATCGAGCGGGCGGATCGGATCACCCTGCGGCTCCAGGCGCTGGAGCGAATTCCCCTCCCCGGCCCCGTCGGCACCGCAGCCTGACCTCAGCCGAGCCAGCGGCGGCGCAGCTCGGCGGCGAGGCGCGTCGCCGCGTCGCCGCGGGGCTCGAGCTCGACGCCGTCGAGCGAGCGGACCGGCTCGACGCCGCGCACCGAGCCGGTCAGGAAGACCTCGTCGGCCCGGCGTAGGTCATCCAGCGTCAGCTCGCCCTCGCGGACGTCGGCGCCCTGCTCGCGAGCTACCTCGATCGCCCGCATGCGGGCGATGCCGGGGAGGATGCGCCCGTCGAGCGGCGGGGTCGCGAGCGTTCCACCGCGAACGGCGAAGACGTTGGCGCGCGAGGTCTCCAGCGGCGACGCCGCCCTCGCCGAGCAGCAGCGGCGTGGCGCCGTCGAGCGAGGCCTCGAGGCGTTCGAGACCGGAGCGGTCGGTCCACTTGTGGCGGCCGGCCCATTCCGGGGCGGCGACGCTGCGCAGGGCGACGCCGTGCTCCCAGTCCGGGAAGACCGTGGCGCGGTCGACACCGGCGACCGCGATCTCGTAGGCGAGGTCGCCGCCGTTCTGCGGAGCGACGGTCAGGCGCAGGCGGCCGAGCGACACGTCGCTTGCCCTGGCGAGGAGATCGTCGCCGGCGCCCGCCGGCGCCATGGCCTCGAACAGCTCCCCGAGGCTCGCCTCCAGTCGCGCCATGTGGGCCTCGAGCTCCACCGGTCGCCCGCCGGCAACGAGCATCGTCTCGAAGACGCCCTTTGCAGGATCGGGATGTGGGTGGGAGGGCATGCCGGGCTATTTTGAAGCGAGATGCTGTTGGTGAGACGCATTGACGAGCTGCATGACGCCGAGCGGGCCTTCGTCCACCTCTACGGAGACAGCCCGAACGCCTTCTGGCTGGACAGCAGCAGCAGTGTCGACGAGCGCGCCCGTTTCTCCTTCATCGGCGACAGCAGCGGCCCGCTCGGCGCGGTGGTCTCCTACGACGTCGGCGCTGGTGAGGTCCGGGTGCAGCGCGGCGGCGAGGTGGAGGTCCTAAGCGAGTCGATCTTCGACTATCTAGGCCGTGAGACGCGCCGGCTTCGGCGACCTGCCGGCGACCTGCCGTTCGACTTCGACTGCGGCTTCGTCGGCTACTTCGGCTACGAGCTGAAGGCGGACTGCGACGGCGACGCCGCCCACCGCTCGCCGACCCCCGACGCAGCCTTCGTCTTCGCCGACCGCCTCGTCGCCTTCGATCGCCTCGAGCGCCGCACCTACCTCCTCTGCCTGACCGAGCCCGACGGCGTGGGGGAGGGGGAGGGGTGGATCGAGGAGACGAGCCTGCGGTTGGCGTCGCTGCCGCCGCTCCCAGACCCGGAACAGGCGGGGGCGTCGAGCGACGGCGAGCCGGTCGGTTTCCACCTCAGTCGCTCCCATGAGCGCTACCTCGAAGACATCGCCGCCTGCAAGCAGCGGCTGTTCGAGGGCGATACCTACGAGGTCTGCCTGACCAACAAGATCGTCGCCGCGGACAGCCCCGACCCGTTGCAGCTCTACCGCAACCTGCGCCGCGTCAACCCGGCGCCGTTCGCCGCCTTCCTGCGCTTCGGCGAGGTCGCGGTGCTGAGCTCCTCCCCGGAGCGCTTCCTCGGCGTCGGCCGCGACCGCTGGGTCGAAGCGAGGCCGATCAAGGGCACCCGCCGCCGCGGCGAGACCCCGGCGCAGGACGCGCGCCTGGCGCAGGAGCTGCGCGCCGACGAGAAGAGCCGCGCCGAGAACGTGACCATCGTCGACCTGCTCCGCAACGACCTCGGCATCGTCTGCGAGTACGGCACCGTGCACACGCCCCAGCTGATGGCGGTCGAGGCCTACGAGACCGTGCACCAGCTCGTCTCCAGCGTCCGCGGCCGGTTGCGCGAGGAGGTCGGGCCGCCGGACTGCATCCGCGCCTGCTTCCCGCCCGGCTCGATGACCGGGGCTCCGAAGAAGCGGACGATGGAGATCATCGACGAGCTGGAGGGGGAGGCGCGCGGCCCCTACTCGGGCGCGATCGGCTACCTCGGCCTGGGCGGCGGCTGCGACCTCAGCGTCGCGATCCGCACGATCGTCGTCGACGGCGAGTCGACGAGCATCGGAGCGGGCGGGGCGATCGTCGTGCAGTCCGACCCCGAGGAGGAGTACGAGGAGATGCTGCTCAAGGCCCGCGCCCCGGCGAGGGCGATCGATCCCCGCGTCGATATCCTTCGCCTCCCGCGCGGGAAGGGTGTTCCCGCCGCCGGGTTCCCACCCCCGAACCGATGAGCTAGGAGCAATGGCCGTAGACACCGCCCACAGCGAGCAGACCGAGATCCAGCGCGACATCACCGAGATGGTGCGCCAGTTCGCCGACGAGCAGATCATCCCCAACGCCGAGCACTACGACCACGAGGACTCCTTCCCGGAGCCGATCGTCGAGCAGATGAAGGAGCTGGGCCTGTTCGGGGTGACGATCCCCGAGGCCTACGGCGGCATGGGCCTCGACCTGACCACCTACGCGATGATCGTCGAAGAGCTCTCGCGCGGCTGGATCTCGATCTCCGGCGTCGTCAACACCCACTTCATCGGCTCCTACCTCTTGATGAAGTTCGGCACCGAGGAGCAGAAGGACCACTTCCTGCCGAAGATGGCGACGGGCGAGATCCGCGCCGCCTTCTCGCTCTCGGAGCCCGAGGTCGGCTCCGACGTGCAGGGAATCAAGTCCACCGCCAAGAAGGGCGAGGACGGCAACTGGGAGCTGAACGGGCAGAAGATGTGGGTGACGAACGGCCTCGGTTCCGGCGTCGTCTTCGTCCTGATGAAGAGCGACCCCAAGGCCGACCCGCCCTACAAGGGGATGACCTGCTTCATCACCGAGAAGGAGCCCTGGGTCGAACAGAACACGGGCGAGTTCAAGGGCCTCGTCGTCCCGCCCGAAGATCAAGAAGATGGGCTACAAGGGCGTCGAGTCGACCGAGCTCGTCTACGACGGCTACAAGTGCCCGCCCGAGCGCATTCTCGGCGGCGAGGAGGCCGGCGTCGGCGAGGGCTTCGTGCAGATGATGGACGCGCTCGAGGTGGGCCGCGTCAACGTCGCCGCCCGCGGCGTCGGCATCGCCCAGCGCGCCCTCGAGCTCGCCCTCCGCTACAGCCAGGAGCGCAAGACCTTCGGCAAGCCGATCGCCCAGCACCAGGCGATCCAGTTCAAGCTCGCCGACATGGCGACCAAGGTCGAGGCGGCCCGCCTGCTGACCCGCAAGGCGGCGCGGCTGAAGGACGCCGGCGAGCGCTCCGACCTCGAGGCCGGCATGGCGAAGCTCTTCGCCTCGGAGACCGGCAAGGAGTGCGTCGAGGAGTGCTTCCGCATCCACGGCGGCTACGGCTACTCGAAGGAGTACGAGATCGAGCGCCTCTACCGCGACGCACCGCTGCTGCTTGATCGGCGAGGGGACCTCCGAGATCCAGCGCATGGTGATCGGCAAGAAGCTCCTCCAGAGGCACAAGATCTAGCCGTATGGCGTCGACGTCCGACCTGATCGAGACCGCGGTCGAGCGGTTCCAGGCGGAAGTCCCGGCGCTGCAGAACCTGAAGCTCGTCTTCGGCCTGGAGCTGAAAGCCCGCCACGACATCCAGCTCTACCGGGTCGAGGTTCCGGGCCCGAAGATCACCAAGGACCTGGCGCAGGACGAGCGGGTGCTGGTCCAGGTCGACCGTCCCCAGTTCAACGAACTTGCCGAGCGCGGCACGCTGAAGAGCTACCGCAAGGCCTATGAGACCGGCCACATCAAGGCCAGCGGCGACTCCAACGTGCTGAAGCTGATCGCCCAGGTGGTCGAGAAGCAAGAGCAGCGAGCGCGGCTGAAGAAAGTCCACTGAGCCAGCGCCCGCGGAGCTCGACCGCGGGCCGCAGCGTCGCCGCTCGCGCGGTGCCGAGGAGGACGCGTCCGTCAGCCGGCGGCGTCACCAGGGTTGGCGGCAGTCTCGAAGAGCTCGTCGCGTCGCCAGTCGAAAAGAACCCCGAGACGGGCGGGATCGTCGTCCGCCAGCGAGGCGTACACAGCCGGAGCGTCCTCAGGGCGGACCCGGCTCGTGATCAGATCGCCGACGACGACACGCCCATCGCCGACCGCGGCGAAGAATTCCTCCGCCATCCGCCGGCGATCCGAAGTGCTCACGTTCGCGATATGGGCACCGACGACGTGCAGGTCGGCGAGCAGGAGCTCCGGGCCGAGCCGCTGACCCCCCGGGTTGCCCACGTCGCCGAGTAGGACGATCGTGCCGCCGCGCCGCGCCAGCTTCATCGCGTCAGCCAGAACGGCCTCGTTCCCCGTCACGTCGAAAACGATCGACGCCCCCTCGCCGTTGGTGCGAGACAGAACCGCGTCGCTGGCCTCGGCGGCGCTCGCAGCCACGGCCGTCGCGCCGTGGCCAGCCGCGGCATCCAGGCGCGGGCGCGAGCGGGCGATGACGATGACCTCTCCGGCGCCCGCTGCACGGGCGAGCTGGGCGACGAGCTGGCCGAGCACGCCGGCACCGACGACCGCGACTGTGTCGCCGGGTTTCAGTCTGGACTGCGCGAGTCCGTGTTGAGCAATCGCGGCCAGGGCGAACCACGACGCGTCCTCGTCGCTGACATCGTCCGGCACAGGAAGAAGCTCCTTCTTCGCGACGATCGCGCGCTGGGCATGAGGAGCATTGGCGCAGACCCGCGCCCCCTCTGGGGTGACGCCGACGAAGCTGTAGCCTGGCCTGAAGGGGTACCTGACCCAGAGGTCCCAGTGAGTGCCTGGGGCGAAATTCCGTTCGAAACAGCGGCGCTCCGTTCCCGTGCTCACCAGTGAACAGCGGGCGTCGAGCAGCACCTGACCCGGCCTGGACCGACGGAGGTGTTCCACGCGCAGCTCCGTCTGTCCCGGCCCCGTGAACACGATCGTCAGGCTGTCGGTGCCTCGCACACGCACGGCGCGAGGTTACAGCGGTCGCAGACGCGTGAGATCGCCGGGCCGGGGTGGCCGTCGCTGGCGGAGTTCTGCCGTGGTCTCTAGGGGCTGCCAGATAGCATCAGGCGCCGCGAAATCGATTAGGAGGCGAAGTTACCGGTGACCCAGCAGACCAGCGAGTTCACGACCGACCAGGCCGAGCGCGAGGCGTCCGGGGCGCACGCCTACGGCCGCTACCTCGAGGAGTTCGAGGTCGGCGCCGTCTACAAGCACTGGCCGGCGAAGACCGTGACCGAGGCCGACGATCACCTCTTCTGCCTGATCACGATGAACCATCACCCGCTGCACCTCAACGACGTCTACGCCAAGGGCTCCCAGCAGGGCCGCAACGTCGTCGTCGGCCCGCTCGTCTACTCGCTCGCCCTCGGTATGTCGGTCTCCGACGTCTCCGGCAAGGCGATCGCCAACCTGGCGACCGAAGAGCTCAGCCACCCCAACCCGGTCTTCCACGGCGACACCCTCTTCTGCGAGACCGAGGTGCTCGACGTCAAGCCCTCGCAGTCGAAGCCCGACCGCGGCGTGGTCAAGGTCCACACCCGCGTGCTGAACCAGGACGGCGTCCTGGTCGCCGAGTTCAAGCGGCTGGTGCTGGTGCCGCGCAAAGAACCGGGCGAGCCGAGCTGATTGCAGCGACCTCACGCTTCCCGTCTCTTCAGCCTCCCGACGTAGTGCGCGCAGGCCCGCCCGGTAATCGCCATCATCGTCAGCGTCGGGTTCTGGAAGCCGCCGGAGACGAAGCAGGAGCCGTCGGTGACGAGGAGGTTCTCGACGTCCCAGCTGCGGTTGAACGGGTCCAGCACCGAGGTCTCGGGGTCCGCGCCCATGCGAGCCGTCCCCACCTCGTGGATCGAGAGGCCGGGAGAGTTCAGCTCCGAGTGGACGCGCCTGGGCTGCAACCCGGTCGCCTTCGCGATCTCCTGCACGCAGCCGAGCTGGTCGGCGGCCATTCTCCGCTCGTTCTCGCCGTAGCGGCACTCGATGTGCGCGATCGGGATTCCCCAGGCATCAACCCGAACCGGGTCGAGCGTCACCCGGTTCTCCCTGTTCGCCAGCACCTCCCCGAACGCCCGCATCCAGAACCAGCCCCCGTGGGTGCGACCGCGGTTCTTCAGCCGTAACCTGAGCCCGGTCTCGCGGGGGTAGATCTGCAGGCCGATGCCGTAGCCGCGGACGAACCCGAGATCCTCGGCCTCGCCGGTGTTGCGGAAGCTGGGGATGAAGCAGCCGAAGGAGGAAGGGTCCGATGCGCCACGTGGGATGGGTGCCGCGAAGCCGTCGAGGCCGATGCCGAAGATGTGGTCCATCAGGTAGCGACCGAGAACGCCGGAGGAGTTGCCAAGGCCGCCGGGATGGGTCTCGGTCACCGAGTTGAGCAGGAGCCGGGTCGACTCGATCGTTGAGGCGCAGAGGAAGACGGCGTCGGCGTTGACCTCGCGTTCGGCTCCGGAGAGGCGGTCGACGTAGGCGACGCCCTTGGCGCGGTGTTCCTCCGGCGCCAGGGTGACCCGGCTGGCTACCGAGTCGGCGAGCAGCGACAAACGTCCCGTCCGCATCGCCGCGTTCAGGCTCGCGTCCGGAGGCGCATGAGCGGTGCGGGCGTCGGTCGCTCGCCGCTCCGGCCAGCGCTCTTCGACCGCCTGCTTGAATTGCCGCTCGCCGGCGGAGAGCGGGGGAGGCGCGGCGAACTCGCCGTCGGGGACGTTCGCGAACCCCTCCGCGGTGCCGGTCACCCCGAGGAAGCGCTCGACCCGGTCGTAGTGCGGGCGCAGGTCCTCGTAGGAGATCGGCCAGTCGTCGCCGACCCCGTCGCGGCTGGCCGCCTTCAACTCGTGGTCGGACATCCGCAGGCAGATCCGGTCCCAGAGCAGCAGGCGCCCGCCCACCTGGCGGCTGCGGATCCAGGCGTACGGCTTCTCCGGCGGGTGCGAGTAGGGGTTTTCGACGTCGTCGACGAACAGCGGCGCTTTCTCCTCGTCGAAGGCGCTGCAGCGTTCCTGGACGGGCTGGCGGTTACGGCCGGCGGGCGTCGATGACGCCGCGTCCTCGCCGAAGAGCATCGGCCCGGCCTCGAGCAGGGTCACCCGCAGGCCAGCCTCGGTGAGCTCTTTCGCGGCCCACCCGCCGGTCGCCCCCGAGCCGACCACGATTACGTCGAATTGATCGCTGGCCATAGAAGCCGGCTGGCACCGAAGCGCCAGCTCGGCTCGAAGCTACCAACTGGGAGGTGGGCACGCCGTCGACGGCCGCTGGCTGGGCGGTGGATAGCATCCGGCGCAGCCGTGACGAGAGGAGCCTGGCGCGATGAGGGTGCAGAGTGATTGAAGCCGGCCAGATCGATGCCGCCCGGCGCCTGCTGCGCATCCCCGACGGGGTTGCGCGGAGGGTCCGCCGGCCCTACGTCGATTTCTCTGCCCGGCGCGGCGCCGGCCTGATCCTCCTCTACCACCGGATCGCCGAGCCCGTCTCCGACCCGTGGAAGATCGCGGTCTCGAGGACGACGTTCGATCGCCACCTGCGGCTGTTGACGTCCAAGTTCCGCGTCCTGCCGCTGGCCGAGTTGGTCGCAGCGGCGCGGCGCGGCCGGATCCCGCCGCGGGCGGTCGCGATCACCTTCGACGATGGCTATGTCGACAATCTCGACCGTGCCCTGCCGTTGCTTGAGGTCCACGGTGTCCCGGCGACCTTCTACATCGCGACCGGGTACGTCGACAGCCGCGGATCGTTCTGGTGGGACGAGTTGCAGGAGCTGTTGACCGGACCGGGCGCGCGGCCCGACCGCATCGACCTGGCTCTGGGCAGGGCGAGAATCGCCGCCGCCACCGGGACCGCAGCCGAGCGCGAGTGCGCGTTGATGGAGGCTGTGCACCCGGTTCTCAGGCACAGCCCACACCAGACTGCGGTGCATTGGCTAGAGCTGATTCGGGAGTGGGCGGGAGGCGGGAGCACCGCGGCGTCGGCGGTCGATCCAGGCCGGCCGATGAGCAGCGAGGAGCTTGCCCGGCTGGCCGCGAGCGATCTGGTCGAGCTCGGCGCGCACACGGCAAACCACCCCAGCCTGCTGACCCTGAGCGGCGGCGAGCAGCGTTCCGAGGTCGAGCTCAGCCGCCGTTTCCTAACCGAGCGCACGGGCCGCCCACCGGCCAGCTTCTCCTTCCCCTTCGGCGACAACAGCTCTCGCTCGCGTCGGATCGTTCGCGCGTGCGGCTTCGACCACGCCGTCGGGGTTCGCGAGACGCAACCGCTCACCGCGGCGGCACGGCGGTTCGAACTGCCGCGGCTGATGCCGGCCGAGGAGTCGGCGGAGGCGCTGGGAGCGCGGATGGAGGCCGTGCTCGGCCGCGGCGACTCGGCGTTCGCTTAGACGACCTTCGCCGCGAGCTGCTCGAGGCTGCAGTCGAGGCGTCCGCCCGGTCGGTAGAGGTCGATCCACTCCGGTGCCGGCGGCAGGGTGGGTTTGGAGCGCGCGATCGCCATTGCCCGCTCGCCGAAGGGGACTCCGAGGCAGCGCACGAGGTTGCCGAAGCTGCGGTACTGGACGGCCCCCCGCAGGTAGGCCCGCATCGCGTCGCGCCGCCGGCCGCCGCGCCGCAGACCGCCCGCCAGCCAGCGCGAGAACTGGACGCCGTCGAGGGTTGCCCCGTACCGCTCGCGCGCCGCCGCGTACTTGCGCTCGATCACTTCAAAGTCTTCAAAATGGCGCTCGAGCAGGGCGGCGCTGACGCTCTGGGACCGCAGGACGTAGCCGACGTGGGGCTCCTCGAGGATGGCCGAGGTTCCGTTCAGCAGCAGGCGGATGAAGAGGTCCCAGTCGGCCAGCGCGTCGAGCTCCTCGTCGCCTCCTCCGACCTGCCGCAGCAGCTCGGTGCGCGCGACCAGGTTGGAGGAGCCGGCGGGGACCGAGGAGCTCTCGAGGATGTTGCGCGGCTGCTCGGAGGGGGGCGGGGGATAGAAGGCCCGGATCGGGTGCAGGTCGGGGTCGAGGACGAGAGCGGTGCTGAAAGCGAGGTCGGCGTCTTTGCGGCCGGCGGCGTCGAGCTGCAGGCGCAGCTTGCGCGGCGCCCAGATGTCGTCGTCGTCGAGGAATGCGACCCACTCGCCGGCGGCCTCCGCGATTCCCCGGTTGCGGGCTGCCGCCTGGCCCCGGTTGACCGGTTGGACGATGATCCGCAGGCGCGGGTCACCGATCTCCTCCAGGCGGGCGGCGGTACGGTCGGGCGAGGCGTCGACGACGACGATCACCTCCAGGTCAACGTCCTCCTGGCCGAGCGCGCCGGCCAACGTCGGGCCGATCAGGTTCTCGCGACCGTAGGTGGGGATGACGACTGAGACTTCTGGCATCGAGAGCTCCAAGGTAACGCTAAGAAATCGCTGAAGATCTCTAAGCCATGTCGGCAGCAAGGAGACTTTCGTAGAGAGCCTGGGTCTCCTCGACCATCGTCGCCGTCTGGAACAGCTGAAGCTGGCGCTGCGAGGAGGCAGCCGCCATTCGCCGCCGCCGCTCGTCGTCGCCGAGCAGGTCGAGCACCGCGGCGGCGATCGGCTCCGGCTCGCGCGGGGGCACCATGAACCCGGTCACCCCGTCGAGCACCGCCTCGCCGGAGCCGCCGACGTCGGTCACCACCTGCGGCACTCCCGCCGCCAGCGCCTCGAGCACGCCGATCGGGAACGCCTCCCAGGCGGAGGGGAGGACGAAGACGTCAAGCGCCGCCAGGTACTCCCAGGCCGAGGCGGCGAAGGGGAAGATCCGGAAGCGCTCCTCACGGTCGAGCCCCAGCTCCCGCACGAGTCGCTCCAGCCCCTCTCCTTCGGGTCCGTTGCCGACGATCGCGACCCTGGCCTCGGGGTGGCCGGCGAGAATCGCCGGCGCCGCCTCGATCAGCAGGTCGAGACGCTTCTGGCGGCGGAGGACGGCGATGGCGGCGACCAGCGGCGCCCCGCCGGCCCACTCGCTCAGCTCGCGGGCGGGCTCGACGCCGTCCGGGAACGGCTCGACGCCGTTATAGATCCGGACCAGGCCCCGGCGCGGCTTCAGGCCGCGGGCGCGACCCAGCCGCAGCTCCCAGTCGCAGACGCAGACGATCGCGTCGCAGCGCCGGGCCAGGACTCGCTCCAGCGCCGTCGTCAGCGCGATCCGGGGCCGCGGCAGGTCGCCGACGAAGGGGAAGCTGTGCGGTGAGTAGACGACCCTGGCGTCGCCGCCGATCGCGGCCAGGCGCCCCAGTACGCCCGCCTTGGCCGAGTGCAGGTGGACGATGTCGAAGCCGCCGCCGTTCAGCAGCGAGCGGATCGCGCGCAGCGCCGCGATGTCGGCACGGGTGTTGAAGAACGAGGGCGCGAGGGGGAGGCGGTGGACTGGGATGCCGGCCGCTTCGAGCTCCTCGTAGGGCAGCGCCCGCGGCGGCCCCGCGTACTCGACTTCTGCTCCCCGTTCGGCCAGGCGCAGGGCCAGGGTCGAGGCATTGACGGCGGCGCCGCCGTCGGGTGGCTCGCAGATCTCCAGCACCCGCATCCGCTCAGCCGCCCCGTGGAGAGACGGTCTCGTAGACCGCCGCGACCTCGGCGACCATGCGGGTGACGGTGAAGCGCTCGGCCTGGCGCCGCCGCGAGGCTTCTGCCATCGCGGCACGGCGGCCAGGGTTGCCGACCAGCTCGACCGTGGCGGCGGCGATCTCCTCCGGCGATGAGCCCGCGAGAACCCCGGTCTCGCCGTCCCCGACCGCCTCGGCGGTGCCGCCGACGTCGGTCGCGACCTGGGGCACCCCGCAGGCAAGTGCCTCGAGCACGCCGATCGGGAACGCCTCCCACTCGGACGGGAGGACGAAGACGTCGAGCGCCTTCAGGTAGCGCCATGAGGATTCCTCGAAGGGGATCATCCGGAAGCGCGGCTCGCGGTCGAGGGCCAGCGCCGTCGCCTGCGCCTCGAGACCGGCCTGCTCGGGCCCGTTGCCGATGATCACCACCTGCGCCGCCGGATCGGCGGCGAGGATCGCCGGGGCGGCGGCGATCAGCCGGTCGAGGCGCTTCTGGCGGCGCAGCACCGCGATCGCACCGACCAGCGGCCCCCGCGAGCGCAGTCCGGCCAGCAGCGGGTCCGGCGCCACCCTCTCGGGGCAGCCGTCGACGCCGTTGTAGACGACGTGCAGTCGTTGCGGATTGGCGACGTGGGCCTCCAGCGCCCGCCGCCGCTCGTCCTCACAGACGCAGACGATCGCCGCCGTGAGGCGCCCGAGGAGGCGCTCGACGCCAGTTGCTACCAGCTGCTGCGGGCGGCCGACGTCGCCGACGAAGGCGAAGCAGTGGGGGCTGTAAACGGAGGCCACCCGGTGCCGCGCGGCGGCGACGCGGGCGAGGGCGCCCGCCTTCGAGGAGTGGGAGTGCAGGAGGTCGAAGCGACCACGCGCGAGCAGCCGCGAGAGAGCCCGCAGGGCCCGGCTCCCGTCCCGCAGCCCACCGATGCCGCGGCTGAGGGGAAGCCGGTGAACGGCTACGCCGGCGGCTTCCAGGCGCTCGTAGGCAGTCGACTCCGGTGGTCCCGCCACCGTCGGCTCCCAGCCGTGCTCGCGCAGCCCCAGCCCCAACTGGGCGACGTTCTCCGCGACGCCGCCGTCCGGAGGCTCGAAGGCGAGGAGCAGGCGGCGCACGGCGAGTGAGTCTAGCGGCGGTTGGTACGCTGACCGTAATGCGTGATTTGCAGGCAGGGAACGGCTTGGATGGTGACGCCGGCAGCCTTCCCACTGTCGAGGAGCACAGCCTGCTGATGCGCTTCCGCAAAGCGACCCTCCTGGGCAATATGTTGACCGCGCTGGCGCGAATGCGCCGCGCACCGGCCAGCGCCAGGGCGGCGTCGGCGGCCGCGCGCGCGGATC
The DNA here is from genome assembly GCA_963749605.1 of uncultured Solirubrobacterales bacterium. GTDB lineage: Bacteria > Actinomycetota > Thermoleophilia > Solirubrobacterales > 70-9 > CAVVNN01. The sequence goes on along the minus strand of CAVVNN010000002.1, from coordinate 537,003 downwards.
GCCGCGCCCGCCGGCGGGCGCGGCCGGGGGGTGGCGAGTTCAAGGCCGTCTGTCTGGTCCCGGCGGGTCCCGGCGACTGGGAGGCGCTGCGCGACACGCTGGAGAGCGTCCTCCACTACGAGGGCGAGGGGACCAAGGTCATGGTCGTCGCCGATGGCTCCGCCGACTGCCGTGGCACCATCGTCCAGGCGGCTTTCCCCGAGGTTGACGTGCTCGACCGCCGCTGGCCCAGCGCCCCTCCGAACAACACCTCCACGATCGCCGACGGGATCGACTACGCGCTCCGGCGTTACTCGTTCGACGTCCTCGTCAAGCTCGACACCGACGCACTGGCGATCGGCTCCAGCCCCTCGGCCGCAGCCGCGCGGCTGTTCGAGCGCGAGCCGCGGGTCGGGGTGGCGGGGACGATCGGCGTCGGCGCCGAAGGCGTACCCGAGAACTACGACTTCGACCGCTGGGTGCTGCCGCACACCGAGCGCTGGAGCCGCGCCTGTCACAGGCTGATGGAGCGAGCCCGGCACGGCGGCTACGACGGCAGCAAGGTCCACGGCGGTGTCTACGCGTTCTCGCGGCCGGCGCTGGAGGCGATGAAGGCGAGCGGGGACCTCGACTGGCGGCCGCCCTGGTGGACGCCGCTGGGCGAGGACTTCTGGCTCTCGATCGAGGCGCTGGCGAACGGCTTCTCGCTGGGTTCCCTGGGCGGGCCGGGCGAGCCTTACGCGGTCGCCAGCAAATACACGCCGGTTCCGACCAGCCGCCTCCTCGAGCAGGGCCGCGTCGCGATCCACTCGGTTCGCAACGGTTTCGACGGAGAGGACGAGGCGACCCTGCGTGCCTTCTTCCGCGAGCGCCGGCAGGGCGCTCAGGAGCGGGGCTTGGAGGTGGCGAGTGAGGCCAGCGGGCCGCCGGATGCATAGAGGTCAAGCCACTCCGGGCGCTCGATCTGTTTCGGCTGATGTGGGGAAAGCCGCCGCATCGCCCGGTCGCCGAGCATGACGCCAGCGGCTCGGACGACGTTCCCCATGTTTTGCTGCTGGCGTGCCCCGCGCAGGTAGACCCGGATCGCACCGCGGCGATCCCCGGCTCGGCGGTAGCTCTTCGCCAGCCAGCGCGAGAGGTTTAGGCGATCGAGTTCGACCCCGCGCTGGCGCCGCTCAGCAGCGTATTTGGAGGCGATCCGCTCGTAGTCGGCTTGGAACACGTCTTTTTCCAGCAGCACCAGGCTGACGCCGTGCATGTAGTAGCCGTACAGGTACTCTTTTCGACGGGCTGCGCGGCCTTCGCCGGCGAGCAGTATCCGGATCCACATGTCCCAGTCCTCGGCGACCCGCATCTCGATGTCGAAGCCGCCGACCTCGCGGGCCAGTTCGGTGCGGGCGATCAGATTCGACGCGCCGCCAGGGATCGCCTGGCGGCAGAGGATGTCGTCGAGGACGCCTTCCGGGTCGGGGGCCTCCATCGGGTCGTGCACTCGCAGGCTCGGGTCGACGCTGAAGGCCGAGGTGTAGACGACTGCGGCACTGTCGGCCCCCGGAGCATCGAGCTGCATCCGCAGCTTGCGCGGCGCCCAGATGTCGTCGTCGTCGAGGAAGGCGACCCACTCGCCGCTGGCGACATCGAGCCCGTCGTTGCGGGCCCGCGTCACCCCTTCAGCCGACTTGTGGCGGATTACTCGCAGCCGCGGGTCGTCGAGCTCGGCCAGGCGCGCCGGGGTCTCGTCGCTGGAGCCGTCGTCGACGACGATCACCTCGTGGTTGACGTCCTCCTGCGCCAGGGCGCCGGCCAGGGTCCTGGTCAGCAGGTGCCAGCGATTGTGGGTTGGGATGACGACTGAGATCTCGGGCATCGAACTAGCGCGGGCATCGTAACCTCGGCGGCAGATTCGCCTGGCGGTGTCAGTGTTCAGATGGCTGCGGAGAGGCCGGCTCGCGATCGAGCAGGCGGCGCCCGGTGCGCAGCGCCAGGCGAACCGTATTGCGGTCGACGACGACGACGGTGGCGCTGTAGGCGGTCAGCGCGGCGAGGCCGCTGAGGATCAGAGAGACGATCGGGTTGAGGCCGGTCGTCGCGTTGGCGACGATGCGGGCGACGAACCAGGCGACTGCGGCAGCGGCGGCGATCGGGACGATCGCGCTGATGTGGCTGAGCAGGTGGAGGCCGAGCTTGCGGTGAGCGAGCCGGGTCAGGAACGGGATCTGAACCAGGCTCTGGCCGAGGATCACGAACGAGACCGCGGTGGTGCCGATGTTGGCGGTGATGATCAGCAGCGGCGTCGTCACCACCAGCAGGATCGCGGTGAGGAGGCCGACCGAGCCGGCATGGCCGGTCGAGTTGAGCAGCCAGCCCATCGTCGCCTGCAGTGGGATCACCGCCGCCCAGACGCCGAGGACCGAGAGCGGCCCGATCATCGGCAGCCAGTTGGGGCCGAAGACGGCGGCGGTGAAGGGCGCCGCGGCGCCGCTCAGGGTTGCGCCGATGACGCAGGCGATCAGGGCCACCAGGCGCAGCGCCGAGAGGTAGGTGTCGGTCACGTCCTCGCCCCGCTGCCGCATCTTGGCGAAGGCGGGGAAGGTGACTTTGGCGACCGGGTCGGCGATCCCGAAGTGGGTCAGCTCGCTGAGTCGGTAGGCCATCGAGTAGAAGCCGAGCTGGACGCTGCCGAGCAGCCGACCGACGACCAGGTAGTCGATGTTCTCGCTGATCCAGGCCAGCCAGCCCTGGGCGAGGAAGCCGCGGCCGCTGATGAAGACCTCCCGCGCCACCCTGCGGTCGAATCTCGGCCTGACCCGGTGCGGCGCGATCGCCAGGTAGGTGGCGGAGTAGATGATCGTGCAGCCGACCTGGCCGACGACCAGCGCCCAGATTCCGGCGCCGGCGATCGCCAGCGGGATCGCGATCAGGGTGAACCCCAGCGCCAGTGACATCTGGCCGACGAAGCGCCGCCGGAAGTCCATTTCCCGCTGCATCAGCGACTCGTAGAACCAGGCAACGGTCGAGAACAGGGAGGAGAGGGAGAGGATCGGGAGGATCGTGGCCAGTCGCGGCTCGTCGAAGAAGTGCGCCGCCAGCGGCGCCAGCGAGCTGGCGATCGCCGCGACCGCGACCGCGGTCGCGATCAGCAGCGAGAGGATCGTGCCGAGCGCCAGCTCGTCGAAGTCCTGGCGCAGGACCAGGGTGGCGCCGAGGCCGAGATCCTGGAAGAGGCCGAGGGCGCCGAAGGCGAGGACCGCCAGCGCCATCAGCCCGAAGTCGGCCGGGCTGAGGAGGCGGGCCAGCGCGATCGTGGTCAGCAGCGAGATCGCCTTCGTCGCCCCGAAGGAGACGAAAGTCCAGGGGATGCCGCGGCTGATCGACTCGCCCTCCATTGTCTCAGCGACCCGCCGGCTTCTTGGCTGCCGAGCGGTAGATCGCGATCAACCGCTCGACCATCTGGTCCACCCCGAAACGGCTCTCGGAACTGCGCCGCGCGGCCTCTCCCATCTCCCGTCGCCGGCTGCCGTCGGCGGCGACGTCGCGCAGGCGGGCGGCGAGCGCGACCGGATCGCCGGGCGGGACGAGGTATCCGGTGACACCGTCCTCGACCGCCTCCGGCGTGCCGTTGACGGCAGAGGCAACCACCGGCAGGCCACTCGCCATTGCCTCCAGGACCGCCATCGGCAGCCCCTCCCATAGCGACGGTAGGACGAAGGCGTCGAGGCAGTCGAGGTAGGAGTAGGCGTCGCCTTCGAAGCCGAGCAGCAGCGTCGACCCGGCCAGAGGCTCGGCCTCGACGCGGCTCGCTACCTCGTCTCGCAGGGGACCGTTGCCGACGATCGCGAAGCGGACGGGGTTCCCGTCGCGGGCGAGGATGGTGAGCGCGTCGAGCAGGACCGGCAGGCCCTTCTGATCGCGCAGGCCGGCGACGAACCCGAGCAGTGGGCCCTCGCCGCGGAATGCCAGCAGGCGGTTATCTGGCGCGATGCCCTCGGGTCGCCTTACACCCGGGTGGACGACGACGATCCGCTCCGGCGGCGCGATCCGGTCGGCGATCGCGTTCAGCCGTTCATCTTCGGCGACGGCGACGATGAAGGCGGTGTCGTGGGCCAGGCGGCGTTCAAGCCAGCGGCCGATCCGAAAGCGCAGAAGACTGCTGCGGCGCGGGCGCAGCATCTGCGTGCGGTAGACGAACGAGTGGGGGGTGTAGATCGAGGGAACGCCGGCGCGCCTGGCCGCGACTCGGGCCAGCAGCCCCGCCTTCTGGCCGTGGGCGTGGACGAGGTCGAAGCCGCCGGCCTCGACCAGCGTGGTCAGGCGCCGAATCCCGTGCAGGTCGGAGACGGGGTCCGGAAGGGGCCCGGTCAGCGCCACCGGGACGTAGGGGATGTTCTGCCCTTCGAGTGCCACGCGGGGCGCGGCATCGGCCCTGCCGACGACCGTGACCTCGTGCCCGCGCCCGAGCAGGCCCTCGGAGAGGAGCTTCACGTGCTCAGGAACACCGCCGTCTGGTGGCTCGAAGACCTCGAGGGCGCGGAGCGGGGACTCGGCCATGCAGGCAGCCTAGTTCCCGCCGCGCGCTGCCAGTCAGACGAAGGCGATTTCGTAGAGCGCGGTGATCCGCCGGATTGCCTCCGAGCTTCGGCACTCGGAGGGAAATTCGAAGGTTGGCACCTCGAGAGCGGCGACGATCTGACGTGCCAGGTCATCGCCGCCCCTCGTCTCGGCCATGAACACCCCGCCTCCGGAGAGGCCTTCGAAGCCCGGCAGAGGAGCGCAGGCGAGTGGGACGCCCGCGGCCAGGGCCTCCAGCCCCGAGTAGCCGAACTCCTCCCAGAGGCTCGGGATCAGGCAGCACCCGGCCGAGCGGAAGCTGTCTCGCACTTCCTCGGGGGTGAGTCGGCCGCGAGCCTCGCAGAAGTCCGGCAGCGAGCGCCGGCGCTCGTCGTCTTCCCAGTCGCCGACTAGGATCAGTCGCAGTTCCGGAGCCGTGACGCGTGCGGTCGCGACCGCTTCGAGGGCGAGGTCAAGCCCCTTGCGCGGCATGTCGAGGGTTCCCGCCACGAGAACCACGTCGGCGGGCCGGCTCGCGATCGCCGGCGCGATCTGGTCGTCGGCGATGAAGGGCGGGACGAACTCGCAGTTGCCGAAGCGGCGGAGACCTTCGCGAACCGCGGGCGTAACGGCCACAATCGCGTTCGACCTGAGGGCAGCCACCGCATCGAGGACGCCGTAGGTCGCCTCCCGGACCGGCCCCTCGCCCCGCGCTCGCGCTGCCCGCAAGCGCCCGAGCGGGCTGACGATCGGATCCCAAGCGGTGATTGCCAAATTTCCGCGCAGCGGTAACAGGCCGAGACGCGTGGCGTGCACCCCGTCGACCTCCAGTTCGCGGGCGATGCGCCCGACTTCCGGCCCGCGCCTCCACTCGCCAAGTGGCCCGAGCGGCCCCGGGATCCACATCGGTGAACCTAGGCTCTCGACCTGGACCCGCGGGTGCGGCGGCTGAACTTCGCCGGTCTCGTCGAGGAGCACCGCCTCGTGGCCCCCGTGCGTGACCAGGCCCGCGGCGAGCGACAGCGCATACGTGGTAATGCCACTGCCGTCACGGATGCTTGGGATCAGGATGCGGATGGGGCAACGTAACAGGGCCTGGCCTGTGAAAAGCGCAATGCGGGCCGATACATGCGTGGGGAGCCTAGAGGGCATGCCTGATCGAACGATCGTCCAGGGACTTGAGTTCTGCATGGGAGAGGTCATGCCGGGGTCGAGAGATGAGAGCGGTCACCCGATTGGAACTCGACCAAGCTATGCGCCCTCTCCCTCACCTCTCCAACAAGGCACTCGGCCTCATCTCGATCGCGCTGGTCGCCTTCCTTGCCCTCCCGGGCATGGCCGCGGCGCAGCCGGTGTATCGAGGAGTTCAGGTTCACGCCCTCTGGTACGAACGCTCCACCGCTGAAATGCAACACGAGCTCGACCTGATTCGGGAACTTGGCGGAAACGTCGTTCGTGTCGACGTTGGCTGGAGCTCGCTGGAAAGCGACGGGAAGGGCGAATACACGCAGTGGTACCTGGAAAAGCTGGACCGCTTCGTGCAGGAAGCGAACAGCCGCGACATCAAGGTCATCGCCGGCGTGGTGACAACCCCGTGCTGGGCGTCGTCAGCTCCGGAATCGCTCAAACAGGGTTGCGAAGGCCGCTGGTGGGATCGAGGAGTGCAGAACTACCCGCCGACCAATGCCGGCGACTTCGGGGACGCGGTGCGCTTCCTGACCGCCCGCTACGGGACCGAGCTTGCCGCGCTCGAGGTTTGGAACGAGCCGAACTTGGAACGGTTCCTCGTCGCCCCCAACCGAGCGGCTGCGTACGCGGCGCTGGTGAAGGCGGCCTACCCAGCCGCCAAGGCGGGAAATTCGGCGGTGCCCGTGATCGTGGGCGCCCTTGCGTCGGCCGATCGTCCCTTCCTGGACGAACTGTATGCGCAGGGGATCAAGGGTTTCTACGACGGGATCTCGGTGCATCCCTACAACGAGTGGCGCGATCCCTATGACCGCTGGCAGCCCCAGTGGAAGAAGTACACGTTTTTGCCGGGGATGGAATGGATACACGAAGGGCAGGTCGCGGCCGGCGACAACACCCCGCTCTGGATCACCGAGTTCGGCTGGGATACCTGTGTCGGGAACGAATGGTGTGTCTCCGAAGCGCAGCAGGCCGACTATCTCGGCAAAGCGATCCAGATCCTCAACACGCTCGATTACGTCTACGGGGCCACCGCCTACGAGCTCCGAGACGAGGGCACCGACAAGAGCGAGTTCGAGGGCAACTGGGGCTTGGTCCATCGGGACTTCTCGAAGAAGCCGGCGTTCGATGCCCTCAAGGCCGCGTTCCACGGCGAAACGAAACCCGAACCCGAACCGGAACCCGTCACTCTGGATGTCAAGGTCTCGCCCGGGGGCACGGTGGTCGCGACCGGTCAGGCGCCTCAGAAGCAGCCCCTGGCAGTGGATGTGAGTCGTTGCCGGCATACCGTCCAAAGCCCCCAGACCCTCCTGAGGCGCCGCTGGATCAAGACCTCCGGGCGTGGCCACTACCGGCGCAGGCTCGGTCGGGTGAACAGCCTCCGAGGCTGTCACGTGACGGTGCAGGTGCGGAGGACCAAGCAGGCTGTGACCGACACGGTTCCGGGCGCAAAGCTCGCGGCTGTCGCCTCCGCTCGCCTGGTCTCCGGCTGAGCGGCTGGCTCAGCGTGGATTCGAGCCGAGCGCCGAGCGCCGGCTCGCCCGGGGCCGAGTCAGCCGGTCGATCGCCAACAGCAGGCCGATGTCGATCAAGATCGTCGCCAGGATCAGATTCTGCCGCAACGGGTACTCGGTCACCGAGTTGACCAGGACTCCGAGCATCGATGCACTGAGCGCAACGGCCAGCGGGTAGAGCTCGCTCTCGCGGTTCGCGAGTGAACGGCGAGCGCTTCTGAGCAGCTCGAAGAGCATGATCAGCAGGAGCGCCAACCCGATGAGGCCCAGCTCGGCCGCGACGTTGAGGAACAGGTCATGGGCGTGATCGAAGGGGACCCCGCCGATGTCGGTGAGGCCGAAGGAGGGCGAGACCACGGGAAAGTTGCCCTGGCCGACGCCGAAGAAGGGATGCTGAGCGACTATTTCCGGCGTCGTTTCCCAGATCTGAAGCCGCTGGTCGCCCTGAGAGCTGAGCGAGAGCGTCGTCAGCCGGTCGCTGACCACGGTGACCGGCCCAGCGCTTGTCACAGATCCGAGGTTGACGACGGTGACCACAGCGACGATCCCCAGAGCGGTCAGGGCGAGACGGCGAAAGGGGGGCCAGCGAATCATCATCCAGATCAGGGCGATGCCTGCGCCGATGATCGACCCCCTGGTCTCGGTGAGGATCAGGCCGAACAGCGCGAGCGCGCCGCAGATCATCATCAGCCACCGCCAGCGGGCTGGACCCCTGAGGGCAAAGACGAACGCGGTCGGAAACGAGAGGATCAGGAACAGCGCCAAGGACGTCGGGTGCGCGAAGCTCGCCTCGGCCCGGTTGGTGACGATGGCTCCACCCGCGAGCGCTTTCTGTTCGCTCAGGTTGCCCAGCGCCATCGCCCCGAGAATCCCTCCGGAGAGCGCCAGGCTTGCCGCCACAGCCTTCACGTCGCCGATGGAGCCCTGCGAGACGAACAGGGCGATCACGCCGAACGCAGTCCAGTCCGCCACGATCCTGATCACCGTGAAGGTTTCGATCGCAAAGAACAGCCCGACGATGCTGACGACGATCAGTCCACCGAACGCGTACAGCGCGGCGGGAATGCGCGAAGCCGAGATCGTGCCGAGCAGGCGTGGCGCCGCCGAGAGAGCGGTGAGGAACAGGATCGCCTCCGAAGGAGTGATGCTGAAGGAGGCGCCGCCGGGGCCAGCCGCCAGGTAGTCGATCGGAGCAGCCAGCAGAGCGAGGCACACTCCGACCAGGGGCGAGGCGAGGACGACCACGACGATCCCGGCCGCCACGACGGCAGCCAACGCCATGGCGACCCCCAGTTCGTATGCGCCCACGGCCCAGAGGCCAAGGAAGGCGGCAGCGAGCGCGAAGGCCGCCGAGAGAAAGGCGGCCGAGCGAAGGTCGAGCCTGGACCAGGTCACTGCAGTCAGGCGCTCACACGCTCAATCGCGTGTGACGCTTGCCGGACGCCGGCGCAGGCTCTTCCTCCCGGAGTCGATGTTGGTGCTTTCGCCCAACCGATACCGGTAGGAATAGGCGCCGAAATTCGGCAGATCGCGCACCGAGTTGACTGCCACGCCCAGCAGCGTCGCGTTCACCACCGCGAGTTGTTGGCGAGCATGCCGGATGTCGTGCTTTCCGGACACCCTGGTGTCGACGACCATCAGGGCGCCGTCGGCGCTGGCGGCGAGCGTGCTGGCCTCGGCCCCCACCGAGAGGGGCGGCGTGTCCACGATCACCAGGTCGGCCTGGTCGAGCGCCTCGTCGAGAAGAACCTGAGAACGCTCGACGCTGACCAGCGTGGAGGGGGTGGGAGGCAGGATCCCCGAGGGGATGAACTGGAGGCTGGGGAGGTCGGTCTGGGCGAGCACCGTAGCAAGGCCCGCCTTGCGGCTGAGATATGCCGAGAGGCCGTTCTTCTGATCGTTTTCACGGGTGGTCGGCACGTAACCGCGAAGGCTTGGGCGGCGCATGTCCGCCTCGATCAGGATCACTTGTATGTCAGCTTCGGCATATGAGCGGGCGAGGTGATAGGCGACGGTGCTCTTGCCGTCGCTCGCCGATGGGCTGACGACGACGATCGAGCGAAGTTGCTCGTTTTCGCGCCTCAGGAACTGCAGGTTGGTCCGCAGCAGCCTGAAGGTCTCGTCGAAGACCATTTCGGTTTCCGGCCGGTCGCCACGACGGGGTATGCGGGCGAGGACCGGGGCGGCCACGATCGCCTCCAGCTCCTCGGTGGTGCGAACGCGGCGGTCGACCGCCTCCGCGAGCAGGGCCAGGCCGATGCCGAGCGCGAGCGCCAGCAGCCCTCCAGCGAGGGTGTAGAGCGTCGGCTGGGGGCGGGCGGGCTGAGTTGGCAGCGATGCGGGGGCGGCGAACGCGATCCGGGCGCCGATGGCGTCGCCGAGCTGAGTACGCGAGTAGCCGATGAAGACCCGGGCGTAGGTATTGGCCAGGACGCGGGCGCGCACGGGCTCTTCGCTTGTCGCCGTGATCCGCAGCAGCTGCGTTTCGGAGACCGGCTGGAAGGACATCGCGTTGAGCACGTCGCCGCCGGTGGACTCAAAGGGAAGCGTCGTAGCTACACGTTCGGCCAGGATCTGGCTGTCCGCGACTTTTCCATATGTGCCGGCGAGGACCTGGCCCGCCTGCACGGCGTCGAAGGTGGCGGTTTCCGTTCCCTGGGTTACCCAGAGGGTCGCCGTCGCTTCGTACTGCTTCGGCAGCGACTTGGAGACGATCGCCGTCAGCGCGGTCAGGGTCACGAACGTCCCGATCACGATCCATTTGCGGCGCCAAAGGGTGACCGCCAGCCTCCTGCGCGCGGCCCCGTGGGCGCCGTTTTCAAGGTCGGCGGAAGAGGGCATTCCTGACGCGTCTACCATTGGCCTGAGACTACTCGGCGGGGGTGACGATGGCGCCGAAGGTCCGCACGAAGATCTTGAAATCGAGCCCCATCGACCAGTTCTGGATGTAGTAGTTGTCGAGTTCGACGCGCTCGGGAAGAGATGTCTTGCCGCGGAAGCCGCTGATCTGCGCCAGGCCCGTTATGCCGGACTTCACCCGGTGCCGGTCGGAGTATCGGCGCACCTGCTCGTCGAAGAACTCGACGAACTCGGGCCGCTCGGGGCGCGGGCCGATCAGGCTCATCTGGCCTCGCAGCACGTTGATCAGCTGCGGCAGCTCGTCGAGCGAGTAGCGCCGGATGAAGCGGCCGACGGCCGTCCTGCGGTCCTCACCCTCCACCCCGCCGGGCGCGAGGCCGGCCTTGACCTGGCTGGAGGAATCCCTGGGGTCGTCGAGCCGCATCGAGCGGAACTTGAGGATCTCGAAGCGCTGTCCGTCCCGTCCGATGCGGCGCTGCCGGAACAGGATCGGCCCGGGGGAGCTGAGCCGGACCGCGGCGGCGATCGCGAGGAGCAGGGGGGAGAGCGCGAGAAGCAAGGTTGCGCTGGCCGCGCGGTCGATCGCGTGCTTGATCGCGAACTGCCAGCCCTTCGGGTCGACCCAGGTCAGGCTGAACAGCGGCAACGGCCCGATGTTGTTGAGGGAGAGCCGGAGGTTGACGCTCTCGAACATCCTCGGCACCAGGGAAACGTGGATGCCGCGCTCCTCGCATGCGCGCATCAGGGGGACGAGGACGTGGTCGGGAGAGGAGGTGAAGGTCAGGATGACGTGCTCGGCGCCGGTTTCCTCGGCGATCCTGACGAACTCGTCGGGGGCGCCGAGGATCGGAGCCTGGCGCTCGGGCACTCGGTCCCAGGGGACAGGGTCGGCGTCGATGAACCCGACGACGTGCATGCCGAGCTCCGGCTGCTCGGCGAGCCGGCGCTCTATCTGCGTGGCGACCTGACCGGCGCCGACCACGAGCGTCGGCATGTTCTCGGCGCCGGTGCGGCGCGCGCGCCGCTCGGCGACGGCCAGGGCGGGCACGCTGGCGCAGAGAAAGACGGTCGCGAGGGCCCAGGCACGGACCAGCACAGGGGCTGGGTCGCTTGCGTGGTTGAAGAGGGCGACCGCGGCGATCGTCGTAACCGCCGCGAGCGATGTGACGGCGAGGACGCGCAGCAGTTCGTTGGCGATGTCCAGCTGAATCGAGCGGCGATAGGTGCCGCGCACTGCAAGCATTCCCAGGATCATGGGCGGCAGCAGCCAGACGACGGTCTGTCCATCCGGCTGAGCCCCTGCCGTGTTGGCGCTGACGCGGGCGCTGAGGACCGCGAGGATGAGGAGCGATGCGTGGGCCGACAACCTCCGCAGGCTCCAACGTCCTTTGAGGATCGACGTCGGGGCCACATAGCCCCGGCGCGCTGGGACGGGGCGCCTGAGTTGAGGGTGAGTTTGTGAGAGGTCGGGAGTTGTGGCTCGGTTCATCTGCTGATTTGTTGGAGGGAGAGGCCTGACGATCTGCTATCGGCGCACAGCGTCCTCGTCTTTAGCTTGCGAAGCGCGCTGCCGAGGATCCAGCGGTCCGGTCGTTCGGGCTGTGGAGAGGCGAAAGCCAACTCGATGGTTCTCCTTTTGCGATCCCTGCTTGTTAAGCGCCTGGATCGGTACGGGCAAATCGCCCAGCCCGGATCTTGCACATGAGGTTAGGGAATCGAACGAAATTGTCCAGCGCGTTTGTGTGCGGAACGCCAATCTGTTGCGATCCGCAACAGAATCTGCGCCTCGCTAGTCACTTCTCGCGGACGAGTGTTTGACCCCGCGTCTCGGTCACCGTTCGAACAGGGTGGAGAGGGGGTTGAGGGACCTGGCCTCGCGGTAGTCGCGCAGGGCCGCGGCGACGCGGCCTCGCTCCGCTTCGATCCGCGACAGCACCAGCCAGTTGCGCCAGTTGGTCGACTCCTTTTCGGTCGCGCCGCGGGCCTCCTCGGCGGCGAGCGCCAGGTTCCCCTGTGCCTCCAGCAGGAGTGCCTGCTGGAGCCGGGGCGTGGCGGCGTCGGGCTGCGCGTTCTGCGCGCTCCGCGCCGCGCGAAGCGCCGCCGGCAGGTCGCCGGCTCGCGCGTCCGCCTGGCTCTGCCGGACCAGCGTCGCGGAGGCCAGCGGGATCGCGATCGCGACGATGACGGCGATGCCCACCAGGGCGAAGCCCGCCCGCAACGGCAGGCGCAGAGCTGCGGCCCCGTTGCGCTCCGAGCGCACGGCGGCGGTCGTCAGCACCGAGGCGAGGAGGAGGAACGCGACCGGCAGCACCGGGATCTGCCACATCCAGTCGAAGGCCGCGGTGACGCAGAAGGCGACGCAACCGGCTGCGGCCGCGGCGAGAACAGGCCGTCCGCGAGGGCCGGCGCGCAGGGTCGCCCGTCCGCCGCCGATCAGGATCGCCAGCAGGAATGCCCCGAGCAGCGCCAGGCCGACGATCCCCAGCTCACCGAGCGTCTGGAGGTAGAGAGAGTGGGTGTCGTGGATCGTTTCCCCATTGGTGCCGTTGCGGGCCCACCAGTACTCAAAGGTGCCCGAGCCGGTGCCGGTCAAGGGCTTGGTTTCGTTCTCCTCGATCGCCGCCTTCCAGAGTTCGTACCGGCTCTCGCCGGCGAAGCTCCCGAGTCGGCCGGCTCCTTCGCCGGGCTGTCCCCCGTGCTTGAAATCGCTCCAGGCGTTGGAGACGCGGCCGGGGGCGTCGAGCGCAGCGGCGGCCACCAGCACCGCGACCAGGCAGGCGAGCCCGGCGAGGAGAGATTGCCTGCGGGAGACGAATGACCAGCGCGGCCGCGCGCCACGGGCCCCCGCCAGCGAGATCCCGGCCTGGACCAGGCCGACGGCCGCGCAGACGACGATCGTCATCGCCAGCATCTCGTTGCCCTGGTGGCGCGCTGTCGCGTCGAGGGCTCCGTGCTGGAGGGCGTCGCGCTGGGTCGCGGCGGCGATCAGGATCGCGCCCCCGGCGCCCGCCACCAGCAGCGTGAGGAGCTTCGGCAGCCGGTCGGTGGAGAGCGCAAGGAAGACGGCGAGGGCGACGACCGCGGCGCCGATGCCGCCGCGCGAGAGCGTGAAGTAGAGCGCCAGCGTCATCGCGGGCAGCGCCGCCGCGGCGAGCGCGCGGGGCAGGAGGGACCTTGCGCAGGTGGCGACCTGGAGCATCAGGGGAAGGCCGATCGCGATCAGCCCGGCGAGGCCGTTCCAGTAGTTGATCGGATAGGAGAGACGTTCCCCCGAGCCGGTCACGAACATCGCGGTCTCCTCCGCCGACGGGAACCAGGCGGGGTGCAGCCATGACAGCAGGCCGACGATCGAGACCAGGGCGATGCCCGTGCCCACGGCGGCGACCATGCGACGCGCGGCCTGTGGGCCTCGCGCGAAGAGGGCGAGAGCGAAAACGCCGAGGTAGGTCGCCACGCGGGCGATGTCGACGAAGGTCTTCTCGGCGCTCTCGGTCCAGCCGAGGCTGAGCGCCGTCCAGATGACGAAGGCCGCCAGCAGGCCGAGCGCGCACCATGCAAGGGTTCCCGGCCGCCGCCGCGGGAGCGCGCCGACCAGAACCCCGGCGAGCAGGATCCACCACACCGCGATCCCGACCTGGTCGTGGACGAGCGGGTCGTAGCCGCCGCCGTTGAGGCCGAGGTAGGCGACGAGGACAAACCCGAGCAGCCATGTCGGGACGGCGCTCCAGTCGATTCTGTGAGCGTGTTCGGGCGGGGCGGGGCGGGGCGGTGTCGAGGTGACCTCCATCTCCTCATAGGGACGAGCGACGACCGCACATGGTGACGCCTGTCAGCACCGCGGTCCCCATTTCGTACCATGAGGCATGGCCAGATTGCGATTGGCATGCGGGCTGGGGGCGACCATCGCGGTCGCGTTCCTGCCTCCGGCTGCGCTCGCGCAGCCGGTTGTGCCGCCCGGGAACTCCGCCGCCAGCCAGTACACGGAGACGTTCCCGACCGCTGGCGGCGGTACCCCGACGAAGGACAGGGGCAAGCGGGCCCCCGCCAAGGTGCTCGGCGCCAAGACCGCCCGCAAGTTCGATGCGCAGGGGCCCCAGGGCCAGGCCGCAGCGGTGGTCGTGACGGAGACGGCTCCCGCCCCGGTCCTCACGAGCCCGGCGACGAAGCCCCCCACAGGAAGCGCGAAGGGTCGCCAGGCAAAAACCGGCTCCGGCTCCCAGTCGGCAGGGCCGAGCGGCTCCTCCGGCCTGGGAGAGGTGCTCGCACAGGCGACCGGCTCCTCCTCCACGGGCCAGGATGGGCCTGTTGCTGCCGCTGCTGGTCGTCGCCACGGTCGTCTGGTCGCTCGCCTATATGTGGCGTCGTAGGCGGCGAACCGCATAAACAGCTTGCGAGGGGGTTTGCAGGGGGTGGTGAAGAAGGCCCTTCCGATCGCCGTTGTCCTCCTTCTCGTCGCCGGGGTGTCGTCGGCGACGGCCGCCGTTCGCCCTCTGGTGACGGGTATCACCGGCTTCGACGAGTACGGCCCAGCCGCCTTTCAGCAGACGAAGGCCACCGGGGCTCAATTCGCGCACATCGTGGTTCCCTGGGAAGACGTCGCCCCCCGCAACGAGCCGAAAAGCTGGCAGCCGGAAGACCCCGCTGACGGGCATTACGGGTGGACGTGGCTGGACGAAGCCGTGACCGAGGCCGTCGGGGCGGGCCTCACGCCGGTGCTGGAGGTGTACGGGGCGCCCCCGTGGGCGCAGAAATGCCAGCCGCCGGCCGGCGTCCAGTTCGGCGGCGGCATCTGCAATCTCGACCCGGCGGCGCTGGCGGCCTTCTCGACGGCGGCGGCCCGCCGCTACAGCGGCCACTTCGAAGGCTTGCCGCAGGTGCAGTACTGGCAGGGTCTCAACGAGCCCAACCTGGCCTTCTTCTTCTATCCCCAGTTCGAAGGCGCCAAGGTGGTGTCGGCACAGCTTTACCGCCAGCTGGCCAACACCTTCTACTTCGCGGTGAAGTCGGTCGACCCCTCGAACCTGGTCCTTGCGGCCGGGCTCGGCCCGATCGCCCGCCCACACATGACGGTCGGGCCGATGCGCTTCGCCCGCCTCCTGCTCTGCATGCGCGGTCGCCGGCATCCCCATCCCGCGCCGGGCGACTGCGAAGGCGGGGTTCACTTCGACATCTTCGACATCCACCCCTACACCACCGGTGGCCCGACCCACAAGGGAGGCGTCGACGACGTCGAGCTGGGGGATCTCGCCAAGCTGCAATCCCTGCTTGGGGCGGCTGACCGCGCCGGGCGGATTCACGGTGAGTTCCCGCACACGCCGCTCTGGATCACCGAGCTCTCGTGGGACTCGAAGCCGCCCGATCCGGGCGGGCTGCCGATGAAGATCGAGACGCGTTGGGTGGCGGAAGCGCTCTATCGGTCCTGGAAGGCGGGTGTGAGCCACTTCTTCTGGTACAGCCTCCGCGACGAGCCGCCCGATCCCAGCCGGTCGTTCAGCGAACCGGGTCAGGCGGGCCTCTACTTCCGGGGGGCGACGCTTGCGCAGGACCGGCCGAAGAGAATGCTCTACGCGTTCCGCTTCCCCTTCGTCGCCTACCACCGCAGGGCGGGTCTCTTCTTCTGGGGCCGCACTCCGACCAGCGGGCAGGGGGGAGTCGCGATCCAGCTTTGGCGGCACGGCCATTGGCGCCGCTTGGCCCTTGCGCAGGCCGGCGCAGAAGGGATCTTCAGCGGAGTGGTCCCGACGGCCTACGGACGCAACAGGCGCGGCTTGGTTCGGGCCCGCTACCAGGGGGTAAGCGCCCCGCCCTTCTCCCTGCACCCCGTGAAGGACTTCCGTCAGCCGCCCTTCGGCCGGTAGCTCCTCGAGCGCTTGGGCCGTGTTACCTCAGGAGGTGGCTGCATAATTCCGGAGATGTCGACGACAACTGCAG
Organism: uncultured Solirubrobacterales bacterium; assembly: GCA_963749605.1. Taxonomy (GTDB): domain Bacteria; phylum Actinomycetota; class Thermoleophilia; order Solirubrobacterales; family 70-9; genus CAVVNN01. The sequence goes on along the minus strand of CAVVNN010000002.1, from coordinate 520,987 downwards.
AGCTATCCCGCGGCGGCGGGCCTGACGATGGCGCCATTGGAGCGCGCATGAGATCGGCGGCGCGCGTCGTTGTCCTTGCTTTCCTGCTCGCCGGCGCCGGGTTGGCGGCAGTCGGGTCGGCCCCTGTACATGCCCTCAACCTGCCGCCGGGGTTCTACGACGAAACCGTCTTCGAACACCTTCAGGACCCGACCGCGATCCGTTTCGCGCCGGACGGTCGCATCTTCGTTGCGGGCAAGCAGGGCGTGATCTACGTCTTCGACAGCCTCGAAGACGAAGAACCGACGATCTTTGCGGATCTGCGCAAGCAGGTCTACGACAACGGCGACCGCGGCATCCTCGGCCTGGAACTCGACCCCGAACTTCGAGGTAAACCATCGCGTCTACGTTCTCTACACCTTCAACCACGTGCTTGGGGAAGACCCGCCCGGCGCCTATCCACACTGGTTTGACTCGGAACATCCGGAACAGGTCGCGGGCGACCCCTGCCCCAAACCCCGAAGACGCCGATGTCGACGCCTGTCCGGTCAGCGGCCGGCTCGTGCGCCTGACCGCCGAAGGCGATCACGCGAAAGAAGTCGAAGGCGAAGAAGTTGTGGCGGAGGACGTCCTGGTCGAAGACTGGTGCCAGCAGTTCTCCTCGCACTCGATCGGCGACCTGCAGTTCGGCCCCGAAGGGGCGCTGTTCGCCAGCGGCGGCGAGGGCTCCAACTTCAACGACACCGACTACGGACAGTTCGGCTGGCCGCATAAGAACCAGTGCGGCGACCCGCCCGGGGGCGAAGACACTGACGCCGCCGACCGCGGAAGGCGGTTCGCTGCGGTCTCAGAACACCGAAAACCTCGACGGCTCGGTGATCCGCGTCAACCCCGAAACCGGCGAAGGGCTGCCGGGCAACCCGATGTTCGAGCAGCCCAACGCGAACGCAGCGTCGGATCGTCGCCTTTGGCTTTCGCAACCCGTTCCGCTTCGCGATCGATCCGGGCAGCGAAGAAGTCTACGTCGGCAACGTCGGCTGGTACAGCTACGAGGAGATCGACCGCTTCCCGACCGAACCGAGCCCGGCTTACAACTCCGGCTGGCCCTGCTACGAGGGCCCGGGCCCGACCCCTGGCTTTGACGGCCTCGGCCTCGACGTGTGCGAAGCGCTCTACAACGAACCCGGCTCGACTGAGCCGCCGTTCTTCTCCTACGAACACGATGCGGGGGTGACGCCGGAAGACACCTGTGTGACCGAATACGGCTCGGCGATCTCCGGGCTCGACTTCTACGAGGGCGAAGGAGTCTTTCCCCCCTCCTACACCGGCGCGTTCTTCTTCTCCGACCCCGTGCGCCGCTGCATCTACGTGATGTTCCCCGGTGAAGACGGCGAACCCGACCCGTCGACCACGATTCCGTTCCTGACCGATGGCGGCATCTATCCCGGTATCGACATCCAGGAAGGTCCCGAAGGCGACCTCTACTACGTAAAGCTGTTCAACGAAGAATACGGTCGGGGCGAGGTTCACCGGATCGCGTACTCCTCCGACAACCAGCCACCGGTCGCCCGTCTGACTGCCACCCCGCAGTGGGGGCCATTGAGCGAAGGCAAGCTGGAAGTCGAATTCGACGCCGGCGGCTCGACCGACCCCAACGAAGAAGAAGAACCAGAACCGCTCGAATTCGAATGGGACCTCAACTACGACGGGGTCTTCGGAGACGCACCCGCCGGAGAAACGGCCACCGAGACCTTCGAAGATTCGGTGAACCACCTGGTAGCCGTTCGCGTGGTCGACGAACAAGGCGCCAAGAGCGTCGCTCGGATAACTGTCTACCCGGGCGACTCGCCGCCCGAACCGGAAATCATCGAACCTGCGGAATCCATCTCCGAACCCGGCAAAGCGGATTTCGAATGGCATGTCGGTCAGCCGATCCACTTCGAAGGCGCCGCCCAAGACCCGGATCAGGTGGGGGCATTGCCGCCGACCAGCCTCGAATGGAACTCCCGTATCCATCACTGCCCCTTCGGGCCTGAAACCTGTCACGTCCACCCTCTCCAGGCCTTCCTGGAAGTCGACTCGGGAACGCTGATCGCCCCCGACCACGACTACCCATCGTTGATCGAACTGACCCTGACCGCGACCGACGAACGTGGGCTTGCCGTGACCAAGACGATCGACCTCTATCCGCACCCGGTCGAATTGACGATCCAGTCCGATCCGCCGGGCGTGACATTGGGAGCCGGTCAGCGGAGCGAACCGGCGCCGTACGTGCTGACCGCGATCGAAGACTCGAAAATCACGCTCTCCGCCCCCAAGGCCGTGGAATTGGAAGGTAATGCCTACCCCTGGGAAAGCTGGTCGGACGGCGGCGCTCGCGTCCACACGGTCACCGCCAGTAGCTCGGCGGCCTACACCGCTTTCTATGCCATTCCTGAAACCCCGCAGGTGCAGCCGCCCGAAGAGCCGCGGGTCGTCCGGCCGCAGACCAAGTTGCACAAGCACCCGCCCAAGCGGACGCGCAGTTCGACGGCGCGGTTCACCTTCGCCTCGAACGAGCACGGGGCTCACTTCCTCTGCAAGCTCGACAAGGGCAAGTACAGGTCGTGCCGCTCGCCCCGCATCTATCGGCGTCTGAAGCCGGGCAAGCACGTGTTCCGGGTCAAGGCGGTGGACAGCGGCAAGGCCGACCAGACGCCTGCGGTGTTCAGGTGGCGGGTGCTCTAGCGGTGCACCCCGGCGGGTCGAGAACGGACGCCGCCGCCGGGTGACCAGAGCTGCGCTCATCGCGCTCGCGGCCCTGGTGCTGTACGGCTGCAGCGGCGGGGCCGCCGCCGACCTCGGCGTTTCCGCGCAGCCGGGCGCTGCCGCGCGCACCAGCGGCGCCGCGCTGACCGACTGGCCTGAGTTCGGACTCGACCCGCAGCGCCATGACGCGACCAACCGCCCGACCGGGATCACCGCGGCCAACCTGGGTCGCCTGCGCGCGCAGCGGGTCTCGCTGCCCGGCACGGTCGACTCCTCGCCGATCTACCTGCACGGCGTCAGCGTGGCGGGGGCGACGCGCGACGTGGTCGTGGTCACCACCACCTACGGGCGCACGATCGCGATCGACGCCGGCAGCGGCAGGCTGCTCTGGACCTTCACCCCGCCGGGATACGCGCGCTGGGCGGGCAGCGCCCAGATCACCACCGCCAGCCCGCTCGCCGACCCCGATCGCCTCTTCGTCTACGCGGCCTCGCCCAACGGGCTGATCCACAAGCTCTCGCTCTCCTCCGGCCGCGAGGACGGCGCCGGAGCCTGGCCCGCGAGGGTCACGCGCGACGCCACCCGCGAGAAATTGGCGGCGGCCCTGAACATCGACGGCCCCGACGTGATCGCGGCCACCGGCGGCTACATCGGCGACGCCCCCACCTACCAGGGCCACGTCGCGGCGATCTCCCGCGCCAGCGGCAGGGTGCGGCGGGTCTTCAACACGCTCTGCGCCAATCGCCACCGGCTCATCGTCCCCCGCAGCTGCCCGCAGAGCGACTCGGCGATCCTCTCGCGCGGCGGCGCGGTGGTCGAGCCGGGCGGCGGGCGGCTGCTGATCTCCACCGGCAACGGGCACTGGAACGGCAGGACCGACTTCGGCGACAGCGTGCTCGAGCTGACCTTCCCCCGGCTGAAGCTGCGGCAGGCCTTCACGCCCATCAACCAGGAAAAGCTCAACACCGACGACATCGACCTCGGTTCGAGCGCGCCGGCGCTGCTGGGCCAGGGCCGGGCGCTGATCGCCGGCAAAGACGGGATCATGCGGGTGCTCGACCTGCACCGCCTCGACGGCCACGCGCCCTCCCCGCCCGAGACCCTGGGCGGCGAAGTCCAGACCCTGCCGACCCCCGGCGGCGGGGAGCTGTTCACGGCGCCGGCGGTGTGGCGCCGCGGCTCGCGCACGACGGTGTTCGTGGCCGACGCCGAGGGGACCGCAGCCTACGCCGTGCGCGGCGGGCGCCTGCACCCGCTCTGGGCCAACTCGACGCCGGGCACCAGCCCGGTGATGGCGGGTGGGCTGCTCTACGTCTATGACCCCAGCGCCGGCGGGATCGAGGTCTACTCCCCGGGCTCCTCGCGCCCGCTCGGCGAGCTGCCAGGCGCCCCCGGGCACTGGAACAGCCCGATCGTCGTCGACGGCCACGTCGTCGAGCCCGAGGGCGACGCCAACGACCACGAGCTCACCGGAACGCTGGAGCTGTTCTCGCTTCGGTAGCACCCAGCACGGCGGCTTCGAACCACCGGCCTCGAGCCCCCGGTTCGAACCCCCGGATCGAGGCCTCGACTCCGAACCCCCCAGCGTCTCCCGCACCGCGTCACACTTCGTCGAGGGATCGGCCGCGAAGTTGTTCGCCTGCGCGCGTCACACGTGTGCCGCGATCTCGCAGAGTGGTGCACATGCGCGACGCCTCCTCCCATCCCCAGGCGCACCCCCTCACCCAGGCGCACCCCCTCACCCAGGCGCACCCCTATATGCAGGTGCAACGACTTTGCCCCCTGCCAGGGGGCAAACGTGATGCACCTTCGCGGCCAACGCTTTCGCGGCCAGTGGGCGGTGCGTGGGGATGAAGGACAGGGAGGCAACCCGGGCAATCCGTGCGATCGCCGAGCGGCAGCATGGGATCGTGGCCAGCAATCAGCTGGTCGAACTGGGCGTCGGGAGGCGGCTGATCGAGACCCGCCTCGCGGGCGGATTGCTCGTGCCCGTGCACCGCGGGGTGTTCGCCCTGGGTCACGAGAGCAAGAGCCTGAAGGGAAGGTGGCTGGCTGCCGTTCTCGCCTGCGGTCCGGGCGCCGTCCTGTCACATGGCAGCGCCTCGCAGCTCTGGGGGCTCCGGAGCTTCCGGGGGCCAATCGAGGTGACGCGGTGCTCAGGAGGATCCCACCGACCAGGCATTCGCCTGCACCAAACCCGCAGGCTGGAACCCGGCGAAGTGACAGAGGAGGCGGGGATTCCGGTCACGTCCATCGAGCGAGTGCTGCTGGATATCGCGCCGCGCCTGGACAAGAGGGGGCTGGAGCGCGCCCTGGTAACCGCCGATCGGAGCGGGCGCCTGCGGTGGCCGGCGCTCGAACGTGTTATCGAGCAGGGCGTCGGGCGGAGGGGCGCCGCCCACCTTCGCGCGGTGGCGGGAAGCGTGGATCCTCGCGCCGTCGATGCGGTATCGCCGCTCGAGATCGACTTCCTCGCCCTCTGCCGCGAGGCCCGGCTTTCCCTCCCACAGGTGAACGTGCTGGTCGAAGGGCATCTTGTCGACTTCTTCTGGCCCGCCGAGCGCGTTGTCGTGGAAACCGACGGCTATCGCTACCACCGGGACAGGCTGGCCTTCGAGCACGACCACGAAACCACGGTCGACCTCGAGGCGGCGGGCTTCCGGGTCCACCGGACCACCTACCGGATGCTCCGACAGGATCCCGATCGCTTCCTTGCCAACGTCCTCGCGTCCTTGCGCCAACGAGGTGCAACGACTTTGCCCCCTGCCAGGGGGCAAAGATGATGCAGTTGCCTTGGAGGCGGGAACCGCGCGGCCAGTTTCGCGCCTGGCCTTCGGTCGGGGTCAGTGGGCTTCGTCTGAGGCGTGGGCCGGCGGGCGGGACTCCTCCGCCAGCGAGGTGATCTCGAGCGGGCCCTGGGCGGCGGCTTCGAGGACCTCGGTCGCCTCGTCGGCGGAGCGGGCGTAGAGCTCGACCAGCATGTGGACGACGATCTGCTCCTCGAAGTGCTTGTGGAAGCGGACGTGGGTGAAGAACTCCCGTATGCCGGCCTCGCCGAAGGCGCCGTAGGTGAGGGACTCGATCGCTTCGGGGCCGGCGCAGGTCTCGACCCGGTCCTGGTCGACGGTGACCGTGCAGGAGGCGACCCAGGGGGTGCCGGCGACCATCCGTTCCCAGCGGTCCTCGATCGGCACGACGCGGTCGCCCTGGAAGGTGAGGTGGGGCTGGTCGTGCATGCAGTCGAGGCACTGCACCACCGATTCCTGGATCTCGTCGACGCCTTCGACCGGGATTCCCGACTCCGGGTCGATTCGGCGGATCGCGTCGTAGTGGAGTTGGATCTCGAGGCTCTGCGACCAGCAGCGGTAGCAGCGCAGCCAGGCCGAGCGGTCGCCGTTCATCTCGCTCATCTGCTCATTGTGGCGGAAGCATCAGGCGTAGGCCGCGTTCCTCGGCGAGGTCGGGTGGGACCAGGGCATTGGTTTCGGCGAGCATGCCCTTCGCTGTCTCGAGGTCGCTCCAATCGATCGCCGTGGCGTAGCGCTGGGCGTAGTCCAGCGCTCGGATCAGCGGTTGTGGGTTTCCGCCGCGGGACAGCGCTCGAAGCCCCTGTAGGTACTCGTCGCGGTAGGCGAGCGGGATCACGATGCGCTGCTCGTCCTCGGCGCTCAGCGCTGCGTTCATCAGCACGCGGCCGACGCGCCCGTTGCCGTCGGTGAACGGGTGCACCTCGGAGACGAGGAACATCAGGAAGATCGCCTGGCTCAACCCGGGCGGCAGCCCGTCGTAGAAGCGGTACCCCTCGATCAGCGTGCCGGCGACCAGGTCCGGATGGACGAAAGTGGTTCCCCCCGCCTGGTTCGCCCGGGTCTTGAACGAGCCGGGGTTGGCCTGGAGTCGCCGCTCGAGCATCAGGGCGTGGTGGGAGCGCAGCAGGTCGAGCAACTCCTCTGGGCCACTGGGGAGTTGTGCCCTCTTGACCGGATCGTTGACCAGGTCGAAGGTTCCGAGCACGTCGTGGGCGTCTTCGATCCGCCCCACGGGCAGCGTCCGCTCGAAGACGATCTGCTCCGCCTCGCTCAACTCGAACTCGGTGCCCTCGATCCAGTTCGAGAAGTAGGCCTCGATAAACGAGAGCGCCGGGAACGAGTCTGGCTGAGCATCGCGGTCGGGGACGGGGTTCCGCAGCAGCTCAGCCTGGAGAGCCTCGAACAGCTCGATGCGGCGAGCGTCGAACCCGACCCCATCCCGGTGGGCACGTGCGGCGTCGGTCGAAAGCGGAGCGTCGCGGGTGCCGAGCACCGCCCCGATCAGGCCATCGAGCGCCTCCATCTCCCTGGCCGCTCCAAGTGGCTTGACCAAGGCGCGCGCCTGATCGCGTATCTCGTTCAGGGCGTCGACGCCGCGCAGGGAGGCGGTCCGGGTTAGCTCGTCCTCGATCTCGGTGCGGGAGAGAGTCCGTCGGGCAACCCCCTCGCGCGCCCGCGACGGGCGCATGTTGTCGAGCATTTTCCTGCCGGGGCCGGAGAAGTGGAGGCCGTCCATATAGGGCATGTCTCCGGTCAGGGGGCCGGGGCCGGGGCGGGGTCGCAGGGTTAGGCCGGGGAGTCGCACCTGACGGCGCCCGGCGTAGTCAGGGCCGCCGTCGAGGAAGAGCGACCCGTCCTCCGACGGCTTTGCCTCGAAGGCGCTGCGGTCGGCGACGACGGCGCCCGGGAAGTAGAGGGCGGCGATCCGCTGCCAGTTGCGCCGCACGATGTGCTCGAGCGGGTCGTCGAGGTTGCGCGTGTAGAGACGGCCCGCTACCTTGCGCGCCCTTCCCGACGCCACGGCGCGTTGTATCGCCGCCGACGTCGTGGTCGTCGTGAGGAAGACCTCGGGCTGTTCCTCCAGAGAAAAAGTGCGCGTAGCGGTAGCCATCACGGGCTAAATAGTAGATTAATTGCGCGTAAGCCGCCAAAAAGTAAGAAAAACTGCGCGTAAGAGTACTCAGGCGGCTGCGCCGGCGCCTGCGCGCTGGGCGACCAGCTCGACGATCTCGCCCATGATCCGGTTCAGGTCGAAGTCCTTGGGCGTGTAGACGCCGGCGACGCCGGCCTCGCGCAGCCGCTTGGCGTCGGCGGGGGGGATGATGCCGCCGGCGACGACCGGGGCGTCGACGCCCTCCTCGCGCAGCATGCGGACGACCTCGGGCACCAGCTCGAGGTGGGAGCCGGAGAGGATCGAGAGGCCGACCACGTCGACGTCCTCCTGCAGCGCCGACTCTGCGATCTCCGCCGGCGTGAGGCGGATCCCCTGGTAGATCACCTCCATGCCGGCGTCGCGAGCGCGCAGGGCGATCTGCTCGGAGCCGTTGGAGTGGCCGTCGAGGCCGGGCTTGCCGACCAGGATCTTGATCCGGTGGCCGAGCCGCGCGGAGACCTCGTCGACCCGGCCGCGGATCTCGGCGAGCTGGTTGCGGTCGGCGGGCGGGGCGGCGCCGTCGACGCCGGTCGGGGCGCGGTAGGCGCCGAAGGTCTTACGCAGCACCCCCGCCCACTCGCCGGTCGTCGCGCCGGCCTTGGCGGCGGCGATCGTCGCCGGCATGATGTTCTGGCCGTCGTCGGCTGCGACCCGGGCGAGCTCGTCGAGCGCCGCCCGCACCGCGTCCTCGTCGCGCTCGGCCTTCCAGCGCCGAAGCGCCTCGACCCGCTCGCGCTCGACCTCGGGGTCCGGGGTGAGGATGCCGCCGTCGGCGCCGGCGGTGAGGGGAGAGTCCTCCGTCTCGGTGAAGCTGTTCTGGCCGACCACCTTCAGCTCGCCGCGCTCGATCCGCGCCACCCGCTCGCGGTGGGACTCGACCAGGCGGGCCTTCATATAGGGGACGGCCTCGACCGCGCCGCCGTGCTCCTCGACCACCGCCATCTCGGCCCGCGCCCCCTCGGCCAGCTCCTCGGCCAGGCCGTCCATCACCTTCGAGCCCTCGAAGATGTCGGGGTACTCGAGCAGGTCGGTCTCGTTCGCCAGCACCTGCTGGATCCTCAGGCTCCACTGCTGGTCCCAGGGGCGGGGCAGGCCCATCGCCTCGTTCCAGGCGGGGAGCTGGATCGCGCGGGCGCGCGCGTCGCGGCTCAGCGTCACCGCCAGCGCCTCCAGCACGATTCGCTGGATGTTGTTCTCCGGCTGGGCCTCGGTCAGGCCGAGCGAGTTGACCTGGACGCCGTAGCGGAAGCGCAGCATCTTCTCGTCGGTCACCCCGTAGCGCTCGCGCCCGATCTCGTTCCAGAGCCGGCCCATCGCGCGCAGCTTGGCGGTCTCCTCGACGAAGCGGATGCCGGCGTTGACGAAGAAGGAGATGCGGCCGAAGACGCGCGGGAACTCGGCCTCGGCGACCTGGCCGCGCGCCCTCACCTCGTCGAGCACGGCGATCCCGGTGGAGAGCGCGTAGGCGATCTCCTGCACCGGCGTCGCCCCGGCCTCCTGCAGGTGGTAGGAGCAGATGTTGGTCGGGTTCCAGCTCGGCGCCTCGTTGACGGTGAAGGCGACCATGTCGGCGATCAGCCGCATCGAGGGCTCGGGCGGGAAGGCGTAGGTGCCGCGCGAGAGGTACTCCTTGATGATGTCGTTCTGGGTCGTGCCCTTCAGCTGGGAGCGCTCGACGCCGTTCTCCTCGGCGACCGTCACGTAGAGAGCGAGCAGCCAGGCCGCGGTCGCGTTGATCGTCATCGAGGTGTTCATCTCGTCGAGCGGGATCCCGTCGAAGAGCTGGTGCATGTCGCCCTTGTGGGCGATCGAGACGCCGACCTTGCCGACCTCGCCCCGGGCGAGCACGTGGTCGGGGTCATAGCCGGTCTGGGTGGGGAGGTCGAAGGCGACCGAGAGGCCGGTTTGGCCCTTTTCCAGGTTGCGCCGGTAGAGCTCGTTGGAGCGCCGCGCGTCGGAGTGCCCCGCATAGGTGCGCATCACCCAGGGACGGTCGCGCTCGGGCAGCCGGTGCTCGCTCATCGTTGTCAATGATATTTGGGTTGCTCCGAAATCCTCCGTTCAGAGCCCGCTGGGCGCATCTTTCCCCCTGGCCTGTGTTTAGGCTGCGAGCGATGAAGGTCCGCGCCACAGCCGTTCCCCTCGCCGTTTTCGCCAGCGCGCTCGTGCTCGTCGCCGCCGCGGCGGGGGCGATGGTCGGCGTCTATCGCAACAGCCTGGAGACGACGTCCCAGCGCAGCCAGCTGGTCAAGCTCTCCGGCCCCAGCTGCACCCGCGGGGGTTCGCAGCACTCCGTGCGGATCGTCTTCGGCAAGCGCACGAGCGAATGCTCCTACCGCACCCCGGTCCTCGGGCGCGACCTCGAGGTCGCCGCAACCGAGCGGCTGCTCAGCGGCACGCCGAAGAGCCTGCAGCGCAAGATGTTCCTCGGCCTGGTGCTGCGGGCCGGGGGAGGGGCGCGCTACCAGTTCGCCGTCTACCCGATCCAGCAGAAGACGCAGCTGCGCGAGTACCTCGCGGGCGGGAGCGTCAAGTACCTGGCGATCGAAAGGGAAGTGAGCGCGGTGAAGGGGATCGACAAGGCGAACCAGCTTCGTCTCAGCGCCGTCAACGTCAGCAGCGGTCCCGAAAAGGGCCAGTGCCTCCTGCGCGCCTACGTCGGCGGCCAGCTCGTCGCCGAAGTCACCGACCCCGGCGCCGGAGAACTGGGCGGCCGCGCGTCCGGCGTGGCGATCGGCTCGGCGAAGAGCTCCTCCGGCGCGATCGCCAGCGTCGACGACGTGGTGGTCCGCGTCCCCAGCCCGTTCTGAGCCATCGGTCCTTTGGCTGGCCGGCGGCGCTAACCTCGAAACCAGGATGACCGCGAATCGAGACTGGCTGGAATCGCTGCCGGGCGCCGACCTGGTTCAGCGCGGCGTCGAAGATCTCGATGCCGGACGCGAATCGGATGCCGCCCTGCTGGTGTCGATCGGCGCGCCGCGCCTGCGATCCGTCGGCATCGAGCTGCCCGCGCCGATCGCTTCCCCCGAGCACAAGCTCTACCTCCTTCTCGCGCGCGAGAAGGGCAACGCTGCCCACTCCGCCTACAACGCCCTGATCCGCCGGCTCGTCAGCTTCGAGCGAGCGGCAGCATGCGCGAGCTAGCCGACTCGACTCGCATCGAGCAGTTCATGCGCGAGTTGGGGCGGGCCGCCAGGGTGGAGGGCCGCGTCTATCTCACCGGCGGAGCAACCGCCGTCCTCCACGGTTGGAGGGAGACGACCGTCGACGTGGACATCAAGCTCATGCCCGACCGCGACGAGCTGCTGCGCGAGATTCCCCGGCTCAAGGAGGAGCTCAACCTCAACGTCGAGCTTGCGGCCCCGTCCGACTTCATACCTCTGCCGCAGGGATGGGAGGAACGGAGCCCCCTTATCTGCAGGGAGGGCAAGGTCTCCTTTCACCACTTCGATCCGGTGGCGCAGGCGCTCGCGAAGGCCGAGCGCGGTCACGAGCAGGATCTTCAGGACATTCGCGAGATGCTTTCCTCCGGCCTGGTGAATCCGGCGGATGCACGCGCTCAGTTCGAGTCGATTGAGCCTGAGCTGTACCGGTTCCCCGCGATCGACCCGGCCTCGTTCCGCGCAGCCGTGGAGGAACTGTTCCCGCAGTGAGCGAGGGCGCTACAGCCGCACCAGGTTCGCCGCCTCGATCCCGCGGGTGACGCCGCGGAAGTCGACGACCAGGGGGGCGCGGGAGACTACGTCTGCGTAGTCGAGCTGGGGGTGGGCGGTGACGATCGCGACCAGGTCGGCATCGGCCAGCGCGCCGTCGAGCTCGACCGATTCGAGGCCGAGCTCGGGCAGGGCCGCGACGTAGGGGTCGTGGTAGGAGACCGCCCCGCCGCGTTCTTGCAGCAGTCCGATGATCTTCAGCGCCGGCGATTCCCGCATGTCGCCGATGCCGGCCTTGTAGGAGGCGCCGAGGACGAGGACCTTCGACCCCTTGACCGGCTTGCCGGCGTCGTTCAGCGCCCGCTCGATCCGATCGACGCAGAAGGCCGGCTGGGCCTGGTTGACCTTGCCGGCCAGCTCGATGAACTCGGGGTAGAAGTCGTGCTCGCGCGCCTTGTAGGCGAGGTAGAAGGGGTCGATCGGCAGGCAGTGCCCGCCCATCCCGGGGCCGGGGTCGAAGCGCATGAAGCCGAAGGGCTTGGTCGCGGCGGCGTCGATCACCTCCCAGACGTCGATCCCGAGCCGGTCGCAGAGCTGGGCGAGCTCGTTGACCAGGGCGATGTTGACCGAGCGGAAGATGTTCTCCAGGAGCTTCGAGAGCTCCGCCGCCTCGGGGGTGGAGAGGACGATCACCTGCTCGCAAATCAGCGAGTAGAGCTCGCGGGCGCGCTCGGCGCAGGCCTCGGTGAGGCCGCCGACCAGCTTCGGGGTCGTCTTCACCGTGTAGTCGGTGCGGCCGGGGTCGATCCGCTCGGGGGAGAAGGCGAGGTTGAAGTCGCGCCCCGCCGCCAGCCCCGACTCCTCGAGGATCGGCGCCAGCCGCTCGCGGGTCGTGCCCGGGTAGGTGGTCGACTCCAGCACCACCAGCTGCTCGGGTTGGAGCACCTGCGAGATCGCGGCGCCGGCCTCGAGCAGGTAGGTGAGGTCGGGCTCGCGCGAGCCGGTCAGCGGCGTCGGGACGCAGATGATCACCGCTTCGCAGGAGGCGAGGTCGGCGTGGCGCGGCGTGGCGCGCAGGCGGTCGCCGAGCGGCGCCAGGGCGGCGTCGGGGATGTCCTCGATGTAGCTGCGGCCCTCGTTCAGCGCTTCGATCTTGCGCTGGTCCGCGTCGAGGCCGACCACCTCGTGGCCCGCTTCGGCGAAGGCGACGGCGAGCGGCAGCCCGACGTAGCCGAGCCCGACGATCCCGATCTTCATCGGCGGGAGTCTAGGACCTACAGCTGGGTGGCGATCAGGCCGACCAGGGCAACGATTACGCCGCCTCCCATCTGGAGCATGGTGCGCTGGAGGGCATCGAAACGAGCATCTACGTGGTCGAGGCGGGCGTCTACATGCTCGAAGCGAGAGTTCATTTCGCCGCGCAGGTCCCCGATCTCGCCGCGCAACTCATGGCGCACCGCGCCGAACTCGGCTTTGATCTCGCCGCGCAGGCCTCCGAACTCGGCTTTGGTTTCGCCGCGCAGGTCGTCGAACTCGGCTTTGGTTTCGCCGCGCAGCCCCCCGATCTCGGCCCGGATCTCCCTCAGATCGGCGTCGACGCGATTGAAGCCGTTCTCCACCCGGCGGTTGAGATCGTCCATCCGCTCATCCGACCGTTTGTCTCGCATCGCCTCCAAGATGATGGCAGGCTAGAAGGAAACGTGTTGTCTGTGGCGCGCTGAATGTGCCGGGATCCAGCGCGCTCATTTGCTTGCCGAACTAAATAAATCCACTGCTCGCGCCGATGACGGCCCACTCGATGGAGCGCTCGCTCCCCCAAGGCCTACAAACAGGAGATGCAATGAAGCAGAAGATGTCCATGAAGCGAGCCCTCTGCACGCTTGTCGGCACCTGCGCGCTGGCCATGGCCGGCATCGCCTTCGCCTACTTCACGACGACGGGTTCGGGCACCGGCGCGGCCACGGCCGGTTCAAGCTCAGCGGTGACCCTGCACGCGACGATCTCCTCCAATCTGTACCCCGGTTCCTCATCGCCGGTGACCTTTACGGTTGACAACCCCTCCTCGGGCGCCCAGCGCGTCGGCACCGTCAGTCTGGCGAGCATCTCCGCCGACGCGGGCCACTCGACTTGCAGCACCGCGATCACCGGCGGCAATCCCGACTTTGCAATGTCCGACGTCACCGTCAATCACGTTTTCGCGGCCGGTAACGGGCAGACCGTGACTCCGACCGGAACCTTGACGATGAACGAAACCGGGGTCAACCAGGATGCCTGCCAGGGCGCCACGCTGACCCTTCACCTGACCAGCAACTAGGGCGGCACACGGGTGAGCCGGTCGTTCCCGATCCGCGTAACCGGTGTCGCTCTCGTTGTCCTGGTGACCGCAACCGTGACCGGCGCCGCCTTGGCCTACTTCTCTACCTCGGGGGCGGGAAACGCATCGGCGAAAGTCAATGTTCTCTCTGCGCCGACAATCTCCGGGTCGACGCCCGGAGGGGGCACGGTCGCGCTCACTTGGAGCGCCGTCACTGCGCCGGGAGCGGGCGCCGTGACCTATTCCGTCACCCGCGACGGCGGCCAACCGGGGGGCGATTGCCCGACCTCTGCCCCACCCGCCAGCGTTACCGCCTGCACCGACAGCGGCGTCGAAGTCGGCGCCCACATCTACACCGTGACGGCGCGATGGCGCTCCTGGAGCGCGACGAGCGCGCCAGCCTCGGCGAACGTCACCACCGGCGCCGCGACGCACTTCGCGCTCGTGGCCGCCTCGAGCTCGCCCGCCGTGGGGGTCGCCGACAACCTGACGATCACCGCCCTGGACGCGAGCGACAACACCGTCACCACCTACGCCGGCTCCCACAGCCTCACCTTCTCCGGCGCGTCCAAAAGCCCCGGCGGGAACGCTCCGACCGTCTCCAACTCCTCGGGTACGGTCACCGCCTTCGGCGCCGCAACCGCGATCGCCTTCACCAGCGGCGTCGCCAAAGTCTCCACCTCGAAAAACGGCGTGATGAAGCTCTACAACGCGGGAGCGACCGCGATCACAGTCAGCGACGGCTCGATCTCCAACCCCACGGCGCTTGCGGTGACGGTTGCTCCGGGCGCCGCCTCGAAGCTCTCACTGGCCGCTCCCGCCACCGTCGCGGGCGTCGCCGATGACCTCACCACAACCGCGCTCGACACCTACGGCAACACCGCCACCACCTACACCGGCCTCCACAGCCTCACCTTCTCCGGCGCCGCCAACAGCCCCGGCGGGACCGCCCCGACCATCGCCAACTCAACCGGAGCGGCGACCAATTTCGGCGCCGCAACCGCGATCTCCTTCAGCGCCGGGGTTGCGACGGTCTCGGAATCCAGCAACGGCGAGATGAAGCTCTATAAGTCCGGAACGACGAGCATCACGGCCAGTGACGGCTCGATCTCAACCGCCTCGGCGCTCTCGGTGACCGTAACTGCGGCCGCCGCAGTGGAACTCTCGCTGGTCGCGGCCTCGATCACGCCAACGGCGGGCGCATCGGACAACCTCACCACAACCGCGCTCGACACCTACGGCAACACCGCCACCACCTACACCGGCTCCCACAGCCTCACCTTCTCCGGCGCCGCCAACAGCCCCGGCGGGAACGCCCCGACCGTCTCCAATTCCTCGGGGACGGCGACTGCCTTCGGCGCCGCAACCGCGATCGCCTTCACCAGCGGCGTCGCCAGAGTCTCCTCCTCGAAAAACGGCGTGATGAAGCTCTACAACGCAGGAGCGACCGCGATCGCGGTCAGCGACGGCTCGATCTCCAACCCCACGGCGCTGGCGGTGACGGTTGCAGCGACCTCGGCGTCGAAGCTTGCTTTCACGAATGTGGCGATCAGCGCCGGGAGCGCCAGCTCGCCATGCCTGTTCACCTGCACCGTGACCGGGCTGGGGAACAGCGGCGTCATCACGGCGACCGTCAGCGTCACCGACACCTACGGAAATACGGTCACGGCGCTTGGCGGCGGTCACTCGGTCAAAGTCACGACCAGCGCTGGGACGATCAGCGGCGGAAGCCTTGCGATCTCGAGCTCCGGTGCGGCGGAATCGACGACCCAGTTCACCTTCACGGCTCAGGCGAGCAGCTCCTATTCCGACAAAATCACCGCTGCGACCTCAGCGGGAACGACCTACACGAGCGCCTCGGTGACCGCGAGTCGATAGCACCCTCGAAGCAGCGCGTTTCCAGGCATGCTTGTTCGGTCAACCGACGAGTCTGGGCCCGCGGTGGCCGGAACTTCTTCAAGGCGGTTCCGCGGAACCGCCCCGGCGCGGTGGCGCGAGGCCGGTCGGCTACAGCCGGGTGGCGATCAGGCCGGCGAAGCCGAACGCGAAGGTGGCGAACATGCCGCCCGCAACCTGGAGGATGAGGCGATGCAGCGACGCGATCTCGGTGTGGAGCTCGCTGCGCAACGACCCGATTTCGCCCCGCACCGACCCGATCTCAGATTTGATCTCGACCCGGATCTCCCTCAGATCGGCGTCGACGCGGTTGAAGCCGTTCTCCACCCGACGGTTGAGGTCATCCATCCGCTCATCCGACCATTTGTCTCGCATCGCCTCCAAGATGATCGCAGGCTAGGAGGAAACGTGTTGTCTGTGGCGCGCTGAATGTGCCGGAACTGCAAAAGTTGCCGCGCGAAAGGCCGCGCGGCGGGGGCTGGGGGAGACGCGCATCGCGTTTTGGGCCAAATAGCCCCAAAACTTGATGCAGGCGCAGCAGGGGGAGGGGGGCAGTCCTCCGCAGATGTTCGACTAATCCTCGTCCTCGGGTGGTCCGAACCCGACCCTGCGCTTGGGTCGCGGGGGGAGGGGAGATCAGTTGCCGAAGAGCCTGGAAGATCTGGCTCAACTGCTCGTCATGCTGGCCCAGCCTTGCACCGGTCTCTCGCTCGAGCTCTTCGAGTCGCTTCTCGATCGCCGCGGAGGAGGACGCGGCGCGGCGCAGTTCGACGAAGGCCCGCATGATCTCGATGTTCACAACAATCGCTCGCTCGCTACGCAGGACCCCTGAGAGCATCGCGACACCCTGCTCGGTGAAGACATACGGGGCATACCGGCGCCCGCCGCGGCCGATGTTTGAGGTCGCAATCTGCGACCTCAAAGCCGCTGCCTCGGATTTGTTCAGCTGAAACATGAAGTCCTCGGGGAAGCGCTCGATGTTCCGTTTCACCTGCTCGATCAGGCGTTTGGTCTCCACCCCGTAGAGATCAGCCAGGTCTTCGTCGAGCATCACCTGCCGCTCGCGCACGACCAGGATCCGCTTCTCGATCGCTGGAGCCGCGACGGCTACACCCGGGTGAGCGGAGAGGTGCATCACGTTTGCCCCCCAGCAGGGGGCAAAAACGTTGCAGTGTGGCAGGGGGGAGGGGCTTGCCCGGATCGAGGGGTGATCAGGGGTCGCCGGGCGTGGGGTGGGGGACGAGGACGACACTGCGCGCCGGCCCGCGCCCGCCGAAGCGCAGCGGGATCGCTTCAGCACCGGAGTCCCGCACGGTGGATCCCGACGGGAACCCGATCCTGATTGGCTCTTGCAGCGACGGTCAACCACTCGAGATCGTGGTTGCGCTTGACGACCCGGAGTTTGTCATTACAGTGATTCCAAGGAGAAAGCGACGGTGAAGGCGGACTACGACAGCGAGGCGAAGGCCATCTCGATCGATCTGGTCGATGGCGCTCGCTGGGAGTACTGCGAGGAAGCCGCCGACCGGGTGAACGTCGCGATCGCCGAGGGGCATCCGGTGAACGTCGAGTTGCTCTCCCCGGTGAGCGGGGTCGAGGACCGGCTTCGCATCGTCGCCGAGCGCTACAGCCTCGACGCCGAGGCTCTGGTCGCCGCCGCCCGGGCAGCCCTCGCCGCTCCCGACCGCGCCGTCATCGTGGACGTCGCGATCCGCGCCGCCGCCTGATAGCCGTCGAGCGGAGATGGGGACGAGCCCCCCGCGCGGCCTGTGGGACGAGCCGCGCTAGGCCCGGCTCAGCTCAACCGGCGAGCCGGCGGGAGATTCTGCTCTTCAGGCCGCGGCGCGGATCGCCACGTCCAGCGTGCCGAGCCGGGACGGGTTCTCGATTTCGAGCGGGCCCGCTTCCCCGCTCTGCGCGGAGCTGGGGCTCAGCTTGCCATTAGCTGAAGCGATTTGAGTTTCGAAGCACCTGGGCTTGACGCTTGCTCCACCACTTTTGTAGCTCAGCCATGCCGATCGGAAGCGACTCGTCGACTTCGACATCGCTCAGATCGCCCATCGCCCGGTAAAGGTGAGGAAGGGCGTCGCTGTTCGGGTTGAGGTCGTAGCGTTTGACGTAGAGCTCGATGCCCTCCTCGACAGAGACTGCTCCGTTCTCGTCGATTGCCTTGACGTCAAAGTAGTCGCGCATCTCACCGCGCTCAGCCATGACCTTGATCTTCATCGCCATCAAGTCCTGAAGGCTGGCGATGCGGAGTCCAGCGACACTCGTCGGCTTGGCCAGCCGCCTGAGCTGAGTTGCATCGAAGATCTCGACCTTGGTGGCGCCGAAGAGGCCCTTCAGCGTCCCCTCTGACTCATGCGTGATGGCGAAAGTGCCCAATCCACCGATCAGGTCCTTGAGTTTGCCCAAGTCGACCGTCCGATCGAAGAAGAAGTCCAGATCACGGCTCTCACGATGGCCGAGATGCACAGCGACTGCAGTGCCGCCGCCAAGATAGAGCCCCTTCGGAAGGTGCGGGGCGAGCGTCAGCCAAGCCTTGGCCGTGTCCGCTGGCAGAACGCGACGAACACGATCAGGCAATCGAGGCACGGTGTTTTGGTGAGCAGATGGTCCTTGCCCACGACCACTCATCGGAGTGCCTGCGCAAGGTTGTGAGCGAGCCGCTTGACCTTTGGATCGAGCCCGCGGGCCCTGGCCCCCTGCTCCCAATCCTCGGGCTTCAGCGCTTGCGCTCCCCACGCGAGACCTTGTATGTCCATCGTCCGCAGCAAGCGCCTGGCGATGTAGGCACCCGCACGACGCACGTCGAGCTGACTCTCGGCGGTGTTCCAGAAGAGATGGCGCAAACGCCGTGGCACACGCTTCGCGACCGGCTTGGGATGCTCTGGCGGCTTGACCCGAGCGAGAACCGGGTCAAGAGCCGGCCAGCGAGGGTGCATTGGGTTGGCACGCCAAACCTTCATCTCGCGAGCCCGACCAGCCGCGATCACCTCGCTTGTTTGCTCGACCAGCTTCTTCGCAAGGAGCGACTTCAGGGCACGCCCCGCAGAGGTCGGAGACAGACCGCTTCGTCGGGCCGTCGCCCGTGCTGAAACGAGCCCGAAAGGAGCGCTCCTCAGCGCCGCCAGAACCACCGTCTCGGGTCGTGTCAAGCCGTCTACCCGTGGCGTCACGCCCAGCGCGCGGCGCACACGATCCGCCTGGCGCCGAGTGAGAGCAAGCCGCCCACCTGCTTGCCGAGCGTCGATTCCCAATCGTTCGACGGCACGGGTAATCCGTGGCACAGAGGTGCCGAGCTCACGGGCCAACTCTGCTCCAGACATAGTGTCCATATCGTTAATTATAGAGGACCGACGCGACGTTATCCGGGACGCGGCTCGCAATCCGGACGAGTTGCTTGCCGAGTAGGCCACCGAGCCCCGGCGCTACTCGAAGACGCTCGGGCGTGAGAAGAGCCCTTTGAGGCCGGCCGGACCAGGCGGGGGGAGGGCCCACCACCGGGCTCAGCACAAGCGAGAGGGCCGCAACCTCGGGGTCAAGGGGCCGCGATCTCTTCGATGGCCTTCTTTCCTCGCGCTGCAACAGCCGTCATCGAGGCGCCGGCTCCTGAACGCATCAAGTTTCCGCTTCAGACGCTTCCTTTGGACGACGTGCACTCATCTGGATCTCGGACCAGTGCCGGACCCCGGACTCACGCTTCGCCTGGGGATCCGGAAGCCTTGCGAGAGCTACGCTCATCCGGATGCTTGTCCCTGAGAGGCCCTCAGTGCGTCGCCTGCCCGGGTATGCCTTCGCAGCGCTTGGAGCAGTTCTCCTCGTCGTGCACGCTGCCCACGACGGCCACCGGAGCTGGCTCGATCGCGCGTCCTGAGGCGAGAATCCTGAGCGCGTCGTGGGGTACCGACAACGCGGTCGGCTGTCCGAGCGGCGAACAGGGTCTCGACAACATCCCCGTCACCTTCAACTGGTTCATCCGTCGCTCATCGATTCAGACCACGGACTTCCGAGTCGTGCGAAGCGATGGAAGTATCGCGACCCCGACCTGCGCGCTTCAGTTCCCGCCGGACGAGTCGGACGAGGCTCAGACGGTGAATCTGATCGGCGACTTCGGGGACTCGGTGAGCGGCCCGACGCCGGTTGCGATTCGCGTTGTCGGGGCGCTGCAGGGCAGGGCCCCCGGAGCGATTCGATGGAGGCAGATCCCGCCCTTGTCGAAGGCCAAGGTAGAGCCGCTGTCCGGAGGCCCGTACATCGTGGACGCGTGGACGCTCACGCCTGCGATCTACCGCGGTGACGCCAACCGTTGCACGGTCGGCAAGACCTTCGTACGCGTGATGTGGTCCAACGGGCTCACGGCCTACCCCACGGGTGCCGAGGTTGGCGCTCCCGTTGTCGCGTCCTACCGCGCCATCTACAAACTGCCGAACGGCAAGATCGTCGCAGTAGCCCCGCTCGATGTCGCCGATCTCCACGATCATGCGAACTCGTTCAACGCCGACAACATGCATGACCTATGCCTCCCGCGGCTCCCTCGTGGTGCGAAGCTGACGGGAGTGACGATCGGCGGCGGGCTGATTCAGGACCCAAATGGCGATCCGAACGTCGCTCAGAAGTTCAGAGCACCGCGGCCTGGCTGACACCCGGCGCAGTGGTTGCTCAGCTGCGATCCAGCGCGGGTGGGGGCAGAACTCCGAGCGTGCCCTCGCCGGGATGAAGGTCGGCGATGGCGTTGCCGAGCAGACTCGAAGTGAGCTTGATCCGTTGTGTGGACGGACTCGCCCGCCAGCCAGGCGCTCGCCGCGATCTGGATGTCGGTCACCCAGGCGACGCGTCGCTCGGGCTTGGTGCCGCGCGAGCGCTGCGAGCGGGCGGGGGTGGGAGGCGTCGGGTGCGCTGCGCGCAACCGACCGGCGAGCAGCGCCGCCTCCCAGCTCAGTGACAGCACGCCCAGCACACCGGCGTCGAGGATTTCTGTGAACCAGTGCAGCGCAGTCTGGAACTTGGGGTCTGCGGGCGCTTTGCGCTGCAGGCCGAAGGCGATCTCCTGCACGGTCGGGGAGGCGAGGAGGATCGGCTCGGCCGAGAACGCGTCTGCGCTAGCCAACTCGAAGAGCGGGCTGTCGGGATGCAGGCCGGAGGCGACCGAGGTGTCCCAGACCGCCATCGGCGAGCGCTCAGGTGCGGTCGGTGAGGATCGCCTCGCGCATCTCCTGCGGCGAGGGGAAGTCCTCGGCGCCGGAGCGTGCCGAGGCCGCCACCGCGGCGTGGCGTTTGGCTATGACCTTGCGCTGGGCGCGGCGGCGCTGGGCTGCGTCGGCGCCGATCTGTGCCAGGTGAACAAGCGCATCGTTCTCGCTCGTTCCCAGCTCGCGAGCCGTCTTCGAGAGCTCGGGCTCAAGAGTCGCGGGCACCCGCAGGGTGGTGCGGCGCCCCTGCCGGCGGGGTGCGCTGGCGCGGCTCGGTCGGCTTCGCTGCTTCGTTGCCATGAGATCAGAGTAGCGCATCAACCTGATGCGCCCCGCAAAGGACGCGCGCCTGCCGACGGTAACCGGAGGCCTGCTTGTGGAGCCCCGCCCAGTGCGGGAGCCGGAGGGGCCCGGTCACGGGATTCGGGACCTCGTAAGGGGGCGAGACGGCTACAGCCGGGTGGCGATCAGGCCGGCGAAGCCGATCGCGAAGGTGGCAAACATGCCGCCGGCGACCTGGAGGATGAGACGATGCAGCGACCCGATCTCAGCCCTGGTTTCCGCTCGCAGGGACCGCAGATCCTCGTGGAGGCGGTTGAAGCCTTCGTCCATGCGGCGACCGAGGTCACCGACCCTGTCGTTGAGGTCATCCATCCGCTCATCCGACCATTTGTCCCTCATCGCCTCCATGATGATGGCAGGCTAGAGGGAAACGTGTTGTCTGTGGCGCGCTGAACGTGCCGGGACTGCAAAAGTTGCCGCGCGAAAGGCCGCGCGGCGGGGGCTGGGGGAGATGCGCATCGCGTTTTGGTCCAAATAGGACCAGAACTTGATGCGCGTGCAGCAGGGGGGAGCGGAGGACGGGTCGGACCGCCACTGAACGCCCCGGCTTCCTGCCCCCAAGCAGCGGCGCGGACCGCTATGGACTGCCTCCTGGATCACGTGTTCTGCGCCAGGTCAAAGCCCTGGCGAGCAAACTTTCTCCCCCGGCGAACCGTCGCGGCTGTTTAGTGTCGGGGAGGGGAGCCGAACGAGACGCTTGAGGATCTGACGGCGCTAGGCCCGGCTCGGCTCAACCGGCGAGACGGTTGAGGAGGAGGAGTTGCAGTCGTCTTTGCTGCTGTCGCCACCTTTGCCCTGATTGCCCTGGCTATTGGAGCTGTAGTGGTTGTTGTCGCAGTTCCCGCAGTTGTCCTGGTTGTCTCCGTCGGAGCTCGAGCCGTTGGTGGTGAAGCTGCTGTAGTGATGGCTGTCGCAGCCGTCCCCGCAGTCGTCGTTTTGGCTGGAGCCACCGGTGAAGTAGAAGCTGCTGAAGTGGCTGTGGTCGCATTGGCCCGGGGGATTGGGGCAGTCGCCGCGATCGTCGTCCTTCGGCGGCTGGCCGTCATGCCGTCCGCTGTTGCCGGCCACCCCGTCGGTCTTGTCGGGACCGCAGCCAGGCTTTTCGTGGTACTGATCGTGCCCGGCGTTGCCGTAATCCGTCGATCCGCCGCCCCCGGCGACCGCTATGGCAGCGCCCGCGCCGAGCAAGGCAAACGTGCTGAGGATTACCGCCAGCTTGCGCATGGCAACCAAGATAGATCGAATCGACTGCTGAATCGCCCATTTGCCGCCGAATGGCACCTATTTCCAACCGCCCCGAATCGGCGATTCCCACCGCGCCGGCGCCGCGCCAAGCCGGTCATCACGGGTCTCCCGGGCCCGGCGGTATCAAGACGGCGCTGTGCGCAGCCGCCCGCCAAGCGGATGGGCTGCTGCCGCGAAAACGCCTCGGCGCGGATTGCGCAAGAAGGCTGAGTGGGTTGAGCCTTGCCGCTGTCCGCGCCGCTCGTCGGGGATCCAGGCCGGCTCCAGCTCGGGCCACGGCAAGGCCGTAGTACAGGTTCCAGTTGCCGGGGTCCCGGCGCAAAGCCTGCTCCATCGCCGCCACCGCCGGGCGGTAACGGCCTTCGCCCATGTCGCAATAGGCGAGGACCGTGTAGGGAGTCGGGCGTTCGCTCACGTCCGAAAGCGAGCCATGTGCGTCATCCCGCGCCTGTCGGCAATCCCCCGCATACATCGCGCCGATCGCGGAGTTGAGCTGCGCCTGGGACAGAGCCACGCGGGTCGGGAGGATCGCCACCAGAGCGCATGCCGCCACCCCGCCGCCTCGCACGAGGAACTGCCTGATATCGGTGCGGTGACGACGCCGCCGGCGGCGCAGCGAGCGCGACAGCGCCGCCCCCCCGAGCGCGAAGAACCACAGCGTCACCGCCGGCATCTGCCAGTCCCAGTCCACGCCCGCATGCACAGCCCAGGCCAGCCCCGCCGCCAGCAGCGCCGCGAACAGCGCCCGGTCCGGCCCCCGCGCGCGGAAGGCGAACGCGCCGAGGATCAGCGCGAGCACGATCACCAGCAGCACCAGGCCCACGATGCCCAGCCCCGCGCGAGAGCGTGTAGAACAGCGTCAGGGCGAACAGCGGCACCGCGGCTGCCCCGTAGCCTGCTCGCGGCGCACGTGCTGCGCGAGCTTACGGGTCGCGATGGTATGCAGCCACCGCGCCGACGGTCGCCCATGCCGCTCCGCGGGAGAACGTGTAGTACAGCGTCAGGGTCAGGAGCGGCACGGCTCCGGCCCCGAGCACGCGAGCGGGCCACGGCTCCCTGGTGCTGCAAGTCCGAGCGCGTTCCAGTACGTCAGCGGGTATCCGATCCGGTCCTTTTCCGTCAGCGCCGGGTCGAAGATCACGTGGGGCGGCAGCGTGCGGACGATCAGCCCTGCGGCGCAGATCGCCACCGTCGCGGTCGCCAGGTCATAGAGCATTCAGCGAATGCGCCGGACGTCGAACGACATCAGTCCGAACGGCACCAGCGTCAGCGCGGAGAGCAGGGCGCGCGTGTACTCCGGCAGCGCACGAGCGAGGGAGTCCGACCACGTCGCCGACAGCAGCGTCCAGAGGGCGAGGCCGCCGAGCGCGACCGCGGCCATGCAGAACGGCGTGCTCACTCCCTCGAACGGTCGCCGCGCGAGCACCAGCCACAACGCCGCCAGGATGGCGACCTCGACCGCCGCCAGGCTCGTCGCTCCTGGGAAGAAGCCGCCGCTGCGGAAGGCCAGGAAGGCGGTCAACCCGGCCGCGACGGGCGGCGACGAGGAGCCACTCGTGCTCGCACTGGGAGCCGAACCGTGAGGTGCTGCCCTTGACCGGCTCAGCCCCGCTCACACCGCGCCCACTCCCGTCGCTCGAAGTCGTAGCGGCGAACTGGCTTCGCCGGTGCGCCGACGACGACCGTATAGGGTGCCACGTCTCGCGTGACGACGCTGGCGGCGCCGACGACGACGCCGGCGCCGATCGACACCCCCCGCAGGACGATCACCTGGTCGCCCAGCCACGCTCCGTCCCCGATCGCAACCGGCGCAGCGCGAACCTGCCTGTTCAGTATCGGCGGCCAGTCGGGATCGCCGTACTCGTGATCGTGGTCGGTAATGTGCACGTAGGAGCCGACCAGGACGTTGCTGCCGATAGTCACCGAGCGCACTGCGGCGATGTGGGCCGAGGTCTGCAGGCTGCAACCGTCGCCGATCGAGATCAACCTGCGGCCCTCGGGCGAATTGCCGAGCGCCTCGAGGCGAGAGCCGGGCCAGATCGCGACTCGCGAGCCGATGGCGATCGCCTCGGGTCGCCAAACGCTGCTCGGCGAGGCGAGGCTCGACCCCCGCCCGAAGGCGGCAAAGCGTCTTCGCCAGTAGATCGCGGCGAGCTCTCGGCGCGCCCGGCCCACCGCCCGTCGCGGTAGAGGGCGCGTTGCCGGAGGCAGCGTGATGCGCTCGGTCCGCACCTCTTCGCTCGACAGCTCGCGCGCCGTCACCGTCGGCCGATCCGGTCGTCGCGCCGGTCCCGCGCGGCGCCGGCTCCCGCGTCGACCTGCTTGAACCCCGTCCCTACGATGAAACCTTGGCATCTGTTAGCACGGTCCTTGGCATGTGTTAGCACGGTCCTTGGCATGTGTCTTCGAGAAAACGTCGAGGCGCTGGCCCAGCTTGCGGTCCAAGCGCAAATCGGCTCGTCGCCTGCGCTCATGGCGAGCCCAATCGCAAGCACGGTGGGATCCGGGTCGTTGCTGGTTGGGCGGCACTATGTTCAACTTCACTTTCCACGGCATCGGCGAGCCTCCGCCGGCGATTGGCGACGCTGAGCGGGGCGTTTGGATGCCCAGGGCCGACTTCCTCTCCGCCCTCGATGCCATTCGCGGTGTCGATCGGGCCCGCGTGGCGTTCGGCGACGGCGACTCTTCCGACTTGCGGATCGCACTGCCAGCGTTGTTCGAGCGAGGCATGTCGGCGGACTTCTTCATCGTCGTCGAGCGGATTGGAGCGCCGGGATACCTGGACGCCGGAGATCTCCGCGCCCTGCGGGAGGCGGGCATACGCATCGGCTCCCACGGGGTGCGGTATCGTGCCTGGCGCGGCCTCTCGCATGCTGGCCTGCGAGAGGAGATAGTCGAGGCCAGGGACCAGCGTGAGGCCGCCGTCAAGGCGCCGGTGACGAGCGCCGCCTGCCCGTTCGGAACCGAAGACAGACGGTCGTTGCGAGCGCTGCGCAATACCGGCTTCATGCGTGTCTTCTCCAGCGATGGCGGCGACGCGTCGCCGCGCGCGTGGTTGCAGCCGCGAAATACGTTGGCGCGCGGGAACCGCGGCAGCGCGGTCAGCAGGATTGTGGAGGACGCAGCGGGCATGAGCGCAGCCCTTCGTCATGCGAAGACCCTGGCCAAGCGCTGTTTATGATGAGCGAGGAGGAGGCACAGGCGGCAGGCGGCAGCGACGAGATCGGGCGCGGTCGCCTCCGCGAGGCTGCCCTGGGTGGCGTCCGCTGGGTCACCATGGCCCGGGGCATCGCCGAAGCCAGCCAGCTCGTCTCGATGGTCGTCCTCGCACGCCTGATCTCGCCTGCCCAATTCGGCTACGCCGCGATCGCCCTCACGGTCCAGACCCTGGTCCTCGCCAGCACCACCCTGGGCCTGGGGACGCCGCTGGTTCAGCGCAAATCGCTACGGCCCGAGCATGCCGCCGCCGCGCAGGCGGCCGTCCTCGGCCTCGGGGTCGTGCTGACGATCCTCACCGCCGGGCTGGCGCCGCTCGTCGTCGAGCCCGCCCTCGGCGCCGAAACGGCGCATCTAGTGCAGCTGGCCTCCCTGCTCTTCCTGATCAGCGCAATCGGCGTCGTCCCGCAGGCATTGCTGCAGCGCAAGCTCGAGTTCCGGCGGATCAGCATCGCCGAATCGCTAGCCAGCGTCGTCGGCGCTTCAGCCGCGGTGGCCCTTGCCTTCGCGGGGCTGGACGGCGCAGCGGTGGTGCTTGGCGTCGTCTTCACCGACCTCGCCATGTACGGGGCCTACTTTGCCTTCGCCCGCCCGCCGCTGCCCCGCTGGCGCTGGCGCGAGATCCGCGAGTTGCTCGCGGTCGGTGGCCCGGCGTCGGTCGCCTCGATGATGCGGGCCGGGTTCCACAGCGTGGACTACGTGATCCTCGGCATCGTCGCCGGGCCAGCAGCGGTCGGCTACTACTGGCGAGCCTTTCAGCTCGGTGTCGAATACCAGGGCAAGATCAGCAGCATCATGGTGCGGATCGCCCTCCCGGTCTACTCGCGTGCGGCCAACATCGAGGACCTGCGCGCCCTGCGCGACAGAATCGCCCTGACTAACGCGACGATCATCTTTCCCCTCCTGGCAATCCTGATCGCGGCCGCTCCGGCGGCGATCCCGTGGCTGTTCGGGCCCGGCTGGGGCCCGGCGATCGTGCCGACGCAGATCCTGGCGCTGGCCGGCATGTGCGCCGCCCTACTCAGTGGGATCGGGCCGGTGGTCCTCGCCGTCGGCAAGACGAAGGCGCTTCTCGCCTGGGATGCGGCTTCCCTGATTATCTACGCGGGCGTCGTGTACCTCTCCGCACCACACGGGATCGTCCCGCTTTGCATCGCCGTCACCGTCGTATACGTAGCGCAGCTTCTCGTCGCGCACGCCTTCCTGCTGCGACCGATGATCCAGATCCCGGTGCGGCAGGCGCTGTATGACGTGGTGCCCGCTCTGCTGGGGAGCATCGTCCTCCTCGTCGTCGCAACGCTGGTCTCCGGCCTGCTTGAAGCCGCCGACCTACCGCCGCCGCTGACGATCGGCGCAACGGCAGCGGTCGGGTTGGCGGCCTATCTGCTGACCTTGCGGTTGCTGTTCGAGACGGCTTGGTCGGACCTCCTCCTCCTTCTCGACAGGGTAGTCGGTCTCGAACGGGTTCAGAAGCTGCTGACCCGGTTGGCGCGGCGCACGAAGGTTGCCGCCGCAACGCCGTTGAGCTAGCCCGCCGGGGCGGCAATCCGAACTGGAAGATTGCGAACGGGCGTTACGTTCCTGTCAGATGGCGCCCAACCTTCGCCGCCTACGCGACTCCTTGCCGCTTTCAGTGCGATGCGCTCTGCAGGAGCGCTCCCCCAGACGCGCGCTGCTGGCGTGTGGTCCCCGGCCTCGAAAGGGTGCGACCGGACGGGCGGGCCGCGCTCACCTTCGATGACGGGCCGGGCTCGGCCCCGGACAAGACCCCCGCCGTCCTCGATGCGCTCGAGGCGGCCGGGGCGAGGGCGACCTTCTTCCTCGTCGGCGGGCAGGTCGGCCAGGCCCCAGCGCTGGTCCGCGAGATCATCGATAGGGGCCACGAGGTCGGTGTCCACGCTCGGGGCCACTTCCGCCACGACCTCGCCCCAGTCGCGGAA
Organism: uncultured Solirubrobacterales bacterium; assembly: GCA_963749605.1. Taxonomy (GTDB): domain Bacteria; phylum Actinomycetota; class Thermoleophilia; order Solirubrobacterales; family 70-9; genus CAVVNN01. Next base: position 493,500 of record CAVVNN010000002.1, on the reverse strand, counting down.
TCGGTCGCCGACATTAAGGCCGGCGAGGCGATCGGCGTCCGCGCCGCGGCGCTGCGCGCAGCCGACGCGGAGCAGGTGTCCATTGCACCGACGGCCGCTATGCGGCGGCGCGGACGGCCACGTCGAGGGTGACGGCGCGGTCGGGGGCGGCCAGCGCGGCTTGGGCCGCCGCGATCAGGACCTCGGCGTCGAGGCCGTAGGACTCGGCGGCGGCGCGGAGGTGCCACTCTAAGCAAGTAGCCGAGCCCCTTCCAGGGCTGACAAAGACGGCTTGCTGTGGCGCCGGGACGGCCTACGCGGGAGTTGAGGGAACGACGAGATGCCCGGACGTTGACGAATGACGGCAATCGCCGTCGTCCTTGCCGGAGGAACCCCAATCGCCTGAATCGTTGCCGGTGTAGCTGTGGTGATCGCAAGGCGACTTCGGGCAGTCGCCCCGGTCGTCGTCCTTCGGCGGCTGACCGTCATGCCATCCGCTACTGCCGGCCCAGCCATCGGTCTTGTCGGGTCCGCAACCAGGCGTGCCGTTGTACTGGTAGTGCCCGGCGTTGTCGTTGCCCGAGGTCCCGCCGACGCACGCCACGGCGAGACTCGTCCCGCCGACGAGCAAAGCGACCGCCGCAATGACCGCTGCAATCAATGTGACCAGCCTGCGCATGGCGCCAGAGTAGGCCGGAATCCTGCGATCTACAGCCTCTCGCCGGCAATTCGGCATCTATTTCAACCCCTCCCGAAAAGCGGGTCTCATGGGTCCCCCGGGGTGGGGGGGAGCAGTTCCGCGTTGCGTCCCGCGGCGATCCACGCCCGCCTGCCGTGACCGTCGAGGGCCGTCGGCGCCGTGCTCGCCAGCGGTTCATTCGGGTTGAGGACCGCGGCCCTCTCGGCCGCCGCCCTGGGATCGAGTCCCGTGGCGGCCCGAGCGACCGCCAGGCCGTAACAAGTTTCCCAGTTGTGGGGATCGCGCTCGTGTGCCGCCCTCGCCGCCCCGAGCGCCAACCGGTAGTGGCCTTCCCGCATGTCACAGAAGGCGATCAGCGCATAGGGAGCCTCCTGCTGCCCCACTGCCGAAAGAGCGTTCCTTGCCTCAGATTTTGCCTTGGCGCAATCACCTGCGCGAAAGGCATCCAGTGCTGGTCAGCAAAGCGTGCGGCCGAAATCGCGACGCGAGTCGGAGTGATCGCCAGCGCAAGACAGGCGGCAACCCCGGCCACGCGTACAATGATGGCACCTACTCTCGCTTTGCCCACCATTTTCGCCGGCCGGGGGGGACCGCGCCAACGCGGCCCCTCCAAAGGCAAAGAGCCAGACGGCCGTAGCGGGCATCTCCCAGTGCCAGTCAGATCCGCTGGCGGCAGCCCAGGCTAAACCCGCGGACAGCAGCGCCGCAAACATCGCGCGATCTGGTCCCCGTGCTCGGTACACGAAGGCGCCAAGAATCAGCAAGAGCGTGATGACTACCAGGGCGAACCCGACCACCCCGAGCTCTCCGAGCATCTCGATATAGAGCGAGTGCGCATCTTCCACATGCTCTGTGTGGAGGGACGTTCCTTCTTCCATTGCAGTGCGAAGGTCCCTGCCCCAGTTCCATTGAGCGGGTCGCGTCCCCCAAGTCCGTCAGCGCCACGTCCCAGAGTTCCTTGCGCCCGCTTGTACTCCCATTGAACAGCCTTAAGCTACCGCTCCCAACTTCCCCCTGGTCGTTGCCGGTGAGCTGCTTGTACTTGGCTTCCACTTCCCTGGGTACATTGAGGGCGATACCACCGACGACGATCAAAACGACGCCGGCGACAAGAGCGGTCAACAGCGGACGCCGAGCGTGCTTGGGCAGACGAAACGCAGCGGTCCAGCGGTCCAGGGGAAGCAGCGCCGCTCGCAGTAGCGCAGCCCCGAGTATGCAAGCGACGAGGACCGTCGCGACATGATGGCCCGCGGCGACCGCAGTCGATCCAAGCAGGTTGCCTTCGGTCAGCGCGTTGGTCGGATTCGCCACGACCAGGACGATCAAGGTTGCCGGCACGGTGGCAATCGCCCCGGAGAGCAACGCGCGCGGCCTTCCCACTAGGACGTATACGACTACGGCGCCAACGGTCGCCCAAGTTGCTCCCCGCGAGAGCGTATAGAACAGAGTCAGCGTGAGAAGCGGCACCGACGCCGCGCCGAGGACACGCGCCAGCCGGGCGTCCCTCGGGTACCTGCACGAGAGATGTCCGCATAGCACGATGCCGACGCCAGCGAGTAGCCCGAGCGAGTTCCAGTAGGTTAGTGGAGACCCAGGCGATCTTTTTCGGCGAGAGCCGGATCCAGAATCACCTGCGGAAGCAGTCGCGCGATCAGGCCCGCGGTGCAAATCACAACTATTGCCGTTGCAAATGCGTAAAGCATCCAGTGAACCCGCTTCACGTCGAAGGGCAACAGCCCGAAGAAGACAAGCGTCAGCACGTAGAGCAGCGCTCGCGTGTACTCGGGCAAGACGCGAGCCATCGAGTCAGACCAGTTTGCTGAAAGCAGAGTCCATGCAGCGAGCCCCCCGAGCGCGACCACGGCCAGGCAAAGCGGAATGCCTAGGCCCTCGAACGGCCGCATTGCGATGACAAGTCGCGCGACAATGATGATCGCCATCTCCGCCGCGATTAGGCTCGTCGCCCCTGGAAAAAAGCCCCCGCTATGGAAGGCCAATAGAGAGTCAGCACCGCGGGGAGCAGCGCCGGGAGAACCCATCTCACGCGATTGAAGGCACGACCACCCTGGATTAGCGATCCTACATGTCTCGACATCTTCCAACTAAACGGGCGCTTCAGGCTCGTACGTTCACCTGGGTTCCCCAACGGGCCGGTGGTCACCGGCTGGCCCCTGCAAGGGCATGATGAACGGAGTCCGGTCAGAGCGCTTCTTCGCCGAGCTGACGACAAAGAAACTGCGTCGTGGGGTGCACCGATCGACCCGCCAGCTCAACGCCGACATCCGCGAGTGGATCGAGCACTGGAACGAGGAACCAAAGCCGTTCGTGTGGACGAAGACCGCAGACCAGATCTTGGAGTCGCTCGCCGGTTACTGCACACGAATCAATAACTCAGGACACTAGGCATTGCGTTGCCGCTCACCAGCGGCGTAGACGACGCCGAACCCGAGCAGGCAGAAGAAGAGATAGGGCACTTGGGGAAAGGCGAGGGTGTCGAAGAGGACGTTCGCGACCAGGAAGCCGATGATCGACCCGATCAAGGCCAGTGCGGGACCCGCTCTGGCGAAGTCTTTCGACCGCGCGCTGCGGTGCAGCATTGTGATGCTGAGGATACTGACGATCGCATAGGCGACCGCGCCTATGATGCCAACCTCGATCAGCAATAGCAGGTATTGGTTGTCGACGAGCCGGTGCCGTTCGGGTTTACGGGTTTCGAGGTAGGCCTTCGGATCGTAGGTTCCGTAGCCGCGACCAATCAGGGGATGGCTGACCAGGTCTGGCTTGATCGCCGCGTAGTCGCTGGTCCGGCCACGATTAGAGAGTTCGTCGCCGCCCTCTAACTGATAGCGGATTCCGGAGAGGGCTCCGGGCGAGATGACCTGCATCAGGACGACCATGGCAAGGCCGAGCGGGAGCAATCTCAGCATGCGCCGAGGCTGATACACGCAGAGCACTACTAGAGCCGCAGCAGGAACAACGAGGGCCGTCTTTCGCAAAGTTGCCACCGCGCCGGCAAACAGCAGGGCCAGTGTCAGGCCGTAGAGCACCTGATCTCGTCTTCTCTTCGCGCTCATGAAACCGACTACGGCGAGCGGCACCATCATCGAGAGCATCGTGGCTACCGCCAGGCCATGTTGCGTCGGGCCGACGATGCTCGGACGCCCGAACTTCGGGTCGGGAGGCGCAGGTTCCACGTTCAACACCGGCAGCTTCGCTGCCAGGTTATGGAAGTAGTTGACGCCCGTCCTGTACTCGATAATGGTGCCAAGCGCGGTCAGAGCTGCGAGACCCAGCATCAGGATCAGGAAGCGCGGAAGCTCCCGCCTCCGCATGGATGTCGCAACGACGACGAAGAAGATCGCATAGCAAAAGAGAACCGTCAGCTTCTTAATCGCGAGCTGGAGCTCTTCTGCCCTCACGAGATTCGTGAGGTTCAGGACGACGCTAGCCATCGCGATCAGCAGGAACACGGCGATGCCGACGTTGACCCTGTTCGGCCGCCACTCTGGGCCATAGGGCCCGGCGCTGGCCAGCGCGATCAGCCAGACCAGGGTGAGGCCCACGAGCTCGAACCGGTCGATCGTGCTGTCGAAAGGCAGCTTGAAAGGCAAGTAGGTGGCGTCGATCGGAATCAGCCACAGCGAAACGAGGAAAGCCGCGATCAGCCATGGGAGCAGGCGGGTGGTGTTCGGCCAATCCCCGCCCATTTCGGCGGTCACCGGGCTACGGGTCCCTTCGGCCGGAAGCGCCGGCTGCTCCTTGGCCGTCATCATTGAGTGGGCCATGGGTGACTGGCCCTACGAACCGGGGTCGAGACGGTCCCGCGCGGCGGGATCCAGGGCGGCGCCTGAACCGTTTTCAAGCGCCGCGGTCTCAGTGGCCGGCGGGCTGGAGCCCCGACCAGCACGGAAGAGCGGTACTCGATCGCTCCCGCTTTGCGGAGGTCCGAAAGGAATCGCGGTACCAGGACGATCAGCAGGCATCCGACGCAGAAGATGAACAGGGCGACGAGGAGGCCGATGATCTTCCCGCTACCTGACGCTAGGGTCCCAGCCTGCGGGGCGCCCAGCTGCTGGAACTCCACCCGCCGGCTCCCCGGCACGTTCCGCTTGCTTTCGATGAGGTTGACGTACTTGCGCAGCGAGGGGACGGCCGCCGAGACGATGCGCCGTGCCTTGTCGGCGGTCGGGGCCTGGGACGACAGGCCTATGATCGGCTGTTCTTTGTTGACGGTGAAGAAGAGGGTGACTGCTTCCTTGGCAGAGAGGATTTGCGAGGAGCGCTGTTCGGCATTTGGTTCGCTCGGCGTGGCGTCCTGTCCCGAGACGCTGATCTCTTCCCAGGGAACATGGGCAAGCCTGCCGATTTCCCTGCGGACCGGCTGTGTGTTCAGGAGCTCCGCATAGAGCGCCGCCCGTTCGCCTATTTGCCCGATCGGCGTTTCGAGTTCCGCCAGTGAGGAGTTCGAGGAGTCGACGAGGACCTGCGTGCTCGCGGCGCCGTATTCGAATCCTTCCGACTTGATCGAAGGGGGAGCGAAGCTGACGTGATAGCTGGCCACGAGCCCCCCGATCGCAGCGACGATCGTGACCGGTACGAGCCAGATCCTGTGCCGCCAGATGTGGCGCAGCGCGAGGGCGATCTCCACGACGCTACGCTCCGCTCCTCGTCAACTGCCTTGCCGGTCCGAGCATTAGCCGGTAAACGATTGCATCGCGCCTGAACTTCCAATCGGACAGATGATCGACGACCGGCTTGCCATCCTGTCCTCGTGCCCGGATCCGGCGGAGAGCGGCTGACCGGGCCGGGGATTCGCGGCGTCGAGATCGCAAAGGCGCTTGCTGCGCATCATCGGGTCACCGTCGTCTTCCATGGGGGAGGGTCCATGGAGCTGCCGGGTATCCGTATTGTCGAGGGAGGACGATGGAGGATGCTCCGCGAGGCACTCGAGCACGATGTCGCGATGGCGCCGTGGATACCCCTACCTGCTTCCCGTTCTGCGCGGGGGCGGGGTGCGGGCCGTCTTCCGACCTCTACGACCCGATCGAGCATGAGCTGGCGACTCGGGGACGAGGCCGTCAGGGCCGAGCTGGCTTCGGTGCAGCGCCTTACGACGCTACAGCTTCGATTCGCCGACCCTTGAGCAGGCATCGCGGATCGGAAGGCGAATGAGCGGCCTCCCCGTGGTCGTCGTCCCGTTCGGCGTTCCGCCGCCGCCGGCCGCTGTCGGGCACCCTTTTCGGGAACTGCTCGACCTGAGGCCCACGGACTTCGTGGTCCTCTGGTAGGGAAGCCTTTGGCGTTGGCTGGACCCGGCGACCGCGATCAGGGCGGCCGCGCTCCTCCGAGACCGCCGCCCCGAGCTACAGCGGCGGAGCGGGCAGCCCGGGCCCGCTATCTCGACTATCTTCTGGTGGACGGTCCCCAGCGTTCTTCTGCGGCCACGAGTACGCCGAGACACTCGCCGCGACCAACTTCGTGACCCTTGTCGAGCCGGGAGACGTCGAGGGAGCCGATCCGGCGCTCGAGCGACCTGCCACGCACCCAGATGCCCTTGCAGTGATAGGTTTTTGGTTTCATTTGATAGTCAGTCACAAATACAAGTCTATTTTTGTGCATGTCCATAAGACTGGAGGCGAGTCGGTCACGGCTGCCCTGCGACCGTACCTCGGCCGAGGTGACTTGATCGCTACAGATAGTCCGGTCGACGTACTCTTCTCGCTAGTGGGCAGGAAGTCGGCGAGTTATAACCTTCAAAAGCACAGCCGGGCACCAGACATTCGGCGCCGGGTTGGCGTGGACACGTGGGATCGGTACTGGAAGTTTACCGTTGTGAGGAATCCAGTGCACCGGGCCCATTCGCTCTACAGGTTTCTAGCTCGTATTAAGTCAGATAATGACGCGATAGGTCGTAGGCTGTGGTACCGAACTTTCGGCCGACACCGGGATCCCCGGCTTTGGGTAGGAATGCAGGCATTCGATGAATGCGATAATTTTTCTGACTATACGTCATCCGCTGGCACTTAAGAACCAGGAATCAGGCTTCAGTGGAGTTCGATCTCGATCGGGAGAACAGATGCCTAGTGGATTTCATTGCACATACCGAGACGTTGGCCGAAGACTTCCGTAAAGTGGCCAGCCAACTCGGGCTCCCGCCCGGCGTCGAGCTTCCACACGAAAATGCTTCCCCAATAGGCGGCGAGACTGTTAGCGATGCGGACGCCGTTTACCTACGGACCCTATTTAGCGTCGACTTCGAGCGGCTTGGCTATTGATCCGCTCTCAGCCAGGAGCCAAGATGCGCTAACGGCGAGTGAGTGTCGACCTCGCTGTGTCCTCAAGCGAAGCCCAGAGCGTGCTGCGCTGACGGAAAGCGCGTGTCAGACTGCGTCACGGACTGTTACGACAGGTCTGCGGGCTGGGTCTGGCTGCTGCCTACCCTGCTTGGGCTTGTCCTTCACCGGACCTCGACAGTTGGTCAGCAAAGTCGGGCGTCAGGCGCCTCAGCCCGTCGACGTCGAACTCGTCGTCGCGGCCCAGGTTGAGCAGGACTTGGGCTGGGTCACCCCCTCGACGCGGTGGTTAGCCGGTGTCGTCGCGCACCGAGGCTTCGACGCCGACCTCGGGCGCGGCGCGCTCGACGAGGCCTGTAGCACCGCGGCGGGGTCCCCGGGGCTGCAAGGAGCTCACTTCGGTCGGTGTGGGTCAAGCTCAGCCGCGAAACACGCCGATGTCGCCTTGAGGCTCTCGCTGGCCCGCCGCAGCTCACCGCGCAGGCGACCTAACTCCTTGCGCCCCTCGCTGCTCCACAGCTCCTTGCGCTTGCCAGCATCGGCTTCAGCCTGGCGCACCCACCGGCGCAACGTCTCGGAGTTGACGCCGAGATCGCGCGCTACGTGGGTGATCATGCGGCCGGACTCAAAGACGAGGTGGGCGCCTCGATACAACAGCTCGTCGGAGTACTTCTTGTTGCGCGGTATGGCTCGGGAGAATCTCCATTCCCCAGGACAAGATCCTGGCTTCGAGCCTCCGTAAAACCGGCCTAGATCAATGACAGTTGCCTGGGATATGCCCCAAAGTAAAGCCTATCCCACCCGGGGCAAGACGATTGCACACATTTGAATATCGACCTTGCTTTCCGAGACTTCGGAGACAGTCGCCGCATCTCGCCAGTCCATCAGCCCTAGGTCATGGTGCAAACGAAAGGATGTCGCCAAGCCCACACTACGTGCCGGTCTGCATGCCACACGGTGTAACCGTGGGCTCCTAGCATTTCGTTTATGTCAGCGTCGCCTTGCCCACGGTGATGCCACTCCATGACGACCACGGGGGCGAGCTGACGGAATCGAGGGTCGGCCAGCAACTGCCACTCGCCCCCCTCGATGTCAATCTTCACCAAATCGAATGACCCAAGCGAGAACGTGTCAATCATTGGCACATTTGTTGTTACTGTGCTGTCTGGGCCAGCGAAACGGGAGTTTGCTATAGGCCGCTCTCGAACTCCATCCAGCCATTCTCTGTTCCAGCAAACGCCTCGACAACCTCGACCGGTAGGTCATTCTCAGCGACAAACCGCTGCAGTACGCGAAAATTTTCAGGGTCCGCCTCAACTGCAGTGATTTCTTGCGCCCCAAGCACTTCGACGGCGTAGAGGGAAAACAATCCAATGTTGCCCCCGAGGTCAAGAACACGGGTTGCTTCTAAAGACATCGGGGGCTGGTAGCAGTGTCGGCTGAATATCTCAGCTACGATTTCCTTATCCCTTTCGTGGCGAATAGGTACATTGAAATCAAGTCGACGCAGCGCTACAGCTGCCCGAATCATCGCTCCCAGCCGCATGCCTAATCAACGCCCAACCTATGGGGCTCCTTCTGTTCTCCGGCCACAACGCCCAGCAACGTAGGTCAATTCGGCGTGGCCTGGACCCAATCCCCGCATTGATACCCGCCTGACGTAGATCGCTCGGATGCCTCGGAGGGGCAAAGCCCCGGGGAGGCATCCGAGGCGCGACGGAGAATGGCCGCGCGGCTCGCTCTGGGACGACCATGCTGGATGCGATGCTGAGCGCGAATCCCAGCAGCTTCTGCGGAGAGCCGTTCGCGTCGTTCCGTCCCTTTCGACCCCAGCACGCCCTGTTCAACTACTCGTGCGAAATGGACCCGATATGGGCAGCGATAGCGCCGGGGCCCGAGAACACGTCCCACGGTCGGATCGCCGAACGACTTGGTGTCGACGTCATCGTTGACTCGTCGAAGAGCATCCCTTGGATGGACGACAGCCTCCCTCAATCGGGATCGAGCCGTCGGAACAGGCTGTGCGACGCGCAATCGAACGCGATCGTCGAACGGCTGAGCTCTCCGCGACCTTCGGCGGCGCTCGGTGATTGCACCTGAGGCGTCCGTCACCCGCCGATCAGCACGCCGCGGACCCGGCAGTCTCCGTCTTGAACAGCGGCGCCTCGTCGCACCGTACGACGGCGGTCCTCATCGCCGCATAGAGATCCTCCCCTCGGAGCTCATCAGCCTCGACTGAGATCGCCAGCCCGCGCGCGCGCAGCTCGCGAGCTATCTGGATCTGGTGGTCGTCGACGTGCTCGCCCCAAGATCCGCGACGGGGCACGAGAACCGGGCACTTTCCGACCTCCAGGGCGGCCAGCGCCGTGCCCACTCCCGCGTGGGCGACGACGACGTCGGCCTGTCTCATCGCCTCGCTCAAGTCGCCTTCCGGGATCGCGTGGTGGCCGTCGATCCCGAACCCGCTGATGTCGGTGTCTCCGGTCTGCCACAGCACCTCGGCGTCGGGCGGAAGAACGGCCAAGGCCTGCCGGACGAGCCGAGTGAACGGATAGCCTCGGTAGGTGCCGAGCGTCACGACCGCTTTTCGTGGCCCACCCGCTCCGTTTTGCGGCCGGGCCTCGCCGTCGAAGGAGTCAAAGACCGAGCCTCCGAAGCTCCAGTGCCCTGCGACCCTCCACCCTTCGTATTGCGAGTACAGATGAACGCCGGGGATCCTGCTGATCAGCCGTCCCGGTGAGCGACGGTCCGCTGATCCTGGCCGCGCTCTCGATATAGTGACAGCTCAGCCGCGAGCCCGCGCCGCGCCAAAGAACGGTAGGGCGACCGCGGAGCCGGTGCTGACCACCGCGTCGAGCTGGACGTCCTTCATTCCGTTGTGGGCGAACGGAAGGTTGCGTGCGACGTTGGGGGTCGCGTCCGCCCACGAACGGAACGAAATCGACCGCCTTGTCCTCAAGTAGAGAGCGGCTCTGCGGAGTGTCGAACGTGGCCCACCGAAAGGGGCCGTAGACCCCGGCCGAGACGCCCGTGACAGATGGTGCAGCTGCTTCAGATGGCCACCGGTGGAGGCGACGAGCAGGGTCGTCACAGGCCGCCAGCGCTCCGTCGACCAGCTCCCGCGTGCTCGCGGATGTTGCGCGGCTGGAGGCGCCGAAGACGATCGCGTGCATGTTCGGCTAGCGCGCAGACCCACTCGATCGCCTCCGCGGGCGGGATCGCGCCCGAGGCGAAGACCGACATCGCGATCGCGCGGAACTCGCGCTCCGCGCATCGCCCGCTCGTAGGCCTCGATGCCGCCGCACATGCGGAACCCGATCTTGTTGATGTTGACGCAGACGATCGGGTTGCTCGATCCCGACCTCGTCGAGCACGTCGAGCAGCGCCGGCAGGTTCATCGTGATGAAGCCCGGCTCGGCGCCTGGTAGCGCCCGCGGACGTGGTCGGCGAAGACGCGGAAGGCGTCGTTGAAGCCGAGGCCCGAGCAGCAGGTCGACGATCACGTTCTGCAGGAAGATCGACCGGCGTCTTCACCCCGTCGAACATCTTCATCTCGGCGTCGATCAGCAGCGTCATCATCCCTTCGATGTCCTTGGTCGCCAGGGTGCGGCCACCGCGGACCGCGGCGTCGAAGAAGCCCTCGTCGGGCAGGAAGCGTTTGACGGCGCCGAGCATGCCGTTCTCGGTGACCGCGTTGGCGTACTTGTGCGCGTAGGGCATGCACGGGTAGAAGCGGAAGTTCGGGTAGCGCTCGGGGTCGGCGCGGACGTGGTCGCAGACCAGCGCGATCCGGTCGTGCGTCGTGCACATGAAGGTGCGGATGCCCTCGTCGTAGGCCGCGTCGAGCACGTCGATGACGGCGTCGATGTCCTGGAAGCGCATCGGCTGTGCGCGCGCCTTCTCCTCCGACATGTGGTTGACGCCGAAGAACTGGTTGTCGCCGAACAGCAGCCGGTCCATCGCTACGCCGGCTTCTTGCGCCGGCGGAAGAAGCGAGCGCTTGGCGAGGACCGCGGCAGCGACCCGGGGCTTCGCCGGCGCCGGTCGAGGCGCCGCGGGTCGAGTCGGTGACCATCATCCCGATCGCGCGATCGGTCGTGGCCGCGGCGGCGAAGCTGTTGTGCTCGTCCGGCTCGCCGGCCAGGACCTGGCGCACGAACTAGTCGATCTGGGCGCTGTACTCCTCGCCGCGCAGGTAGAACCAGACCGGCTCGGTCAGGTCGGTCGTGTAGCGGACGTTCCAGCCCTGCTCGTAGCCGTCGGGGACCGTCGCCGTGCCGCGCAGGTAGACCTGGCACTCCTGCCGGTCGGCGAAGATCCGCCCGGTCGTGCCCCAGATGTTGATCCGGGTCGTCATCTTGCGGTAGGACTCGTCCGACCAGTTGACCGAGAGCTGCCCGGTCTTGCCGCCGTCGAAGTAGAGGGTGCTGAACACCGCGTCGTCGGTGTCAGCGGAGAAGACCTTCGGCAGCACCGTGCCTCCCACGCCGGTCGGCTCGCCGAGGTACCAATTGATCAGGTTGATCACGTGGGCGGCGTAGTCGTAGAGGCACCGCCCCCTCGGCGGCCCTGCTGCGCCAGGTGCCGCCCTTCGGCTTCAGCACGACCGGCCCGTAGGCCTCGCCGAAGATGTGCGTGACCTCGCCGATCGCGCCGGTGTCGAGCAGCCGCCGCACCTCGCGGAAGGCCGCCGACGAAGCGGTTGTGGTAGCCGACCTGGGTGACGAGACCGCGCTCGCGCGCCAGCTCCGTCAGCTCGCTCGGAGTCCTCCGGGCTCGAGCGTCAGCGGCTTCTCGCAGAAGACGTGCAGCCCTCGCTCCAGGCCGCCTGGACCATCGGCGCGTGCGAGCTGGACGGCGTGGCGATCACGACCGCGTCGAGATCCGCTCCCTCGAGCATCGCCTCGTAGTCGCCGTAGGTCGGCACGTCGGTGTACTTGTTCAACACGCTCAGCACGTAGCCGGACGCGTCGCAGACGCTGGTCAGCCCGACCTCTGGATGGGCGTTGAAGAGGGCGTGATGGGAAAGGCCCATCTTGCCCAACCCGACGATGCCAACGTTGACGGGCGTCACCGCCTCTCTCCGTTCAGCATCTGCAGTTCGTCCCGGAGGGCGACGCCTTTGACGGCATAGAGAAGGTCAAAGTGGCCGCCGCCCGAAGTCACCAGGTGCACGGTCGGTAGCACTGTCCTCGGAGTTCGCAGCTACAGACATACCTTCGGATAAACGACCTAGGCCGTTCGACGCTTTTGCGTCAGCCCACCTGGCCGTCATGGGTCAGCGCCCTGCGGATTCGCTGCCTGTGCTCCCTGCGGACAAATCGCTTGAACTCCTCATCCTCGACCCGCTCGCCGTTACGGAGCATGCAGCCCAGGTAGCCCCATACGAAGGCCATCCCGGAAAGCCCATACGGTCGCCATGTGATCCCAGTCTTGGTAGCTCGCATGAGGATCCAGGGCAGCGAGTATCGCGCGATGTAGGAGCAGCGGCCGTGCCTCATCGCCCCGCGCAGCCTGCCGCCGACACTGCCACTGACGCGGTGGTGGCGGACCACGACGCTGGGAATACTCATTGTGCGGAAGCCTCGCATGCGCGCGTAGGTTTGGTCAATCGTGTCCCAACCGAGCCTCTCCTCGAGGCCGCCGATCGTATCCCAGCAGGCCCTGCTGTAGAGCTTCAAGGCTCCATGCACGTGGTAGTCCGGGGCGCCGACGATCCGCCAGGACCCGGTCTTGCCCACGGGCTCCACGATCATCCCTCCGACGATGCCGAGGGCCGGGTCAGATGCGAAAGTTTCCAGCATGGACTGGAAGTAGTCATCGGGCAGCTCAACGTCACCGTCCACCTTGCCGATGTAGGTGTAGCCATCTAAGTCGGAGAGGTTGGCCAGTGCCTCGTTGAACGCCCTAATCTCCATGGCCGCCGTCAGCCGATCAATATCGGCCGGATCAGCGACGCTTGACTGCATAATGCTCAGGAACGGCATGCTGCACTGCAGATCTTCGAGGATCGTCATCGTCGCGTCGGTCGACCCGTCGTCGATGACCAGCCAGCGATCGGGAGGCCTGGTCTGCCTTGCCATCGAGTCCACAAGGCGGCCAATGTGGCTTGCCTCGTTGTGAACAGGGGTGACTATCAGGATTCGAGAATCGACCGAGGTGACTGACGGCTCGCGGCTCATGAGCGCGATCCCCGGCACGTCCCGATTACGAGCGCGGCGCGCATCGAGTCCTGCTGCTCAGCACGTTGGCGCCGACCCGTGGAACCCCGCACACGGCCGACCAAACCCAACCCCAGAGGTAGTTGACCTCCGCGAAAAGGCTGGGACGCCTCCTCACGGCAATTGAGCGGGTCAGTCGGCTGATACTGATGCGCTTGAGTCGATAGGGTCAGCCGCCAGAGCCTGAATCGCGTCCTTCGCTACTCTCGCGCGCTCAACGGTGACGGCGGCATATGGCGGATCGCCAAACGGAGGGCCATACTGCCGGTCAAGGTCCCAAGCGCAGCGCGAGCGGCCTCGATGCGGAGAGTCGGCACATCACGGGAGAAGGGCGCGGCCGCAACTCGCAGCGCGTGGCGCAAAGCACACGCGAAGAGGAAAGCGCGACCTTGGACCCGACCGAAGTGCTTTGCAGCGTATTGCTTACGGGCATAGGCGTCTTGCGCGATCATTTTGGGCCGGATTCCGGCCTTACCTGCGTGATGGACAATGGTCATCTGAGGCAGGTGGCGAATCTCCCAGCCAGCCCGCTTCAAGCGTAAACAGAGGTCTGGCTCCTCGCAGTAATGAAGAATCGCTCATCCAAGAGACCTGCACTCAGCAATGCCTCGCGCCGCACGATCATGAATGATCCGAGTGGCCAATCACAGCTTCCCTCGATCTCGTAAACGCCCGAGTCAACTACCCTCTCTCCAGCCCAGGATGGGTGGATCGGCCATTTCTCTGAGAATAGGGCCTCGCCAAGTGCGCGCGAAATACTTGGAAAGTTGTGGATGGTCGGATAGACGTTACCGTCCGGCGTGATCTGCTTGACGCCAGCAAGTCCCACTTCTGGATGTTGATCAAGGTGATCGACCAGAGTGCCAAAGTCATCTTCGACGATTTCCGTGTCCGGGTTCAATAACAGCACATAACGCGCGGAGGCAACTTCAATTCCACGGTTATTGCCATAGGCGAATCCACGGTTCAGCGATGTGACGACTTGAGCTTGAGGAAATTGGGTTTCGACGAGCTCCCGCGTGCCATCAGTAGATGAGTTGTCGACGACGATGACTTGAAGGGATGCGGAACCCGCGCTAGCAAACACGGTCCCCAGACAGCGCTCCAGCCAATGAGCCTCGTTTGTGGACACGACAACTATCGCCAGATCGTACATGTTGATATGACCTTAAACCGTCCGCTAGCTAGCGCGCCGACCCGTGAGCGGCGAGTTCTCTCGTGGCGTCGTCGACTAGGTCTGTCGCTTTCTGGCTAGAAAGCCATCCGAGAAGCTCCCGCATGCCATCTTCAAGCGAAATTGAATGTTGAAACCCAAGTAGCTCTTCTGCCAACCCGATATCAGCAACGCAGTGGCGAATATCTCCAGCCCTGTACTGCTCGTTTCTAACTGGCTCAATGCCTGCTTCCAAGCCCTTTGAAAGCGCTTCTGCAATCTGAAGTACGGTAGTAGTTCGGCCGGTTCCAAGGTTGATGGCACATCCGGTGGCCGTGTCGGATTCCAGCGCAAGCAGGATTCCCCGAACTATGTCATGCACATGTATGAAGTCTCGTGACTGCTGGCCGTCCTCAAATATGATCGGCGGCTTGCCGTTCATTAGTCTAGATGCAAAGATCGCTGCCACGCCTGTGTACGGGTTTGACAGTGCTTGGCCGGGACCGTAGACATTAAAGAATCTGAGCGCTACGGTAGGTATGTCATATGCAGCACCGGTAACGAGGCACATCTCCTCGTGGTCGCGCTTATTGATGGCATAGATGGACGTAGGGATTACCGGCTTTGACTCACTTGTCCTGATCGACAGTAGGTCTTCGCCACACTTAGGACATGCCAACTCCCAGCGACGCGCAAGTAGTTGCTCCTCGGGCCTCGGCTTAGGTGCAAGTGTGCCGTGGCTCCGACATTTGTATTGTCCCTCGCCGTAAGATCGACATTGAGGACGCGACAACGAGCCGCTGTGGCTTGGGGTCCTGCGCGATGAGTTGCTCAAGAAATCGCGCGGTCTGCATGGTGTTGAGATCCGTGTATCGTGCGATTTCGTACATAGATTGCCCCACGCCCACGGCGGCGGCCAGATGAACGACTCGGTCTGCGCCCGTAAGAGCTCTCCTTGCGACCTCTTCGTCGCCAACACTGCCGACAACCATTTCGACGGACTCCGGAAGATCTGGCGTAGCACCACGGTGGACCTGATCCTCAAGAGAATCAAGCACAACGACGTCGTCACCCTGCGATAAGAGCTCGCGGACAAGGTGCGAACCGATGAATCCGGCACCGCCTGTCACGAGTGTTTTCATGCGTCCCCCCGGCAGCTCTTCTTTGTCGATGTCAAGATTCACAACCGCCTAGGAAACGAGAGAGGAAGCATTATTCTTGTGCGCTGGCTGCATTGCCTGGGCTCGGCTGCTGCCGAGGACTAATGACCGGACAACCTTTCATGCGTCCACCGGAGTAATGGTGCGGCGTTGATCGGCCCGATTGTGTTGCTGAAGAGCCCGAGCGAATTCTGTGATTACGGGCCCCACCGCGTCATGCGAGGGTATTATTCATCGAGCACTCGCTTAGCTGGCGTCCCGCAAGGCTGTACGAACTGCTCGACCATCGGTGAAGCTGGCGCGTTGGTTGGGAGCTGGCTCATGTCGCTCGCCCGCCCAGTAGTCGGTCTACGAAGCGCGGCGCCCATCCCGATGTGACCCCGGCCCCCCTCGCCCGGACGGAGGGTGGCGTGCGCTCGAGTCCCTCCACGAGGCGCGCGATCTCGGGACCGTCCGAACGGCTCTCGAGCGAGCGGATCATGTTCGCCACTCCCGCCATCAGAGCCACGCTCCCCATTGCGTCGAGTGCCTCGCCAGCCTGCCTGCGGACGACGTACTCGTCGTCCATTGTTGCCTTCATCAATGGCTCCGCCGTACGCGGGTCGCGCAATTCGCCGAGCGCCCATACCGCGGCTCGCCTTACATCTGCGCGGTGGTCTTCGAGCGCATCCGTGAGCGGCTCGAGCGCCTCAGAATCGTGAATCGTGCCGAGCACTTCCACGGCCGGCTGGCGGTACCCGCCCTCGCGACCAAGCACGCCGATCAGCGCGGGGACGCTACGCCGCCCCATCCAAGAATCTTGCGCGGACTCGTGCGAGCCGTTCAGGCCGGAGAGCTGGTCGATCAGCTCCGACACGATCGCGTCGAGCTCGTCCCCGGACGCGTTGTCGACCGCCGCGAGTAGCGCCTTTTGGGTGAACTCGTCCAATGCGGCTTCGGAGCCGCCGGCCGTGATCGCCCGGATGAGGCGCTTCGCATTGGACTCGGTGTGCCCCTCGATTGCGTGTAGAACCGTAAGCGCGTCGGCCCTCGCGGCCGTGAAGTCCAGGTGTGCGGGCCCAACGGCGGCGGCGGCCAAGGCGTCGGCCGCACCCAGGGGGCCGAGCTCGTTGACGACCACCCTCACCGTCGTCTGGCGCACCAACGGATCGTGGTCACGAAGGCCGACAGCGATCTGCATGACGTCCTCGTCATTGGCGAGTTCCGACAGAGCCGAGAGCGCCCGGAGCCGAACGGGAGCACCGGAATCCGCGGTCTTACCTTCGCCCATGCTGAGCAGGTCTACATATCTCAGCGCCTCAACCAGGCCGTCGACATCGCCTCGTCTGCGCAACCTATTTATGCGTGGGGGCTTCACCTTCTTACCGCGCGCCGTTCGTGACTTTCTCAGAAGGGATCGTGAGAATCCCCAACCCCACCCCCGTTGTCGGATTGAGGATCACGGCCGCCGCCTCGTTCCGAGACGTTACGCCGAGCTTCGAGAAAGCGGACGAGAGGTGGCTCTTGATCGTGCTTTCGGCGAGGAAGAGCTTGGTGGCGATCTCCGCGTTCGTCATGCCGAGCACGACCTGGCCGAGGATCTGTTTCTCTCGCGATGTCAGCACCTTGCGGCCGGCCTCCCTGCCGGCGACACCCGGGACGCTCACCTGGCCGGCCCTGACCACTTCGATCACCGGCAGCAGAGCGTCCCCCGCCTCGCTCAGAGGCACAAGCGCGCGCGCTCCCGCATCGAGTGCCTTGCGAATATCGCCCTCACCGGAGCGCTTGCAGATCAGGATCACCTTCGTCGACGGACAGGCATCGACCAGCGAAGCGACACACTCGAGCGTCCCAGGACCGGGGCGCCGTGCGCCGAGGAGAAACAGATCGGGATCGCTCTCCCGGCAGGCGTCGGTCGCAGCGTCGACGGTGTCATGCCAGAAGGCGGTCGCATGCCCTCCTTGCCGCAACACCACGCGAAGCTCCGATCCTGGGAAGTCGGCCGGCATGCAAACTCCAACCGCAAGTGATTCGGCGGAGACAAGCGCAGACGAGTTCGATTCTGTCGCCATCGGGCAAACAACGGTGAGGCCGCTGCCGGGCTTGCGCATAAAACGCAGCCCGCGCGACGTTGACTGGACATGGCTCGACCGTCCGCCAGGCCCGCGATCTCCCCCTCGACGCGCGCCTCGCATCCCTGGGTCGGAAAGCTTTCGGTCTCAGCCTGGAGGCCGATCTTCCCGTGCTCGGGCTCGAACAGCGCGAAGCCGGCGCCGAGGCGCCGCGGACTCTCTTGAGGGAGGCAACGCCAGAGTCGATCGACGCAGCGTGGCCATCGGCCGAGGCCGAGCGAAAGGTTGAACACCGCTACCCCGATGGCAGCGTGATGATGACGGTCGACGCCCACTCGGAACACGGATACCGCATCGATGCCCCAGACCATGGGGTGTTTCGCGTCGCCGTAGACGGCCGCCTAGTCGAATGCGCTCCAGCCACAGGGCCTGCCTGGCGCTGGCATCGCCCCTTCTTCGCCCAGGCGCTGCCGATCGCGGCGGCCCTCAACGGAGTGGAGATCCTCCACGCGAGCGGTGTCGTCGTAGACGGCAGGGCGATTGCCTTCGTCGGCCACTCCGGCGCCGGCAAGACATCTCTGGCGATTCATCTGGTCGACCAGGGGGCATCGCTCCTCGCAGACGACGTCGTTGCGCTCTCGTCGGCCGATGGCGGGGTCCGGGCACATCCCGGCGTACGCTTCTCAAACGTAGCCGAGGAGCAGCTCCGTGGGCTCGGCGAGGGCCGTCGCGCTTCGCTGGGAACGGTGGTGGGCAGCAGCGAGAAGCCGCACATCCTCGTCACCTCGATGAAAGCCGAGCCGGCCCCGCTCCGCGCCCTCGACTTCCTCGACCGCGGCCCGAGCAACGCAAGCTGGAGTTCGAGCAACTGATACCGTATCCCTACTTGCTGCTCGGCGCCACCGACATCGGACACCTGACCGCCCCGCGCAGGATGGAGGCTCAGCTGGAGATCGCCGCGTTGATTGCGGGGCAGATCCCGGCCTTCCGGCTCAGGATTCCTCCACGCCTAGCGGCCGCCGAACTCGCGACGCTGCTCGCCGAGCACTGCCGGCGGGACGGATCCCGTAGGCATCTATCCCGGAAAGGAAACGGCCGCTCCGAAAGGCCGGCCGTTTTAGAACCGGCCCGTCGGCCTTTACCGCCGCAGCGGGCCGGAAGGTGGGCCAACGATGGGACGGACTAGGAAAACGCGTCGCCGACCCCATGGGGAACGTCCCCGTTTTTGAGATGAGGCGGCGGTCAACTCGACAAGGGTACCGTAGTCGTTGACCTGCGGCTTCTCGTAGGTTGCCATTGGTTTTTCAACCTCCGTTGTACTGCTCAGCGCAGCCGCTCGGCACTTTAGAGATCCGACGGTGACCCCACAAGACCAGAAAAAGTAGGTGCTAGAAAAGTGCGAGCAAGGTTAAACTTCCACCGCCCTGAGGCTCGGCGGCCTGACGTCGTCTGAGCGGCAGCATCTCATCGGGAAAGCTGGAGTCTGACAAGGACCGCAGCCAGCCCTCAAGAACTGCAAGCCGACTTATGCCGTGCCCCAGGATTGCGCCTCGACACTCATCCTGTCTCGACGCCGACCGGCGTCCCACATGCGCTTCACGCAATCCATGTCCGCGTAGGCGCCTAGCTCAGCGCTGGAGAGCTCAGCAAGCGGTCGATCACCGAACGGTCGGCACCGGTCACCACATCGAAGCAGAAGGGAGCGAAGACTGCCTTCTTGCCATTCAGCCGCACGTCGTCCGGAATGATTCCTCGCATCGCCTCGCGCACTAAGGGACGATCGAACGCAGAATCGAAGGCGAGCTCGGGCGGCAGCTGGAGGAGAACTGGATCAGGTCGAAATCGTAGAGCGGCTCATGCCGGTCACATCGACACTCGAGGCACGGTTTCGAATGTAGTCGATGCGCATTTCCCCATGAACATCCCTGATCAGATGGTCGGCCAGGTACTGCCACCACCGGGCGCCGAGTTGCGTCGCTTCCAGGCCCACGACATCCTGCGCTTCCGCGAACTTCTGGCCCTAAACCTGGCAGCAACGACGCCGGCGCCACCGAGTTTCATCCTTTTCGGCTTCGCGCGACGCGATGAAGAAGGTGCGGGAGCGGCGCCCTTCAGCCCCCAATGCTTGAAACGGCGACGCTTGTCGCGTGCTTCGTCGGGCGCCCAGGCCAGCGACCCGCAATCTCCCAGGCGGCAAGCAGGCGACCGCGTCGATGTGATCGGCAACGACCCACGGCGAGCAGCCGAATACGTCGTCGCCCCATTGGCTGTGTCGAAAACCACGCCGACCCCATCATCGCGTGCGGCATGGACCATGGCCGATGTCGACCATGGCCCCACAGCCGGTCAATGGCAGGCCCCATCGCCTCACGTGATCAAAATGCAGCCAAACGCTTCCTGCGGTGCGATTTGGAAAGCTTCTGCTCGACGCCGAGGGCCCAGAAGACTCGAACCTTCCAACCCTCGTCGTAGTCCGCTCCCGGGAAAGGTGACGGAGTAGAGGTAGTTAGGCTCGTCTCGGGGCTCCCGCACTCGCGCCGCTGCCGCTGTCACCGTCGATGAGTCGACGCCGCCGCTCAGAACGACGCCCGAGGAGCGCCTGCCTGCCAGCACGTCGCGCGACCGACCGCTCCACCTCCGTGCGAAGACCCTCGGCGAACTCCGCTCGCGACCCCTTCATGACGCCCCTGTACGTGGGCCGCCAGTAGACGCGGACCCGGCGCCCCCCTTGTGAGTTCTCACGCAGCGGCGGACGCGCCAAACACCTCGTAGAGAGTTCGATCGGCGGGGATGTACCAACCTCCCAGCCAGTTCGGAAACACGACCGGGTCAGGGCCGGAGTTGACGGAAGGATCGAAAGGAGCTCGGGAAGCTCGGTCGCGAAGGCAAGATAGCCCGCCCCGCGCCAGCGAAGCCGTCGCGTCGCCACAGATCGCTGGCCGAAGCCCACGTCGCCTCCGCCTCGTCCCACAGGAGGACGGCGAAGCGGCCGCGCATCCGGGTCAGGCCCATCTTTGTAGTCCTGGTATGCCGGCGATCAGCGAGTGTCGCTCGCGCCGTCGACGCCAAGGAGACGGACGAGTCCTCGCGATCGGACAGACGGCCCGCCAAGAAACAGTGGATCCTGTCCACCACGGCGTGCCCCCCGGGCCGGCGTAGGCAACCGCGAGGGGTCCGCTGACCACAGGGTCAGCCTGGTGGGCTGCTACAACCATTCGCCGGCACGGCGCCGTGATCGTCGGCGGGACCGGAGTAATTAAAAATGCCCTTAAGCATTGGCCTCTTGCACGGTCCTCAGTACTCAGGATGGTGCCGCGCTTGCGACCCGTTCGCAGTGTCATTCGGAGCGCCAGTACCGAGATCGGGTTATACCCGCGCAACGTACAGCTTCAGGACTAGCACGCCACCGGGGTCGGTGAGCGGCTGACCGACCAGGGCCCAGCGCAGAAGCTCCGTTGCGGGCGCTAGCGGCTGCACGTCGGACGCCCAGCGGATCCATTGAGGCAGCAGCGCAACTGGGAAGTAGAGGCCGGCCACCAGCGAGGGTCGCGATCGCGTAGTTGCGCCGGGGGAGCCTTCGTTGAGGGTGATGCTCGCCAGCATGAGTACTCGAAGGGTGCGAACGCAACAAGCTGCTCGAGCACCGTGATCGGGACGGCGACGGGGACCGTCGACCACTGCAAGTCGAGCCCGAAGACGGCGGTGCCGATGCAAACCAAGCTGGTGACCGTGGCGAGCGCATAGATAGCGGATAGATCAAGAGGGAGACGATCGCTGCGGCGGAGCCCCACGGCGCCAGCAGCATTCGCTCGAAGGTCCCCGCCACAAGTTCCTGGCGAAGGCTCGCGGCTGGATGGACAGGGTCGGCGATGATCGTGAAGATCACGATCCCGATAGTCACGCAACGCGAAGTACTCGCTGGGGTTGAACTGTTCTACGCGGACCATGCGAGAGACGTAGTAGAAGATGGTGAGACTGACGAAACCACTGAACTCCTCAACCAACTGGAGGCGATAGCTCCAGGACAGGAGCAGGTCGCGCCTGACGACGGCGATCGTGGGCCTCAAGTGATGACGCAGGACGTTCATGACTGGACCGCACTCGGGACCGCGAGCTGCTCTTTGGCTTCGCTGCCGTTGGAGGCGCCTGCCGTTGAGTCGACGGGGTCAAGCGTTCCTTCCCGCAGAATCCACGAGACGCCGGGAAAGGGCAGGCTGGGCTCCGGCGATGCCAAGCACACAGCACCTCCCTCCGCAAGCAGGCCGGCCAGTGCGGCGTTCAGGAGGGTGACCCCGGCCTCGTCCAGGCTGGTCTTCGCCTCGTCGAGGAAGACGATCTTCGGCTTGTGCAGGAAGGTCACGGCCAGCCTGACCCGCTGCCTCTGGCCCATTCCAGAGACGATCGACCTTTTCTCGATGAGATCGCCGAGATCGAATTTGGGCATTATTCTGGCGATGCTCTCGCCACGCTCGACCTCGACAGGCCTGCAAGCCCACCGCAGAAGTCGAGGTTCTGCCTAACCGCTCAGCCGCGCGTAAAGTCCGCGATCCCCGGCGGAAAGGAAGCCGATCTCCTTCTTCTGGAACGCGGTGAATTCCTGCCCGACGCCAACGCCTCGGAAGCCCACGGATCCTCGTCGGGCCCTGATCACTCCGGTCGCGATGCGCAACAGGGTGGTCTTTCCGACGCCGTTGCCCCGGCTATCGCCAATCTCCCCGCCGGGGAGTCGAGATCGACGCTGATCTAACACCACCAAGTCGCCCCAGTTTTTGCTCACACCCTTAAGGGTGAGAAGGGCACGATCCCATCTCCTGCCTCCCTCGGTCTCATAGTTCTACCAGCCGGCTGTATCGACCGGGTGCCAGCAATGCTGTGCCGTCGTGCTCGATCCAGGCATGTGCAGCGAAATCCGGCTCGGCTTTTACGGCGACGATGAGCGTTGCAGCGATGCCCCGTCGCGGAGGAGGCCCAGCAGCACCAGCGACTTCATCAGGCACCTGGAGTCGGTCGGCAAGATCTGCAGGGCCCGGAACGTTGTCCGGAAGTCGAACGCCCTGCCAGAGGGTCTCGAGGCCCGTATCCCGCCATTGCCATCGACGCCGCGAAGGGCATCCACAGTCGCGTTCACGTCACTGCGCCAGAGGCGCCAGCGCACCGTGACATAGAGCGACAGGGCCTCCGCCGCCAAGCGCAGACGGCCGACCGGCGAGAGAGGCGGGAGGACTGGGTGCTGTTTCCGGGCGATCGCCGCGGACCGCTTCCCGCCCCTGAGGCCCCAGGGAAGAGGTCCCGGCCATCATTCAACGCCCGGCGCCGGCATCCAGGGAAATCAGGCTGCGCGCAGCCAGATCCCGGCACAGCTCGAGGATGTCGCGCTCGACGTCCTCCAAAGGTTGGCCATGGTCTCGGCAATGACCTGGGCGGCGGCTCCGACCGTCTCCTGGCGCTCCAGCTCCTCCAGCATCGGCCGGCGACCGGATTCAACCCATGACCTCGCCGGTCTGAAGGTTGAGGACAACCGGTCTCGGTTGGGAAAGGTCGATGGACGACGTGATCGGGGATAGCCGCCCGGGCACCGAGCAGACTCAAACGATCAACGGCAGGCTCAACCGACATGCTTTGACAACGATCAAGGGCTTTACTTCTTTGCGCCCATGGCTGCTTGCGCTTAATCGCGGGCGATAGGCGTCGTATCCAGAAGCTTGTCCGCACGCTCTGTCGCTGTTCGGAATGGCTTGCGGATGGCTCCGCGGACTCGACGTAGCTTGTTCGTCCACGACTCACCGGGAAC
Source organism: uncultured Solirubrobacterales bacterium (assembly GCA_963749605.1). Taxonomy (GTDB): domain Bacteria; phylum Actinomycetota; class Thermoleophilia; order Solirubrobacterales; family 70-9; genus CAVVNN01. The sequence goes on along the minus strand of CAVVNN010000002.1, from coordinate 470,152 downwards.
CGGGGTTAGATCCCTAGCCACTGCGACGAGGCCTGCTTTGCCTGCCTCATAAGGGGGCCGGCCAGAAGCCGCTCAACCAGCGGCGAATGTGATTCTCAAGCACGGTGCGATCGCGGACGGCACAGATTGCGGGCCCAAATGCGAGCGATGACGGCGTTGGCCCATCAAGGACAAGGGCATCGGCAGCGGTGATCGTGGCGCGCCCACACCTCGACTCATGCCCCAGCGGCTGGCAAGCTCTTGAGCATCTTTCCGGCCGGGGCCCGGGGGAGAGATGGCCAGTATGTCGACCAGGTCGAGGACTCCGCCGTAGGGGCAGCTCGATCCAACTGTGCGCCGCGAGCGCAAGGGCATGATGCGTGGGGGGCAGGGCAAGGAATCCATTGGCTTTGCAGGACGCGGGGATCGCGGGACGCGAAGAGCTTGCCTGGCGTTCGACGGGGGATCGATCCACTCAAGCCAGTTGGGACGGCGGTGGATCTCGACATACGGCGAGGGCGCCTCAGGCAATCGGAGCGGGCGCAGGTGATGGAGGCCCTCATATACGAATCATCAAAGCCGATCGGCTCAAAGCCGGCGGCGATCAGTGCCTTCTGAGCGCCCTCGGCATCATCGGCAAGGATGTCCAGGTCCATGAATGGGCGGCAGGCGGTCGGATAGTGCTGAGCAACCTCAGGACCCTTGAGCAGGATGAGTTGGCCATCATAGAGGAATCGCGATCCGCTTGAGAACCATCGGGACCATCAGGTCGCGGGCGGCAGCAGCGGCCTCCTCGCGCACAAGCTGTTCGGGCACGATGGCTCCGCGCTCTCTCCAACGTCTGGCTGCAAGCAGATGCAATCCGTCGTCGGTCTCCAGATCACCAATGCTCGGGGAGCCGATCCATCAATTCGATCTACTCCATCCCAGAGATCTGTGTCTTTGGTCTGCATTGCAGAAGAATTCCGCTCGGCGAAGCGCTGCTCCTGCGCAACTAACTTTGGGCTGTAGGAAATTCTCGTGCCTTGAGACACCCGTTCCGAAGCTAGAGACCCCGCTGCCCGAGCACGAACGGAACCGTCCGCAGGAGGATCTTGATGTCCAGCCACAGCGACCAGTTTGCCCCATAGAGGTAGTCGATCTTGACCATCTCGTCGAGCGGGATGCGGGCGGAGCCGAAGATCTGCCAGAGGCCGGTGACGCCGGGGGGCACCAGGAGGCGGTGGCGCTGATGGCCCTCGATCAGGCAGTCCTCGTTGACGACCAGGGGGCGGGGGCCGACCAGCGCCATGTCGCCGCGCAGGACGTTGAGGAGCTGGGGCAGCTCGTCGAGCGAGGTCCGCCTCAGGAAGCGGCCGACGCGGGTGATGCGCGGGTCGTCCTCGATCTTGAAGAGGCCGCCGCCGGCCTCGTTGCGATTGGCGAGCGCCGCGCTTCTGGGCCTCGGCGCCGTCGACCATGGTGCGGAACTTGTAGATCTCGAAGACCTGGTCCTTGCGGCCGACTCGGCGCTGGCGGAAGAAGACCGGGCCGCGCGAGTCGAGCTTGATCGCCACGGCGATCATCGCCAGCAGGGGGGCGATCAGCAGCAGGCCGAGCAGGGTGGCGGCGAGGTCGAAGCTGCGCTTGATCATCCACGAGGAGCGGGAGAGGCCGTGGCGGCGGACGCCGAGCAGCGTCGCTCCCTCGACTTCGTCGAACTCGTAGGCGGAGCCGACCGCCTCGAAGAGGCGCGGCAGCACGCTGACCCGGACGCCGAGGCGCTTGACGGAGCGGATCGCGTCGAGCAGGCGGTGGTCGTTGTCGCCGCGCCCCGGGGCGATCAGCGCCCGGTCGACGTCGTGCTCGGCGAGCAGGCTCTCGAGCGCGTCGAAGCGGCCCAGCAGGGGCAGCTCGTTGGTGCTGGTGTCGTCGGGGTTGAGCGGGACGCGCCCCACCACATGGGCCTTGGCCCCTTCGCAGCGCTCCAGCTTGGTGGAGAGCCAGTGGGCCGCCTCGGCGTTGCCGAGGATGACGCAGCGCTCCTCGTCCACGAGCGCGCCGGCCAGGGCCCTGGCGAGGCCGCGAAACAGCAGCATCGAGACGAACAGGAGGCCCCAGAGGACGGCCGCCTGCGGGCGCCCGAAGGTTCCCTCGACGACGTTGGCGCCGGCGAGGAACGCCAGCAGGGTGTAGAGGGTGGCCACGTAGAAGACGGCGGGCGCCTCGTCGAGCGTGCGCTTGTGGAGCAGGTGCTCGTCGCGGTCATACAGCCCCGCCAGCTTGCAGACGGGGATCACCATCGCGATCGCGACCAGCGTCCACAGCCCGAGCGAGTCGTGGCCGAGCACCGGGATGGTGATGACGAAGGCGGCCGCCGCGGCGATTACGTCGGCCGCGCCGAGCAGCCTGCGGTAGACGGCGTCGCGGGAGGCGGAGGCCGCGGTCGAATCGCCCTCGGAGACGCCGTCGCCGTTGGCGCCCGGCTGCCGCTGCCGCGGCGCATCGTCGATCCCCGGGAACCGCCGCTGGCGCCAAGTGGTGGCGGCCCGTGCCGACTCGACTGCGCCGGATGGCTCAGTGCCGCTTCGCGCGTCCCCCGGAAGCGTGGCCGATTCTATGTCTAGCGCATCGTGAGTCGACATGGGTCGCCTCACACCGAACGCGCCGGGCAGCCCTGCATTGATGCGGATGGGCCGAAATTCCAACCGCGGCGGCGGGGGCGGCTGCCGGCGCGGCGGCCCAGTCAAGCCCGAATTTCAAGATCACTAGTTTTCTGATCTATTCATGCTTTATCAGATCTTGATAAGCCTGGCATAGCTCGGTAAGACGGAGTCGTCTTCCTCATCGACGAGGTGCATTTCCTGACGACGCCAGAGCTGGAGGCGCTGATCGCCGCGCTCCACAAGACGGTCCAGCGCCAGCTCCCGATCACCCTGGTCGGGGCCGGCCTGCCGCAGCTGCCGCGCCTCGCAGGAGAGGCGAAGTCACGACTACACCGAGGGCTGTTCGTACTTTCTACAGGAGTACGGACAACGGTCTTCGCCGAACCAGGCCGGGGCCTCGCCCATCACCGCCGCTCGGATGTCGCCGACGCGCGCGAGGCGGTCGAGGCAAAGCTCGACGGCGGCTTCTTCCGAGTGCGAGCCGAGCGCACCACCGAGTTGGAGCTCCGCTACATGCGAGCTATGGCGGAGCTGGGACCGGGCCCCCAGCAGGCCAAGAGCGTGGCGGGCCAGTTAGGGCGGACCTCCGAGCAGATGGGTCCAACCCGATCACGGCTGATCGAGAAGGGGCTGCTGTTCACACCGGGCCACGGCCTCGCGGCGTTCACCGTGCCTCAGTTCGATCGCTTCATGCGTCGCGCCTATCCCCTCTGACCGAACTGCGGTCGTCTTGTCGAGGTCAGCCAGGTAGACGAAGACGGCGTGGGTGAGGACTTGGGCGACGGAGGCGTGCTGGCGCTCGGCCTCCCGCTCCAGGGCGGGATCGCAACCCGCCGGCAGATTTTTTTTACAGTTCCGTTACCCACTTGTACCCTTTTGCAACTTGTTGTCTACACTCGGCTGAGCATGAGCGCGAGTGGAGAGACCCAGGCGGCGCAGCGCGTCGAGAAGGCCGGTGCGGAGCTGGCCAGCTCGGCGGCCTACGCGGAGCTGCTTGCCGAGGTGCGGCGGCGCATCGCGGCGTCGCGCGCGAGGGCCGCGCTGTCAGTCAACCGCGAGCTGATCGAGCTCTACTGGCAGATCGGGCGGGAGATCCTGCGTCGCCAGGAGGAGCGTGGCTGGGGCGCCAAGGTGATCGACCAGCTGGCCCGTGACCTCAAGGGGGAGGGGCACCGGGGGTTTTCGGTTCGCAACATTCAGTACATGCGTGCATTCGCTGGAGCGTGGGGAGACAGACCAATTGTGCAGCAGGCTGCTGCACAAATTCCCTGGGGCCACAACATGGTCCTCCTCGACAAGCTCAAGGACCCAGCGATTCGGCTCTGGTACGCGGAACGCGCGGCTGTCGAGGGCTGGTCGCGGAACGTCCTCGAACACCAGATCGCCACGCAGCTGCACCTTCGCCAGGGGAAGGCCACGACGAACTTCGCCGGCACGCTTCCAACGCCGGACTCCGAGCTTGCCCAGGAGATGCTCCGCGACCCCTACGACCTCTCCTTCCTGCCCGGCGAGCGGATCGCCGAGGAGCGCGACCTCGAAGAGGCGCTGCTTGCCGACATCGTCAAGTTCATGCTCGAGCTGGGCGGCGGGCTGACCTTCGCCGGACGGCACAAACGGCTGGAGGTCGGTGGGGATGAGTTCTTCATCGATCTCCTGTTCTTCCACGTCGATCTGCTGCGCTACGTGGTGGTCGAGCTGAAGATCGGCAAGTTCAAGGCCGAGTACGCGGGCAAGCTGAACTTCTACCTGAACGCAGTCGACGACAAGATCCGCCTACCCCACCACAGGGAGACGATCGGGATCCTGCTCTGCACCGGGCGCAACCGCCAGGTTGTCGAGTATGCCCTGCGTCGCGTCGAGAGCCCGATCGGAGTCTCGACCTACACCGTCGACCGCACCACGCTCACCGAAGAGCTGCCGCCGGAGCTGGAGGAGCGGCTGCCAAGCGTCGAGCAGCTCAGTGCCGGACTCCAGCGGTTCGCCGACGAGCGAGCCGAGGAGCTCGCCGCTGCCCTGGACGAATCCCACGACTCCGCGTTGCCGAAGTAGGCGGCGTGCTCGTTTCTGCCAGGCCGTCAGAGCCCGCGCTGCCCCACCACAAACGGCACCGTGCGCAGCAGGATCTTCACGAGCAGGCGGCGGTAGACGGCGTCGCGGGTGGCGGAGGCGGCGGTGAAGTCGCCCTCGGCGGCAGCGGCGTCGCCGTTGGCGCCGGCCTTGCCGTTGCGCTTGGCCGGCTGTCGCGGCGGCTTGTCGACCCCCGGGAACCGCCGCTCGCGCCAAGTGGTGGCGGCCCGTGCCGACTCGACTGCGCCGGATGGCTCAGTGCCGCTTCGCGCGTCCCCCGGAAGCGTGGCCGATTCTATGTCTAGCGCATCGTGAGTCGACATGGGCTGCCTCACACCGAACGCGCCGGGCAGCCCTGCATTGATGCGGATGGGCCGAAATTCCAACCGCGGCGGCGGGGGCCTGCGCGGCAGGGCCGGCGGCGGCCGCCCTGCGCAGCCGCAGCGCAACCACCAGGCCTGGCAGCAACCCGATCCAGGCGAACAGGGATATCGCCAACGGCATCGTCATCGGGGAAGTCCTCCCAGGGTCACTCTCTCCGCTGCATCGGACGATCGCCAGCGGTCCGCAAGCAAAACCGCCCAATCTCCGCCGTTTTTCCTACCTCGCGGGCAGCGCCAGCTGGACGAGTGGCTCGGCGCCGAGTGTTCATCCGGGGGAGACTCTTGGCCCCCAAACACTTGACAGTGAGTGACGGGGAAGAGCGAGGCTGCTTCACAGCCACCCAGAGAGCCAAATCGGGAGGCAATCGCCTGGTACGTGCTGCAAGCGGAGGCGTTGCTCGACGATCTGAACGATCAACGGACTCCTGATCTCGATCGACTACACCACGAGGGCGGGCGACAAAGCCGCTGCCACGCTGCGCTGGGCAAGCCTGCTGTTCCTCGTCGGTCTCCTGTCAGTCGCCGCAGCGCTCGGTACCCTTATCGTTGAGGTGACTTTCTGATGCCCGACTTTCCGAAACCAGTGCCACCCGATCCCCCGCCCCCCGGGGTGCCTCTCAACGAGACGGCCGCGCCGATTCACTTCGAAGGCGACACGAAGTCGGTATGAGCTCCCGAAGGGCCCGGTACCCTGTTGATCATGAGCAAGTCTGACAACAAGCGCCTTCGGGAGGGTGCCTTGAGCGCCCTGAAGACTCCGACGAATCCACCGGCGCCTACGAAGCTCGTGCCTCTGACACCAAAGCCCCCAGCCCCGAAGAAGTAGCGCAACTGTCGCAGGCGAAGCGGCTCGCGGAACGGGAGCTGACCCACCAGCATCGGGGGAGTCCTCCCAGGTCACTCTCTCCGCTGCATCGGACGATCGCCAGCGGCCCGCAAGCGAAACCGCGCAATCTCCGCCGTTTTTCCTACCTCGCGGGCTGCGCCAGCTGGCGCCTGAGCTTCGACCGCGCGCGGCAGGAATTGTCGTGATCCTTGACAGGCAAACGCCGCAGTTGCTGTTCAAGCCACGAAGGGGCGAAGACGGCGCTCTCGGGCGCAGCGCTTGCTCAGGCGAGCTCGAGGCCGAGGATCGTCGCAAGGGACTGCCCGATTTCGACCATCGTCTCCGGGCGGGCCGTGCCGAGGCGGCGCAGGAGGCGCCGGCGGGCGACCCCGCGAATCCCGCGCGGAATCGCGACGGAATCCGCGTCGATCCCGGTCTCAGGGCCGAGCTGGGGTCGCAGCGCCGAGCGAGGAAGGGAGCTGGAGAGCGGGACGACGGCGATCAGCTCGTGGTCGGCGCCGACGAGCAGGTCGTCGACTGAGACGACGATCGCCGGCCGGTTCTTGCCGGGCTCGCCGCGGCGAGCAGCGCCGAATGAGACGAGCCAGATCTCGCCGCGGCGCGGCTCAGTCGATCCCATCACCGAGCGTCGCCTCCCATAGCCCGATCTCGGCCAGGGCCGCCGGGTCGTCGGCCTCGGCGCGGGTCACCTCGCGCTCGGAGCGCAGGGCCTCGGCCCGCTCGGCGCGGCGGGCGAACTCGGTGAGCAGGGAGGAGAGCGAGACGCCGCGCTCGCGGGCACGGGCGGCGAGGCGATCACGGGTCTCGCGGGGGACGCGGATGGTGGCGGTGGCGGTCATCGTGGACAGATGATAGCGCCATCAAGTGGCGACTACCCTGAGGACTCCGACGAATCCACCGGCGCCTACGAAGCTCGTGCCTCCGACGCCGAAGCCCTCAGCCCCGAAGAAGTAGCGCAGCTGTCGCAGGCGAAGCGGCTCGCGGAACGGGAGCTGACCCACCGGCATCGGGGGAGTCCCTCCAGGGTCACTCTCCCCGCTGCATCGGACGATCGCCCGCGGCCCTTCAAGCGACGGATGGATGCCGTGCGACGAGTACCGCCGCGAGCAGTCGGTAAAGACGCGCCACCCAGCAACCGATGAAGAGGTTGACTCATTTATCTATTTAGGTAAATTCGCCGCCATGAGTGCAAAAGCCAACAGTCGCGTCAGCCCGAAGGGAAAGCCAGCCGCCAAGGCAGCACAGGGCCGTGCCCGGCGCAGCGAGGAGTACCGGGAGGCCCGCGAGGAGTACGCCGAAATCCGCGCCCTGCGCGAGAAGAATTGGATTGCCGCTCACATTCGGGAGCGCCGCTACGAGCTGGACCTGACCCAGCAGGAGGTCGCTGAGCGGGCGGAAACTTCGCACTCCTTCATCTCCAAGGTCGAGGGTGGCGACCATATCCCGACGATCCCGGTGCTCAAGCGCATTCTCGCCGTGCTGGACGAGGAGCTGTTGATCGGCATCGAGCGTCAGGTTCCCGACGAGGAGCCCGAGCGCGAGGTCGCGCCTGTTCCGACGCTCGCCGCGGCCTGAGCCGGCGTGGGCGGCACCTCGCGAGCTGCGGCCCGGGCGAAAGCACGGGCACATCCGCTCTGCGGCGCGTGTCAGCGGCGGCGGTTGTGGGCGTCCGCCAGCCGATGCGGGCGACGAGCTCGTGGAAGCTCTGGAAGCCGGTCGGCAAAGTAGCCGAGGGCGACGCCGCTCACGACCGCGACCAAGCCGATGGCGGCGACGGAAATGGCGGCGCCTGCATCGAGTCCGTTCAGTAGGAGCACCAGCGCAGCGACGGCTGCGAGGGGAAGGGTAAATAGCGCGATGCGGAGTGCCATAAGGAAAGTGTAAGTCACGTCACAGCTTCGATCACGAGGGCCATAGCTCCAAAGCCGAAGCCGAGGAAGAACCCGAACGCGGTAGCGCGCTCAATCTCGCGTTCTGTGCGACCAGCAAGAACAGCTGTGTAGCGCGCCGCGCCACCGATGAGTCCGGTGGAGCCGATCAGCAGAGCGACCGCGCCAGAGAGCGCGTCGGTGAGGATGCCGCCAAGGACGAGGCCCATTGATGCCCTTCTAAGCCGTGGGAATGTTGATCTCTCCCCCTGCCTGACCCGCGCGGGGCGCGATGGTCGCTTTTACCCACCTATAGCGGGGTAAATGTCGCCATCGCGCCGAATCCCGGGTCACGTCGGTAGAAGTGGTGTAACTGGCCCGCAGTAGCCGGGGCGGTTCCGCGGAACCGCCTTGAAGAAAGATCCTGGTCGTTTCGGCTTGACGCTCTACGAAGCGTGACGGGTATCTCACTACCGGGCCTGGTCCAGCCTGGCTGCGACAATGGAGGGGCTGATGGCCACTCTCCTAGCGCTTGATGCTTCGCCTCGGAATATTCTGCGCTCAATGCGTGGGGCGATTGTCGATGCCCGCGTCGCCTATCCAGACGTGCTTCATGTTGAGATCCGCGACCCGCGCGGAGATCTCTGGCGTTTGGCGACTCAGGACGCCGAGTGGTCGCCGTCCGATCCGGCCGAGTTGCTCGGACGTACGATCGACGATGCCGACATCGATGAAGAGACCGGCGAGCTGCGCTGCAAGCTCTCCGATGGCTCTGTGCTCGATGTGAAGCCCGCTGCGCAGGAGGCGAGCGACGACCCGCCCAATTGGGAGCTGATCACTCCCGGCGGTGTCCTTTTGGAGTTTGGGCCCGGTGTTCGTTGGCAGATCAGTAGCGCGGACGAGCGATCTGTCTCAGGGCGCTGAAAGACTCCAACCGTGCCAGCAGTTGGTCGCTCCAGGGTCACGTCGGTAGAAGTGGTGTAACTGGCCCGCAGTAGCCGGGGGCGGTTCCGCGGAACCGCCTTGAAGAAAGTTCCTGGTCGTTTCGGCTTGCCATCCGCACACCGAGCCGTCTCAGCACTCTTCGACCCCGTGCTCAGGGTGAGGCCGGTTTGCTACAGCCGGCACGATGATGGCAGGCTAGGAGGAAACGTGTTGTCTGTGGCGCGCTGAATGTGCCGGAACTGCAAGTAAAGGCGCCCCGCCATCTCGGCGAGCTGCGCTTGACGGATAGATCAACCCTCCGGCGCGGGTGACGGCTGGACGCTCGCCTCGTCGGGTTCGGCGCCGAAGGGGTCGTGCACCGTGACGCCGTCGTAGTCCTGGCCATCGGAGAGGTCCTCGGAGAGGACCGTGTCGCAGCCGAGGGAGCGGGCGGCCTCGAGGATCGCCGCGTCCCAGTAGGAGATCTGAAAGCGAGCGCGTGTCGCCATCGCGGCCTCGACGAGATCCGCAGTCAGCGGCAACACGGGGAAGCGGCGAAACGACCCGACCAGCTCAAGCGCATCCTGATGAGAAATCGGATCCGGCCGGCTCTCCCGTGTCGCCTGCACGTAGAACTCCTGCAGAACCTGAACCGAGAGCGCCAGATCACGCTCGGCGAGCAGTGCGTTCGCCCGCTCGGCTTTGGCACGCTCCTCTGGGGCTCGCGAAATCGCGTAAAGCAAGATGTTGCTGTCAGCGAACCGTGCGCTCATGAAGCTCATCACGCGAGAGACGATCGCTCGCCCGGAAGCGAGTGATCCGCTGCTGAATCGCTCGCTGCTGCGCCTCGAGCCGCTCGAACTCGGCATCGCGATCGTCAAGCGAGCGCAGATGGGCGGCGACGAGGGCGCTGACCGAGCTGTCGCTTTCCGCGGCGCGGACCCTGGCGAGCCGGTACACGTCGTCGGGGATGGAGACGGTGACGTTCTTCATGTGGTCACATTATCACAGTGTCACAGTTTCTGTGCCGAATCTCACGACGTCGCCAACGCCATCCTTGACTGCTTTCAACGCGATCGTGCGTCCCAGCCCAAGGGCTCGGTTACTCCTTCTCGGCCGGGGGGCTGAACGGGTCGACGAACTCGACGCCGCTTCGCGCGATGTCGTCGGTGTTGTGGGTGGCGAGGGTCAGGCCCGTCACCTTCGCCGTCGCGGCGAGCAGGCCGTCGACCACGGGGAGGGGGTCGGGCACGTTCAGTCGTCCCCACTCTTCGGCGATCGCGCGGTCGACGTCCAAGACCCGATCTCGGTGCGCCTCGGACACCCGGCCCAGCCAGCTCTCCAGCGCTTCGCCGGCCTTGGGATCGCGCCGTCGGATGCTCTCGATCCCCTTGCGGATCTCACCCAGCGTCAGCACGCTGAGGTAGACGTCCTCCTCGGCGAGGCCGGCGAACCAAGAGCTGACGGCGGGATCGGCGCGCCTGCCCTTGCGCAGCTCGGAGATGACGTCCGTATCGATCAGGTAGGCCACAGCGCGCCGACGCTTACAGCTCGATCGAGCGGCCGAGGTCGTGCGGGCGCTCGAAGTCACGGTCCTCGCCGACGTCCGGCATCTCCAGCAGCAGCTGCTTCAGCGAAGTCGGGGGGCCGGGCTGACGAAGGGCTCCGCGCAGGATCTCGCGGTGCTCCTCCTCGGCCGAGCGGCCATGACGGGCAGCGCGCATCTTCAACTCCCGCACCACGTCCGTTTCTATGCCACGCACCAGCAGCTGAGCCATATCGTGATGATAGCAATGATAGAACCACCCTCGCGGCGCGGCGCGGCGGGCTCGCCAGGCCTTGGGGAGGGCGGGCTCGCCTACCGGGCCTGGTCGAGGTCGGCCAGGTAGACGAAGACGGCGTGGGCCGCCAGCTGCTCCAGCGCCGCTCCCTGCCTACGCACCTCGCGCTCGAGGATCTGCTCGATCTCGGGGTCGACGGGGATCTCGAAGCCGGCCGCCGAGGGCTCCCGGGGGCTTCCGCGCAGGAAGCGGGGGAGGTCCGGCGGCGCCCAGCCGGATGCGAGGCGGCGGGTGTAGTGCAGCAGGGCCGCCTGCACCCCCACGGCAAGGTCGGACCCCAGGCGGGCTTCGATTCCCGAGCGAGCGAATGTGCCGAGCGCGACTCTCATCACCTGCCTCGTCCTATAACCCCCCGAAGTTGCTCAAGATTTCCGCCCTGGTGCTGAAACCCTCCTAAATTCAGCCTTAACACCTGTGCAATTGCTGTGCATTTGCAGCGACTTGAGCACAAGCAGGAAATTAGGACGAATATTTGGCATTGACAAATTCCGCGCCAACTCCTAATCCTTACTGCTCGTTGCCTTAAGAGCGGTGAGAATTTTCTTCGATTCCGCATTTTGGGCAATTTCGTTTGTCTTTTCCTGAGGCGCCAATCCCGACAGGTGGAATGAGCAGACGTGGGGAGCAGTAGGTCCAGTCGCCAGCCGGAGTCGCCAAGCGGCGAGAGCCGGCTGGTCCAGCAGGCCGTGGAGCGGGCGAAGGCGGGCGACTCCGAGGGCCTGCACTTCCTCTACGTCCGCTTCGCCGACGACGTCCTCCGCTACGTCAACAGCTTCGTCCACGATTACCACGAGGCCGAGGACATCACCCAGAACGTCTTCGCCAAGCTGATCGGCTCGATCAAGAAGTACGAGCAGCGCGAGGTCCCCTTCACGGCCTGGATCCTGCGCGTCGCCCGCAACGCGGCCCTCGACCAGATGCGGGCGAGGCGGGCGATCCCCACTGAGGAGGTGAGGGTGGCCGACGACGGCAGCGCGGAGACCCGCCGCGAGCGCGGCCACGCCCTGCGCCACGCCCTCGAGCAGCTGCCCGACGAGCAGCGCGAGGTGCTCGTCCTGCGCCACATCGTCGGCCTCTCGCCGCTGGAGATCGCCGACGCCCTCGACAAGACCGAGAGCTCCGTCCACGGCCTCCACCACCGCGGCCGCCGCAGCCTGCAGGCGAACCTCGCCCAGCAAGGCGCCGCCCCGGTCGTAGCCCCTCCTCCCGCCTAAACCTCCGCCTGCTTTTCACCGTTCGGCGGCGTTGGCGACATTTACCCGGTCCTGGCAGGGAAAAAGTCGTCAGCGCGGCGGCGCGCGGCCCGGTTCAACTAACCGCAAGGCAGCAACGGCTGGGAGGGGGGAGGTGGCGAGACCTCAGGGACGCGAGCGCGTCGAGGGGGCCTGCGTAGGTATGTCGTAGAGCGCGGAGCGGTCGACCTCGGCGAACGAGATGTGGCCGGTGAGGGCCAGTGCGACGTCGAGATCGGCCTCGAGGACGTCGAGGACGTGGCGCACACCCGCTTCGCCGCGCGCCGCGACCGCCCACGCCCAGGCGCGCCCGATCAGCACCGCGTTCGCGCCCAGCGCGATCATCTTGAACACGTCGAGCCCGGTGCGCACGCCGCCGTCGACGAGCACCTCGACCTGCCCTCCGACCGCGTCGACTATCTCCGGCAGCACGCGCACCGTCGAGGGCACCGAATCGAGCTGGCGCCCACCGTGGTTCGACACGACCACGCCATCGACGCCGATCTCGGCCGCACGGCGAGCGTCCGCCGGGTCGAGCACTCCCTTCACCAGGAGGCGGCCGTCCCAGTTCTCGCGCACCCAGGCGATGTCATCCCAGGTGACGCTGGGGTCGAACTGGGCGTCGACCCAACTGCGGAACGCGGCCGGGCTGCGCGCGCCCGGAACCGCGTCCTCCAAGTTGCCGAAGGTGAGCGGTTTGCCGGCCATCGCCACGCTGCGGATCCAGCGGGGGTGGGAGACCAGGTCAAGTGCGCGGCGGACCTTGCCGGCGGCGGAGAGGCCGTCGCCGACCACCGCGTTTCGCGTGTCGCGGTGGCGGGCGCCGACGACCGCCAGGTCGACGGTGAGCACCAGCACCGGGCACTCGGCCGCTCGCGCCCGGGCCATCAGCTGCTCGGCGTAGCCGCGGTCGCGCATCACGTAGAGCTGGAACCAGGGCGGGCTCGAGGTGGAGCGCGCCACCTCCTCGACGCTGCAGATCGAGACGGTCGACTCGACGAACGGCACCCCCGCCGCCTGCGCGGCAAGCGCGGCCTGCACCTCGGCGCGGCGCGCAAACATCCCGGCCAGGCCCACCGGCGCAAGGACGACCGGGAGAGCGAGGCGCTGGCCCAGCACCTCCACCGCCGGGTCGCGCTGGGAGACGTCGCGCATCACGACCTGGCGCAGCAGCAGCCGCTCGAGGTCGGCCGTGTTGGCGCGCATCGTGCTCTCCTCGTACGCGCCGCCGTCGATGTAGTCGAACAGCTGGCGGGGGAGCCGGCGCCGGGCGAGCTCGCGGTAATCGAGCACCGTCGCCGGCGCGATGCCCAACGGTCGGTCGGCGCGCGCCCGCATCAGAGGCGCAACCTAACGAACAGCGCCTGCCCGCGCCAGCGGCTCCTGGACAAGCGGGGCTGGAGGAACCGTCATCCGATTGGCGTCTGGTTCAACCAAACGCAAAGCTGACGACATCTGGAACATGGGGGTGGGGGAGGGTGGCGGAGGCCCTAGGCTGGCTCCTCCTCGGCCGCGTAGTCGAGGCCGTCGAGGATGCGGGCGGCGGCGCGCCCGGAGTTCACCTCCGCGGCGAAGTAGAGCGCGACGTGTTCGACCATCTGCGGCATCGAGACTTCCTGCCGCTCGGCCTCATGCTCGAGCGAGCTCCACAGCTCCTCGTCGATGTTCAGCTCCAGCACCAGGTCGCCGGCCGCTTCCCGATCACGAAGGAAAGGGGGAAAGGGCCAGCCCGGCCGCCCCGAGTCGCGGTCGTTGAGGTAGAGGCGGACGGCTCGGCGCATCCTTGCCGGGACGTGCTTGGGGTCCGCCCCCTCATCGCCCGCAACCGCTTCGAAGGCGAATTTGCTCAGGCGGATGGTCTTCACGGGTCCTCCTTCTCTCTCCTGCGTCACTTTTGCCTGCGTCAAAGTGGCGCCCTGACCCGCACCGGAATCGTATCCAACGCCGAATTTCGGCCCTACCGATAATTCGTCGGCCCGCCGGGGGCGGAGACGGAGAGGCGGGCGGCGCAGCTACTCGACGGCGGGGACGGGCGGGGACGGCCGGCTACGCGGGCGTGGCGTCGAGGTCGGCGAGGTAGACCAGCGCGGCGTGGCGGAGGAGCTCGTCCATCGAGACGTGTTGGCGCAGGGCCTCCTCCTCGAGCTGGTCGCGGATCCGCGCGTGGAGGGCGAACTCGACCACCTGCGCGGAGCGGTTGGCGGTCTCGAGCCCGCGGTAGAGGTTGGGCGCCGTCCGCGGCTTGCGGGCGGAGCGCAGGCGGCGGGCGTAGTGAATGCAGGCCTCGCGCAACGACTTCGCAACATCCGAGCCGAAACGAGCCTCGAAACTGGAGCGGACGAATGTTCCGATCGACACCTTCACGATTGCCTCCAAGGAACTCTCCTGAGCCTCGCGGATTTCCCGCTTCAATGGGAATGCCTCCAAAGTTCCACCTTGCTGCCTCACCCCAAAGTTCCATCCGATCACGTCCATCCTTGAGGCGGGAGATGAAATCTGGACGAATTTTCGGCATTGACAAATCGGCCAACGATCGTGAGTCTCTTGGCCAGCTTGGATTGGTCTGGGGAATCGAAGAGTTCTCCAGACGTCGCATTTTGCGGCGAAGTAGATCGAGAGGCAGGCGCAGGGAATGACCAGTCAGCCGCCAGAGCTTGACGGGAAAAAGACGAGGGGGGCCAGCGGCGATCGGGATCGAGCCGACAGCCGGCTGGTGATGGCGGCGGTCTCGCGCGCCCAGAAGGGCGACATGGAAGCGATCCACTTCCTCTACGTCCGCTACGCCGACGACGTCCTTCGCTACGTCCGCAGCTTCGTCCACGACCACCACGAGGCCGAGGACATCACCCAGAACGTCTTCGCCAAGCTGATGACCGCGATCAAGAAATACGAGCAGCGCGAGGTCCCCTTCACGGCCTGGATCCTGCGCGTCGCCCGCAACGCGGCCCTCGACCAGATGCGGGCCCGCCGGGCGACGCCGTGCGAGGAGGTCCGGCTCGAAGACGACGGCCGCAGCCAGGTCGCCTCCGAACGGGGCCGGGACCTGCGACAGGCGCTCGAGCGACTTCCCGAAGACCAGCGCGAGGTTTTGGTCCTGCGCCACATCGTCGGCCTCTCGCCGACCGAGATCGCGGCCACGCTGGGCAAGACCGAGAGCTCGGTCCACGGCCTCCACCATCGCGGCCGCCGCACCCTCAAGTCCGCCCTGCAGGACCTCGGCGCAGCGCCCATAGTCGCAACCGCCTGACCGCCTGACCGCCTGACCGCCTGACCGCCAGCCGCGCCGAGCGGCCCGACCGCCAGGGATCCGGCGAGGTGCATCAAGTTTTCCCCCTGCCAGGGGGCAAACTTGATGCAGTTCCCTCCCAAAGGGCGCTACGTGCGTTCGAGCTGGGGGGCGCCGAAGTCTTCGGCTATGCGCTGGGTGAGGCGGCCGCTGTCACGCTCCGCCGCGAAGTAGAGGGCGGCGTGTTGGAGGAGGCGGTCGGTGGAGACTCCCTGCCGCCGCGCCTCCTGGGAGAGGGAGCTCCAGACGGCGCCGTCGACGCTGAGCTCCATCTCCACCATGCCGCCGACCTGCTCGACGCCCTCGAAGCTGGGGCAGCGCCAGCCAAGGCGGGACGAGTCGCGGTCAGTGAGGTAGTAGCGGATGGCCTGCATCAGCGAGGCGGCGATCGTCGGCGGCCGCCGGGTTGCGGCGCCGCCCAGCGAGTCGAAGCTGAACCCGCCGAGCGCCACGTTGACGATGCGTTGCACGGCCACGGTTCCTATCTTTCCGTCCGGCGTGGTCCGACGCTGCCGTGGGGGCCCGGGCTGCCGCGCAGCTCTGCGTGGACGGCGGCGGCGATGAGGCGGGCGTAGACGCCGGCGCCGGCGGGGGTGAGGTGGATGTCGTCCCAGGTGAGGCCGTGGCGGGATGTGGCCGCCGAGTGCCAGTCGATCAGCGTCGTGTGCGGCCAGGTCTTGGCGGCTTGGGCGAGGGCGTGGTTCGACTCGTCCTGCCAGCTGACCGGCGCGTGGTCGTTGATCAGGAAGAGCTCGCCGACGTTCGAGGTGGCCTTCTCCAGCGCCTGCATTTCGTCGCCGTAGAGGGGGCCGTTATTGCCCATCTGGACGATCAGGGCGGCGGGGTGGCGGCCATGGGCCTTGAGCCGGCGCGCGATCGCGACGAATTCGGGCGCCTGGCGGTCCACCTTGGCGTTCATCGAGAAGCGGGGGCCGAGGTGGGCCGCGAGCGGCGCCTTGGCGCCGACCATCACCGAGTCGCCGATCGCGATGATCCGGGGCGGGCGCCGGCGCGCGGCTGCGCCGGGGCGGGGAGGAGGCAGCTTGCCGGCCGTCACCCTGGCGAATTCCGCGGTCGACGCCGCCGCCACGCCCGGCTGCTGGCTGCCGCTGCCGGCGATCCCGCTCCAGCCGACCGCCAGCACCACCGCCACCACGCCCACCGCCAGCGCCGGGCGGCCGTAGCGGAGCCAGCCGTCGGGCAGGGCGGGCATCTTCGCCTTGCCGCTGAAGGGCAGCTCGACGAAGCGGTAGGAGAGGTCGGCGAGGGCGAGGACCGCCGCCAGCTGGAGGGGGATCAGGACCCCGCGGGGAAGCGAGACGTCGACCCCCGGCCGGGTCAGCGCCAGCACCGGCCAGTGCCAGAGGTAGAAGCTGTAGCTGCGCAGGCCGAGCCACAGCAGCGGCGGCTGGCCGAGCAGGCGGCCGAGCCGCGCGGCGGGGTGGGCGACGCAGGCGAGCAGGATCGCCGTGAACAGCGCCAGCCAGAGGTAGCCGCCGTGGTAGAGGGCGAGGTCGTAGTCGTGGACGTGGACGAAGCTGAGCACGACGTAGCCGAGCGCGAGGACCCCGACCGCGTCGAGCAGCGGGCCGACGAGCGGGCCCACCCGCCGCCCGCGCAGCTCCAGCGGGCTCCAGACCAGCGCCAGGGCGACTCCCGCCAGCAGGCCGACCGCGTGGGTGTCGGTGCCGTAGTAGACGCGCGAGGCGTCGGCGCCGGGGTGGAAGAGGACCCAGGCGAGCGCGACCGAGCCGAGCGCCCCGGCGAGGACGCCGGCGAGCAGGCGCCGGCGGCCGAACAGCGTCATCCCGGCGGCGAAGACAAGCGGCCAGAAGAGGTAGAACTGCTCCTCGACCGAGAGCGACCAGAGGTGGCGGAACAGCGACGGCGTTTGGAACTGTTCGAAGTAGGACTGGTGGCCGAGGATGAAGTGCCAGTTGGCGAAGTAGAGGAGCGAGGCGATCGCGTCGCCGCGCAGCTGGTCCATCCGGCCGGGCTCGAGGATCGCCGCGGCGACCATCGTCACCGCGATGAAGACCCCGACCGCCGGCAGCAGCCGCCGCGCCCGCCGCAGCCAGAACTGGCCGAGCCGGATGTGGCCGCCGCGGCGGTACTCGCCGAGCAGCAGCGAGGTGATCAGGTAGCCGCTGATGACGAAGAAGACGTCGACGCCGAGGAACCCGCCCGGCATCCAGCCGACCCCGGCGTGGTAGAGGAAGACCGCGAGCACCGCCAGGGCCCGCAGGGCGTCGATTCCCGGCAGGTAGGGGAAGCGCTTGTCCTGTGGCCGGCTCACAGCTGCATAATCACGGCGATGTCAACGACGACCGTCGAGCGGCCTCGCAACGCCGGCCCGGGCTCGGGCCTGGGCGGCAGCTGGCGCGTGATCGTCCGCAACGACAACCACAACACATTCGACCACGTCGCCCAGACGCTGGCCGGCGTACTCCCCGGGGTCAGCCTCGCCCAGGGCCACAAGATCGCCGACCAGATCCACAACAGCGGCCAGGCGATCGTCTGGACCGGCCCGCGCGAGCCGGCCGAGCACTACTGGGAGCAGCTCGAGGCGGCGGGCCTGACGATGGCCCCGCTCGAGCGGGCTTAAGGGCCGTCGAGGCCCGGTGCAACGCATTTCCTATGCCATAGCACCAGAAAACGTTGCAGCGGCGGCGTGCGCTATTCGGCGGCTACGACGGTGTGCCAGGTGGGGAGGATGGGGAGGGCGTAGAGGTCGATGGCGCTGGCGCGGGCCGCCTCGATCTCGGGCGAGAACCAGTAGCGCTCGAAGTCGGCGCGGTTCTCCCAGGCCGAGGTCTGTTGGAAGGAGAGGGGGTCGTCGATCGAACGGGTCAGCGACCAGCTGCGGGCGCCGAAGGCGGGCATCCGCGCCGCCGCCGGTTCCCAGAGGTCGAGCCAGCGGTCCGCCCGGAAGGGGGCGATGTGCCAATCCAGTACGCAGACCTCGCTCATGCTCCCACCTCCGCCCGGATCGCTCCGGGGCCGTCGTCGACCTTGCCTTCGTCCTCGGACTCGGCCCCGACCAGGATCGAGATCTTGCCGAGGTGCTTGTTTTCGTGCAGCAGCTGGTGCGCCTCCGGGACGCCCTCGAAGCCCATCGTCCGCCACAGCACCGGGCGAATCTTGCCCTCCGCCATCAGCTGGTTGGCGCGCATGCACTCGTAGGCGTTGGCGAAGTGCGAGCCGAGGATCTGCTTCTGGCGCATCCACAGGTAGCGGACGTCGAAGTCGAGCTGGAAGCCGGAGGTGGCGCCGCAGATGACGACCTTGCCGAACGGCTTGACGACGAAGACCGAGGTCGGGAAGGTGGCCTGGCCGACGTGCTCGAAGACGATGTCGGGGGCGTCGCCGAGGATCTCCTTGACCCGCTTGGCGAAGCCGCGGGAGGCCTTGAAGCGCTCCTTGTCGGCGGCCTTGTCGGCGAGGTTCTCCGGCGTCCTCATCATCTCGCCGAACTCGCGCCGGTTGATGTAGTCGACGGCGCCGAGCTGCTTCACCAGCTCTCCCTTCTCATCGGAGGAGACGACGCCGACCGCGTTGGCGCCCGCCGCCGCGCAGAGCTGGGTGGCGAAGACGCCGAGGCCGCCGGCGGCTCCCCATATAAGGACGTTGTGGCCGGCCTGCAGCTTGCACTGGTCGATCAGCATCCGGTAGGCGGTGAAGTAGGTGAGGCCGTAGGCGGAGGACTCGGCCCAGCTGAGGTTCTGGGGGCGGGGGAGGAGCTGCTGCGCCTGGACCTTGGTGAACTGGGCGAAGGAGCCCCAGGTGGTCTCGTAGCCCCAGATCTTCTGGCTCGGGGCCGCGAGCGGGTCGAGCCCGTGCACCTCGACGTCCTCGTAGGAGGCCTGGTTGCAGTGGACGACGACCTCGTCGCCGGGCTGCCAGCGGGTGACTCCCTCGCCGACCTTCCAGACGACGCCGGATGCGTCGGAGCCGCCGATGTGGTGGCCGTACTCGGGATGGTCGCCGTAGCCGAAGACCGAGACCGGCTTGCCCAGCGCCGCCCAGACGTTGTTGAAGTTGACGCCGGCCGCCATCACGCGGACGATCACCTCGAAGGCGCCGGGCTCGGGGACCTCGATCTGCTCGAGCTGGAAGGCGTCCTTGGGCTCGCCCTCGCGCTCCTGGCGGATCACCCAGGCGGCCATCGTCCCGGGCAGGGTTCCGGGCTCCACGTCCAACTTCGAGACTGTGCTGGTGTCGACTGCCAAGTGGTCCTCCGCGGATCGGTTTGCTGGCGGGCCGCGCAATCCTAGATCAACGCCCCGCGTCGAGTTTCCGTCCGGCGACGAGGCTATTTTCGTTGGTTGCCGATGGAGGCTTCAGAGATTCCCAAACGCAATGACTCCGGCTCGGTCCGGGTCATCGACGACCGGCTTGTGATCGAAGAGCTGGTGATCGAGGACGAGCGCGCCGCCCGCGTCGTGCGCGAGCGAGCCAACAGCGGCTGCGAGCCCATCGCCACGGTCCGGGACGCAATCGAGGTTGGGGTGAGGGTGCTCGAGCGGGAGGGTACGGCGGCCGAGGTCGACTACGTGAAGGCCGAGTTCACCCGTCACGCCGGCGATCTCGCCGATCGGCTGGGCAAGGTCGTGGAATCCGGCAACGACCAGCTCGCCGAGGAGATCGCGAAGAGCTTCGGGGGGGACCGGACGGGCACGGTTCAGCATCAGATCAAGGAGATGCTCGACCGCGCCACCGAGGCCCAGCGGGAGTCGCTGAGCCGGCAGTTCTCGGCCGAGGACGGGAGCAACCCGCTCGCCGACTTCAAACAGAGCGTGGTGCTGGCACTGAGGGAGTCGCGCGAGGCCCACCAGCTCGACGGGGTGGAGAACCGCAAACGCATCGAGGAGCTGACCAAAGAGGTCGTCGAGCTGAAGGAGCGTGGAAATGCAGACCGGCGGGTTGCCAAGGTCGAAGAGGTCGGCACTCGCAAGGGCTTGACCTTCGAGGAGCTGGTGTACGAGGCAGTCGTGCAGATCGCCTCCGTCCGCGGCGATGCGGTTTCTCACACCGGTACGAGCATTGCCGAGGGCGGGGGGAGGAAGGGCGACCTGTTGGTGGAGCTGGGCGGCGCCGACGGGCAATCCGCCGGCCGCCTCCTGTTCGAGACGAAGGACAGGAAGCTGTCCAAACACCGGCTTTGGAACGAGCTGAACGAGGGGATGGTCTCCCGCGCCGCCTCCTACGCGATCCTCGTTGTGGCAGGCGGCGACCGTGTTCCGAAAGGAAGTAGCCCGCTGACCGAGTACGAGGGCAACAAGATGGTCGTCGCGGTGGATCGAGAGGACCCGTCGGGAATTGCGCTCGAGGTGGCCTACCGACTGGCGGCGGCTCGTACGCTGATGGCGCGGGATGCCGAGCTCAATGTCGACGCGGCCGCGGTCAGGGATACCGCCGAAGAAGCGGTTTCCGCACTGAAGCAGGCTCAGGCGATTCGCGCGAACATAACCGGGATCACAACCAGCGCGGACAAGGTGAGGACTGGACTCGACGGGTTGGTAGAGATCGTTCGCGTCAAGCTGGAGCGGATCGAGTCCCTGGTCGGCCAAGCCGACAGCCAGAGTTAGGGCTAGGGCAGCAGGACGTCGTTTTTCGAGGACGCCCGGTAGGGGCCGATCGCGAGCTTTGCCGGGCGGGCGCGGGGGATGTCGGCGGCGCTGAGCGTGTAGGCGCCGGTGGGCAGGTCGACCTGGAGCGTGCCGCCGCCGTTGGCCGCGAGCGGGCCGGAGGTGGAGCTCTTCGGCCCGTGGATTTCCAGGTGGGTGGGGAAGTCGGTGAGGTTGGCGGCGACGAAGACGACGGTGAGCGGCTTGTTCGTCCGGATCGGGGGCTGGGCGGCGTGGTAGTTCTGCGGGATCTGCTGTGTTTTTTCGGGGCCGCGGCCGATCGCTTCAGGCTGGACGGTCACCTTCTTGGTGGTGACCGTGACGCTGACCCGCGTCGCCACCTGCGGGCGGGGGTCGTTGGCGTGCCCCTGAACGCCGCAGCCCGCCGCGCCGAGGGCCAGCGCCCCGGCGACGCCGGCCAGCGCCAGCCCGGGCGCGCGCGGCGCCGCGAACACTCGCCTGCCTCTGCAACGACCCATCGCGGCGGAATCTAACCGAACGGCAAGTCGACCACGCGCGCCGTAACGCCATCTTCACCTACGGCCAGCTCGTCGCCGGGCCCGGCCTCGCGGCGGACGATCGCCAGCGCGATCGGGCCGAGGGCGGGGGAGACGCAGGCGGAGCCGACCCTGCCGACCTCCTTCTCGCCGAGGCGCAGGATGGCGCCGGCCGCCGCCGGGGCGCTGAGCCGCAGCCCGCGCAGATTGCGGTTAGGCCTGCCCTTGTAGTGGAGGCGGGCGACGGTCTCCTGCCCGATGTAGCAGCCCTTGGCGAAGCTGACGGCGGACTCGACGATGCCGGCCTCGGCCGGCATCGTCTCGGCGCCCATCTCGGCGCCGAAGCGGGGCGTGCCGGCCTCGATGCGGAGAATCTCGACCGCCTCGGCGCCGACCTCGACCGCGCCGGCGCCGAGCAGGGCCGCGCGCAGGCGCCCAGCGTCGGCCGCCGCGGCTATCAGGTCGACCCCACCCGCGGTTCCCACCGCGAGGCAGTCGACCCCCTCGATCGACGCCGGCTCGCAGGCGTGCTCCGGCAGCGCGGCGCCATGCTGGGCGATCTCGACGGCGCGC
The DNA here is from genome assembly GCA_963749605.1 of uncultured Solirubrobacterales bacterium. Classification (GTDB taxonomy): domain Bacteria; phylum Actinomycetota; class Thermoleophilia; order Solirubrobacterales; family 70-9; genus CAVVNN01. Next base: position 448,383 of record CAVVNN010000002.1, on the reverse strand, counting down.
GGCCCGATCAGCGAGAGGATCGCCCGCTCCGCGGTGACGTCGGCCAGCTCGACCTGGCGGCCGATCTTGTAAGTCTGCAGATGCCTGCGGGCCGGCTCCAGGCCCTCGGGCTCGGTGTCGATCCAAAGCTCCCCGGCCGCGGGCTGCCTCAGCACCCGCATGTCCGCCTGGATGTGGCCCTTGCGATCCAGCAGCGCCGCGTATTGGCCTTCCCCCGGTTCGAGCGCCTCGACGTCGCTGGTGAGCTGGCCCTGCAGGTACTCGGCCGCCTCGGCGCCGCTCACGATGAGCTTGCCCCTGCCGGAGCGGTCCAGCAGCCCGCACTCCTCGCGCAGCTGCCGGTACTGGGCGTCAAGCTCGACTGTCACCGCATCGGCCACGGATCGAGTTTAGAAAGCGGCGCGCGCCGCCTCCCGGCGCAGCGTAGATTCGGCTCTCATTTTCCATCTCCAAGGAGGCGAGTACGGATGGCGGTCGATCAGAGCAAAGTCGGAACGCACATGGCCGAACAGATGGAGGCGATCGAGGAGGCCTTCGGCGAAAAGGACGGTAACTACGAGATCGGCGACATCTGCACGATCGTCGAGGTGCGGGGAGAGGGCGGCTCGGAAGTGCGCGTGCGGCCGAACACCTCGAGCCCCCACGGTCTTCTCGGCCTGCTCAAGATGGCCGAGCTGATCGCCGGCGGCGGAGGCAACGCCAGGGGCGCTTCCTAGCCTCCGGCGCCTGCTCGGCGCGGCGTCGTTTAGATCTGTCAAAATCAGATTTAGACGTGTCGAAATCATCTCAGGCCATAGAGGACTACGCGAAGGCGATCTACTCGCTCTCCCAGGAGCACGAGGGGCCGGTCCTCAATGGCGAGGTCGCCGAGCGGCTCGATGTGACGCCGGCGACCGCGACCTCGATGCTGCAGCGGCTCGACGGGCTGGGACTGGTCGAGTACCGGCCCTACAAGGGGGCCACGCTGACCGCGGCGGGGGAGAAGGTGGCGCTGGAGGTGATCCGCCATCACCGTCTGATCGAGGCCTACCTCTCCGAGGCGCTGGGGATGCCCAGCGACCGCGTGCACGAGGAGGCCGAGGTGCTCGAGCACTACATCTCCGAGGAGCTCGAGCAGCTGATCGCCGCCAAGCTCGGCGAGCCGAGCCACGATCCGCACGGTACGCCGATCCCCGGCCCCGACCTGCGCCCGCCCGCCGGCGAGGGCGCGCGCAGCTGAGCCGATGAAGCCGCCGCCTCCGCCGCTCGCGCCGACCGAGGCAACCGTCGAGGACGTGCTCCCCGGCGAGGCCGCCGTCGCCGCCGCCGCGCGGCGCTCGCTGGACGGCCACGCCCGCGGCATCGGCAGGGTCTGGCCCTTCCTCGGCCCCGCCTTCGTCGCCGCCGTCGCCTACATCGACCCGGGCAACTTCGCCACCAACGTCGCCGGCGGCGCCAAGTTCGGCTACCTGCTGCTGTGGGTGGTCCTCGCCGCCAACCTGATCGCGATGCTGGTCCAGACCCAGTCGGCGAAGCTGGGCATCGCGACCGGCAAGAACCTGGCGGAGCTGTGCCGGGAGACCTTCTCGCGGCGGACGTCGATCGGGCTCTGGCTGCAGGCGGAGGCGGTCGCGATGGCGACCGACATCGCCGAGGTGGTCGGCGCCGCGCTCGGCCTCAACCTGCTCTTCGGCATCCCGCTCCTGCCCGCCGGGATCCTCGCCGGCGTCGGCGCCTTCGCCATCCTCGGCCTGCAGCAGATGGGGTACCGGCGGCTGGAGGCGGGGATCACCGCGCTGGTCGGCGTCGTCGTCCTCTCCTTCGTCGTCGAGCTGTTCGACTCCAGCCCCGATGGGGGTGAAATCGCCCGCCACCTCTTCGTCCCCGGCTTCGCCGGCGTCGAGAGCATCCTGCTCGCCACCGGGATCATCGGCGCGACGGTGATGCCGCACGTGGTCTACCTGCACTCCGCCCTGACGCAGAAGCGGATCGTCGGCCGCAACGAGGACGAGCGGCGGCGGATCCTCGGCTTCGAGAAGGTCGACGTGGTGATCGCCCTCTCGCTGGCGGGGCTGGTCAACCTCTCGATGATGGTCGTCGCCGCGGCGCTGTTCCACAGCAGCGGCCTGACCGGCGTCGACTCGATCGACGGCGCCTACAACGCCCTGCGCTCGCTCGTCTCCGTCAACGCGGCGACGATCTTCGGCGTCGCCCTGCTGGCCTCCGGCTTCGCCTCCTCCTCGGTCGGGACGATGGCGGGGCAGGTGGTGATGCAGGGCTTCATCCAGCGCCGCATCCCGATCTTCGTCCGCCGCGCGGTGACCCTGGCGCCGGCGCTGTTCGTGCTCGCGATCGGGCTCGACCCGACCGACGCGCTGGTCGGCAGCCAGGTCGTCCTCTCCTTCGGCATCCCGTTCGCGCTGGTGCCGCTGCTGATGCTGGCGGCGAGGCCCAAGGTGATGGGCTCGCTGGCGAACCCGCGCTGGCTGACCGCGCTCGCCGGGACCATCGCCGGGCTGATCATCGCCCTCAACGCCTTCCTCCTGTACCAGGTGTTCTTCGGCTAGCTTCGGGCCAGGAGCCTGTCGATCAGCTGGGGGAGTTCGCGGGACATGCGCGAGCGGGGGACCACCACGGCGACGCCTGCCTTCTGGGCGCGGGCCTTCGTCTCGACGTCGAGGTGGGAGTGGAAGCCGAGCGAGGGGAGGCCGGTGGCGGCGATCTCGGCGGGGTCGACGGCCTCGAGGTCGCAGACGATGGCGTCGGCCTGCGCCGGATCGGGGAGCGCCGGCTGGACGGAGACGTCGTGGCCGGCGGCGGCAAGGCTCTCCTCGACCCTGCTGGCCAGCAGCAGGTCGGGGACGACGGCCAGGACGCGGGCCACCAGCGCCCTAGAGCGAGCGGCGCTGGCGGAACTCTTCGCGGACGCTCTCGGGGCGGCCCCACATCTGCACGACCTCGGCGCGGCCCTCGCGCACCTCGCGCAGCGCGATCTCTCCCGTAACCCCGTCTTCGTCGAGCCGCGCCAGCACTCCCTTGACAGTGGGAGCCGCGGCCGCATGGCCGAAGCTGTGGGCGACGAGCAGCCGCCACTGCCACTCGAATTCGTCATACGGACGGGCGTTGACCTGGCTCAGCGCCACCGCGGTGTCGACGTAACGGCTCTCGTCGTCGATCCGCAGGTCGAGCTCGAGGTCGGTCCAGTCCGGCGGCATCGAGTCGAGGACGCGCTGGAAGTCGTCGGCGAGGCTCATCGGCGTAAGCCTAGCCGCATATGCTGCCGGCCACATGGGTCGAGTCGTCGCGCTGCTGGCGGCCGCCCTCCTGCTCGCCGGCGGCGCCGGCTGCGGGGGGAGCGGCGCTGAACCGGGCGCGCCAGAGGGCGCGACGCTGGTGCTCGACTTCACTCCCAACGCCGTCCACTCCGGCATCTATGCGGCGCAGCGGCGGGGCTTCTACCGCGACGCGGGCGTCGACCTCGCGATCCGCCAGCCGGGCGAATCGACCGACGCGCCGAAGCTGCTGCAGGCCGGCCGCGCCGATTTCGCCATCCTCGACATCCATGACCTGGGGATCGCGCGGGAGCGCGGGTTCGACCTGGTCGGCGCGATGGCGATCGCGCAGCGCCCGCTCGCCGCTGTGATCGCGCGCGGCGACGGCCCGGTGCGCCGCCCGCGCGACCTCCAGGGCCGCACGGTGGGGGTCACCGGGCTGCCCTCCGACGAAGCGGTGGTCGACTCCGAGGTGAGCGCCGACGGCGGTGACCCAACCAAGGTGGGGCGAGTCACGATCGGCTTCAACGCGGTCCCCTCGCTGGCCGCCGGCAGGGTCGACGCGGCGACCGGGTTCTGGAACGCCGAGGGCGTGGCGCTGCGGCGCCAGGGCGTCCCGATCCGCATCTTCAAGGTCGACCGCTACGGCGCCCCGCCCTACCCGGAGCTGATCCTCGCCACCTCCCGCCGCACCCTGGAGCGGGACCCGAAGCTGGTCGACGCGGTGGTCGCCGCGACGACCCGCGGCTACGAGCTCGCGGTCCGTCACCCCTCCCAGGCCCTGGGCGACCTCCTCGCCTCGGTGCCGGGCCTCGACCGCGCCGACCAGCGGGCTCAGCTGAAGGCCCTCCTCCCGATCCTCCATCCGGCCCCCTTCGACTACGCGGTGCTGCGTCGCTGGGCGCGCTGGGACGTGGCGCACGGCCTGCTTCGACACGAACCGGCCGTAAGTGCCCTCTTCGTCAATCGCCGATGAATCCAGCCCGGGGCGCTGTGGGGAGGGAGGCGAGAACGGACACACCTGCCCGCCCGCAGGCCTCCCTCCCCGCGGCGTCCACACGCCAGGTGCATTGGGGGATAGACTGCCGCCGCTAACCGATCCCGGGATCTAGTAGGAGGAGAGAAGTGCAGGAACGAGGACTCGCGGCATACCTTGCTGAGTTGATCGGCACCTTCTTGCTGGTCTTCTTCATCACGTCTGTGATCGTGCTGTTCGTCGCCACCGGGAGCCAGGCGCAGTTCGGCTCCGACTTCGCCGTCGTCGGCCTGGCGCAGGGGTTCGCCCTCTTCGGCGTGATCGTGATGTTCGGCGTGGTCAGCGGCGGACACTTCAACCCGGCGGTGACCCTGGCGGCGGCTGTGTTGCGGCGGATCAACCCGATCGACGCGGCGATCTACATGCTCGCCCAGCTCTCCGGCGCCGTCCTCGGCGCCCTGCTGACCAAGGGGCTGCTGCTCGACGAGGGGCGCGCCACTCATTACGGCGCCGCGCAGGTCAGCGGCCTGTTGAGCGGCAACTTCGCCGGCTCGGTCGTCGAGGCGGTCGGCACCTTCTGTCTCGTCCTCGTCATCCTCGCCGCCGTCTACTCGAAGAAGAGCGTCAAGGACTGGGCGCCGCTTGCGATCGGCACGACGCTGGCCTTCCTGATCATGGTCGGGGGACCGCTGGACGGCGGCTCCTTCAACCCGGCTCGCTGGTTCGGCCCGGCGCTGGTCGGCAACACCTGGGGCGGCGTCTGGCCCTACCTGGTGGGCCCGATCGTCGGCTCCCTGCTCGCCGCAGCCGTGTTCAAGTTCGTGCTCGAGCCCGGTGGCCCGGCCCCGACGGAGCCGCCCGAGCGGGTCAAGCCGGCTTCGGCTCCGAAGAAGCCAGAGCCGCTCGCGCCGAAGCCCGAGTCCTCCGACTGACTCGACCTGCCTGAACCGCCGGGCCCAGCCGGCCCGGCGGTTTCAGTAGCTTGAGCGGCGTGCGCCGGGTCACCTTCTCGCGGAACTACACGCTCTCCCTCTCGCGCACCTGCCAGTGCTACTGCAAGTACTGCGCGTTCGCCACGCACCGCGCCCACATCCACCCGCCCGAGGAGGTCGAACGGCGGCTGGACGAGGCGCTGCGGCGCAACTCCAAGGAGCTGCTGGTCCTCACCGGCGAGCGGCCCGAGGTCAACCCGGAGGTGGCCGCCCGTCTTGCGGAGTGGGGCCACGAGGACTTCACCTCCTACGTCGTCTGGGCCTGCGAGCGGGCGCTGGAGCGCGGCATCCTGCCCCACACGAACATCGGCGTGCTCGAGCCGCGAGGACCTGGCGCGGCTGCGCGAGGTCACCGCTTCGCAGGGGCTGATGCTGGAGTCGGTCTCCGAGCGGCTGATGGAGACCGTCCACGCCGGCTCGCCGACCAAGCACCCCGCCAAGCGGCTGGCGACGATCGAGGCCGCCGGCGAGCTGAAGATCCCCTTCACCAGCGGCATCCTGGTCGGCATCGGGGAGACCGAGGAGGAGCGGGTCGACTCGCTCGAAGCGCTGGCGAAGCTGCATCAGCGCTACGGCCACCTGCAGGAGGTGATCCTGCAGAACTTCGTCCCCCATCCGCGCTACTACGGCGCGCGAGGTAGCCGAGATCGCCGACGAGGCAGCGCGAAGTCGGTGGAGCGGCGAGGAGGACAGCGGCTGAGGGTCTTGCCGATGCCCGAGTGGGCGACGCCCGTCTCGATCGACGACGTCAAGCGGCTGGTTGCGGGAGTGCCGGCGGTTGATGCCGGACGTGGGGATTCAGGTGCCGCCGAACCTGTCGGACCGGTGGGCGGAGTTGGTCGAGGCGGGGGCGACGGACCTGGGCGGGCTGTCGGCCAACGGCGACCACATTTCTCCCGAGCACGCGTTTCCCGAGCCCGCACGAGGTGCGCAAGGGCCTTGCTCCCAAGGGCTATGCGCTGACGCGAGCGGCTGTGCGTCTACCCGCAGTACATGGACTCCGAGTGGATGGAGCAGGGGGTCCTCGACGTGATCAAGCTGAAGTACTGGAGCTTCATCCCGCGGCGGGGGTCGGGGCGGCGCCGCGAGGAGTCGATCGAGCCGGGGCTGGCCGGCCGGGCGATCGCCAAGGGGCGCGAGGGGGAGGAGCTGAGCGAGGACGAGCTGACGGCGCTGTTCGCCGAGACGCGGCCGGAGGTGATCGAGGAGATGCGGGTCGCCGCCGACGAGCTGCGGGCGGAGCTGGCGGGGGAGCGGGTCACCTTCGTCGTCAACCGCAACATCAACTTCACCAACATCTGCGTGGTCGGCTGCGCGTTCTGCGGCTTCGGGCAGGGGCGGCGCTCGCCCGACGCCTACGAGGTCTCCGAGGAGGACTTCGCCGACGCGGATCGCGCGACGCGGTCGAGTTCGGCGCGACCGAGATCTGCATGCAGGGCGGCATCCACCCCGACCTGACCCTGGAGGAGTACGGCAGGTGGCTGCGGCTGGCGAAGGAGGTGGCGCCGCAGCTGCACCTGCACGCCTACTCGCCGATGGAGGTCCACTACATGTGCGAGCGCTCGGGGAAGGGGCCCGACGAGGTCTTCGAGTACCTGCTCGAGTGCGGGCTGGGGTCGACGCCGGGGACCGCGGCCGAGGTGCTCGACGACGGCGTGCGCCAGCGGATCTCGCCGAACAAGCTGCCGGCCGAGCGCTGGGTCGAGATCGTCGAGGCCTCCCACCGCGCCGGGCTGCGCTCGACCTCGACCGTGATGTTCGGCCACATCGAGGAGCCGCGGGAGCTGGCCCGCCACATGCGCGTCGTGCGGGCGCTGCAGGAGCGCACCGGCGGCATCACCGAGTTCGTCCCGCTCAGCTTCATCCCCTTCAACACGATGCTCGGCCGCACCCACGGGATCGAGGAGATCTCGGCCGGCGGAGAACCTCAAGCACACGGCGGCCTTCCGGCTGGCGCTGGGCAAGACGATCCCCAACCTGCAGGCGAGCTGGGTGAAGATGGGCCTCGACGCCGCCACCGAGGCGCTGCGCTGGGGGGTCAACGACCTCGGCGGCACCCTGATGGAGGAGAACATCTCGCGGATGGCCGGCTCCCAGCACGGGGTGCGCCTCGAGCCCGAGCAGCTGATCGCCGCCGCCCGCGCCGCGGGCCGCGTCCCCGCCCAGCGCACCACCCTCTACGAGATCGTCGAGACCTACTAGCGACGAGCCGCCGTGGTGGCCATGATTGGCCGATGCGGGCGATGATCCTGGAGAAGCAGCGCGAGCCCCTGCAGGCGGCGGAGCTGCCCGAGCCGCGGCCGGGCGCCGGGCAGGTGCTGGTCTCGGTCCATGCCTGCGGGGTCTGCCGCACCGACCTCCACATCGTCGACGGCGAGCTGACCGAGCCGAAGCTGCCGCTCGTCCCGGGGCACCAGATCGTCGGCACGGTGGTCGAGGCGGGGGAGGGGGCGGAGCGGTTCGGGCCGGGCGAGCGGGTCGGCGTGCCCTGGCTCGGCTGGACCTGCGGCGAGTGCCGCTACTGCACGAGCGGGCGCGAGAACCTCTGCGACCGCGCCCGCTTCACCGGCTATGACATCGACGGCGGCTACGCCGAGCTGGCGGTCGCCGACGAGCGCTTCTGCTTCTCGATCCCCGCGGGCTACCCGGACGAGCAGGCCGCGCCGCTGCTCTGCGCCGGGCTGATCGGCTACCGGGCGCTGCGGTTGGTCGGCGACGCCGAGCGGATCGGCCTCTACGGCTTCGGGGCCTCGGCTCACATCCTCTGCCAGGTGGCGGTCCACCAGGGGCGGCGCGTCTTCGCCTTCACCCGCGAGGGCGACGACGAGACCCAGGCGTTCGCCCGCGAGCTGGGCGCCGAGTGGGCGGGCTCCTCGGACGGCCCGGCGCCCGAGCAGCTCGACGGGGCGATCGTCTTCGCCCCGGTCGGGGCGCTGATGCCGGCGGCGCTGCGCGCCAGCGCCAAGGGTGCGCGGGTCATCAGCGCCGGCATCCACATGAGCGACATCCCCGCCTTCCCCTACGAGATCCTCTGGGGCGAGCGGGCGCTGGGCTCGGTCGCCAACCTGACCCGCCGTGACGGCGAGGAGTTCATGGAGCTGGCGCCGCAGGTCCCGGTCCGGACCGAGGTCGAGGTCCACCCGCTGGAGGAGGCCGACCTGGCGCTGGACTCGATTCGCAGCGGCCGCCTCCGCGGCGCCGCGGTTCTCGACGTCAGCGGGGGTTAGCGGAAGAGGTCCTCGTCGCGGGGGCGGCGGAGGGCCACGGCGCCGGGGCCGTCGCCCTCGGTGACGTAGCGGTCGAGGCCGCGGACGATCGCCGCCGGCACGCCGCTTGCCTTGTCGCGGACCAGGTCGGCCGCCCCCGCGACCTCGTCGGCGACGGCGACCACGGTCGCCTCCAGCTCGCGGCCGCCGGCGTCGCGCCGGCCGCGCCAGTCGTCGAGCGGGGCGAGGCCGGCGCAGCCGATCGCCACCTCGGCCTGACCGAGGCGCCAGGCGCGGCCGAAGCTGTCGGAGACGACGACGGCGACCGTTGCTCCCGCCGCCGCCCGGATCTCGCTGCGGATGCGCCGCGCCGAGGCGTCGGGGTCCTCGGGCAGCAGGCAGACCGTGCCGGCCTCGGGCAGGTTGGAGCTGTCGATGCCGGCGTTGGCGCAGACGAAGCCGTGGCGCGTCTCGACGATCAGCACGCCGCGCTCGGCGCGCAGCACCTCGCTGCTCTCCTCGAGGATCAGCTCGACCAGCGCCGGCTCCTTGCCGAGGACAGCGGCGAGGCGGCGCGCCTCCCCGCCCGGCAGCACCGAGGAGAGCCGGCGGACGCGGCCCTCGGCCTTGGAGACGACCTTCTGCGAGACGACGACGACGTCGCCACCGGCGAGCTCGGCCCGCGCCGCGATCAGCTCGCCGATCGCCATCCCCTCTGTCACCTCGGGCAGGCCGGCGACTGGAATCACGCGCAGCTCGCTCATATCCCAAGCGCCTTCGCGGTTCGCCTGGCGCGGCCGGGGTTGCGCCTCCAGCTCGCGGGTGAGGGCGACGACGTCGGCCGGAGTGTCGAGGTCGAGGCCGAGCGAGGCCAGCTCCTCGATTCCGTAGGGAATGCCTGCCGTCGCGGGCCGCGGCGACGTGGCGGGCGCAGCTGCCCTCGCCGAAGGACGGGCGGATCGCGCTCGGGGGCGCCAGGACCAACGCGTTCGTCCCGGTGCCGTGGCGGTCGGGGACGATGGCCGACGTAGTGCTCCGGAACCCCGGTCAGCAGGTCGGTCCAGCTCGCGTGGGTCGAGCAGCGGGCAGTCGATGGGGAGGAGCACCACGCACTCCGCGCCCGCGCCTCGGCCGCCGCGATCCCGGCCAGCGCCGCCTCGGAGTGGCTCTCGTCGGCGAAGTCGGAGACGACCTCGCCGCGCCCGCCGCGCCCGCCAGCTCGGCGGCGCGCGGCTCGCTCGTCACCACGATCGTGCGCTCGATCGTGCGGGCGGCGGCGATCGCCTCCAGGGCGTCCTCCAGCATCGCCGCGGCCAGCGCCGCGCGGCGCTCCGCGTCGATTCCCGAGGCGAGGCGGCTGCTTGGCCTCGCCGAAGCGCTTGACCGGGAGGATCGCGGTGGCGTTCAACCCGACTCGGCGAGGCTAGCGGCGTAGTCGAGGACGATGCGGGCGACGCGAAGCGCGGCCGGTGGCTCCCTCCATCAGCGTCGGCGCGGCAAGTGTGGGGATCTCGCGTCGGCGGCGGATCCGGGTCGCCCTCGTCGACCACCATCGCGTCGATCAACCCCGCGTAGAGCGACGCCACGCCGGCCGCGGTCGAGGGGCGCCCCAGCGCCTGCATGAAGCGCTCGGTCGGCCCCTTCACCACCTGGCCGGCGACGAAGGGGCTGACCGCGACCACCGGGGCGGGGGAGGCGGCGATCGCCTCGCGCATGCCGGGCACCGCGAGGATCGGGCCGATGCTGATCACCGGATTGGAGGGGCCGATCACGATCGCCTCCGCAAGGCGCAGCGCGTCCAGCACCTCCTTGGTCGGCTCGGCGTCCTCGATTCCCTCCAGCTCGACCCCGTGCACCTGCGGCTGGCCGCCGTCGACGATCAGGTACTCCTGCAGGTCGCGCCGGCCGGCGGCCGTCGTCACCTTGGTCCGCACCGGCGCGTCGCACATCGGCAGGACCCGTGCCTGGACCCCGAGCGCGCGGGCGATCTGCGCCTGGGCGTCGGTGAGCCGCCCGCCCTCGTCGAGGAACTGGCGGCGGTAGAGGCAGGCGGCGAGGTCGCGGTCGGAGAGGCTGAACCAGTCCGGCGCGCCCAGCCTGGCCAGCCGCTCGAAGACGGTGAAGCTGTCGTCGCGCAGCCCCCAGCCGCGCTCCTCGTCGATTTCGCCGCTGAGCCAGTAGGTGACGAGGTCGGGGTCGGGGGAGACGTGGACTCCGAGTATCTCGATGTCGTCGCCTGTGTTGGCGATCACCGCGAGGTCGGCGCCGATCTCCTCCTGCATGCCGGCGCCGAGCTTGGCGCCGCCGCTGCCGCCGGCGAGCAGGGCGACCCTCATGGTGCGCTCCTAGGCCCAGTGGTCGGCGTCGGGGAGGCCGGTGAGCCTGATCCCGGCGTGGGCCTTGTAGCGGCTGTTGACCGAGATCAGCATTGGAGTGAGCTGCTCGACGATTCGCGCCATCTCCAGCGGCCCGGCGTTGACCGCTCGCAGGCCGGGAATCAGCTCGATCAGCCGCGCCACCCGGGCCTTGTCGGCCTTGCGGTCGCCGCAGACGAGCACGTCCTCGTCCAGCTCGGCGCCGCCGGCGAGGGTCGGCGCGCCAACCGTGTGCAGGGCGGCGACGACGGTGACGCCCTCGGGCACCATCTCCTGCGCCTGTTGGGCGGCGGAGCCCTGCCAGACGCCGAGCGAGCGGGTCGCCTTGCCGCTGACGGCGGCGGCGAGGGGGACGGTGCAGTCGACCAGGATCTGGCCGGGCCGCAGCGCCTCGCGCAGGTTGTTGAGGTTCTCGGACTGGGCGCGGAAGGGGACGGTGAGGAAGACGATCTCGGCACGCCCGGCCGCGTCCTCGTTCAGCAGGCCCTCGACCTCGGCGCCGGGGACAGCCTCGCGAACCTTCGCCGCCGCCTCCTCGGCGCGCTCGGCCGAGCGGGAGCCGATCGCGATCGGGGCGCCGGCCCTTGCCCAGCGGACGGCCAGAGCCGGCGCCGAGGGCGCCGGTGCCGCCGACGATCGGTATCGGGGCAATCTCGGCCGGCATCAGAGGTTCACGCTCCGCTCCCTCACGACGATCAGATATGGACGTTCGGTCGCTCCGCGTTCACAGCGCGCCAGTCTATGCTCCGCGGCGCATGAGGCTGGAGGGACGAAAGGCGCTGGTAACCGGAGGCGCCAGCGGGATCGGCGCCGCGATCGCGGCGCGGCTCGCCGCCGAGGGCGGCGAGGTCTGGGTCGGCGACATCGACGTCGAGGGCGCCGAGCAGGTCGCGGGCGAGATCGCAGGCCACGCGATCGAGCTCGACGTGACGGAGATCGAGTCGGCCCGTGCCGCGGTCGAGGCGATCGGCCCGCTCGACATCCTCGTCAACAACGCCGGCACCGACGAGTTCGGCTTCTTCACCTACACGACCCCCGAGCAGTGGCAGCGGGTGCTGGCGATCAACCTCGGCGGCGTCCTCAACTGCACCCACGCGGCGCTGCCCGCCATGCAGCAGGCCGGCTACGGGCGGATCGTCAGCATCTCCTCGGAGGCGGGCCGGGTCGGCTCGAAGGGCTCCGCCGTCTACTCGGCGGCGAAGGGCGGGATCGTGGCCTTCATGAAGGCGATCGCGAGGGAGAACGCGCGCTATGGGATCACCGCCAACTCGATCGCTCCCGGCCCGATCGAGACGCCGCTGCTGATGGGCGCCAAGGAGTTCGGCGAGATCGGCGAGAAGGTGATCGAGACGATGAAGGACGCGACCCAGATGAAGCGCCTCGGCCAGCCAGACGAGGTGGCGGCGGCCGTCGCCTTCCTCGCCTCCGACGACGCCACCTACGTGACCGGGGAGACGCTCGGCGTAAGCGGCGGCCTCGGCATGGTCTGACCCGAGCACTGCGATGGTCTGACGCGACCCTCCACAAGCGGGCCACCGGCAACTCGGCCCGGCGATCCCGGTCAACTCGCGCCTCAGACCGCGCGGACGGGGGAGAAACACCAACGACTGATGACTTGACCACACCATAGGGGGGACAAGTCATCAGTCGTCGAAGGGAGGTCCGATTTGGAGGCTCGTTGCCGCGCAGCACGGAGTCGTTGCGCGGCGGCAGCTGACGAAGCTGGGAGTGAGTGCACGGGCAATCGAACATCGGTTTGCGACTGGGCGTTTGCGTCCGCTGGCCCGTGGGGTCTATGCGGTCGGACGTCCCGAAGTCACGCAGGAGGGACGCTGGATGGCCGCGGTCCTAGCTTGTGGAGCCAGGGCAGCTCTCAGTCATCGCAGTGCGGCGGCGCTGTGGGGGATTGGCGTTGAGCCGAGCGGCAGGATCGAAGTCTCCGTGCTTGCTGCGGCGCCGCGGCGCCAGCCCGGAGTTCGAGTCCATCGCCGTCCGACGTTGCCCGAGTCCGCTCTGACCGATCACGACGGCATTCCCGTAACCACGGTCGTCCAGACTCTGATCGATCTCGCCACGTGCACTGGCGAGTCCCGACTCGAGCGGGCGGTGAACGAGGCGGACCGCCTCGGTCTCGTCGATCCACCGACCTTGCGCGCCGCCCTCGATGTCCATCGCGGCGAGCCTGGGGTCAGGACGCTCCGCACTTTGCTCGACCGGCGCACTTTCCGGCTGACTCGATCAAAGCTCGAGCGGCTGTTTCTCCCCTTGGCCGAGCAGGTCGGCCTGTCGGTGCCGTTGACGAAACAGTGGGTGAACGGGTTCGAGGTCGACTTCTACTGGCCGGACCTGGGTCTGGTTGTCGAGACCGACGGCCTGCAATATCACCGCACGCCGGCCCAGCAGGCGCGCGATCATCTGCGGGACCAGGCGCATGTCGTCGCCGGGCTGACGCCGCTGCGCTTTACCCACGAGCAGGTGCGCTACGAACCGGCTCACGTGCGGGCGGCTCTGCTTGCAGTTACGCGCCGCCTCGAGGGGGCGAGGGAGAAGCGGACGTGATGGCCGCGGCGCGGCTCCCGCATGGCAGGGCTATGTGGGATTCGCGCCGGGGCTGAATCCGCCCGTGTCCAGGGTCGAATCCGCCGTGTCTTGGACCGTATCCAGGGGTGCGATCCCCTGTTGGGATAGGCCCTAAGCTGCCGAGCTATGGAGGCGTTGCCCACCAGCGTGCGGATTCGCGAGGTCGGCCCTCGCGACGGCTTCCAGAACGAGCCGGAGACGATTCCCACCGCCGAGAAGGTGCGCCTGATCGACATGCTCTCGGGGAGCGGCCTGCAGCGGATGGAGGTGACCTCCTTCGTGCGGCCCGACGTGATCCCTCAGCTCGCCGACGCCACCGAGGTGCTCGCCGCAGTGCGGCGGCGCGAGGGGGTTGCCTTCTCGGTCCTGATCCCGAACGAGAAGGGGCTCGAGCGGGCGCTGGAGATGCGCGACCGCTTCGACGAGGCGAGCGTCTTCCTCTCGGCCTCCGAGACCCACAACCGGCACAACGTCAACCGCTCGGTCGAGGAGTCGCTGAACGGGCTGGAGCAGACACTGGAGGGCGCCCGCGAGGCGGGGCTGCGCTGCGAGGGGGTGATCGCGACCTCCTTCGGCTGCCCCTACGAGGGCGAGGTGGCGCCCGAGCGCGTCTTCGGGATCGCCGAGCGGCTGGCGGCGGCCGGTTGCGCCGAGGTCGGCTTCGGCGACACCACCGGGATGGCGAACCCGCGCCAGGTCCGGGAGTTCTTCGCCGCCGCCCGCGAGCGCCTCGGCGGCGTCGAGCTGACCGCCCACTTCCACAACACCCGCGGCCAGGGCCTGGCCAACGTGCTGGCGGCGCTGGAGGAGGGGGTCGAGTCCTTCGAGGCGAGCTTCGGCGAGCTGGGCGGCTGCCCGGTGCCGCCGGGGTCGACCGGCAACGTCTCGACCGAGGACGTGGTCTCGATGCTGCACGAGATGGGGATCGAGACCGGGATCGACCTGCCGCGGCTGGTCGAGGCCTCGCGCGCAGCCCAGGAGGTGCTCGGCCGCCCGCTCGGGGCCCACGTGTTGCGCGCCGGGCCGGTGGACTGGCACCGCGGTTAGGCTGCCGCCTGTGAACGCGTCAATCGACACGGTGACAGCCGGTCATTCGAGTCCGTGGCGATTGCCGCGTGAACGTGGTGTTCTGTGACCGAGTTCGCCAAGGCCCTGGAGGCCGCCCTCGCCGGCGGCCCGCAGCGCCACCACGAGAAGACCGCCGAGCAGGGCAAGCTGCCGGTGCGCGAGCGGGTTGAGCGCCTGGTCGACCCGGGCTCCTTCGCCGAGGAGGGGCTGCTGGCCAACTGGGACCAGGAGGGACTAGGCGCCGACGGGGTCCTCACCGGCCTGGCGACGATCGATGGACGCCGGGTTGCCCTGATGGCCAACGACCCGACCGTGAAGGCCGGCTCCTGGGGCCCGAAGACGGTGGAGAAGATCCTCCGCGTCCAGGAGCGGGCGCTGCAGCTGCGGGTTCCCCTCGTCTACCTGGTCGACTCGGCCGGCGCCCGGATCACCGACCAGGTGCAGATGTTCCCCGGGCGGCGCGGCGCCGGGCGCATCTTCCACAACGAGGTGCGGCTCTCCGGTCAGGTGCCCCAGGTCTGCCTGCTGTTCGGGCCGAGCGCCGCCGGCGGTGCCTACATCCCCGCCTTCTGCGACGTGGTGATCATGCGCGAGGGCAACGCCTCGATGTACCTGGGCTCGCCGCGGATGGCGGAGATGGTGATCGGCGAGAAGGTGACGCTGGAGGAGATGGGCGGGGCGAAGATGCACACCGGCGTCTCCGGCTGCGGCCACTTCCTGGTCAAGAGCGACGAGGAGGCGATCGACCTCGCCAAGCGCTACCTCTCCTTCATGCCGGGGAGCTGGCGGGAGGAGCCGCCCGCCGCGCCGCCGGCCGACCCGGCCTCGGACGCCTCGATCGCCGCGATCGTCCCCGCCGACGAGAACCAGCCCTTCGACATGCTCGAGGTGCTCGACACGCTGCTCGACGCCGGCTCCCTGCTCGAGGTCCACAAGCGCTGGGCCAAGGAGCTGATCGTCGGCTACGGCCGCCTCGACGGCCGGGTCGTCGGCGTCGTCGCCAACCAGCCGCGCCAGAAGGGCGGCGTGCTCTTCGTCGACTCGGCCGACAAGGCGGCGCGCTTCATCCAGACCTGCAACGCCTTCAACGTGCCGCTGCTCTTCCTCGCTGACGTGCCGGGCTTCATGATCGGTACCGCGGTCGAGCGCCAGGGGATCATCCGCCACGGGGCGAAGATGATCAGCGCCGTCTCCGAAGCGACCGTGCCGAAGCTCTCGGTGATCGTCCGCAAGGCCTACGGCGCCGGGCTCTACGCGATGGCCGGCCCGGCCTTCGAGCCCGACTGCTGCATCGCCCTGCCCAGCGCCTCGATCGCCGTGATGGGCCCGCAGGCGGCGATCAACGCCGTCTTCTACAACCAGATCCAGGCGATCGACGACGAGGCCGAGCGCGAGCGTTTCGTCGCCGAGAAGCGGGCCGAGTACGCCGAGGACATCGACATCCTCCATCTCGCCTCGGAGCTGGTCGTCGACGCGGTCGTGCGGCCCGAGGACCTGCGCGCCGAGCTGATCCGCCGCTTCGCCTACGCCGCCGGCAAGGATCGCGCCTTCGCCGAGCGGCGCAACCCGGTCACGCCGGCGTAGGAGCCCCCGGTGAGCGAGGGCCCCTCGATCGTCGCCGAGTCGCTGACGGTGAGGCGCGGCGGCGTCGAGGTGCTGCACGGCCTCTCGTTCCCGGTCGCCGGCGGCAGGGTGACGGGGCTGCTCGGGCCGAGCGGCTGCGGCAAGACGACGCTGATGCGCGCGATCGTCGGCGTGCAGGTGGTCGAGTCGGGACGGGTCGAGATCCTGGGCAAGCCGGCCGGGTCGCGGCCGCTGCGCTCGCGGGTCGCCTACCTGACGCAGGCGCCCTCGGTCTACGGCGACCTGACCGTGCGCGAGAACCTGCGCTTCTTCGGCCGGGTGCTGGGCGTGCGGGAGGGGCGCGTGGACGAGGTGATCGGGACCGTCGCGCTCGGCGGCGAGGCGGACCGCGCCGTCGGCAGCCTCTCCGGCGGGCAGCAGGCCCGGGCCTCGCTCGCCACGGCGCTGCTCGGCGAGCCCGAGCTGCTGGTCCTCGACGAGCCGACGGTGGGCCTCGATCCGGTGCTGCGCAGGGACCTCTGGGCGACGTTCGCGGAGCTTGCCGCCACGGGCGTGACGCTGCTCGTCTCCAGCCACGTGATGGAGGAGGCCGAGCACTGCGACGAGCTGCTGCTGATGCGCGAGGGGCGCCTGCTGGCCACCGACAGCCCGGACGGCCTGCGCCGGCGCACCGGCTGCCAGCAGCTCGACGAGGCGTTCCTGGCGCTGATCGAGGCGGGGGGCGAGGGGTGAGCCGGCGGGTGACGTCGGCAGTCGCGGTGCGGGTGCTGAGCCAGCTTCGCCGCGATCCGAGGACGGTGATCCTGATGCTGGGCGTCTCGCCCTTCCTGCTGACGCTGCTGCGCGGCGCCTTCGACCAGAGCCCGGAGACGTTTCAGCAGGTGGGAGGCCCGCTGGTCGGGCTGTTCCCGTTCAGCACGATGTTCGTCGTCACCTCGATCACGATGCTGCGCGAGCGGACGACCGGGACGCTGGAGCGGCTGATGACGCTGCCGCTGGCGAAGCTCGACCTCCTGTTCGGCTACGGGATCGCGTTCGCCCTGGTCGGCACGCTGCAGGCGCTGATCGCCGCCGGCGTCGCCTTCGGCCCGCTGGGACTCGACGTGGCCGGATCGACCGCGGCGGTGGTGGCGCTGGCGGTCGGCAACGCGCTGCTGGGGATGTCGCTCGGCCTCTTCGTCAGCGCTTTCGCGCGGACCGAGTTCCAGGCGGTGCAGTTCATGCCGGCAATCGTCTTCCCGCAGCTGCTCCTCTGCGGGCTGTTCGTCGCCCGCGACAAGATGGCCGGGGGCCTGCAAGTGGTCTCCGATGCGATGCCTCTCACCTATGCCTTCGATGCCCTCAACCGGGTGACGACGCAGGGGTCGCTCGGCCCGCGGGGCGCGCTCGACGTTTCGGTGATCGTCGGCGCGACGCTGCTGCTGCTGGCGCTCGGCGCGGTGACGCTGCGCCGCCGGACGCCCTGACGGCTGGAGTTGCGTCAGGTGCCGAGCGTTGCGGCCATCTCGGTGAAGTAATCCAGCGCCGCCGGGTTGGCGAGCGAGTCGCGGCTGGCCGCCTCCTCCGCGGGGGCGCCCATCAGGATCCGCTTCACCGGCACCTCCAGGGCCTTGCCGCTGAGGGTGCGGGGAACCTCGGCGATCTCGAAGACCTCGTCGGGGACGTGGCGAGGGGAGCACTGCTCGCGAACGCGGCGGGCGATCTCCCTGCGCAGCGCGTCGTCTAGCTCGGCTCCCTCGCGCAGGACGACGAAGAGCGGCATCCAGCCCTCGGTGCCGGGGCGGGGGATGTCGACGACGAGCGCGTCGACGACGTCGTCGAGGCCGAGTACGGCGCGGTAGATCTCGCTCGTCCCCATGCGGACGCCGGAGCGGTTGATGGTCGAGTCCGAGCGGCCGTAGATCACCGCGGTCCCGCGCGAGGTGATTTCGATCCAGTCGCCGTGGCGCCACACGCCGGGGTAGTGCTCGAAGTAGCTGGCGCGGTAGCGACTGCCGTCGGGGTCGCCCCAGAAGCAGACGGGCATCGAGGGCATCGGCTCGGTGACGACCAGCTCGCCGACCTCGTCGATCACGGCGTTGCCGTCTTCGTCCCAGGCCTCGACCGCGGCGCCGAGGGCCCGCGCCTGCAGCTCGCCGCGGTAGACGGGGAGGAGCGGGGTGCCGCCGACGAATGCCGTGCAGAGGTCGGTGCCGCCGCTGGTCGAGAAGAGCCAGGTGCCGGCGCCGACGTGCTCGTAGATCCAGTCGAAGCCCTCGGGGGAGAGGGGGGAGCCGGTCGAGCCGACCGCGCCGAGGCGGCTGAGGTCGCGCCCGGCCCCGGGCTCGACGCCGGCCTTCATGCAGGCGGAGATGTAGGAGGCGCTGGTGCCGAACATCGTCACGCCGGCCCGCTCGGCCAGCTCCCAGAGCACGTCCATGTCCGGGTGTCCGGGGTTGCCGTCGTAGAGGACGATCGCGGCGCGGGTGAGCAGGCCGGAGACGAGGAAGTTCCACATCATCCAGCCGGTCGTCGTGAACCAGAAGAGGCGGTCGCCGGGGTGGGCGTCGACGTGGAGGTTGAGCTTCTTCAGGTGCTCGAGCAGGATGCCGCCCTGGCCCTGGACGATCGCCTTCGGCAGGCCGGTGGTGCCGGAGGAGTAGAGGACCCAGAGCGGGTGGTCGAAGGGGACGCGCTCGAAGCGCAGCTCGGCGCCCTCGCCGGCGGCCAGCAGCTCCTCCCAGCGCATCGCGTCGCGCAGGGGGGAGAGGTCGGGCTCGGGATCGAGGTAGGGGAGGACGACGGTGTGCTCGAGGCTCGGCATCTCCGCCTGGAGGCGGGCGATCGTCTCGCGGCGGTCGAAGTCCTTGCCGCCGTAGCGGTAGCCGTCGACGGCGAAGAGGACCCTGGGCTCGATCTGGGCGAAGCGGTCGACGACGCTGGCGGAGCCGAAGTCGGGCGAGCAGCTGGACCAGACCGCGCCGACGCTCGCGGCGGCGAGGAAGGCGACGATCGCCTCGGGAATGTTCGGCATGTAGGCGACGACGCGGTCGCCGCGCTGCACGCCGAGGCCGCGCAGCCCCGCGGCGAGGGCGGCGACCTGGGTGCGCAGCTCGGCCCAGCTCAGCTCGGTGAGCTGGCGCAGCTCGGAGGCGTGCAGGATCGCCGTCTCGGCGTCCTCCTTGCCGGCGAAGACGTGCTCGGCGTAGTTGAGGCGGGTGTCGGGGAACCACTTCGCGCCGGGCATCGCGCGCGATGCGAGGACCTGCGACCGGTCGCCGTCGGCCCGCACCTCGAAGAAGTCCCAGATCGACCCCCAGAACCCCTCGAGGTCGTCGACCGACCAGCGCCAGAGCTCCTCGTACCCGTCGAACCTCAGCCCCCGCTCGGCCTCCAGCCAGCGCATGTACTCGGTCAGTCCGCGCCCGCTCGACCAGCTCAGCCGGCGGCTCCCAGAGCTTTTCGGCCGGCCGAGCGGTCACTCGGTCGCGGCTGCCGCGCCGGCTCGCGCCTGTTCCCGCTCCAGCTCGTAGGGGTCATGGGCGCAGAGGAGGGTGACGTCGTCGCCGTGGGTTGCGGCCAGCTCGCGCAGCCGCTCGCGGTTGGCCTTGCGTGCGGAGTTGTCGGCGGCCAGCACAGCCTGGAAGAGGCGGAGGGCGGGAGGGCAGGACGGGGGGGTGGCGAGCTCGCCATGGTTGAAGTAGGCGTCGCCGCAATGCAGCAGCCAGCGGTCGCCGTCGTGGACCGCGATCGCCGTATGGCCACGGGTATGGCCGATCAGTGGGATCAGGAGCACCTCGGCGCCGATCCCCGGCAGGATCCGCACGCCCTCGAAGCCGAACCAGTCCTCGCCGCCTCCGTCGTGGCGGACCCAGTTGGGGTTGTGCTTCCAGTGAACGCGCTTGTAGCGGGGGCCGTCGCGCAGGCTCGGGTTCAATGCCGCGTCCAGCTCCGGACCGAAGACGTGGATGTCGGCGTCGGGAAAGTCGGGGAGGCCGCCGGAGTGGTCCGGGTCGAGGTGGGTGGTCGCGATGTGGCGGACGTCGCTCGAGGAGAAGCCGAGCGCCTCCAGCTGCCTGACGGCCGTCTCCTCGAGCGCCGGACGCGCCCGCAGCGCGCGGAAGGCGACGCCGAGCCGGCCCCGGTTGCGCGCGTCCTCGGCGCCGAAGCCGGTGTCCACCAGGACGAGGCTGTCGTCCGTCTCGATCAGCAGGCAGTGGCAGACGAGCTTGGCCGGCGCCAGCAGCCCGCCCTCGCCGACGATCAGGCGCGCCCCGTGTGGACACAGCGACCCGCAGCTGAGGTGATGGATCCTCATTCCCCGCCGCGGGAGTCTAGACCGGACTTGGCTGATCGGCGGCGTCGACGGATGACGTCCCACCCGCGTCTCGGTCTATCTTTCGCTTTGCGCCGGAGTGGCGGAATCGGCATACGCGATTGATTCAAAATCAATTGCCCGAAAGGGCTTGTGGGTTCGAGTCCCACCTCCGGCATAAGGGACCAAAGGCGCAAGGCGGTCAGTGCGGCCTCAGGCAGGCTGCGGGGCGCCGTCGTCGGGTGGGGCGCCGGCGCCGTAGTCCTCGCCGGAGCCGATCAGGCGCTCCTCCTCGACCTGCCATTCCTGGCTGAAGGCGTAGAAGGCGGCGGCGATCAAGACGAGTTGCAGCAGGCCGAGGATGACGACGAGCAGGCCGATCGCCGAGCTCGACAGCAGCCCTTCGTCGAAGCCCGCCTTTTCGCGGGCGAACCAGCTGTTGGCGCCGACGAGGCAGAAGATCGTCAGGATCATCGAGAGCGCCGCGGCGACCGGGAGGATGCCGCGGTTCCAGCGGGCGACGAAGAAGGCGAAGAGCGCGTAGAGGCCGGCGAAGACAAAGCAGATGAGCCCCATCGTGCCGCCGCCGGAGAGCAGCGAGAAGCCGGTGATCGTCACCACCGCCGCGATTGCGGCCGTCGCAAGGAGCAGGAAGACGACCACGAGCTTGGTCGCGATCGACTGCGGCTTCTCCCGATTCGGCCGCCACAGTTCGTAACCAGGCCTGAGCTCTCCTACCGCCACGGCGCCGATCATAGAATCTATCGGCGACAGCGCGGCATTGGTTGCGCGTTAAGCCCCGTTCAGGGGCAGCCACGCGGGCGTGGCGGAATTGGTATACGCGCCAGGTTTAGGTCCTGGTGGGCTTCGGCCCGTGGGGGTTCAAGTCCCTCCGCCCGCATCGCCGACACCAGCCGGGCGGTTGGAGCGTGGCGACCGCATCGGCCCGGCTAGCATGCCGGGATTCCCTCGGGGGAGTGAGTTAACGGCTATGCGCATGGTCTCCAAAACCATGAATCCGGGTTCGAATCCCGGCTCCCCCGCTCGACCGGCTGGAAAGCGGCGGACGAGAATCGAACTCGCGTCATCGCCTTGGAAGGCTGAGGCTCTACCGTTGAGCTACCGCCGCGCGACGGGACAGTCTGCCGCCAATCCGGCAGAATGCAAGTTAACCACGGGGCGTGGCGCAGTCTGGTAGCGCACTCGGCTGGGGGCCGAGCGGTCGCTGGTTCAAATCCAGTCGCCCCGATTGAGAAGCTTGCATCCCTGCGATCTGGATTGAGTCCCCGTTGCTCCACGAGCCCGGCGTCGAGCAGACGTCTGAAGTCGGCGCTCGCGGTGGCGGGCGACACGTCCGCCTCTTCCCCGTATTTGCCCCGGTCGGTTCCACCGGCGAGGCTCTGCTCAAGCGCGATCGCCAGTCGCTCCGGCCAGTTGCGAGCCTCGACCAGTGGTTGATAGCTCCCCCCTGTGCCTCGCGCAATGCGGCGTAGTACTCCTGGGTGTGGCTGCCCAGGTAGACGATTAAACGCATAATCGTCTAGATGCGAAAAAGCCTAAAGGGGAGCCGTCACTGTATGGCGATGTCCTCGCCCCGACGGCGACAGGAGCAGGCGCGCTGGTGGGCGATGCGCCGGGCGCAGAACCACAAGCCGGCCACCTACCGCTGCCCTTTCTGCGGCAACCATCTCCCCGCCCTCAGCGAGCACATCCTGGTCGCGCCGGAGGGGGATGGCGAGCGCCGCCGCCATGCCCACACGGCCTGCGTCCTGGCGGAGCGCAAGGCCGGCCGCCTGCCGACCCGGGACGAGTGGCAGCGCACCCAACCCCGCCCGCCGTCGCTCTGGCAACGACTGCGGCGGAGGCTGCGCTAGCCGCGACGCCAGAGGGCTATGCGGGGCTCTGGGAATCGCTCGCCGCGCCCGGCTTCAGACGGGTTGCGGCGCTCGTCCGGCGAGGAGCTTTTCGCCCGTAGCGGAGAGCGAGCAGGACGGCCACAGCGGATGCGCTCGCGATCGCCAGCGCCCTGAACCAGAGGCTGGCGCCGTCGGTTCCCGACCCGAGCGAGTGGGCGACGGCGAGGACGAAGACCACGACTATGACTCGATGGATCTGGCGCCAGCGCCGGGCGCCGATCCGCCGGCGCAGGTAGAAGGTCGGCCCGAGCAGGAGCGTCAGGTACCCGGCCAGGATGCCGAGGCCTGTCCACAACGGCCGGTAGGCGATCGTGAACGGGATCGCGATCCCGGTGATGCCGGGCCGCAGCCAGGCGTCGCCGAGCATAAGGACGCCATGCGCGCCGATCGCGACGAGGGCGGCCAGCGCCACCTGCTCGTGGACTTTCACGAGCGTGCGCTTGAGCCCGGGGCGCCGGGAGACGCTCGACGCCATGAACAGCCCGATCAGAACGGCGGCCGTGATGAGGAGGAAGGCCACGATCCCAGCCGAGCGAGAGGCGAGCCACCACGGGTACTTGGCGGGATCGGGCTCAGTCACCGCGTCCACCTCCCTCCCTCTCGAGCTCCTGCCCTCCGGGCGGAGCAGACTGCGCCGGCGCGGCGGTGGGAGCCTTTACAGGCACCGTGGTGGGGCCGCTGAACACGGTGTAGGCGGCCAGCGCGGCGAGGGCGAGCACCACGGCCGCGGCGGCGATCCGCGCCCGCAAGCCGGGGCCGCCAGAGGACGGCGACGCGATTCGCTCTCCGGCCGCGGCCCTCATGGTGGAGGGGCCGGGGAGGTGCGGGTGACGATCGCGGTCGCCTGCTGGGCCTGGGCGCCCTTGCCGCCCGCGACCGGCTGGGTGAGCGCCGGGACCGCGGGGCCGGGCCCCAGCGCCGGGTCCCTGCCGTTGCGCACCTGGATCGCCAGCAGGGTCAGGACGACGAAGAAGAGGCCGAGCGTGGCGGTGATCACCGAGAGCGGGCTCGGCGGGGGGCGGCGCTGCCGAGTGGGCCGGGCCGCCGGAGCCTGCGCTCCGCCCGACTGCGCTCCGCCCGCCTCTTGCCGCTGCTCCTCGGGCTGCTCAGGCATTCGGCCTCAATCCTCCCCGCAGACCCGGAATCCGTAGCCGCGCGCAAACCCGCCCAGGGAGCGCGTCAAGTCGTCGAGCTCACTGCGCAGGGTTCGCAGCCGCGGGACGTCAACCGCCGCCAGCGCCCGGTCGATGCGCCGCCGCACGGTGAGCTGCCGCCTGATCGCGTCGAAGACGTTTGCCCGCAGAAGCGCCTGTTCGCCGGGTGGGACCGGGATCGCTTCGATCTGTCGCAGCTCTTTCCAGCCGAGCGCGATCGTCTCGTCGTAGGCCTTCGCGGCCTCCTCGGGTCGCGCCGACTTGGCGACCCGCTCCTGCGCCGTGCCCCGCTCGGGGTCGAGGCGCCTGCAGATCGAGTCCACGCGATCCACGTAGGCGCGGCGGGCGGGATCCGCGATCTTGGTCGCGATCGCCGGGCCGCCCTTGCTGGCCTGGTTTCGGGCCGCCGGCGCGGGAGCCGCCGGCGCGGTCGCGACAGCCGTCGTCTCGCTCTCCCCCCGTCGCCTGTCGCCGCCGCAGCCGGCGATCAGCGCAACGAGGAGCCCGGCGGCGAGCAAGAGCGTCAATCGCGAGGGCGCCGTCATCCTCACTCGGCTAAGGAAATACCTGTTCGCCGGTCTCTTCGTCTATCACCGCGATCGCGACCGACGGGCAGGCCTCGGCAGCCTCCATGATCAGGTCGGGGGGTCCGTCGCCGACCACGTGTGCGGTCTCATTCAGCGCGAACACCGCCGGCGCGATGTCGACGCAGTCACCGTGTGCGGCGCACGCGTTCTCGTCGACTCGAGGCACGTACTTCACGGTCGCTCCTCTCGGTTGTGGAGGTTCTGGTCCGATCGGCCGGCGCAGGCCGAGGGATCGATCTCGGGTCGATCGCCGGGCGCGCCAGCCGCGGTATGACGCCGCGGATGATATGCGCGTCGGCTATCAGTAGGGCGCGCCGACCGCCTTTGCCCAGTTCGCGTCGACGTGGAGGTTTCCCTTCGCGTCGGTATCGACGATCACCACGGTCGCCGGCTGGCGGTTGCCGTTGTGGGGGTCGATCGCGATCGACCCGGTCCAGCCCTTCCAGTCCTTGACGCCGTCGAGGGCGCCGGTGAGCTTCTTGGAGTCGGCGCCGCCCGCCTTCTTGACGCCGTAGGCGAGGAAGTTCAGCGAGTCGTAGGTGTAGGGGCTCCAGGTGCCGGGGTCCTGGCCGAACTTGGCTCGGTACTCGCCGACCTTGGCGGCCGCGCCGGCGAAGTCCTCGGGCGCCGGCACGCCGACCACCGGGCAGGCCCGCGCCGCCGGCACGCCGGCGGTTTCGACGAAGCCGGTGTCGTATGAGCCGTAGTCGGCGATGCACTGCGACTTGACGTTGCCCTCGTGCATCTCCTTGGCGATCAGGCCGCCCTCCGGGAAGTAGACGGCGGCGTAGATGACGTCTGGATTTCCGGCTGCGAGCTTGTTGACCACGTCGGTGTAGCTCTTCTTGCCGGGCTGGACCTTCTCGTATGCGGTCACCTTCACGCCGGCCTTTTCGAGCGAGCCCTTCACTGCTTTCGAGACCGAGACCGTGTAGTTCTGGGTTGGGTCGTAGGCGATCGCGACGGTCTTGGCGCCGAGCCAATCGGTCAGAGCCTGCGTGGCGACCGGTGCGATCTGGTAGGTCATCGGCTGCAGGGTGAAGCCGAGGCCGTTGGTCGAGTTGTCCGAAGTCAGCCTGATCGGCACGAGGTCCGCGTCGATGTAGAGCGGCAGGGTTTCGACGCCGACACCGGAGTTGTAGGGGCCGACGATGCCGTCGAGGCCGTCGGCGATGGCGGACTTCGCCGCCTTCACTCCCGTCGCGGGGTCGGCGGCATCGTCGATCGGGACGACTTCAACCTGCTTGCCGAGGATCCCACCGCGCGTGTTGAGCTGCGTCGCAGCCAGCTGCGCTCCCTTCAGCATTCCCTTGCCGAGGACCGACTGTTCGCCGGAGAGCGGCGCCTCGAGCCCGACTCGGAACGAGCTCGATCCGCTTTCGTCGGAGCTGGAGCTTCCGCAACCCGCCGCAACGAGGGCGAGGGCGAGGGCGGCGAGACTGATCGCCGTTGCGAGCCGGGGCTTGCGTTGCACGAGTGGCCGTTCCTTTCGACTGAGGCTGGGCAGTCATTGTCTATGACCGCCGTCCAGGGCGCAGCCGGCATCGCCGCTCGGACGATCGAGGGGTCAGCGCACGACGATCTTGCCGTGCATGAAGGGGTGGATCGTGCAGTGGAAGGCGTAGACCCCGGGTTGGCTGAAGCGCACGGCCACCGAGTGGCCGGGACGGATATGACCGGTGTCGAAGCTGCCGCGCCGCGTTGCGGTGTGGGCGATGGAGGCGCGATTGGCAAAGACGACCGTCGTCCCGCGACCGACCCTCAGCGTGGGGGGGTGGAAGGCGAAGTTGCGGATAACGACCTTCGCGGTTGCGGCCCGCTCGTGGGTGCGATGGCGGTGCCCGGCGGCAGGCGCACCGGCGCTCATCGCCAGGGCAAGGGCGAGCGCCGCGGCGATGGCGCCGGCGATTGCCGGTCGCCCCCGGCGGCGTGGGCTGAGGATCGCTCGCATCGGCCCGGTCTACGGAGCGGGTCCGGGGAGGGTTCAAAGCCGACCGCTCGCCGGCCAGCTGGAGGTTCAGACTACGGGCCGATGACCAGCGCCGGAATCCTTCTCTATCGCAGCGGCGGGGAGTCGGTCGAGGTGCTGCTGGCGCACCCCGGTGGGCCGTTTTGGGCGAAGAAGGACCTCGGGGCCTGGTCGATACCGAAGGGGGAGTGCGGCGTGGGGGAGGCCCTGCGGGATTGTGCGCTGCGTGAGCTGGAGGAGGAGCTGGGCTCACGGCTCGACCTCGCCTCCGGCGCGCTGATCGAGCTGGGGTCCGTTCGCCAGAAGGGCGGCAAGGTCGTCCATTGCTGGGCCGCCGAGGGAGATTTCGACCCGGCGGCGCTGCGCAGCAACACCTTTTCGATCGAGTGGCCACCGCGCTCCGGCGTCGAGCGGGAGTTTCCGGAGGTCGATCGAGCCGAGTGGTTTGGCCCGGAGGAGGCCAGGGAGAAGATCCTCGCCGCTCAGGACGCCTTCGTCGACCGCCTGCTCGATCGCCTGAGCTGACGAACGTATACTCGTCTGGGATGGAAAACGGCTCCACTCCGCGGTCTGCGACCTCTGGCGACGCGAGTCAGAACGGGCAGCTGCCGCTGTCGGCGCGGCTGCTCGGGGTCGGGGTGCGCGGAGCCCGGACGGTCACCCGCGCAGCCGGGATCGACCGCGCGGTCGAAGCAGCCGCCGAGGAGGCGATCGTCGCCGCGGTCGAGAGCGAGGCGGTCGAGCGGGCCCTCGCCCGGGTGCTGGAAGGGCCGGTGGTCGAGGAGGCGGTGGAGGGGGCGCTGGAGAGCGACGCGGTCAAGCGGGCGATGATCGAGGCGCTCGACAGCGAGCTGGTCGACGAGGTCTGGCGGCGCCTGCTCGCCAGCGACGAGGCGCAGCAGCTGGTCGAGCGGATCGCCGAGGCGCCGGAGCTGCGGGCTGCGATCGGCGCCCAGAGCGTCGGGCTGATCGCCGACATCGGCCGCACGATCGGCAGGGCCGCGCGGCGCCTCGACGACACCCTCGAGCGCCTCGTGCGGCGGGTCTTCTTCCGCAAGCGGCGCACCGAGCCGACCGACCACGCCGGCGCGGTCAGCCGCGCGCTGGCGCTCGCGGTCGACGGCGCCATCGTCAACCTCGTCTTCTCCGGGCTGGCCGCGATCGCCGCGCTGATCGCCTCGGCCTTCTCGGGCAACGGCAACGGCGTCTCGGACCTGGCGCTGGCGCTGGGTACGACCGTGTGGCTGGTGCTGGGCGGTCTCTACCTGGTCGCCTTCTGGTCCCTGGCGGGACAGACTCCCGGCATGCGCTTCGTCCGCATCAGGCTCGACGTCGACGGCCGCGGACTTTCGTTCGGTCGTGCGGTGAGCCGCCTGGTCGGGTTCGGGCTGTCGGCGCTCAGCCTCGGGATCGGCTTCCTCGGGATCCTCTTCGGCGAGCGCCGCCGTGGCTGGGCACGACCAGCTCGCCGACGCCGACGTGGTCTACGACGACGACCGGCCCGAGCCGGCGCCTTGGTCGACCCCGGCGCCGGCGGACGAGGAGCCGGAGGTCGAGCCGGCGCCGGTCGCGGCGGGCGATTAGCCCCGGGAACGACGAAGGCCCCGGAGCTCGGGGCCTTCTCGCCGGGGTGGATGGAACGGACCGCCGTTAGGAGGCCGAGCCCTCGGGGCCCTCGGCCAGCTTGTAGACGATGATGATCGCCAGGGAGAAGATCGCCAGCGACCAGAACGGGTAGGCCGGGATCGAAAGCAGCGCCCCGATCGCGTTCAGCGAGGCGATGAAGATGCCGAACCAGCGACCGAACTCACCGCCGGCGAACAGCGAGAACGCGGCGACCAGCTCGAGCACGCCGAGGATCAACATGATCCAGCCCCAGGTGTGGAGGCCGCTGAGGATGTAGGTCGCGTTGGCGGTGAAGAACTTCGAGTCGCCGATCGCGGCGATGCCGTAGATGATGTTCAGAACGCCGGCTACCAGCAGCAGGATGCCGGCAAAGACCCACCAGCCGCTGAGTGTGCTCTCCTCGTTCATGCGCAACCCTTTCGTACGGGTGTACAGGCTTGGGCAAGGGAATACTCTCACGAAATTCTGCATGCTCAAGGCATTTCCTGCGTTTACAAAGCGCTACCCGAGGAGCTTCAAAACGCGGAAGGAGCGCTTTCCTTTCGGCGTCTCCACGCCGACCGCCTCGCCGACCGCCGCGTCCCTCAGCGCCCGTCCGATCGGCGACTCCGCGGAAAGGCGGCCCGCGGCGAGGTCGGCCTCGGTGGAGCCGACCAGCGTCCAGGTGTGCGTCACGCCCCTGCCCTCGTCGAGGATCTCGGCGGTGCGGCCGAAGGCGAAGTGCTCGGCGTCGCCGTCGACCGCGACCACGACCGCGCTGTGCAGCCGCGCCCGCAGCCGCTTGATCCGCGTCTCGAGGTGAGCCTGGTCCTCCTTGGCGGTGTGGTACTCGGCGTTCTCCTTCAGGTCGCCCAGCTCCCGCGCGACCTTTATCCGCGCCGCCATCTCCCGGCGGGCCGGGCCCTCGAGCTGCTCCAGCTCCTCCCGCAGCGCGGCGATGCCGGCGGCGGTGATCGCCTCCCCGTTCGAATCCTTCGCGGCCACGCGGCCAGCCTGCCAGAAAGCGGTTGTCGATGTGGCACCACCGGCCCCGCCACTGCCCACTCCGTCGCCCCTTCAGGCGGCTGCAGATACCCCTACGTTGCCGCTGAAGCTCTTGGTCTGGCCGGGGCGCAGATGGACGATCTGCCCCTCGCGCAGTTCGAGGAGTTGGAACTCGGCCCGGGTCAGCTGGGCCCAGACGTCGGTGCCGTCGCCGAGCACGACCTCAACCCGGACCTCGAAACCGAGCGGCACGATGCGGCGGATCATCGCCTCCACCGTTCCCTCGTCGGGGTCGAGGACGACCTGCATGTCGTGCGGGCGGACGAAGTGCTCGCCGAGCCGGTTGACCTCGCCGACGAAGCTCATCACGAACTCGTTGGCGGGGTGCTCGTAGAGGTCGTTGGCCGACCCGGCCTGCTCGATCCGGCCCTCGTTCATCACCACCAGCTGCTCGGCGACGTCCATTGCCTCCTCCTGGTCGTGGGTGACGAAGATCGTCGTCACCCCGGTCTCGTCGTGCAGGCGGCGCAGCCAGCTGCGCAGGTCCTTGCGGACCTTGGCGTCGAGAGCGCCGAAGGGCTCGTCGAGCAGCAGCACCTGCGGCTCGACGGCGAGCGCCCGGGCCAGCGCCATGCGCTGGCGCTGCCCACCCGAGAGCTGGGAGGGGAGGCGATCGGCGAGGCCGTCGAGCTGGACCAGCTCGAGCAGCTCGTGGACCCGAGCGTGGATCGCCGGCTTGCGCCACTTGCGGATCTTCAAGCCGAAGCCGACGTTGTCGAACACCGACATGTGCTTGAAGGCGGCGTAGTGCTGGAAGACGAAGCCGACGCCGCGCTTCTGGGCGGGACGGCTGGAGACGTCCTCGCCGCGGATCAGGACGCGCCCGGCGTCGAGCGTCTCCAGGCCGGCGATCGCCCGCAAGAGGGTCGACTTGCCGCTGCCGCTGGGGCCAAGCAGGGCGGTCAGCGAGCCATCGGGCACGTCTATGGATACGTCGTCGAGCGCCTGAAAGTCACCGAAGCGCTTGCACGCTCCCTCGACTGAGATAGCCATCAGGCGTCCTCCTTTCCTTTCAAGAGGTTCATTGCGAGAAGGGTTGAGAGCGCCAGCAGGCAGAGCAGGACCGAGGCGGCGTAGGCGGCCGGGTACTGGAACTGCTCGAACTGCTTGGAGACGAAGATCGGCAGCGTTTCCGTCTGACCGGAGATCTTCCCCGAGACGATCGAGACCGCGCCGAACTCGCCCAGCACCCGGGCCGTGCTGATGACGATGCCGTAGGCGACTCCCCAGCGAATCGCCGGCAGGGTGATGCGCCAGAAGGTCTGCCAGGCGTTGGCCCCCAGGGTCGAGGCGGCCTGCTCCTGCTCGGTGCCGATCTCCCGCAGGACCGGCACCGTCTCGCGCACCACGAACGGCACCGAGACGAAGACGCTGGCGAGAACCATGCCGGGCACCGCGAAGAGGATCTTGAAGCCGGCTTCGCCGATCCCCGCGAACCAGCCGCCGAGTCCGTAGAGGAGGAACAGCGAGAGGCCGATCACGACCGGCGAGATCGCGAAGGGCAGGTTGATCGCCGAGTCGATCAGCGCGTTGCCCCACCAGCGGTGGCGGACGAGGAGGATCGCGCAGGCGACGCCGAAGACTGCGTTGAGCGGCACGGCGATCGCGACCATCAGCAGCGTCAGCTCCAGCGCGTGAACGGCGTTGGCGGTGGCGATCGCTTCCAGCGGCGCCGCCAGCCCGTGCTCGAAGGTCTTGTAGAAGATCATGCCCACCGGGGCGAGCAGGAGGATCAGCAGGTAGCCGAGCGCCAGCGAGCGCAGGCCCCAGCGGCTCTTGGTGGAGGCGGTCATCGCGTGCCCCAGCGCTGGAGGAGGCCGACGACGGCGAGCAGCACCAGCGAGACGCCGAGCAGTACGACCGAGACCGCCGCCGCGCCGGAGGTGTTGCCCGATTCGATCTGGTTGAAGATGAAGACCGATGAGACTTCGGTTTTGAAGGGGATGTTGCCGGTGATCAGGACCAGCGATCCGAACTCGCCGAGCGCCCGCGCGAAGGCGAGCGCCACGCCCGCGGCGATTCCCGGCAGCAGATTGGGGAAGACGATGCGGCGGAAGATCGTCAGGCCGCCGGCTCCGAGCGAGGCCGCCGCTTCCTCCATCTCGCGGTCGAGCTCCAGCAGCAACGGCTGAACCGCCCGGACGACGAACGGCAGCGTCACGAAGAGCAGCGCAAAGACGACCGCGGTGCGAGTGAAGGCGATGTCGAGGCCGACCGGGCTGTCCTTGCCGTAGAGGGTCAGCAGGGTCAGCCCGGCGACGATCGTCGGCAGCGCGAAGGGCAGGTCGATGAAGGCGTTGACGAGCCTCTTGCCGGGAAACTCGTCGCGGACCAGGACCCAGGCGATGAGCGTGCCGAAGACGGCGTTGATCGCGATCACGATCAATGAGGCGATCACGGTGAGCTTCAACGCGGCCACCGCCTGGGGGGCGCTGACCGCATCCCAGAAGCCGGAGAGGCCGCCGCCCAGCGACTTCGAGACGACGGCCGCCAGCGGCAGCAGGACGATCACGCTCAGATAGAGCGTGATCATGCCGCGGCCTGCCCAGACCCCGGCCCCGTTCGGCAGCCCCGAACGTTCCGAGACGACAGCACCCCCGGGCAGGGGAAATCCCGGCCCGGGGGCGGTGAGGGCGCCGCTGTCGGCCTCAGCCGGCAGTGGAGACCCCCAGTTCTTCCTCGATCTTGGTGATCGAGCCGGTTCCTTCTTCGAAGAACTCTTCCTTCACCTTGCCCCAGCCGCCGAACTTGGCGATCGTGAAGAGGCCCTTCGGGGTCGGGAACCGCTTCGGGTCGACCAGCTTCTTGTTGACCGGGCGATAACCGTTTTCGGCCCACAGTTCCTGGCCCGGCGTCCGACCACAGGTAGTCGAGGAACTTCTGCGCCTCGGGCGAGGCTTCCTTGGTGACCGCGATCGGAGTTTCGATCAGGATCGTGTTGTCGGGGATGACGTATTCGACGTCTTCGCCGGCCTTTTCGGCGGCGATCGCCTCGTTCTCGTAGGAGAGCAGAACGTCGCCCTGGCCCTGGGTGAAGGCGGTCAGCGCGTCGCGGCCGCTGCTGGGCTGAGCCTGGGTCTTTTCCAGCACGGTCTTCACTGCGTCCAGCCCTTGGCTGGGCGATTTGCCCTCCTGGATCTGTGAGCCGTAGACGGCCATGATGTTCCAGCGGGCCGAGCCGGACGTGAACGGATTGGGCGTGACGATGCTGACGTCCTTGCTCAGAAGGTCGTCGAAGGAGTGGATGCCCTTGGGGTTGCCCTTGCGGACGACGAGCACAACCACCGAGTCCTCGCCGATCCCGTGGTAGGGCTGCTTTTCCCAGCTCGCGGCGACCTGGCCTTCTTCGACCAGGCGGGTCATGTCGCTGCCGACCGAGAAGTGGACGACATCCGCCGGCTGACCGGCCGCGACCGCGCGGCTCTGGTCTCCCGAGGCGCCGAAGGAGTTGCTGAAGCTGACGCCGGAGCCGGCGGAGGTCGCCTGGAAACCCGGCTCGAGCGCTTCTTCGTAGACCGACTGCGGGGTGGAGTAGCCGATCACAGCGACCTGCCCTCCGTTCGAGGAGCCGGAGCTGCTGCCGCATCCGCTCACGACCAGCACGGCGATCAGGAGCAGCGCGGCCAAGCTCACCCCCGCGCTCTTCTTGCTCTTCCAGCTGCGCGTCATCTCGTCTCTTCCCCTCTTTCTTGATGATGTAAGTAGAGAATGAAGCGCGGCACCCTAGCACAATGTCAATCAGAAAAGTCATAAACCAGCAGAGCGGGGGCGAATAGACTCGGCAAATGCAAGCGGTGAGGACGCCGGAGGAGCGTTTCGAGGGGCTGCCCGACTTTCCCTTCGAGTCGAGCTACCGGGAGATCGACGGGCTGCGGCTCGCCTACCTCGACGAGGGCGAGGGGAGGCCGGTCGTCTTCTTCCACGGCGAGCCGACCTGGTCATTCCTCTGGCGCAAGATGATCCCGCCGGTCCGCGATGCCGGCTACCGCTGCATCGCCCCCGACTACGCCGGCTTCGGCCGCTCCGACAAGCCCACCGACCTCGGCTGGTACACCTACGACCGCCACGTCGAGCTGATGGCGAAGCTAATCGAGGAGCTCGACCTTCGCGACGCCACCGCCGTCGTCCACGATTGGGGCGGGCCGATTGGGCTGCGGCTCTTCGTCGAGCATCCGGATCGCTTCTCCCGCATCGTGATCATGGACACCGGCCCCTTCACCGGCCACCAGCGGATGAGCGACAACTGGCTCAAATTCCGCGAGTTCGTCCGCAACAACGAGGACGTTCCGGTTGGGTTCCTGGTCCGAGGGGGCTGCAAGAGCGACCCCGGCGACGCGGTGATCGCGGCCTACGAGGCGCCCTATCCCAGCCCCGAGTCGAAGGCCGGCGCAAGGGCTTTCCCGCTGATCCTGCCGACCGAGCCCGACTCGCCCGGGGCGGCGGAGGGCAAACAAGTCGCCGACGCCCTGCGCGAGGACGAGCGGCCGGCCCTCGTGCTCTGGGCGGACTCCGACCCGGTCCTGCCCTTCTCGGTCGGCGAGCGGGTCTCCGAGCAGCTCGGCTACGCGCCGCCGCGGAAGATCGAGAACGCCGGGCACTTCCTCCAGGAGGACGCCGGCGAGGAGATCGGCCGGGTCATCGCGGAGTGGCTGCAGACCGGCTGAGGGCGACGACCTGGGTCATCTCCTCGTGCGAGCGCTCCCGCAGCAGCCGAACTCGTCGCGGTGCGCCATCGTCCTGCACCCAGGTGACCGTGCCCGGCCAGTAGGGGCTGGGCGGCGTGCCGGGGTGGTGGAAGGCGGTGGCGAAGACCCAGCTGCCGGTGTTGTGGAGGCGGCCGCCGCCGGGCAGCGGCCACTCGCCCTCGCCCTCTCCCGGCCCTCCGCGGTGGGTGTGGCCGGTCAGGACGTGGGCCGAGTCGACGCCGAGGCGGGCCGCCATCTCGCCCGCCGCCGCCAGCCCGCTGTGGAGGATCGCCTGCGGTGAGAAGTCGGGGTCGAAGCCGGAGTGAAGCAGGCGGTTGAGCCCCCAGATCGCCGCCGGCACGCCCGCCCGCAGCGCCCCGCCCGCGATCCGGCGCCCGGCGCCGGCGCCGTTGGGGGCCGCGCCGAGGAGCTTCCAGGCCATCTCGGAGGGGCGGTCGACCGCCGCGGTCAGCCGTGCGGCGCGGCGCGACTGGGCGCGACCGAAGGCGAAGCCGTAGATCGGGCGCATGACGCGCTCGTAGTCGGAGGGCGCCGCCGGGCTGGGCAGCGGGCGCGAGCGCATCGCCGCCGCCGCCGCGACGCACTCGGCGCGGGGCAGGGAGAGGTGGCAGTCCATGTAGTGGCCGTGGGTGGCGTAGACGTCGTCGCGCAGCCAGATCCCCGGGTAGGCGAGCTGCAGGTGGGCGGCGCCGAGCCAGCGGTCGATCTGGGCCGCCGGGCCGGGGGAGGGGGCGAAGCGGTGCTCGAGCCCAAGCGCCGGGCCGCCGGCGATGGAGAGCTCGTCGAGCAGCGGCTCGGCGAAGCGGTGGTCGTGGTTGCCGGGGACGAGGATCGCTTCGCGGTCGCCCAGCGCCTCGCCGAGGTCCTCGAAGAAGGGGCGGGCCGCGGCGAGCGCGTCGCCGATCGGCCGCTCGCGCAGCTCGACCACGTCGCCGAGCAGGACGACCCGGTCGGCTGTCGCGATCTCCTCCAGCATCGTGCTGCGGATCGCCGGGTCGCGGGCGACGTCCTCGCCGGAGACGCTGCCGAGGTGGAGGTCGGAGACGATCGCTGTGCGCACCCGGCCAAGTTAGATGATCGCCCGCATGCGGCAGGCCGTACGCCCGCGCCTGGCTGCCTGGCCAGCCCGACTAGACTTCGCTCGTGTGAGCGGTTTCAGCGAAGAGCGCCTGGCGCCCGCCAACGGGATCGAGCTTGCCTACCAGGAGATGGGCGACCCGGGAGGGGAGCCGCTGCTGCTGGTGATGGGCCTGGCGACGCAGATGATCGCCTGGGACGAGCGCTTCTGCGCGCTGCTGGCCGAGCGCGGCTTCCGCGTCGTCCGCTTCGACAACCGCGATATCGGCCACTCGACCAAGATCGAGGCGGCCGGGCTGCCGAAGCGCGCCGACACGATCTTCGGCCGCCGCTCGACCGCCCCCTACCTCCTGACCGACATGGCCGCCGACACGGCGGGGTTGATGGACCATCTCGGGATCGACTCCGCCCACGTGGTCGGCGCCTCGATGGGCGGGATGATCGCCCAGACGCTGGCGATCCACCACCCCGAGCGGCTGCGCTCGATGGTCTCGATCATGTCGACGACCGGCAAGCGCTGGCTCGGTTTCCCGACCCGGGGGGCGCTGCGTGTGTTGCTGGCGGCGCCGGTCAAGGGGCGCGAGGCCGCGGTCGAGCAGGCCGTGAGGACCTTCCGCGTGATCGGCTCGCCGGGCTACCCGATGGACGAGCGGCGCCTGCGCGAGGTGGCGGGCGCCTCCTACGACCGCGACCACCGCCGCACCGGGGTCGCGCGCCAGCTGCACGCGATCAGCGCCTCCGGCGATCGCACGCCGGCCCTGCACAGCGTGCGCGTGCCGACGACCGTGATCCACGGCGCAAGCGACCCCCTCGTCCGCCCGGTCGGCGGCCGGGCGACGGCAAAGGCGATCCCCGGCGCCCGCCTGAAGACGATCGAGGGCATGGGTCACGACCTGCCCCGGGCCCTCTGGCCGACCTTCGTCGAGGAGATCGCCGCCAACGCCGCCCGCGCCGGCTCGCAAGCCCTGGCCAAGCAGCCCGCCTGAGCCCCGCCGCCTACCGCTTCGGCCCCACGAACTCGTCGAGCCTCGCCACGTCGGCCTTGCGCGAAACGTAGATCGCGACCGCCGCCGTTTCGGACTTCGGAAAGGCTGCCGTCCAGCGCAGCCCGAGGCAGTCGCAAGCGGAACAGAAGATGCTCGTGACGTCAGTGGAAACGTTGGAGAACGCGTAGCGTGGATGCCGCCAGCCACCTCGCCCGGTGTTGACGAACCGGCAACCGTCGGATTGGATCAGGCCCTTCAGCAGCTGGTCGGGCCAACGCTCGGCAAGCTCCTGCTGCCAATCCGAAAGGAAGATAGGTCGCGTGTGCTTCGGACCGGGCCCATGCTGCGGGAACAGGCACGGCCAGCTTTTCGAATACGCATGCACCTCATAGCAGTTGCACTTTCTCAGCTGGCGGCTGACTCGATTCCACGGAACGACGGCCTGCATGACCTCCTCGCATTCGCGGACGATGCCCGGGTAGCGAACATCCAGGGTGATTCTGAGCCTGTAGACGCTTCTTCGGTGCTCGGCTATCGATCCATCGCCGAGGTACAGCCCAAGGAGATGCACATAGTCGCCCCCGAGCCGATCGAAGCGGTGCGAGCCCAGGCCGCAGCGCCGACAGCTCTGTCCTGGTTCCAATCGCCGTCCATAGATCAGTGGCTTGCTTCGAAAGGAGTGGGGAACCTTTCCGTGCACCCAGTCGCGGATTGTCGGGCGAGAGACTCCGGTGCGTCGCGAGATCTCGCAGTTGTTCAGCCCGGCCTCGTGCAGCTTCAGAACAGAGGCGACGGTGGCGCTACTGTGCATGACGAGATGCGGGCGGAGGGAGTCGAACCCTCATGCGCGTAAGCGCCACCGGTTCTGAGCCGATGCTGTATACCTGGTTCCAGCACGCCCGCGTGGCCCTCCAATCTAGCGATCTGACGGGGTTCGGGCTAGCGCAGTTGATCGAACACATGTTCGTAATCTAGCTCTCGGTCCGGACGGGACCCGGTACACAACAGCCGTCGATGGCCCTCGCTAAGATGGCGCTCTCGCGCCGCTATCGTCCAGGGGACTAGGACGCCGGATTCTCAGTCCGGAAACCCGGGTTCGAATCCCGGTAGCGGTACTAGGTGGTCCGCTCGGCGGCCCACTCCCGATGAACTCTGCCGCTTGACTCAATCCGGGCCACACGCGGCTCGGCGTGCGACGGACCGATAGGCGAGTATTGACCAAGCCTAGGCACTCATGTTCAAGCGGTCGCTTCCATTCCTTGCACTCGTCCTGTTGGCAATCGAGCCGGGCTTGGCTGCTGGCGCGTCTCGGCTCGACCCCTCCTTCGGCGACAAGGGTTTCGTCAAGGCGCCCGGCACGGCCGAATGGATCGGCGACATACCCGCGCCCAGCAATCGGACGGCCATCTACCCCGGTGGGCGGCTTGTCGTCGGAGGACACAGCGAGCTCGGGTTTGCGGTCTACCGCTACCAGGGGAATGGCTCGCTCGACCAGGACTTCGGCAAGGGGGGAGTCGCCATCGTCAGGCTTCCCGGCGAGGAAGGTGGCTCGTTCGGAAGCGTCTCGGCTGTTTCGGTGCAGGCCGATGGGAAGATCCTGGCTGGTGGCCTCTACACCCCCTACCCGGTCGATAACTGCGAAGAATGCGAACCGGAATATGGCGACCCGCGCGAGTACTCGGCGATCGTCCGCCTCGATTCCGACGGCGGGCTCGACACCGGTTTCGGGGGCAGTCGCCACGGTCACCGGCACAGGGGCATGTTGCTCCTGCACTCGAAGAGCATCAACGACATCGCAGTGCACATGGATCACATCTTCATCGCCGGAGAGGAGGTCCAAGGGGTTGAAGAATTCGGGGAAGCCGGCTACGTGGAGCGCCTCCCGCTGGGCGGAGGGTTCGGCGCGCGGCATGTAGTCCATCTCCCGCCGTCGAAGTGGCAGAACGAAAACTCGGGATCCTCCGTCGGCGGCATCAGCTTCGACCGCGCCGGCAGGCTCTACGCGGGTGGCTACGACCACGGGCGCTTCATGCTCGCCCGGCTGACCCGCCGCGGTGAGATCGATCGCAGCTTTGGCAGGCGAGGCTTCGTCCGGACCCGGGCAGGCGGTCGGTGCCGTTGCTCCTTCGGACAGGGAATTGCGCCCGACCGCCGCGGCAGGTTTCTGGTCTCCGGTTCGGTCCGGATGGGCCGCCGTTGGGCCATTGCCGTCGCTCGGTACACCCATGCCGGTCGGCTCGATCCAAGCTTCGGTCGCAATGGGGTAGTCCGAACCCACCTCGACGCCGACACCTACGGCGATGGCATCGTCGTGCGGCGGGACGGGCGGATCGTCGTTGCAGGCTCGACCGCGCACCGACACGCCTACCTCGGCCTTTTCACCGTCGTTCGGTACATGCCCGACGGTCGCCGCGACCGCAGATTTTTCGGCGATGGAGTCTTCAAGCGTCGCTTCCTGAAGCAGGGAGAACGCGCGATGCAGCCGTTGATCGACGCCACCGGCAAGCTGGTCGTCACCGGCGAAACCATCGTCGCGCGCTTTGTCGAACTCCCGTGATCTCCTCAGGCATAAATCGATCACAATCCCGCGAGTGCCTAACCGAGGCGCATCGCTCGTGGGATCGGCGAGGGCAGCTGGCCCTCGGCCCACATCGCTGCGAAGCCGGTGCGGGCGAAGCCGAGCGGGCGGCGCTCGTAGAGCAGGTAGCGCGGCTGCCAGCGGGGCGAGAACTTGGCGTTGAAGCGGTAGAGGCTCTCGATCTGGAAGTGCGGATTGGCGAGAGTGACGATCCTGCCGAGGGTTCGCTCCCAGATTCCGTTCGGACTCCGGAGCAGGCGTGCGAAGGCCGCGAAGTTGAGTGAGATCTCCTCGATTCCGCGCTCGCGCAGCATCTCGACGGCGCTGACCACGAGGTACTCGGTGAGGCCGTTGACGCTGTCGCGGTCGCGTCGCATCGATCCCAGCGACATCGCCGGCCGTCCGTAGCACGGGGCAAAGTGGAGGAAGCCGCGCGCGGTCTCCTCGGCATCGCGGGCGACGACCACCAGGCTCTCGGATAGATGCTCTCCCCGCAGGCTGTCGATCGACATCGAGAAGCCGCGCTCGGGCTCGTCGCCACGCCAGCGGGCGGAGAGCGCTTCGAGCTCGCCCAGCTCGCTCTCGGAGAGGTCGCCCAGACGATGCACCGCGGCGGTGAAGCCGGCCTTCCGCGCCCGGGTCACGGCCTGGCGCACCTTGCGGATCGAGCGCCCCTCGAGGGAGAAGGCGGCGAGGTCGACGATCGCCTCGTCGCCGATGTAGAAGGAGCGAAGGCCTGCGCTCGCACCCAGCGCGGCGAACTCCTCGCTCGCGCCGACGACGCCGACCGCCAGCCCTCGCATCTCGGCAAAGCCGCTCAGTTCTCTCAGCAGGCCAGGCAGCGCAGACGGTGGCCCGATCGGATCGCCGGAGACGAGCAGGACTCCGGCCTCGATTCGGTAGCCCACGAAGGCGCGGCGCGTGCTGTCGAAGAAGTGGTGCTTGTCGGCGCGCAGCTTGAAGAAGCTGAGGGTGTCGCTGCCGTGGCGCTCGACCATCTCCCGGGCGAGCGGTCGAAGCTCCGCCGGCGGCAGCCCGCGTGGCGCCGCCAGCGGCCGGAAGAGCAGCCAGGAGACGATGAGCGCGGCGCCGAGCCAGAGTACGTCGAGTGCTCCTGGAACCCAGTCGAAGGGATCGCGGTAGTGGATCGGCGGCGGCGCGAGCGTCAGCGATGCCACGAGCTCGGCGACGCCTCGGCTCGGGGTGAGCCGCGGGGTGCCCCAGTGGGCGGCGGCGATCAGGGCGACGGCGCTGGTGGCGACCGCGCCGCCCAGCGCGCAGGCGCTCAGCACGAGGGGGCCGCCCCAGCCATCCTCTTCGTGCATCACGCAGAACGCGTCCCGACCCCAGACCAGCAGCGCGGCCAGTGCCCAGCTCGCAAAGGCCTCCTCGACGTCCAAGCCCTTGAGGAGGTTGAGGGCCCCCGCGACCACGAGGATCGTCACGGCGAGCGCCCAGGCGCGGCGCCGACGGCGCATCAGGTAGAGGCCCAGGATCGCCAGCGAGATCCCCGCCGAGAGCGCGAGCGCGTGCGCCGCAACCGGAACCTCTCGCGGCACCAGTTCGAGCAGCAGGTGGACCCTGGAGTGTTCGTCGGGGGTGAGCGCCGAGGCGACGTTGACCAGGCCCATCGCAACGGTGCAGGCGCCGGCGAGGGGGGCGAGCCGATGCGCGCGGGCGCGGGCCCGGAGCGGCGTGGGCACCCGGTGCATGCCAAGCCCGAGGTGGCACTCGTGGATCCTGCGCCCGAGCACGTGC
Source organism: uncultured Solirubrobacterales bacterium (assembly GCA_963749605.1). Classification (GTDB taxonomy): domain Bacteria; phylum Actinomycetota; class Thermoleophilia; order Solirubrobacterales; family 70-9; genus CAVVNN01. The sequence continues at coordinate 408,656 of CAVVNN010000002.1, read as the reverse complement.
AGCCGCGGACCGAGCTCGTGGCGATCAACCCGGAACAAGGGCGGCGGATGATCGCGAGCGCTCCTAAGCGTTTCCTAATTACGCTCGATCGAGCAACTCGTGACAGTCTTCGTGCGGTGGGCTGGATGAGCACGCGTGGCTTTCATAGGCGACGATTTGCCCCAGCCTTGGCGGTCGTCGCCGTCGCGAGTCTGACTGGGGCGCAGGCGAGATCCTCACAGGGGCAGCCGCTGGGCGAAGATGGCGCCACTCCGGTGGGCGGTCGCGAACTCGTTGGCTGCACAGCTCGCGCCGGCTCCGTCGCCGCGAGCGGATCGCGCTCCCGTGAGCGTGTGGCGCTCACCTTCGATGACGGGCCGAGCGTCACGCAAACGCCGGCGATTCTGGCGATTCTCAACCAACTGCATGTGAGGGCGACCTTCTTCGAGGAGGGGCGCCATGTGGCGCGCCGGGAAGTGCTGATGGGGGAAATCCTCAGCAGCGGCGACGAGATCGGCAACCACGCCTACCACCATCCGCGATACCCGGGATACGGCGAGCTCGCCGCGACGAACAGCCGGATCGAGCGTGCGACAGGCTTCCGTCCCTGTCTGTTCCGCCCTCCATATGGATCGATAGACGGGAGGGTCGATTCGGCGGCGCGCCGCGCGGGGCTCGAGACGGTGCTCTGGGATGTCGATTCCCTTGACGACAAGCACCCCGGCGCCTCCGCCATTCGCTCGAATGCGGTTGGCCTCGCGCGGCCGGGGTCGATCATTCTCATGCACGACGGAGGCCGCCATCCGCAAACGGTGAGGGCCCTGCCCGGTGTGATCCGGGGCCTTCGCGCCCGCGGGTTTGGCTTCGCCACGGTCACCGCACTGCTGGGCGGACACCTCCTCTATCGGGAATGAGAATCAGGTCGAGCCTCGTCGAGTACCACACCTCGAAGTCCGCTGTGGCCACCGCCCGGTTGTGCGTCTCGTCTCCCAAGACCGCTCTCGCCGCGTGATCGTTGCGAAACCGCGATTCGGGCATTAGAGTTATAGGTATGGATCTGATCGTCATTCTGCTTGTCATTCTCATCGTCTTGGCGTTGGTGGGAAGCGTCGCCGTGAGTCCGCTGTTGTGGGTGCTCGTCATCATCCTCGTACTCTTCGCGGTTATGGGACGAGGCCGCTACTACGGACGGCGAGGGTGATGGCTCGCCATAGAGCCACAACTGTGGATCGGTGACGATCCCCGTCAACGACCAAGACCGGGCGATCGAGTTCTACCGAAGCTTCTTGCGCCACCTTCGAGATGGTCCCCCGCTTGGCTTCCGCGGATCAGGCCGATAGGGCGCGACGGCCGAGACATGTAAACGGCTCAGGGCCCCGACAGCCGCACGGGCAGCGTCTTCAGCTGGTTGAGGAAGGCCGACTCGGTGAACTTGGGCCTTCCGGCCAGGGTCATGTTCGGGTAGCGGGCGAGGGTCTCCTCGAAGAGGACCTTCAGCTCGAGCCGGGCCAGAGAGGTGCCGAGGCAGAAGTGGCGACCGCCGGCGCCGAAGGCCTGGTGCTCGGGGTTGCGGAGGACGTCGAAGCGGTCGGGGTCCTCGTAGCGCGTCTCGTCGCGGTTTGAGGACGCGTACCACATCACCACCTTGTCGCCCTCCTTGATCTCCTGTCCGTGCAGCTCGGTGTCACGGGTGGCGGTGCGGCGGAAGTGGGCGAAGGCGGGGAACATCCGCAGCGACTCCTCGACCGCGCCGGGGATCAGCGCGGGGTCGTCGAGCAGCAGCTGGCGCTGGTCGGGGTGTTCCATCAGCGCCCGCATTCCGCTGCAGTAGGTCGCTTTGGTGCTGTCGTTGCCGGCGGCGACGAGGAGGAAGAAGCCCATCACGATCTCGTGCTCCTCGAGCTTCTCGCCGTCGATCTCGGCGTGGACGAGGACGCTGGTCAGGTCGTCGGTGGGGTTCTCGCGCCGCTCCGCGATCATCCTGCCGCAGCGCTCGAAGATCTCGGGGACGGTCTGTCTCGACAGCGCCCTCGATGCCGCCGGGGTTGAGGTCGGGATCGCTGGCGCCGAGGGTCGAGTTCATCAGCTCGGCCCAGATCGCGTCGTCCTCCTTCGGTATCCCCATGAAGCTGCCGATCACGCGGGCGACGGCGGGCTGGGCGACGTCGGCGACCAGGTCGCAGGTCTCGCGGCCGTCGAGGCGGTCGAGGACGTCGGCGACGATCTTCCGGATCGGCTCCTCGTGGGCGGCGATCCGCTTCGGCGTGAAGCCGGCCTGGAACAGCGCCTTGACCCGGTCGTGCTTGGGCGGGTCCATGCCGATGAACATCGCCCGCATCAGCTCGAGCGGGAAGATCGCGGTGATCGCGGTGATGCCGCCGAGTTCGGAGGAGTAGGTCTGCCAGTCGCGGCTCACCTCGTAGACGTCGTCGGCGGTCGTCACCGACCAGTAGCCGGCGGACTCCGGAAACTCGGTGACGCGAGCGGTCCAGTGGACGGGGCATTCCCGGCGCATCTGCTTGAACAACGCGTGGGGTGGCCCGTCAGGCCAGTGCTCGCGCTCGGTCACGAGGACGTCGTCGAGCGCTCCTTTGGCCACTGTCGATCCGGTCTCCTCGCCGCTCAAGTCGGGGGATGCTACACCGCATTGAATGTGCGTGACGTGTGTTACAAGCAGTATGGATCGCTATCGCCTGGACGACCTCGTCGAGTACGCGCTGACCAAGCGGGGCAGGGAGAACGTGGCCCTGACCCTGCTCGCAGTGGGCTGCCTGGCCGGCATCGTCACCATCGGACGTCTCTGACGTCTCTGAACTGAGTAAAGGCCGATCCGAGCCTTTACGGTTGTTGCGTGCAAGGCGAGCCTGACCTCGACGAGTTCGAAGCGCTGGTCGCCGACGCGATCGACGCCCTGCCGGAGGAATTCCAGAAGCTGCTGGAGAAGGTCGCGGTCGTCGTCTCCGACCGTGGCGGCGAGGCCGGTGCTTACGGCCACTACTTCGGCGACGGCGTCGCGCGCGAACGCTACGAGGACCGGATCGTCGTCTACCGCGACACGCTGGAGCGCGACTTCGGCCACGATCGCGATCTGCTCGCCCGGCAGGTCGAGCGCACCCTGCGCCATGAGCTCGCCCACCACCTCGGCTGGAACGAGCGGGGTGTGGGAGGTCTCGGCCTTTGACCGGGGTCGCGCTCCACCTCTCCCCGCACCCCGACGACGAGCTGATCGGCGTGCCGGCGACGCTGATGGCGCTGCGCGACGCCGGCTACCGGGTCGTCAACCTCGCCTGCAGCCTGGGCCGCCCCGTGCAGCGCGAGAGGCGGGAGGCCGAGTTGCGCGAGGCGTGCCGGCTGGCGGGGTTCGAGCTGCGGCTGCCCTCGCATCCGGCGGCGATCTCGGCCGGCGACGACCTCGCGGAGGCCCAGGCCGAGCTGAAGGCTCTCGCGAGCGAGGCGATTGCCGAGCTGACGCCCGAGGTGGTCCTCTCGCCCGGCCCCCACGATCGCCATCGAGGTCACGAGGTCGTCTCCCGCGCGGTTCGCGACGCCCTGCGCGAGCGGCCGGGGAAGACGCCTCCCTGGTGGATGTGGGGACTCTGGGGCGGGCTGGCGCTGCCGACCCTCGCCACCGCCTTCGGCGCCGACCGGCTCGAGGAGATCCTCGCCGCGCTGGCGGCTCACGAGGGCGAGCTGAAGCGGCACGACTACCGGCGGCTGGTCCGTGCTCGCGCCGAAGCGAACGCCGTGCTCGCGCCGGAGCTCCTGTGCGGCTTCGGAAGTTCGGTCGACGCCGAGGTTCCCTACGCTGAGCTGCTCACCGAGGTCGTCCTCGACGACGGCCGCTGGTACCTGGGTCCCGCTCGCTGGCTCGACCCCGCCGAACCGGCGGTCGAGCCGACCGAGGTCGAGGTCACCGACTGGCTCGACGCGCCAAGCCTTGCCGGTCGTCTCGCCCCTTGGGGCGGTTAACGCACCCGGCAGTCGCGGGTGAGCGAGGTGGACAGCTTCTGGCCGTTGGCGAAGTAGAAGCTGCCCTTGGCGAACTCGAAGACCGCGCCGTTGAAGCCCGCCGGGGCAGCGCAGGAGGCGCTGATCAAGCTGCGCGGGCTGCCGCCGAAGCGGAACTGGCGGCCGATCGTGAGGCCGATGTCGGTGATGTAGCCCTGGTCCCCGGCGAGGATCGGGATCCTCGCCGTGAGCACGGTCCCGAACTCGCCCTTGGAGCGGTGGCTGATCTTGAACGGGATCACCAGCGTCGCCTGCACCGGTGTCGACACATAGAAGTGCATGAGGAGTGCAGGGCGCCCATGGGCGCGGCCGTTGAAGGAGAGCATTTCGCCGTGGGCCGGGAAGATGGCAAGGCCGGGGAAGTCCACGTTCGCGACGAAGCTGCCTCTGCCGACCAGGGCGCCCCGGCAGGCTTCGAGCGCGGCCTGCGTCGTCGTCGCCTGGAGCAGTCCCGCCGAGCATGCCGGCAGGCCGCGGGTGAAGAGCCGTCCCTCGCGGTTGATCTCGACGACCATCCGGCGCAGCTGGGGCGGCCGACTGCCGTCGACGGTGCGAATCGAGCCACCGAGGTGGACCCTGATCGGGGCAAGGTGGTCGCGCGGCAGCGCGTGTGGGGTGAAGCTGCCGTCGAAGCCGACGCGGAGGTCACCGCTCTGGCTCAGCTCGCCGCGGGCGACCCCGACGCAGAGGATCGCCACCAGGGCGAAGGCGATCGGGATGGCAAGGCGTCGATGCATGGGAACTCAAGGGAGTTTAGGCCTGCCCGTGCGCGCTTCCGGTTGGATCCGCCAGACTCGGAGGTGAATTGGCCTTCGCTATCGACAGGGACCATGCCAAGGCGTGGGTTGCCGCCTATGAGCGAGCCTGGCGGACCCCGGGCGTCGAGACGCTGCGCGAGCTCTTTGTCGAGGGCGCGATCTACCGGATGTCGCCCTACGAGGAGCCAGCGGTCGGCCTCGAAGCAATCGGCGAGCTTTGGGATCGGGAGCGAGAGGGCCCCGATGAGCCTTTCGAGATGGAGTACGAGATCGTCGCGGTGGACGGCGATACTGCGGTGGTCCGGGTCGAAGTTCGCTATGGCGGTCCGGCCCGTCTCCATTACCGCGACCTCTGGGTGATCCGCTTTGCCGAGGAGGGCCGCTGCCGGGCCTTCGAGGAGTGGCCGTTCTGGCCAGGCCAGCCGATCGTCGCCCAGTAGACCGGCTGAACAGCCGACGTTTCGACTTTCGTAGAATCGCCGCCTCCGCTCGTCCCCCACGGAAGGAACATCGATGGAGCGCTGGACGCGCGCTGTCATCGCGAATCGAAAGAAGGTCCTGGCCGCCTGGCTCGTCCTCTTCGTCCTGGGGGGCTACGGGGCGTCGCATCTCGGCGACCTGCTGACCAATCGCTTCAAGGTCCCCGGCTCCGACGCCGAACGCGGGCTCGACCTGCTCAAGGAACGTTTCAACGAGCGCGGCGACGGCGCCTTCACGCTGGTCTTCCAGAGCAGGCGCCCGATCGTCGTCGCACCGGCGCAGGCGGCAGCCGGCGGTCGGCCTCGCGTCCTGCGGCCGGCATTCCGCCGCGAAGCGAGCAATGCGACCGCCGAGGCCGCCTCGGCGGTGCAGGGAGCGCACCCCGGCCCGGTTCTCTACGCCTCGCCGCACGTCGCCTACGCCCAGATCAACACGCCGCTCGAAAACCAGGACGCGGCCAAGAAGACGCCGGACATCCGCGCCGCCACGCCGACCCTGCCGGGCGTCACCACCTATCTCTCCGGCTTCCCGGCGATCAACCACGACACGCAGAAGATCTACAACGAAGACCTCGCCAAGGGCGAGACGATCGCGATTCCGATCGCGCTGATCGTGATGGCCTTCATGTTCGGCACGCTCGGCGGGATCGCGGTGCCGTTCGCCTTCGCCGCGGTGACGATCCCCTCCACCCTGGGCGCGGTCTGGGTCTTCGCCCACTTCATGGACATGGCGATCTACGTGACCAACATCGTCACCCTGATCGGCCTGGCGATCGCGATCGACTACTCGATGCTGGTCGTCTTCCGCTACCGCGAAGAGCTGGAGAAAGGGCACGACTCCGCCCACGAGGCGCTGGTAGAAACGATGAAGACGGCCGGTCGCGCAACGCTCTTCTCCGGCGGGGTCGTGGCGGTCGGCCTGGCCCTGCTGGTCTTCATGCCGCTGCCCTTCATGCGCTCGATGGGCGTCGGTGGGCTGCTCGTGCCGCTCTTCTCGATCCTCGCCTCGGCGACGTTCCTGCCGGCGCTGCTGGCGGCGATGGGGACCAAGGTCAACCGGCTGCGCGTGATCCCGCGCAGCATCCTCGAGCACCGAGCCAGCGGCAGAACCGGCGTCTGGAGCCGTCTCGCGCGCTCGATCATGCGCCGGCCGGTCCTCTACCTCCTCGTCGCCGGTGGGTTGATGATCGGCCTGGCGCTGCCGGCTCTCGGCCTGCACGTGACCAGCGGCGACAACCGGGGCGTGCCGCTGACCAAGGAGTCGACCCGCGGCTTCGAGCTGTTGCGCAGCACCCTCGGTCCCGGCGCCCTCGCCCCGAACCAGATCGTGATCGAAACCGGGCGCCGCGACGGCGCCTACTCGGCCGCTGTGATCGCCGCCGAGAACCGCCTCGTCGCCGAGCTGCGGCGCGACCCCGAGGTGAAGCCGTCGACGATCCTCTCGCCCTCGCTGCTGCCGCCGGGTCCCCGTGGTCGTGCAATCGCCGAACGCAACAGCCTGGTCGACGAAACCGGCCGGGTTGCCCAGATCCGCGTCGCCGGCCAGGGCGACTCCGGCGCGAAGGAGGCGCAGGACCTGGTCCACCGGATCCGCGACACCTATATCCCCGGGGCGCGGTTCGGCGACACCGAAGTGGTCCTCTCCGGCGCCCCCGCCTTCGGGGTCGATTTCGTCGAAACCGCCTACGGCGCCTTCCCCTGGCTGGTCGTCGCGGTCCTGGTCCTCTCCTACCTGCTGCTCCTGCGCGCCTTCCGCTCCGTCGTCCTGCCGCTGAAGGCGGTGCTGCTCAACCTGCTCTCGGTCAGCGCCACCTACGGCGTCCTGGTCCTGGTCTTCCAGCACGGCCTGCACTCGAGCCTCGGTCTCGAGGGAACTCCCCAGATCGAAGGCTGGATCCCGATCTTCCTCTTCGCGATGCTGTTCGGCCTCTCGATGGACTACGAGGTGTTCCTGCTCTCCCGCATCCGCGAGGAGTGGGACCGCCGCCACGACAACGAGGAGGCGGTCGCCTACGGCCTCGAGCACACAGGGCGGATCATCACCGCGGCGGCGCTGATCATGATCGCCGCCTTCTCCGGCTTCACCGCCGGCTCGTTCGTCGGCCTGCAGGAGTTCGGCGTCGGTCTCTCGGCCGCGATCCTGCTCGACGCGACGATCGTCCGCGCGATCCTCGTCCCGGCGCTGATGAAGCTGCTCGGCGACTGGAACTGGTATCTGCCGAAAAGGGTGGAACGGGTCCTCGAGCGCACCCGCACGCATCGCGCCGCCGAGGCTGGGGCGGAGTAGGCCTCAGCCCTCTCCGTCGCGCGGGTGAGTGACCTGTTCGGCCCGCTGGCGCAGTTCCGCAGTCGCCTCGCGGGTGGCGGCGAGCGCCTCCTCTCTCGCCGCCGCCATTCCCGCGCTCGGCTTGCCGCCGACGATGTCGCGGAAGGCGTTCTTGAACCGCTCGGTGCGCCGGTCGGGGGGGAAGCGCCCCTCGGCCTTGGTCTGCTTCCCGGGCCGTCTCTCGCCGTAGCGGCTGCGCGCCCAGGGCGAGCTCGGCTTGCCGATCCGCGCCGCGCCGTAGATCGCGACGGGGAGGACGAAGAAGCCGACCGCCCCGTGGAGGATCCGCTGCTTGGCGAAGCAGATCGCGACCATGGCGAAGACGAAGAGGGCGCCGAGGATGCTGGCGACCGCCTGCTCCGGCGAGCTGGTGTCGAAGCTGAACGGGGTGAAGCCGAGCAGGACGAGCATCATCGCGGCGGCGGCGATCACGGTCGCGTCGATCGAGCTGCGACCCTCGTCGGCCCAGTAGACGTCTTCGAGGTGGACCCAGAGGGCGAACTCGTCGATCGTCAGCCCGGCGCCGACCCCGAACGCGAACGCGCAGATCTCCGCGAAGGGGCTGTGGCCGAGCGCAGCGAAGCCGAGCGTGCCCGCGGCCATCATCGTGACGATGCCGAAGACCAGGTGGTGGATGTGGACTCCGCTGTCGCTGACGACGCTGCCCGGCCACCATGGCACCCTGTCGCTGCGCATCAGCCGCGTGCTCATGCGGATGAAGGCGAAGGAGAGGATGAAGCCGGCGAAGACCAGGAACAGGCCCTGCTCGTCGTGTTCGACGAGGTCGCTCCAGAAGCTCGAGAAGATCGAGGCGGCGATCACGCTACCGGCGCCGGCGCCCAGACTTGACCTGGCCTCTCTTTTCCAGCCGCGGCCGCGTCGACTCCGACGCCGGCACCCTCTTGATTGCGCTCAGCTCGGGGATCAGGAGCTCTTCGGCGCACCGCCGGTGCCAGTGGTGGTGGTCGGTCCCACCGAGTCTCCTCACGTACTGGACGACCGTGTGCTCGGTGCCGATCTCGATCTCGCCGTGGCAACCGGGGCAGCGGTAGAGCTTGTGTGCGATGCCGCGGATCAGCCAGGCCTCGTCGCCCTCTTCGGTGAGCCCGCGCAGGCTCCAGCGGGTGCTGGGGAGCCCGGCGTGCTCGCTCATCGCTAACGCCTCGAGAGCCAGGCGAAGCCGGCGGCCATCGCCACGTTTGCCACACCGGCGAGGCGAAGCGCGGTCTTGGCGCCGGGGCGGCTGACGGCGGGGGACTCCGACCAGAGGGCGTCGGTGGCGATCTCGGTGCCGCGCAACCAGGCCAGCGCCCACCAATCTCGCGGCTCGCCGCGGTGGGCGGCGACGGCGTGGGCGGCGGCGAAGGTGAGCCAGATCGGGCCACAGCGGCGGAAGAGGTGCTCGGCGTCGGGCGACGGCTCGTCGTGGCCGAGCACCCGCAGCGTCGCCGCCGGCGCCGCGATCGCCGCCGTGCCGAGCGCCAGGTCGAAGGCGACCATGTTGCGGTTGGTGAGGCGAAGCGCCTGCTCCAGGGTCATTTTCATCCCCCATCCAACCAGATCGGAAGGGAATGCACGCGGCTCGGCGAAATGGACCGCCGTGACCAAGACAGCGACGAAGTCTCCCCAACTGACAAGCCTTTCCGACTACATCCAGGAGCGTTTCGACGAGTTCTCGCGCTCCCAGAAAGACGTCGCCCGCTACATCGTCGACCACCTCGACGAGGCAGCCTTCCTCACAGCCGAGGAGCTGGCCCGGAGAGCGAGCACCTCGTCCTCGACTGTGGTGCGCTTCTCCCAGGCCCTCGGCTTCGAGGGGTATCCCGAGCTGCAGCAGGCCGCGATCGAGGAGTACCGCAGCTCGATCGCCGGCGGCAACGGCAACGCCACCGCCGGCGCGCTCTTCTCCTTCGACCACTCCGAGCTGGAGGGGTCGCTGGGCGCCGATTACTCGAACCTCGAGGAGACCGCGCGCAAACTGACCCGTGAGCAGATCGACACCTCCGTCGGGGCGCTCGCCACCGCGAGTCGTGTCGTGATCGTCGGCGTCGACCAGATGGCCTTCTTCGCCAGCTACCTCCGGCACACGCTCAGCCTGCTCGACATCCGCGCCGAAATCGTCGCCAGCACCGGTGGCGAGTCGCTGCAGCGGCTGGGCCGGATCGACGAGGAGACGCTGGTGATCGTGCTCTCCGCCGGCCGCGCCCACCCGCTGCTGCTGCGGGCGATGAAGCTGGCCGTGCACCGCCGAGCGCGCACTCTCGCGATCTCCGACGCCTCGATGTCGGAGGCCGGAGAGCAGGCCGAGCTGACCCTCTACTACTCCTCGAACAGCCCTTCGTTCGCCCGCTCGAACACCGCCCTCTTGTCCCTGATCCAGGCCCTTGCCCACGGTCTCTACGCCCGTGACGAAGCGGCCCATAAAGACCGCATTCGCGCCTACAAACTGAAGTAGGACGGGACGCCCCGGCCCGCGGGGCCTGCCGCGGAGAGGGAGGCCTGCGGGCGGGCAGGTGTGTCCGTTCTCGGCCTCCCTCCCCGTGTCACCCGCGGGAGGAGCGTCTCCGTTGAAGCTGCTTAGAGCTGGAAGCGTGATGACCGACGAGCTTGGGGGGAGGCCACACCACCCCGATGACAGGACCCCCGGGCAGGCGGCCTCGTAATATGGGTGCGGTGAGTGAGCGCGCGACTTTTCGGGTCAAGACGGGCCTTGCCGAGATGCTCAAGGGCGGCGTGATCATGGACGTGGTCACCCCCGAGCAGGCGAAGCTCGCCGAGCAGGCCGGAGCCTGTGCGGTGATGGCGCTGGAGCGGGTGCCGGCGGATATTCGGCGCGACGGCGGAGTGGCGCGGATGTCGGACCCGGCGATGATCAAGGGGATCCAGGCGGCGGTGACGATCCCGGTGATGGCGAAGGCGCGGATCGGGCACTTCGCCGAGGCGCAGGTTCTGCAGTCGCTCGAGGTCGATTACATCGACGAGTCCGAGGTGCTGACCCCGGCCGACGAGCGCAACCACATCGACAAGTACGCCTTCGACGTGCCGTTCGTCTGCGGGGCGACCAACCTCGGCGAGGCGCTGCGGCGGCTCGGCGAGGGGGCGGCGATGATCCGCTCCAAGGGCGAGGCCGGGACCGGCAACATCGTCGAGGCGGTGCGCCACATGCGCGAGATCGTTTCCGGGATCAAGCGCCTCGCCCAGCTCGGGCCAGAGGAGCTGGCCGGGGCCGCGAAGGAGCACCAGGCCCCGCTCGAGGTGGTGCGCGAGGTCGCCGAGAAGGGGCGCCTGCCGGTGCCGCTGTTCTGCGCCGGGGGCATCGCGACCCCTGCCGACGCGGCGCTGATGATGCAGCTCGGCGCCGAGGGCAACTTCGTCGGCTCCGGCATCTTCAAGAGCTCCGACCCCGAGCGCCGCGCCCGCGCGATCGTCGAGGCGACCACGCATTTCAACGACCCCGAGCGCGTTGCCGCCGCTTCGATCGGACTGGGCGAGGCGATGCCCGGCCTCGAGATCGCCGAGCTGGCCGCGGCAGACGCCCTGCTCCAAGATCGCGGTGCGTGAGGGACCGCAGCCGGTCGCCCTGGCGATCGGCGTCCTGGCCGTCCAGGGCGGGTTCGAAGCGCACGTCCAAATGCTGCGCCAGCTCGGCGCCGACGCAACCGAGGTGCGCACACCGGAGGACCTACGGAGCCTCGACGGCCTGGTCATCCCCGGCGGCGAGAGCACGACGATCGAGATGGGGATCGAATCGTCGGGGCTCGAGCCCGCGATCCGCACCCACCACGAGGCCTCCCGCCCGGTGCTCGGAACCTGCGCCGGGATGATCGTCTGCGACGACCAGCACCTGGGGCTGATCGACGCGACCGCGAGGCGCAACGCCTTCGGTCGCCAGCTGCAGAGCTTCGAGGCCGAGCTGGAGGTGGAGGGGATCGGCTCCGAGCCGCTGCGCGCGGTGTTCATCCGCGCCCCCTGGATCGACCGGATCGGGGCTGGGGTCGACGTGCTTGCCTCCTATGCGGGCCGCCCGGTGGCGGTTCGCGAGGACAGCGTGCTCGCTTGCGCCTTCCACCCGGAGCTGACCGACGATCCCCGCATCCACGCTCTCTTCATGGCGATGGCGACGAGCCGGCGTGGCGCGCGCGCCGCAGAGGAGGCGAAGAGTTGAGGGACCCGAGAGTGGAGAGCCTGGCGAGGATCCTGGTCGGCTATTCGACCCAGGTGAGGGAGGGAGAGCTCGTCGCGATCGACGGCGAGAGCGCCGCGGAGCCGCTGCTGCTGGCGGTCTACGAGGAGGTGCTGAAGGCCGGCGCCAACCCGATCCTCAACGTAGCCCTCGAGGGCCAGTCAGTCGCCTACTTCAAGCACGCCGGCGACGCCCAGCTGCGCTGGATCTCCCCACTGGCCGAGTGGACGGTCGAGCACGCCGACGTCCGCATCGCGATCGGCGCCAGCACCAACACGCGCGAGCTCTCGGCGGTGCCGCCGGAGCGTCAGACGATGCGTCAGTCGGCCACCGGGAGCCTGATGGCGCGGGCGATGGAGCGCAGCGCGGCCGGCGACTTCCGCTGGTGCTACACCCTGTTCCCGACCAGCGCCTACGCGGCGGAGGCGGAGATGAGCCGGGTCGACTACGAGGACTTCTACTTCGGCGCGTGCCTGGCCACGGGCGCCGACCCGCTGACCGCCTGGGAGAAGGCGTCGGCTGAGACGAAGCGCCTCGCCGAGTGGATCGAGGGTCGCGAGGAGGTCAGGGTCACCGCGCCCGGCACCGACATCACCCTCGGCATAGCCGGCCGCAAGTTCATTCCCTGCGACGGCCACCACAACATGCCCGACGGCGAGTTCTTCACCGGGCCGCTCGAGGACTCGGTCGAGGGCGAGGTCACGTTCCACCTGCCCGCCGTGATCGGCGGCCGCGAGGTCTCCGGGGTGCGGCTGCGCTTCGAGTCCGGTGTGGTCGTCGACGCCAGCGCCGAGCGCGGCGAGGAGTTCCTGGTCAAGCTGCTCGATACGGATCCCGGTGCGCGCCGCCTCGGCGAGCTGGGGATCGGCACCAATTACGGGATCGACCGCGGCACCCGCGAGGTCCTGCTCGACGAGAAGATTGGCGGCACCGTCCACATGGCGGTCGGCCGCAGCTATCCCGAGTCGGGAGGCGAGAACGACTCCGCTGTCCACACCGATCTGGTCTGCGACCTCCGCCTCGGCGGCAAGCTCGAAGTCGACGGCACCGTCATGCAGCAAGACGGCAAGTTCATCGTCTGACCTATTGGTTCGGGATCGGGGAGCCGGCTAGGAGGAAGAACCAGACGGTCAGGACGAGCGCCGCCAGCAGGACCGAGCCCATCAGCACCGCCTCGACGACGGTCGTCGTGCCGGCCGGGTTGGAGACGTCGCGCATGCTCTTCAGCCAGCTGGGGCGCATCGGCGCCAGGCGGTTGGTCCCGGTGATCCTCATATAGAGGCGGTTGAGCCTGCCGATCAGCCAGGCGACGATCACGATCGAGAGGACGATCCCGGCGGCGACGATCATGTAGGGGCCCGAGCTGGGGAACTGGGTGTGGGAGAGCTTCGAGCCGATGTAGACCCAGCTCAGCGGGATCGCGGTCCAGAGGGAGAGGGCGGCGAGGAGCATGGCCACGAAGACCAGGCTCGCGGCCAGACCCCGGGCGGGGTTGTCGCTGTGCGATTCGGCTGCCATCCCTGTCTCCATAGAATGCCAGGCGATGTCCGGGCACTCCAAGTGGTCTTCGATCAAGCACAAGAAGGCCGCCACCGACGCGAAGCGCGGCCAGCAGTTCACCAAGCTGGCGCGGGCGATCACGGTGGCCGCGCGCGAGGGGGGCGGCGACCCCGACGGCAACCCGGCGCTTGCGACCGCGATCCAGAAGGCGCGCGAAGCCTCGATGCCGAAGGAAAACATCCAGCGGGCGGTCGACCGCGGCACCGGCGCGGGCGCCGACGCGGCGGCGATCGAGCGGATCGTCTTCGAGGGCTACGGGCCCGGGGGGGCCGCGATCCTCGTCGAGGCCCTGACCGACAACCGCAACCGCACCAGCGCCGACGTGCGGCACGCCTTCAGCCGGTACAAGGGAAACCTCGGCGAGCCGGGGTCGGTCGCCTGGATCTTCGAGAAACGAGGGGCGGTGGTTGTCGACGGCTCCCGCTACGGCCCCGATGACGTGATCGCCGCGATCGACGCCGGCGCCGAAGACGTGCAGGAGGACGGCGACCAGCTCCGTGTCCTCTCCGACCCGGGCGACCTGACCGCGGTGCGCGAGGCGCTGGAGTCCGCCGGGGTGGAGATCGCGTCCGCCGAGCTGGCGATGGAGCCGAAGAGCACGGTGGAGGTGAAGGGAGACGAGGCGGCCAGGCTGTTGCGCCTTCTCGACGACCTCTCCGAGCACGACGACGTCAGCGAGGTCCATTCCAACTTCGACATCCCCGAGGACGTGCTGGCGAAGATCACCGCCTGACCGCCCGCGGACGCGAAGCGGAGCAGGCGGCGGTTATATGTAAAGGCATCCGGAGGGCTATCCAGAATCACTCCCCATGCAGGTCGTGATGGGGATAGACCCCGGCGCCGCCAACCTCGGCTTCGGGATCGTTCGGGTCGAGGGCAGCCGCATGGTTGCGCTCGACGGAGGCGTGGTCGAGACCACGCCCGAGTTGCCGATGGAGAGCCGCCTGGAGCGGATCCACAAGGCCCTGGCCGAGCTGATCGCCTGGCACGAGCCGCAGGCGATGGCGATCGAGGACGTCTACTTCGGCAAGAACGTGCGCTCGGCGATGGCGGTCGGCCAGGCCAGCGGCGTCGCCATGCTCGCCGCGGCCCAGCGCGGCGTTCGCTGTTTCTCCTACACCCCGCAGGCGATCAAGATGGCGGTCTGCGGCTCCGGCGGCGCCGGCAAGAAGCAGGTGCAGCGGATGGTCGGGACGCTCCTCAGCCTGCCCGAGCCGCCCTCACCCGACCACGCGGCCGACGCGCTCGCGGTTGCGATCTGCCACGGCGGCGGCGCGGGGCGGCGGGCGGCGGTCGAAGCGGTGGAGGAGCTGGCCGGATGATCGCCGCGGTGCGAGGAGAGGTGATGGTGAGGCGCGCCGACCACGTAGTCGTCGACGCCGCCGGGGTCGGCTACCGGCTCGCCGTCTCCGCCGAGACCCTGAAGGCGGTGCCCGCCACCGGGCGCGACGTCTTCCTGCACGCGGAGCTGATCTCTCGCGACGACTCGCTCTCCCTCTACGGCTTCGCCTCCGAGGAGGAGCGCGATCTCTTCCGCGAGCTGATCTCGGTCAGCGGCATCGGCCCCAAGGTCGCGATTTCGGCCCTCTCCGGCGGCAGCGCGCGGGACCTGTTCCGGGCGATCGCCGCCGGCGACGCGAAACGCTTCCAGGCCGTGCCCGGGATCGGCAAGCGAACCTCGGAGCGGATCATCGTCGAGTTGCGGGAGAAGGTTGCGGGGGCGCTGGAGGAAGGGGTGGCCATCGCGACGGAGGACGGCTCCGACCCCCGCGCCCTGGCGCGCGACGGGCTCATCAACCTAGGCTACGCGCCGCTGGAGGCCGAGCAGCTGCTCGACGGGATCGACGGCGAGGATCCCGAGACGCTGGTGACCGCGGCCCTGCGCAAAGCCGGAGGCTCGAAGAGCAAGGCCGCATGACCGAGGTCGGCTCCAATCGAATCAGGACTCCCGGCGTCGGAGACCCTCCTGCCGTCGACATCCCTGTCGATGCCGAGGTGAGGGTCCACGATGCCCGCGCCGACGTCCCCGACGAGGAGCTCGACCGCTCGCTGCGGCCGCCGACGCTGTCGGACTTCGTCAACCAGGCGCAGGTCACCGAGCAGCTGGCGATCTTCATCGAGGCCGCGCGGGGGCGCGACGAGCCACTCGACCACGTCCTCCTCGCCGGCCCGCCGGGTCTCGGCAAGACCTCCCTGGCCCACATCGTCGCCGCCGAGATGGGGGTGCCGATGGTGCAGACCGCCGGCCCGGCGCTGGAGCGCAAGGCCGACGTCGCCTCCTTCCTCACCGCCCTGGAGCCGGGCAGCGTCTTCTTCATCGACGAGATCCACCGGCTCGGGCGCGCCGTCGAGGAGACGCTCTACCCGGCGATGGAGGACGGCGAGCTGCCGGTCGTGCTCGGCCAGGGCGCCGGCGCCCGCACCGTAACCCTGCCCCTGCCGCCGTTCACGCTGGTTGGCGCCACCACCCGGGCCGGGCTGCTGACGACTCCGCTGCGCGACCGCTTCGGGGTTTGCCACCGGCTCGAGCACTACAACCCCGAGCACCTGGCGACGATCGTCGAGCGCTCGGCGGGAATCCTCGGCGTGGAGGTCGACGCGGAGGGCGCGCGGACGATCGCCTCGCGCTCGCGCGGCACGCCGCGGGTCGCCAACCGCCTGCTGAAGCGGGTCCGGGACTTCGCCCAGGTGAAGAGGTCAGGGGCGATCGGCGCCGACGTCGCCACCGCCGCGCTGGAAATGCTGGAGGTCGACGCCGGCGGGCTCGACCGCAGCGATCGCGCCCTGCTGGAGGTGGTCGCGACCAAGTTCGGCGGCGGTCCGGTCGGGCTCTCGACGCTCGCCATCGCGATCGGCGAGGA
Organism: uncultured Solirubrobacterales bacterium; assembly: GCA_963749605.1. GTDB lineage: Bacteria > Actinomycetota > Thermoleophilia > Solirubrobacterales > 70-9 > CAVVNN01. The sequence continues at coordinate 392,502 of CAVVNN010000002.1, read as the reverse complement.
GCAGGACACGATCGAGGACGTGCTCGAGCCCTACCTGCTGCAACAGGGCCTGCTGCAGCGCACCCCGCGGGGGCGCGTGCTGACCCAGAGGGCCTACGTGCACCTGGGCCTCCCCAGCCCCGAAGGTGCGACGAGCCTGTTCTAACCGGCGCGCTTGTAGCCTGTCCGGAATGCCGTTCTTCATCTGCCCCAACTGCGGCCACAGGGAGGTCAGCGGTGAGAGGTCCGCGGGCTTCGGCACGCGCCCGAAGGGCTGCGCGAAATGCGGCTTCGGCTTCGTCTTCGAACTGCTCGACGACTACTACCCGGCGCCCAACGCGGCCTTCTTCGTCTGCGACAGGGAGGAGCGCGTGATCGACGCCGGCAAGGGCAGCTTCGAGCTGACCGGGCTCACCGACGAAGACGTGATCGGGCGACCGGTTCGCGAGGTCCTCGGCCTGCGGTGGCATGACGAGGGCGACGGCGGCGAGACGGCCGACACCAACGGCGACGGCATCACCGACCCGATCGAGACCTCACTGGAGTGGGGGGTGCGCTCGCTCGGCAAGCGGGTCTCGGTCAACGCCGAGGGAGATCTTCCCGCCGAGGCGGTCGCCGACGTCTTTCCCGCCTATGACGACGACGGCGGCCTGCTGATCGTGCTCACCCCCGAGGGCTGAGGGGAGCTCGGGAAGATGGGCGGCAAACGGAAATACCTCTTCGTCCTGCTGTTCGTGCTCGGCCTGGTGGCGGTCTCGGCGCTCGTCATCGCCAGTAAGGAAACGAAGCTCGGCCTCGATCTTCAAGGCGGCCTCGAGCTCGTCTACCAGGGCCAGCCGACGGGGACCGCTACCTCGGTCAGCGGCGAAGACATAGAAGACTCGATCTCGATCATCGAAAAGCGAACCAACCAGCTTGGCGTCTCCGAGTCCGAAGTCGCGCGATTGGGCAACGAAAACATCACGGTCGCCCTGCCCGGCATCACCGACGCCAACCGGGCCGCCGAACAGGTCGGGACCACGGCCCAACTCTATTTCTACGACTGGGAGCCGAACCTGATCGGGCCCGAGCGGGCGATCGGCGGGCATCCCGGGCAGACGCCGCCGCCCGGCGCGATCAAGAAGGCCGGCAAGCAGTGGAAGGAAGCCGGGCGCAACGCGAAAAGCGCCGAGAACCGGCAGCTGATCGCCGCGGGCGCATACCCGACCGCCTACGAAGCGGCACTGCTCGCCTCCGAACAGGAACCCGCCGGGAACTGCGAAAAATGCTCGGTTGCCAAGCCGCGCTACTACCTCTTCGAAAAGAAAGAGCCGCACAAGCTGCTCACCGGGCCGGAGTTGAGCGAAAAGGACCTCTACGTCAGTCCGACCGGCGAACGGGTCCCGAAAAACGGGATCGTCGTCGAAGTCCCGGCCGGCACCGTCCTCGTCTCCGAATACCCGACGGACGAATCGGGACAACTCGATGAAACCGCGCAGCCGGGCTGGTTCGCGCTCAAAGACGACCCGGCTCTCTCCGGCAACGACATCAGCGAACCCCGAGCGAACACCGGCGAATTCGGCGAGCCGATCGTCACCTTCAACTTCTCCGGCTCCGGCCAGGACGCCTTCCAAGAAGTGACCCGCAAGATCGCCCAGCGGGGTCAGGCGCAGGCGATCGGGCCCGTCAGCGCCCAGCAGGCAAGCGCGCTCTCCGGACACTTCGCCGTCGTCCTGGACAACGAAGTCCAGTCGCGGCCGATCATCAACTTCGCCGAAAACCCCGACGGGATCGACGGTCGCCAAGGGGCGCAGATCTCCGGTGGCTTCAACAACCTCAACGAGGCGCAGGAACTGGCGACGACGCTGCAGATCGGCGCTCTGCCGATCAACCTGAAATTGATCAGCGAGACCCAGGTCTCGGCGACCCTCGGCAGCCAGGCGCTGCACGAAGGGATCAAGGCCGGGATCATCGGGCTCGCCCTCGTCGTCCTCTTCCTGCTCGTCTTCTACCGCTTCCTCGGCCTGATCGCCTCGGTCGCCCTCGGCGCCTACGGGGTCATCTTCTTCGCCCTGATCAAACTGATCCCGATCACTCTGACCCTGCCGGGGATCGCGGGATTGATCCTCACGATCGGGGTCGCCGCCGACTCCAACATCGTCATCTTCGAGCGAATAAAGGAGGAGGTGCGGGCGGGCCGCTCGATTTCGAGCGCGATCCCGGCCGGCTACCGGCGGGGGATCGCGACGATCATCGACGCCAACGTCATAACCCTGATCACCGCCTTCATTCTCTTCGTGCTCGCGACCGCTGGCGTCAAGGGGTTCGCCTTCACCCTCGGCGTCGGCACGATCGTCTCGCTGCTGACCGCGGTTGTCTTCACCCAGGCCCTGCTCAGCAGCATGAGCCGGTCGCGCCTGCTCAACTCGCCGAGGGCCCTGGGCGCGGCGGGGAAGAGGGTGCGCTGGCATTTCGACTTCATGGGCGCCAGCCGCTGGTTCTTCACCGTCTCCGGAATCATTCTCCTGGTCGGGGCGCTTTCGCTGGCGACGAAGCAGCTCAACTTCGGGATCGACTTCGAGTCCGGCACCAGGGTCAAGGTCGCGCTCGTGAAGCCGACCGATGAGGAAGGGGTACGCGAAAGCCTCGACTCAATCGGGCTCAGCGGCGAGGAGATCCAGCAGGTCTCCGACCCGGTGCTCGGCGACAACGTCTTTCAGATCCAATCCAACGAACTGGAACCGGAAGACGTCAAAGGAGCGCGCAGGGCGCTGAGCGACAAGTTCGGGATCGCCCAGAGCGGCTTCGAAAGCACCAGTGTCGGCCCGACCTTCGGCCAGCAGGTCGCCAACAGCGCCTTGAAGGCGCTGATCTTCTCGCTCTTGGTGATCGCCGCCTACGTCGCCTTCCGCTTCGATCCCAAGTTCGCGGTGCCGGTGCTGATCGCCCTTTTCCACGACATCCTGATCACGGCGGGCATCTACTCGCTGACCGGTCGGGAGGTGAGCAGCGGTACGGTCGCCGCCTTCCTCACCATCCTGGGGTACTCGCTCTACGACACGATCATCGTCTTCGACCGAATACGCGAGAACATGCCGCGGATGCCACGGGCTGCGTTCTCGCAGATCGTCAACCGCTCGATGAGCGAGGTCCTGACCCGCTCGCTGGCGACCAGCTTCTCGACCCTGCTCGCGATCACATCGCTGCTGATCTTCGGCGGGGCGACGCTGCAGGACTTCGCCTTCGCGATGCTGGTAGGGATCGCCTCCGGCACCTACTCGTCGATCTTCATCGCCTCGCCGGTGCTGACGGCGTGGAAGGAACGCGAGGCCGGCTATGCGCGACGGCGGACGCGGATTGCCGAGGTCGAAGGCACGGTCCCCGCCTACGCCGACGAAGTCGAGCTGGCCAAGCTCAGCGACGACGACGAGCTCGACGAGCAGATCACGGCGCGAGTCGCGGATGCGGCGGGCGAACGCGAGGCCGGCGCCGTGGCGACGGCCGAGAGAACCGGCGACGGCGCCCGGCCGGCGGCGGGCAGGGAGCCCGCCGGGCCGGACCCGGCCTCGGTCGAGCGCCGGGCGCGCAACGAGGAGCGCCGGGCCCGCAGGGCGCAGCGGCGCCGCAAGCACGGGAGGAATCGCTAGTGGAGGCAATCGCCTGATGGCGCTCTTGGTCTGGTTCACGATGGGGATCGCGCTCTGGCACTTCACCGTGTTCCTGCCCGATCACTTCTGGCAGGGCATCGTCGGCGCCTTCCTCGGCTCGGTGACGGGGGCGATCGTCTTCGGCGCGCTCGTCGAGATCGCCAGCGGGCGAGGGCTGGGGCATACGGACCTGGCGACGGCGCTGACCGCGGTCCCCGGAGTGGCGATCGGCCTCGCCGTCGTCTACGCCGCCGGCCTGCGCGCCGAGCAGCGGCCAGAATAGAGAGCCGTTTTCCCTGCACCTTGCGCCCCGGGCGGGGAGCGGAATCCGTCCCCTCCGCTTCCTAGCCTGGGCGTGTGCCGGATTCGCTCAACTCGCTCAAGGCCTACCGGGCCGACCCCTATTCCTACGCGGAGGCCCGCGCCCTCAGCGAGGAGCTCGAGATCAGCGAGCCGGTCGCGGTGACCCTGGTCCGGCGCGGGTACCGGACCGCCGAGGAGGCGCGCCGGTTCCTCGCCGCCGACGAGTCGCACTCTCCCGCGGCCTTCGACTCGATGGCCGAGGTGACGGAGCGGGTGCTCGCCGCGGTGCGCGAGGGCAGGCGGATCACCGTCCACGGCGACTTCGACGTCGACGGCGTCTGTGCGACGACCGTGATGGTCTCGGCCCTGCGTGGGCTCGGAGCGACCTGCGACTGGCTGATCCCCGACCGCCTCGCCGACGGCTATGGCCTCAGCGCCGCCAACGTCGAGCGTCTCGCGCAGCGCGGAACCTCGCTGCTGCTCACCGTCGACTGCGGGATAACCGCGGCGGCGGAGGTGCGCCTGGCGCAGGAGCTCGGGATCGAGGTCGTCGTCAGCGACCACCACCAGCCGGGAGGTGAGCTGCCGGCCTGCCCGATCCTGCACCCCGAGCTCAGCGGCTACCCGTTCGCCGAGCTGTGCGGGACGGCGGTCGCCTGGAAGCTGGCGTGCGCTCTCCGGTCCGCGTCCGGCACAGAGTCCCCGGGCGCGCTTTCGCGCGGAGTTCCCGGGGACTCTGCACCAGACGCCGATGCCGAAGCGGACTTAGATCTGGTGGCTCTGGCGACTGTGGCCGACGTCGTGCCTCTTGTGGGGGAGAACCGGAGCCTGGTGAGGCGCGGGCTGGAGGAGGTGCGGCGGGCGCGGCGACCGGGGATGCGGGCGCTGCTCGCCGCTGCGGGCTGCGAGACCAGCCGCCTCGACGAGGGTGACCTGGCCTTTCGGCTCGGGCCGCGGATCAACGCGGCCGGGCGCCTCTATCGCGCTGACGCCGGCGTCGAGCTGTTCCTGACCGCCGACGAGGGGCGCGCGGAGGAGATCGCCACCGAGCTGAACCGGGCCAACGGCGAGAGGCGGGGCGCCCAGCGCGAGGTCGACGCCGGGGCGGAGGCGGCGCTGCGGGCGCTCCCCGAGGGGTTGCGCGAGGCGCAGGGCTTCGTCCTCGCCGGGCAGGGCTGGCACCCGGGCGTGATCGGGATCGTCGCCTCGCGCATGGTCGAGCGCCTCCACCTGCCCGTCGTCGTCGTCTCCCTCGACCAGGAGGGCGGGGGCCGCGGCTCGGGGCGCAGCATCCCCGGCTTCGACCTGCTGGCGGCGCTCGAGGCTTGCTCGGAGCATCTGGTCGCATTCGGCGGGCACCGGGCCGCCGCCGGGCTGGAGCTGCGGGCCGAGGACCTCGATGCGTTTCGATTCGCCTTCGCCGCGCATGCGGCCGAGGTGCTCGAAGCGGACGACCTGCGCCGCACGGAGCGCATCGACGCGATGGTCGGCGGCGCCGCCCTCGGCATCGACCTCGCCGAGGAGCTCGCGCAACTGGCTCCGTTCGGGATCGGGAACCCCGGGGTGCGGCTGCTGGTTCCCTCCGCCCACGTCCGCGACGTGCGCACGATGGGCGAGGGGAACCGGCACTCCCGCTTCAGCCTCCACAGCGGCGCCCATCGGGCTCTGGGCGTCGCCTTCGGCAGGTCGAGCCTCGGGGTCGGCGACGACGATCCGGTCGACGCCGCGGTGCGGCTCGAGGTGAACCACTGGAACGGCGCGGTCGAGCCGCGGGTGGTGCTGCGTGAGCTCTACCCGCGCAGCACCGCCGAGCGCGCCGGAGAGCCGGCGCAATGGTGGGAGCGCTTCGAGGCCGAGCTGGCGAGCGATCTCGACGAGTGGCCGCCGAGCGGGCCGGCGGGAGGGCGCCAGCGGCGCCCGCTCACCAGCGCCAACGCCCCCGCCGCGGTCGTCGGCGAGCTGGCCTCCAGCGGCGAGAGCGTCCTCGCCGTGGCCGCCGACGCGGGGCTGCGGGCAGCGATGTCGTTCGACGGGATCGAGCTGGCCGGCTTCCCCGAACTGGAACGGCATCCGGAGCTGCCCGGCGGCTTCGCCCACGTCGTTCTCGTCGACCCGCCGCCGTTCGCCCATCTGGAGGAAGCCGCTTTGCGCAGTGAGGAGGAGGGGGGCTTTCTGCACCTGGCTTGGGGGGAGTCGGAGTGGCGCTTTTCGCGTCACGCCCTCGGCGAGCAGCTGGCGCGGCGCCCAGAGCTGGTTGCCGTCTTCCGAGACCTGCGAGACGCCGGCGAGGCAAGCGGCGAGGCCCTGCTGGAGGCGTTGCGCGGCGCGGGGCCGCGGCGGCGCGGGCCCGAGGCGGCGGCGCGCTGCTTTCGGGTGCTGGCGGAGCTCGGCCTCGTGCGGGGCAGCCCCGACGGCGGCGACGGCACGGTCGGGGTCGTATCCTCAGAGGGGACCGAGTTGGAGCGCTCGGCCGCGTTCCGTGCATATACCGCCCGTTATGAGGAGGGCCAGCGATACCTCGAAGGACGCAAACAGCCGTAGAGCACAGCGATCTCCTCGCTGACCTCTTCGCCGTGGTCGAGGAGTTCGATTCCTCGCCGAGCGAGGACGGGGCCGCCGGCGGCGACACCGCGCTCGCGGTCGCGACGATCGATCGCGAGGCGATCCGGCACGCCTTCGAGTTCGCCTGCGATCGGCACGCCGACCAGCTGCGCCGCTCCGGCGACGAGTTCATCACCCACCCGGTCGGGGTCGCGCAGGTGTGCGCGGGGATGCGCCTCGACACCGAGACGCTCTGCGCGGCGCTGCTGCACGACACGGTTGAGGACACCAGCGCCAGCCTCGAGGAGATCAGCGGGGAGTTCGGCGAGGAGGTCGCCCAGCTGGTCGACGGCGTCACCAAGCTGACCGGCATCACCTTCGAGAGCCGCGACGAGCGCCAGGCCGAGAACTACCGCAAGATGATGGTGGCGATGGCCACCGACGTCAGGGTGATCCTGATCAAGCTGGCCGACCGCCTCCACAACATGCGCACCCTCGGCGCGCTGCCGAAGCAGAAGCAGACGGCGAAGGCGCGCGAGACGCTTGAAATCTACGCGCCGCTGGCCCACCGGCTCGGCATCCACGCGATCAAATGGGAGCTGGAGGACCTCTCCTTCGCGACCCTGCACCCGCGCAAGTACGCGGAGATCAAACAGCTCGTCTCCCAGCAGCGCAACGAACGCGAGGCCTTCGTCAGCGAAGCCGGGACCTTCCTCGCCGAGGAGTTGGAGAAGGTCGGGATCGAGGCCGAGATCTCCGGCCGCGCCAAGCACTTCTACTCGATCTACACGAAGATGACGAAGAAAGGGCGCGAGTTCAACGAGATCTTCGACCTCACCGCGATGCGCGTGATCGTCGGCTCGGTGAAGGACTGCTACGGGGCGATCGGCGTCATCCACTCGCTCTGGAAGCCGCTGCCCGGTCGCTTCAAGGACTTCGTCGCGATGCCGAAGGCCAACATGTACCAGGCGCTGCACACGACGGTGATCGGGCCCGAAGGCAAGCCGCTGGAGATCCAGATCCGCACCGAGGAGATGCACAAGCTGGCCGAGTACGGGATCGCCGCCCACGTCGCCTACAAGGAGGGCGGCGCCGGCGACCCGCGGCGCGAGAAGATGACCTGGCTGCGCCAGCTGGTCGAGGCCGAGGGGGAGCAGGACCCCGCCGAATTCCTCGAGTCGCTGAAGGTCGACCTGTTCGAGGACGAGGTCTTCGTCTTCACCCCGAAGGGGGAGGTGAAGAACCTCTCGGCGGGCTCGACTCCGCTCGACTTCGCCTACGCCGTGCATACCGACGTCGGCCACCGCTGCGTGGGCGCCAAGGTCAACGGCAACATCGTCCCGCTCCACTACCAGCTCAAGTCGGGCGACATCGTCGAAGTGCTGACCGCGAAGCAGAAGCGCGGCCCCTCGCGGGACTGGCTGAAGCTGGTGCGGACCAGTCGCGCCCGCAACAAGATCCGCGCCTGGTTCAAAGAGGAACGGCGCGAGGACGCCGAGCGCAAGGGCCGCGATGGCCTGGAGGACGTCCTGCGCAAGTGCGGCCTGCCGATGCAGAAGGTGGTGACGTCGTCGCTGCTCGCCGACGTGATCCGCGAGATGGGCTACCGCAAGGCGACCGAGTTCTACATCGCCCTCGGCCAGGGCAAGATCTCGACCAAGACCGTCGCCAACAAGCTGATGCAGCGGCTGAAGGCGGGCGAGGCGGTCGCGGAGGAGCCCGCCGGGCTGGCCGGTGGGCGCGAGGACAAGGCCCGGCGGACCCGGGACGCCTCCCACTTCGGAATCGGCGTCAAGGGCGCCGACAACGTCGCCGTGCGGCTCGCCAAGTGCTGCCGGCCGGTGCCCGGCGACGAGATCGCCGGCTACGTATCGCTTGGCCGCGGCATCACCATCCACCGCGCCGACTGCAAGAACGTGAAGGCGCTGAAAAAGACCCCGGAGCGGTTCGTCGAGGTCGGCTGGGACGGCGAAAACGAGGCCTCGTTCAGGGTCGAGCTGCAGGTCGACGCCTACGATCGCACTCGCCTGCTCGAGGATCTCTCGCGGACCTTCTCGGAGGCCGGAATCAACATCCTCGAAGCCAGCTGCACAACCAACCACCCGATGGTCAAGAACCGCTTCGTGGTCGAGGTCGGCGACCTCACGCAGCTGAAGCAATGCATCTCCCGCCTGCGCAACGTCGAATCGGTCTTCGACGCCTACCGCATCACCCCTAAGGCGGGTTAGGAAAGGACGGTCAGGGCGCCGGGGTCGACGCGGAGGTCGATTCGCGTTCGCTCGCCGATGTAGTCGCCGTCGACCTGCACCGGGAACGGCCTCACAGCTCCCTCCCTGTCCTCGGAGACAGAGGTGACGGCGGCCGCGGCGACGTCGTCGAAGTGCTCGATCTGACGGTGGCTGGAGGCGGCGAGGCGTTCGCTGAGGAGGCGGGTGACCAGGCTCGGCATGTCGCGCTGCGCGGCACGCTTGAGGACCGCCACCGAGAGCGTGCCGTCGTCGATCTCGACTCCCTCGCAGACCCGGATCGGGCGGCTGGCGAAGTAGGTGAACGGGTCGGAGTTCTGGGCCAGCGCCGTGACGCCTTCGACGGGGTCGCTCGCGTCGGTCTCGACTCGCAACCGCACCGGGTTGTGGAGGTAGCGGCGGTAGAAGCCGGAGATGCCTGCCCAGCTGAAGTAGTAAGGGCCGGCCGTCGCCTTCAGCCTCGGGTGGGCGTCGACGCGCTTGACCACGGTCGCGTCGATCCCCGCCCCGCAGGAGAAGACGAAGTGGCGGTCGTCGACCACGCCGAGGTCGATCTTGCGCGGCGCCCACTCGTCGGCCAGCGTCAACAGGTGCTCGGTCGCGTCGACGACGTCGTTGGGAATGCCGAGGGTGCGGCAGACGACGTTGGTCGAGCCGCCGGGGAGCACCGAGACCGGCACGTCGGTCCCAGCGAGCCCGTTGGCGACCTCGTTGAGGGTGCCGTCGCCGCCGAAGGCGACGACGACGTCGTAGCCGTGGTCGCGGACCTCGCGGCCGATCTCGGTGGCGTGGTTCTGGGCCTCGGTCGAGACGGCCTCGACCTCGTAGCGTCCCTGCAGCGCATAGACGACCAGGTTGCGCAGCCTGTCGGAGACCGTGGTCGCGTAGGGGTTGACGATGACCAGCATCCGCTTCTTGGCGGCACGGTCCCTACTCGGTCGTCTCATAGCGAATCACCGTCCCGTCGTCGACTTCGCGGACCCTGCCTTCGTTGACCAGCAGGTCGGCGTGGCCGATCACCTCGGAGAGGGTGAGGAAGGCCTGGGTGACGGCGACGTTGCCCCAGATCGCCTGCGCCAGCTCGTAGCCGGTTCGCGGGCGCTCCTCGATCAGCCTGAAGATCTTCTCCTTGCGCCGGTCGTGCTTGGCGAGGCGCTCGTCGATCAGCGCGACATGGTCGGTGATCGGCTCGCCGTGGCCGGAGAGGACGATCTCGGCCGGCATCTCGCGGGTCTTGCGCATCGACTCGATGTAGGTGACGAGGGCCTGGGTGCGTTGCTCGGAGCCGTCGAGCGGTTGGGTGATCAGCGGGTTGGAGGAGATGTGGGCGATCAGGTGGTCGGCGGCGATAAGGATGCGTCGCTCCTCGTCCCAGAAGACCGTGTCCGATGGGCTGTGCCCAGGGCGGTGGAGGGCCTGCAGCAGGCGGTCTCGGAAGGGCATCGTCTGACCGTCCTCGAGCCGTTTGGTCACCTTCGCCCGCGAGCCCCAGCCGCGGAAGCTGCGCGAGACGCTCTGCAGGGCGAAGGCGACGTTCTCGGGGATGCCGTTGCGAAGCATCAACTCGACCGCGAACTGATCCTCGCGCTCGGCGTCCTCGCCGAAGTTGGCCAGCCGCTCCGCGGCGACCCCGATCGCCGCCACCTCGGCGCCCGAGTGCTCGGCGATTATCTCGACCAGGCCGAGGTGGTCGATGTGCTGGTGGGTGAGGATGACGAGCTCGAGGTCGTCGATCGAGTGGCCTCGCTCGGCGAGCTGGGATTGGAGCTCGTCGAGGGCCTTGCCGGAGTTGGGGCCGGTGTCGACGAGCGTCAGCGGCTCGTCCTCGATCAGGTAGCAGTTGACCCGGCCGACCGCGAACGGCGTGGGGATGCGCAGGCAATGGATCCCGGCCAGCGCCGCCTGCTCCAATGCCTCCTGGGGAGTGAGGGTCATGCGCGGATGAGGGCTAGGACCTCATCCCGCTTGCGCTCCATGTCCTCGCGCGAGACCAGCGACTCGAGGTTGAGTCGCAGCAGCGGCTCGGTGTTGGAGGGGCGGACGTTGAAGTGCCACTCGGGGTAGTCGATCGAGATCCCGTCGAGCCTCCCGATCTCGGCGCCGGCGTAGCGCTCGGCGATCTCCTCCATCTTCGCCGTGGCGTCGGCGACCTCGGAGTTGATCTCGCCGGAGATGAAGTAGCGCGAGCGGAACTCCTCCATCAGGGTGGCCAGCGAGCGCCCGTCCTGCGAGAGCAGCTCCAGCATCAGCAGCGCCGGGATCGTGCCCGAGTCGGCGCACCAGAAGTCGCGAAAGTAGTAGTGGCCGGAGACCTCGCCGCCGAACACCGCGCCCTCCTCGCGCATTCGTGTCTTGAAGAAGGCGTGGCCGACGCGAGAGAGGGCGGCGCGCCCGCCCTCGGCGGCGACCAGGTCGGGGACGGCGCGGCTGGAGCGGGGGTCGTAGAGGATCGTCGCGCCCGGGTTCTTCGCCAGCGCCGCGCGGGCGAGCAGGGCGCAGACGAAATCGCCGTCGCAGAACTCGCCCTCGCCGTCGATGAAGAAACAGCGGTCGGCGTCGCCGTCCCAGGCGATGCCGAGGTCGGCGCCGCTGGTCCGCACCCTCTCGACGATCATCCGCCGGTTCTCCTCCAGCAGTGGGTTGGGCCCGTGATCGGGGAACTCGCCGTTGGGTTCGAAGTACATCTCCTCCAGCTCGATCCCGAGCTTGGCCAGGATCGGCCCAGCCATCGGTCCCGCCATCCCGTTGCCGCCGTCGACGACCACCCTCATCGGCTGCACCTTGGCCGGGTCGATGAAGGAGAGGGCGTGCTCGCGGTACTCCTCCCAGACGTCGACCTCCTCGAAGGCGCCGCCACCGGGAGCGTGGCCGAGCCCCAGCGTGGCGATCTCGCGCCGGACGTCGTCGATCCCGGCGTCGCCGGAGAGCGCCAGCGCGCCCTCGCGCACCAGCTTGACGCCGGTGTAGGCCTTCGGGTTGTGGGAGGCGGTGACCATCGCGCCGCCGTCCAGCTCGCGCGAGCCGACCAGGTGGTAGAGCATCTCGGTCGCGACCATGCCGGCGTCGAGCACCGTCGCCCCCTCGAAGATCATCCCGTCGCGCAGCTCGGCGGCCATCGCCGGCGCGGTCAGCCGCATGTCGCGGCCGAGTCCTATTCGCAGCTCGCTCGGCGCCTTTCCACGCAGCCGGCCGAGCACTCGCGCGAAGGCGCGTCCGATCGCGAGCGCCGTGGCCTCGTCCATCTCGGCGCCGTAGAGCCCGCGGATGTCATACGCCTTGAAGATGTCAGGATTCACCTCCCGGGGGGTCAAAACGCTCCCTTCAGGGCCTCGTAGCTCTGCTCGAGGGTCTGGGGCATCACTTTGGTGTCGGCGATGACCGGCATGAAGTTCGTGTCGCCGCCCCAGCGGGGGACGACGTGGAGGTGGATGTGGTGCTCGACCCCGGCGCCGGCGACGCGGCCCTGGTTGAGGCCGACGTTGTAGCCCTGTGGGTCGTAGACCTGCTCGAGACGCTCCATCGCTTTCTGGGCCAGCCCCATCATCTCCGCCAGCGTCTCGGCCGGCAGCGCCTGCAGACGCCCGATGTGCTCGTAGGGCGCCACCATCAGGTGGCCGTTGGTGTAGGGGAAGAGGTTGAGGATGACGAAGCAGCGTTCGCCGCGGTGGACGATCAGGTTCGCTTCGTCATCGCCTTCGGCCGGCTTGGCGCAGAAGATGCACTCCTCCTCGATGTCCTTGGATGCGTCCTTCACGTAGGCGAGGCGCCAGGGCGCCCAGATGCGGAAATTGGCCACTGACCGCGCATCCTAAAGACCAAGCCGTCTCCGGACGTGGGAGAGGAGGAGGCGGCGCTTTGTCAGAGCCAGCCGCGCTTGTGGAAGTAGGCGAGCATGCCGGCGAGCATTACGACCATCGCCGCAATCACGATCCAAAAGACGGTATGGCTCGATTCGACCGGGTCGCCGCCGCCGGGGAGGCCGACGTTCATGCCCCAGATGCTGGCGATCAGCGTCGCCGGCAGGAAGACGATGCTGAACACCGTGAGGATCCGGAGGATGTCGTTGAAGCGGTGGGAGATCACAGACTCGTTGGTCCCCTCCAGCGCCTCCACGACCTCCTTGTAGTTCTCGAGCATGTCCCAGATCCGCTCGTGGGCGTCGACGATGTCGTCGAAGTAGATCTCGAGGTCGAGGTCGGTGGCGAGGTAGCGCTGCTTGACTCGCTCCAGGTCGCGCAGCACCGGGCGCTGCGGGCGGACCACCTTGCGGAAGTTGATGATCTCCTGCTTGACGTTGGAGATGTCGCGCACGACCTCCTCCGAGCGGCCCTCGAAGATGTCGTCCTCGAGCGCGTCGAGCTTGTTGCCGATCTTGCGCAGCATCGGGAAGCAGTAGTCGAAGCTGTCGTCGACGAGGCGGTAGAGCAGGTATCCCGAGCCGCGCGAGAAGAGCTGCTCGCGCAGCTCCTCCTTCGTCCGGCAGCGCTCGAACAGGTACTCGACCGGCTGCAACGCCTGGTTGGGGATGGTCACCAGGTAGCCGGGGCCGACGAAGATGTCGAGCTCGCCGGTGCCCAGCCGCCTCGCCGCCGGGTCGAAGACGGGGAGGTGGAGGACGATGAACAGGTAGTCGTCGTAGACGTCGATCTTCGGCCGCTGGTTGCGGGAAAGGACGTCCTCGAGGTCGAGAGCGTGGAAGTCGAAGTGCTCCTCCAACCAGGCACGCTCGAGCGCTCCCGGGCGCTCGATGTTGATCCAGCGCAGCCCAGCGGCCTCGATCTGCTCGACGTTCGGCTTCTGCGGCTCAGCCTGCGCAGCGGGAGAGGAGAGCTCGCTGCGCCGGGTGACCCGCCGCAGCCTTGGCTTCGGGAGGTTCGGCATCGTTGGGGCTCATCTTCTCTTCGAACAGGTTTGGCACGGTGACCACAAGGTTAAACCTACTTGGTAGGCTTGCTCGCAACATAAGCGCCACATCTAGAGGGGTGGAGGGACTGGCCCATTGAAGCCCCGGCAACCACCTCGGACGAGAGTTCGAGGGGAGGTGCCAAGTCCAGCAGGTCTGCGACCTGGAAGATGTGGGGAGAAGTCCGATCGGACCTCTGCCCCACACGGCGGAGGTTTTTTTGTTGCCAGCGACGAGAAGGAAGATCGGATGTCTTTGGAAAGCCTGAGGTGCAAGGAGTGCGGGACGGCCTACGAGCTGGACGCGCTCTATGTCTGCGAGAACTGCTTCGGCCCGCTCGAGGTGGCCTACGACCTGTCCGGCCTCGAGGCGGCGGAGGCCAAGCGCCGCATCCAGACTGGGTCGCAGGGGATCTGGCGCTACGCCGACTTCCTCCCCTTCGAAGGCAGGCCCGGGGACCCGTTGGAGCCCGGGATGACCCCACTGCTGCGAGCAGATCGTCTGGCCGAGCGGCTTGGCCTCGACGCCGAGCTGTGGATCAAGAACGACGCCGCCAACCCGACCCATTCCTTCAAGGACAGAGTGGTTGCGGTGGCGGTCGCCAAGGCCCGCGAGCTGGGCTTCACGACGGTGGCCTGCGCCTCGACGGGAAACCTCGCCAACGCGGTTGCGGCGCACTCAGCCGCCGCCGGGCTGGAGTCCTACGTCTTCGTCCCGGCCAATCTGGAGGAGCAGAAGCTGCTCGCGACCGGCATCTACGGGACCAACCTGGTCGGGGTGCGTGGCAACTACGACGACGTCAACCGGCTCTGCACGCAACTTGCCGAAACCCGGCCCTGGGCCTTCGTCAACGTCAACCTGCGGCCCTACTACGCCGAGGGCTCGAAGACGCTCGCCTACGAGACGGTCGAGCAGCTCGGCTGGGAGCTGCCCGACCGGGTGGTCTGCCCGATCGCCTCGGGGTCGCTGTTCACCAAGGTCGGCCGCGGCTTCCAGGAGTGGATCGACCTCGGGCTCGTCAGCGGCGCCCAGCCGGTCTTCAACGGCGCCCAGGCGGCGGGCTGCAGTCCGGTGGCGACCGCTTTCGCCGAAGGCTGGGAGATCTGCAAGCCGCAGAAGCCCGAGACGATCGCCAAGAGCCTCGCGATCGGCGACCCCGCCGACGGGCCCTACGCGGTCGAGCAGGCTCGCAGGACCGGCGGCGCCGTCGACTCGGTCACCGACGAGGAGATCCGCGACGGCATCCGCCTGCTGGCCGAGACGACAGGCGTCTTCACCGAGACCGCCGGCGGGGTCACCGTCGGCGTACTGCGCAAGCTCGCCGAACGCGGCGACATCGCCGCTGGCGAGCGGGTCGTCGTTTACATCACCGGCGAGGGGCTGAAGACGCTCGACGCCGCTCGCGATAGTTTCCGCATGCACGAGATCGACCCCGACCTCGCCAGCTTCGAGTCCGAGTTCCGCCAGGAGGTATCCGTCTGATGGCAGTCAACGTGAAGATCCCGACCCAGTTGCGGGCCGCGACTGGGGGGGAGGCCGAGGTCGAGGTCTCCGGTTCCACCGTCGGCGAGGTGCTCGACGCGGTCTTCGAGGCGCACGGCGACCTGCGCGAGCGGATCACCCAGGACGGCGACCTGCGCCGCTTCGTCAACGTCTACGTCTCCGGCGAGGACATCCGCTTCCAGGACGGCCTCCAGACGAAGATCGAGGATGGCGCCGAGCTGACGATCCTGCCCGCAGTGGCAGGTGGCTGAGCGACGATTGATGAGTTAACCACCCTATAGAGGGGTCAACTCATCAAACGATGAAAAAGCCACCGGTGATCATCCTCTGCGGCGGCCGCGGGACCAGACTGCGGGAGCGGACCGAGACGGTGCCGAAGGCGCTGGTGGAGATCGGTGCGCGGCCAATTCTTTGGCACGTGATCGGGATCTACGCGGCGCAGGGCTTCGACCGCTTTCTGCTCGCGACCGGATACCTGGGCGAGGCGGTGGAGGAGTTCGTGGCAGGCGAGGCCTGGCCCGACGGCATCAGCGTGGAGTGCGCCGACACCGGACTCGACACGCCGACCGGGGGCAGGATCGCGCTGCTCGCCGACCGGCTCGCCGGCGAGACCTTCTGCGCCACCTACGCCGACGGCGTCGCCGACGTCGACCTCGAGGCTCTGCTCGAGTTTCACAGCGCCCACGGCGCACTGGCGACGATGACGGTGGTGCGCCCCAACCTCCAGTGGGGGGTGGCGGAGCTCAGCGGCGACGACCGGGTCGAGGGGTTCGTCGAGAAGCCGCGCAGCGAGCACTGGATCAACGGCGGCTTCTTCTGCCTCGAGCCCGGCGCGCTCGACTGCATCGACGAGGACAGCGTGCTGGAGCGCGAGCCGCTGGCGCAGCTCGCCGCCGATGGGCAGCTGCGCGCCTTCCGCCACGAGGGGTTCTGGGACTGCATGGACACCTACAAGGACGCGGTCGTCCTCAACGACCTCTGGGCCTCGGGTGAAGCGCCGTGGCGAGCCTGGGACGCCGTGCGGGTGCAAGCGCCGTGAAGCGGACTCTGGTCACCGGCGGCCACGGCTTCGTCGCCTCCCACCTGGCGCGAGCGCTGCTGGAGCGCGGCGAGGCGGTGCGGGTGCTGGACCGCCCGGCGCCGCGCCTCGCCGACGTCGGCGGCGAGCGGCTCTCCGGCCTCGACCTGCTGGGCATCCGCGACGAGATCGAGCTGGCCGAGGGAGACCTGCGCGACGCCGAGGCGGTCGCCGAAGCGGTCGCCGGACGGGACTCGGTCTTCCACCTGGCGGCGCAGACGATCGTCGGCGTCGCCCGCCGACTGCCGCTGGAGACGCTGGAGGTCAACGTGCGCGGCGCCTGGAACGTGTTCGAGGCCTGCCGTGAGAGGGAGGTCGAGCGGGTCGTCTTCGCCTCCTCCGACAAGGCCTACGGGTCGAGCCCGGAGCTGCCCTACCGCGAGGATTTCCCGCTGCGCGCCACCAACCCCTACGACGCCAGCAAGGCTGCGGCCGACATCGTCGCCCGCAGCTACGCGCACGCCTACGGGTTGCCAATCGCCGTCACCCGCTTCGCCAACGTCTACGGCGGCGGCGACCTCAACTTCTCGCGGCTGATCCCCGAGACGGCGGTTGCGGTCCTCGACGGGCGCCCTCCCGCGATTCGCTCCGACGGCAGCCCCGAGCGCGACCTCCTCCACGTCGACGACGCGGTTGCCGCCTACCTGGCGATCGCCGCCGCGCTCGATCGCGGCGACGGGGTGGGGGAGGCGTTCAACGCCGGCGGCGAACGCCCGCACTCGGTGCGCGAGATCGTCGAGACGATCGCCTCGCTGGCCGGCGGGGCGATCGAGCCGGACTTCCAGGGAGCCGGCGTGCCGGAGGGTGAGATCGACCGCCAGTACGTCGACTCGACCAAGCTGCGCGAGCTGACCGGCTGGCGCCCCGAAGTCGAGCTCGCCGACGGCCTGCGCCGCACGCTCGAGTGGTACCGGTCCCACCCCGAGGCTCGCCCCGCAAAGGTGGCCGCGTAGCCGATGTGCGGGCGCTTCACGGTCACGGCCAAGGACACGAAGACGATCGCCGACCGCTTCCAGGTCGAGCTGGAGAAGGCGCTGGAGCGAAACGCCGCCGGCGAGGCGCCGCCGCCGGCGCCGGAGCGCGCCGAGAAGATTGCGAAAGGGCTCGGTCGCTTCAACGTCGCGCCGACGCAGGAGGTGCTGACAGTGCGCTCCTCTCCCGATCCCGACGAGGCGGCGCAGGGCGAGCGCGAGGCGCGGCTGATGCGCTGGGGCCTGGTGCCGCGCTGGGCAAAGGACCTCAAGGTCGGTTACCGGATGATCAACGCGAAAGCGGAGAACCTCACCACCAGTCGCGCCTATGCGCCCCTGGTCGGCAAGTTCCGCCACCGCTGCCTGATCGTCGCCGACGGCTTCTACGAGTGGATGAAGGCCGAGGACCCCAAGCAGCCTCGCCAGCCCTGGCGCTTCACCGTCGACGGCGGCGAGCCCTTCGCCTTCGCCGGTATCTGCACTCGCAAGGAGTGGGAGGACGACGAGGACCGCGGTTTCGACGACGGCTGGCTCTACAGCTGCACGATCGTCACCACCGAGCCCAACGAGCTGGTCTCCCGGGTGCACGACCGGATGCCGGCGATCCTTCCCACCCAGGACGCCGAGACCGCCTGGCTGCGCCCCGATCTCAGCGTCGAGGACGCGGTGGCGATGTGCGCGCCGCTTCCCGCGGCCCGCATGGACAGCGCCCCCGCCAACCCCAAGCTCAACAGGGTGGGCAAAGGCATCGAGGGCCCGGAGCTTCTGGTAGCCCCGTAGGGCCGGGCCCGATTATTCGACGATCGGTTGGGATCGCTTGGCCAGAGCACCTCCGGTGCTCACGGTCGCCGAGCCGGCGCTGGTGGTGAGGGTGCAGGCGATGTGGGCCGCCGGGACCGCCGTGGTCTTCCAGACCGCGGCGAACCCGAGCTCGAGCGGTTTGGACGGCGGCCCGGAAGGGAGGAACCATTCCCACCGCTCCCGCCCGACCCGGTAGGCAGGCCAGGCCAGCTTGATCCCGCGCTCGTTGGCGAAGCGTTTGAAGGCGTCCCCGAATGCGACCACGGCGAGGCCGGAGCCGTTCGAGGTGAACTCGACCAGCACGTTTTCCGGCACCCCCTGCTTGACCAGCTCTTCGCTCGACCGAGGGTAGGAGGCGCGGGACGCCGGCGTCTGCGCGACTTCGGTGCCCCCCGGTGTGCGCATCGAGCAGCGGATTCGGGCGCCGCCGACCGGCGAGCCGGCGCCGACCTCGAGAACCGCCGCGACGCGGTAGAGCTCGTAGCCGCTGACGTTCGTCCCGGTTGCGCGGATGCCGGCTTCGGTGAGTCGGATCTGGCCCCCGCCCCCCGGCACCGCGACCGCTTGGGAGTCTGCAAGCGGGCTTTTCTGCGCCCATTCCAACTGGGCGGCGGAGCCACCCGACCTGTCGGTGGTGAGCAGGGCGGCGGCGACGCAGGCGAGCAGACCCACGGCGATCACGATCAGGGCCCCGCGCGGCGGACGAGTGGCCTGCGGCTGCTCGGTCACAGCCGCGACAGTATTGGAATCGACAGCGCCGGTTCGCGACGATCGGATCGGGTCCGCCTGCCGTGCGAGTACCGTTTGAAGCGTGGCGGACAAGCCCACGCCTCTGCGAGCGAGTCAGGTCGAAACGAAGACGGCCCAGATCCACGGCCGCTCGGTGATCTACCTACAGGCCGGCTCAGGCCCCGTTCTGCTGCTCGTCCACGGAATAGCGGGCAACTGCGAGAACTGGCGCGCGGTAATCGAGCCCTTGGCCCGCGCACACACGGTCATTGCCCCCGACCTGCCCGGCCACGGCGAGTCGGAACCTGGCGGCGGCGACTACTCGCTCGGCTCCCTGGCATCCGGCCTCCGCGACCTCCTGCTTGCCCTCGGCCATGACAGCGCCACGCTGGTCGGCCACTCGCTTGGCGGCGGCGTTGCAATGCAGTTCACCTACCAGTTCCCGGAGATGGTCGAGCGCCTGGTGCTGGTCTCCAGCGGCGGCCTCGGCCCGGACGTGAGCGCGATCCTGCGTGCCGCGGCTCTTCCCGGCGCCGATCTCTTCATCTCAGCGACGGCCCGCATCGGCGCACAGGTCGGTTCCGCGCTCGGGCGCGGCCTTGGTGCCGTCGGCCTTCGCCCCAGCCCCGACGTCGCCGAGGTCGCCCGCGGCTACGCTTCGCTGTCGGAGCCCGATCGCCGCGCCGCCTTCCTCGCCACCCTGCGTTCGGTCGTCGGTATCAGCGGCCAGCGGATTGCCGCCAGCGACCGTCTCTATCTAGCCGACGCCCTGCCGATCCTCATTCTCTGGGGCTCCCGCGACCCGATCATCCCCGTCAGCCACGCCGAAGACGCCCACGAGGCCCTGCCCGGCAGCCGGCTCGAGATCTTCGAGGGCGTCGGCCACCTGCCGCAGCTCGAGGCGCCGGGGCGCTTCATCGCCGTACTGGAGCGTTTTCTGTCGGAGACCGAGCCGGCGAAGTTCGACCGCGACGAGTGGCGCGCCCGCTTCAAGACCGCCTAGCGGCACCACAACTACGCGCCCGACAGGATTCGAACCTGTGGCCTCCGCCTCCGGAGGGCGGCGCTCTATCCAGCTGAGCTACGGGCGCGGGATCGTCAGTCTAGCTTCGCGTAGGCTCGCGCTCATGGACCTCTCGGTGATCTTCCTCGGCACGGGCGGCTCGGTGCCGTCGGCGCGGCGCTCGACCGCGAGCGTCCTGATTGCACGTGGGGGGGAGCGGCTGATGTTCGACTGCGGCGAAGGCACCCAGCGCCAGCTGCAGCGCTCGCTTGGCCTGGTCCAGGTCGGCGAGATCTACCTGACCCACTTCCACGCCGATCACATCCTCGGCCTGCCGGGCATGCTCAAGACCTACGACCTGACCGACCGCCGGGAGCCCCTGACCATCTACGGTCCCCCGGGTCTAGGGGACCTCTTCGCAACCCTGGGTCGCCTGGTCGGCCGGCTCGGGTACGAGCTGGACCTGGTCGAGTTGGAGCCCGGCGACCACGTGTCCCACGACGGCTACGAGATACGCGCCTTCAAGACCGAGCACAGCGTGCGCTCCTGCGGCTACGCCCTGGTCGAGGAGGGGAGACCCGGTCGGTTCGACCCGGAGGCCGCCAAGCGACTCGGCGTCAGCGAAGGCCCGGACTTCGCCCGCCTGCAGCGCGGGGAGGAGGTGGAGGGCGCCTCCGGCCCTGTCGGCCCCGGCGACGTGATGGGGGAGTCGCGGGCCGGCCGCACCGTGGTCGTCACCGGCGACACCGCTCCCTGCAACGCGACGGCGGAAGTCGCCTTCCGCGCCGAGCTGCTGGTCCACGACGCGAGCTTCTGCGAGGAAGAGGCCCAGCGCGCCGCCGAAACCGGCCACTCCACCGTCGGTCAGGCCGCCGCGGTGGGCCGCGAGGCCGAAGCGAAGCTCCTGGCCCTGGTCCACATCTCCTCCCGCTATCACGTGGGCGCCGTCCTCGAGGAGGCCCAAAAGGTCTACGAGCCCACGATCGCCCCCCGAGACCTCGACCTGATCGAGATCCCCTTCCCCGAGCGCGGCGACCCCAAGCTCGTTCCCAACGGCGCCCGCGAGCGCCGGCAGGACTGCTAGCCTCAGGGCCGTCCTTTAATCCGGTCCTGCGAGGCCAGGAAGGAGCATAGGAGTGAGCGAGAAGATCGTGCTGGAGCACGACGATCTGAGGCGAACGCTGCGGCGGATCGCCCACGAGATCGCCGAGAAGAACCCGCCCCCCGGCGGCTTGGCGATCGTCGGCATTCACACCCGCGGCGCGCTGCTCGCTCGCCGCCTCCACGCCCTCCTCGCCGAGCTGACCGGCGCCGAGCCGCCGATCGGCGACATCGACATCTCCTTCTACCGCGACGACGTCGGCGCCAAGTCGCGCAGCTTGGCCCAGCCGGTCGTCCACGCCTCCCACATCGACTTCGACCTCGCCGGCCGCACCGTCGTCCTGGTCGACGATGTGCTCTTCACCGGCCGCACCGCGCGCGCCGCGATCGAGGCGCTCTTCGACTACGGCCGTCCGGACCGGGTCCAGCTCGCCGTGCTCTGCGACCGCGGCCACCGTGAGCTGCCGATCCGCCCCGACTACGTCGGCAAGAACCTGCCGACGGCGCGCGAGGAGCGGGTCAACGTCCGGCTCGAGGAGGCCGACGGCGTCGACGAGGTGACGATCTCAGAGCCGCAGGCGGCGGAGGTTCCGGCATGAGGCACCTGTTGGACATCGGGCAGCTCTCCCGCGAGGAGATCGAGGCGATCCTCGACCGGGCCGAGAGCTTCGCCGAGGTGGGGCGGCGCGACATCAAGAAAGTGCCGACCCTGCGAGGCCGCACCGTGGTCACCCTCTTCTACGAGTCGAGCACCCGTACGAGCAGCTCCTTCGAGCTTGCCGCCAAGCGCCTTTCCGCCGACCTCGTCTCGGTCAAGGCCGCCGGCTCTTCGGTCGACAAGGGCGAGTCGCTGAAGGACACGGTGACGACGCTCTCCGCCTACGACCCTGCCGCGATCGTGATTCGCCACCCCTACGCGGGCGCCGCCCAGCTGGTCGCCGAGTGGACCGCGGCGGCGGTGGTCAACGCCGGAGACGGCAAGCACGAGCACCCCAGCCAGGCGCTGCTCGACGTCTTCACCCTGCGCCGCCGCCTCGGCTCGCTGGAGGGGAAGCGGATCTGGATCGTCGGCGACGTCCTCCACAGCCGGGTGGCTCGCTCCAACCTGGTCGCCTTCCGCGAGATGGGGGCCGAGGTGACGCTCTGCGGCCCGCCGACGCTGATCCCGCGGGGGATCGAGGAGCTGGGCTGCGCGGTTGCCCACTCGCTGGACGACCTCGGCGAAGCCGACGTCGTCTACGCGCTGCGGATGCAGAGCGAGCGGATGAGCGAGAGCTTCGTCCCCTCGATCCGCGAGTACGCGATCCACTACCAGATCGATTCGCGCCGGCTCGGCCCGCGCCAGCTGCTGATGCACCCGGGCCCGGTCAACCGCGGCGTCGAGCTCTCCGGCGAGGTGATCGACTCGCCGCAGTCGCTGATCGCCGAGCAGGTCGCCGCCGGCCTGGTGGTGCGGATGGCGATCCTCTACGAGCTGCTGGCCGGCGGCGAGCAGCCGGAACCCGTCAGGGGCGAAGGCGCCGGGCGCCCGACTCCGATCGGACAGCCCGCGTGAGCGCGAAGGGCTCGCTTGACGTGCGCTCCGGAGAGAGCGTGGACCTGGTTCTGCGCGGCGCGGCCGTGCTCGACCCGGTCGCCGGCGTCGACTCCGCCCACGACGTCGTCATCCGCGACGGCCTGATCGCCGAGCTGGCCGCGCCGGGCTCCGCCGCTATCGACGGCGCCGAGGTGGTCGAGGCCGAGGGCCTGCACGCCTTCCCGGGTTTTTTCGACCCGCACGTCCATCTTCGCACGCCGGGCGAAGAGCACAAGGAGGACATCGAAACGGGGACGCGCGCCGCCGCGGCCGGGGGCTATTGCGGCATCCTTGCGATGGCCAACACCGACCCGCCTGTCTGCACCGCGGCCGACGTCGAAGCGCTGCGCGAGGGCGCTCGCCGCGACGCCTCGGTCCCGGTCGGCTTTTTGGCGACCGTCAGCCGCGGCATGCGGGGCGAGGAGCTGACCGAGATGGCGGAGTTGCGCGAGGCGGGTGCGATCGGCTTCAGCGACGACGGGCTGCCGATCGCGAGCGCCCGCATCATGCGCAGGGCGCTCCAGTACCAGCGTCTCTGCGGTGGCACGATCGCTCTGCACGAGGAGGACCCCGAGCTCTCCGGCGACGGGGCGATGAACGAGGGGCCGGTGTCCGCTGCGCTCGGCCTCTCCGGCATCCCCTCGGTCTCGGAGTCGACGATGATCGCCCGTGACGCCGCCCTCGCCGGTTACGAGGGAGGGCGCATCCACGTCCAGCACCTCTCCGCGGTCGAGTCGGTCGAGGCGGTTCGCGCCGCCAGGGCCGCCGGTGTGCAGATCAGCGCCGAGGCGACCCCCCACCACCTCTGCCTCACCGACGAGGAGGTTCGCAGCCTCGACCCCCGTCGCTTCAAGATGAACCCGCCGCTGCGCGCCGAGGCCGACCGCCAGGCGCTGATCGAGGCGCTGCGCGACGGCACGATCGAGTGCATCGCGACCGACCACGCCCCGCACGCGATGGAGGAGAAGGAGGTCCCCTTCGAGCAGGCGGCGATGGGCGTGACCGGCCTGGAGACCGCGTTCGCCGCACTGCACACCGGCCTCGTCCTGCCGGGTGTCCTCGACCTCGGCCTCCTCGTCGAGCGACTTGCCGGCGGCGCCTCCCCCTTCGGCATCGCGCGCCCCAGCCTGGTCCCCGGCAGCGAGGCCAACGTCGCCCTCTGCGACCTCGGCGCCGAGTGGACGGTGGGAGAGGACGGCTACGAGAGCCGCTCGCTCAACTCCTGGTGCGCCGGGCGCAGGCTGACCGGGCGGGTGCTGATGACCGTCGCCGCCGGCCAGGTCGCCTACAGGCTGAGGAGCTTCTCCATGGGCGTTGCCCAATGAGCGTCGCCACCGCCTACGTCCTGCTCGAGGACGGCGCCCGCTTCGACGGCGAGCTCTGCGGCCACCCGGAGGCGGTCACGGGCGAGGTCGTCTTCAACACCTCGATGACCGGGTATCAGGAGTCGATGACCGACCCCTCCTACGCCGGCCAGATCATCACCTTCACCTATCCGCTGATCGGCAACTACGGGGTCTCCGCGGAGGCGATGGAGTCCGACCGGATCCACGCACGCGGCGCGATCATGCGCGACGCCAAGAACGGGGAGGACGTCGCCAGCGCGGAGGGCGGTTGGCTCGACTGGCTCGCCGCCTGCGGCGTTGCGGCGATCGGCGGCGTCGACACCCGCGCGCTGGTGCGCCACATCCGCGACCGCGGCGCGATGCGCGGCGGCATCTTCGGGGCCGAGGTGCCGGAGGCCGAGGCGCGGGAGATCGTCGCCGCCGAGCCCTCGATGGACGGAGCCGACCTCGCCCGCACTGTCACCCCGTCCGAGCCGGTCCGCTTCGAGGGCGAGGGCCCGCACGTGGTCGGCATCGACACCGGCGTCAAGCTGAACATCGTCCGGCAGCTGCGCGAGCGCGGCTGCCGGGTGACGCTGCTGCCCTGCGCGACCCCGGCCGAGGGGGTTCTCGCCGAGGACCCCGACCTGGTCTTCCTCGCCAACGGCCCCGGCGACCCCGCCGCCCTCGACTACATCGTCGCCACCGTCCGCGAGCTGATCGGCAAACGGCCCGTGTTCGGCATCTGCCTCGGCCACCAGCTGCTCTGCCGCGCCGTCGGCCTGCAGACCTACAAGCTCCCCTTCGGTCACCGTGGCGCCAACCACCCGGTCAAGGAGCTGGCGACGGGCAGGATCGACATCACCTCCCAGAACCACGGCTTCGCCGTCGAGGGCCCCGGCGGGGAGCCGCGGATCGAGGGCGAGGAGCCGGTCCGCTGGGAGACAGGCTTCGGCGTCGCCGAGCTCTCCCACCTCAATCTCTACGACCGCACGGTCGAGGGCCTGGTCCTCAAGGACGTCGCCGCCGCGACCGTCCAGTACCACCCCGAGGCCGGCCCCGGCCCGCACGACGCCCGCCATCTCTTCGACGAGTTTCTCTCCCTTGCCGCGTAGGGACGACATCCGCAAGATCCTCCTGGTCGGCTCCGGCCCGATCGTGATCGGGCAGGCGGCGGAGTTCGACTACTCGGGTGTGCAGGCATGCAAGGTCCTGCTCGAGGAGGGCTACGAGGTCGTCCTCGTCAACTCCAACCCGGCGACGATCATGACCGACCCCGAGTTCGCCACCTCGACCTACGTCGAGCCCCTGCTGCCCGGGCCGCTGGCGCGGATCATCGAGAAGGAGCGCCCCGACGCGCTGCTGCCGACACTGGGTGGGCAGACCGCGCTCAACCTGGCGATGGCGCTGCACGAGGACGGCACGCTGGAGCGCTTCGGGGTCGAGCTGATCGGCGCCGACGCGGCGGCGATCCGCCGCGCCGAGGATCGCGAGGAGTTTCGCCGCACGATGACCGAGGCGGGGCTGCGCATCCCCTGGTCGATCACGGTCGAGAGCCTCGCCGAGGTCGAGACCGCGCTCGCCGAGGGTCGCGTCACCCTGCCGGCGATCGTCCGCCCGGCCTTCACGATGGGCGGCCAGGGCGGCGGCGTGGGGGAGACCGAGACCGAGCTGCGCCAGGTCGTCTCCGAGGGCCTCGCGGCGAGCCCGATCAACCAGGTCCTGGTCGAGGAGTCGGTGCTCGGCTGGGGCGAGTTCGAGCTCGAGGTGATGCGCGACCGCAACGACAACGTCGTCATCGTCTGCTCGATCGAGAACGTCGACCCGATGGGTGTGCACACCGGCGACTCGGTCACCGTCGCGCCGGCGCAGACTCTCACCGACCGCCTCTACCAGGACCTGCGCGACCAGGCGATCAAGGTGATTCGCGCGGTCGGGGTGGAGACGGGCGGCTCCAACGTCCAGTTCGGCGTCAACCCCGAGGACGGGGAGATCGTCGTGATCGAGATGAACCCGCGGGTCTCGCGCTCCTCGGCGCTCGCCTCCAAGGCCACCGGGTTCCCGATCGCGAAGATGGCGGCGAAGCTCGCGGTCGGCTACGCGCTGGAGGAGATCCCCAACGACATCACCCGCGCCACGCCCGCCTCCTTCGAGCCGACGATCGACTACGTGGTGACGAAGGTCCCGCGCTTCGCCTTCGAGAAGTTCCCCGGCGCGGAGGGGAGGCTCTCCACCCACATGCAGAGCGTCGGCGAGGCGATGTCGATCGGCCGCACCTTTCGCGAGTCCTTCGCCAAGGCGCTGCGCTCGCGCGAGCTGGACGCCGAGCCCGAGCTGCCGGAGGCCGACGACGATCTTCTGACCCGCCTCGAGGTCCCCTGCCCCGAGCGCTTCGACCTGGTGCTGGAGGCCTTCCGCCGCGGCCTCTCCGTTGACTCCGTACACGAGCGCTGCAGGGTCGACCCATGGTTTCTACGCGAGATGGAGAAGCTGGCGCGCGAGGGGGACGGCACCGAGGGGCTCGAACGCACCTACAGGTCGGTCGACACCTGCGCCGCCGAGTTCGAGGCGGCGACGCCCTACTACTACTCCGCGCACGAGCGCCCGCGTACCGACGGCGCCGCCTCCTCGGAGGTGCGCCGCGGGGAGCGCGACTCGGTCGTCATCCTCGGCGCGGGGCCCAACCGGATCGGCCAGGGGATCGAGTTCGACTACTGCTGCGTGCACGCAGCGATGACCGTTCGCGAGCTCGGCCGGGACGCGGTGATGATCAACTGCAACCCCGAGACGGTCTCGACCGATTACGACACCTCCGACCGCCTCTACTTCGAGCCGCTCACCACCGAGGACGTGCTCGCCGTGTGCGAGCAGGAGGACCCGGAGGGGGTGATCGTCCAGTTCGGCGGCCAGACCCCGCTGAAGCTGGCGCGCTCGCTGGAAGAGGCCGGGGTGCCGCTGCTCGGCACGCCGGTAGACGCGATCGACCTGGCCGAGGACCGGGGCCGCTTCGGCGCTCTGCTGCGCCGCCTCGGCATCAAGCACCCGCCCTACGGCACCGCGCTCTCGGCCGACGAGGCGACGGTGATCGCCGACGAGGTCGGCTTCCCTCTGCTGGTTCGCCCCTCCTACGTCCTCGGCGGTCGGGCGATGGAGATCTGCTATTCGACCGACGACCTCGCCACCTACCTGCGGGCCCACGTCAAGGCCGACCAGGAGCACCC
This sequence comes from uncultured Solirubrobacterales bacterium, assembly GCA_963749605.1. Lineage (GTDB taxonomy): Bacteria > Actinomycetota > Thermoleophilia > Solirubrobacterales > 70-9 > CAVVNN01. The sequence continues at coordinate 365,596 of CAVVNN010000002.1, read as the reverse complement.
GCTGCTGCTCGACCGCTTTCTGGAGAACGCGATCGAGGTCGACGTCGACGCGCTCGGCGACGGCGAGGACGTCTGGGTCGCCGGGATCATGCAGCACGTCGAGGAGGCCGGTGTGCACTCGGGCGACTCCGCCTGCGTGATCCCGCCGATGAGCCTTGGCGAGGAGATGCTGGAGGAGATCCGGGCGACGACGAAGCAGATCGCGTTGGAGCTGGGGGTGATCGGGCTGATCAACGTCCAGTACGGGGTCGCGGGCGGAGAGCTCTATGTGATCGAGGCCAACCCACGCGCCTCGCGCACGGTGCCCTTCGTCTCCAAGGCGATCGGCGTACCGCTCGCGAAGCTTGCCTGCAAGCTGACGCTGGGCGAGAAGCTCGCCGACCAGGACCTGCCCGAATCTTCGTGCGAGCACGTCAGCGTCAAGGAGGCGGTGCTGCCCTTCGCTCGCTTCGCCGGCGCCGACTCGGTGCTGGGGCCGGAGATGAAGAGCACGGGCGAGGTGATGGGGATCGCCGCCGATTTCCCGACCGCCTTCGCCAAGGCGCAGGCCGCGGCGGGGGTGATGCTGCCGAGCGAGGGCTCCGTCTTCATCACCGTGACCGACACCGACAAGCCGGCGGCGACCCAGATCGCCGCCCGCTTCCACGATCTCGGCTTCGAGGTGATCGCGACCGGGGGCACGGCGCAGGCGATCTCGGCGATGGGAGTGCCGGTGACCCCGATCAAGAAGCTCGGCGAGGGCTCGCCCCACGTCGTCGACCTGCTGCGCGAACGTCGCTGCGACCTGGTGATCAACACGCCGACCGGCTCGGGCGCTCGAGCCGACGGCTACGAGATCCGCACCGCGGCCGTCCGCCAGGGCATCCCCTGTGTGACGACGATGACGGGCGCCTCCGCCGCCGCCCGCGCGATCGCCGCCCAGAGGGAGAAAGAGGCCGAGGTCCGCTCCCTCCAAGAGATCCACTCACGCACAAGGGCGACGCAGCCTCGATGACTCCGCCGTTCGGGCGACGGTTGTGCGCCGTGACTGGAAACCGGGTCTCCGGCGGCTACCGGGTCTTCTCGCTGCTGGACGAGGAAGGACCCGAACCCGAGCCGGGCCAGTTCTACATGCTCGCCACCGAGCGCCATTGGGAGCAGCGTGGCCAGCGTCCCTTCCTGCCCCGGGCGCTGTCGGTCGCCGATGCTGCGGAGGCCGACGGCAGCGTTCGGCTTGACTTCCTGGTCGAGGGAATCGGCCCCGGCACCGACCGCCTCTGCGAGCTGGCGGCGGGCGAGGGCGTCTGGGTCAACGGCCCCCTCGGCAACGCGTTCTCAGCTCCGCGTGAACTGGCGGCCGAGGCCGCCGGAGCGATCCTGGTTGGCGGAGGAATCGGCATCGCCCCGCTGGCGTTGCTGCGAAAGCGGTTCGCCGCGCGCAACGTCGCCACCCGAGTCCTCCTGGGCTTCCGCGACGCGGCCCACTCCGGCGGCCTAGACGACCTCTTCAGCTGCTGTGAGGTGCGGCTCGCGAGCGAGGACGGCCATGCCGGCCACCGCGGTTACGTCACCGACCTGCTGACGGCCATGCTCGACGGCGACGACGCGGCAAGCGCCGCCGTCTATGCCTGCGGGCCGCCAGCGATGCTGGAGGCGGTCGGTGCCCTGTGCACGGAGCGCGGGGTCGCCTGCGAGCTGGCGATGGAGTCGCCGATGGCCTGCGGCTACGGCGCCTGCTTCGGCTGCGCCGTGCCTCGTCCCGACGGCAGCTACATGCGCCTCTGCGTCGACGGGCCGGTGGTGCGAGGTGCCTGACTTCTGTGGCATCGAGCTTCGCCACCCGGTGATCAACGCCTCGGGGACGTTCGATGCAATCGCCGCACGCCGGGTCTATGGCGATGCGCTGCTCGAGGACTTTCCGTTTTCGGCGTTCGTTTCCAAGACCATCACGCCCGAGCCCAGAGCCGGAAACGAGCCGCAACGGATCTGGGAGACGCCGGCCGGGATGGTCAACTCGATCGGTTTGCCCAACAAGGGCCTGGAGGGATTCCTCGCCGAGGATCTGCCGCAGCTGGCCGAGCTCCCCGTGCCGCTGGTCGTTTCGGTGATGGGCACCCGCAGGGAGGAGTTCACGCACCTGGTGACGGCGTTGGAGGAGCGGGACGAGGTCGCGGCGATCGAGCTGAACGTGTCCTGTCCGAATGTTCGCTCGGGCCTGATCGTCGGCGAGCAGCCGGCGGAGACCACGGCGCTGCTGGAAGCGCTGCGGACGCTCACCGGCAAGCCTCTGATCGTGAAGCTGACGCCCAACGTCGCCGATCCCGCCGCGATTGCGGTCGCTGCCGAGGAGGGCGGGGCGGATGCGATCTCGCTGATCAACACGCTGAAGGCGAGCGCGATCGACCCGGCGACGTCGCGACCCGGGATTGCGGCAGGTCACGGCGGGCTGTCCGGGCCGGCGGTGCGGCCGATCGCGGTGGCTCAGGTTCGCGCTGTCGCGGCGGCCGTGGATCTGCCGATCGTCGGCATGGGTGGGATCTCGAGTGGCGCCGACGCGCACGAATTCCTCGTTGCCGGAGCGACGGTGGTCGCGGTCGGGACCGAGAGCTTTCGCGACCCGCGGGCTGGCCAGCGGATCGCGGAAGAGCTTTCCTCAAGGTAAATAGAGCATCGAGCGGCGGCCCGATTCTCGACCTCGACTCGAGGTCGAGGTGAATTTCGACGAAAATCGGCCGGATGCCCTTGCACGGGTTCGGACCGCGGCTATACTCGCCGCCCACATGCCCGCCTCAGTGAAGACCTCCGCCGCGGCCCCCGAGCGGTCGCTGGATCAGAGGATGGAGGCGCTGAGGCGAGCCAACGGCATCCGCACGGCCCGCGCCAAGCTGAAGAAGGACCTGAAGGCGGGTCGGTCCAGCATTCACTCGCTGCTGCTCGACCCGCCCGAGTACGTGATGACCGCGAAGGTCTTCGACATGCTGCTCGCCGTCCCGAAGTACGGGCGGGTCAAGGCAAACCGCATCCTCAACCAGTGCCGGATCTCGCCGTCGAAGACGATCGGTGGACTGTCCGAGCGCCAGCGCGCTGAGCTCGTCTCCCAGCTTCGCCGGTAACGGCTGCTGCAAACGCTCCCTGCGTCCGGCCGATCTGCTTGGTTTTCGCGGCCGTTACATGTCAAAGGTCTTCGTTATCACTGGTCCATCGGGCGTCGGAAAGGGGACGCTGATCTCCCGCCTGCTGCAGCGTGTGCCGGATCTAGAGCTGTCGGTATCGGCGACGACCCGCGCGCCGCGGGAGGGTGAGGTCGACGGCCGCGACTACCACTTCCTCTCGTCCGGGGAGTTCGACCGGCACATCCGCGACGAAGACTTCCTCGAGTTCGCCACCTACAGCGGCAACCGCTACGGGACGCTGCGCTCCGAGGTCGAGCGCAGGCTCTCGGCCGGCCGCTCGGTGGTGCTCGAGATCGAGGTCCAGGGAGCGCGGCAGGTACGGGCCGCGATGCGGGAGTCGGTTCAGGTCTTCATCGCCCCGCCCGACCCATCGGTGCTACGACAGCGGCTGCTTGGCCGCGGCACCGATTCGCCGGGGGCGATCGACTCCCGGCTCGAGGTCGCCGAGCAGGAGCTCGCCGCCCAGGACGAGTTTCGCCACCGGATCGTCAACGACGACCGCGACCGCGCCGCCGCCGAGTTGGAGGAGATCGTGCGCGCCGAGCTCGGCCTACCACTAGACTCCGACGCCGAATGATCAAACCACGCGTAGACAAACTCCTGGAGCACGCCGACTCGCACTACGCCGCGGTCGTCGTCGCCGCCAAGCGAGCCCGTCAGATAAACAGCTACTTTCACAACCTCGGCGAGGGTGGCTTTGGCGAATACTCACCGCCGATGGTCGAAACCCGAGGCGACAAGAACTACCTCTCGATGGCGCTAGAGGAGCTTGCCGAGGGCAAGCTCAAATACGAGTACCGCGCCTGAGGCTCGGCGCCACCGGCGCGATCAAGGAGGAACCGATGGCCAGACTCCTGCTCGGCGTGAGCGGCGGAATCGCTGCCTACAAGGCGCTGGAGCTGGCACGCCTGGCGACGAAGGCCGGCCACGGGGTACGCGTGGTGATGACCGAGGCCGGCACCCGTTTCGTCGGCGCGGCCTCCTTCGAGGGAATCACCGGGGCTCCGGTGCTGGTCTCCGAGTTTGAGCACGACCCGATGCGAGGCGTCTTCCCCGGCGATCCCCAACCCGGGCACGACCCGATCGGGCACCTCGCGCTCGCCGCCAACTGCGACGCCTACCTGGTGGCGCCCGCGTCCGCCAACACCGTCGCCAAGCTCGCGGCCGGGGTCGCCGACTCGATGCTCACGACCTCGTTCCTCGCTTGCGCCGCGCCGCGCCTCGTCGCCCCGGCGATGAACGACCGTATGTTCGCCGACGCGGCCACCCAGGCCAACCTGGAGACCCTGCGCGAGCGGGGCGTGGTCGTGATCGACCCCGACGAGGGTCAGCTCGCCTCCCGGGGCGAGTTCGGCAAGGGCCGCCTGCCCGACCCCGAGCGCCTGCTCGCCAGGGTCGAATCCGCGCTACCCACCGGCCACCGCCCCTGGGACGGCCTCCGAGTCCTCGTCACGGCGGGCGGCACCCGCGAGCCGATCGACCCGGTCCGCTTCATCGGCAATCGCTCCAGCGGCCGCATGGGCTTGGCCCTGGCCGCCGCCGCAGCTCGCCGTGGCGCCGACGTAACCCTGATAGCGGCCAACGTGGGCCTTCCCGAGCCCGCCGGCGTCCGCCGCATAGACGTGGAGACCGCCGAGGAGATGGCGGCGGCAGCTCGGGATGAGTTTTCCACGAGCCATGTTCTCCTCATGGCCGCAGCCCCCGCCGATTTTCGCGCCGGGAAAGTCGCCGCAGGCAAGCTGAGACGCCAAGACGCCCTGGACCTCCACCTGGAGCCGACCGAGGACATCCTCGCCTCTCTTACCGCCGCTCGCATCTCGGGTCAAACCATCGTCGGTTTCGCCGCCGAACACGGCGACGGCGTGAAGCGAGCACGCGAGAAGCTGGTGCGCAAGGGTGCCGATCTGATCGTCCTCAACGACATCTCCGACCCAACGATCGGTTTCGAGAGCGAGCAGAACGCCATAACCCTGATCGACTAAATCCTCTGAGACCCCCGCACCCACAGCCTCGAAGGACACGATAGCCGACAGATCCTCGACCGGATCGACCAGATTCGAAGCAAAGCGCGCCTGCACACGCGCTGACCGGCGGGTGGCACGGGGGGCCGAGACGGACAACCTGAGCGGCTCGATAGCCCCGGTGAGGGGGGCCGAGAACGGACGCAGCGCGCCCGCCCGCAGGCCCCCCTCGCCGGGGCTATACTGAGTCGCAAGCTTTTACGTCCTACCCGGTGTCGAGAAGTGGGCCTGGCCCACTTTTTTTTCGCCCCAAATCAGGTATGCCAGACCTCCAAGACGACATTCAACATCAACTCGCCAAGCTCGACTCGGAAATTGACCTGGTCGCCCTGGAGCGCCCCGGCACCGAGGCGCTGCGTATCTTCATCGACCATCCCGACGGCGTCGACCTGGCGCTCTGCGAGCGCGTGACCAAGCACCTGAGCGACCTCACGGCCGACTACTCGCTCGAGGTCTCCTCGCCCGGCCCCAAGTACCGTCGGGCCCAGTCCCCCATCGAAGCCAAGGAGCAGCCGTGAGCAAGGAGATCGTCGAAGCAGTCAAGGCGCTCGAGCAGGAGAAGGGAATCTCCGCCGACAAGCTGATGGACGCCCTCGAGGACGCCCTGCTCTCCGCCTACAGGAAAACGCCCGGCGCCGCCAAATACGCCCGCGTCGACCTCGACCACGAAACCGGCGACTTCCGCGTGTTCGAGCTGATCCTGCCGCCGGAGCTGGAGGAGAAGCTGCTGGCCGAGGCGGCCGAGATGCAGGAGGAGCCTGAGATCGACCCGGAGACCGGAGAGATGCGCGAGCCCGAGGACCCCGAGCTCGATCCGGAGATGATCGCTCCCTACGAGGACCAGATCACGACCAGCGACGTCACCCCCGACGACTTTGGCCGGATCGCCGCCCAAACCGCCAAGCAGGTGATCCTGCAGCGGATCCGCGAAGCCGAGCGGCAGATGATGTACGACGAGTACCAGGACCGGGTCGGCGAGCTGATCACCGGCATCATCCAGCAATCGGACAAGCGCTACACGCTGGTCCAGCTGCGCGAGCGGGTCGAGGCGCTGCTGCCCAAGTCCGAGCAGGTCTACAACGAGCGCTACGACCACGGGATGCGCGTGAAGGCGGTCATCACCGACGTCTCCGACTCGACCAAAGGCCCGGCGATCGTCGTTTCCCGCCGCAGCCCTGAGCTGATCAAGAGCCTGTTCGAGCTCGAGGTCCCCGAGATCGCCGACAAGCTGGTTGAGATAGTTGGCGTCGCCCGCGAGCCGGGCTACCGCTCGAAGATCGCGGTCATCTCACATGCCGACGGCGTCGATCCGGTCGGCGCCTGCGTCGGCCCGCGCGGCTCGCGGGTGAGGATGGTCGTTTCCGAGCTGCGCGGCGAGAAGATCGACATCATTCCCTACAACGAGGAGCCCGCCCGCTTCGTCGCCAAGGCGCTTTCCCCGGCGCGTGTGCGTGAGGTCATCGTCGACGACGAGGAGCGCCAGGCAACGGTGATCGTCCCCGACGACCAGCTCTCGCTGGCGATTGGCCGCGACGGTCAGAACGCCCGCCTCGCCGCCCGGCTGACCGGTTGGCGGGTCGACATCAAGTCGGAGACCGAGTTCGCCGCCGAGGACCAGGAGGTCGAGTACGAGGGCGAGGAGGAGAGCGACGGCCGCTGCATGGCGGTGCTCTCCAACGGGCGGCGCTGCCCGAACGCCGCGGTGTCCGGCTCCACCTACTGCGGACTGCCGCAGCACCAGGCGCTGTCGCGGTTCGAGACCAGCCAGGTTGCGATCGTCTCGAACGTTTCCGAGGCCGAGGTGGCGATCCTCGCCGACCCGGAAGCCGACGAGCGGCAGGTCGCCGAGATCGTCGAGCGGGCGGAGGCTGAGTTCGTCGAGGAGGAGCCTGAGGCCGCCCCGCCCGCGGGTCCTGTCGTGGGGGAGGACTCCTCGTCCTCGCAAGCTGCGGGCGAGGAGCCCACCCCCACACCACCCGCGGAAGATGCGGCTGAGGCTGTAGTTGAGGAGGCTGAGCAGGCCTAGTGGCTAAGAAGCGCGTCCACGAGATTGCCAAAGCGCAAGGGGTCACCAGCAAAGAGCTGCTGGCTGCGCTCAAGGCTGCGGGCGTGGAAGCGAAAGCTGCCGCTTCCAGCGTTGAGGAGGCGGACGCGGTGAAGGCGATTGCCGCGGCCGGAGGAGATGGGGGCACTGCCACCAAGGCGCCCCCGGCGGCCAAGCCGGCTGCGAAGAAACCGGCTGTCAAACCGGCGCCTGCCTCGAAGAAGCCGGTGCGGCCCGGGGGAAATGCCTCCAGCGCTCCCGCCGGGGGCGGGGCGGCTCCCAAGAAGCGGCGCGTGGTGATCGACTCGCAGGCCGCCCGGCGCGACCAGATGGGGGGGCCGCCGCCCCAGCGGCCGCCGCGGCGGCGTGGGGGACGCCGGCGCCGTCCGCTGCTGGAGGAGCCACCCGCGAGGGTCGAGGCGCCCGCTGAGCCCGAGGCTACGAAGGTCAACTCGGGGGCAACGGTGCGGGAAGTCGCGGAGCTGCTCGGTTTGGCTCCGGCCGAGATGATCAAGAAGCTGATGACCATGGGGGAGATGGCCACCCTCACCCAGACCCTTACCGACGACTCGGTCAAGGCGATCGCCGACGAGTACGACCGCAAGATCGAGATCGTCACCGCGGCGGACGAGGAGCCCGAGGAGCCCACCTTCGCCGACGCCGAAGAGGATCTCTCCGACCGGCCGCCGGTGGTGACGATCATGGGCCACGTCGACCACGGCAAGACCTCGCTGCTCGACGCGATCCGCGAGACCGAGGTGGCGGCGGGAGAGGCTGGCGGCATCACCCAGCACATCGGCGCTTACCAGGTCCACCACGGTGAGAAGACGATCACCTTCCTCGACACCCCCGGCCACGCCGCGTTCACCGCGATGCGCGCCCGCGGGGCCAAGGTCACCGATGTCGCCGTCGTCGTCGTCGCCGCCGACGACGGCGTGATGCCGCAGACCAAAGAGGCGATCGACCATGCCCGCGCCGCCGACGTGCCGATGCTGATCGCGGTGAACAAGATCGACAAGGAGGGCGCGCAGCCCGACCGGATCCGCAACGAGCTCGCCGCCGACGGCCTCACTCCCGAGGAATGGGGCGGGGAGACGGTCTACTGCGACGTTTCCGCCAAGACTCACGATGGCCTCGACAACCTGCTCGACATGATCCTGCTCGTCTCCGAGCTGGAGGAGCTGGGCGCCAATCCGGACGCCCCCGCCTCGGGCACCGTGATCGAGTCCCAGCTCGACCCCGGCCGGGGCCCCGTCGTCACCGTGCTCGTCCAGCGCGGGACGCTGGGGGTCGGCGACGCCCTGGTCGCCGGGCCCCAGTGGGGCCGGGTGCGGGCGATGCAGGATTTCACCGGCGAGCGGGTCGAGGCGGCGGGGCCGGGGATGCCGGTCGAGGTGCTCGGCTTCGACGGCGTCTGCGAGGCGGGCGAGTTCGTCCAGGTCGTGGAGAACGACCGCCGCGCCCGCCAGCTCGCCCAGGAGCGCGCCAACCGCCTCAAGACCGAGGCCTTGGCCCGCCGCCAGGCCCGTAAGGTCAGCCTCGACGAGGTCTTCGCCCGCGCCCAGGAGGGTGAGATCAAGGAGCTCAACATCGTGCTCAAGGCCGATGTCGCCGGCTCGCTGGAGGCGCTCCAGGATGAGATCGCCAAGGTCCCGCAGGAGCGGGTAGCGATCGACATCATCCACTCGCAAACCGGCGGCATCAACGAGTCCGACGTGATGCTGGCCTCGGCCTCCGACGCGATCATCATCGGCTTCAACGTCCGCCCGCTGGCCGACGCCCGCCGCGCCGCCGAGCGCGAGGGGGTCGACGTCCGCACCTACTCGGTCATCTACAAAATCACCGAAGACCTCCGCAACGCGATGGAGGGCCTGCTGGAGGCGGTCGAGGTCGAGGAGTCGGTCGGCGAGGCGGAGATCAAGCAGACCTTCAAGGCCTCCAAGGTCGGCCGCATCGCCGGTTGCCTGGTCACCGAGGGCAAGATCCGGCGCGACGGCAACGTGCGCCTGGTCCGCGAAGGCACCGTGGTCTGGACCGGCAGGCTGGGGTCCCTGCGGCGTTTCAAAGACAACGTGGACGAGGTCGAGGAGGGTCAGGAGTGCGGCGTCGTGCTCGACGGCTACGCTGACGTCAAGGAGGGCGACGTGCTCGAGATCTTCCAAACCAAGCAGGTCGAGCAGACGCTGGAGTAAGTGGCTGTCCGAGAGCCCCCATGCACGCCTGGCGGCGCCGGACACACTTCGCGGGGCGGCGTCCTCGGTCGGCCAAATGGCGCTGCCATTCGGCCTCCCTGCGTCCTACCCCCGCTCGGTCCGGCCCTCGCCAGCCGCACGCGCGGACTCTCGGACAGCCACTAAGATGGCCACCGCTCGCATGCGGCGCATCAACGAGGTGTTGCGGGAGGTGGTAGGCGCCGCGATCGGCAGCGAGTTGAGCGATCCCCGCATCGGCTTCGTCACCGTGACATCGGTCGAGACCAGCCCCGATCTTCGCACCGCAAAGGTGTACGTCAGCGTGCTCGGCTCCGATGCCGAGCGGGAGGCGTCGCTGGCCGCGCTGCGCTCCTCGCGCGGGGTGATCCAGTCGAAAATCGCCGCCGAGACCCGGATGAAGCGAACCCCGACGCTCTCCTTCCACTACGACGAGACGGTTGAGCGGGGCGTGCGGATCTCGCAGCTACTGGAGGAAGAGTCATGAGCGTCCCGGCCGTGACAGCCGAGATCGAGCAGGTCGCCGCCGAGCTGCGCTCCCGCGAGCGCTTCCTGCTGACCGCGCACGAGGGGCCCGACGGCGACGCGCTCGGCTCGCTGCTGGGGATGCACCACCTGCTCACGCAGCTCGGCAAGGACTCGGTGATGTTCATGGCGGCGAAGGAGTTCCCGCTGCCGATCGAGTACCGCTTCCTGCCCCTCGAAGAGGTCTTCCACGAGCCGCCCGCCGACATGGCGGACCGCACCGTGGTCTTCCTCGACTGCGGCAACGTCAACCGGATGCCGATCGACTTCCTCTCTCGCGACGGCAGCTTCCTGATCAACATCGACCACCACCACGACAACACCCTGTTCGGCGACCTCAACCTGGTCGACATCGGCGCCTCGTGCACGGCGGAGATCGTCTACGAGCTGGCTGTTCTGCTGGGCGCCGAGATCACGCCGGAGATCGCCTCGGCCCTCTATGTCGGCCTGATCACCGACACGGGGAAGTTCATGTACGAGAACACGAACGCACGCACGCACCGAATCGCCGCGGAGCTGATCGAAGCCGGGGTCGCGGTCGACGACACCTATCGACGCCTTTACGAGCACGTTCCGATCGAGAAGCTGCGGCTTCTCTCCCGTGCCCTGGACGGTATCCAGCATTACTGCAACGGCGTCCTGGTCATTTCCTACATAACAGCGGCCGACTACGAGGCAAGCGGTGGAGGCGAGGAGATGACGGAGGGGATCATCGACCACCTCCGCTCGGTGGAGGGCGCCAAGGTCGCGGCTGTGATCCGCGATCTGGGCGACAAGGGGAGGGCCGCGCGGAAGGTCAGCCTGCGCTCCAGCGACGGCGAGGTCGACGTCTCGGCGATCGCCCGCAAGCATGGCGGCGGCGGGCACAAACGCGCTGCCGGCTTCTCCACCGACCTGGAGTTCGATCAGCTCGTCACGTTCCTCTGCTCCGAGGTCGGCTCCGAGCCCCCCTGCTGATTCATGTCCGGCGGGGGGGAGGGCGCGGTGCTGCTCTGCGACAAGCCCGCGGGGATAACCTCGCACGACATGGTTGCCCTCCTACGACGCGAACGCGGCTGCAAGGCGGGCCACGCGGGGACGCTCGACCCCTTTGCCACCGGCCTGCTGCTGGTGCTGCTCGGGCGGGCGACGAAGCTGCAGCGCCATCTGATGGGGCTGCGCAAGACCTATGTGGCGACGGCGCGCCTCGGCTGGACCTCCAGCACGGGCGATCCCGAGGGCGAGCTGACCGAGACGGGTTGCGTGCCCGAGTCCCTGGCGCTGCCGACCGGCAGGGTGCGCCAGCGCGTGCCGATGACCTCGGCGGTTAGGGTCGGCGGCGAGCGGCTGTATCGCAAGGCCCACAGGGGGGAGACGGTCGAGACGCCGGAGCGCGATGTCGATGTCTACCGCGCCGACCTGCTCGCCTCCGACGCCGGGACGGCCACCTACGAGATCGAGTGCTCCGTAGGCACCTACGTCCGCACCCTGGTCGAGGCGCTCGGCGACGCCTACTGCGCGACGCTGCGCCGCACGGCGATCGGCCCGTTCAGGGTGCAGGACGCTGGGGAGGAGCTCAGCCTGAGTCGAGTCGCCGAGCTGGTTCCCGCGGCGGTGCTGCGATGAGCATCGAGGTGACCTGCCTTCCCGACGCCGAACCGCGTTCGCGCCACGTCGCGATCGGGACCTTCGACGGAGTCCACCTCGGTCACCAGGCGGTGATCGACGCCGCCGACACCGTGCTCACGTTCGATCCCCATCCGCTGGAGATCCTCCATCCGGCGGCGCTGCCCAAGCTGATCATGCCCTTCGAGGTGAAGCGCGACGTGATCGAGGGCCTCGGCGTCGACGAGCTGGTCGTGATCCCGTTCGATCGCGAGTTCGCGACCCTGCCCGCCGAGGGCTTCATCGAGAAGGTCCTGATCGAGCGGCTCGGCGCCGAGAAGGTCTCGGTCGGGGAGAACTTCCGCTTCGGCGCCAGGGCCCAGGGCGACCAGCGGATGCTCTCCTCCCGTCCGGAGTTCGAGATCCGGGTCGTGCCGCTGGTCGAGGTCGACGGCGAGACCGTCTCCTCGACCCGGATCAGGGCGCTGGTCGCCGCCGGCGACATGAAGGCCGCGCGCCACTGTCTCGGCGCTCCTTTCATGGTCGAGGGCACGGTGGTCAGCGGTGACGGCCGCGGCCGCGAGCTCGGCTTCCCGACCGCCAACATCGTCCCCGAAGACCGCCTCGCGATCCCCGGCCACGGCGTCTACGCCGCCTTCGCCAACGGCGTCCCGGCGGCGGTCAACGTCGGCGTTCGCCCGACGTTCGACACCGGCCGCGGCGTGCTGATCGAGACCTACGTGATCGACCGCGAGGAGGACCTCTACGGGAAGACGCTGCGGGTCGCCTTCGTCGACCGCCTGCGAGGCGAGAAGCGCTTCGCCGATGCCGAGGAGCTGGTCGCCCAGATGCGTCGAGACGTGGAAGAGGCGAAACGCGTCTGTGCTAGCTTCCAGCGCCGCTGATGTCCCTGACCAAGGAACAGAAGACGGAGTTGATCGGCAAGTACGGCCGCTCGGCGACGGACACCGGTTCCGCCGAGGTCCAGGTCGCGCTGCTCACCGAGCGGATCAACGAGCTGACCGGCCACCTGCGCGAGCACGCCAAAGACCATCACTCCCGCCGCGGCCTCTTGAAGCTGGTCGGCCAGCGCCGCCGCATGCTGCGCTACCTCGAGCGCAACGACCTCGAGCGCTACCGCGCCCTCGTCGCAGAGCTCGGCCTGCGGCGGTAGAGAGTCGCATGGTCGCTCCGGTCGAGCCGGACGACCACGCCCGCGGCGAGGGGAGCGACCTCGTCGTCTACGCCGACCTGTGCTGTCCGCACTGCGCCGCGGTCTGGCCCAGGATCCGGGACCTGCAGGCGCGGGTCGTCTTCCGCCACTTTCCGGTTGTCGCCAAGCACCCGCGCTCTCCGGCGCTGCACGCTGCCGCCGAGGCGGCCGGCGGCCAGGGGGCCTTCTTCGAGATGGTCGACTTGCTGCTCGCCGATCACGCTCACGTCGACGACCCCCATGTCTGGGAGCGAGCCGAACGGCTCGGCCTGGACCTGCAGCGCTTCGAGGCCGACCGTCGCTCGGCCCCCGTCAGGGCCCGGGTGCGGCGCGACGTCGAGTCCGGCCTGCGGGCCGGTGTCGCCGACACGCTGGCGATCTTCCGCGACGGGCGCGAGGTAGACCTCGCAGCATGTACTCTCTTTGCGAAAGAGAACGAGAGTTCTGAAAGCTAGGGTCGCCACCCGGGCGGCCGGAGGTAGGACAACTAAATGAGCATGTTTGACACCACCCGCGTCTCGGCGGACGTCGGCGAGAGCCAGATTTCCTTCGAGACCGGAAAGCTCGCCAAGCAGGCGGGCGGATCCGTCGTCGTCAGCGCAGGCGACACGATGGTCCTTTGCACGGCGACGATGGGCAACCTGCGCGACGTGGACTTCCTTCCCCTCACCGTCGACGTCGAGGAGCGGATGTACGCCGCGGGCAAGATCCCCGGCTCGTTCTTCCGTCGCGAGGGGCGCTCCGGCGAGAAGGCGACGCTGACCGCGCGCATGATCGACCGGCCGATTCGCCCGCTCTTCCCGAAGGGCTGGCACTACGAGACCCAGCTGGTCGCGATCCCGATGTCGGTGGACCACGTCCACCCCTACGACATCCTCGCGATGAACGGCGCCTCCGCCGCGCTGGCGATCTCGCCGGTCCCGGTCGCCGCCCACGTCGGCGCGGTGCGGATCGGCAAGCTCGACGGCGACTTCGTCGTCAACCCCCCCGAGGAGAGCCTCGACGAGCTCGACCTCGACCTGATCGTCGCCGGCACCGAGGAGGCGATCCTGATGGTCGAGGCCGGCGCCAGCGGCGTCACCGAGCAGGAGATCCTCGACGCGTTGGACATCGCCCACGGCGAGATCAAGAAGCTCGTCGCGGCGATGGAGGAGCTGCAGCAAAAGGCCGGCAAGGAGAAGCTGGAGGTCGAGGCGCCCGCGATCGACGAGGCGCTGCTGGCGAAGGTCCGCGACGAGTTCGGCGCCAAGATCGACGAGGCAACCTCGATCAAGGAGAAGCTCGCCCGCCAGGACGCCGCCGAGGCGGTCAAGAGGGAAGTGCTCGAGGCGCTGGCCTCGGAGGGCGCCGACGGCGAGGTCGACGAGGCCCGCCGGGCCGAGGTCAAGGCCGCTTTCTCGAGCATCGAGAAGGACGTCATCCGCAAGCGGATCGCCGTCGACAAGAAGCGTCCCGACGGCCGCGCGCAGGACGAGATCCGGCCGATCGAGTGCGAGGTCGACATCTCTCCGCGCGTGCACGGCTCGGCGCTCTTCACCCGCGGCGAGACCCAGATCCTCTCCAACGTCGCCCTCGGCACGACGCGCATGGACATGCGCCTCGACACGCTCGGGCTGGCGACGACGAAGCGGTTCTGGCACCACTACAACTTCCCGCCCTTCTCGGTCGGGGAGGCGGGCTTCATGCGCGGGCCCAAGCGCCGCGACATCGGTCACGGCGCGCTCGCCGAGCGGGCGCTGGCGGCGACGATCCCCGGCGAAGAGGAGTTCCCCTACGTGATCCGGGCGGTCTCCGAGACGCTCGAGTCCAACGGCTCCTCCTCGATGGGCTCGGTCTGCGCCTCCTCGATGGCGCTGCAGGCCGCGGGAGTCCCGGTCACCGCACCGGTCGCCGGTGTGGCGATGGGCCTGATCAAGGAGGGCGACGACTACATCGTCCTCACCGACATCGCCGGCGTCGAGGACCACCTCGGCGATATGGACTTCAAGGTCGCCGGCACCGCGGACGGGATCACCGCCCTGCAGATGGACATCAAGATCACCGGCGTCACCTTCGACATCCTCACCGACGCCCTCGAGCAGGCGAACAAGGGTCGCCAGTTCATCCTCGCCAAGATGGCCGAGGCGATCGACGGCCCGCGGGAGCAGCTCTCCCAGCACGCGCCACGGATCGAGGCGATCAAGATCGACCCGGAGAAGATCGGCGCCGTGATCGGCAAAGGCGGCGAAACGATTCGCGGTCTCTGCGAGGAGTTCGAAGCGGAGATCGACGTCGAGGACGACGGCACGGTCAGGATCTACGCGCCGACCGGCGAACTGGTCGAAGCGTGTGTCGCCCGTGTCCAGTCGATGACCAAGGAGGCCGAGATCGGCGATCGCTACAACGCGGCGAAGGTCGTCAAGACGACGACCTTCGGCGCCTTCGTCGAGCTGGTCAAGGGCACCGACGGCCTGCTCCACATCTCCAATGTGAAGCCGGGCGAACGGGTCGACTCCGTCGATGACGTGCTCAGTGCCGGCGAGGAGATCGACGTCACCGTGGTCGAGGTCGACAAGGAGCGCGGCCGCATCGGCCTGCGCCTCACCGACGACCCCTCGGTCGCGGGCAAATCGCCCGAGGAGCTGGCAGCGGTCGGCTCCGGCGGCGGCGGCGAGCGCGGCGGCGGCGAGCGCGAGGGACGTCGCGGAGGCCGCGACGGCCGCCGGCGAGAGCGCGAGCGACGCAGCTAGCCGTTGAGCGCACCCAAGCTCACAACCTTGGGCTCGGGCGTCCGGGTCGTCACCGAGGAGGTTCCCTCGGTGCGATCTGTGGCGCTCGGGCTCTGGGTGCGCACCGGCTCGCGCAACGAGACCACCGCCCAGGCGGGGGTCTCGCACTTCCTCGAGCACCTGCTGTTCAAGGGCACCGCCCGCTACTCGGCGGTGGAGATCTCCGAGCGCTTCGACGGGCTCGGCGCCTCGGTCAACGCGGCGACCGGCAAGGAGACGACGCACCTGCACGCCCGCTTCCTCGACGAGCACACCGAGGAGGTCTTCGACCTGATGGCGGAGATGCTGCTGGCGCCGACCTACCCGGACATCGACTCCGAGCGCGACGTGGTGCTGGAGGAGATCGCCATGTATGAGGACGAGCCGCAGGATCGCGTCCACGACTTCCTCGCCGACGCCGTCTTCGGCGAGCACCCGCTGGGTCACCGGGTGCTGGGGGAGGCCGATGTGATCGCCTCGATCCCGGTGCCGGACATCGACGCCTACCACCGCGCCCGCTACACCGGCGAGGACATCGTCGTCGGTGCGGCTGGCCACCTGGAGCACGACGCGATCGTTGCGCTCGCGGAACGTCTGGTCTCGCCGCCCTCCGGCGGCAACGGCAGCTCACCGGCGATCGACCTCGATGGCGCCACGCGGCTGCGCTTTCACCGCAAGGACACCGAGCAATACCACATCTGCTTCGGGGCGCCGGGCCTCACGCGCGACGACGAGCGTCGCTACGGGCTCGCCGTGCTCGACTCGATCTTCGGCGGCTCGTCCTCCTCGCGCCTCTTCCGCGAGGTGCGCGAGAAACGCGGCCTCGCCTACTCGGTCGGCTCCTACAACGACCAGTACACCGACTCCGGCCTGGTTGCGACCTACGTCGGCACCCGCGAGGACAACGTCGAAGAGGCCTGCGCGATCATCGGCGCCGAGCTTGCGCGGCTGCGCTTCGAGCCGGTCAGCGACGAGGAGTTGGCTCGAGCCAAGGAGAGCGTCAAGGGCCGGCTCGTGCTCTCCTCCGAGTCCACCTCGGCTCGGATGTCGAGGATCTCCCGCGCCACTCTGTTCGGGCTGCCGATCGACAGCCTCGACGAGATGGTCGCCAAGGTGGACGCCGTCACAGTCGAAGAACTGACCGCGCTGGCCGCTGAGCTCTACGGCGCCGAGCACGTCTCGGCCGCCTGCGTCGGCCGAGACGAGGACCGCTTCCGCAAGGCCCTCGCCCCCGTCAGCGAAAGCCTGGCGGCCGCGTGATCAGGGTCGTGGTTTCCGGGGCGGCGGGGCGGATGGGCCAAGCCGTCTGCGAGGCGGTCGAGGGGGCCGAGGACATGGAGCTGGTCGCCAAGGCCGACCCCTCGCTCGGGGTCGAGCTGGCCGACGTGCTCACCGAGGCCGACGTCGTCGTCGACTTCACCACCCCCGATGCGGCGCTCGCCAACGTCCGCGCCTGCCTCGCCGCCGGCGTCCACGTCGTGGTCGGCACCACCGGCTTCGATCTCGACGCCGCCCGCGAAGCCACCGCCGGATCGGCCACCGCCAACTGCTTCGTCGCCCCGAACTTCGCGATCGGCGCCGTGCTCCTGATGGAGGCAGCGCAGCGGATCGCTCCGCACATGCCCGAGTGCGAGATCGTCGAGCTGCATCACGATCGCAAGCTCGATGCGCCCTCGGGAACCGCGAAGCGCACCGCCGAGCTGATCGCCGAGGCCGGCGGCAACGTCCACGAGCCGATCCACTCGGTGCGTCTGCCCGGCCTGGTCGCCCACCAGGAGGTCATCTTCGGCGGCGAGGGCCAAACGCTCTCGCTGCGCCACGACTCGATCGACCGCCGCTCCTTCATGCCCGGTGTCCTGCTCGCCGTGCGCAGGGTCGCCGGCCAGCCCGACCGCTTCACGGTCGGGCTCGAGAAGCTGCTGTAGCGCAGCGGACTGGATACCCTGGCAACGATGAAGGCGATCCGAGGCGTGATCACGGCGATGGCGACCCCCTTCGATGAGAGCGGGGGGGTCGACGAGGGGGCGGCGCGGCGACTTGCCCGTCACCTGGTCGAGCACGGCTCCCACGGCGTCGTCGTCGCCGGCACGACCGGCGAGTGCCCGACGCTCACCGATGCGGAGCAGATATCGCTGCTGCGCGCGGTCCTCGACGAGGTCGGCGCAGAGGCGACCGTCGTCTGCGGCACCGGAACCAACGACACCCGCCACTCGTGCGAGCTGACCAGGGCCGCGGCGGAGGCCGGTGCGCACGCCTCGCTGGTCGTCGCCCCCTACTACAACAAGCCGAACCGGGCCGGACTGCGCGCCCACTTCGAGGCCGTCGCCGAGGCGGTCCCCGAGCTGCCGATGGTGATGTACAACATCCCCTCGCGGGTCGTGGTCAACATGGGTCCCGACCTGCTTGCCGAGCTGGCATCGATCGACAACGTCGTCGCCGTCAAGCAGGCCAACGACGACGAGCTGGGGCCGATCGAGGGGCTGTCGGTGCTGGCCGGCAACGACAACACCTTCCTGGGAGTGCTCGAGTTCGGCGGCGCCGGCGGGATCCTGGTCGCCTCCCACGTCGTCGGCGACCGCATGCGCGATATGTGGGACGCAGCGCAGGGAGGGGACCTGGAGCGGGCGCGGGAGATCGACGCCGAGCTGCAGCCGGTCTACGCCGCGATGTCGGTCACCAACCCGGTACCGCTGAAGGCGGCGCTGGCGATGCTCGGCCTCGCCGCCGACCGCCTGCGGCTGCCGCTCGTCTCCGCCGACGACGAGCAGCGGGCAACGGTGAGGGCGGCGCTCGAGAGCGCCGGCGTCTCGACAGCCCTTTAGACCTCTCTATGAAATGACGGTGAACCGCTAGTGACAGGCAAGAAGCTTCGCGTGCTGCCCCTCGGGGGCCTGGGCGAGATAGGCAAGAACATGACCGTGGTCGAGTACGACGGGAGGATCGTCGTCGTCGACACCGGGCTGATGTTCCCGACCGCCGAGATGCACGGCATCGACCTGGTGCTGCCCGACTTCTCCTACCTGCGCGAGCGCGCCGAGGACATCGAGGCGATCGTCCTCACCCACGGCCACGAGGACCACGTCGGCGCGCTCCCCTATGTCCTGCGCGAGATCGGCTCGCCTCCGGTGATCTACGGCGGCCTGCTGACGATCGGGATGGTCCGCTCGAAGCTCGACGAGCACAAGCTCTCCGATGCGCCGCTGCAGGAGCTGCCGGCGGGGGAGAGGGTCCAGATGGGGCCCTTCGAGCTGGAGCTGATCCACCTCTCCCACTCGATTCCGGACATGCGCGCGGTGCTGCTCACCACCGAGCTGGGCTCGACCCTGATAACCGGCGACTACAAGTTCGACCAGACCCCGGTCGACGGCCGGCCGGCCGATATCTCGCGCCTCGCCGAACTCGGCCGCGATGGGCTTCTCCTGCTCTGCGGGGACTCGACCAACGCCGACCGGCCGGGGATCGCGCCGTCGGAGTCGAGCGTCGGGCCGGCGCTGCTGGAGACGTTTGCGGGATGCGAGGGGCGGATCGTCGTCACCTCCTTCGCCTCCAACATCCACCGCGTCCAGCAGGTGATCGACGCCGCCGTCAAGCTCGACCGCCGGGTCGCCCTGGTCGGCCGCTCGATGCGCAAGAACTTCAACATCGCCTCGAACCTCGGAATGGCCGCGGCGCCCTCGGGGCTCTTCATCCAGCCACGGGAGATCTCCGATTTCCCCGACGAGAAGGTGGTCGTGATCTCGACCGGGAGCCAGGGCGAGCCGCTCTCGGCGCTACGGCGGATGGCGAACAACGACCACCGCGACGTCGAGCTGCACTCCGGCGACACCGTCGTCTTCTCGGCGACCCCGGTACCGGGGAACGAGCGCGCGGTCAACGAGACGATCGACCGCATCTACGAGATCGGCGCGACCGTCGTCACCGCGAAAGACGCGCCGATCCACGCCTCCGGCCACGGCTGGCAGGAGGAGCTGAAGCTGATGATCAACCTGACCAAGCCGAGATACGTCCTGCCGGTGCACGGCGACCACAAGCGGCTGCGCTTGCACGCCGAGCTGGCACACTCGGTCGGCATCGACCCGGAGAACGTGTTCCAGGGCCGAAACGGCCTGCCGCTGGAGGTCGACGAGGACGGGGCGCGGTTCGGCGAGGACGTACACGCCGGCACGATCTTCGTCGACGGCCTCAACATCGGCGACCCCAATGACGTCGCCCTGCGCGACCGGCGCGAGATCTCCGCGGACGGGATCTTCATCGTCGTCGCCACCATCTCCTCCGACGACGGCAGCGTGGTCGCCGACCCCGAGGTGATCTTCAGGGGGGTCGCCTTCGTCGAGGAAGCGGACGCTCTGGTCGAGGAGCTCAAAGACGTGATCGAAGACTCGCTCGACGGCGCGGCGGAGGCGGGCACGCGCGAGCTGCCGCTGATCGAGGAAGACCTACACGACGTCGTCGGCAGGTTCGTCTACGAGAAACTGCGACGCCGGCCGATGATCCTGCCCGTGGTAGTGGAGGTATAGGCCCGCCGGGGAGTGGTGTTGGGGAGAACCCCGGCGGGCCTGTGTGTCTCGTCCGCCGGAAAAATTAAGACGGTGGTTTAAAGCGCCTCTAAAGGCCTGCTAACGGTTGGCTCTGAGTGCGCCAGCGGGAGGCGGACCCGGAAGAGCGCGCCGCCGTCCTCGGAGGCGACCGCCTCCACTTCGCCGCCATGGGAAAGGGCGACGGCACGGACGATGGCCAGGCCGAGGCCGGTGCCGGGACCCGTCGCCACGTCCGCCGGCCCGGCTCCGCGCACGAATCGGTCGAAGACCTGCTCGCGCAGCTCGGCGGGAATGCCCGCGCCGTCATCGGCGACCTCGAGCACGGCGTCACCGCCCTCGGTGCGCAGCCGCAGCTCGACGTGCGCGCCGGCCGGCGTGTGGTGCGCCGCGTTGTCGAGCAGGTTGAGGACCAGCCTGTGCAGCTCGTCGGCATTGCCTTCGATCGCGATCGGCCGGCCGTTGTCGATGCTCAGCGTTCGTCCCTCCATGACCGGGGCCACCTCGACCGCTGCGTTGCCGGCGATCTCGGCGAGATCGCAGCGGCGATGCTCGCTGAGGCGCCCGGCGTCGGCGCGGGCGAGGAGCAGCAGGTCGGCGACGAGCCTGCTCATCCGCCGCGAGGAGCGCAGCGCCGAGTCGATCATCTCGCGGTCCTCGGTCTGTTCGGACTCCTGCAGCGACGCCTGCAACAGCTCGAGGTTGGCGAGGACGCTGGTCAGCGGCGTGCGCAGCTCGTGCGAGGCGTCGGCGACGAACTCGCGCTGCTTCTGCATCGCGCCCTCGCGCTCGGCCCGGGCGGCGTCGAGCGAACGCAGCATCTGCTCCAGGGTGCCGGTCAGCTCGCCGACCTCGTCGTCGGCGGTCGGCTCGGGCATCCTGCGGGAGGGATCGCGGGTGGCGGCGATCTGGCGCGCGGTCGCGGTCAGCGAGGCGATCGGCCGCATCGCCCTTCCGGCTATCGCCAGCCCGGCGAGACAGGCCAGCAGGGTCCCGCCGAAGACGCCGGCGGCGACGAGCAGCCAGATGCGGCCGATGGTCGAGTCGATATGCGCCTCGCTGCGCCCGTACTGGACGTAGCCGGCGAGGCGGCCGGTGGCGCCGCTGTAGATCGCGGCGGTGGCGACGCGCACCTCGCCGCGGTCGTGGATGCCGCGAACCGGCGACCCGAGGTCGAGCGCGCCCCGGCTTTCGTTGAGCACCAGTCCCGAGGCGCTGAGGATGCGGACCGATGCGCCGTTGGGTGAGGCGAAATCGTTGATGAAGGCCCCAGTGAGGAGAAGAGGGCCCTGAGGGGTCTCGGTCACCTGCTCGCGGCTGGCCAGGGTCGTGACGGCGTCCTTCAGCTCCCGGTTGAAGTCGCTGCGGATGCGTTCGGCGGCGAGGTTGCCGATCACGGCGCCGAAGATCAGCAGGATGACCAGGGTCAGGCCGGCCGAGGTCGCGGCGATGCGCCAGCGCACCGGCCAAGTCCTGGGGTGTAGACCTCGGCGGCGCACCATGGCGCGGATGGCTTCTTTCGCCACGCCTACTCCTTCAACACGTAGCCGGCGCCGCGCTTGGTGTGGAGCAGGCGCGCCTCTCCTCCGGCCTCCAGCTTGCGCCGCAGGTTGGAGATGAAGACGTCGATCGTGTTGGTCGCGGCCGTCGGGTCATATCCCCAGACCTCGTCGAGCAGGCGCTCGCGGGAGACGACGAGGCGCTCGTTTCGCATCATGTATTCGAGCAGCTCGAACTCGCGGTTGGTCAGCTCGATCTCGCGCTCGCCCCGCCGCACCTCGCGGGTGTCGGGATTGAGCATCAGGTCGCCGACGCTCAGCGAGGCGGCTCCGCGCGGGGGGCGCCGCCGCAGCAGCGCCCTGATGCGGGCGAGCAGCTCCTGGCGCTCGAAGGGCTTGACCAGGTAGTCGTCGGCGCCGCTGTCGAGGCCGGCGACGCGGTCTTCGAGCTCGGCGCGGGCGGTCAGCATCAAGATCGGCACGTCGCCGTCGTCACGGAGGCGGCGGCAGACCTCCACGCCGTCCAGGCGGGGGAGGCCCAGGTCGAGGACGATCAGGTCCGGGATGAAGGCGGCGGCCACGTCCAGGGCCTCGATGCCGTCGGCCGAGGTCCTCACCTCGTAGCCCTCGTTACGGAGCGATCGGCGCAGGACGTCGGCTATGTCGGCGTCATCCTCCACCACCAGGACTCGGCCTCCGTTTGGGTCGGTTGCGGTGAGCATGTAGCGATGTTAGCCAGGAGGCGGCGCGTCTCGGCGTGGTTTTAGAGTGAATTTAGGCCACGCAGGGGAGGGATGGCCGGCGTCGAACGGTGTGCCTATGTTCGTGCGTAAGAAGCGCGGCGCGCCTGCGCGCCGGTCGAAAGCGAAAAAAGCGAAGCCGCGGGTGCACCGGCCGCACCTGCCGGGCGGGTTGGAGCAGCGCTACCTCGATCTTCTCGGGATCTTCCTGGTCGCCGCCGGGGTCTACCTGGTCTTCGTGCTCTTCTTCGGCTGGGACGGGGGCAAGGTCGGATACGGCGTCGAAACCGGCTTGGACTACCTGTTCGGCAAGGTGGGAGCTCGGATTGCGACGGTGCTGATGCTGGTGGTGGGGGGGATGCTGCTCACCGGGACCTCTGTTTCCTCGCTGCTCAGGGGAATCGGACGGAGCATGCGCCGGCTCTTCCTCGGCGGGCGCGATATGGCTCATACGGTGGTTCGGAACAGGACCGAACGACGCGAGGCGAAGACTTCGGCTTTCGAGACGCGGGTTGGACCGACCGATGTGATGAGCGCCTATCCGGAGGATGACGAGGACTTCGAGCCCACGGTCGCTCTCGTGGAGGATGAGGATCCCGGCGGAGTTGGGCAGGCTGGCGATCGCCTCGGCACGCCCGGACGCGAAGCAGAGGACGTGTCGGGCGTCGAGGAGGACTCCGGCAACCATCCCGAGTCGCCCCCTCTGACGCCGATGGGGCAGCCGCGGGGGGTGACCACGTCGGATGAGATCGCCTACCGGCCTCCGCCGGCAAAGATGCTCGAGAAGGGGAAAGCCGACAAGGGTCCCGATCCGCGCGACCACGAAGCCGTCAGTCGCAAGCTGGTCGAGGCGCTTGGGCACTTCGGGGTCGAGGCGAAGATCATCGGGGTGGTCAGCGGGCCGCACGTTTCGCGCTACGAACTTCGGCTGGCGCCCGGGATCAAGGTGAAGAAAGTCACCGAGCTGGCCAACGACCTCGCCTACGCGCTCGCTTCGACCGACATCCGCATCCTCGCCCCGATTCCCGGCAAGCAGGCGGTTGGGGTGGAGGTGCCGAACTCGCGCCGGCGGATCGTCCGGCTCGGCGACATCTATGCCGGACGGCCGCAGAAGACCTCGCCACTGGTCGCCTGGCTCGGCAAGGGCATCGACGGCAACGCGGTCTGGACCGACCTGGCGAAGATGCCGCATATCCTCGTCGCCGGCACCACCGGCTCGGGCAAGTCCGGCTGCATCAACGCGATCCTCTCCTCGATCCTGATGCAGGCGTCGCCCAACGACGTCCGCCTCGTCCTGGTCGACCCCAAGCAGGTCGAGCTGAACCACTACGAGCACATCCCTCACCTGCTGACGCCGGTGGTGACCTCTCCTCGCCTGGCGGCCAACGTGCTCGCCAACCTGATCGGCGAGATGGAGAGCCGCTACGGGATCATGGGCGCGGCGCGCTGCCGCAACCTGGCGGAGCTGAACAGGGCTCGGGCGAAGGCAGGCGAGGCGCCGCTGCCACACATCCTCTGTGTAATCGACGAGCTCGCGGACCTGATGATGGTCGCGCCGGCGGAAGTGGAGGACTCGATCATCCGGCTCGCGCAGAAGTCGCGCGCCACCGGCATCCACCTGGTGCTCGCGACCCAGCGGCCCTCCACCGACATCATCACCGGGACGATCAAGGTCAACATCCCCGCCCGGATTGCCTTCGCGGTTTCCTCGCAGACCGACTCGCGAGTGATCCTCGACCAGGGTGGGGCGGAGGCCCTGCTCGGCCAGGGGGACATGCTCTTCCGCGGCGCCGGCACCTCGAAGCTGCAGCGGGTGCAGGGAGCGTTCATCACCGAGGACGAGATCGCGCGGATCACCAGCCACTGGGCCAGACAGGGCGAACCCGAGTTCGAGGCGGAGCTGCTGGAGACGCGGGAGGGGGTCTCCGAGGATGGCGTCGAGGACGACTTCGATCCCGACAGCGACGACCTGCTCGACGAGGCGATCCGGCTGGTCGTGCAGACCGAGACCGCCTCGGTCTCGATGATCCAGCGCCGCCTGCGGGTCGGCTACACCCGCGCCGGACGCCTGATCGACATGCTCGAGCGGCGTGGCGTGATCTCGGGATACGAGGGCTCCAAGCCGCGTCAGGTGTTGATCACCCAGGCTGACCTTTCGCGGGTCCTCGGGGACGGGGGAGCGAGTGAGGAGTCGGATATGGACACTCACTCTCCCGTCTCCAGATAATTTTCGCCCGCGTGCTCCGCTTCGCCTCCGCCGCGGCCGGGTAGTCGCGGGGACTGGTTTCAGGTAGGACAATGCCCTCATGCCTACCGGGATCGGCCCCACTCTCCGCCAGGCGCGAAATCGTCGCAAAGTCGAGCTTTCCGAGGTCGAAGCGACGACCAAGATTCGCGTTCGCTACCTGCGGGCGATGGAGAACGAGGAATGGGACGCCCTGCCGGGCAGCGCCTATGCGCGCAGCTTCCTCCGCACCTATGCGTCCTTCCTCGGGCTCGATGGCGATCGGCTGGTCGAGGAACATCGACGCGACCTCGCCGCCGATCCCGTCACCGAGCGGACGCCCCGCGGAGAGCCGGTTGCCGCTCCACGTCCTTCCCGCCGCGGGCCGCGGTTGCGCCCGCGCGTCTTGGCTGCGATCGTCTCGGCCGGCCTGGTCGCGGCCCTCGTCGCGATCGGGCTGTCGAGCGGCGGCGAAGAGAGAGCGACCCCGGCGAGGCCAGGCAAGCACGCCGGTCGCCAGCGGCAGCGGGGAATCGCGCAGGAGAAGACGAAACCGGGGGTGTCGGTCCGCCTCGCGGCCAATGCCGAAGTGTGGGTCTGCCTGCTCGGCGCAGGGGGACGGCGGCTGGTCGACGGGCAGATTCTCGAAGCGGGTGCCGAGGAGGGGCCGTTCCGCTCCGGTAGCTTCACGGTCTCCTTCGGCAACGGCGAAGTCTCGATGAGGATCGACGGCAAAGAAGAGAGCATTCCCCCCTCGCCGAGCCCGGTCGGGTACTCGATCGACTCCAGCGGCCGGCTGACGGAGCTCTCCGAAGCGGAGCGACCGACCTGCACATGAGCGAGGTGCGGGCGGGGATAGTGGTCACGGGGACCGAGGTCCTCACCGGGAGGATCGCCGATCGCAACGGCCCCTGGGTCTCCGAGCGCCTGGCCGAGCTGGGCGTCGAGGTCGCTCACATCCTCGTCGTCGGCGACCGGCCCGACGATCTCGAGGCGGCGCTGCATTTCATGGCCGCCGAGGGGATGGACCTGATCGTCACCTCGGGTGGGCTCGGCCCGACCGCCGACGACCTCACGGCGGAGATCGTGGGCCGCTTCGCCGGTCGGGAGATGGCGCTGGACGAGGCGATGGAGGCGAAGATCGCCGAGATCCTGCGCGGTTTCAGCCGGCGCTTCGACTTCGACCAGGAGGCCGTCCTCGCTGCCAATCGCAAGCAGGCGATGGTGCCCGCGGGCGCTGTCGCTCTCGATCCGGTCGGCACCGCGCCGGGTCTGGTGGTGCCGGCGGGGGAACGGGTGGTCGTCGTCCTGCCGGGCCCGCCGCGCGAGCTGCGGCCAATGTGGCCGCGGGCGGTTGAGACGGCTCCGGTGAGCGAGGCGCTCGCCCGCGCCACGTCCCTGCATGGCTACACGCTGCGGATGTTCGGCATCCCGGAGTCGGAGCTGGCCAAGAGCCTGCGCGAGATCGAGGCGGGCGGGGTGAACCTGGCGGCGGTCGAGATCACCACCTGCCTGCGGGGCGGCGAGCTCGAGATCGACGTGCGCTGGCGAGACGGCGCCGGCGCGGTGGCCGAGGCCGTGAAGGAGGGGCTGGTCGAGCGCCACCCAAGGCAGATGTTCAGCCTCGATGGCGAGACGGTCGACTCCCAGGTGGCTTCGCTGCTCGCCGGGCGCCGGCTCGGTCTTGCCGAGTCCTGCAGCGGGGGGTTGCTGGCCGTGCGAATCACCGACCTGCCCGGTGCGTCGGCCTACATGGCCGGCGGCGTCGTCGCCTACTCCGACGAGGCCAAGGTCGAGCTGCTCGGCGTCGACCCGGATCTGATCGAAGAGAAGGGCGCTGTCTCAACCGAGGTCGCCGAGGCGATGGCGGCCGGGGCGCTGCAGCGCTTCGGCGCCGACGTTGCGGTGGCGATTACGGGGATCGCGGGGCCGGAGGGCGGCAGCGAGCTCAAGCCCGTGGGCTACGTCTGCCTTCACGCCCTGCTTGCGGACGGGGCCGCACTGGCTCGCGACCCGGTTATCCCCGGTGGGCGCGCCGACGTCCGCGAGCGCTCCGCCCTGGTCGGAATGCACATGCTGCGGATCCTCCTCGGGGGCGCCGAGCCGCCTCTGTAGCGAAGCCTGCACGCTCTTTTCACAATCGTGCGTTGTCATGTGCGTTTCACCCCCGTAGCGTCCGCGGCATGGCGAAGGATCGACTGAAGAGCCCTCGGGCGAGGTTGTTCGTGGCGCTGGACCTTCCGGCTCCGGTGCGGTCGGGGATCGAGGCCTGGGGCCGCGGGGCGCTCGATGACCCGGCTCTGCGCCCGCTGTCGCCTGCGTCGCTCCATATCACTCTCGCCTTCCTCGGCTACCGGCCGGAGAAGGAGATCGGCCGCCTCGCTGAGATCGTCGAGTCGCTCGGAAGCCCGGCGCCGCGGATCGAGCTGCGCGACCCGGTTGCCCGGCCCCCGCGCGGCCGTCCCCGCCTCTACGCCCTCCCGGTCGATTCGCCGGCTGCGGTTTCGCTTCAGGCCGACCTGCAGGAGCGACTCGTGGCGGCTCGCTCCTACAGGCCCGAGAAGCGTCCGTTCTGGCCCCATCTGACGATCGCCAGGGTGCGTCCGGAGGAGAAGGGGTCGAAGCGGCCCCGGCGGGTTTCGAGCCCGCCGGGGCCGCTGCCGCAGAAGCTGTTGCAGCCCACGATTTGCGTCCGGGCTGCGCTTTACCGTTCCGAACTCAAGCCACAGGGTGTGCAGTACACCCCGCTGGCGCAAGTCGAGCTGTCCGAAGACGGGCGGCAGTGAGGTGGGTGACATGGCAGACAAGACAGCGAGCTTGAAGGACGCCTCGGCGAAGGATGCCAAGGCAAAAGACGCGGCCCTGCAGGCCGTGGTGACCCAGATCGAGCGGGACTTCGGCCAGGGCGCGCTGATGCGTCTCGGCGCCGAGAGCAGGGTGCAGGTGGAGGCGATATCGACCGGCGCGCTGGCGCTCGACCTCGCGCTCGGAATCGGCGGCGTCCCGTGTGGGCGGATCGTCGAGATCTTCGGCCCGGAGTCCTCGGGCAAGACGACGCTGGTCTACCACATCATCGCCGAGGCCCAAGCGCGCGGCGGCGTCTGCGCCTTCATCGACACCGAGCACTCCCTCGACCCGATCTACGCGCGGGCGATCGGCGTCGACACCGACGAGCTGCTCGTCTCCCAGCCCGACTACGGCGAGCAGGCGCTGCAGATCGCCGATCGGTTGATCGCCTCCGCCGCGATCGCCGTGGTCGCGATCGACTCGGTCGCCGCGCTGACCCCGAAAGCCGAGCTGGACGGTCAGATCGGCGACCAGACGGTCGGCCTCCAGGCGCGCCTGATGTCGCAGGCGCTGCGCAAACTGGCCGGCAACCTCAACCGCACCAACACCGTCTGCGTCTTCACCAATCAGATCCGCGAAAAGATCGGCGTCCAGTTCGGCTCGCCGGAGACCCAGCCGGGTGGCAGGGCGCTGAAATTCTATGCCTCGCAACGGCTCGACATCCGCCGTATCGAGACCCTCAAGGAAGGGACCGAAGCGGTCGGCAACCGGGTCCGGGTCAAAGTGGTGAAGAACAAGGTGGCGGCGCCGTTTCGCCAGGCCGAGTTCGACATCGAGTATGGCGTCGGGATCTCCCGTGAGGGAGCCCTGCTCGACTTCGGAATCGAGCAGGACATGGTGCAGAAATCGGGCTCCTTCTTCTCCTATGGAGAGACCCGGCTCGGCCAGGGACGCAACAACGCCAAGCAGTTCCTCGTCGACAACCCCGCGGTGGCCGCCGAGATCGAGGCGAAGATCCGCGCCGAGCTCGGCATCGGCGCCGATGCCGCCCCGACGCCTCCGGTCGCCGAGGCGCAGGCCGCCTAAGCTCACCCCGCAGTAATAGGATGCCGCGGGCTATATGAGCAACGGTGACCTCTTCTACGTCTTCGGGATCGCCCTCGCCGTCTCGGCGGTGCTGGTCAGCCTGATCGGGGTGCGCTCCGAGAAGTTCCCGGGGCGCGCCTTTCCGGTGGTGATCCTCTGGTTTGCGATTCTGGTCGGCGGGGCGACGACCCTGGCCGTGCTTCACGCCAAGGACGAGGAGAAGGGGAAGGCGGCCGAATTCCAAGGCAAGAACCAGGAAATCGAACAGCAGGAGAATGAAGTCCAGGGGGGCGAAAGCGGCCAGGCCGGGTCGCGTTAACCTCAGGGCCTAGATGCCCAAGTACCACGTCACCACCTTTGGGTGCCAGATGAACGTGCACGACTCCGAGCGGATGCGCGGGATGCTCGAGTCCCTCGGCTATGAGGAGGCCGGCAGTCGCGACGGCGCCGACCTGATCCTCTTCAACACCTGTTCCATCCGCGAGTCGGCCGACAGCCGCTTCGTCGCCCACCTCGGCGAGGCGAAGAGGCTCAAGTCCGAGGATCCCGAACGGATCATCGGGGTCGGCGGCT
Source organism: uncultured Solirubrobacterales bacterium (assembly GCA_963749605.1). Lineage (GTDB taxonomy): Bacteria > Actinomycetota > Thermoleophilia > Solirubrobacterales > 70-9 > CAVVNN01. Next base: position 336,656 of record CAVVNN010000002.1, on the reverse strand, counting down.
GCTGGGCGCAGTCGGTCAAGGACGAGGTGTTCCAGCGCTTCCCCTTCGTCGACGTCGCCTTTGGGCCGGGCCAGATCCACAAGCTCGCCGAGTTCCTCACCTCCGACTCGCTCACCGCCCAGGGCTACTTCGAGTTCGAGGACTTCTCCGGTCACCTGCCGACGCGCCGGGAGCGCGAGTTCCAGGGTTGGCTGCAGATCTCCCAGGGCTGCAACTGCGCCTGCTCCTACTGCATCGTGCCCTCGACCCGGGGGCGGGAGGTCAGCCGCGACCCCGGCGAGCTGATCGCCGAGGCCGAGGCGCTCGCCGTCGACGGCGTGCGCGAGGTGACGCTGCTCGGCCAGAACGTCAACAGCTACGGGCGCGACCTGCCCAAGGAGAGCCGGGTGGGCTTTGCCGAGCTGCTGGCGCGGGTCGATGCGGTCGAAGGGATCGACCGCATCCGCTACACCAGCCCGCACCCCAAGGACATGAAGGAGGACGTCCTTCGCGCCCACGCTGAGCTGCCCGCGCTCTGCGAGCACATCCACCTGCCCCTGCAGTCGGGCTCCAGCGCGGTCCTCAAACGGATGCGGCGCACCTACGACCGGCGGCGCTACATGGACCGTGTCGCGCTGATCCGCGAGCACGTGCCCGATTGCGCGATCACCACCGACGTCATCGTCGGCTTCCCGGGCGAGACCGAGGCGGACTTCGAGCAGACGCTCGAGGTCGTCGAGGAGGTCGGCTACGACGGCGCCTTCACCTTCGTCTTCTCGCCGCGGCGCGAGACCGAGGCGGCGACGCTGGACGGCCAGCTGCCGCACGCGATCAAGCGCGAGAGGATGGAGCGGCTGGTCGAGCTGGTGCAGCGACGGGCTACCGAGCGCGCCCAGCGGTTCGTCGGGCGTGAGATGGAGGTGCTGGTCGAAGGCCCGAGCCGCACCAACCCGGCCAGGCTGCGTGGGCGGACGCGGCACAACAAGACGGTCAACTTCGACGGGACGGCGAGCCCCGGCGAGCTGGTTGCGGTCGAGATCTCGGACGCCACGTCGACGACCCTCGCCGGCATGGAGAAGCTGCTCAGCAGAAGCCCCGCCTGAGATGCGTGTGATTGCGGTATTCGGGCCGACCGGCGTGGGGAAGACCGGGGTCGCGGTCGCCCTCGGGGACGAGCTTCGAAGGCAGGGCGAGGATCCGGTCGCGATCTCCTGCGACGCGCTGCAGGTATACGAGGGGCTGGAGACGCTCACCGGTGTTGCGACGGCCGCTGAGCGGGAGCGGTTGGAGCATCGGCTGGTCGGGTTCGTGCCGGTCACGCAGCCGTTCTCGGTCGGCGATTACATGCGGCTGGCCCATGCCGAGATCGATTCCGCGCTGGCCGCAGGACGGCGGCCGATCGTCGTCGGCGGGACCGGGCTCTACCTGCGCGCCGCGATCGCCGAGCTGTCGCTGGTCAGGGCGCCGCCTGGAGCCGAGGACTCCGAGCTCTGGTCGGAGGAGACCCGCCATCCGACGGCGATCTTCGGCCTCGACATGGACAGGGGGCAGCTGTATGAGCGGATCGACGCCCGCACCGAGGCGATCGCCGCCGCCGGCGCGGAGGAGGAGGTGCGTCGCGCCGAAGCGGCCGGCCCCTCCCGAACCGCGCGCAAGGCCCTCGGCTTCGACGAGCTGCTCGGCGGCGACATCGAGCGGATGAAGAAACGCTCCCGCAACTACGCTCGCCGTCAGCTCACCTGGATGCGCAAGATCCCCAACCTGCACCGAATCGACCGCACCGGCCGCGGCGACGCCGACGTGGCCGCCGAGATCGTCGCCGCACTCGGCGAATAGGCTGCTCGCGTGCAATTCGAGAAGTGGCAGGCGCTTGGCAACGACTACCTGATCCTCGAGGCCGCCCAGTTGCCGTGGGAGTTGACACCCGCACGGATTCAGCGGCTCTGCGAGCCGCATTTCGGGGTCGGGTCGGATGGAGTGCTGCTGCTCTCACGCAGCGAGGACCCGGATCTGGTGGCCGAGCTGCGCATCTTCAATCCGGACGGCTCCGAGGCCGAGCTGTCGGGGAACGGAGCGCGCGAGGCGATCCTCTACCTGCGCCGGCACGGCTGGACCGACGCGGACACGTTCTCGATCGGGACCGCGGCGGGGCGCATAACACCGACGATCACCTCGGAGCGGACCTGCTCGGTCGAGATGGGGCGCGCTTCGACCGTCTCGAAGGACTTTCCCTCGGGTGGGGATGACGGCGCCGGAACGCTGAGCGCCGGCGGGCGCAATTGGGCGTTCCAGCACATCTCGATCGGCAACCCTCAGTGCGCAATCGAGATTGGAGACGAGGTCGAGGAGTTGGATCTCGCGGCGGTTGGGCCGGAGATCGAAGGGCATCAGCTGTTCCCGAACCGCACCAACGTCTCGTTCCTGGGGATCGACGGCAGCCGGGTGCGGGCGCGGATCTTCGAGCGCGGAGTGGGGGAGACGCTCTCCTCGGGGACGGGTGCCTGCGCCGCCGCCGTGACCGCCTTCCTGCGCGGCGCCGCAAGCCCGATCGTGGTCGAGCTCGATGGCGGCGAGCTCGAGGTGGAGGTTTCCGACAAGCTGGACGTGCGGCTCAGCGGCTGGGCCGAGCCGGTTTACGCGGGCCGGCTCTCGCCCGAGTTGCTGCGCGCGCTCGCCGACCTTTCAGATTCCGCCCCGTGGGCATCACCGACCCGTCCAAGCGCCTGGAGGCGATGCCTCCCTACATGTTCGCCGAGCTGGAGCGGCGCGTCGCCGAGAAGCGCGCCGCCGGCGTCGACGTGATCAGCCTCGGCATCGGCGACCCCGACGAGCCGACCTACCCGCACATCGTCGAGGCAATGCAGGAGGCGGTTGCCGACCCGGCCAACCAGAAGTACCCGAGCAATCGTGGACGATCCGAGTTTCGCGAGGCCTTCGCCGAGTTCTACGACCGCCGCTTCGAGGTGGAGATCGACCCCGAGAGCGAGGTGATCCCGGCGATCGGCGCCAAGGAGTGCATCTACAACCTCTGCTTCGCCTTCCTCGACCCCGGTGGCGTCGCGCTTGCCTCCGACCCCGGCTACCCCGTCTACACCGGCGGGCCGATCCTTGCCGGCGCGAAGCCGGAGCTGCTGCCGCTGCTGCCCGAGCTGGGCTTCGTCCCCGACCTCGGCGCCGTGCCTGCGGACACCGCGGCGAAGGCGCGCCTGATGTTCCTCAATTACCCCAACAACCCGAGCGGCGCCGTCGTGCCGGAGGGCTTCTTCGAGCTGGTCGTCTCCTTCGCCCGCGAGCACGAGATCCTCGTCGTCCACGACAGCGCCTACTCGGAGACGACCTACGACGGCTACGTCGCGCCGAGCTTCCTCGCAACCCCGGGCGCCAAGGAGATCGGGGTCGAGGTCTTCTCGCTGTCGAAGGGCTTCAACATGACCGGCTGGCGCTGCGCGGCGATCCTCGGCAACGCCGAGGCGGTCCAGACCTACTGGCGGCTGAAGACCAACGTCGACTCGGGGCTGTTCGAGGCGGTGCAGATGGCCGGCGTCGCGGCGCTGCGAGGGCCCAGCAGCCCGCTGGAGCGGATGAACGAGACCTACGCCCGCCGCCGCGACCTCGTGGTCGGGGCGCTGCGCCAGATCGGCGTCGAGGTGCAGGCGCCCAAGGGCACGATCTACGTCTGGGCCCCGGTGCCCGAGGGACACACCTCGACCTCGTTCTCCGAGCTGGTGCTGGAGGAGGCGGCGGTGGTCGTCTCACCGGGCTCGATGTACGGGCCGAGCGGCGAGGGCTTCTTCCGCATCTCCCTCACCACCCCCGACGACCGCATCGCCGAGGCGGTCGAGCGGATGCGCGAGCACCTTGCCTAGCTCCCCAAGGATCTTGTGACGACATGGCTGCCTGCGCGTAGTTGTCTGTAGATGCCGCCCATGTCCACTCGCGCGCATGCCCTGTCCGCTCTCGCCTTCGTCCTGGCGATCCTTGGGATCGCAACGACCGCGCTCGGTTCGGATAGCGGCGCCGCGCCTCCGCGTGCAAGCCCGGACCCCGCCCTGGCGGACTGGCCCGGATGGCCCTACCGAGCGACCTGCGGCTACATGGGCTTCAACCCTGTGCGTGTTTTCTCAGGGCCGGCGCAGGCCGAGCACGGCGAGGGCGCCCCGGAAGCGGCACTGCGAGGAATGCTCGCGCGCAACTTCCCCTTTCCGCTCCCGGACCACGGTTGGCGGCTGGCGGCGAGGCGTCGCGGGAAGGCGCTCTTCCTGCACGGCAGGCTGGGCGCGGAATTCGAATCGCCCGGCCAGCTCGAGAACATCGAACTCGAGCACCGCGATGGCCGCTGGCAGATGAGAACGGGCGGGGGCTTCTGCGACATGTTCACCGTGTGGCAGGGACGTGACGCGGGTGGCTGGCAGCTCTCACCGAAGCAGCCTCCGCTTGGCCCCGCCACGCAGCGTCTGCAAGTGATCACCGGTGCGCGCTGCAGCCGAAATCAAGAGCCGCCCCTGATCACCCCGCGGTTCGACGAGATCGCCGGCAAGCTCGTGATTACCCTATTCCTGAAGTACCAGGAGGCCAGGCGCATCGGGATCTGCGAGCCAGGCTTGCCGCCGTGGCCGCCAGCCGTCGTCGACCTCCCAGAGCCGCTCGGCGACCGCGAGCTGTACGACGGCGCCTTCTTTCCCCCGCTTCCCGCGCAGCGCTACGAACCCCCGACGGTGATCCCGCTCTAAGCGGCTTCGCGCTCGGCGCGCTTGCGCCAGTAGCGGTCGAGGCCGCGCCACTGGTAGTCGGGCACGACGGCCTGAAGCAGCTCCTCCGCCGTCTCGGGAGGGGCGCTTGCCGCGACGCGCTCGCGGTGGCGCGTTTCGTAGTCGTGCTCGGAGAGATTGCGGGCCAGCTCCGCCTCCTCGCGAAGGCGCTCGCGAAGGGTCGCCAGGTGCTCGGCCGGATTGTCGACCTGGCCAAAGTGAGTCAGCGCCAGGCGCTGCGGCTGCCAGCCTTCGACGATCCCGATCGATTCCTCCCAGGCCTCGATGTCGATGTCCGGCGGCGGGGTGGGGGGCACGATGAAGCTCGAGGGTGGGATGCGGACTCCGGCGACATCGCCGGTGAAGGCGGTGCCGCTGTCCTCATGCAGGTAGGAGACGTGGTGGGAGGCGTGCCCGGGTGTGTATGCGGCGCGCATCCCGAGCACGGTCTCGCCGCCTGCAAGCGGTTTCACGTTGGCCTCCGGCACCGGCACGATCTCACCCCAGAGGCGCTCCATCCGATCGCCGTAGAGCCGCTCGGCGCTGGCGAGCAGCCTCGAGGGGTCGACCAGGTGGGGTGCGCCGCGCTCGTGGACGTAGACCTCCAGCTCGGGCCAGCGCCGCACCAGGGCGCCGGTCGCCGCGGCGTGGTCGAGGTGGATGTGGGTGAGGAGCAGCGCTCGCGGCTGCTCGTCGCCGATCGCCTCCAGCAGCGTGTCCATCGAGGACTGCGGCCCGGGGTCGACCAGGGCGCCCTCGACCTGCCAGCACCCGATCACGTGCGGGCGCCCGAGATGCATGACGTCGATGACGCGCAACGAAGCTCCCGGCGCGGTTCAGGCGGCCGCGGCGGTTGGCAGTTTGCCTTCCACCTCGAGGGTTTCGCGCAGGCCCTGCTCGAGCCCGCGGGGCTCGTAGCCGAGCTCGCGGCTCGCCTTCTCGTGGCTGGCCCAGAAGGTGACGCCGTCGGCGGAGGAGATCAGCTCGCGCAGGTTCGGCGGCTGGCCCATCAGCTTGCCGACGAGGGGTCCGATCGGGATCAGGGCCCTCATCACGGGAGTCGGGAGCGCGTGCTTCGGCGCCTTGCGCCCGGTCACCCCGGCAACGACGCCGATTGCCTCGCGCACGGTCGTCACGGGTCCGCTGATGACGTAGGTCTCGCCCGTCTTTCCCCTGTCGAGAGCGAGGATGATCCCCGTCGCGATGTCCTCGACGTGGGAGAGGCAGATGCCCAGCTCGGGGAACGGCAGCAGCGGCATCTTTCCCGAGAGGAACTGGTTGAGCAGCTCGCCGATCGAGGAGGTGTCGCCGGGGCCGTAGACACCGCCGGGCTGGACGATCGTGCACGGCAGGCTCTCCTCGCGGATCATCCGCTTGGCGATCTGGTGCGCCTCCCACTTCGTCTCCTCATAGCTCGAGGTGAAGTCCCTGCCCGGGTGCTCGTAGGACTCGTCGACCACCTTGCCGTGGGTGTTGCCGAAGATGCCGACCGTCGAGACGTAGACGACCTTGGGGATGCCGGCCTCCAGAGTGGCGCGCAGCACGCGCTCGGTGCCGCCGACGTTCGCCTCGCGCATCGCCGGGCGCTGTGAGGCCGGGATGCCGACCTCGTACATCGCCGCGGCGTGGATGACGGCGTCGCAACCCTCCATGCCCTCGCGGATCGCCTTCGTGTCGCCGAGATCGCCGGGGACGAGGCGGCAGCCGAGCTCGGCGAGCGGCCTTCCCTTCTCGGGTGTGCGGACCAGGCAGCTGACCTCGTCGCCGCGCGCCCGGAGCTGGCGCACGACCTCGCCGCCGATGAAGCCGGTGCCGCCGGTTACGAAGACCTTCACAGTCCGTAACCCTAGCCGCCCCCGCCCGGCTCCGCCTACAATCGTTTCGAGTGCAGCGTTCGAGAAACGGCCGCAACACCCAGACCCGCAACGGCGGGGGCGACACGGGCGTTTCGAACCCCAGGGCGCGCCAGCGGGCGCTCGCGATTGGCGTCTCCGACGGTCGCGAGGAGGGCGATCCCCTCGCCGAGCTGAAGGAGCTGCTGCGAACCGCGGGGGTCGCGACGGCCGGCGAGGCGACCCAGCAGCGGGCGGCGCCGGATCCCGATCGCTACTTCGGCCGGGGCCGGCTGGCAGAGCTGAAGGAGCAGATCGCCGCCTGCGACGCGAACGTGGTCGCTTGCGACGACGAGCTGGCGCCGCGCCAGGAGCGCAACCTCGAGGCGGCGCTGGGCGTGCCGGTGGTCGACCGCACCGCGGTCATCCTCGACATCTTCGCCGACCACGCCCACTCGGCCGAGGGCAAGCTGCAGGTCGAGCTGGCCCAGCTCGAGTACAACCTGGCTCGCATGCGAGGCCTGTGGACCCACCTCGAGCGGCTCGGGGGCGGGATCGGCACCAGGGGCCCGGGCGAGTCCCAGATCGAGACCGACCGCCGCCTTGCCCGCGACCGCATCGCGGCGCTGCGCCGCCGCCTCGGCCGGCTGGAGCGAAACCGCGGCGTGATGCGCGCCCGCCGCGAGCGCTCCTCGATCCCCCGTATCGCCCTCGCCGGCTACACCAACGCCGGCAAGTCGACGCTTCTCAATGCGATCACCGGCGCCGAGGTCGGCGTGGGGGACAGGCTCTTCCACACCCTCGACCCGACCACGCGCAGCTTCGAGCTCTCCGGCCGCGACTACCTGCTGACCGACACCGTCGGCTTCATCGAGAAGCTGCCCCACCAGCTGGTCGAGGCGTTCAAGGCGACGCTGGAAGAGTCCGCCCTGGCCGACCTGATCGTGCACGTGGTCGACGCCTCGGCGCCGGAGCAGCGACGGCTCGCCGAGATGGCCGCGGCCGACGAGGTGCTGGAGGAGATCGGCGCCGGTGAGAAGCCGCGGCTGCTGGTGCTCAACAAGGCTGACCTGCTCGACGAGGACGCACGCCATGAGGTCGGGCTGCGGCATCCCGACGCGGTGCTCGTCTCGGCGCTGACGGGTGAGGGCATGGACGTGCTGCGAGAGCGAGTCGAGGCTGCCTTCGAGGAGACGCTGGTCGATATCGAGCTGCTGATCCCCTACTCCGAAGGCGGGCGCCTGCACGAGCTGCACGAGGTCGCCGGCGAGCTGGAGCGGACCGATCGGGACGACGGCGTCTTGGTCAAGGGAAAAGTCCCAAGTTCCGAATTGCACCGCTTCCAGGATTTGGCAGTCGTCTAGTTTGGCGGTCGTGGAGTTGCCGATCGCGAAGCTCGAGGCCGAGGCGGTGCTTCCAACGCGAGCGCACAAGGGGGATGCTGGCCTGGACCTCTACTCCAACGAGGCTGCATGCTTGGGACCCGGGCAGCGAAGCAGCGTCGGCACGGGAGTCGCGGTTGAGATCCCAGAGGGCCATGCCGGTCAGGTGCTGCCGCGATCTGGACTCGCGAAGGAGCATGGAATTGCCCTGGTAAACAGCCCAGGGCTGATCGACTCCGGGTATCGAGGCGAGCTACGCGTGCTGCTGCTGAACACCGATCCCACGGAGTCCTTCAAGATCGAGGTTGGGGATCGCATCGCCCAGCTGGTGGTTTCCCCGGTGGTCATTGCCGAGCCGGTTGAAGTCGACGCGCTCGCCGAGTCCGCTCGCGGCAACGGCGGCTTCGGCTCCAGCGGCCGTTAGCGCCGGCGCACCCTGAAGACGAACACAGCCGGCGAGCGGTCGGCGTTGCCGCTGGCGTCGATCGCGACGATGCGGACCCGGTGCTTGCCAGGCGCCACCGTGTAGGTCCGCGGCGAGGTGCAGGCCCTGTAGGGCTTGCGGTCGAGCTTGCAGCGGAAACGCGAGCCGCGCTCGCTCGAGGCGAAGCGGAAGACGACCCGCCGCCTCGACCTGCGCGTCCAGACCAGCTTCGGCGGGTGTGCGGCGATCCGCGTCCGCGGCGGCGTGCGGTCGGGCGGTGGCGGCGGGGGTAGAGGAGGCGGTTCGCTCAGCAGTTCGAGTTCTTTGAATTCTTCCGCTGCGCCTTCGCTCACCCGCTCGCATTCGATCGGCGTCGGGTCGCCGATCGAGGCGAAGTCGACGATCGCCTGGTCGAGGCCCGGGCCGCAATCGATGACGCGGTCGCGGCTGCCGGAGTTGGCGAGGATGTTGTCGTTGCCGCCGCGAGCATGGTAGGTGTCTTCGCCTTTGTGGCCGAGCAGCTGGTTGGCGCCTTCGTCGCCGTAGAGGACGTCGCTCTGGCTCGAGCCCTCGAGGTCCTCGATGCCGCGAGAGCGCGTCGAAGCTGCGCCGCCGAGCATTTCGGTTCGTCGTCGGGCCCACTTCGCCGACCCGGAACTCGGTCGAGTCGTGCATCGACCCCGATGCTCCCGAGCCGCGCCCAGGAGGCGTTGTCGCGGTCGTCGGCGCCCGATCCTTCCCCGCCGGAGATCGTCTCGCCGTCGCAGATCGAGACCGAGAGGAAGAGATCGGAGCCTTCGCCGCCGTCGAGCAAGTCCGGGCCGCCGTTGTGGGTGAGCGCATCGTCGCCGGCGTCGGCCGAGAGGACGTCGTGGGTCTCCCCGAGGCCGTCGACGAGGACGTCTTCGCCGACCTGCCCCGGTGAGCATGTCTTCGCCGGTGCCGCCGATCGCCACGAGGCCGACGCCATCCGGGAAGTTCTGGGCCGAGATCGTGTCGTTTCCGTCCATGCCGGCGAGCAGGATCGAGTCGAGGAGGCCGGAGACGGGACAGCTGGCGGTGGTCGCGCTGGCGACGACGCAGCCGCCTTCGTCGGCTTCGCTCTGGTCGAACGAGCCGGAGGTGAGGGAGAACGCGACTCGAGCTTCCGAGATCGGTCGCGGTCAGGCTGTCCGGGCCGCCGCTGCCGACGAGGTAGACCTGGGTCAGCCCCGCCACCACCGTCTCGCCCACGCTGACTTTCGTCGTTTCGCGGAGGGTGACGTCGCCGCTCGGAGGCGACTCGCATTCGCTGGTGACTGAGCCGCCCTGGCAGCTGTCTTTGCCTTTTTCGCCGATCAGGGCGCTGCCCGCTTGGCCAATCAACAGATCGCCATCCGCACCTCCGCGCAGCGTGTCCGCTCCGCCTTCGCCTTTGATCACGTCGGCGCCGCCGCCCCCCCAGATCTCCTCGGCCGCCGCGGTGCCGACGATGTAGTCGGAGAAGGGCGTGCCGATGATCCGCTCGAAGACGCCGGGCTGGACTTCGTCGTTTCCGCCGCCCAGCGACGGTTCCCCGTCGACTGCGTTGTTGCCTCCTTCTCCGAGTTTCAACCAGATCCCGCGCTCGCCCCCTTGTTCTGGGAAGCCGGCCGCGCCGGTCGGGTTGTTTTCGGCGGTGAACCCCGGCGTGACGCCCGTCGCGAAGCTGAGCGTGTCGAAGCCGCCGCCGGTGTCGAAGATGTGGTCGATCGTGGCGTCGCCGCGGACGTAGTCGTTGCCCGCCTGGCCGTCGATCTTGTCGGCGCCGAAACCGCCCGAGAGCAGGTCGTCGCCTTCGCCGCCTTCGAGCACGTCGTCGCCGATGCCGCCGTAGAGCCGGTCGTTGCCGCCGTTGCCGCGCAGCGTGTCGTTGCCACGGTCGCCGTAGACGATGTCGTTGCCCGGGCCGCCTTCGAAGGTCTGGCTGCCGACTTCGAGGTGCAAGCCGGTTTCGGGGGAACCGGAGGCCGCCGTCGTGAGGCTGCCGACGATCGTGTCGTTGCCGCCGCCGCCCTTGACCACCTCGACTTCGGGGGGCGCGACGATGACGTCGGCGCACGGCGTGCCGACGATCGTGTCGCCGATCCTTTCAGGCCCGGCAGCGCAGGCCGGATCACTCGCCGGCGTCGATGCGGCGTGAGCCGCGCTTGGCGGGACGGCGAGCAGGAGCAGCGCGATGGTCAGGCTTGACGCGCAAGGATCGCATCTGTCCCTCCATACCCGAAGAACCCGCCGCTCAGCCCCGCAGAGCGGCCTCGCGGGCGCACTGCTGCGCGCCCAGCTCGAGGCGGTCGTCAAGCGGCTCGAGCTGCGGAGGGCTGCCGTAACGGCGCTCCAGGGCGAGGGCGGTGAGGTGGTCGGCGAGCCAGGCGTTCTTGGGGAGAAGGGGGCCGTGGAGGTAGGTGCCGACCAGGTTGTCGCGGCGGACCCCCTCGAGGCCGTCCTCTCCGTTGTTGCCGAAGCCCTTGACGACGCGGCCCAGCGGCTGGGCATCGGCACCCAGGTAGGTGCGCCCGCCGTGGTTCTCGAAGCCGGCGAGCAGCCGCGCCTCGCCCCCGAGGTCGGTCTCGATCGCGACGTTGCCGATCAACCGTTTTCCCGGCTTGCGGACCGTCTCCAGGTCGGCGAGCCCGAGCCCGGGCAGCCTCTCCTCGCCGAGCTGGTAGCTGTGGCCGAGGAGCTGGTAGCCGCCGCAGACCGCCAGCACCACGGCGCCGTCGCCGACCGCGGCGGCGAGCGCCTCGCGCTTGCTCTCGACCATGTCGGCGGCCACCATCCGCTGGTCGCGGTCCTGCCCACCCCCGATGTAGAAGAGGTCGTGAGCGCCGGGGTCGATCCGCTCGCCCGGCCCGGCGGTCGCATGGGAGAACCCGATGCCGCGCCACTGGCAGCGCCGCTGCAGGAAGACGATGTTGCCGCGGTCGGCGTAGATGTTCATCTGGTCTGGATAGAGGGTGAGCAGGCGCAGCTCCATCAGGGCTCCCTCTCGAGCAGGACGACTGTCGACCCGACATGCGCTTCGGTGGCGGGAATCTCGCAGCGACCAGCCGGCGAGAGGCCCACCTCGATCGCCTCTTGCTCCAGCGTCTCGGCGGAGAGCCGCCGCAGTTCGATCTCGTCGATCTCGTCGCTCGTCTCGCCCTCCGGCGAGACGACCTGCCGCAGCCGGCGCACGAGGATCGCGCCGGCATCGACGCGGGTGTCTATCGGCAGGCTCGAGTAGACCCAGCCGTCGACCTCGCGCACGTCCGGCAGGGGAGCGGCCTCCGCCTCGGGCGCCGGCATCCGCTCGACGATCGCCAGCGCAGACGTCCCGCCCGGTCTCAGGTGGGCTGCGACGCAGCGCAGGCACTCGACCCGCTCGCCAGCCCCCCCAAACAGCTGCAGGAGCTGCATCGGAGCAAGCACCAACCCGAACTCGGTGCCGAGGTCGAACCCCCTCGCATCGCCAAGCTCGACACCCACAGGCAACCCAGCCGCCCGCTCCGCGAGGGCGCCGAGCAGGGCGGCGTCCGCATCGAGACCGACCACCCGGTGTCCTCGCCTGGCCAGGTGCAGCGCCACCCGGCCGGTTCCGCAGCCGAGGTCCAGAATCTCCCCCCCGGCGACGTCGGCCAGCTCTTCCCAGAGGCCCAAATCGGCCTCGTAGGCGCCGCACTCGACGTCGTGCCAAACCACGGCGGTCATTGCCAGAACTCCTTGGCGAGTCCGCGCGCCGCCAGCAGCTTGCGCAGCTCCAGCAGGGCCGTATAGGTGGGGAGGGCGAGCAGCCTTCCCCGCGCTCCGGCCACCGCTCGGTCGAGCGACGCCTCGATCTCGGGCTCCACCTCGATCGCCTCCCGCGGCCACCCCGCATACTTCAGCCGCAGCGCCATCTCCGGCGCCCGCGTCCCCGCGCAGACGACCCTCCGCACGGCGCCTGCGAGCAACTCGAAGTCCGCGTCCCAGATCCAGGAGACGTCCCGCCCGTCGGCGATCCGGTCGTTGAGGCCGATCCAGAGATCGAGGCCCTCGCCTCCCGCCTCCGGCAGCAGCGTGCGCAGGACCTCGTTGGCGCCGGCCGGGTTCTTGATCAGCAGGATCGACACCGGCTTGCCCGCGACCTCGATCGTCTCGACCCGGCCGAAGGCGGCCCGGGCCTCTTCCAGCGCGGCCGCGATCCGAGCGGGCTCGACGCCGAGCGTCAGGCCGGCGGCGATGGCGGCGAGGGCGTTGTAGACGTTGTAGAGGCCGGGAAGGGGCAGCTCGATCTCCAGCCCACCCAGCGGCGTGCGGACCGCGACGCTGGAGCCGTCCATCCCGCGCAACTCGATCCGGGTCGCGGCGACGTCCGGCCGCGGCCGCGCGGCGCCGCAGTTGGGGCACGAGTAGTGCCCGAGGTGGCCGACGAAGGCGCGCTCGTAGGCGTAGGGATGGCCACAGCGACGGCAGTGCTTGGCGTCGAAGGCGTGCTGAAACTCGTCCAGCGCCTGGCTCTCGTCGTCGATTCCGAAGTAGAGGACGCCCTCGCGGGGGTGCTCGTCGGCGTCGCGGCCGAGGTCGGCGATCAGCGGATCGTCGGCGCTCAGCACGAACCGGGTTGCCCCGGCGTGCTCTCTGACCACCTCCGCCCACTCGTCGGCGAGCGCCTCGATCTCGCCGTAGCGGTCGAGCTGGTCGCGGAAGAGGTTGCCGAGGACGATCAGCGAGGGGTCGAGCTGCTCCGCGACACGGGGCAGCCACGCCTCGTCGACCTCGAACAGGCCCTCCTTCCCATCCTGCTCGAGCAGCGCGGTGGCGACTCCCCAGGTCATGTTCGACCCAGCCCGGTTGTGGACCGGCCGCCGGCCGTCGGCGGCGAGCAGCGCCGCGATCATCCCGGTGGTCGTCGTCTTGCCGTTGGTGGCGCTGACAATCGTCGTGCCGCGGTCGAGCTTGGCGCCGAGACGGGCGATCGCCTCAGGGTCGAGGCGCAGCAGCACCCGTCCCGGAAGCGTCGTCCCGCCCCCGCGGCCGCTGGCTCGGCTGGCGCCGCCGATCGCCCGCGCCAGGGCTCGCTTCGCCCCGAACAGCAGGCCGTCGGGCCGCCTCGGGCGCGTCTCGCCCACGGGCAAGGCGCTCAGGCTCCGGCCGGCGGCGGCGCGAGGACGCTCAGCGCCTTGGGCAGGATGCGCAGGGAGGCGGGAAGGTCGGTGAGGTGCTCGCCGTCGGCGTAGACCGGGAACGGCTGGCTCGCGGTCAGCTCCAGGTGCGGGGCGCGAAAGACGTTCACCGCGTCCTCCTCGACGTGGGTGCCCTTGAACACCTTGGGCAGGTTACCCAGGAAGCGCAGCTTCCCCACCTCGCCGACGGTGACGATGTCGAACTCGCCGTCGTCCAGCTCCGCGTTCGGGGCTATGTACATGCCGCCCCCGAAGGCCCTGCTGTTGGCGACCGAGACCGAGTAGCCGGTGAAGCGGACCCGCTCGTCATCGACCCGCACCGTGAAGCGGGCGGGCTTCCAGCCAAGCAGCGTGCGCAGCGCCGCGTAGGCGTAGACCAGGTTGCCGCGCAGGAAGTGGGTTTCGTTGGCAAGCCGGTTGGCTTCGGAATCGAATCCGGCGCTGACGATCCCGAGGAACCGCTTGCCGTTCGCCTCGCCGACGTCGATGCGGCGAGCGTGGCCGGCTGCGAGCACCTCCACCGCGCCGATGGGGTCGCCGGGGATGCCGAGGACCCGCGCCAGATCGTTGCCGCGACCGCCGGGGACGATCCCGAGCGGCGTCTCGGCCCCCGCCATCGCCCCGCCGACGGCGCCGATCAGGCCGTCGCCGCTGATCACCACCGGGACCTCGCCCGCCTCGATCGCCCCCAGGGCCTGGTCGATTCCGTGCTCGATGCTGCGGGTGCGCTGCACCCGGAACTCGATGCGGCGGGCGTCGAGCGCCTGCTCGACTCGCGGCAGCAGCTTCAGCGTCTTGCCGCCCGCCGAGGCGGGGTTGACCAGCAGCGTCAGCGGCATCCCCTCGATTCCCATCGAATCGGCAGCCTATTCGCGCAGGCGCCCGACGAAGAAGCTGCCGTCTCCCGCCGTTCCGGCCTCGACGAGCTCGAAGCCGCGGCGCCCCAGCTTGCGCTCCAACCGCCGCGGTTCGAGTCCGAGGGGGCTGCGCGGCCTCCGCTCGACGGCGAGGATCAGGTACCCACCCGGGCGCAGGACGCGGGCGATCTCGCTCATCGCCGGCCTGGAGTCGATCTGGGCGACGAGGTCGAAGAAGCCGCCGGGGTAGGGGAGGGAGGCCGGCCTGCCGGCCTTGAACGCGACGCGTCCCTCGGGGTCGAGGCCGACCCGCGCGGTGGCCTCGCGGACGAGCTCCTCGGATCGGTCCACCCCGCGCACGCGAGCCCGGGGAAACTCGCGGGCGAGGAACAGCGCCGCGTCGCCCCTGCCGCAGCCGACCGCGAGCACCCGTTCGGGCGAGCCCACGTGCAGGGCCGCGGTGGCGAGGGGTGTGAGCGGCGGCGTCTGCACCCGCCGATGATCGCAAGCGGCTCCCCACGACGATGATCTAGTCTTCCCCGCCGATGGAGGAGAGGCAGGACCGCAGGCCGATCATCCTCGCCGTGTTCGCGCTGATCGCGATCGGCGTGGTCGCGGCGATCCTGATCGGCCGCAGCGGCGGCGGCAGCGACTCGACCACCGTCGCGAGCGCGCCGGGCTGCAAGCAGGTCGAAGCGCCGAAGCCGAAGCACGTCAGCCTGCCGGCGCCCAAGCAGACGGTGAAGGCGGGCGAAAAGCTGACCGCGGTTGTGCAGACCAGCTGCGGCACCTTCGAGATCGCGCTCGACACGAGCCGCGCCCCGAAGACGGCCAACTCCTTCGCCTACATGGCTGAAGAAGGCTTCTACGATGGCCTCGACTTCCACCGGATCGTCCCCGAATTCGTGATCCAGGGCGGCGACCCGCTCGGCACCGGCACTCGGTGGCCCCGGCTACAAAGTCGTCGAGAAGCCGCCCGCCAACCTCGCCTACACCAAAGGCATCGTGGCGATGGCGAAGAGCTCGGCCGAGCCGCCGGGGACGTCCGGTAGCCAGTTCTTCGTCGTCACCGGCGCTGACGCCGGCCTGCCGCCCGAATACGCGCTGGTCGGAAAGGTCAGCAAGGGCGACGACGTGGTCGCCCGGATCGGCAAGCTCGGGACCCCAACCGAAAAACCGAAACAGACGATCCTGATCGAAAAAATGACGATCGAAAAGGGCTAGCCACCCGTGGCCAAGGTCGAGATAGGAGACCTGGCGCCCGACTTCGAGCTGCCAGGCACCGGCGGTAAGACCTACAAGCTCTCCGACTACCGAGGACGCAAGGTGATCCTCGCCTTCTATCCGGGCGATTTCACCGCGGTCTGCACCAAGCAGTTCTGCTCCTACCGCGACCAGGGCGAGCGGATGGACAACCTCGGCGCCGACGTGCTCGGAATCTCACCGCAGTCCGTCGACTCGCACGAGCGCTTCGCCGAGGAGAAGCGCCTCAACGTGCCGTTGCTGGCCGACGAGGACAAGGCGGTGGCCCGTGCCTACGGCGTCCTGGCCGGGCCGATGGTCCGCCGGGCGATCTTCGTAATCGACGAGCAGGGTGTCGTCCGCCACCGCAAGGTGACATTGGTGGGCCTCAGCTTCGAGAGCGTCGACGATCTCGAGCGGGCCGTCGCCGCGCTCGGCTGATGCCGGGGCGCGAGCCGGCGCCGTTCGTCGCCGGCGAGGGGCCGGCGATTCGGGGAGAGGTGGTGGGGGAGGGTCCCCCGGTCGTCCTCTGTCACGGGATCACTGCGACGCGGCGCTACGTCCTGCACGGCTCGCGGGCGCTGGAGCGCGCCGGCCACGCCGTCGTCTCCTTCGACGCTCGCGGCCACGGCGAGTCCGACCCCGCTCCACCGGGCCAGGGTTATGGATACCCGGAGCTGGTCGCCGACCTGGAGGCGGTCGTCGCGGCGCAGGTGGGGAAGGGGCCGTTCGTCCTCGCCGGCCACTCGATGGGCGCCCACACCGCCGTC
This sequence comes from uncultured Solirubrobacterales bacterium, assembly GCA_963749605.1. Classification (GTDB taxonomy): domain Bacteria; phylum Actinomycetota; class Thermoleophilia; order Solirubrobacterales; family 70-9; genus CAVVNN01. The sequence continues at coordinate 320,260 of CAVVNN010000002.1, read as the reverse complement.
GCCTACGCGCTTCGCCACCCGCAGCGGCTGGCCGGGCTCGTCGCGATCGGGCCGGTCTTCACCGGTGAGATCCCCAACGAGACGCTCGACTACTGGGACGGGCTTGCCTCCGCGCTCGAGCAGGGCGGGGTCGACGGCTTCGTCGCCTACATCGCTCGCAATCAGGGGATCGGACCCGACTGGTCGGAGACGGTGCTGCGCTTCACCCGCGACAGGATGCAGCTGCACAGCCACCCCGACGCTCTGGTCGATGCGCTGCGCCAGGTCCCGCGCTCGCGGCCCTTCGAGTCGATGGGCGACCTCGAGCGGATCGATCTGCCGGCGCTGGTCGTGGCCAGCGACGACGAGGCCGACCCCGGTCATCCCTACGACGACGCCGCCGCCTATGCCGAGCGCCTGCCGCGGGCGACGCTCGTCAGCGAGGGGGAGGGAGAGTCGCCGCTTGCCTGGCAGGGGGGCAGGCTGTCGCGCGAAATCGCCGCCTTTTGCGCCGGCCCGGCCGTCGCCACGCGTTTCGCCGGGCGAGAGTCATAGTCTTCGTCGGGATGAGGCTTCCGAGCGAGGCGACCCTGCAGCGAGCGGCGACCTTCGCCGCCGCCTTCGGCATCGGCGTCGCCACCTACATCACGATCGCCGATGCGGGCGGTGGGGCTCCCACCTGCCTGGCCGGAGGAGGCGGGTGCGAGACCGTCGCCAACAGCTCCTACTCCCACCTGGCGGGCGTCAACGTCGCCGTCTTCGGCATCGCCGGATACGTGATGCTGCTGATCGCCTCCGTGCTGCGCGGCGACGCTGCGCGATTCGCCGGTTTCGGCCTCGCCCTGGTCGGCTTCGGCTTCAGCGTCTATCTCACCTACATCGAGCTCTTCAAGATCGAAGCGATCTGCCAGTGGTGCGTGGCGAGCGCGGTGCTGATGACGATTCTGCTCATTTTGGGCGCCGCTCGCGTAATTGGATACGTTGGTTCCGAGGGCACGGGTGGACACGTCGAGACCGGGATGGTGAGATGAGCGCCAAGAAGGACAGGGAGAAGCGTCGCGAGGAGCGGCTGCACGAAGAGGGCGAGATACAGGCGCAGGAAAGGCGCAAGCGCCTGACCCAGCTCGTCAGCGCCACCGTGTTCCTGGCGATCGTCGCCGTCGCCGTCGTGATCGTGGTCAGCGGCAGCGAAACGAGCGGCGGCGACGCCAAGCTCGAGGGCGTGGGGCCGGTCAACGAAGAGCTGAGCGGGATCCCGCAGTCGGGAACCGCGATCGGGGACTCCAAGGCAAAGGTCGCGCTGCTGGAGTTCGGCGATCTCCAATGCCCAGTTTGCAAAGAGTATTCCGAAAAGATTATTACGCAGCTGATCTCAGGGCCGGTCAAGGGCGGCCAGGCGACGATCGAGTTCCGGAACTTCACGATCATCGGCCCGCAGTCGACTCCGGCGGGCGCCGCCGCCATCGCGGCGGGCGAACAGGGCCGCGGCTGGAACTTCATCGAGCTCTTCTACCGCAACCAGGGCACCGAGGGCTCCGGTTACGCCACCGACTCGTTCCTCGAAGCGATCGCCAAGGGCGCCGGGGTGAAGGACCTCGCCAGGTGGAACGCCGCCCGCAAGAGCAAGCGGGTTCTCGGGCAGGTCTCCAGCGCCACCGCTGAAGCCGAAAACCTCGGCTTCAGCGGCACGCCGTCGTTCGCGGTCGAAGGTCCGGGCACCCAGGGCCTCGAAACCCTGGGAACGCCGGGTTCGGCCGGGGCGCTCGAAGAAGCGATCGAAAACGCAGGCTGAAGCCCGCCTGAGTTCACATAACCACCATTATCGTGCGTTGGATCGAGCGTGCGGGTCAGACCGCAAGCACAGCTCTTCCCCGCGCCAGCGGCCTGACGATCGGCGGGGCCTTGGGCATCCGACTCCGCTCCACGTGCTCCAGCACCAACGGTGAGGCCTCGATCGTCGCCACCGTGTCGCGGTTGCAGTGGCAGCCGTCGCCGAGGAAGCGCCACGGCTTTTCGAGCCGGTCCTGCCAGCGCGCGACGGTGGGCTTCTCCGAGCGGACGTGCTCGAGGAAGAGCAGCGTCCCCCCCGGGCGGAGCACTCTGGCCGCCTCGGCCAGGGCGGCCGCCGGATTGGGCACCGTGCAGAGGACGAGCGTAAAGACGACGGTGTCGAAGCTGGTGTCGTCGAAGGGCAGATCTTCCGCCCCCGCCTCGACCAGTTCGGCGGCCTGATCCGATTCGCGCAACCTGGGACGCAGCCTCTTCACCATGTGAGGGTCGGGCTCGGCGAGGACGAGCTCCGTGACCGCATCCGGGAACAGGCCGAGGTTTGCCCCGGTGCCCGCCCCGACGTCGAGTGTGCGCCCGCTCGCCCCGGCCAGCAGCTCGCGCCGCATCTCGCGCAGGCCGGCGTCCTCGGTTGCCTTCAATCCGCGGTCATAGAGGGCCGCGAAGCCCCGTCCCCAGGTGGCGTCGTAGATTCGCCCCATCTGTCGTCACTCGTGAGCTACGCCGCATCGCGCTGCGCGGACTCCGGTTCCGGCTCGGCCTCGAGACCCGGCTCGCTGTGGGCGGCCCGCTCCTCGTAGGCGCGGCGCTTGGCCAGGTCGACCTCGGTGAGGATCTTGTGGACCCCCATGAAGCGCGCCACCGCCTCGCGTCCCTTGCGCGGCAGCAGGCTGGCGGCGGTGACGGTGAACTTCAGCGAGCGCGGAACGAAGACGTCGAATCGCTGCAGCTCGAGCGCGTCGACTATCTCGTTGGCGACGTCCTCCGGCTCGACCCTCTTGACGGCGCGCTGGTCCGATACGCCTTCCATCAGGGCGGTGTTGACCGGGACCGGCATCACGCAGGAGAGCTCGATGCCGCTGCCGCGCAGCTCCTGGCGAACGGCCTCGGAGAGGCCCACCACGGCGTGCTTGGTCGCCGAGTAGGTTGCGATCCCCGGCACACCCGCCTTGCCGGCGGAGGAGGCGATGTTGACGATGTGGCCGCTGTTGCGGGGGCGCATCCGCTGTAGCGCCATCTGGGTGCCGGTGATGACGCCATGCAGGTTGATGTCCACCTGGCGGCGTGCCGACTCCTCGCTTTCCTCGACGAACGGCGTCACCGGCATGATCCCGGCGTTGTTGACCAGCACGTCGAGCGGGCCGAGCTGCTTCTCCGTCTCGTCGAGGAAGCTCCTGAACGAGTCGCGGTCGGTGACGTCGAGCGCAACGGCGATCGTGCCGCCGCCCAGCTCCGCCGCCGTCTGTTCGGCGAGCTGCAGGTCGAGGTCGCCGATCGCGACCCGGCAGCCCTTGCGGACCAGCGCCGTCGCCGTCGCCTTCCCGATCCCGCGGGCGGCCCCGGTGATCGCCACGACCTTGCCGCTGAGCGACCGTCGTTCCTTTGCCATCTCTTCTCTCCTCCTCCGCGCCGGCGGTTCTAGGCCGCCGGCTTGTAGACCGTGACCACGGCGGCACCGCCGAGGCCGATGTTGTGTTGCAGAGCGAGCTTGGCGCCGTCGACCTGCCGCTTGTCGGCCTGGCCGCGCAGCTGCCAGGTCAACTCCGAGCACTGCGCCAGCCCGGTCGCGCCGAGCGGGTGGCCCTTGGAGATCAGTCCGCCGGACGGGTTGACGACGACCTTGCCGCCGTAGGTGGTGGCTTCCTCGTCGATCAGCTTGTGGGCCTCGCCCTCAGCGGCGAATCCGAGCGCTTCGTAGGTGATCAGCTCGTTGGCGCTGAAGCAATCGTGCAACTCGCAGACGTCGATCTCCTCGGCCGCAACACCCGCCTCCTCATAGGCCTCGTCGGCCGCCTGCTTCGACATGTCGGAGCCGACGATCTTCATGCAGTCGGTGTCCTCGGCGAAGGTCGAGGAGAGGTCGGTGACCATCGACTGGCCGGCGATCTCGATCGCCTGGCCCCCGAGGTCGTGCTCTTCGACGTAGCGCTCCGAGGCGACGATCGCGCAGGCCGAGCCGTCGGAGGTCGGCGAGCACTGCAGCTTGGTCAGCGGGTCGTGGATCATCCTCGCCGCCTTGATGTCCTCCAGCGTGTACTCGTCCTGGAACTGGGCGTAGGGGTTGTTGACGGAGTGCTTGTGGTTCTTCCAGCCGATCCAGGCGTAGTGGTCCGCGGTCGAGCCGTACTTCTCCATGTGGTCGCGACCGGCGTTGCCGAACATCTGCGGGGCCGGCGGGGACTGCTCGGGGTCGCGGATCTCGAACATCCGCATCGCGTGCTTGTCGAGCGCGTTGGTGCGGTCGGTGTACTTGACGCCGAGGCTGCCCGGCTCCATCTTCTCGAAGCCCAACGCCAGGGCACAGTCGACGAGGCCGCCCTTGACCGCCTGGCGGGCCAGGAACAGAGCCGAGGACCCGGTCGAGCAGTTGTTGTTGACGTTGACGACCGGGATTCCGGTGAGGCCGAGCTGGTAGAGCGCTCGCTGGCCGTAGGTCGAGTCGCCGTAGCAGTAGCCGGCGAAGGCCTGCTCGACGTCGGTGTAGGGGATGCCGGCGTCGGCAAGCGCCTTCTCCCCCGCCTCCTTGGCCCAGTCCGGGTAGTCGCCCTCCTTGGTGCCGGGCTTCTCGAACTTGGTCATCCCGACCCCGATCACGAACGTGCGGTTGCTCAAAGTCTGCTCCTGTTGTCTCCCGCCGGGCGCGGGCGATTTGGCTAACTGGCCAGGAATGTACCGGGCTGCGGCCTCCGGCGCGGAAATCCGACCCCCTCCCCCCTGCTCGCCGTGGGTAACCTGGGGAGTCGTGGTAAACGCCGTTCTCAGCTCCGATCCGGCGGCAGGCGTCGGCATCCTCGCCGCCCTCGCAGCGGGGATCGTCTCTTTCCTCTCCCCCTGTGTGCTGCCGCTCGTGCCCGGCTACCTCTCGGCCGTGACCGGCGTCTCCGCGACGGAGCTGGACGACGCCGACTGGCGTCGGGTCCTCGGCCCCAGCCTCCTCTTCGTCGCCAGCTTCTCGGCGATCTTCATCCTGCTCGGCCTCACGGCCACCGGCCTCGGCTCGACGCTCCAGGACCACAAGGAACTGCTGACCAAGGTCTCCGGCGCGCTGATCGTCGCCATGGGCGTCCTCTTCGTCGCCTCCCTCTTCGTTGCGCGCCTCAACCGGGAGTGGCATGTGGAGGCCCTGCTCGAGCGAGCCGGCAAGGGCGGCCCGATAGTCGCCGGCGCCGCCTTCGCAATCGCCTGGACCCCATGCATCGGCCCCACCCTCGGCGCCATCCTCTCCGCCGCCTCTCTCTCCAACTCCGCCGCCCGCGGCGCCTTCCTCCTGGCCGTCTACTCGGCCGGCCTCGCCATCCCCTTCCTGCTCACGGCGGTCGCCTTCTCCCGCATGACCACGGTCTTCGCGGTCGTCAAGCGCCACTACCAGGCGATAGTCGCCACCGGCGGTGTGATCCTGATAGCCATGGGCGTCCTGATCTGGACCGGCCAGCTCTTCCAGCTCAACATCGAAGCCCAGAACTGGCTGACCGGCATCGGCCTAGATTTCTGGAACCAGGTTTAGGGGCCTCTCGGGACGCCTAATTGTTTACCGGTGCGGCCACGGTCTCCAGCTCCCGGCCGACGGCCTCGACCTCCTCGAGTCCACCGCCGTCCATCTCCTGCGAGCAGACGATGCGGAAGCGTCCCGTCCCGATCTCCCCGTCGGGCACAACGGGTAGTCCTCGAACCTCTTCCCATCCCAGCCGCTCCACCTCGAACGGGTTCATCCGCACCTCGGCGGCCGGGAACGGGCAGCTCGAGTTGTGCTGGTCGATCGCCTTCGAGATCGCCTCGAGATTCTTTGCCTCGGCCGAAGCCACAGCCGGGAGTCTAAGGGGGTCTCGGTCCGTCCCTCGCCGGTCCTACGATCGGTTCGTGCCCCGTACCCTTGCCCATCTCGACATGGATGCCTTCTACGCGTCGGTGGAGTTGCGGCGGCGTCCGGAATTGAGGGGGAAGCCGGTCGTCGTCTGTGGGTCGGGGCCTCGGGCGGTGGTTACGACAGCCAGCTACGAGGCCCGAAGGCTTGCCGGTATCCATTCGGCGATGCCGGCCGCGGTGGCTCGACGGCGGCTGCCGGATGCCGTCTATATCCAGCCGGACTTCGCCGCCTATCGCGAGGCCTCCGGCCAGGTGATGGCGATCCTGCGGCGCAATGCGGAGACCGTGGAGGTCGTTGGGCTCGACGAGGCCTATCTCGAGCTGACCGGCCTCTTCTCGCCAAAGGCGACGATGCGGCGGATCGCAGCCGAGATCCAGCGGGAGACCGGGTTGACCTGCTCGGTTGGGATCTCCGAGAACCGGCTGCTGGCGAAGATCGTGAGCGAGCTGGGGAAGCCGGCGGGGCTGGTGGCGCTTTCGCGGGAGGAGGCGTTGGAGCGCTTCGCCGAGGACTCCCCCGGCCTCGTCCCGGGGATCGGGCCGAAGACGGTGGTGAGGCTGCAGGAGATGGGAATCCACAGCCTGGCGACCATGCGCGCCCAGGATCCCGAGAGGCTGACCGAGGCCTTCGGCCCCCGAATGGGGCGCTGGCTGCTCGGCCGCGCCCGCTTCGAAGACGACACGCCGCTCACCGTCGTCCGCGAGGCGAAGTCGCAGTCTGCCGAGACGACCTTCGACGTCGACGTGCGCGACCGAGCCGAGCTGGAGGCCTCGCTGGCCGGGCTCGCCGAGGAGCTGTGCCGGCGACTCCGCTCCCGCGATCTCCACGGGCGCACGATCGGGATCAAGGTGCGGCTCGACGACTGGACCAACGTCACCCGCGCTCACACTGTCGACGGCCCGACCAACGATCCCGCCGTGGTCGGCTCGGTCGCACTCGACCTGCTGCGCGCCTACAACCCGCAGCGCCCGGTCCGCCTGCTCGGCGTGCGGGTGGCCTCGTTCGACCGGGACTCGGGCGCCGAGGGCGACGACGCTGCGGGTGCCCCGGAGCGCCGACCCCAGCTCCAGCTCAGCCTTCCCGGCTGAGCGTGCGGGGAGGAAGTCCGCGCTCCCCGCATCGCTCCAGCTGCTACCTGCTGGAGAGCAGGACGCCCAGCCCCGGGAAGCCCAGCCGCACCTTGGTTGCTTCGGTCAGGTCGAAGTCGCGACCGGCGACGTAGGGGCCACGGTCGACGACGGGCACCGTGACCGAACGGCCGTGGTAGAGGAGCTTGACCCTGGCGCCGCACGGCAGCGTCTTGTTGGCCACGCCCAGCGTCCCCGGTTGCAGGGTGCCGCCGCAGGCGAGCCCGCCCCCGTACAGGCCGGGGCCGTAGTAGGACGCAGCGGCCTGGCGGTAGGCCGTGAAGTGACGTGGAACGCTCGCCGACCCGGCGATCAGCTGGTCGTGGATGCCGTAAACGCGGACCTTGTAAGCACCGATGCGATTGGGGTTCCAGCCGAGGGCGAAGGCGCCGTTGCGCTTGGTGGCGGCGCCGACGGTGGCGCCGTGCGGACCGCGGAAGACGACCTTGACCCGGTGCTCGCCGCCGGGCCGGACCCGTCCCCTCACGACCAAGTGCTGGCCGCTTAGCACGCTGTGGCGGGAGAGGTGGAGGGAGACGTGGGCCTTGACCCGCTTGGGGCGGTGGCGGGGCGCCTGTTTCGCCGGGGCCGGAACAGCGCCGGCGAAGATCGCGGAGGCAATCGTCACCGCAGGCAGGAGGTATCGCATTCTGAATCGCTCGCTTTCTCAGTCGCCTGCGGGGTTAGCTGACGGGCTCGCAGGTGCTGGCTCGGTGCCCATACACCCGCTAAGGGCGGCTCGCCGCCCAATTCGCCCCCTCCACGACTGGTATCGCCGTGGCGCTGGGTCCCCCGCTCCGTTCGCGCTCGCGAAAGAACTCGGCGGATAGATTCGCTCGTTGTGTGCGAGCCAAGGTAGGGACGACGAACGCGCCCCCGGGTGACGGCACTCACACTCAGCCGTTTGGCAAAGGTGGATGCAAACGGCTCTGCAAAGCCAACTGCGCGGCCTGTCCGTGCCTGCGACAGTGTGTGCGAAGATTCACACGTGGCCGAGGATCGACTGAGCGGGCTCGACTCCTCCTTTCTCCACATGGAGCGAGCGGGGGCTCACATGCACGTCGCCTCGACGATCATCGTCGAGGGCCCGGCGCCGAGCCACCGGGAGTTCCGTGACCACATCGCCTCGCGGCTGCACCTGGTGCCGCGCTTCCGCCAGAAGCTGCGCTTCGTCCCCTTCGGGCAGGGCCGGCCAGTCTGGGTCGACGACCCCCACCTCAACCTCGACTACCACGTGCGCCGAACCGCGTTGCCGGCTCCCGGGTCCGAGGAGCAGTTGCGCAACCTCGCGGCGCGGATCTTCTCCCAGCAGCTCGACCGCACCAAGCCGCTGTGGGAGCTGTGGCTGGTCGAGGGCCTGCGCGACGGCCGCTTCGCGATCGTCGGCAAGAGCCACCACGCGCTCGTCGACGGCGTCTCCGGCGTCGACATCACCACCGTCCTCTTCGATCTCGACCGCGAGCCGGCGGTTTCGCCGGGGCCCGCCCCCAAGTGGCTCGCGCGCCCTGAGCCGACCGACGTCGATCTGCTTGCCGACGCCCTGCGCGAGCGGCTCACCAGCCCGCGCGAGATCGTCCGCGGCATCCGCGCGGCACTGCGCGGCCCGCGCCAGGTCGCCGCGGGGCTTGGCGCGACCGGCAAGATCATCGGCGCCGGGATGGCGGCCCCCTCCACCCCCTTCAACGTCGAGATCGGCCCCCACCGCCGCTTCGCCATAGCCCAGTCCGAGCTCGCCGAGCTGAAGCGTGTCAAGGACGCGCACGGGGGCACCGTCAACGACGTCATCCTCGCGATCGTCGCCGGCGCGCTCGGCAGCTACCTGCGGGCGCGCGGGCACGACACCGAGGGGCTGGAGATGCGGGCGATGGTCCCGGTGAGCATCCGCGCCGTGGAGGAGCAGGGGGCGCTCGGCAACCGCATCTCAGCGATGATGGCGCCACTCCCGGTCTGGTGCGAGGACCCGGTCGAGCGTGTTCATCTGATGACCAAGGCGATGGGCGACCTGAAGGGCTCCGGGCAGGCTGTCGGCGCCGAGATCCTGACCAAGATCACCGACTTCGCCCCGCCGACCATCGCCGCGCAGGCAGCCCGCCTGCAGCCGGCCCAGCGCTTCTTCAACCTCGTCGTCACCAACGTGCCCGGGCCGCAGTTCCCCCTCTACGTTCTCGGCCGCAAGATGGAGTCGATCTTCCCGATGGTGCCGCTGGCCCGGCGGCAGGCGCTATGCGTCGGAATCATGTCCTACAACGGGCAGGTCAACTTCGGTCTCGTCGGCGACTACGACGCGATGGCCGACCTCGACAGCTTCGCCCTCGACCTCGAGGCGGCCACGCGCGAAACGGTGGACACGGTCGCGCCGGCGCCGAAGAAACGCGCGCAGCGGAAGAAGTCCGCAAACGGTGCTGCGGCGCTCGCACCCGAGGTGCAGGCCTGAGTCAGCGGACGACCCGTCCGCTGATCTCGAACGGCACCTCGTCCCGCAGGTACCGCCAGTCGAGGCGGCGGGTATCGAAGCCCCGGGCCGTGGTGTCGGCATTGACCACCATCGCGGTGATGCGGTCGAAGCGGCCCGGGTCGGCGAGCCGTACGGTCATCGTTCCCCCGCCCTGCCTGTAGCGCAGGCGCGAGACGACCTGGCCGCGACGCTCGGTGCCGATGCGGCCGACAAGGGCGAGCCCGGCGGCGATCCCGTGCGGAGCCACCGCTCGGGCGACGACCGCCTTGCCGCCCTTGGCTTGGACCCGAAGCAGCTCGTAGGTGGTGTGGTTGAGTGTGCGGCGCAGCGCGCGGCCGTCCAGCGGCAGCGAGCCCTGGCGCGAGACATTTGGGTAGAGCGGGCCCTCGCGGAAGACTCGGCCGGTGCGCCACTCGGCGGTGTCGCGGGCGAAACGGGCGAAGTCGCGACTGAAGTCGGAGCCCCCGGCGGCGCGGATCGCCGAGTCGTAGGCGGTAACGGAGAAGCCACCGGGCTTGGTATGGATCGCCCGGGTCCAGGCGCTGCGCACAATCGAGCGTCCGTAGCGGTGGGAGAGCCAGTGGTTCCAGACCGCGGAGCCGTACTCCTTGATCGAGCTGGTCGTCAGCGGTGTGTCGAAGAGGTGGCCCCAGCGCCGCACGTAGCGCAGGTAGTCGTCGATGCCGTTGTAGACCTGGTCCTCCATCCAGACCGCGGTCGACTCGGCAAACCAGGGGTCCTGGTAGGCGTCGTAGCCAAACTGGAGGATGTGGTTGTACTCATGGGCGAGCGTCACCTCGAGGTCGCTGCGCTGTGTCGTGCCGGGGAACTCGGAGCGGGCGTAGTTGTTGTCGAGCACCAGATACCCATGCAGCCTGCGCGGCACGGTGTGCCCGCGCGAGATCTGGCCGCGGTCCGGCGCCGCGTAGCCGAAGAGCGCGCCCCCGATCTGCACCAGGTAGATGTCGGTCTTGCCCCTGCCGCCGCCCTCGGCGCCATCGGACTTCGGGTCGCGCCAGCCGAGCCTTTCGTTCTCCACCGAGTAGACGTGTTCGGCCACGACCTGGACCCGCTCGACGAAGTCGGGGATCCCGTTGCCGTTGCGGTCGGTGAGGCTGGGCGCGTCGAGGCCCACCGCCACCCAGTGCACGCAGAAGTGCCCCGTGCAGGCGGGAGACTGCGGCGCCTGGGGGACCGTGTAGGCGCTGCGGTTGGAGTTGGCGCGGTGGTCGGATGGCCGCGCTGGCTCTGTCGGCCTGGCGAGCGGTGCGATGAAGGGCCGGTTCGCGGCCGAGGCGATGCTGGGCGCCACCGTGAGCAGCGTGAGGGCGGCAAGCGAGACACCGATGAGCCGACGGCGCGCTCGCATCCAGAGGACCCTACCGGTCGCCTCGTGCCGCCCCGGCGCCTCCGGCGGCGATACTTCGCCTGGAACGGCATGCGCGTAGCACTGGCCCAGATCAATCCGACTGTCGGCGACATCGACGGCAATGCCGCAAAGGTGGTCGAGTGGATCCGCCTCGCCCGCGCGGAGGGCGCCGACCTGGCGATCTTCCCCGAGCTCTGCGTGTCGGGCTATCCCGCCGAGGACCTCTACTTGAAGCGGCACTTCGTCGAGGCCAACAAAGACGCGGTCGAGGAGATTGCAACGCAGGTGAGCGGGGTGGTCGTCCTGGTTGGCTTCGCCGAGCCGGCTGCCGGGAGCGGCGACCTTCGCCGAGCCCACAACTCCCTCGCGGTGCTCGCCGACGGGGAGATCGCCGCCGTCTACCGCAAGAACCGCCTCCCCAACTACGCCGTCTTCGACGAGCAGCGCTATTTCGTCCCGGGGAACGAGGGAGAGACGATCGAGGTTGCCGGGACGAAGGTCGGTCTGACGGTCTGCGAGGACTGCTGGGTCGAGGGCCCGCCCGCCTCGACCGAGGCGGCGGCCGGCGCCGAGCTGATCGCAAACCCCTCGGGCTCCCCCTACCACCGCGGCAAGGGACGCGAGCGCGAGGAGATGTTCGTCGCCCGCGCCCGCGCCTACGGCGCCCATTTCGCCTTCTGCAACCTGGTCGGAGGCCAGGACGAGCTGGTCTTCGACGGCCAGAGCTTCGTCGTCGACCCGAGCGGTGCGGTGATCGCCCGGGCCGCCCAGTTCGAGGAGGAGCTGCTGGTCTGTGAGCTGCCCTCCGCCGGCCCGGCCCGGATTGCGGAGCCGTTGCCCGACCTCGAGGAGGTCTACGAGGCGCTCGTCCTCGGTTTGCGCGACTACGCCGGCAAGAACGGCTTCCGCCGCGTCGGCCTCGCCCTCTCGGGCGGGATCGACTCCGCTCTGGTGGCGCTGCTCGCCGCAGACGCGGTGGGGCCGGAGCACGTGAGCTGCGTGGTGATGCCGTCGCCTCATTCCAGCGCTGAAACACAGGGGGACGCCCGGACTATCGCCCGCAACCTGGGATGTGAGCTGATCGAGATCCCGATCGGGGCGGCGATGGACGCCTATGAGACCTCGCTCGCCGACTTCCTCCAGGCTCCAGTCGACGGCTCCGAGGCCGAGCCGCTGCCGCGCGACCCGACCCGACCCTCGGAGCCGGACCTGGCGGCAGAGAACATCCAGGCGAGGATCCGCGGCAATTTGATGATGGCCCTCTCCAACAAGCACGGCTGGCTCGTCCTCACAACCGGCAACAAGAGCGAGATGTCTGTCGGCTACGCGACCCTCTACGGCGACATGGCGGGCGGGTTCGCGGTGATCAAGGACGTGCCGAAGACACTGGTCTACGACCTGGTTCGCTTCCGCAACGCGCGCGCCGGGCGCGAGCTGGCGCCGGCGTCTGTCATCGAGCGCGCGCCATCGGCGGAGCTGCGCCCGGACCAGCTCGACAGCGACTCCCTTCCCCCCTACGATCTGCTCGATCGCATCCTCGCCGCCTACGTGGAGCGGGACGAGGGCCGCGAGGAGATGATCGCCGCCGGGCTGGCCGCCAACACGGTCGATGAAGTGATCCGAATGGTCGACCGCTCCGAGTACAAGCGTCGCCAGGCCGCCCCGGGGATCCGGATCACCCCGAAAGGCTTCGGCCGCGACCGGCGGCTGCCGATCACCAACCGCTTCGGCGGCTAGGCCGTCAATCTGGTCGTGGCCTGACGGCGACGGTCATTTGGGCCAGGGCGCAGAGTCTCTCGCTCGCATCCAGGACTTCGGCGTCCCAGACCCAGGTGGTGCGGCCTCGGTGGCGCGCGCAAGCCCTCACTTCGGCGTGGCCCTCGGTGATCGGGCGGACGAAGCTGACGCCGATCGACTGGCCCATCGCGATCATCCCGTCGCCGAGGACGGCCAGCGCGGTGGCGCGCGAGCAGACGCTCTCGACCAGGGTCGACATCACTCCCCCGTGCAGGAGGCCGAGCGGCTGGCGCAGCTCGTCGCGCATCTGCACCCGTACGCGGGCGCGGTCGAGGTCGTCGTCGAGCCACTCGGTGCCGAGGAGAGCGTCGAAATGAGACTGGAGTCCGTGCGGATCGTCGGCCATCGGCGCGCAGACCTTAACCGGAGCACCGCACCTCGGCTCTACTGGTCTGCCATAGGCTTCCTGACCGTGCCGCTCACCGACGACCAGAGGGCGATGATCCGGCTGCTCGCGCAGCGCGAAGAGGGCTACGAGGACATCGCCGCCCTGATGGGTCTGAGCGTCGGGGAGGTTCGCGCCCGGGTGAAGGAGGCGCTGGAGGAGCTCGATGGCTCCAGGGAGGCTCCGGAGGCGCCCGCGCCGGCGAAGGTCGCCGCCCCTATGCCTTCCAGGCCTGCACCCCCTCCCCCTGCGCCGAAGTCCAAGCGCTCCCGGCCCTTGCTGCCCCGCGACCGGGGCCAACGGGCCGCGATCCTCGCCGGGATCGGCGTGGTCGTCGTCCTGGTGGTCCTGCTGGCTACCGGCGCCTTCGGCGGCGGCTCGTCCACCCCATCCACGACGACCGCCGCCGCGGAAGTCGAAACGACGAGCGCGACCGAAGCGACCGGCGCCGAAAACGGCAAGCTCACGCAGGCGGCCCTCTCGTCGGTCAACGGGGGCGGCGGCGAAGGACGGGCGCTGTTCGGCCGGATCAAGCGCACACCGGTGCTTCAGGTCGAAGCGAAGGGCCTCGAACCCTCCCCGAAGGGCTCCTCCTACACGGTCTGGCTCTACAAGTCGCCGAAGCTGGCGCTGCGCGTCGGCGCGGTCGACGTCAGCAAGTCGGGAGGGATCGCGGCGCAGTTCCCAATCCCGACCGAACTGCTCGCCTACGTCGCCAGCGGCGCCTTCGACCAGATCGACATCTCGCTCACCGACGATGCCGCCTACAAGGCCGAGGTGGCCAAGGCGAAGCGGGAAAAGCGCCTTCCCGCCTACACCGGCGAAGACGTCCTGCGTGGCAAGATCGCCGGCCCAGCAGTCAAGAAGTAGTCACCCGAGGAGCTTCCCCGGGTTCATGATTCCGGCTGGGTCGAGCCGCTCCTTGACCGCGCGCAGGACCTCGACCCCCGTCTCCCCCACCTCGGCCTCCATGTATGGGGCGTGGTCGCGGCCGATCGCGTGATGGTGGGTGATCGTGGCGCCCGCGGCGACGATTGCCTCCGAGGCGGCGCGCTTCACGGTCTTCCATTGCTCGACTTCCTCGCCACGGCGGGCACGAGAGATGAAGGTGAAATAGAGCGAGGCGCCATCGGCGTAGGCATGGGAGAGGTGGCAGAAGACGAGGCCCGGGGTGCCTTGCCCGGAGAGCGATTCGCGGATCGTCGCGCCGACGGCGGCGTGCAGATCGCCCAGCCTGTCCCAGGTGTGCGAGGTCTCGAGCGTCTCGACCATCGCGCCCATGTCCATCAGCGTGTCGCGCAGGTAGGGGCTCTGGTAGCGGCTTCGCTCCCAGGAGCGGCCGGCCGGCCGGCCGAGGTAGGCGGCGCCGCCGGCGCGCAGCGCGCGAACCGCGAGGGCGCGGCGGCGGGCGACCGTCTCCTCGTCTCCCTCGAGGCCGACGACTACGAGGCAACCGCCACGCCTGCGCCGCAGGCCGAGATAACCGCCGAACAGCGCTCCGACAGCGCCGCGCGGCCCCGACAGCGCCAGCGAGCCCTCGGTCTCCTCCTCGTCGGAGACGCGGATCACGTCGGGCAGCCCCGGCCCCTGCGCCAGCGCGCGGACGATCTCGGAGCCGGCCGCGAAGCTCTCCGCCATCCAGGCCTCGTAGCGCCGCACTCGCGGCGCTGGGCGGACCCGCACGGTCACCTCCGGAATGACGCCGAACGCCCCCTCCGAGCCGACGACCAGCTCACGCAGGGCCGGCCCGGCGGCGGTGTGCGGGGTCTCCAGCGTGCGCAGCTCGCCCGCCGGGGCCAGGAGCCGCACCGCGCTGACGAGGGAGTCGAAGCGGCCGTAGCCACTCGAGGCCTGCCCGGCCGAGCGAGTGGCGGCGAAGCCGCCGATCGTCGCGTACTCGAAGGATTGCGGGTAATGGCCGAGGACGAGGCCCTGGGCGCCGAGCGCCGCTTCGGCCTCGGGCCCGCGCAGACCGGCTCCCAGCCGCGCGGTGAGCGAGCGGCGATCCACCTCCACACCGCGCAGGCGGCCGAGGTCGAGGCTGACAAGGCGGCCATGAGAGCCGCGCAGCGGCTCGACCCCGCCGACCACGCTGGTGCCGCCGCCGAAGGGCACGACGGCGACACCCTCGGTGGCGCAGATGTCCAGGACCCGGCGCACAGCGTCGGCGTCGGCGGGCAGCACTACGGCGTCCGGGGCGGCATCGAGCCTGCCGCTGCGCAGCCTTGCCAGGTCGGCATAGCCTCGGCCGGTCGCGTGACGAACCCGGTCCTCGACCCCGACGAAGACGTTCTCCTCCCCGATCGCCTCGAGCAGCGCCGGGGGCAGCGGCTCCGCCGGGGGCAGGTCGAAGCTCTCCAATGCCTCGGCCCTGGGCGAGGGCTCCAGCGCTCCGATTCGCTCCTGCAGCGTCGCCAGCGCCTCCGCATCCAGCTCCGGTGAGATCGAGGGGTCGCCCCACCCCCACCACTTCGAGTCGCGGCGCGGCGCGGTCACGTCAGCGTCCTCTCGATGCCGTCGAGCGCTTCGTTGAGGATCGAGCCCTGGCCGCGGCGCATCATCGGCGAGCCGAGC
Source organism: uncultured Solirubrobacterales bacterium (assembly GCA_963749605.1). GTDB lineage: Bacteria > Actinomycetota > Thermoleophilia > Solirubrobacterales > 70-9 > CAVVNN01. The sequence continues at coordinate 304,702 of CAVVNN010000002.1, read as the reverse complement.
CGCGACATGCCGCGCAGCACCTGGGACGCAGCGAGGCTGACCTCGGTCCCCTCTCCCACCGGCCGCAGGCCGATCTCGATCTCGGAGCGACGCAGGTGGCGCTCGAAGGGAGTCCCCTCCAGTTGCTGCTCCCAGACGTAGCGCTCGCCCTCGGCCGAGCTGATACAGCGGAAATCGGCGCGCACACCGCGGCCCGCCGCTGTCTCCAGCACCTTCGTCCACTGGCTGCGCCTTCCGGCGGACTTGCGCTCGACGTTCTCGACCCGCGCCGTACGCGGCCACCAGCGGGGCAGGCTGTAGGGGTCGGAGACCAGCGACCAGACCGCCTCGACGGGAGCCGCGATCGTGCGGCGGCGGGAGACGCGCGCCATCGATCGCTGTCCCGGCGCTACTCGCCCGCCAGGCGGCGGAGGTCCCGGACCAGCAAGAGGTGCTTGAGGTGGCTCACCGTCGCCGCCAGGCTTTCGAGGTTCTCCAGCGCCTCCTTGCGGCGCTCCGGGTTGCGCGAGCGCAGCGACGGCCCCAGCAGCGCTTCCAGCAGGTTGGCCTCGCGGTCGGCCGAGGAACGAAAGACTCGTAGGTTGCGCGCGCCGACACCGACGCGGGAGAGCTCGTTGGCGGAGCGGACGATCTCGCGGTCGGTCTCGTCGTAGACGGCCTTGCCGTCTCGCTTCTCGGGCTGCACGATGCCGAAGTTCTCCAACTCGGAAACGAGCTCCTCGCGCGCTCCCGTCTCCTCCATCACCTCCTCCAGGGTCAGGTAGGCGCTGGAGGTGTCGACCAGGATCGCCCGCCGCACGCCGCCGCCGCCCGGTTGCCGCTCCGCCACCCCCAGCTCGATGTCGCCGCCCGCCGCCAGCTCCTGGCGGATCACCTTCAGCGGCAGGAACTCGTCGCGCTGCAGGCGCAGGATCGTGCGCAGCCGTTCGACGTCGGACTGGCTGTAGAGGCGGTAGCCGCCCGACGTGCGCCGCGGGCTGAGCAGCTTCTGATCCTCCAGATAGCGGATCTTGGAGATCGAGATGTCGCCGAACTCGTTCTGCAGGATCTTGCAGACGGCCCCGATCGTCAGCGCCTTGCGTGGGCGCGAGTCTCGGGTGCGGGTCGGCTGCTCGGAAACCGCCATCGGATGCCTACTTCTCCAGGTAGCTGAGCTTGTACTTGCCGACCTGGATCTCGTCGCCGTCGGTGAGGCGGTGCGACTCGATCCGGCGCCGGTTGACGTAGGTCCCGTTGAGCGAGCCGAGGTCGTCGATGTACATCCCGTCGCGGCGCCTTACCAGCAGCGCGTGGTTGCGCGACACGGTGACGTCGTCGAGGAAGACGCCGGCATCCGGGCTGCGCCCGATGCTGACGCGATCGTCGGTGACCGTGAAGCTCTCCCCTGCGCGTCCGCCGCCGGTGCGGATCACCAGCGCCGCGCCGACCTGCTCGACCACCTCGTCGATGTCGATCGGCTGCATGTCGCCGGTGTCGTCGACGGTGTAGGTCATCGTCGTCGGATCCTCTCCGCCCTCGGACGGACCTCCGAGGTAGGCGCCGCACTTCTGGCAGTAGTTGGCGCCCTCGGGGTTGACGAACCCGCACTCCGGACAGTGAACGGCCATCTCTTCCTCCGCGCCGCTTCAGGCGGCGGGCTCGTCCTCCGAGGGGCCGCGTGCCTTGCCGGCGAGGATTTCGGTCAGTTGCTGCACGTCGTCGCCGGAGATCAGCGAGTCGCCCCGCTCGCGTTTCTGGCGCAGCCGGTTGACCAGCTCCGCACGGAGGATGTCGATCTTGCCGTGCAGGACGCGCCGCCTGTAGGAGATCTCGTTCTCCTCCTCCGACAGCTCGGCGATCAGGCCCTTCAGTTCGATGTCGCTGAGCGAACCAAGATCGGGAAAGGTGTCCTCCATCGCGCTTCTCGCTCCTTGGTCGGGAGGCGGTCGCCTCCGTTTGCGCCTGCGGTCGATTATAGGTGCCTGGGCCAAAGGTTCAACCGCAGGTTGAAGGTTTATCGAGTGTGGGGGCTAGCTTGCAGCCCGCGGGCGCGGCGTACCGCGCGCAGGCCGGCGCGCGCGTAGAGGACCGTGGCGAGGATCGCCAGCCCCAGCCCTACGACCAGCAGAGCCGACGGTACCCAGCCGGCGAAGACCATCGCGAAGAAGATCCCCCCCATGATCGGGAAGACCGAGACCCGGCCCGGCCAGTTGACCTCGATGTCGACTCCGTGCCGCAGCCCGTATTGGGCGAGGAAGAGCATCGCCAGCTCGCGCAGGGCGAGCAACGCCAGCGCCCAGCGGGGCAGAAGCTCGAAGTGCCAGCAGACGACAGCGCCGGAGAGGATCGTGAGGCGGTCGACGAGTGGGTCGAGCAGCGCCCCCATGCGGCTGTACTGCCTGGTGACCCGGGCGAGGAAGCCGTCGAGGTAGTCGCCGGCGGCGATCAGCCAGAAGACCGTCGCCGAGGCGACGCTGCGGCCGTCGCCCGATTCGAAGGCGAGGCACAGGAAGAGTGGGATCGCCGCCAGCCGCACGTAGCCAACCAGGTTGGGAATCGTCCAGGGGTTGAGCGGCTCCCCCCTGCGGGTCTGGCGAGGTTTGGGGCCGGTGCGGTCGAGCCCGAGGAGGCGGCGCAGGCGGCCGCGCCCAAACGGAGCGGCGTCAGCCATCGAGCCCCTGGAGAGCCTTCAGGACCCCCTCGGCGGCTTCCCCCACAGGCAGCTTGCGCTCCTCGCCGGAGGCGCGCTCGACCGCCTCCACGATGCCCTCGGCAAGGCCACGGCGACCGACCACCACGCGCAGCGGGCAGCCAAGCAGCTCCGCGTCGGTCAGCTTCTCCCCCGGGCCGGCGTCGCGGTCGTCGTAGAGCACGTCCGCTCCCGCGGCGGACAACTCCTCATAGAGCCGGTCCGATGCGCCACGCTCCTCCTCTCCCGCCTTGGCGAGCGAGACCAGGTGAACCCGCCATGGCGCGATCGACGGAGGCCAGACGATGCCCTTCTCGTCGGCATCCTGCTCGACCGCTGCGGCGAGGATTCGGGCCGGGCCGATCCCGTAGCTGCCCATCACGATCGGGCGTTCCGCGCCGCCCTGGTCGAGGTAGGTGGCGCCGAGGGGCTCCGAGTAGCGGGTGCCGAGCTTGAAGATGTTGCCGACCTCGATCGCCGGCACGATCTCGATCGTGCCGCCGCCGGGGACGGTGTCGCCGGCCTCGACCGTGCGCACGTCGAGCTCGTAGGCCTCGAAGTCCCGCCCGGGGTCGACGCCGCGCAAGTGAGTGCCCGGTTCATTGGAGCCGCAGACGTAGGAGTCGCCGGTTATCGCCGCGTCCTTGATCATCGGCAGGTTGGCGCCGACCGGCCCGATGTAGCCGACCGGCCCGAGGTCGGCCTCGATCTCCTCCGGCCGGGCCTGGCGAAAGTCGGTGCCCATCCCATTGCGCAGCTTGATCTCGTTGAGCCGGTGGTCGCCACGCAGGAGCACGAGCACCAGGCCGCGGCCCTCGACGACGATCGGCATCGCCTTGATCAGGGCGCCGGCCGGCAGACCCAGCGAGCCGGAGACCTCTTCGACCGTCGTCAGGCCAGGCGTCTCCACCCGCTCGGGCGCGGGCAGTGGGGCCGGTAGCTCCACGGGTTGCGCCTCGGCCGAGGCGATCTCGACGTTGGCGGCGTAGCCCGGCGCCAGGGCGACCTCGTTCTCTCCGGCCGGGCAGGGCGCCATGTACTCGTGGGCGCCGGAGCCGCCCATCATCCCGACGTCGGACTCAACCCGGTAGGTGCGCAGCCCACAGCGGTCGAAGACGCGGTCGTAGGCGCCCGCCTGCAGCTCGTAGGAGCGCGCCAGCCCCTCCTCGTCGCGGTCGAAGGAGTAGGCGTCCTTCATCGTGAACTCGCGGGTGCGCAGCACCCCGGCCCGGGGCCGGGGCTCGTCGCGCTCCTTGGTCTGGAGCTGGTACAGCATCAGCGGCAGGTCGCGGTAGGAGCGGACCTCGCGAGCGACGTGGTAGGTCACGCACTCCTCGTGCGTCATCGCCAGCACCATCGGCGAGCCCTTGCGGTCTTCGAGCTTGAACAGCTCCTCGATCGCGTAGCGCCCGGTCTTCTGCCACGGCTCGGCCGGCTGCAGGACCGGCATCAGCATCTCCTGGCAGCCGATCCCCTCCATCTCCTCCCGGATCACGGCTTCCACCTTCCGATGCGCCCGCCAGCCCGCGGGCAGATAGGTCCAAAGCCCGGCTCCGAGCTGCCGGATCAACCCCGCCCGCACCATCAGCTTGTGCGAAAGAGCCTCCGCATCCGCAGGCGCATCCTTAAGCGTTGGAAGAAGCGTCTGGCTGAGCCGGGTCACGCGGGAAACCTATCCGTCTCAGGCTCGGGTGAATCGTCTCCCGGCAGTCGGCGAGACCTCCTCGTCCAGCAGGACGCGGTCGGACTCGCCCTTTGCGGCGGCCTCGTGCTCCATCTGGGCGATCTTCTCGGGGGTGAGGTCGCCGGCGTTCTCCTCCTCGATCTTCGCCAGCCAGGCTCCCCCCTCGGCCGATTTCGCCTCGTCGATCTCGACCCCGCCGCGGTCCAGCGACTTGTCGATCTCCTCGAAGAGAGCGTCGACCAGGCTCGCCTGAGCGACCTTTCGCAACGGCTTGCCATGGGCGAAGATCAATCCCTCGTCCTTGGCGCCGGTGATGCCGAAATCGGCGTGGCTGGCCTCGCCGATTCCGTTGACCGCGCAACCGAGCACCGCGACCTCGACCGGCTCGGCGTAGCCCTCCAGCCGCTGCTCGATCTCGGCCACGACCGAGTCCATGTCGAACTGGAGCCGGCCGCAGGTGGGGCAGGCGATCAGCACCGGACCGCGCTCGCGCAGCTGCAGCGCCTTGAGGATCTCCCAGGCGACCTTGACCTCCTCCTCGGCGTGGAAGGTGGAGAGGGAGATGCGGATCGTGTCGCCAATCCCGTCGGCGAGCAGGGCGCCGAGGCCAACCGAGGATTTCAGCGAGCCCGACCACTTGGTCCCCGCCTCGGTGATCCCGAGGTGCAGCGGGTAGGGGATTTTCTCGGCCAGCAGTCGGTTGGCGGCGATCGTGTTGGGCACGTTGGTTGACTTGATCGAGACCTTGAAGTCCTCGAACTCGAGGCTCTCCATCAGCTCGACGAACTCGACCGCGGCGGCGACCAGGGCCTCGACCGGCGCCTCGCGCTCCAGCTCGTGCAGGTGCTTCGGCAGCGAGCCCGAGTTGACCCCGATCCGCATCGGCACCCCGGCCGCGGTCGCCTTCACCGCCACCTCGGCGACCTTCTCGCGCCCGCCGATGTTTCCCGGGTTGAGCCGGACGCAGTGGGCGCCGGCGTCAATCGCCTTCAGCGCCAGCGTGTGGTTGAAGTGAATGTCGGCGATGACCGGGATCGGCGATTCCCTGACGATCGCCTCCAGGGCCTCGACATCGCGCTCGCGTGGCACCGCGACGCGGACGATGTCCGCCCCGGCGTCGGCGACCTTGCGGATCTGCTCCATCGTCGCCGCCAGGTTGGCGGTCTCCGTCTTGGTCATCGTCTGCACGACGACCGGGGCGCCGCCGCCGATTGGCACGCCGCCGACGAAGATCTGGCGCTTCGAAGCCATCTGTGAAGGGTATCCGGGCGGCGCTCTGAGCCGGTTACCGGACGTTGAAGCCTTCGCCGGTGAGGCGGCCGATGTCGTTGGAGAGGCCGATGAACATCAGCACCGCGACCAGCGCGAACCCGATCACGGTCGCCCGCTCCATCGCTCGCAGCGACGCCGGCCTGCCGCGGAGTTTCTCGATCAGCGCCCAAAGGATGTGGCCACCGTCGAGCGGCAGGATCGGCAGCAGGTTGATCAGGCCGAGCGAGAGGCTGACGACCGCAAGCAGGACCAGCGACTCGACCAGGCTCTTTTCCGTCGTCTGGTGGGCCATGTCGCTGATGCCGACGACGCTCGAGATCTGCTTTCGCTGTGCGGATTCGAACAGATGACTGATCACGTGGAAGGTGCTGGAGGTGATCATCCAGACCGAACCGGTGGCGCGATCGACCGCTTCTCCGACGCCGAGCGAGATGGCCTTGGTCCCGAATGCGAAGCCGACCAGCGGTTGGCCCGCGGCGGCGTCGTATTTGGGCTTCACTCTGATCCGCTTGAGATCGCCGCTCCTGAGGACGGTGAGCGTGACGGGCGTTGCCGCAAGGCAACCATCGCGCTGCTCGCCTGAGCATTCGTGCGAGCCGATCTCATTGCGAAAGCGTTCGATGCGTGCCCCACTGGCCAGCCCCGGGTAGCGTCTCCCGTCGACGGCGACGATCTTGTCGCCCGGCCTCAGCGCCCCGGCGGCTGGGCTCCCCTTGACGACTTCGTGCACAACTTCGGTACCGGTGCTGGCGCTGGTCAGGGCGAGCACGAAGAAGATGGCCAACGCGAGCGCAATGTTGACCGCGGGGCCCGCGGCGACCACGACGATTCGCTTCCAGACCCTCTGACGGTAGTAGGCGCGATGCTCGACCTCCACCGGCACCTCCTCCTCCGGGTTCATGCCGGTGATCCGCACGTAGCCGCCGAGCGGGATCGATTTGATCCCGTACTCGGTCTCGCCGCGTTTGAACGACCAGATCGTCGGCCCGAAGAAGAGGAAAAATCGCTCGACCCGCATGCCGGTGGCCTTCGCGGCGACGAAGTGGCCGGCCTCGTGCACGATGACCAGCAGGGAGAAACCGACGAAAACCCAGAACCAGCTCATGCCGGTGTCAACCCCCGAACCCGGCTCTCGGTGCGCTCCCGCGCCTCGGCGTCGGCGGCGAAGAGGTCATCGAAGTGGCCGACCGGGCGCGCGGGCATCTCTTCCAGGACCTGCTCGATCACAGCTGGAATGCCGGTGAAGGGGATGCCGCCCGCGAGGAAGGCGGCGACGGCGACCTCGTCGGCGGCGTTGAGGGCGCAGGGCGCCGTCCCCCCTGCCTCGCCCGCCTCGCGGGCCAGCCGCAGGCAGGGGAAGGTGTCGAGGTCCGGCTGCTCGAAGGTCAGCTCCCCGGCGGCAGCGAGGTCGAGCGAGGGCATGTCGACGTCGGCCCGCTCGGGGAAGTGCAGGGCGTAGGAGATCGGCACCCGCATGTCCGGGTAGCCGAGGTGGGCCAGCGAGGCGCCGTCGTTGAGGTGGATCAGCGAGTGGACGAGCGACTGCGGGTGGACGACCACGTCGATCCGCTCGTAGGGCACGCCGAAGAGGTGGTGCGCCTCGATCGTCTCGAAGCCCTTGTTCATCAGGGTCGCCGAGTCGATCGTGATCCTCCCCCCCATCTGCCAGGTCGGATGGGCGAGCGCATCGTCCACGCTGACGTCGCCGAGGTCCTCGCGCCCGCGAAAGGGCCCGCCCGACGCGGTCAGCACCAACCGCTCGACCGTGCCCGGCGGCTCCGACCCGATCAGCTGGTGCAGGGCGGAGTGCTCCGAGTCGACCGGCAGCAGCCGCGCGTTCGTCGCCTCCGACAGCGCCATCACCAGCTCGCCGCCGACCACCAGGCTCTCCTTGTTGGCGAGCGCGACGTCGATCCCCTCGGTCAATGCGACCACGGTTGAGGCCAGGCCGGCGGCCCCGACGATCGCGTTGAGGACGAGGTCCGCGCCCGACTCCGCGACCAGCTCGCGAGCTCCCTCCTCACCGGAGAGCACGCGCCCGTTCCACTCCGCCCGCGCCCGCCCCGCAGCCGCCTCGTCGGCCAGCCCGATCGCCGGCACGCCGAACTGGCGCGCTTGAGCCACGGTCTGCTGCCAGTCCGAGCCGGCCGCGAGCGCGACCACCTGAAGGCCCTCCGAGGCCGCGACGACCTCCAGCGCCTGGGTTCCGATCGAGCCGGTGGACCCGAGGATCGCGAGCTTCTTCATCGACCCAGTGTAGGTAGGTCAGTAGACCAGCTGGATCGAGAGGTAATAGCCGACGACCACGGTGAAGAAGACGGCGTCCAGCCTGTCGAGGATGCCCCCGTGGGGGCCGAAGAGGGTTCCCGTGTCCTTGATGCCCAGGTCGCGCTTCAGCATCGACTCGAAGAGGTCGCCCACCGGGGCGATCGCGGCCACCGCCGCGCCGATGACCAGCGCGTCCACCCCGGAGAGCCAATCCTGGTAGAGGCCGGCGAACCAGAAGCCCATCGTGCCGATCACGAACCCGCCGATCAGCCCCTCCAGGGTCTTGTTGGGCGAGAGGCTGGGGGCGATCCTGCGGCTGCCGAACATACGGCCGGTGGCGTAGGCGGCGGTGTCTGTGACGAAGGTGCCCACGAGGACATCGATGAACAGGGCGGCGCCGTGGTTGGGCAGGTCGCGCAGCAGCACAGCGTGCGCCAGCGGGATCCCGATCCAGAAGACGCCGAGCAGGGTGACGCCCATCGAGACGGTGATTCCGCCGCGGTAGCGGCGATCGGCTCCGAAGGCGAAGAGCACCGGGAAGGAGGCGGCGAGGACGAGCAGGATGTTGAAGGCGGTGCCGAAATGAGCGGCGGCGATCAGCGCCGCGAGCGCCAGGTAGGCGGCGATTGGGATCGGCCGCATCCTCTGCGTCATCTCGAGGTACTCGCGCAGCGCGACGATGCCGATACCGACCAGGGCGATCGCGAAGATGGCCCCTCCCGCAACCGTGATCGCGATCGCGAAGGCGATCCAGGGGAGGGCGAAGAGAACCCGCTTTGCGGTCTCGCCGCGCAGGCGGCTTCGCCGCCGGGGCGGGCGCGGCGCCCGTGGCGGCGCCTCCACCTCTTCGAACATCTCGTCGTCGAAGAGGTCCATCGCCTCACTCAGCCCTGGCTCCGAAGCGCCGCTGCCGGGCCTCGAACTCGTGCAGCGACTCTTCGAACGCCTCGCGGGTGAAGTCGGGCCAGAGCTCGTCGCGGAAGATCAGCTCCGAGTAGGCGCACTGCCAAAGCAGATAGTTGGAGATGCGCTGCTCGCCGCTGGTTCTGATCAGGAGGTCGGGGTCGTGCATCTCGGGCGCGTAGAGGTGCTTGCGGAACTCCTCCTCAGAGCCCCCTTGGAAGCTTCGAGCTGCGTCGACGATCTCCGCCCTGCCGCCGTAGTTGAAGGCGACGAACAGCGCGATCCGGTCGTTGCCGGCGGTGGTGGCCTCCGCCCACTCCATCCGCTCGACCAGCCGGCGCTCGACCCCGTCTCGGCGACCGATGAAGCGCATCCGCACCCCCTCTTCGTGCAGCTCGGGTGTCTCCGCCTCGATTCGCTCCCCGAACATCTGCATCAGCCCCGCGACCTCCTCCGCCGGGCGCGACCAGTTCTCGGTCGAGAAGGAGAAGACCGTCAACTCCTCGACGCCGAGCTCGGCAGCGTCGCGCAGGCGCGCCTTGACGACGTCGGCGCCGGCCCTGTGACCCTCGACGACCGGCAACCCGCGCTGTTGTGCCCAACGGCCGTTGCCGTCGGTGATTATCGCGACGTACCTGGCGGACGTCACACTTCGAGGATCTCTTCTTCCTTGCCCTTGAGGAGGGCGTCGATCTCGCCGATCGCCTCGTCGGTCTGCTTCTGAAGGGCGGCCTCGGCGCGGCGCTCGTCGTCCTCGCCCGCCTCCCCCTCCTTCTTCAGCTCACGCAGGTCGCCCATGATGTCGCGGCGCACGTTGCGGATCGCGATCCTGCCTTCCTCGGCGACGCCGTGGACGACCTTGACCATCTCACGCCGGCGCTCCTCGGTCAGCTCTGGGATCTGCAGCCGGATCACGTTGCCGTCGTTGCTCGGAGTCAGCCCGATGTCGGACTCCTGGATCGATTTCTCGATCGCCCCGATCGAAGACTTGTCGAAGGGGGTGATGGTGAGCAGGCGGGCGTCGCTGGCCGCGACATTGGCGAGCTGCTTGAGCGGGGTGACGGCGCCGTAGTAATCGACCGAGATGCGGTCGAGCAGATGCGGGGAGGCGCGGCCGGTGCGCACCGTGGCCAGCTCGCCACGGCTCGACTCGACCGACTTCTCCATGCGGCCCTTCGCGTCTTCGAGCAGTTCGTCGATCAGCTCCACCGGGTTCCCGTTCTCACTGGGCGGGAGCCGCGCTGGAGACCAGCGTGCCCACCCTCTCGCCGGAGACGATCCTATCTATGTTGCGCTCGTCCCCCATGTTGAAGACGTAGATCGGCAGGTTGTTGTCCATGCAGAGGGAGAGCGCGGTGGAGTCCATCACCTTCAGTCCCCGCTCGATCGCCTCGCGGTGACCGATCTCGGGGATGAACTTGGCGTTCGGGTGGGTTGCCGGGTCGGCGTCGTAGACGCCCTCGACGCCGTTCTTGGCCATCAGGATCGCCTCGGCATGGATCTCCAGGGCGCGCAGCGCCGCGGCCGTGTCGGTGGTGAAGAACGGGTTGCCGGTGCCGGCGGCGAAGATCACCACCCGTCCCTTCTCCAGGTGGCGCATCGCGCGGCGGCGGATGTAGGGCTCGGCGACCTCCTTCACGTCGATCGCCGAGAGCACGCGGGTGTGCTGGCCGTGTCGCTCCAGCGCGTCCTGGAGGGTGAGCGCGTTGAGCACCGTCGCCAGCATCCCCATGTAGTCGCCGGTGGCGCGGTCCATGCCGTTGGCGGCTCCCTCGAGCCCGCGATAGATGTTGCCGGCGCCGACCACGATTGCCACCTCCACCTCGCGCTCGCGGATCGCGCCGACCTGCCGCGCAATCCGGCCGACCTCGGCGGCGTCGGTGCCGTACTCGAGCCCGCCCATCAGAGCCTCGCCGGAGAGCTTCAGCAGGATGCGCCCGAATCTCGGTTCGGGAGTCATGCGGCCGACTTTATTCCTCACCGACGCGGAAGTACGCGAAGCGGGCGACGCGGACGTTCTCGCCGGTCTTGGCGGCCAGCTCCTGGCGCAGCTCCTCGATCGTCTTCGAGTCGTGCTTCTCGGCGTTGACGTGGCCCTGGTCGAGCAGCGCCACTTCGCTTGCCCACTTCGAGAGCTGGCCCTCGACGATCTTCTCGACCACGTTGTCGGGCTTGCCTTCCTCGCGCGCCTTCTCCTCGAAGACGCGCCGCTCGGCCTCGCGCTCCTCCGCCGGGATCTCCTCGGAGGAGACGTAGCGCGGAGCGGTCGCTGCAACGTGCAGGGCGACCTCGTAGGCGAATGCCTTGAAGTCCTCGTTGCGGGCGACGAAATCCGTCTCGCACTGCACTTCGACCATTGCCCCGACCCTGTCGTTGGCGTGGATGTAGGAGGCGACGACGCCCTCCCCGGTGCCCCTCCCCTCGCGCTTGGCGGCGGAGGCCTGGCCCTTGACCCGGAGCAGCTCGACGGCACGCTCGGTGTCGCCCTCGGCCTCGGCCAGGGCGGCTTTGCAGTCCATCATCGCGGCGCCCGTCCGATCGCGAAGCGCTTTCACATCGGCAGCGGTAACGCTCACGACTCACCCTCCTCTTTCGCCGCAGCTGGGGCGGTTGGCGGGGCGGCTCCGGACCCTCCGGCTTTAGACGCCTCTCCCGCGGGTGGGGGCGCCTGAGCCTGGGCTTGCTCGGCCTGTTTCGCGGCCTCCTCGGCTTCCAGGCGCGCTTTCTCTTCCTCCTCGCGCTTCTTCCGCTCTTCCTCGTCCTTGCGGCGGCGTTCCATCTCCTCGGCGATGCGCCTCTCCTCCTGCGCGCGCCAGGCGCTGGCGCCGGTCTCGATTGCGCCGCCGATCGTGCCGATCACGAGCTGGCAGGAGCGGATCGCGTCGTCGTTGCCGGGTATCACGTAATCGATCGGGTTCGGGTCGCAGTTGGTGTCGACCAGTCCGATGATCGGTATCCGCAGGCGCGCCGCCTCGTGCACCGCAATCTCCTCGGTTTTCAGGTCGGTGACGAAGACGGCGTCGGGTAGCCGCTCCATGTCGCGGACACCGCCGAGGTTGAACTCGAGCTTGGCCAGTTCGGCCTGCATCCCCATCCGCTCCTTGGTCGGCAGCAGCTCCAGCTTGCCCTCCGTCTGCCACTCGGTCAGCTCATGCAGGCGGGCGATTCGTGCCGACATCGTGTTGAAGTTGGTCAGCAGGCCGCCGAGCCAGCGCTGGTTGACGTAGGGCATCTTGCAGCGGTTGGCCCATTCCTGGACCGAGTCGCGAGCCTGCTTCTTGGTGCCGACGAAGAGGACGGTGCCGCCCCCACTCGCCAGCTCGCCGGTGAAGCGGCGGGCGTTCTCGAGCAGCTCCTCGGTCTGCAACAGGTCGATGATGTGAATCCCGTCCATCTCACCGAAGATGAAACGGCGCATGTTCGGGTTCCAGCGACGCGTCTGGTGGCCGAAGTGGACGCCGGCCTCCAGCAGCTCTTTCAGTCCTGCCTCTGGCATTGCTCTCCTTGGTTGGGTGGCGCTCTCCCGCGGCGCTTGCCGGGACCCGACGGTGTCTCCGCCGGGCAGGGCCCAGGTCGCTTGCGCGGGGGTTGGGTTTGGGTCGCGAATTGTAGAGAGGCGGGCGTTCAGGCGGAGCGGGCAGCGGCGAGAGCCGCGGCCAGGTCGGCTGGCAGCTCCGATGTGAACTCCATCGCCTCCCCGCCGATCGGGTGGGCGAAGGCGAGCCGGTGGGCGTGGAGGAACTGGCGCTGCAGGCCATAGCGCTGCGCGCCGCCGTAGGTCTCGTCGCCGGTCAGGGGATGCCCGATCGCGGCGAAGTGGGCGCGGATCTGATGGGTGCGCCCGGTCTCCAGGCGCGCTTCGAGATAGGTGTCGGCGGCGAGCAGCTCGATCACGGTGAAATGGGTGCGCGCCTCGCGCGAAGCCGCCCCCGAGACCGCCATCCGGTGGCGTTGCTTCGCCGCCCGTCCGATCGGCGCGTCGATCGTCCCGGTGCGCGAGGCGAGGCGGCCACCGGCGAGGGCGAGGTAGGCCCGCTCGACCTCACGACGTTGCACCTGGCCCTGGAGGGCGGCGTGCGCCTCGTCGGTGCGGGCGACGACGAGCAGGCCGCTGGTGCCCTTGTCGAGACGGTGGACGATCCCCGGCCGCTCGGGGTCGGCGCCGCCGCCGAGGATCTCGCCCAGCTCGCCGACCACGGTTGGGCCGCTGTGAGAGGGCGCCGGGTGGACGACGAGGCCGGCCGGCTTGTCGACGACGGCGAGCGCCTCGTCGAGGTGGACGATGCGCAGCTCAGCCACTCGCGGGCTCGCGGGCGCTGTCGCGCAGGTAGATGAGGACGAGCAGGATCACCCCGGCGGTGATCGAGACGTCGGCGAGGTTGAACGGCGGCCACAGCGGCAGGTCGATGAAGTCGGTGACGGCGTCGGCGCGGATGCGGTCGGCGAGGTTGCCGAGCGCTCCGCCCGCCAGCAGGCCGGCGGCCACCCACATCCCCGGCCGGGTCGGGTTGCGGGCGAAGACGAAGCCGACAACGCCGAGGGCGATCAGGGTCACCGCCACGAGCCGGACGCCGGTGCCGCCGGCGAGGCCGAAGGCGACGCCGCTGTTGTGCGTCAGGGTGAGCTCGAGAGGCCCCAGCACCTCGACTCCCTGCCCGGGGACGAGGTGCGCTTCCACCGCGGCCTTCGCCACCTGGTCCGCGACCACGACCAGGCCGCAGAGAGCGCCTGCCAGGCGCCAGGCCCGGCCGCGGGATCCGTTCACCCTGCGATCAGGCCGACGACGACGGCCTGCAGCACGAGCAGGACGACGACCCCAATCATCGGGCTGAGGTCGAGTGCGAACCCACCTCCGCCGATCGGTGGCAGGAAACGCCGGAAGAGGTTGAGGTATGGGTTGGTCGTCTCGGTGACAAACTCGAGCAGGACGTGCAATCCCCGGTTGTAGGGCACGCGGGGCAGCCAGGAGATGAGGATGTTGGCGAAGATCAGGATGATGTAGACGATGAACAGCGCGTTGACGTAGCCGGCCACGTCACTTCGCGTCAACGCCAACGCAATCACCCGCGCATCCTCTCCAGCGAAGCCTGAACGGCTGCCTCGAATGCCTCGCGGACACCCTCCCGGTCGAGGATCTCCAACCCGGCCTCTGTGCTGCCGCCCGGCGAAGCGACCGCCTTTCGCACGTCGGCCGGGTGCCGCAGGCGCAGCAGTTCCGCCGTCCCCGCGGTCGTCTCCACGACAAGCTCCCGTGCCAGCTCCGCGCCAAGCCCGTCCTTCGCTCCGGCGTCGGCGATCGCCTCAACCGCCAGCGCCAGATAGGCGGGTGCGCATCCCATCACCGCAGTGGCCGCATCGAACTCCTCGTCGGGCAGCTCGACCACGTGCCCCAACGCCCCAAGCAGCCTTCGAACCTCGGCCTCCCCTCCGCCTGCCACGCAGAGGACGCCTCTCCGGACCTCCACCCCCACGTTCGGCATCACCCGCAACACCTCGGCCCCAGGAAGCGCGGCGGCGACCTTCTCCAAGGAGGTTGCCCCCAACAGCGAGATGACCACCTTCGCGCTCGCAAGCTCCCCCGCGACCTCGCTCAGCTGCGCCGGCTTCACGGCCAGCACAACCAGATCGGCCCGCTCGGCCAGCTCGCGGTTGGAGGCCACCTCTCCGCCGAGCTCTTCCGCGAGCGCCTGAGCTCGGCCAGACCCCGAATCCGAGAACAACATCCCCTCGAGCTCTCCGGCCCACCCCCGCGCCATGGCGGCAGCCATATTCCCGGACCCGCAGAAGCCAACGATCATCGCGCTGAGCAGACTAGCCATGCCTCACATGGAGGGGTGCCCGACCCTTCCCCTCACGCTAAGACTGGTTGAAGAACCCCTTGTCGATCAGCCTCGCCTTTTCCTCGGCGGAGACCTCGACGTTGCGCGGCGTCAACAGGAACATCTTCTCGGCGATCCGCTGCATGCCACCGTCCATCGCATAGGTGAGACCCGAGCAGAAGTCGATCAGCCGCTTGGAGAGCTCGTGATCGGTCGTCTGCAGGTTGAGGATGACCGGCACCGAGCGTTTGAACCGGTCGGCCACCTGCTGGGCGTCGTTGAAGTTGCGGGGGATGACGAGGTGGACCTGCACGTCGGAGCCGCCGTTGCCCACCGGGCGCAGCGTCCGCGTGCGGGAGGCGGCGATCGGCTCGTCGTCGGCGAAGATGTCGTCGATCTCGTCGCGGCGGGCGCGGCGAGACGTCGGCAGGCGCCGCACCGGCGCCTGTTCGCGGCGCGATTCGAAGGCCTCTTCGGACCCGGTTTCGGGGTCGAAGTCGTCGTACTCGGGGCCGTAGTCGTGATCCTCGGCGAGGCCGAAGTAGACCAGCGCTCTATGCCATGTGTCGCGTAGGGCCACGGTTACCGCCATCTTTCGGCCTGCGCAGGCCGACTCCTTTACGGATTATTTGCAGGTTAGCGCCGTTTCACACGTACAGCGCGGTCCCCAGCCTGACGATTGTCGCGCCCTCCTCGATCGCGACCCGCCAGTCCTGTGACGTGCCCATCGAGAGGCGCTTCAGGCCGTGTTCCCTCGCCAGCTTCGCCAGGCGGGTGAAATGGGGCCGCGAGGCCTCAGGGTCCTGGCTAAAGGGCGGCATCGTCATCAGGCCCGAGACTCGCACCGGGCAGCGCGCGATGAACTCTCCCAGCTCGCCGGGCGCGACGCCGCCCTTACCCTCCTCGCCGGCGACATTGACCTCGATCAGCACCTCGGTGCCGGGAGCGCCGTGGCGGCGGAGCTGCTCCAGCACGGAATCGGTGGCAACCGAGTGGATCAGGCGGCAGACCGGCACCAGCTGCTTCACCTTGCGGCTCTGCAGGTTGCCGATGAAGTCCCACTCGAAGGCGTCGCCCCAGCGCTCGTGCTTGGCGGCGAGATCCTGTTGGCGGTTCTCCCCGACCAGGGTCACGCCCGCCTCGGCCAGGGCGCCCATCTCCTCAACCGGGACGTACTTGGTCGCAGCGAGGATCTCGACGCCCTCGCCGGCGAGGGCGCGCGCCTCTGCGAGGTTGGCGGCGATCCTCTCCGGCTCGAGGCCGTGGATCAGGCCGGGCATCGCTCAGCCCACCTCTGGCCAGGCGAGACCGCCCTGGCGGCCGGTTCGCCCCCCGTCGCGGCGGTGGGAGAAGAAGTTGCCGGCGTCACAGCTCGTGCAGAGCCCGGCCGACTCGATTCGCTCCACCCCCGCCCTGCTCAGCAGGCGTCGCGCAACCTCGGGCAGATCGAGCATCCGAGCCGAGGCGATGCCGTCGCCGAGACCGTCGAAGGCCTCCAGCACCTCCTCGCCGACTTCGTAGCAACAGGGGCCGATACCAGGACCGATCGCGGCGTGGGTCGCTCTCACCGCCTCCGCCCCTCCCCGAACGATCCCGGCGGCGAGCCCGCGCCAACCGCAGTGAAGCATCGCGACACCGCCCGGGCCGGCGAGGGCGACGGGCAGGCAGTCGGCGACGAACACCAGCGCCGCCAGCCGGGGCTGGGCGATGACGTGTCCATCCACCTCGGCCAGCTTGGCGCTACGCGGATCGGCGAAGGGGCTGGGGCTCTGCGGGCCGGTGTGGACGGCGAGATCGGCGCCGTGCACCTGGCGGCCGGCGACGATGCGCCCGGGCTCGAATCCGAGCGCGGCCGAAAGCCGTCGCCGGTTCTCGATCACCGAGTCGCGGTCGTCGTCGGTGAGAAATCCAAGGTTGAGGCTGTCGAAGGGCGCTCCGCTGGTCCCGCCGACCCGGGTGGAGAACGCCGCCCGCGCCGCCGGAAGCTCGGCTTCCAGCCACCTCACCCCTTCGCTCTCACGCCATTGCACCCAAGTAACAAAGCAGAAAGCCCGCCGGGCGAGAGGCGCCTACTCGGCCCGGGTGGCCGCCAGCGCTGCGGTCAGCTCCTCGTCGCGACCTTCGATCTCGCCGTCGAGCTTGCGACGCAGCGCCTCCCGCAGGCCGCGCCCCAGCGCCGTGCCCTCCGCAACGCCGGCGGCGATCAGGTCGCCGCCGTCGATCTCCAGCGTCACCGAACGCCAATCCGTGAGATAGCGATCCAGCCACTCGGCGCCCAGCGCCCGGGCCAGAACCAGCTCGACCGGATCGTGCCCGTGGGCAAGCTCCACGGCTTCCGATAGGCCTCTGCGGCTTCGCCGTCGCCAGCTCGCTCTCGCCGCCCGCGGGGCCAAGCGCGGCGGCGAGGACGGCTCGCTCGCGGGCGAACGATCTCGCTCCAGGGCGGTGACACGAGCAGATCCGAGACGCGGGCGGCGAGCTCTCCTCCCTCCTTCGCGCAGCTCCACCAGGCCCCATTCGGCGAGCAGCTCGAATCCGCGCGCCGCGGCCGGTTCGGCCGCAAGCCTCCGCAGCTCCGCCTCGCGCCGGTCGGCCGAGACCGCGCCGAGGTCGCCCTTCCGCAGCAGCGCCGCGGTCTCGGCCTCGGGCTCGAACCCGAAGCGCGAGGCATAGCGCGCGGCGCGGATCGCCCGAGTCGGGTCGTCCTCGAAGGAGCGCCGGTGCAGAACGCGCAGGCGCCCGGCCTCGAGGTCGGCGCGCCCACCGTGAGGGTCGATCAGCTCGGGCTCTCCGCGCAGCGGGATCGCCATCGCGTTGATCGTGAAGTCGCGGCGGGCGAGGTCCACCTCGATCCCAGCCGCCGGCTCGACCTCGGGCAATGCGCCGGGGTGCGCGTAGGACTCGGCCCGCGCGGCGGCGATGTCGATCTCGTGGCCGTCGAGAACCACCTTCGCCGTGGCGAAGCGCTGATGCGAGACCGGGTCGGCGCCCAGCCTCTCGGCCAATGCCGCGGCGTCGCCCTCGACGACCAGGTCGACGTCGGCGCGTCGACGAGCAAGCAGCAGGTCGCGGACGGCGCCACCGACCAGGTAGACGGGCTCCTCCGCCGCTCGCTCTCGCACGACCGCCAGCTCCGGGTAGGCGCGCTCCAGCGCCCCGGCCAGATCCTCGATTGGCTTCGCAGGCTTCGGCATGTGCCCCTTGCTTACCATGACCGCTTCAGCGGATGGCCGAGAACCCGACAGCGGGGGGTGACTGGCGCGACGATCGCCGCGAGGAGCTTCACGCCCGCCGTCGCGAGCAGCAGCGCCGCCGCCGCAGCCGGCGGCGCCTGGTCGCGGCGCTGGCGCTGGTCGCGATTGCGGTCGCCGCTCTCGTCGTCGTGCTCGGCAGCGGAGGCGGCGGAGGAAGCAAGGGCTCGGTGCGCGAGGCCAATGCCGCCAAGGCCACCCACCCCGCCACCGCAAAGACCCACTCCGTCCTCGTCCGCAACGCGACCCCACAGCCGGGGTGGAAGCCCTACACCGGCTCCGTCCCGATCCTCGAGTACCACGTGCTCGGCACGGCGCCGGCCGGCGCCCCCTACCCCGAGCTGTACGTGACGCGCTCGGACTTCAGCCGCCAGGTGGATTGGCTCGATGAACACGGCTACCAGGCCGTCACCCTCGAAGAGGTCGAGAAGGCCTGGTACCACGGCGGCACCCTGCCCGCCAAACCGGTCGTCCTCTCCTTCGACGACGGCTACCGGCCGCAGTTCACGTTCGCCCTGCCCGAGCTGCGCAAGCACGGCTGGCCGGGCCTGCTCAACCTCAAGGCCGAAGGCTCCGACCTCTACACCAGCAACGTCGAGACGATGATCGCCGCCGGTTGGGAGCTGGCCGCGCACACGATCCACCACCTCGACCTGACCACGCTTGGCGCCGAGCAGCTGAAGGAAGAAGTGGCCGGTTCGCGGGCGATCCTGCGGCGCGACTACGGCGTCCCGGTCGAGAACTTCTGCTACCCGGCGGGTCGCTTCGACCACGCCGTCATAGAAGCGGTCGAAGGCCGCTGGTTACGTCGGCGCTACCACCGAGGTCCCGGGCTTACGCCGAACGACGGAAGCCTTACGAACTGAAGCCGGTTCGAGATTCTCGGCTCCACCGGCGTCACGGGCCTGCCGAAGACCTTGGTTGAGGTGGTCCGGGTGTCCCTCGCCCGGACCACCCCCACCTTAAAGCCGCACGGCGATGCCGTCGGCGGCGAGGCGCTCCTTCGCCTCCCGCACCCGGTAGGCGCCGTAGTGGAAGATCGAGGCGCAGAGAACGGCGTCGGCGCCGCCGTCCGCGATCGCCTCGCTGAGGTGCTCGAGCGTCCCCGCGCCGCCCGAGGCGATCACCGGCACCGACACCGCCTCGGCGACCGCGCGGGTCAGCTCGATGTCGTAGCCGTCGCTGGTTCCGTCGCGGTCCATACTGGTCAGCAGCATCTCCCCCGCCCCGCGCTCGGCTGCCTCCTTCGCCCACGAAACCGCATCCCGTCCCTCGACCCTCCTGCGGCCTCCGTTGACGTAGACACCCCAACCGTCGTCTTCGCGCTTGGCGTCTATTGCGATCACGACGCACTGAGCTCCGAAGTGGTCGGCCAGCTCGGTCAGCAGCTCGGGACGGGCCAGGGCCGAGGAGTTCACGGACACCTTGTCGGCTCCGGCGTCGAGCACCGCCTGCGCGTCCTGCACCGAGCGAATGCCGCCACCGATCGTGAACGGGATGAAGACGTTGTCGGCGGTGCGCCGAGCCAGCTCGACGATCGTCTCGCGCTTCTCGTGCGAGGCGGTGATGTCGAGGAAGACCAGCTCGTCGGCCCCCTCGGCGTCGTAGCGCTCGGCCAGCTCGACCGGATCGCCGGCATCGCGCAGCCCGACGAAGTTCGTTCCCTTGACCACCCGCCCGGCGTCGACGTCGAGGCAGGGGATGACTCGCTTCAGGACCATGCCCGCAGCCTAGAGTGGCGCGTTGTTCGGCTATACCCCGAAGAAAGCGCCAATCCCACGATCATCAGGCTCCGGCAAGCGCGGCAATGCCCTCGGCGACGGTGAAGCGGCGCTCGTAGAGGGCGCGGCCGACGATCACGCCCTCCAGATTTGGCGCAGCCTCGCGCACAAGCGCTTCGAGATCGGAAAGGCTCCCCACCCCACCCGAGGCGATCACCTGGGCCTCTGTAGCGGCAGCGATCCGCCCCAGCTCCTCGAGGGCCGGCCCCTCCATCGTCCCGTCGACCTCGATCGCGGTGCAGAGGAACCGCGCGACTCCCCGGCAGCTCAGCTCCGCGACCGCCTCGGCAGCCCCCTCCTCACCCGCTTCTGTCCACCCCGCCAGCGCGATCTTGCCATCGCGGGCGTCCACCGAGACGACCACGCGCTCGCCGTGCGTCGCGACCATTGCGCCCAGGAAATCCGGATCGCGCAGCGCAGCGGTGCCGATCACCACACGCTCTGCCCCCGCATCGAACACCGCTGCGACTGCAGCAGCATCCCTGAGCCCGCCGCCGACCTGGATCGGGCAGCCCACCGCGGCGGCGATGCGCCTCACGGCGTCGAGGTTTTCCGGCGCCCCCGCCTTTGCCCCGTCGAGGTCGACGACGTGCAGGAACTGCGCTTCTTCTCCCGCCCACCGCCGCGCGGCATCGACCGGGTCGGCGTCATACGCGGTCTCGCGCTCGTAGTCGCCCTGCAGCAGCCGCACCGCCCGCCCGCCGCGGATGTCGATGGCGGGATAGAGGATCACGCGGGCACGGACGCGCACACACCGGCGAAGTTGGAGAGCAGGCGCAGCCCCGCGACGCTCGACTTCTCGGGGTGGAACTGGACGCCGAAGACGTTGTCGCGCTCGGTCGCGCAGGCGAAGCGACCGCCGTAGGCGGCGCTGCCCAGCAGCTCGCCGGGCGCCGGGCGGGGCGCGAAGGAGTGGACGAAGTAGAAGGGCGTCTCGGACTCGATCCCCTCGGTTAGACGCGACCCCCCCCGCTCCCAGCGCACGGGCGACCAGCCGATGTGCGGCACCTTGAGGCCGTCGGCGTCGAGCTCGGAGACCTCGCCGGACAGCAGGCCTAGTCCTTCGGCGCCGCCGAGCTCGGTGGAGGAGTCGAAGAGGAGCTGAAGACCGAGGCAGATGCCGAGAATCGGCGTCCCCGCGTCGCGGCGCTCGGCGACCAGCTCGTCCAGACTCAGCTCGCGGATTCGCTCCATCGCCTTCGGGAAGGCGCCGACCCCGGGCAGGATGACGCCGTCGCAGGCGCGTATCTCATCGGCGTCGCTGGTGATCGTGGCCGTGATCCCGACGTGCTCCAGCGCCTTCTCGACCGAGCGTAGGTTGCCCATCCCGTAATTCACGATCGCGATCCGCACCGTCATTCGCTCAACGTTCCCTTGGTCGAGGGCACGCCGCTCTCCTCGGGATCGATCGAGATCGCGACGCGCAATGCGCGGGCGAAGGCCTTGAAGGCGGCCTCGATCATGTGGTGGGCGTTGGTGCCGTAGCGGACCGACACGTGCAGGGTCAGCCTGGCGCTGTTGGCCACGGCGCGGAAGAACTCCTCGGCCAGCTCGGTGTCGAAACCGGCGATCGAGGTCGTCGGAAGCTCGGCGTCGAAGACGCAGAGCGGGCGCCCGGAGACGTCGATCGCACACTCGGCCAGCGACTCGTCCATCGGCACCAGCGCCGACCCGTATCGCCTGATCCCGGCACGGTCGCCCAGCGCCTCGTCGAGCGCCTGCCCGAGCACGATGCCGACGTCCTCGACCGTGTGGTGGGCGCCGGTTTCGAGGTCGCCGCTGGCCTCGACCTTGAGGCCGAGACGGCCGTGGCGGGCAAGCAGGTCGAGCATGTGGTCGAGGAAACCGACCCCGGTGGCGGCACCCGCCTCCCCGCCGTCGAGGTCCAGCGACAGCCGGACCTGCGTCTCGGCGGTGTCCCGCTCTCTTGTCGCTGCTCTGCTCATCCTCTAATCATCGCCGACTCGCCGTGGACGGGGAATCCCTCGGCCCTCGCAAGGGCATCGACGTGCGGGGCAAGCTTCGCCGCTGCGGCGGCGGGAACCTCCACCGTGGAGATCCTGCGGCGGAAGGCGCCGGGGCCGAGAGGTCCCGAAAACCGTCCCGCGCCGCCGGTCGGCAGGACGTGGTTGGATCCGGCGGCGTAGTCGCCGAACGCGGTCGCGCCGTAGCGGCCGGCGAAGACGCACCCCGCGGTGGTGACTCGGCTGGCGAGCAGCGCCGCGTCCTCCTCCAGCAACTCGAGGTGCTCGGGGGCGAAGGCGTTGGCGAGGTCGGTGGCGTCGCTGAGGTCGGGAACCTGGACCAACGCCAGCGGCGCCTCTCCCACGCCGGGACGCTCGGCGGCGGCGGCCTCGGTCGCCGCCGCGAGGGCGTTCAACACGGCATCCTCGACCGCGACCGCGATCAGCGGCCCGTCACCGCCGTGCTCGGCCTGGGCGCAGAGGTCGAGCGCCGCCCATTCGGGGTCGGTGTCGTGCCCGGCGATGAGCATCAGCTCGGAGGGGCCGGCGAGCGAATCGATTCCGACCCGGCCGTACACGGTTCGCTTCGCCTCGCGGACCCAGGCGTTGCCGGGGCCGGCGATCACGTCGACCGCCTCGATTGTCTCGGTGCCGTGGGCGAGGGCGAAGATCGCCTGGGCGCCGCCCATCGCGTAGATCTCGTCGACACCGCAGAGCTCGGCCGCCGCCAGCACGAGCGGGTCGACGCGACCGTCCGGCCCCGGCGGCGATGCGAGCGCAACGCGCTCGACCTCCGCGACGCGGGCGGGAATGCAGCACATCAACACGCTCGACGGGTAGGCGGCGCGCCCACCGGGCGCGTAGAGGCCGGCGGCGGCGACCGGGACCTCGCGCACGGTCACCGTGTGGCCCTGGGGCAGCGCCACCTCGTGCCGCCCGCGGTCGACCTGGGCCTCGGCGACGGCGCTGACGTTCGCAGCGGCGAGCGTCATCGCCTCGCGGACCCCGGGATCGAGGGACTCCAGCGCCGCCGCGGCCTCCCCCGCTTCGATCCGCAGGGTCGCGGGCGGGCTCTCGGTCGCGTCGAAGCGCGCGGTCAGTCGCAGTACGGCCTCGTCGCCCCCCTCGACCACCTCCCGCTCGATCGGGGCGACATCGACCGGCGACGCCGACTCGGCGGCCCATGCCCGGATCGCGGCGGCGGTCTCCGCCGCGCTCTCCCACTCGAAGCGGCGCGCCCTCATCGTGCGGTTGCTCCCCTCAGCTTCGCGGTCAGCGCGTCGACCTCGGCAGCGCGCAGCTTGTGCGCGACGCGGTTGGCGACGAAGCGCGCCGTGCACTCGACGATCTCCTCGCGCACCTCGAGGTCATTCTCCTTCAGCGTGCGTCCGGTGGCGACGAGGTCGACGATGCCGTCGGCGAGGCCGATCAGCGGCGCCAGCTCGACCGATCCCTTCACCTCGATCACCTCGACCTGCCTGCCGGTCCGCTCGAAGTGGCGTTCGGCGATGCGCGGGTACTTGGTCGCGATCCGCATCATCCCCAGCCGGCGCTCCGCCTCGCCCAGCCTCTCATCCCCCTTGCGCCCGGCCAGCACCATGCGGCAGCGCCCGTAGCCGAGATCGAGCAGCTCGTAGACGGCCCGGTCGGCCTGCTCGAGCAGCACGTCCTTGCCGGTGATGCCGACGTCGGCGGCGCCCGCCTCGACGTAGGTGGGCACGTCGGAGGGCCGCATCGTGACCAGCGCGATGTCATCGCCCTCGAAGATCAGCGAGCGCGAGGCGCCGCGCAGCGCGGCGGTGTCGATCCCGGCGGCGTCGAGAGCGTCGAGCGTCTCGCCGAAGAGCGCGCCCCGGGGCACGGCTAGCTTCAACGGCCCCTCGGCCTTGGCGCGGCCAAGCCCCGCGACTTCGACGCTCACGATCCCTCCCTCTTCCGCCTCGACTCCTCCTCCATCTGGGCGACGTGGACGCGCTCCACGTAGAGCGCGAAGCCGGCCGCCGGGAGGTCGAGGCCGAAGCGCTTCAAGAGGCCGTCGTAGCGGCCACCGCCGCCGAGCACGTGGCCGAGCGCCGGGTCGTAGACCTCGAGGATCGCGCCGCTGTAGTAGCCGAGGTCGCGCAGCAGCCCGAGGTCGATCTGGACCCGGTCGGCGACGCCCCGCTCCCGCAGCGCCTCGAAGGTCTCCTGGATCCTGGCCGTGGCGCGCTCGACCGCTGCGCCGCCGAGGCTTCGCGCCTGCTCGAGCACCTCGCTGCCGCCGCGAAGCTGCGAGAGGGCGACGCAGGTCTCACACTGCTCGTCGTCGATCCCGTCGATCGCGGAGAGCTCGGCCTCCAGCCCAACCAGGTCATGCGTCGCCAGCCGCTCCAGCACCGAGTCGCGCGCCTTGCCCTCGATGCCGAGCTCGGCGAGCAACTGGCGGTAGAGGTCCGAGTCGCCGAGACCGATCACGGCGCGGTCGAGCCCGGCGGCGTCGAGTGCCGCCTCCAGCACCTCGACCACCTCGGCGGTGCCCTGCGGCGCCGGCGCGCCGATCAGCTCCAACCCAGCCTGCGCGAACTCGCGCATCTGACCGCGCTGCGGACGCACGGCGCGGAAGGCGTTGGCGATATAGCAAAGGCGCAGCGGCAGCTCGGCGCTCGCGCAGCGGGTCGCCACCAGGCGGGCGATCGGCAGGGTCATGTCGGAGCGCAGCGCCAACAGGCCGCCGCGCTCGTCGAAGAAGCGGTAGGCGCTCGAGGCCGTGCGACCGTCGCCACGCGCAAGCACCTCGTCGTACTCGATCGTGGGTGTGGCCACCTCGCCGTACCCACGGCTCTCGAAAACCTCGATCAGGTCGGCGTGCAGGCGCCGCAGCTCCCGCATCTCGTCGGGGAGCACGTCGCGGGTTCCCGGTGGAATCGGATGAATCATCGGCCGGACCTTACGAGAACGGGACGGAAAGCCCTGTTATGCAGGCACCTCCGCAGAAACCCGTTCGATTTGGGCGCCGAGCGCGCGCAGCCGCTCGTCGATCTGCTCGTAACCGCGATCGATCTGGCGGATGTTGCCGATCTCCGAGGTGCCGTCGGCCGCCAGCGCAGCGATGAGTATCGCCATCCCGGCACGGATGTCAGGGCTCTCGACTCGCTCGCCGTGAAGCCGGCTCGGACCGCTGACGATCGCCCTGTGGGGATCGCACAGCGTGATCCGAGCGCCCATCGCGACCAGCTTGTCGACGAAGAAGAGGCGGTTCTCGAACATCTTCTCGAAGATCAGGATCTCCCCCTCGGCCTGGGTGGCGAGAGCCAGCGCGATCGAGGTGAGGTCAGCCGGGAAGGCAGGCCAGGGGCCGTCCTCTATCTTCGGGATCGCATCGCCGAGGTCGGTCTTGATCCGCAGCGCCTGGCCCGGAGGGACGATCACGTCCTCGCCCTCGACCACGGACTCGAGCCCGAGGCGGCGGAACTGGCGGCGGACCATGACCAGGTCGGCCGGTCCGGCGTCGCGGATGCGCACCTCGCCCCCGGTCGCCGCGGCGAGCGCCATGAAGCTGCCGACCTCGATGTGGTCGGGAGAGATCGTGTGCTCGGCGCCGCCGAGGCGGTCGCGGCCATGCACGGTCATCACGTTGGAACCGATCCCGTCGACCTGGGCGCCCATCCCGGTCAGCAGACGGGCGAGATCCTGGACATGCGGCTCGCAGGCGGCGTTGCCGATCGTCGTCGGCCCCGGGGTCAGCGCCGCGGCCATCAGCGCGTTCTCGGTCCCCATCACCGAGGGCTCGTCCATGAAGATCGCGCAGGCGCGAAGGCCACCCGGCGGGGCGGTCAGCTCGATCCAGCGGTCGCCGGCGACCCGGGCACCGAGGTCCTTGAAGGCGTCGAGGTGGGCATCGAGGCGGCGGCGGCCGATGAAGTCGCCGCCCGGTGGCGGCATCTTGGCCTCGCCGAAGCGGGCGAGCAGAGGCCCGGAGAGTAGGAACGAGGCCCTGATCTTGCTCGAGAGGTCATGGTCGACCGCGACCTCGCCGACGCCGGCGGCGCAGAGCCGCACGCTGTTGTCGGCGACCCACTCGACCTCCACCCCAAGCCGCTCCAGCAACGCGATCTGCGCTTCGGTGTCGCGAATCCGCGGCACCCGGTGCAAGAGCACGTCCTCCTCGGTCAGCAGGCAGGCGGCGAGGATCGGCAGCGCCGCATTCTTGTTGCCGGCGACGGTCAGCTCCCCCGAGAGGGGCGCTCCGCCTCTAATGACGAACTTCTCCATGGCTCGGCTAGGGTAACGACCGGCATGGGGAGAGGCTGGAAGATCCTGATCGGCGTTGTGGTCGTCCTGGCTGTCCTCCTGGGGCTCAACGCGCTGATCGTCGACCAGGAAACCAAGCCGGCGAGCGTGACCGAGCCGGGTGGGCGCATCCTCAAGCTCCCCGGCGGCGATCTCCAGGTGGTCGAACACGGCCCGCGGAACGCCAGCCCGATCGTCCTCATCCACTGCTTCACCTGCGCGATCGACTGGTGGGACAAGATGGTGCCGCTGCTCGACCGCGATCACCGGGTGGTCGCGATCGACCTGCTCGGTCACGGCGGGTCCGAAAAGCCCGCCTCCGGCTACTCGATCCCCAACCAGGCGGATCTGATCGCACAGGCGCTGGGCCGGCTTCGGGTGCGCGACGCGGAGGTGGTCGGCCACTCGCTTGGCGGCGGCGTGGCCGTGGCCTTGGCCCAGCAGTCGCCACGACTGGTCAACCGCATCGTCATCGTCGACACGCCGCCGACCCACGAAGAGGGTGACCTGGGACTCGTCGCCAAGCTCGGTTTCGCCCCGGTGATTGGAGAGTTCTTCTGGCGAGTCAAGCCGGATTTCGCCGTGAAGAAGGGGTTGCAGGTGGCGTTCGCGCCCGGCTTCGACGTACCCGACGCCTTCGTCGAAGACGTCAACGGGATGACCTTCAGCGCCTACGACGACTCCGCCAGGGGCTTTGACGACTACACCAAGGAAGAGTCGCTGGACCAGAGGGTGAAGGAAACCGGCAAGCCGCTGCTGGTGATGATGGGCGCCGAGGAGCAGATCATCAACGACCCGCCCGACAGGCTTGCCGAATACCGGGTGACCGTCCCCGGAGCCAAGACCAAGCTGATCGCCGGCGCCGGGCATTCGCCCAACGTCGAGAAGCCCGCCGAGACCGCAGCGCTGGTGCTCGGCTTCGCGGTCCCCCCGAAGAGCCCAAAGACCCCGCCGAACGACGCTGCCAGGCATGGGTTGCAAGAACACCTGCAAAATCGGGGAGCCGTCCGAAGGCACCCGTAGATTGCGAACCCATGTTCGACTCGAAGACGACACTGACTGGGCGGCTCGCCGACGCCGTTGACCTGCTGATCGATTTCGCCACGCTCGGCGAGTACGGGCTCGAGCCCGTTGGGAGAACTGCGCCGAGCTGTCAATCCCGTCGCCGCTCCCGACCCGCAGGGTCCGGTGGCCGGCGGCGCCCGACGGACCGGAGCATCGCGGTCCGCTGCTAGGGCATCACCGGGGTCCCCTCACCGTCGCCGCGTCGCCATAGTCTTGCGCCGTGGATGGCGCGTCCCCAGCGGGGGAAGAGACTTCGCGAAGGCGGTATCGCCGGAGGTGGCTCCTCGCAGTGGCGGCGGCGCTGATCGCCGTCCTGCTGGTCGGTGCGGCAGTCAGCTGGCATTTCTCCGACAGGGTCCTGGTGCCCGACCATTCGCCGTGGTCGGAAAAGGTCGACGTCGAATCTGTGGTCCCGGGCCGGATCTCCCTCGCTCGCTCCGAAGCGACCGAACGACCGGGCTATTACGGCCTCGTCTGGCAGGCCGGGCATGCAATCGCCGGGCCGATAGTGAGCGAGGACGCCAGCACCGTCACCCGACGGCTGAGTGACGTCCGCGGCTATCTCGCACCCGGAGTCGACGCCGGCTTTGACAGCAGCGTGTATTCCGGCGATCCGCGCGAAACCCGCGGGCTTCCGTTCAGGTCTATCGTCGTGCCCGACGAGCTCGGGCCGATGCCCGCCTGGCTGACCCCCGGCAAAGCTCCAACCTGGGCAATCGTCGTGCATGGCATCAACGACGACCGCGAGGTTGGCTTGCGGATCGCCCCGGCGCTGCGTCGCGCCGGGCTTCCCTCCCTCCTGATTTCCTACCGCGACGACCTCGGGGCCCCCGAGAGCCCAGACGGCCTTCACCATCAAGGTCAGACAGAATGGGAAGACCTTGCCGCCGCCGCCCGCTACGCGCTTCGCCACGGCGCCAGCCGCCTGGTTCTGATCGGTTACTCGATGGGCGGCGCTCTCATCTCCCAGTTCATGGAGAGATCGCCCCTCTCCGATCGCGTCGCCGCGCTCGTCCTCGACGCACCGGCCCTTGATTGGGAATCGATCCTCGAATTCAACGCCGAACGCATGGGTCTTCCCGGCTTCGCGGCGCTACCCGTCGAGTGGGCTATCGATGCGCGCATCGGCACGGACTGGAGCAGCCTCGATGCGCTCCAGCACCCCGAGGACTTCCATCTGCCGATCCTTCTTTTCCACGGCACCGAAGATCACGTCGTCCCGATCGCGACCAGCGACGACTTCGCCGAAGAGCTGCCGCGCTGGGTCACCTACTACCGAGTATCCAAGGCTGGCCACACCCAGAGCTGGAACGTGGACCCTTCGCTGTACGAACAGCGCCTACGGACCTTCCTGGACGGAGCTCTGAAACCAAATCGAGCCCGACCGGTCGGGTCGGGCTCGAAGAGGTAGAAGAACCGGCGGCGACCTACTCTCCCAGGAGGTTGCCCTCCAAGTACCATCGGCGCTGAGGGGCTTAACTGCTCTGTTCGGAATGGGAAGAGGTGTCTCCCCCTCGCCATGCGCCACCGGAAATTTGCGAGACCGCCCCGGTGGAGCTTGAAAACTGCACAAGACCTCAGAGCAAGTAATAAATCCGTCAAGCCCTCGACCCATTAGTACCGGTCGGCTGAGCACATTGCTGCGCTTGCACCGCCGGCCTATCAACCTGGTGGTCTACCAGGGGTCTTACTCCCTCAAGGGGATGGGAGAGCTCATCTCGAGGACGGCTTCCCGCTTAGATGCTTTCAGCGGTTATCCGTTCCGTGCGTAGCTAACCTGCAGTGCCCTTGGCAGGACAACAGATACACCAGCGGCACGTTCATCCCGGTCCTCTCGTACTAGGGATGACTCCTCTCAACTCTCCAACGCCCACGGAAGATAGGGACCGAACTGTCTCACGACGTTCTGAACCCAGCTCGCGTACCGCTTTAATGGGCGAACAGCCCAACCCTTGGGACCTACTCCAGCCCCAGGATGCGACGAGCCGACATCGAGGTGCCAAACCGGTTCGTCGATGTGGACTCTTGGAACCGATAAGCCTGTTATCCCCGGAGTACCTTTTATCCGTTGAGCGACGGCGCTTCCACTTGCAACCGCCGGATCACTAAGCCCAACTTTCGTTCCTGCTCGACCCGTCGGTCTCGCAGTCAAGCTCCCTTGTTGCCTTTACACTCTACGCACGATTTCCAACCGTGCTGAGGGAACCTTTGGGCGCCTCCGTTACATTTTAGGAGGCGACCGCCCCAGTCAAACTGCCCACCTGACACTGTTCACCACCCGGATCACGGCATGGTGTTAGAAGCCCAGACTACCAAGGGTGGTATCTCAAGGGTGACTCCCCAGCGGCCAAAGCCGTTGGTTCACAGTCTCCCACCTATCCTGAGCGAGATACCCCAGACTCCAATATCAAGTTGCAGTAAAGGTTCACGGGGTCTTTCCGTCTTTCCGCGGGTACTCGGCATCTTCACCGAGACTTTAATTTCACCGAGCCTCTCGTTGAGACAGCGTCCAACTCGTTACGCCATTCGTGCAGGTCGGAACTTACCCGACAAGGAATTTCGCTACCTTAGGACCGTTATAGTTACGGCCGCCGTTTACCGGGGCTTAGCTTCATTGCTTCGCACCGAAGTGCTAACAAGTCCGCGTAACCTTCCGGCACCGGGCAGGCGTCAGCCCCTATACGTCGTCTTACGACTTAGCAGAGGCCTGTGTTTTTGGTAAACAGTCGGTTGGACCAATTCACTGCGGCCCCCTCGG
>CAVVNN010000002.1:0-270000 GCA_963749605.1 uncultured Solirubrobacterales bacterium | reverse complement strand
GCGTCAGGTCCGCCATTCGTCGAATGCTAGACTGCCGCCTCCTCTTGGCGGGCAAACGCACCAAGCCACGCCTGAAGAAGCTGCGCGTGCTCTTCGTCCTGCTCGGCCTCGGCGTCCTCGCACTCGTTTCGACGGTCTTCGGGATGATGATGGCGGTCTCCCAGGACCTGCCGGCGATCTACAACTTCGCCCAGTACAAGGCCTCCAAGAACAGCGAGGTCGTGGACGCCAACGGCGAACCGATCGGCACCCTGACCAGCGACCAGAACAAGATCCTGCTCAACTCGGGCCAGATCTCCCCAAACGTCAAGAATGCCGTGGTCTCGATCGAGGACTCGCGCTTCTACGAACACAACGGCGTCGACTTCCAGGGCATAGGGCGCGCGTTGGTCAGGGACATCCTCAGCCAGAGCGCCGTCCAGGGCGCTTCGACGATCACCGAGCAGTTCGTCAAGAACGCGCTCGCCGCGCAGAGCAGCCGCACGGTCTTCGAGAAGTTCCGCGAGGCGGCGCTCGCCTACCGGCTGGAGCACCACTGGAGCAAGGACAAGATCCTCACCGAGTACCTGAACACGATCTACTTCGGCGAGGGGGCCTACGGGATCGAGGCCGCCGCGAGGACCTACTTCGGCAAGGCGCACCCCGGCTGCGGGACGCCGACCGAGCCCTGCGCTTCGGTGCTGGAGCCCTGGGAGGCGGCGACGCTGGCGGCGATCATCGCCTCGCCCTCGGCATACGACCCCAAGGCCTACCCCGAAAACGCTCTCGGCCGCCGCAACCTGGTGCTGGAAAAGATGTACGAACAGGGATACATCACCAGGGAGCAGTTCGACGAAGGGACCAAGCAGGCGTTACCCGCCCCCAGCGACATAGAACCGCCGAAGTTCGACTCGAAGGCCCCCTACTTCACCGCCTGGTTGCGCCAGCAGCTGGTCGAACGCTACGGCGCCGCCAAAGCTTTCTTCGGCGGGCTCAAGGTGAAGGCGACGCTTGACCTGAAGCTCCAGGCGGCGGCCGAAGAAGCGGTCAACTCCTACCTCGGCTACTCGCCCGCGACCGCCTCGGTGGTGGTGCTCGACAACCGCAACGCCGGCGTCAAGGCGATGGTCGGAGGGCCGGACTTCGAAACCAAGCCCTTCAACCTGGCGACCCAGGGCCACCGCCAGCCCGGCTCCTCGATCAAGCCGTTCGAGCTGGTCACCGCCCTCGAAGAGGGAATCTCTCCGTACACCGTCTACGAATCGGCGCCGCAGGTCTTCCACTTCGGCAAACACGGCCAGGAAACTTTCGAAGTGCACAACGACGAAGGCTCCTACCTCGGATCCTGCGACATCGTCTGCGCGACCACCTACTCGGACAACTCGATCTACTCCCAGCTGGCGCTGGAAGGCCTGAAGGGCAAGACGATCCACGATCGCACCCGCTCGATCGCCGCGACCATTCACAAGATGGGATACGCCGACCCGATCTCGACCAACCCGGCAATGGTCCTGGGAGGGTTGAAGGACGGGGTGACCCCGGTCGGCTGGACCTACGCCTACTCGACCATCGCCAACGGCGGGGACCGCGTCAGCGGCACGCTGGCGCCACGCCCCGGCGACAGCCCCGTCGCCTACACCAAGGTCACCGACAAGGCCGACCACGCGATCAAGGGCGGCAGCAACGATCCGACCCACACCCAGGTGATTTCGTCGGGGGTGGCTCACGAGGCGAAGAGCATCCTCGAAACCGTGGTCAGCAGCGGCACCGGCACCCACGCCAACATCGGCGCCTCCGGCCAGTGGGGGAAGACCGGCACCACCGAGAACAACGGGGACGCCTGGTTCTGCGGTGGGATCTCCGACGTGACCGCCTGCGTCTGGGTGGGCTACGCCGACACGACGACGCCGATGACGACCCTCTTCAACGGCGGCCCGGTGATGGGCGGGACCTTCCCTGCGCTGATCTGGGCCAGCGTGATCAGCGCCTGGGAGCAGATCAAGTCCGAACGGGCGGCGGAAAAGGGCAGGGGCCATGCCTCCCGCGGCTCGACCTATGTGCCGCCCGCTCCATCGACCACAACGGAACGGGCGCCGAGCGAATCGACCGAATCCAAGGCCCCCGAACCGAAGGAACCGGCCGAAGAAGCCGAATCGGCCCCGGCCCCGGCCGAACCGGCGACCCCAGCGCCCAGCGGCGGCGGCACGGGCGGTGGCGTAACGGCCGGCTAGCCGCGCCCCGGTGTTGGGCGAGGCCTGGAGACGTTTGGGTTCCCGGCCGCGCAGAAGCGCCAGTGCCGCTCGACCGCTTTCGTGATGCCGATCCTGGGCCCGGTGACGACCTCTGCGAGCCAGCTCTGATCTGGCGGCAGCAGCAGGAAGGGATCGCTGCCGAGGTCGGAGCCGTTGGCGTCGAGGCCGACGCCGAGCGCCTCGGTCAGCTTGCCCGGGCCCGAGCAGAGCTCGTGGTCGGGACGGCCGCCGCGCCGGGCGCGCATCTGCTCCAGGCCCGCGCTTGGCTCCAACGCCCGGATCAGCACAGCGGCCGCGTCGCCCTCGGGCTCGGCGACCGCGTTGAGCAGGCTGTGGATGCCGTAGGAGAGGTAGACGTAGGCGCGCCCGGGCGGTCCGAAGAGAACCTCGGTGCGCTCGGTGAGGCCGGCATAGGCGTGACAGGCTGGGTCGTCGCGCTCGTAGCTCTCGGTCTCGACCACGATCCCGCCGCAGCCGCCGTAAAAGAGACGGCAGCCGATCAGCTCACGGGCCACCTCATGCACCGAGCGATCGAAGAACTCGGCCCCGAGCCGCTCCTCGCTCCCCCTCGCCGCGCGCGAGGCCACTAGGACCGCTCTTCGAGCACCCGCGTCCTGACCGCCTCCAACGTCTCGCGGGCGGCGTCGATCTGCCTCGTCAGCTGCGCGGAGCCCGTGCCGCCCTCGATCCGCTTCGACTCCAGCCAGCTGCTCCGCTTCAGGACCTCGTAGTAGAGCTCGTCGAAGTGCTCGGAGTGCTGTTGCAGCTCCTCCGGCGTGAGATCGGAGAGAGCCCTGCCCTGGGTCACCGCGTCGCGGACGAGGCCGCCGACGATCCCGTGGGCCTCGCGGAACGGCACCCCCTTACGGACGAGGAGATCGGCGATCTCGGTCGCGGCCAGCATCTCGTCGCCCGAGGCGGCCTCCAGCCGCTCTTGGTCGAAGGCGATCCCGGCCAGCATCCCCGCGGTCGCGTCGAGGCAGATCTCAACCGTGTCGATTGCGTCGAACAGCGGCTCCTTGTCCTCCTGCATGTCCTTGCTGTAGGTGAGAGGCAGCGCGTGCATCATGCCGACGACCGAGGCGTAGTCCGCGGAGACGCGCGGGCTCTTGGCCCGCAGCAGCTCGGCCGAATCGGGGTTCACCTTCTGCGGCATGATGCTCGACCCGGAGGAGAACGACTCGTCCAGCTGGCAGAAGCCGAACTCGCTGCTCGACCAGATCACGAGCTCCGAACCAAGCCGCGAGAGGTGCATCGCGCAGGCGGAGGCCGCGGCGAGGTAGTCGAGGACGAAGTCTCGGTTGGAGGCGCCGTCGATCGAGTTGGGGCTGACGTGGGCGAAGCCGAGGTCCCCGGCCACCGCATTGCGATCGATCTCCCAGTTGACGCCGGCCAGGGCGCCGGAGCCGAGCGGCATCACGCTGGCGCTGTCGAGGGCGAACTGGAAACGCAGCACGTCGCGGGCGAGCATCCAGAAGTAGGCGAGCAGGTGATGCCCGAGGTAGACCGGCTGCGCCCGCTGCAGGTGGGTGTAGCCGGGCATCGGCCAGTCGCGGTGCGCTTCGGCGAGGCCGAGCAGGCGCTCCATCGCCTCTCTGGACAGCTCGATCGCGCGCAGCGAGTGCGCCTGGACGACCATTGCCACGTCGGTGGCGACCTGGTCGTTGCGCGAGCGGCCGGTGTGGAGCTTGCCGGCCAGCGGGCCGATCTCCTCGCCGAGCAGGCGCTCGATCGCCATGTGGATGTCCTCGTCGGCCTGCTCGAATTGGAAGCCGTGCTCGCCCATGTGCGAGCGGACCCGCTCGAGGCCGTCCTGGATCTGCTCCAGCTCCTCGTCGTCGAGCACGCCGATCCCGTGCAGCCCGCGGGCGTGCGCCTGCGACTGGTCGATGTCGTAGGGCGCCAGTCGCCAATCGAACTCGATCGAGCGATTGAGCTGCCAGAAGCGGGGGTCGGGCTCTTTGCGGAAGCGGGACATCAGTCGAGGGATTGGGTCAGAGCCTCGCACACCCGGGCGATCTGAGACTCGGTCATCGAGGGGAAGAAGGGCAGCGCCAGCGAGTGCGCCGAGGCGGCTTCGGCGACGGGGAACTGGCCCTCTCGCCAGCCGAGCTCGCGCAGGTGGGGGAAGAGATGGATGCAGGGCAGATAGGCCTTGCTGGCGACGCTCCGCTCGGCGAGGCGGGCGACGGTTGCGTCGCGGTCGGCCCCGTCGGGCAGGCGCACCGCGTAGACGAACCAGCTGCGCCGCTCCGCTCCGCGCCCGGGGCTTGGCGTCCGCAGGCCCTCGACCCCGGCCAGGCCCTCGGCATAGAGCGCCGCGGCCCGGGAACGGCCGGCGAGCATCGAGTCGAGCTTCTCCAGCTGGGCGACGCCGAGCGCGGCGGCGAGATCGGTGAGGCGGTAGTTGAAACCTAGCCCGCCGTGGTCGAGCCAGCCCATGTCGGCGGCGCGGCCCTGGTTGCGCTCGGAGCGCAGGCGGGCTGCGTCCTCGGGCCCCGAGGGAACGACCATCCCCCCCTCCCCGGTCGTCAGTTGCTTGTTGGCGTAGAAGGCGAAGGTGGCGAGGTGGCCCCGGGTACCGACCGCGCGGTCCTCGGCGTCGACCGCGCCGAGCGCCTCGCAGGCGTCCTCGAGCAGCCCGAGCCCGTGTCGAGACGCGAGCTCCTCCAGCTCCGGCATCGCCGCCGGGTAGCCGAAGATGTGGACCGGCAGAATGCCCGCGGTCCGTTCCCCGATCGCGGCCTCGGCGGCAGCTGGGTCGAGGTTCAGGGTCTCGGGATCGACGTCGCAGAAGACCGGCCGCGCGCCCTCGTAAAGGAGGCAGTTGGCCGAGGCGACGAAGCTGAAGGGGCTGGTCAGGACCTCGTCGCCAGGGCCCCAGCCGAGCGCTCGCACCCCAAGGTGCAGCCCGCTCGTCCCGCTGGAGACGGCGACCGCGTCGGCCACCCCGAGCCAGTCCGCGAAGGCTCGCTCGAAGCGCTCTCCCATCGGTCCCAGCGACAGCCTTCCCGAGCGCAGCACCTCGAGCGCCAGCTCCTCCTCGCGCGCTCCGATCTCGGGGCGTGCCAGCGGGATCGGTTCGGCGTCAGGCGAGCGGTCCATGCGCGGCGGACCCTACTCGCCGTCGCTGCCGCCGGCACGGGGCTGGAAGGCGTAGGCGAGCGAGTCGACCAGCGCCTCCCAGGAGGCCTCGATGATGTTCTCCGAAACGCCGATCGTCCCCCACTCGTGCCGGCCGTCGGTGGAATCGAGCAGCACCCTGGTGACGGCGCCGGTGCCATGGGCCTCGTCGAGGATCCTCACCTTGTAGTTGGTCAGCTCGACCTCGGCGAGGTGCGGATGGCGGGCGCCGATCGCCGCTCGCAGGGCGCGGTCGAGGGCGTTGACCGGGCCGTTGCCCTCGGCGACCTCGACGTAGCGCTCGCCGTCGACGACGACTTTGATCGTCGCCTCGGTCTCGACCCGGCCGCCCTCGCGCTTTTCGGTCGTGACGCGAAAGCTCTCCAGCTCGAAGAGCGGCTCGTAGACGCCCGCCTCGCGCCGCAGCAGCAGCTCGAAGGAGGCCTGCGCCGCCTCGTAGTGGTAGCCGCGGTGCTCCCGCTCCTTCAGCTGTTCGACCGCGCGGGTGGCCGCCGCCTCGTCGAGCTCCAGCCCGGCGCGCTCGGCCTGGCTGCGAATCGTCGCCTTGCCCGACAGCTCCGAGGCGAGGATGTCGCGTTCGTTGCCGACCCGAGCCGGGTCGAGGTGCTCGAAGGTGCGGGCGTCGGCGGCCACTCCCGCCGCATGCATCCCCGCCTTGTGGGCGAAGGCGTTGCGCCCGACATAGGCCCGGTCGGGGTTCGGGGTCATGTTGCAGAGCTCGTCGAGGTAGTGGGAGGTCGGGGTCAGGCTCGCGAGCTGCTCGTCGGTGACCACCTCGAAGCCCATCTTGAGCTGCAGCGCCGGCAGGATCGATGCGAGGTTGGCGTTGCCGCAGCGCTCGCCGTAGCCGTTGACGCAACCCTGCACCAGTCGCGCCCCAGCGCCCACCGCGGCGAGCGAGTTCGCCACCGCGCACTCGGCGTCGTTGTGGGTGTGGATGCCGACCTCGACCGCGCCGTCCAGAGCGGCGACCGCGGCAGCGCTGGCTTCGGCGACGAAGTCCGGCAGGCTGCCGCCGTTGGTGTCGCAGAGGGTGACGTTCTCGGCCCCCGCGCCGGCGGCGGCGCGCACGCACTCCAGCGCATAGGCCGGGTCGTCGCGATAGCCGTCGAAGAAGTGCTCGGCGTCGAAGACCACGCGCTTGTCCCGATCGCGGCAGAAGCCGATCGAGTCGCCGATCATCGCCAGGTTCTCCTCGGCAGAGACCCTCGTCACCTTCTCCAGATGCAGGCCCCAGCTCTTGCCGACCAGGCAGACGACCGGCGCGAAGCACTCGACCATGATTTGCAGAGCCGGATCGTCCTGGGCAGCGGTGTCGCGGCGGCGGGTCATCCCGAAGGCGGCGATCGTCGCCTGTCCCAGCTCCAGCTCGGCGAGGCGGCCGAACAGCTCGACCTCCTTGGGGTTGGAGCTGGGGAAGCCGGCCTCGATGAATTGAACGCCGAGCGCGTCCAGCGCGCGCACGACCTTCAGCTTCTCGTCGACCGAGAGCGACATGCCGGGACCACCCATGCCGTCGCGCAAGGTGGTGTCGTAGAGCTTTACCTGTTCCATCTGATGCCTTTCGATTCGAGAAATCGGGGTGTGGGCCTTCTCGACCCGTGCACGCGGCAGAGCCGCGCCAGCCGCTAGGCGGCTGCGGTAATTCGCCCGACTGCCTCGAAACGACGGTGCATCAGGAACCGACCTTACTCGGTCGGTCGACGCCGGCCGGCACGTCGACGAACTCCAGCCACTCCAGGTACTCCTCGGCGCGCCCGTGCAGAGCGTCCTCGAACTTGGCCTGGATCACCCGGCTCACCTCGCCCGGCTCGCCCAGCTCGTGGTCGTCGACCGAGCGCACCGGCACCAGCTCGGCGGCGGTGCCGGTGAGGAAAACCTCGTCGGCGAGGTAGAGCTCGGCGCGCGCGATGTCGCGCTCCTCGACCCTGTAGCCGAGGTCGGTGGCGATCTGGATCACCGAGGCGCGGGTGATCCCGTCGAGGATGGCGGAGGTGTGGCCCGGCGTGCAGAGGACGCCGTCGCGGACGACGAAGACGTTCTCGCCCGAGCCCTCCGAGACGCAGCCGTGCTGGTCGAGCAGGATCGCCTCGTCGTAGCCGGCGTTGGCCGACTCGGTCTTGGCCAGGATCGAGTTGAGGTACTGGCCAGAGGCCTTGGCGTGCGGGATCAGGCTGTCGCCGGAGATCGTCCGCCAGGAGGAGACCTTGGTCCGGATTCCGTGCTTCTTGCCGTCCTCGCCTAGGTAGGCCCCCCAGGGCCAGACGGCGATCATCACCTCGATCGGGGCGCTCTGCGCGTACAGCCCCATCTCGCCGTAGCCGCGGAACGCGAGCGGGCGGATGTAGCAGGAGCGGAGGCCGTTGCGGCGGATCAGCTCGTGCGTGGCGTCGCGCAGCTCGTGCGCCGAGTAGGGCAGTTCGAAGTAGTAGAGCTCGGCCGACTTCTCGAGCCGCTCGAGGTGCTCGGGGTGGCGGAAGATCGCCGGCCCGCGCTCGGTCTCATAGCAGCGGATGCCCTCGAAGACGCCGGTCCCGTAGTGCAGCCCGTGACTGAGGACGTGCACCTTGGCGTCCTCCCAGGCGACAAACTCGCCGTTCTGCCAGATCAGCTCAGCCTGCTCCATGCCCGGAAAGTATGCCCGATGAGCGTGGGGAGCCGCCAAATCCGACCTAAAGCTCCTCCAGCACCGCCTCGGTCATCTCGACGGTTCCCACCTCGACCTCCAGTGGGACCTCGGGCAGCGGAGGCTGCACGAGCGTTCCGCTGGCGAGGTCGGGGGTGCGGAGGCCGCGCTCCAGGACCGCG
This sequence comes from uncultured Solirubrobacterales bacterium, assembly GCA_963749605.1. Taxonomy (GTDB): domain Bacteria; phylum Actinomycetota; class Thermoleophilia; order Solirubrobacterales; family 70-9; genus CAVVNN01. Next base: position 261,817 of record CAVVNN010000002.1, on the reverse strand, counting down.
TCGACCGCCGTCTCGATCCGCGCCGCGTCTCGCGCGCGGCCGAAGCCATGGCGCAGCATCATCGCCGCCGAGAGGAAGGTGGCGAGCGGGTTGGCGATGCCCTTGCCGACGATGTCGGGAGCGGAGCCGTGGACCGGCTCGAAGAGGCCGGGGTCGCCGTCGGCGCCGAGGCTTGCGGAGGGCAGCATCCCCAGGGAGCCGGTGAGCATGGCGGCCTCGTCGCTGAGGATGTCGCCGAAGAGGTTCTCGGTGACGATCACGTCGAAGTCGGCCGGGCGTGAGACCAGCTGCATCGCAGCGTTGTCGACCAGCAGGTGCGTAAGCTCGACGTCGGCGTACTCGGCGGCGACGCGGCCGACCACCTCGCGCCAGAGACGCGAGGTCTCCATCACGTTCGCCTTGTCGACCGAGGCGACGCGTGGCTTCCGGCGCGAGCCCTCGGCGCGGCGGTGGGCCGCCTCGAAGCCGGTTCGAGCGATCCGCTCGATCTCGCCGACCGAGTACTCGCAGGTGTCGTGGGCGACGTCGCCGTCGCGGCCGCTGTCGCCGAAGTAGATGCCGCCGGTCAGCTCACGGACGACGAGCAGGTCGGTGCCGGCGATCCGCTCCTCGCGCAGCGGGCTGGAGGCGATCAGGGCGGGGCTGGGCCGCACCGGGCGCAGGTTGGCGTAGAGCCCCATTCCCTTGCGCAGGCCGAGCAGGCCCTGCTCGGGGCGGGGCGCGTCGGGGTCGGTGGTGTCCCACCTCGGTCCACCGACCGCGCCGAGCAGAACCGCGTCGGAGGCTCGACAGGCCTCGAGGACCTCGTCGGTGAGGGCGACGCCGTGGGCGTCGATGGAGGCCCCTCCCAGAAGACGCTCGTCGTAGGAGAACTCGCCGAGAGCGTCGAGGAGCTGCTGGGTCGCAGCGACGATCTCAGGGCCGATCCCGTCGCCGGGGAGAACGACTATGCGGGGAGACGTGCTCACGCGGCGAGACTCTAAGGGCTGCGCGCCCGGCCCGGTTAACCGGCGACGGCCTCGATGTTGAGCCGCACGTAGTCGAGCGTCAGGGGCTGGCTCGACTCGGCCAAGACCGCTTCCGCAAAGGGCCGTCGCTTCTCCTCCGGCAGCTGAGCCAGAAGTGGACCGAGGGTGACGGTGGAGGTGAACTCGAGCGGGCGCTCGGGTGTCACCGGCCTCGGCTCCAGCCAGCAGCGCGCCTCGGAGAAGCCGGCAGCACGCAGGCGGGACTCGGTCTCCTCGACGCCGGCGAAGTTCCAGAGCGAGTTCGCCGCTCCAAAGTGGCCGGAAAACTCGGGCCGGGAGGCCGCGGCAACGATCGCCTTCGCGTGCGTGGCCACGTTGCCTTCGCCCCCGCACTGGGCGACCAGGCGGCCACCGGGCCGCAGCGCCGCGCGCAGGCGTCTGAAGAGGAGATCGTGATCGAGGATCCAGTGGAAGGTCGCGGTCGAGAAGACGAGGTCAACCGGGTCGTCCACCTCCAGATCGGCGAGGTCGACGACCAGATACGACGCACGGTCGCCGAGGCACTCTCTCGCCTTGGCCACCATCGCCTCCGAGCCGTCGACCGCGAGCAGGCTGCCGGCGGGGAGACGCTCGAGCAGCTTGGCGGTGACGCGACCCGAGCCACAGCCTGCGTCGAGCGCCGTCTCGTCGCCCTTCAGCTCGAGGCGCCCAAGCACCTCCATCCCCCAGTTGAACTGGGGATCGGAAACGCGGTCATAGGTCTCGGCGTCCCACTCGCGGGAGCTGCTGTTCATCGCCCCGGTCGGGCCGGAGTCGCTCATAGCGCCGTGGTTACCGGGCCTCTATCGGCTCCGCCACCGGACTCGAAGCGGTCGATCGCCGCGGCGTTCTCGAGCGTGATGCCGATGTCGTCGAGACCGTTCAGCAGGCGGTTTTTCACGTCAAGCTCTACCTCGAACTCGAAGACGCCGGCGGCGCAGACGATCGTCTCGTCGTCGACGTCGATGCGAGCTTCGCCGGCCTCGGCGACCGTCTTGCAGTGCTCTGCGTCGAGGATCACCGGCAGCAGCCCGACCTTGGTGCAGTTGACGTAGAAGATGTCGGCGAAGGAGGGGGCGACTATCGCTTCGAAACCGAAGTCCTGCAGCGCCCAGGGGGCGTGCTCGCGGGAGGAGCCGCAGCCGAAGTTACGCCCCGTGACCAGGATCGGATTCGGCTCCAACTCGATCTCGCCGGAGCGGATCCAGTCGTAGAAGAGGAACTCGCCGAAGCCGGTCCGCTCCACTCGCTTCAGGAACTGCTTGGGGATGATCTGGTCGGTGTCCACGTCCGCCCGGTCAAGGACGGATACGCCACCCTCGATGACGTCGATAGGCCTCATGTTCAGCTCCAATCCCTGATGTCGACGAAGTGCCCCTCGATCGCGGCGGCCGCGGCCATCTTCGGACTTACCAGGTGAGTCCTCCCCCCCTTGCCCTGCCTTCCCTCGAAGTTGCGGTTCGAGGTCGAGGCGCAGCGCTCACCGTCGGCGAGGGTGTCGGGGTTCATCCCCAGGCACATCGAGCAGCCGGCCTCGCGCCACTCGAATCCGGCGGCGCGGAAGACCTCGTGCAGGCCCTCGGCCTCGGCCGTCGCCTTCACCGCCTGGGAGCCGGGGACGACCATCGCCCGCACCGAGCCGGCCACCTGGCGGCCGTCGACGACCGCCGCCGCCTCGCGCAGGTCCTCGACCCGCGAGTTGGTGCAGGAGCCGATGAAGACGCGGTCGAGCGCCACCTCGGTCATCGGCGTCCCAGGACGCAGCGCCATGTAGGCGAGGGCGCGCTCAGCCGACTCGCGATCGGCTGGGGAGTCCAACTTGGAGGGGTCGGGCACCGAGTCGGTGACCTCGACGACCATGCCGGGGCTGGTGCCCCAGGTGACCATCGGCGAGATCGCGGCGGCGTCGATCTCGACCTCCGTGTCGAAGCTCGCGCCCGGTTCGGTCGGCAGCTCGCGCCAACGCGCGACCGCCCCGTCGAAGTCCTTCGGGGCGGCGGCTCTCCCCCGAACCCACTCGAAGGTGGTCTCGTCGGGGGCGATCATCCCGGCCCGGCCGCCGCCCTCGATCGTCATGTTGCAGACGGTCATCCGGCCCGGCATCGAGAGCGCCTCGATAGCCGGGCCCGCGTACTCGACCGCGTGGCCGACCATCCCGCCGGTGCCGAGGCGCCCGATCGTCGCCAGGATCAGATCCTTGGGGGCGACGCCCGAGCCCAGCTCCCCCGCGTAGGAGATCCGCATCGTCTTCGGCCGCTTCTGGACCAGGCACTGGGTGGCGAGCACGTGCTCGACCTCGGAGGTGCCGATGCCGAAGGCCAGGGCCCCGAAGGCCCCGTGCGTGGAGGTGTGGCTGTCGCCGCAGACGATCGTCATCCCCGGCTGAGTCACGCCCAGCTCTGGGCCGATCACGTGAACGATCCCCTGGCGCTCGGAGCCCAACGAGTAGATCGGGATGCCGAACTCCTCGCAGTTGCGCTCCAGCGTTTCGACCTGGATCCGGGAGAGCTTGTCGGCGATCAGGCCGGCGGCCTTGGTGCCGTCGGTGGGAACGTTGTGGTCGGCGGTGGCGACGGTCTTATCGGGACGGCGCACGCCGCGCCCGGCCAGTCGCAACCCGTCGAACGCCTGCGGGGAGGTCACCTCGTGGACCAGATGCAGGTCGATGTAGATCAAGCCGTCGGAGACCTCGTGAGCGCTCCAGATCTTGTCGAACATGGTCTGCGGCATCGCTATCTCCTCCTAACCGCGCCTGAGGCCGGCGGCGATCACGGCGATGAAGCGCGTCGGGTCCTCGCCGTCGTTCTCGAGATGATGAGGCAAATCGGCATCGAAGGTGACGCTGTCGCCCTCGCGCAGCGAGTAGCGAGTGCCATCGACGACCAGCGCAAGTGTCCCCGCCAGGACCACGGCGGTCTCGCGACTGCCGGGCTCGTGCATCGGCGGGTCGGCCCGCCCGCCCGTGGCTGCACCGGGCTTCAGGGTGTGCAGCGAGACATCGGCGCGCTGGCCCGGCAGCGGCGGCGTCAGCTCCTCGATGCGATGGCCGCCCCGCTCGAAGCGGCGGCGCCCTCCGGCTCGGGTGATCGCGACGTGCTCGCCCTCGTCCAGCCTCAGCAACTGCGAAAGCGTCAGCTCCAGCCCGGCGGCGATCTTGGCGGCTATGGCCAGGGTGGGGCTGGTCTCCCCTCTCTCGACCTGCGACAGCATCGGCGCGCTCACGCCCGAGCGCTCGCCCAGGTCGCGCAGCGAGAGTCCCATCGCCTCGCGCAGCGCTTTGACCCGAGGGCCGATCGACGCCGAGGACTCGGAGGCCGCGCGGTTCAACTCAGATGTCGGGATAGCGGTCACGGCCATTGGCGTACGTTATCACGCACGCTTGTAATAAGAAGGCCGGAGTGCTACGGGCCGGGAGTGCGTTCGGCCGCGGCCTCGCGCGTGGCTGCGCCCTCGAGGGCGTTGGAGAGAGCTCGGACGTAGGCGCGAGCGGAGGCCTCGAGTATGTCGGTTGCCACGCCCTGGCCGCTGGCCAGCCTTCCGGCGGTGCGCAGCATCACGGTGACCTCACCGAGCGCGTCCTCCCCACCCGTGACGGCCTCGACCGCGTACTGGCGCAGCTCGCACTCCGTCTTGGTCGCGTTCTGGATCGCATGGAAGATCGCGTCGACCGGGCCGTCGCCGCTCGACTCCCCCATCGCCTCCTCGCCGGAGGGCATCGTCACCGCCACCCGCGCGACCGGGTCGCGGCGCGAGCCAGCCTCGACCTCGAACCAGGCCAGCTCGTGGGCGTTGGCACGCTCGCGCATCTCGTCGGAAACGATCGCCTCCAGGTCGAGCGCGGTCACCTGCTTCTTGCGGTCGGCGATTTCCTTGAAGCGCTTGAAGGCGGAATTGAGCGCGTTGCCATCGACCTTGAAGCCGAGCTGCTCCAGCGCATCGCGCAGCGCGTGGCGGCCGGAGTGCTTCCCCAGCACGATCGAGTTCGAGTCGAGGCCGACTTCGGTCGCGTCCATGATCTCGTAGGTGGTGCGCTCCTTCAGCACCCCGTCCTGGTGGATGCCGGACTCGTGGGCGAAGGCGTTGCGGCCGACGATCGCCTTGTTCGGCTGCACCGGGTAGCCGGTGAGGCGGGAGACCATGCGGCTGGTGCGGGCCAGCTCACGAGTGTTGACTCCGGTGGTGAGGCCGTGGACGTCCTCGCGGGTCCGGATCAGCATCACGATCTCCTCCAGCGAGCAGTTGCCGGCGCGCTCGCCGATGCCGTTGATCGCGCACTCGACCTGGCGCGCACCGGCCAGCACGCCGGCGTAGGAATTCGCCACCGCCAGTCCCAGGTCGTCGTGACAGTGGACCGAGGTCTCCACCTCGCGCAACCCCGGAGCCAGCTCGTAGAGACGACGGAAGTACTCGGCGTACTCCTCGGGCGTCGTGTAACCGACGGTGTCGGGAATGTTGACGACGGTCGCGCCCTCCTCGACGGCGATTGCGCAGACCTCGGCGGTGAACTCGACGTCGGCCCGGGTCGCGTCCATCGGCGAGAACTCGACGTCCTCGCAATAGGACTTGGCCAGCGCCACCGCGGCGCGAGCCTGCCCCTTGACGTCCTCGCGGTCGGTCTGCAGCTGGTACTCGATATGGATGTCGGAGGTGGAGATGAAGGTGTGGATGCGGGGCCGCTGGGCATCGCGGATCGCCTCCCAGGCGGCGTCGATGTCGGCCTTGTGGGTACGGGCGAGGCTGCAGATGACCGGTCCCTCCACGACGCGGGAGATCTCCTGCACCGCCTCGAAGTCGCCGGGCGAGGTGATCGGGAAGCCGGCCTCGATCACGTCGACGCCGAGGCGGGCCAGCTGTTGACCGATCTCCGCCTTCTCAGCGGTGTTCAGCGAGATCCCGGGCGACTGCTCGCCGTCCCGCAGCGTCGTGTCGAAGATGTGGACGCGGTTTGCGTCAGATCGAGGTGCCACTGGTCCTTCTCCTTCTCTGCTTCGTTCGAATGGCCTTGTCTCTCGCGGCTATCGCGCCGCCCAGCGCTATTCCCCCCGAAGGGGGAGGAGAAGGAGAAGCGACAGGCTGTTGGAGCGATACGCCATTCGGTGTCCGAGCTTAGCGTAGGCTCCGCCAATCGCCAAGCAGAGCTAGCGCTGTGCGCGCTTGTGCGCGCTCGAGCCCGGGTCCTGATGAAGTTCGTCCGTCCCGGGCCCACCGCGAAGGGTGTCCATGTCGGACCCGCCCCACAGCACGTCGTCGCCGCTGCCGCCCCACAGCACATCGCTGCCGCTGCCGCCGTAGAGCACATCCGCGCCACCGCGCCCGGAGAGGATGTCGTCGCCCGGACCGCCGATCAGTTTGTCAGGGCCTCCTCCACCGGTGAGGCGGTCCGCCCCTCCTCCGCCGCGCATGGTCACCGGAACCGGGACGTTCCCGGCGACGCCGACGGAATCGTCGCCGGAGCCCGCGTTCACTTCGAAGCCGTTGATCGCGGCTGCCTGGCAGACCAGCTCGTTCTGGGTTTCGGGTGGATGCGAGCAGACGGCGCCGCCCACTTCCAGGGGCACCACCGAGCTGATCAGGTAGCTGCGGCCATCGGGGCTGAGGCTGATTCCGATCATGTTCGCTTCAGAGCCGCCCGCCAGCAGCACGACGACCGGCGCCGTTTCCGCACGAGCGAAAAGGGGCGCGCACAGCGCCAGGGTCGAGACTGCGATCAGGATCGTCTTCTTCATCGGTGAGCCCACTGCCCCGCCCGCAATCGGGCTCCTAAGAGGGAAACAACACGACCTTGCCGACGTTGCGGCGCCCGGCGATGAATTCGTGGGCGTTCCCGGCGCGCTCGAATGGGAACGCCTCGGCGACGACCGGGTCGAGGCTGCCGCTCTCGAGGTCCGCCATCAGGGGCTCGGTGACGCGGTCGAGAGTGCCCTCGCGGTCCCACCACTTCAGCATGTTGAGGCCGAAGACCCCCTTGTTCTCGTTCATCGCGGAGAGGCTCTTCCACCAGGGGAACGTCGCCAGGGGCATCTTCGCCAGGCTCTTGAGGGTGGCTGGGATGTCCCGCGCACCGGCGTTCGAGCTCTCCGACAGCCCGTACATCACCAGCCTCCCGCCCGGCCGCAGCAGGCGGTAGTCCTTGCGGAACGAGGTCGGCCCGAGCGCGTCCATCGCCAGGTCGATGCCCTCGCCGCCGGTGATCCGCATCACCTCGGCCTCGAAGTCCAGGTTGCGGTAGTCGATCGGGTGGGCGACGCCCTGGGCGCGGATCGCGTCGTGCTTGCCCGGTGAGGCGGTGCCAAAGACCTCGGCGCCGGCGTTGCGAGCGAGCTGGGTGGCCGAGATGCCGACGCCCCCGGCGGCGGCGTGGATGAGGACGCGGTCGCCCTCACGCATTCCCCCCATCACGACCAGCGCCGCGTAGGCGGTGCCGTAATTGACCGGGAAGGCGGCGCCCTGCTCGAAGCTGAGCCGCCCGGGCAGGGGCAGCACTTGGGCCGCGGGCACGGTGACGAGCTCCGCCTGGCCGCCGAAGCGGGTGCCGGCGATGACGCGATCGCCAGTCTTATGCGAATCGACTCCCTCCCCCACCGACTCGACCTCGCCGGCGACCTCGTAGCCGAGCACGCAGGGGGGCTTCGGTGCGTCCGGGTAGAGGCCGACGCGGGCCATCGTGTCGGCGAAGTTGATCCCCGCCGCCCTGACGGCGATCCGCACCTCGCCGTGGCCGACCGCAGGGTCGGGCACCTCTCGCACCTGCAGGACCTCGGGACCACCCGTCCCCGTCAACACCACCGCCTTCATAGCGCCAAGGCTAGAGGTCGACCGATCGGCCGACGGAAAAGCCGTCGATCTGGAGGATCTTCTCGATCGTCTCCCCACGCACCGGGGCATCGGTGGTCAGCGCCATCACGGCTCGCTCGCCACCGGGCTCGGCGCCAACCGCGGCAGAGATGATGTTCACGCCTTCCTCGCCCAACGCGGTCCCGACCCTGCCGATCATCCCCGGCTGGTCGGCATAGCGGAAGACCGCAAGATGCTCGGCGAACGGCAGGTAGAAGCTCTCGCCCCAGATCGAGACGAGATAGGGCTCGTTGCGAGGCCCGACTCCGGTACCCGACACCTCGACCTCCTCGCCGCCCGATTGAAGCCTGACGGTGACCAGCTCGGTGAAATCTTTGGCGCTGACGTCCTTGGTCTCGACCAGCTCGACCCCCCGCTCCTCGGCCATGTGAGGCGCGTTGACCAGGTTGACCGGCTCCTCGGTGTGGCCGGAGAGGATGCCGACCATGACCGCGATCCCCAGCAGGCGGGTGTCGTGAGAGGCGATGCGGCCACGGAACTCGGCGGTGACGCGATCGACCGAGCCGTCGCCCAGACCCTGGGCGAGACGGCCGAGCTTTTCGCAGAGCGGCACGAACGGCGCCAGCGCCTCCATCTCCTCGGGGCGAACGGCGGCGATGTTGACCGCGTTGGTGACGACGCCTCCACTCAGCGCGGCGGTGACCTGTTCGGCGGTGACCACTCCCGCGCGGTCCTGCGCCTCCGCGGTCGAGGCGCCCAGGTGGGGGGTGACGACGACGTTGGCGCGGCCCAGAACCGGGTGCTCGGTGAAGGGCTCCGAGGGAAACACGTCGAGCGCGGCGCCCGCGACCTTGCCGGACTCCAGGCCGGCGTCGAGGGCGTCGAGGTCGACCAGCTCGCCGCGGGCGCAATTGACGATCCAGACCCCGTCCTTCATCGTCGCGATCGCGTCCGCGTCGACGAGGTTCACCGTCTCCGGTGTCTTCGGCACATGCAGGGTGACGACATCGGCGCGCTCGAACACCTCCTCGACCCCGCTGGCGCCCTCGACGCCCAGCTCGCGAAAGCGCTCGGCGGAGACGAACTTGTCGAAGGCGACCACGTCCATCTCGAAGCCCTGCGCACGCTTGGCGACGAGCTGGCCGATGCGGCCGAAGCCGACGATGCCGAGCGTCTTTCCGTAGAGCTCGGCACCCTTGAACTTGGCGCGGTCCCAACGGCCGGCGGCCAGCGAGGCGTGGGCCTGCGGAACGTTGCGGAAGAGGGCGAGAACGAGGGCGAGGGTGTGCTCGGCGGCGGCGACCGAGTTCGATTCGGGCGCATTGGCGACGATGATCCCCCGCCGGGTCGCCGCCGGGATGTCGACGTTGTCGACCCCGGTGCCGGCGCGGCCGATCACCTTGAGCCGCTCGGCTCGGCCGATCAGCTCGGGAGTCATCTTGGTCGCGGAGCGAATCAGGATCGCGTCGTAGCCGGCGATTGCCTCGCGCAGCTCATCCTCGGACATCTCGAAGCCGAGGTCGACGTCGAAGCTCTCGCGCAGCAGGTCCACCCCCGCGTCGGCGATCTTCTCCTTGACCAGGACCCTCACCTGGCGACCCCCTCGACGTTCTCGACCACCCAATCGACGCAGGCCGTCAGCGCCTCGACGTCGGCGGGCTCGACCGCAGGGAACATCCCGACCCGAAGCTGGTTGCGGCCGAGCTTGCGGTAGGGCTCGACGTCGACGATCCCGTTCGCGCGCAATGTCGCGGCGAGCGCGGCGGCGTCGACGGAATCGTCGAAGTCGATCGTGCCGACCACCGGCGAGCGCTTCGCCGGGTCGCCGACGAAGGGCGAGGCGAACGCGGTGCGCTCGGCCCAGCCGTAGAGGTGGCCGGACGACGCCGTGGTCCGGCCCACGCACCAATCGAGGCCGCCGTTGCCGAGCATCCACTCGACCTGGTCGGCGAGCAGGATCAGCGTCGCCAGCGCGGGCGTGTTGTAGGTCTGGTCCTTGCGCGAGTTCTCCACCGCCGTTCGCAGGGAGAGGAAGGCGGGCTGCCAGCGACCGGCGGCGCCGTCGAGCTCCTCGATCCGCCCGATTGCCGCCGGGCTGAGCAAGGCCAGCCAGAGGCCGCCGTCGGCGCCGAAGGCCTTCTGCGGCGCGAAGTAGTAGGCGTCGGCCTGGCTCGGGTCGAGCGACAGGCCACCGGCGCCAGAGGTGGCGTCGATCAGGATCAACGCATCGCCGGACCCCTCAGGCCGGCAGACCTCGAGCATCACCCCGGTCGAGGTCTCGTTGTGGGCCCAGGCGATCGCGTCGGCCTCGGGATCGGCCACTGGCGCGGGCGCGTCGCCAGGCTCGGCCTCGACCACGATCGGGTCGCCGAGGAACGGCGCGGCCCCGGTCGCCTTGGCGAACTTCTGGGTGAACTCGCCGTAGGCAAGATGCAGGGGACGGTCCCGCACGAGCCATGCCGCCGCCGCCTCCCAGAATGCGGTTGTGCCGCCGTTGCCGAGGGCTACCTCATACCCGTCGGGAAGGCCGAACAACTCACCGAGGCCACCGCGGATACGCCCGACCAACTCCCTCACGGGCGCCTGCCGGTGCGAGGTTCCCATCAGCGAGGCCCGCGCGGCCAACCGCGCCAGCGCCTCAGGACGCACCTTCGAAGGACCACAGCCGAAGCGTCCGTCGGCTGGCTTGAGGCTGTCGGGGATCCTGGCCGAGGTCTGCAGTGCCATCGCGGCGACAGGTTATTGACAGGCGCGGGTGGACTCCCTCTCTGCGCCGGGTTAGGCTGGACGAGCCGTCTCCCGGCACCAGTCAAGAGAGAGGGGAGCAGATGTACCCGATCGGCTTCGAAGCGGACTTCAACGCTTATCCGAACAGATGGACGACGTTCTTCCGGATCATCCTCGCGATCCCGTGGCTCATCGTCGCCTACGTCTACCTGATCCGCTTCGTCTTCACCCACATCTTCGCCTGGGTCGTCGTGGTCATCCTCGGCCGCTACCCGCAGTGGCTCTACGAGTTCAACTCGGGCGTGGTCCGCTACTCGTCCGCACCTAGGCCTGGATCTACCTGCAGACCGACGTCTGGCCCCCTTCAGCCTCAGCGACGACCCAGCTACCCGATCCGGGTCAACTTCGCACCCGCGGCCGAGAGCCAGAGTCGGCTCAAGGCCTTCTTCCGCCTCGATCCTCGTGCTGCCGATGGCGCTGGTCGCTCTCCTACGGCACCAACTACATCCAGCAGCTGGCCGCCGATAGTCGCCTGGCTGACGATCGTCTTCCGCGGCTACCTGCCGGAGGGGGTCAACAGCATGCTGACCTTCGTCAACAGCTTCCACGCGCGCGTCTTCGGCTACCTACGCGATCCTCACCGACGACTACCCGCCGATCGGGATCGAGGCCGCCAGGCCCGCCGTCGCGCCGCCGCCAGCTGCTGCGCCGCCTCCTCCCCCGCCCCCCGCGCCGGCGGCATAGGCCCGCGACCGTGACAGGGGCCACTCAGGGAGTCAGCAAAGGCGAGGGCTACGCGATCGCCAACCTCGCCGACCTCGGCGAGGGGCCGGGGTTTCGCAAGATCCGCAAGGAGCTGGGGGTGACGGCGTTCGGCGTCAACGCGATCGTGCTGCCGCCGGCGTATGAGACCGGCCGCCACTACCACGAGGAGCAGGAGGAGCTGTACTTCCTGCACAGCGGCCGGATCGCGATCGAGTTCGGCGACGGCTCCAGCCACGAGCTGGAGCCGGGCGGCCTCGCCTGGGTCGCCGCCTCGACCGTGCGCAGCGTGCGCAACCTCAGCGACTCCGAGGACGCCGTCTACGTCGTAGTCGGAGGCAAGGACGGCTACGTCGGCCGCGACGGCCGCCAGCCCGAGGGCGAAACCAAGCGCTAGAACTCCTGGTCGATCCAGGGCATCATGTCGCGCAGCTCGCCACCGACCTCCTCGACCTGGTGCCCTGCCGCCTCCTTGCGCATGCGGTCGAGGTTCTCGCCGCCAGCCCGGTTCTCGGCGATCCACTCGCGAGCGAACTCGCCCGACTGGATCTCGCCGAGGATCTGCTTCATCGCCGCGCGGGACTCCTCGCCAACCACCCGCTTGCCGCGGGTCATGTCGCCGTACTCGGCGGTGTTCGAGATCGAGTAGCGCATCCCCTGGATGCCCTTCTCATACATCAGGTCGGCAATCAGCTTCAGCTCGTGCAGGCACTCGAAGTAGGCGAGGCGCGGATCGTAGCCGGCCTCGACCAGGGTCTCGAAGCCGGCGCGGACCAGCTCGGAGGCGCCGCCGCAGAGAACCGCCTGCTCGCCGAAGAGGTCGGTCTCGCACTCGTCCTTGAAGCTGGTCTCGATGATCGCCGCGCGTCCGCCCCCGATCCCGGCGGCATAGGCGAGGACGAGGTCGTGGGCCTCGCCGCTGGCATCCTGATGGACCGCCATCAGGCAGGGCACACCGTGGCCCTCCTCATACTGGCGGCGGACCAGGTGGCCGGGGCCCTTGGGCGCGACCATGCCGACATCGACTCCGGCGGGCGGCGCGATCTGCTCGAAGTGGATGGCGAAGCCGTGGGCGAAGAGCAGCAGGTTGCCGGGGGCGATGCCGTCGGCGATCTCGGCCTCCCACACCTCGGCCTGCTTCTCGTCGGGGAGCAGGATCATCACGACATCGCCGCGGCTGGCGGCTTCGGCGACGTCGAGCACCTCCAACCCCGCCTCCTCGGCCTTGGCGCGGCTGGAGGAATCGGGGCGCAGGCCAACGATGACGTCAGCGCCGGAGTCCTTCAGGTTGAGGGCGTGGGCGTGACCCTGTGAGCCGTAGCCGAGGATGGCTACGGTCTTGCCCTCGAGCCTGGAGAGATCGGCGTCCTTGTCGTAGTAAATGTCGTCGGTGCGCATGGGCGGAGAGGCTATCGGAGCGCTCTGCGCATCAGCTTGCCGGAGGGCGTGCGCGGCAGCGCCGCCGCCAGCTCGACCCGCTTCGGCACCTTGAAATCGGCGAGCTCGTCGGCGCAGTGGCGCCGCAGCTCGTCTGGGGTCGCCTCCGAGCCATTCTCCAGCACCACCACCGCGGTCACCGCCTGCTGCCACTCCGGGTCCTCGCGGCCGATCACCGCGGCGTCGGCGACCTCGGGGTGGCGCATCAACACCTTCTCCACCTCCGCCGGCACCACGTTCTCGCCCCCGGTGACGATCATGTCGTCGATCCGGTCCTCGACGTAGAGGAATCCCTCCTCGTCGATCCTGCCGAGGTCGCCGGTGTGGAGCCAGCCGTCGGTGTCGGCGCTGCCGGGCGCCACGGTCGGGCCCTGGACGAGGATCTCGCCGTCCTGGATCCGCAGGTGGGTGGTGAGCAGAGGCCGGCCGGCCGAGCCCAGCTTGCGCTGCGCGTCGGCGGGGGCGAGGGTCGTCACCTGCGAGCAGGCCTCGGTGAGGCCGTAGGTCTGGACGACGGTCGCGCCACGGCCGATCGCCTCCTCCAGCGGCTCCTCGGGAACCGGGCCCCCGCCGACGAGGATCGCCCGCGGCCCAGCGAGGTCGGCGCCGGCCTCCAGCAGCCGAGTGAGCATCGTCGTCACCAGAGAGAGGACCGTGATCCCGTCACTCTGCAGCGAGGCGGCGACGCGATCGAGGTCGAAGCCGTCCTGAAGGACGGCGGTGGTGCCGTAGATGACCGAGCGCATCGCGATCGAGAGGCCGGAAATGTGGCTGAGGGGCAGGCAGCAGAGCCAGTGGTCCTGCGGCTGGACACCGATGTTGAAGCCCGAGCCGACCGCGCTCCAGAGGAAGTTGCCGTAGGTGAGCGAGACCGGGCGGGGCGCGCCGGTGCTGCCGCTGGTCAGCACGCGGCAGACGACGTCGTCCATGTCGTGCTCGCCGAGCAACGGCAGGTCGGCCTCGCTCTGGGTCAGCTCTCCGGGGTCGCTGAGGTCGAGCGTAGGTTCCTCGACCGCGATCGCCTCCGCCCTCTCGGCCTCGCTCAGGCGCGGGCCAAGCGGCAGCAGTACCGCGCCCACCTTCATCAGCGCGTGGACCAGCACGACCAGCTCACGACTGGGCTGCATGGTCAGCGCCACGGTCGAGCCGCGCCGCACGCCCTGGGCGGCGAGGCGGCGCGCAACCCAGGTCGCCTCCGCCTCGAGCTCGGCGTAGGTGACCTCACCTCCGTCTGTTGCCAGCGCCGGGCGGTCGGGGCAGCTCTGCGATCTTTGGGCGAGCCAGTTGTCGAGTTTCATCGAGGCGGGGATATCGTGCGCATCATGCCGCAACGCCACAAGGACGCCCCACCCGAGCAGGAACTCTACGCGCCGATCGAGTGGAGGGCCGCCGCCGAGTACGGCGACATCCGCTACGAGAAGGCCGATGGGATCGCCAAGATCACGATCGACCGGCCTGAGGTCCGCAACGCGTTCCGGCCACAGACGCTGGCCGAGCTGCGCGACGCCTTCGGCCGGGCGCGCGACGATCTCGAGGTGGGGGCGATCGTCTTCACCGGAGCGGGAACGGAGGCGTTCTGCTCCGGTGGCGACCAGCGAATCCGCGGCGACGACGGCTATATCGGAGACGACGAGGTGGCTCGGCAGGGCGTCGGGCGACTCGACGTCGGTGACCTGCATGTGCAGATCCGGCGCCTGCCGAAGCCGGTGGTGGCGATGGTCGCTGGCTTCGCGGTCGGTGGCGGCCACATCCTCCACCTCGTCTGCGACCTGACGATCGCCGCCGACAACGCGCGGTTCGGTCAGACCGGACCGCGGGTGGGAAGCTTCGACGGCGGCTTCGGCGCCAGCCTGCTGGCCCGCAACATCGGGGTCAAGCGGGCCAAGGAGGTCTGGTTTCTATGCCGGCTCTACGGGGCGCAGGAGGCGCTGGACATGGGGCTGGTGAACGCGGTGGTGCCGGTTGCGGAGCTGGAGCGGGAGACGGTCGCCTGGTGCCGGGAGATGCTTCACCTCTCCCCCCTCTCGCTGCGCCTGTTGAAGGCGAGCTTCAACGCCGAAGAGGACGGCCTCACCGGCCTCCAGCAGCTCTCGCATGACGCGACACTGCTCTTCTACATGTCCGAGGAGGGACAGGAGGGGCGCAACGCCTACCAGCAGGGGCGCAAGCCCGACTTCTCCAAGTTCCCCAAAAGGCCATGAGGCTTTGGGTAATGGCGGCGAGGCCGAGGACGTTGCCGGCGGCCATAGCTCCCGTGTTCGTGGGGACGGCGGCGGCCGTGGAGTGGGTCGGGAGACTGCCGAGGGTCGGGGCGTTTTTTGCGGCGCTGATCGGCTCGATCTTCATCCAGGTTGGAACGAATCTCGCCAATGACTACTCCGATGCCAAGAGGGGGGCCGACACGGCTGACCGGCTGGGTCCGGTGCGGGTGACGTCGGCTGGGCTGGTTACTCCACAGCGGGTGCTGAGGGCGACCTGGGTCGCCTTCGCGATCGCAGTTGCCTGCGGGATCTACCTGGCGGCGGTCGCCGGGGTCGTGATCCTCCTGGTCGGAGCAGTCTCGATTGCGGCGGGGGTCCTCTACACGGGCGGGCCGCGGCCCTATGGGTATGCCGGTTTGGGCGAGGTGTTCGTGTTCTTGTTCTTTGGGCTGGTTGCGGTCAACGGGTCCTACTACGTGCAGATCGAGCAGCTCGATGCGCTGCCCCTGGGGCTCTCGATCTCGGTTGGGTTCCTGGCCACGGCGATCCTCGTGGTCAACAACGTGCGTGACCTGGAAACCGACCGGCGGGCCGGGAAGATGACGCTGGCGGTGCGGATGGGGCGGCGGAACGCGGTGGCGCTGTACCAGCTGCTGGTCCTGGGGGCGTTCGTGGTGCTGCCGGTAGCGCTGGTGGCCGGGGAATCGAGCCTGCTGCCGCTGGTCGGCCTCGCCGCGCTGCCGCTGGCGGTCGGCCCGATGAGGGCGATGTCGAGTCGCACGGACGGGCCGGCGCTGAACGGGGCGCTGGCGGCGACCGGGGCGCTGCTCGCCGTTTTCAGCCTGCTGGTCACGGCAGGCCTGCTGATCTCCAGCTGAGTCGGGCCCGGACGCGGGAGCAGAGGAGGCGGCGCTCATGGCCTTGGTGTCATGCTGTGAGTTGTGCGCATCGCGTCGGTCGAGGTCATTCCCTATGCCCTCCCCTTCCGTGAGCCGTACGTGACGGCTCGGGGGCGGCTCGAACGACGCGAGATGGTGCTGTTGCGACTGCGCTCCGACGATGGCCTGACGGGGCTGGGTGAGGCCGTGCCGCTGTCGCTTCGAGACGGAGTCGGGCTGGCGCAGGTGGTCGCCGAGCTGAATGGGCTGGGCGAGCGGGATGCGCTCGACGAGGCGGCGCTGATGAGTGACGCCGCCGGCCTCTCGGCGCCGGCCCGCTGCGCGGCGCTCACCGCGCTGATGGACCTGCGGGGGAAACGTGCGGACGCCGAGGGTCACTCCTCGCGGGCGCGGTCGGCTCCGGTGCCGTGCAACGCGACCCTCGTGGCCGGCGAGCCCGCGGCGGTGGCGGCCGACGCGCTGCGCTGGGCCGGGGAGGGCTTCTCGACCTTCAAGCTGAAGCTCGGCGCGGGCGACGACGTCGAGCAGGTGCGCGCGGTTCGCGAGGCCGTCGGGCCGCAGGCGCGCATCCGGGTCGACGCCAATGCGGCCTGGGACGTGGAGACGGCGAAGCGGACGCTGGCCGAGCTGGAGCGATTCGACGTCGAGCTGGCGGAGCAGCCGGTCACGACCATGGAGGAGGCGAGGGAGGTGGCGAGTGCGACCTCAATCCCGATCGCCGGCGACGAGAGCGTCGAGAGCCGCGCCGACGCGGAGCGGGCGGCGGCGATGGGCGCCTGCGGACTGGTGGGACTGAAGCTCTCGAAGGTCGGTGGGCCCGAGGCGGCGATCGAGATCGCCGAGGTCCTCCCGTCTTTCGTCTCCAGCGCCCTCGATGGACCGGTCGGGATCGCAGCGGCGGGGCAGGTCGCCCAGACGCTGCGCGAGGCGGCGGGCGCCGACGATCCCGGCCTCGCTCATGGGCTCGCGACCCAGCGCCTCTTCGCGTCCTCGATCGCCGCGGTCGAGTGCGAGCTTCGCGACGGGATGCTGCACCTGCCCGAGGGCCCGGGGTTGGGCGTGGAGATCGACGAGGCGGCGCTCGAAGCCCACCGCATTTAGGGTCAGGGCGTGGACCCGACGAACGGCAACACCGCCCTCGCCTCAGTCTTCGCCGAGGAGCTGGTCCGCGGCGGGCTCCGCCACGCGGTCCTCTCCCCCGGCTCGCGCTCGACGCCGCTGGCGGTGGCGCTCTGGCGGCAGCCGGAGATCGACGTGACCGTGATCGTCGATGAGCGCTCCGCGGCGTTCTTTGCGCTCGGAGCGGCGCAGGCGACGGGCGCGCCGGTGGCGATGCTCTGCACCTCCGGGACCGCGGCCGCCAACTACCACCCGGCGATCTGCGAGGCGGACGAATCGGCGATCCCGCTGCTCGTCCTGACCGCGGACCGCCCGCCCGAGCTGCGCGGGATCGGCGCCGGGCAGACGATCGACCAAATCAAGGTCTTCGGCTCCGCGGTCCGCTGGTTCTGTGAAGTCGGAACCCACACGGCTGACGACGACGGGCTCCTGCACTACCGCTCGGTCGCCTGCCGCGCGCTGGCGAGCGCCCGCGGCGAGACCCGGCCGGGACCGGTTCACCTCAACCTCCCCTGGCGCGAGCCGCTGGCGCCGATTCCGGTCGAGGGGGCGGTGACCGCGACCGACCCGTTGGCGCTGGGGGGTCGCGACGGGCGACCGCTGACTGCGGTGACGCAGATCGACCTCGAGCCCTCGGCCTTCCTGCTCGACGAGGTCGCCGGCCACATCGGCGACGCCATCTCTGGCGTTATCGTCGCCGGCCGCCAGCTCGATCCCGAGCTGCGCGAGCCGCTTGCCCACCTCGCCCGCGTCTCCGGCTTCCCGATCCTCGCCGAGCCGACCTCGCAATTGCGCTGCGGCCCCCACGACCGCTCCCACGTCGTCGCCACCTACGACCTGCTGCTGCGGGACGAGCGCTTCGCCAGGTCGGTCGTTCCCGACCTGGTCCTGCGCTTCGGCGAGATGCCGACCAGCAAGCCTCTGCGGGCCTGGCTGGAGGCAAGCGGCGCCAGCCAGATCGTCGTCGACCCCTACGGTGGCTGGAACGAGCCGAGCCGGAGGGCGGCGGCGCTGCTGCGTGCGGACCCGACCGAGCTCGCGGCGGGCTGGGCGCAGCGGCTGGAGGGTGAGGGGCGAGGCGCCCCGGAGGCTTGGATCGCCGCCGAGCAGGCGGCCCGCGCCGCGCTCGCCGCAGAGTTGGACACCGACGGAGCGACCTCCGAGCCGAGCCTGCACTTCGCCCTCGGCCGCGCCCACCGCGATGGCGACCTTGTCTACACCGCCTCGAGCATGCCGATCCGCGACCAGGAGGCATTCCTCGGCGCCGAGGCCACGGATGCGCTGTTCCTCTGCAACCGCGGCGCCAATGGGATCGACGGGCTCATCTCCTCTGGAATCGGCGCGGCGCATGCCACGGGACGCCCGACCACGATCCTCACCGGCGACCTCGGCCTCCTCCATGACATCGGCGGCCTCGCCGCCCTGCGTGCCAATCTGGCCACCCCGGTTCGCATCGTCATCGTCGACAACGGCGGCGGCGGCATCTTCCATTTTCTCCCCCAGGAGCAGGCCCTTGACAGCGCCGAGTTCGAGGCGCTCCTCGGCACCCCCCGCGGCGTGAACGTCGCCAAGGCAGCAACCCTCTTCGACCTGCCCCACTATCGACTCGAGTCTCTTGCCGACCTACCGGAAGCGTTGGCCGCCGGCACCGGCCTGATCGAGGTCAAGACCGACCGGCAGACCAACGTCGCACTCCATCGTCACCTCTCCAAGCGCGTCCAGCAGGCCCTCGCCGCGCTTCGGTGATCCCTACTCAGCCAGCAACGGCAGCAGAGCTTGGAGCTTGATCTCGGTCTCGGCCAGCTCGGCGGCGGGGTCGGAGCCGGCGACGACTCCCACCCCGGCGTAGAGGTGGGCCTCGCGATCTCGGAGGAGGGCACTGCGCAGGGCGACGCAGAATTCGCCATCCTCGGTGGCGTCCATCCAGCCGACCGGGCCGGCGTACCAGCCGCGGTCCATGCGCTCCAGCTCGACAATGGCGTCGGCGGCCTCGGGCCAGGGCTCGCCTCCAACCGCCGGGGTCGGGTGCAGCATCCCTGCCAGCTCGACCGCCGAATGCGATTCGGCGAGCTGGGCGATCACCGGGGTCGCCAGGTGCTGGATATTGGCGACCTTGATCACCTCGGGCTCGGCCGCAGCCTGCACCCAGACGGCATGCGGGCGCAGCTTGCGGACGATCCGCTCGGCGACGATCCGTTGCTCGCGGCGGTTCTTGTCGCTGCTCAGCAGCTGCTCGCCGAGATGGTCGTCGACGGCCGGGTCGGAGCTGCGTCGGGTCGAACCAGCCAGGGCCACCGTCGAGGCGCCAGCGCCGGAGCGACGGATGAGCAGCTCGGGGCTGGCGCCGAGGAACGACGCTTCGGGCGTGCCGCGGCAGAAGCAGAAACAGGACGGGAACTGCTCGCGCAGGGCGCCGAAGATCGCCGCCGGGTCGTGGGCGGCAGCCGCCTCGACCGTGACCTCGCGGGCGAGGACGACCTTGCTCATCTCACCGCCGCCGATCCGCTCTGCTGCAGCCGTCACCACGGCTTCGAAATCGCCGGGCGGATGCACACTGCGAATCTCCGGCCGATCGGTGAGGTGCGGATCGAGCAGCGGCAGCGGGTCGGGCCGCAGGCCGGCAAGCCGTGCCGAGACTCGCTCGGCGGAGGCCGCCGCGTCGTCGCCGGGCGAGACGACCAAGTTGACGGTGAGGAAGGTGTCGTCTCCCTGGCGACAGAGCGACACCTCGGGCAGGATCATCGAGGCTGGCTCGAACGACGACCACGACGCTGAGGAGGCGCCCTCGGCGTCGAAGGCAAAGCCCCCGGTCCACACCGGCCCCGCCCCCGCAGGCAGCCCCGCGGGCTCGTCCAGCACAGCGCCCTCGTTAAGCCGCAGGCACTCCGCCGCGACGTCCTCGAATCTAGCCTGTCCGCGCGAGCTCGCCTCATGCGCTACGCCCAGCGCGGCAAGCGCAAACCCACGATCCGGCTGCTCCCAGCAGAACCAGCGATCGGATGCCAGCCGCGAGGCAAATACGGCAGCGCAGGGGTCGACTCCCTCGACCGGGACCGTGGCGCTGACCAGCGTCCGCCGCTTCCGCCCAGCCGCCCGTTCGATCCCCTCGCCCAGACGGGCGATCAGGCGATCAGTCGCTACCACGCGCGATCGCGACCTCGCCGGTGCGGACCATCTCGACCAGGCCGTGGGGGCGGATCATCCGCTCGAAGGCCTCGATCTTGTCGGCCGAGCCGGTCACCTCGATCGTCATCGTGCGGCGGGCGACGTCGACGATCTTCGCCCGGAAGATCTCCGCGAACTGGATGATCTCGGCTCGGTTCTCGACCGCGGAGGAGACCTTGAACAGCGCCATCTCCCGGGCAACCGTCTCCTCGGGCTCCATGTCGCGGATCTTCAGCACGTTGATCAGCTTGTGGAGCTGCTTGGTCACCTGGTCGATCGGGTGGACGGCGCCGTCGAGAGTCAGCGTCACCCGCGAGATGCTGGGGTCGTCGGTCGGCCCGACCGCAAGCGTGTCGATGTTGAATCCACGCCGGGAGAAGAGCCCGGCGATCCGCGCCAGCACTCCCGGTTTGTTCTCGACCAGGATCGAGAGGATGTGCTTGCGCCCGGTCAGCTGCCCGGGCACGTGAAGATCCTCGAGCTTGACCAGCTGAGGCGTACCTGCCTCCATCAGCGCACCGCCTTTGGGGCCTCGACCATGTCCCGCGCTGCCTGGCCCGGCGGGATCATCGGGTAGCAGTTCTCCTCCTGGGTGACGCGCACGTCGAGCAGGACCGGGCCCTCAGCCTCGAGCGCGGCGACCATCGTCTCCTCGAGGTCGGCGGAGTCCTCGCAGCGCATCCCGGTGGCGCCGAACGCCTCGGCCAGCTTCACCCAGTCGGGGCTCGGGCCCATCGCGACCGAGCTGTAGCGGCGGTCCCAGAACAGCTCCTGCCACTGGCGGACCATCCCCATGTAGCCGTTGTTCATCAGAAAGACCTTGACCGGGATCTCTTCGGCGACGCAGGTCGCCAGCTCCTGGCAGTTCATGATCAGGCTGCCGTCGCCGGCGAGGCAGACAACCGCCTCGTCCGGGCAGGCGACCTTGGCGCCGACCGCGGCCGGCAGGCCAAAGCCCATCGTCCCCAGCCCACCGGAATTGATCCAGCGGCGCGGCCTGTCGAAGCCGTAGTACTGCGCCGCCCACATCTGGTGCTGGCCGACGTCTGAGGTGACGATCGCGTCGCCCTGCGTCGCCCGGTACATCGCCTCGATCATGAACTGCGGCTTGATCTCGCCGTCCTTGCCGAGCTCGTAGCGCAGCGGGTGCTCCTCCTGCCAGGCATGGAGCTGCTTCCACCAGGCCTCGAGGCGGGTGGGGTCGGTCTGCAGCGCCCGGTACTCGCGGATCAGCTTCGGCAGCACCTGCTTCACGTCACCGACGATCGGGATGTGGGCCGGCACGTTCTTGGAGATCTCCGCGGGGTCGATGTCGATGTGGATGAATTTGGCCTGCGGCGCGAACTCGGAGATCTTGCCGGTGATGCGGTCGTCGAAGCGAGCGCCGATCGCGACGATCAGGTCGGCGTTGTCCATCGCCCAGTTCGCGGTGACGGTGCCATGCATGCCGAGCATGCCGAGCCACTGCTCGTGCGAGGCGGGGAAGGCGCCGAGGCCCATCAGCGTCGAGGTGACCGGGAAGCGGTCCGAATCGGCCAGCTCGCGCAGCTCCTCGGCGGCGTTGGCGTTGACGACGCCGCCCCCCGTGTAGAGGATCGGGCGCCGCGCGTTGGCCAGCGCTTTGGCGGCGATCCGGATCTGTTTGACGTTGCCGGCCGTGGAGGGCTTGTAGCCGGGCAGGTCGACTGGCTCGGTGCGCGGCGCGTACTCGATGTCGGCTCGCGAGAGGTCCTGCGGGACGTCGAGCAGCACCGGGCCCGGTCGTCCCGTCGAAGCGATGTGGAAGGCCTCGTGCACGTAATCGGGGATCTGGCGCGGGTCGGTGACCTGGAAGGAATGCTTGACGAAGGGAAGCGTCGCGCCGAGGACATCGGCCTCCTGGAAGCCGTCGGTGCCGATCAGCTCGGTCCGCACCTGGCCGGTGACGAAGACGGTTGGGACCGAGTCCATCATCGCGTCGGCGATCGCGGTGACGAGGTTGGTGGCGCCGGGCCCGGAGGTGGCGAAGGCGACGCCGACGCGGCCGGACGCCTGGGCGTAGCCCTCGGCGGCGTGGCCGCCGCCCTGCTCGTGGCGCACCTGGATGTGGCGGAAGTCGGCGTCCACGAGCGCGTCGTAGGTCGGCAGGTTCGCCCCGCCGGGAATGCCGAAGATGTGCTCGACACCCTCGGCCTTGAGGCTCTCCATCAACGCGTCCGCTGCTCTCATCGGACTCGCGATGGTACCAGTGGGCCTATGCCTGGCCAGCAGGGGATTTCAAGGGGTTCCACCGCGTCTGCGGATCGATCGAGCTCTCGATCACGTGCTCCTTGTGGCGCTCGATCGCGTGCAGCATCGACTCGACCAGCTCCTCGCCGAGCAGGGTCGGCTGCAGGCCGAGGTCCAAGAGTTTGGTGTGGGCGGCGTTGTAGTAGTGCTCTTCCTTCTCCACCCGCGGGTTGTCCACGTGGTTGACCTCGACCGAGTAGCCGAGGTGCTCGGCGGCCTGGCGGACCAGCTCGGCCAGCTCGAGCACCGAGAACTGCTCGGTGAACTGGTTGAAGACGCGGAACTCACCCGCCTCGGCCGGGTTTGCCACCGCCAGCTCGACGCAGGCAAGCGTGTCGCGGATGTTGAGGAAGCCGCGGGTCTGGTGGCCGCTGCCGTAGACGGTGAGCGGGTGGCCGATCACCGCCTGCACGCAGAAGCGGTTGAGCACGGTGCCGAACAGCTCGTCGTAGTCGAAGCGGGTGATCAGCCGCTCGTCTTGAGTGGTCTCGGCGGTCTCGATCCCGTAGACGACGCCCTGGTTCAGATCGGTGGCGCGCAGCCCCCAGGTGCGGGCGGCGAAGTGGATGTTGGTCGAGTCGTGGACCTTGGAGCAGTGATAGAGCGAGCCCGGCAGCTTCGGGAAGGGCAGGGTGTCGGTTCTCCCCTTGTGGGAGATCTCGATGTAGCCCTCCTCGATGTCGATGTTGGGCTGCCCGTACTCCCCCATCGTCCCCAGCTTGACCAGGTGGCACTCGGGGACGTGGTCGCGCAGGCTGAAGAGCAGGTTGAGGGTGCCGATCACGTTGGTGTGCTGGGTCTCGACCGCGCGCTCGCGGGAGAGCATCGAGTAGGGCGCCGAGGGCTGCTCGCCGTAGTGGATCACCGCCTCGGGCTTCGTCTCGGCGACGACCTCCTCGAGGAAGTCGCCGTCCTGCACGGCGCCGAGGTAGCTGCGGATCTGGCGGCCGGCCGATATGGCGCGCCAGGCCTCGATCCGCTCGTCGAGCTCGCGGATCGGGGTCAGCGAGGCCGTCCCGTGTTCGGTGTGCCAGCGGCGGCGGGAGAAGTCGTCGACGAGCGCCACCTCGTGGCCGGCGGCCGAGAACCTAAGAGCCGTCGGCCAGCCCAGGTAGCCGTCGCCCCCGAGGATGAGAATTCGCATAGGCGCGGCAGGGTAACGGAAGGGCGCGGCATAGCATCCCGCCCTTGAGCGCGAAGCGAACTGGGTTTGCGGGACTGGCGGCGCGCAACGGGGGTCGGGCCGCCCTCGCCGCCTTGGTGGCGATCCTGCTGCTCGGACTGGGGCTGCGGCTCGACTACGCCTGGGGGGGGCGGGCGCCAGTCTTCGACGCGGTCGCCTACGGCCGGATCGCCGAGAACCTCGATGAGGGACAAGGCTTCACCGCCGGCGCCGCGGCCACGCAACCGTCCAGCGACTACTCGCCCGGATTGCCCCTGCTCGTCGCCGGTCTCTATGAGGCTAGCGGCGGCGTGCACGAACGGCTCGCCCGCATCGCCCTCGCCCTGATCGGGTCGCTGTCGGTCCTCTTCGCCTATCTCATCGGCCGTCGCCTCTCCGGCGCCGCGGCGGGCCTGATCGGCGCCGCTGCCGTTGCCGTCTACCCCGCCCTCCTCGAGTACCAAGGGATGCTGATGGGAGAGCCCTTGGCGGCAACCCTGCTCTCGGGGGCGATCCTGGCCATGTTCTGGGCGGACGACGCAAGACAGAGCCACACGGCGCGTGGGGCCTGGCCCGGGGAGGGAGGCCTGCGGGCGGGCAGGTGTGTCCGTTCTCGGCCTCCCTCCCCGGGCCACCCACGCGTGCGATGGCTGCTGCCAGGCGTCCTGCTCGGGGCCTTGGCGCTGGTTCGCCCGGAGTACCTCGGCGTCGCTGCTCTGCTCAGTGTTGTCGTGCTCACAGAGACTTCCGGGTCGACTGGCGCACGTCAGCTACGAAGACCGCGATCATGCTTAGCGGCGTGATCGTCGTGGTGGGTCCGTGGACGATTCGGAATGCGGTCGCCCTCGACCGCTTCGTTCCGATCTCGACCGGCGGCGGGCAGGTGCTGTTCGCCGGCGCCTATCTGCCGTCGGGAGGCGATCCGCAGCGAGTGGGCGAGGAGGTGCTCGAGCGCCATCCCGGCCTGCGGCGGCGGCTCGCAGCCGAAAACCTGCCGCCGCGCACCGCCCCAACTCTCTCTGCCGTGCTCGCCCAGGTCCGCCTCGAGCAGATCCTCGCCGCGCTCGCCGCCCAGCGCTACCCGAGCATGGAAACCGACAGCGCCCTCTCTCGCATGGGCCGCGAACGGCTTTGGGACGACGTCACCGAAGATCCGCGCGAATACGCAGGCTTCGTCGCCTCCAAGATCGGCGCTATCTGGTCTCACGGCCCCCGCGACGTGATGCGCAAGCCGATCTGGGAGGCCCTGCACTGGGCGCTGGTCGCCTTTGGCCTGCTCGGCCTGGTCGTCCTCGGGCGACGGCGCCGCTGGGAGGTTCTCCCGCTGGCCACGATCTTCCTCTCGATCACCGCAATCAGCGCCCTCCTGGTCGCCTCGCCGCGCCGCGTCCTCGCGATGCTCCCCTTGGTCGCGTCCCTGGCAGGGGTCGGCGCCGTCTGCGCCTGGAGACGGGCGCGCAGGGATAGCCTGAGCCGGCCTTGACCGCCGCCACCGACTGGATCCACTCCCTCCCAGCCCGTTACGGGAAGACGACGCTGATCCTGCTTTCGCTGATCGTCTTGCTGGGGCTGGGGCTGCGCGCCTACAGCGTGGTCGAGCCGGTTGCGAACCCCGCCGACGACTCGCATGCCTACTACGCGCTGTCGAAGGCGCTGTATGAGGAAGGCAGCTACGGAGGCCCGACCTTCCGCGACTCCAGCGATTGGTCGCCGGGGGCGCCGCTGCTCTACGCAGCCAGCTTCTACGCAACCGGCGGGGCGCGGGAAGGAACGGCGCGGATCGTCGAGGCGCTGCTCGGGGTGGCGGCGATCGTCGTCGTCTTCGGGCTGGGCAGGCGGATCGCCTGCCGGCCAGCAGGGTTGATCGCCGCCTTTGGAGTCGCGGTCTACCCGCCGTTCATCCACTCGACCGGCGAGCTGATGAGCGAGCCGGCGGCGATCCTCACCCTCCCCGCCGCCGTCCTGGCCTTCCTCTGGGCGAGCGAACAGGAGCGGTTGCGAGCCTGGCTCGTGCCGGGGGTGCTGCTCGGCCTGACGGCGATGTTCCGCCCCGAGTACCTGCTCGTCGGCGCCGCTTTCGTCGTCCTCGCCGCGATCCGGGCCGGGCTGGCCCGCGGTTGGCGGCCGGGCCTGGCCGCGGCGGGCCTGCTCGTCGTCGCGCTGCTGCTGCCGATCGTCCCCTGGACGATCCGCAACGCGGTCGTGCTCGGCAGGCTGGTGCCGATCTCGACCGGGGGCGGCAAGGCCCTCTACGTCGGCACCTTCCTCCCCGCCGACGGCGAATACCAGCGGGTCAAGGCGTTGCTTCTGAAGCGCTACGAGCACCGCGACCTCGCGCCGCACTCCGAAGCGCTGAACGAAGTCGACCCGACGCCGCTGTTCGACCGGGTCGCAAAAGCCCGCTATCCCAACCTGCCCCGCGACTCCGCCCTCGGCAAGATCGGCAAGCAGAACTTCTCCCACTACTTCGGCGAAGACCCGCTCGGCTATCTGGGGATGACCGCGCGCAAGGTGGGGCGCATGTGGAGCTCCGGCGTCGGCGAAGCGATGAGCAGCACCGCCGGGCGCGCCGTTCAACTCCTGATTGTGGCGCTCGCGCTTGCCGGCCTCGGCGTGCTCGCCTGGCGCCGGCGCTGGTGGGAGATGGCTGCGATGGCGACGCCGATCGTGCTGGTCACCGCCGTCGGCGCCGCCTCTCTGGCCGCCCCTCGCCGCAACGAGGTGCTGATGACACTGGTCTTTCCGCTTGCCGGCGCGGCCCTGGCGAGAGCCGGAGGGGCCCTATCCTCCAGCGGCCGATGGTCCCCGAAGCAGGAATCTTCCCGGCCGAGCTGACCGCGCTGCGCGCGGCCGGGCTGATCGCCGCCGCCGCGCTGGTCGCCTACGCGATCCTGCGCCGCCGCTCGCTGCGCAACGTCGACGTGCTGATCCTGCTCGCCGCCGGACTTGGCCTGGCCCTGGTCGCGGGCACCGAACTCACCGACAAGCTGCTCGCCGCCTTCTCCTTCGAAAAGGGCAACGGCGGCCGCATTCTCGGCCTCGCCGTCTTCGCGATCTTCGTCCTCTTCGGGCTGATCCTGCGGGCCCTCTCGCAATCGGCGCGCAACGCGCGCCAGGTCTCGGCGGTGCTGGAGGGCCTGGTCTGGGAGGAGTTTCGCCAGGCGAAGCTGCCCGAGCGCTTCCGGAGCAAAATCGCGATCCTCGTCCCCGCCTACAACGAGGCGGAGAGCATCGGCCACGTGCTCGACCTGATGCCGAGCGAGGTCTGCGGAGTGGAGACCGCCGTGCTCGTCGTCGACGACGGCTCCCGCGACGGCACCGGCGACGTCGCCGCCGAGCACGGCGCGATCGTCGCCCGCCACGTGATCAACCGCGGCGGCGGCGCGGCGCTGCGCACTGGGTACCGGCTGATGGTCGACTCCGGAGCGAAGATCGTCGTCACCCTCGACGCCGACGGCCAGCACCTTCCATCGGAGATGGAGCGCCTGGTCAAGCCGGTTCTCGACGGCGAGGTCGACGTCGCCCACGGCTCGCGCATTCTCGGTCAAGCCGACCGCAACCACTTCGCCCGCGAGCTCGGCATCGTCTTCTTCAACCGCCTCGTCTCCCTGATCACCCGCACCCGCGTGACCGACTGCTCGAACGGCTACCGCGCCGTCCGCGCCACCGTCCTCCCTCAGCTGGTCCTGCGCCAGGAGCAGTTCCACACCTCCGAGTTCATGATCGAGGCGATCAAGCGAGGAATCCCCGCCAAGGAGATCCCGGTCACGGTCGAACAGCGCCTCCACGGGCACTCGAAGAAGCCCGCCGTCATCCGCTACGGCCTCGGCTTCGCCAACGCGATAGTCCGCACCTGGTTGAGATAGCTACCCGACGCCGGGGTGACGGACCTCAGCCGGGTCGGGCAGGTAGAGGTCGGTGCCGCAACGGGGGCAGACCTGGACGTAGAGCTTGACCGCCTTGTGGCAGGTGGGGCACTGTCGTTCGGGTTCCCGCTTCTCGCTGCGATAGAGGATCACGGCGATCAGGCCGAACGGCGGCAGCACCGTGCCGATCAGCAGCCAGACCCAGAAGGAGCTTCCCTTGCCCCTGCCGACGATCGCGGTGGCGAGGCCGAAGAAGAAGGCGATGACGAGGTACTCGTAGCCCATCTCTCTATTTCAACGGTTTTGGGTGGCCGATCGAGCCGACCTCGGAGATGTCGCGCCGGAAGGGCAGGCTCGCGGTCCAGTCGAGCACCGCGCGCGCCTTGCGAGCGGCGCCCGGGATCTGGCTCATGTGGTAGGTCCGCGCCAGCCACCAGGCGGGGAAGCCGCGGAAGGTGCGCTCGCCGATCTTGCCGACCGCCTTGTAGCGGCCGAGGTTGACGAAGGCGGCGCCGCTGCGGTAGTCGAAAGGCTGGGGCGAGCCGATCCCCAGCTCGGCGGCGATGTTGCGGGCGGCGACCGGGCCCTGTCGCACCGCGTGCTGGGCGGTCGGAGGGCAGGTGCCGCCGCGCGGGTCCGGCGCGGCGGCGCAATCGCCGATCGCCCAGACCGCGTCCATGCCCTGCACCCGCAGGTGCTCGTCGACCGGTACACGGCCCCTCTCGTCGAGCGGGACGTTCAGCTCGCGCAGGCTGGGGTGCGGTGCGACGCCGGCCGTCCAGACCACGGTGCGGGCTGGGAGCGTCTCCCCGCTCGAGAGACGAGCGCTGTCGGCGCTCACCTCCTCGAGCGTCGTCTCGAGCCGGATGTCGATCCCGCGCCCGCGCAGCTCGCGCAGCGCGTACTCGCCAAGCTGGGGATCGATCTCCGGCAGCACCCGGCCGGTCGCCTCGACCAGGACCCAGCGCATCCCGTGCAGGCGGGCGCGCGGGTAGCTCTCCATCGCGTCGGCGGCGAAGTCCTGCAGCTCGGCGAGCGCCTCGAGGCCGGCGTAGCCACCGCCGACGAAGACGTAGGTGAGGAGCTGGTCGCGTCGCGCCGGGTCGTCGGTCGCGTTCGCTTCCTCCAGCGTCTCGACCACGTGGTTGCGGAGCCAGATCGCGTCGGCGAGGCTCTTGAAGCCGACGGCGTGCTCGGCCAGGCCGGGAACCGGCAGCACCCGCGACACCGAGCCGACCGCGAGCAGCAGCTGGTCGTAGCGAAGCTGCTCGACCTGGCCATACTTGGAGCGCAGCTCGACCGTGCGAGCCTGCGGGTCGTGGCCGACGATCGATCCCAGCCTCAGGTATGTCCGCTCGAGAATTTCCCGCAGCGGCGTCACCACGTGCCGAGGCTCCAGCGTCCCCGCTGCGGCCTCGGGCAGGAACGGCGTGTAGAGCATGAAGTTGGTCTCGTTGACCAGGACCAGCCGCGCCGACTGGCGCGGCGTCAGCCGCTCCAGCTCCCGCGCCGCCATCGCGCCCCCGAATCCACCCCCAGCGATGACCACGTTCCAAGCCACGAGCTCAAGCTAGCAGCTTGTAACAACTTGGCACAAAGTTACGGTTAGAGGCCAAGTTGTTGTCTGATCAGACGGTTGACCTCGCCGCCGTCGGCGCGGCCCCCGGTCTCCTTCATCACGGCGCCGACTATCGCGCCGATCGCCTTCTGGTTGCCGGAGCGGACCTGCTCGGCGGCCTCGGGATTGCCCTCGACCGCGGCGACGACGATCGCCTCCAGCTCGCTGCTGTCCGACGACATCTGGGCGAGGCCCTCGCGCTCGACGATCGCCGCGGGGGCCCCACCCTCGGCTACGAGTGCGGCCAGCACGGTCTTGCCGCTGCCGTGGGAGATCTTCTTCTCCTGGACCATGACGACCAGGGCGGCCAGCGAGGCAGGCTCGACCTTGGACTCGGACGCGCCCAGCTGGGCGGCGCCGCCCTGGCGCAGCGCCGCCGCCAGCTCGCCCGTCACCCAGTTGGCGACGACCTGCGGCTCCGCCCCCTGCGCCGCCTCCGTGGCTCGCTCGAAGTACTCGGCGGTCTCGGGGTCGGCGGCGAGCAGTGTCGCCGCAGCGGGCGCCAGCCCCATCTCCTCCCGATAGCGCTCCAGCCGCGCCGCCGGCAGCTCGGGCAGGGCCTCGCGCGCCTCGCGCAGCATCTCCTCGGTGGGAGCGATCGGGACCAGGTCGGGCTCGGGGAAGTAGCGGTAGTCGTGCGCCTCCTCCTTCGAGCGCAGCGAGGTGAGGGTGTCGCTCTGCGGGTCGAAGTGGAGCGTCTCCCCGACCACGGTCCCCCCCGCTTCGACCAGCTCGCGCTGGCGCTCCAGCTCGGCTTCGATCCCGCGCTGCAGAAAGCGGAAGCTGTTCATGTTCTTCAGCTCGGTCTTGGTCCCCAGCTCCTTGCTGCCGGCCGGCCGCACCGAGACGTTGGCGTCGCAGCGCAGGCTGCCCTCCTCCATGTTGACGTCGGAGACGCCGAGCTGGCGCACCGTCGTGCGCAGCAGTCGCGCCCACTCGGCCGCCTCGGCGGCGCTGCGCAGGTCTGGCTCGGTGACGATCTCGACCAGCGGCGTGCCGCCGCGGTTGAAGTCGACCAGCGAGGCGCCGGAACCGTGGATCCGACCCGATTCGCCGACGTGGATCATCTTCGCCGCGTCCTCCTCGAGGTGGGCGCGGTGGATGCGGACGTCGCCGAGGCGACCCCCGCTCGCAAGTGGGATGTCGTACTGGCTGATCTGGTAGGCCTTCGGGTTGTCGGGATAGAAGTAGTTCTTGCGGTGGAAGATCGAGCGCGGAGCGACCTCGCACTCCAGCGCCGCGGCGATCTGCAGCGCGTAGCGGACCGCCTGCTCGTTGGTCACCGGCAGCACGCCGGGGTGAGCGAGGCAAACCGGGCAGGTGTGGACATTGGGCTCGTCGCCGAAGGAGAGCTCGCAGCCGCAGAACATCTTCGTCCTGGTCGCCAGCTGGACGTGGATCTCCAGCCCGATCACCGCCTCCAGCTCAGCCATCGCCGCCCCCCGGGCGGGCGTCGAACCCGATTGCCTGCTCCAGCGCGTAGGCGGCCTCCAGCAGCTTCTGCTCGCCGAACGCGGGGGCGGCGATCTGGAAGCCGACCGGCAGCCGCGGCCCGCCGCCAGCGGGCTCGCCGAGGCCGGCGGGGATCGAGATAGCCGGGATCCCGGCGAGGCTCATCGGCACGGTGAAGAAGTCGTTGAGGTACATCGCCAGCGGGTCGTCGGTCTTCTCGCCGAGGCCGAAGGCGACCGACGGCGAGGTCGGCGTGACGACGAAGTCGAACTCGGCGAAGGCGGCGGAGAAGTCCTCGGCGATCCTGGTACGGACCTTCTGCGCCTGCCCGTAGTAGGCCTCGTAGTAGCCGGAGGAGAGCGCGTAGGTGCCGAGCATGATCCGCCGCTTCACCTCCGGCCCGAACCCCTCGGCTCGAGTCGTCTCGTACATCTCGATCAGGTCGCCGCCCAGATCCGCCCGCATCCCGTAGCGGACCCCGTCGTAGCGGGCGAGGTTGGACGACGCCTCGGCGGGAGCGATCACGTAGTAGGCGGAGATGCCGTGCTCGGCGTTGGGCAGCACGGTCTCCGCGACGTCGCCGCCGAGCCGCTCGATCGTCGCCAGCGTCGCCTCGAAGACCTCGCGCACGCCCGGCTCGATCGCGTCGTGCGCGAGCTCGGCGGGCACCGCGAACCGCAGGCCCTTCAGGTCCTCGCGGGTGGGCGGCTCCACCCCGCCCTCGATCCCAACCGAGGTCGAATCGCAGGAGTCCCGTCCCTGCAGCGCCCCCAGCAACAGCGCCGCATCGGTCACGTTCCTGGTCAGCGGCCCGCACTGGTCGAGCGAGGAGGCGAAGGCGATCATCCCGTAGCGGGAGACCGCGCCGTAGGTCGGCTTCAGCCCGACGATCCCGCAGAGCGACGCCGGCTGGCGGATCGAGCCGCCGGTGTCTGTGCCGATCGCCCAGGGCGCCAGCCCGCCGGCGACCGCGGCGGCCGAGCCGCCCGAGGAGCCGCCGGGCACCCGCCCCCGGTCCCATGGGTTGAGGACCGGCCCGAAGGCGGAGTTCTCGTTCGACGAACCCATCGCGAACTCGTCCATGTTGGTCTTGCCGAGCACTCGAGCGCCGGCGTCGCTCAGCCTCCGCACCGCGGTCGCGGTGTAGGGAGGCCTGTATCCCGCGAGGATGCGGGACGCCGCCGTGGTCGCGACGCCCTCGGTGCAGAAGATGTCCTTGACCGCGACCGGGACCCCGCACAGCGGGCCGTCGCCGCTGCCCGCGCAGCCGGGCTTGCCGGGCTCCGCCCGCCACAGGTAGGCGTTCAACTCATCGCCGGCCGCTGCTTCGACGTAGGCGGAGAACAGCTCGTCGCCGCTCAATGACCCGGCGTCGATCCCCCGCAGCGCCTCGTGGACGCTCAGCTCGAGCAGCTCGCTCATTCGGACTCGGCCTGCGGCGAGGGAACGCGGAACGCCCCGTCCACCGGGTCGGGCGCCTGCTCCAGCATCGTCTCTCGCGGCCAGCTCGGCCGCGGCTCGTCGGGCCTCAACACGTTCTCCAGCGCCACGACGTGCGAAGTCGGCTCGACCCCCTCCAGGTCCAGCTTCCCGATCCGGTCCACGTGCTCGAGAATGCCCGACAGCTCCCCGGTCATCCGCTCCACCTCCTCTTCAGAGAGACGCAAGCGAGCCAACCGCGCAACGTGCAGTACCTGCTCCCGATCGATCACCGGCGAGATTCTAGGCGCAGCCACCACCTGGCCAGCCAGCCAGTTAAAGTCCCGCCGCATGCGGGGAGAGAGGGCAGAGAAGTTCGTCGTCCTGAGCCTGCGGCTCCTGGCCGTCAGCTTCGCGGTGGTGGGCATCCTCTTCATCGCCGTTCCCAGCGGCGTCCTCGACACGATCTCCGATCTGGGCGACTCGATCGGCACCTTCACGCGGGCGCCGCACACGCAGGAGCAGCTCTGGCTGGCGCTCGCCTTCGCCTACATGGTCGTGATCACCGGCATCTGCATCGTGGCCCAGGCCGACGTGGTCCGCTACCGCCCGTTCCTCCTCGTCCTCGCCGGCGGCAAGACCGCCTCCTCGCTCGGCTCGCTCGGCTTCTACCTCTTCGACCAGCACGTCTTCGTCTACCTCCTGAACTTCCTAGTCGACGGCTTCCTCGCCCTGCTGGCTCTGTGGCTGTGGTCGCTCGCGGGTCGGGTCGGCCGCCCGGTCGACCCCGGTTGACAGCGCCCGCCAGGGCTCTCCGCCGCTGAGCAGCGCACCCTGAGCGCGATCTGCGCGGCGATGGCGCCGGGCATCGACGGTCTGCCGGCGGCGGAGCGCGAGGTCCAGGTGGCCGGCCCGGTCGCCGAGTTCCTGCCCTCGATCTCGCCCCGCCTCCTGACTCGGATCAAGCTCGGCCTGCGCGCCTTCGAGTGGCTGCCGTTCCCCTGGCGCTTCAGCCGGCTCGACCCGGCCGCTCGCGAGGACTTCCTGCGGCGCATGGAGCACTCCCGGCTCAAACTGCATCACGAGCTGCTGCTGATGGCCAAGACCTTCACGACGCTCGGCTACGCGATCGACCCGCGGGTCGAGGAGCGGCTCGGCCTCGAGACGAGCTGCCGGCTGGCCGACGGCTCGGTGCCGGAGCCAGCCGGGTCGCTGGGCGACACGTCGCCGGCCGGAGACGCCGAGGAGTGCGACGTGGTGATCGTCGGCTCGGGCGCCGGCGGCGCCGCGGCCGCGGCGACCCTCGCCGAGGCGGGGCTCGACGTGATCGTGCTCGAGAGCGGAGGCCATTACAACCGCGACAGCTACCCGAGCGACCCGTTGGAGGCGATCGCCTCCCTCTACCGCGACGGCGGACTGGCGATCGCCGAGGGGCGCCCGCCGATCCCCGTTCCGGTTGGGCGGGCGGTCGGCGGGACGACCGTGATCAACTCGGGCACCTGCTTCCGCGCCCCCGACTCGGTCCTCGACCACTGGCGCCGGCGCTACGGCGTCGAGTGGGCGCACGACCTCGGCTCCGACTTCGCCGAGGCCGAGGAGTTCCTGCGCGTCACCCCGCTCGACCCTGAGCGGATGGGGCGCAACGGCCAACTCGCGATGGAGGGCGCGCAGGCGATCGGGGCGAGCGGCGGCCCGATCTCCCGCAACGCCGGCAACTGTGTGCAGTGCAGCTCCTGCCCCTTCGGCTGCAGGATCGACGCCAAGCGCGGCATGCACGTCAGCTACCTGCCGCGCGCGGTGGCCGCGGGGGCGCGAATCCGCGCCGGCGTGCAGGCGAACAGAGTCCTGGTCGAAGACGGCCGCACGGTTGGCGTGCGCTGCTCCACCGGCGGCGGCGCCGGTAACGGCCAGCGGCGTCCCTACACGGTGCGCGCGCGGCGCGCCACGATCGTCGCCGGCGGCGCTCTGGGAACGCCGGAGCTGCTGCTGCGCTCCGGGCTCGGCGGCCGTCAGGCCGGCCGCAACCTCCACATCCACCCCGCCTGCTGGGTCGGGGCCCGCTACGAGGAGGAGGTGCGCGGCTGGGAAGGGCGTGATGCAGAGCTACTACGTCGACGAGTGGGAGCGCGAGCGCGTCCTGCTGGAGGCGACCTTCACCCCGCTGCCATTCGGCGGGGCCTGGCTGCTCGGCTCAGGGCGCGAGCACCAGGAAGCGATGCTGCGCTTCGACCGCATCGGCTCGATCGGCGTCCACCTCTCCGACGAGTCGGCGGGCCGGGTCAGGGTCGCCAGGGACGGTTCGCTGCGGATGTCCTACCGGCTGAGCGGCGAGGACGCCCGCCGCCTCGTCTTCGGCATCGCCCGCGCCGCCGAGATCCACTTCGCGGCAGGGGCGACTGAGGTCTACCCGAACATCGGACGGGTGCCGGTGTTGCGCCCGAATCGGCTCGCCGAGTTCGAGGCCACCGCATTCGCGCCCTCCGAGCTTCGGCTCGAGGCCTTCCACCCGATGGGCACGGCGCGGATCGCCGCCGACCCGCGCGAGGGAGTCTGCGCCGCCGATGGCTCGGTAAACGGCGCCGACGGCCTCTACGTCGCCGACACCTCCCTCTTCCCCACCTCGGTCGGGGTCAACCCGATGATGACCGCGATCGCGTTCTCGAAGAAGATCGCCGCCGGGATCGCGGAGACCCCGGCGGCGTAGGCCCTATACCCCCGAGCTGGGGGGTGGCGGAGGCGGTGGTGGTGGTGGTGACGAGGGTGGAGGAGGCGGCGGAGGGGGCGGTCCACCGCTCGGCCCGTCGCCAGCGCCGCCGGAGAGGCGGTCGGCGGTGTCGCCGAAGGAGGTTCCCTCCTCTTTCATCGCCAGATAGCCGCCGTAGGCGATCCCCACGGCCGCGATCAGGCCGAGGAAGATGCCAAACTTCAGCGTCCCATCGACAGAGACACCGCCGAAGCTGCCGAAGCTCGGCGGGTCGATGATCCGGAACAGGATGAAGAGGACCGAGAGCCCGCCCAGCGCGGCGACCACGGCGTTCATCGAGACCGGCGGCTCCCAGGTCGAGTCGATGAGGCGCAGGACGGCCACGCCAACCGCGGCCACGACCGCAATCAGGAGGACGATCGGGATGAAGTCGAGAGCGTCCCAGGCGCTCCCGCCGGCACCGGGCACGCTGCCGGAGAAACCGCCGGCGCCCGAGACTTCAACGCCGAACCAGTCGAAGAACATGAATATGAAGAGAAGGATCCCGGAGACAGCCGCGACCTTCTCCCCAGTGCTCAGCTTGTCTGCATCCATCTACACATCCTCCAGGGCCTAGGGGTCGAGCCGACACTACACCCGGGCTCGGGCGGCTTCCAAGGTATTGACGAGCAACATCGCGATCGTCATCGGGCCGACGCCGCCCGGCACCGGCGTGATTGCGCTCGCGCTCTCGGCGACGGCATCGAAGTCGACGTCTCCGCAGAGACCGTCGTCGGTGCGATTCATGCCGACGTCGATGACGACCGCCCCCGGCTTGACCGCGTCGGCGCCGAGCAGCCGCGGCACGCCGACGGCGGCCACAAGCACGTCGGCCCGGTGGCAGGTCGCCGCCAGATCCCGGGTGCGCGAGTGGCAGACGGTCACCGTCGCGTTGGCGGCCAGCAGCAGGCGCGCCACCGGCACCCCGACCAGCTTCGAGCGGCCGACCACGACCGCCTCGGCGCCCTCCAGCTCGACCTCCTCGTAGCGCAGCAGCTCCATCACGCCCGCGGGGGTACAGGGAACCAGGCCGGGCGTGCCGTGGGCGAGCAGCCCGGCGCTCAACGGGGTGAGCCCGTCGACGTCCTTGCCGGGATCGATCGCGGCGACGACCGCGTCCGGATCGATCTGGTCGGGGACCGGGAGCTGGACGAGGATGCCGTCAACGTCCTCATGCAGGCCGAGCCGGCCGATCAGCTCCAGCAGCTCGTTCTCGGTCGTCTCCGCCGCGAGCCCATGGTGGACCGACCGTATCCCCGCCTCCTCGCAGGCCCGGTGCTTGTTGCGCACGTAGATCTGGGAGGCGGGGTCCTCGCCGACGATCACGGTGGCCAGCGTCGGGGCACGTCCGGTCTCGGTCTCATAGGCGGTGACTTCTGCGCGCACCCGCTCGCGCACCACGGTGGCGACAGCCTTGCCGTCGATGATCCGCGCGGCCACCGGCTCTACCGCTTCCGGATCGGGGCGTAGTCGGCCATCAGCTTGCGCTCGGCGCCGTCGCCGGAGAAGCGAACGACGATGATCCCGTCCGGCTCGACGCCGGTTACGACGCCGTCGCCGAAGCTGGCGTGGACGATGTCGTCGCCGGTCTGCAGCTCCAGCGCCGGACCGGGGTCGATCGACGGGAGGGGGCTCGTCCCGCCGCCGCCTGCTGTCCATGCCGCCGCGCCGCTCGCTGCTCCGCCGCGCCGCTCGGTCAGCTCGGCCGGCAGCTCGTCGATGAAGCGCGAGGGCAGGTTGCGCTCGGAGCGGCCGAAGAGCCGCCGTGCACGGGCCCAGGTCATGTAGAGGCGCTGCCGCGCGCGGGTGATGCCGACGTAGCAGAGGCGCCGCTCCTCCTCCTCGCCCCCCTCTTCCAGCGACCGCATGTGGGGAAAGGCCCCGTCCTCGCAGCCGACGACGAAGACCGTGTCGTACTCCAGCCCCTTGGCGTTGTGGAGGGTCATCAGGGTGATCAGCGCTTCCCCTTCGCGCAGTCCGTCCTGATCGGCGTAGAGGGAGATCTGCTGCAGGAACTCCTCCAGCGGTGGGACCTCGCTCTCCCCCTCCAGCTCGCGGTTGGCGTCGAACTCGACCGCGACCCCGACCAGCTCCTCGAGGTTCTCCACTCGCCCCTCGGCCTCGACCGTCCGCTCCGCCTCCAGCGCCTCCAGGTAGCCGCTCTCGTGCAGGGTCGCCTCCAGCAGCTCGGCAACCGAGGCCGACTCGACCCTTGCGCGCAGCCCCTCCATCGTCTCGTGGAAGCGGGAAACCGCCTTGATCGCCGCGGCGGCCAGGCCCGGCACCTCCTCGGCCCGCCCGGCAACCTCCCAGATCGGCAGGCCGACGGTGTTGGAGTGGGAGGCGAGCCGCGCCTGGCTGGTGTTGCCGATGCCCCGTCGAGGCGAGTTGACGACCCGCGAGAAGGAGACCTGGTCGGAGGGGTTTACGAGCAGGCTGAGATAGGCGATCGCGTCCTTGATCTCCGTCCGCTCGTAGAACTTGGTGCCGCCGATCACCTGGTAGGGAAGCTCAAAGCGCACCAGCGTGTCCTCCAGCACCCGGCTCATCGCGTTGGTGCGATAGAAGACCGCGACCTCGGAGCGCTCCACTCCCTCCTCCTCGCCCAGGCGCTCGATCTCGCCCGCCACCCAGCGCGCCTCCTCGTGCTCGTCGGCCAGCTCCGCGAGCTGCACCGGCTCGCCACCGGCGCTCTCGGTCCAGAGCCGCTTGGGCCGCCGCTCGCGATTGCGCTCGACCACCGCGTTGGCGACGGAGAGGATCGTCTGGGTGGAGCGGTAGTTCTGCTCCAGCTTGACCACCGCGGCATCGGGGAAGTCGTGCTCGAAGTCGAGGATGTTGCGGATGTCCGCGTGACGGAACCCGTAGACCGACTGGTCCTCGTCGCCCACGACCATCAGGTTGCCGTGCTCGGAGGCAAGCAGCTGCAGCAGCCGGTACTGGGCGTGGTTGGTGTCCTGGTACTCGTCGACGAGGACGTGGCGAAAGGTGCGGCGCCAGCGATCGCGGACCTCCTCGAACCGCTCCATCGCGTTGACCGTGCGAACGAGGAGGTCGTCGAAGTCCATCGCGTTTGCTTCCAGCATCCGTCTCTCGTAGAGCGGGAAGGCCTCGGCGACGACTTCCTCGAAGGGGCCACCCTGCGTTTCGGCGTAGGCGGCAGCGTCGATCAGCTGGTTCTTCGCGCCGGAGATCTTCGCGCGGACCGCTCGCGGTGGGTAGCGCTTCGGGTCGACGCCCAGCTCCGCGAGGCACCGTTTCAGCATTCGCCGCGAGTCCGACTCGTCGTAGATCGAGAAGCCACGCGAGTAGCCGAGCCGCTCGGCGTCGGCGCGCAGCATCCGGGCGCAGGCCGAGTGGAAGGTCGTCACCCACATAGCCCGTGCCGAGCGCCCGACGAGCCGCTCGACCCGTTCGCGCATCTCCGCCGCCGCCTTGTTGGTGAAGGTGATCGCGAGGATCTCGCCCGGCCGGGCGGCGCCGGTCGCCAGCAGGTAGGCGATGCGGTGGGTCAGCACCCGGGTCTTGCCCGAGCCGGCCCCGGCAATCACCAGCAGCGGTCCTTCGCCGTGGAGCACGGCCTCGCGCTGGGGGCTGTTCAGCCCGGCTAGGAGGCGCTCGACGCGGTCCGCGCCGGGCTCTGTCGGCGCGCCCTCGGGGGCTCTGTCGGCGCTCGACGGCGGTGTCCCCTCGGTCTTCAGCATCGCCTTCGAGGATAGAGAGGGGATCGGCCGTGCCGGCCCTGCTCAGCCGCCCGCCGAGGAGCGCCCGGTGCGGGGGTGGATCTCGGAGGCCTCGGCGTCCCTCTTCTTCCCGCCGTCGAGGTCCGCGAGCCTCTGTTCGAGATCGGCGATGCGCTGGGAGAGACCCTTGATCGCCTCCGCAATCGGGTCCGGCAGGTGGATCCAGTCCGCGTCCGGGCCCTCGACCCGCTTGCCCTCGACCCTGACCGGGTGGCCGGGGTTGCCGACGACCGTCGAGCGCGGCGGCACGTCCTCGACCACGACTGTGTTGGCGCCGATCTTCGCCCCGTCGCCGACCTCGATCGGGCCCAGCAGCTTGGCGCCCGAGCCAACGGTCACGTTGTCGCCCAGCGTCGGGTGTCGCTTGCCGCGCTGAAAGCCGGTGCCGCCGAGGGTGACTCCCTGATAGAGCGTCACCCGATCGCCGATCTCAGCCGTCTCCCCGATCACGACTCCCGAACCATGGTCGATGAAGAACTCGGCGCCGATCCTTGCCGCCGGGTGGATCTCCACCCCGGTGATGGCCCGCGTCACGTGCGCGATCGCGCGCGGCGCCAGCGGCATGCCGACCTCGTGCATCGCGTGGGCGACACGGTGGGCAAGCAGCGCCTGCACACCAGCCCAGGTGGTGAGGATCTCCAGCGATGAAACCCGCTGCGCGGCCGGGTCCCGATCCCGCGCGGCAGCCACGTCGGAACGAACCTCTCGAAGAACTCGGGTCAAAGCGCTCGGCATTACGGAAAGAAGAAGGGTAGGGACATGTAGCGCTCCCCCGAGTCGCAGACGATCGTGACGACCCGCTTGCCCGCCATCTCGGGGCGCGCCGCGACGTCGAGCGCCGCCCTCAGGTTCGCCCCGGCCGAGATGCCGGCGAGGATGCCCTCCTGCCGGGCCGCGAGCCGGGCCGTCTCCAACGCCGCCTCGTCGGTGACCGAGATCACCTCGTCGATCACCGAGCGGTCGAGCACCGCGGGGACGAAACCGGCGCCGATGCCCTGGATCTTGTGCGGACCGGCCTCCCCGCGCGAGAGCATCGGAGAGCTCGCCGGCTCGACCGCGACGATCAGCGCCTCGGGGGCGCGTTCCCGCAGCATTCGCCCCACCCCGGTGATGGTGCCGCCGGTGCCGACCCCGGCGACGAAGGCGCCAACCTGCCCGTCGGTGTCGCTCCAGATCTCCTCGGCGGTCGTGCGCCGGTGAGCCTCGGGGTTGGCAGGGTTGGAGAACTGCTGCGGCATGAACGCTCCGCGCTGCTCGCGGATCGCCTCGGCGAGCTCGACCGCCTCGCCCATCCCCCCCAGCGAGGGCGTCTCGCGCACCTCGGCGCCGTAGGCGCGCAGCAGCTTCGCCCGCTCCCGGCTCATCCCCTCCGGCAGGGTGAGGATCAGCTCGTAGCCACGCGCCGCGCAGACCATCGCCAGGGCGATCCCGGTGTTGCCGCTGGTCGGCTCGACGATCGCCGAGCGCCCGCGCTCGATCAGCCCCTCCTCCTCGGCGGCATCGATCATCGCCACCCCGATCCGGTCCTTGACCGAGCCACCGGGATTGAAGTACTCCAACTTCGCGCAAACCTCGGCGTCCAGGCCACCGCCGAGCCGCCGCAGCGCGACCAGCGGCGTCCCGCCCACGACCGCCGAGGCCTCGCCGCCGATCCGCATCAGATCCAATACATCCCGGAGCCGGCCGCCCCGGCCTCGCGCCGGGCGATGTCGGCGATCGTGGTCTGGCCGAAGACCTTGCGCAGGGCGGTCACCCCCTCGGCCCAGATGCCCCCGGCCTCATCCGCCTCCTGTCCCACCTTGCCGTCGAGTGCCTGGACCACCTCGAGCACGGTGATCTCGTCGGCCAGGCGGGCGAGCGTATAACCGCCTTTCATCCCCCGGTGGCTGGTCAGCAGCCCGGCGCGGCGCAGGGTGGAGAAGAGCTGCTCGAGAAACTGGTCGGGGATCTCGCGGCGCTCCGCCAGCTCTTTGATCGGCACCGGTCGCTCTCCCGAGCGGGCCAGCTCCGCCAGCGCGACCACCGCGTAGCGGGACTTCGAGGTGATCGAGATCATGCCGCCCTTTCTACCGCACGATCCGGACCCGGCTGGGTTAGGATCGGCAGATGGGGTTTCGCGGCCGGGGGCGGAGCCAACGCCGAATCAGAGCAGATCGGAAGCAGTCCTGAGCGAGCGGCCACACTGCCTTGTGATCGACGATCACCCTCTCGTCCGGCTCGGCGTGCGTGGAGCGCTCGGGGATGGGTTCGAGATCCACGAGTCGGCGAGCCGTGAGGAGGGGTTGGAGCTGATCCGCGACATCGGCAGCTTCGACGTGGCAATCGTCGACACGGGTGCATTGGCGAACGGCGCCGGACCGAGACTGAGCGGCGACGAGACGATCCGCGCCCTCTGCGAGATCGCCCCCGGGATGGGAATCGTCGCCCATGGCGAGCAGCCCGAGCGCCACCTCGCCACCGCCGCGATGCAGGCGGGCGCGAGCGCCTACGTCGCCCGCACCGCCGGCCCCGGCAAGCTGCGCCAGGCGGTCGACGCCGCTCTCGCCCAGAAGAGCTTCGTCGACCCGGCCGTCCCGCCCAAAGGTAGTCGCGGCAAGCTGACCCACCGCCAGCGCGAGATCCTCCAGCGCCTAGCCGACGGCGAATCGAGCGCAGCGGCGGCGCGGGAGCTCGACCTCAGCGGGGAGACGGTCAAGACCCACACCAAGAACATCCTCGCCCGCCTCGGAGCGAGGAACCGCACTCACGCCGTCGCCATAGCCCTGCGCGAGTCGCTTATCGACTAGCCGCCCCCGGACGCGGGAGGTGGCGCCTTATATCCAGCCTCTGTCGCGGGCCGTGAGGACGGCTTGGGCGCGGTCGACGGCCCCGATCTTGCCGTAGACGTTGTGGAGGTGCGTGCGAATGGTCGAGACCGAGAGATGCATCTCGCCCGCGATCTGCTTGTAGACCATCCCCCCGGAGAGATGACGGAGCACGTCCAGCTCACGCGCGGAGAGCGGGCAGGGCTCGCTCACCCGGGGCGCGTCAGCGCGCGGGTAGGGAAGTTCGTAGAGCAGGTTGCGCAGCGCGTCCGCATCGAGCCCGCAAGCCCCTGCAGTCCGCCGCAGACGCTCGGGCGCCACGGCCTCCCCCTGGGAGTAGTGGGCGACCATGTCCGCGATGGCGACCATCGCCCCCAACGCCTCGGCGTCCTCGGAGTGATGGCGCTCGATCGCAACGGCGATCCGCTGTGGGAAGTTCCAACGCCGTGCGAGCACCCCACCGACGAGAGCGTGGTCGATGCCGAGCTGCTCGCGTTCATCGCGAAGCCGCTGCTCGGGGGTGCGGGAGACGGCGTCGAAGTAATTCTTGAAGCCGGGGTGCAGGCGCGAGATGACAAGCCGCCCGATGTCGTGCAGGAGCGCTGCCACCGCCAGCTCGTCGCGTTCGGCCCAGCCGGTCGCCCTGCCCACCTTCTCGGCGGCGCGCTGAGTGGCAAGCGCGTGGATGCGGAAGCGCTCCGGCTTCAGCTCCCAGCCGCCGTTGGACTCGAAGAAATCGAAGCTCGGAGCGGTACCGGCGATCGCCAGCACCCCTGAGGGCTTGAGGACGTCAACCGCCTCCGGAACACCCGAAACACCCCCCGCGGACACTCCACTCCGGTTGGCGAAGCGCATCACCGCGATCGTCAGGGCGACGTCGGACTCGACCGCGTCGACCAACTCGCCGACCCGGGAGGTCTCGGCGGTGGCGGCCTGGATCACCCGCTGGCGCGACTCGATCAGGACTGGGAAGCGCTCGACC
Organism: uncultured Solirubrobacterales bacterium; assembly: GCA_963749605.1. Taxonomy (GTDB): domain Bacteria; phylum Actinomycetota; class Thermoleophilia; order Solirubrobacterales; family 70-9; genus CAVVNN01. Next base: position 219,648 of record CAVVNN010000002.1, on the reverse strand, counting down.
GCCACGAACGCCTCGGCGAGGCGGCTGCCGGGGGCTGGGCCCGAATGGGCGTCATTTCTCTTCCCGACGACGTCATGCGCGCTGACCTTTCCGTTGCTGTGGGCCTTGGTCGAAGCCATCTGCATCCGTCATCGGCACTGAGGGACGTTCGGTTTAGCCAATTTTCGGCAGGCGCTCGATCGCGGCGTCGATCCGCGCCAGCGCCTGCTCGCGGCCCAGGGCCGAGAGCGACTCGAAGATGCCGGGCGAGACCGTGCTGCCGGTGATCGCGACGCGGATCGGCTGGTAGAGCTTGCCCGGCTTGACGCCTAGGCGGTCGGGCAGCGCAGACAGCGCCGTCTCGACGCTCGCGACGTCGAAGGAGCCGGCGGCGGAAAGGGCCTCGCGCGCCGCCACGAGCAACTGCCGCGAGCCCTCCTTCATCACCTTGGCCCAGGGCTTCGGATCATCGACGGGAGGCTCGAAGAGGAAGCGGATCAGTGGCCAGACCTCCGCCAGGGTCTGCGCTTTCTCCTGCGCGATCTCGCAGGCGGCGCGCAGCCGCTCGTCCGGCTCCCGGCCGAGGTGCCGGGCCACCGCGGCCGTGTAGTCCCCGAGCGGCATCTCCCGCATGAACCGGCCGTTGACCCAACGCAGCTTCTTCTCGTCGAAGATTGCCGCCGCCCTGCCGACGTCGGCGACCTCGAAGCGAGAGACCAGCTCCTCGGTCGACATCAGTGTCGTGTCGTCACCCGTCCCCCAGCCGAGCAGCGCCAGGTAGTTGCGGACCGCCGCCGGCAGGTAGCCCGCGTCGCGCAGCTCCTGCACCGAGGCGGCGCCGTGGCGCTTGGAGAGCTTGCGGCCGTCGGGGCCATGCAGCAGCGGCAGGTGGGCATAGCGCGGCGGCTCGTGGCCGAGCGCAGCGAGGACCAGGAGCTGCTTGGGCGTGTTGGAGAGGTGGTCGTCGCCGCGGACCACCTCGGTCACCCCCATCTCGGCGTCGTCGACGGCGACCGCGAAGTTGTAGAGGACCGAGCCGTCGCCACGAGCGATGACGAAGTCGTCGTAGCTGCGGTTGGGAAAGCGGACCGGCCCGCGGATCAGGTCGTCGACGACCGTCTCCCCCCGATCGGGCACGCGCAAACGCACCGCCGCGCCGGACTCCTCGGTCGGCTCGCCGCGGTAGCCGCGGTCGGCCCCGTGCTCGGCCTTCCACGCCTCCACGTCCTTGGCCGTGGCCAGGTCGCGATAGGCGGCGCCGGAGTCGAGAAGCTGCCGCAGGGCGGTCCCGTGACTGTCCGCCCTCGAGGCCTGCGAGACCGGCCCCTCGTCCCAGTCGAGCTCGAGCCAACGCAGCGCGTCGAGGATCTGCTCGACGTTCTCCGCCGTGGAGCGCTCGCGGTCGGTGTCCTCGATCCGCAGTATCAGCTTGCCGCCGCCGTGGCGGGCGGCGAGCCAGTTGTAGAGTGCCGTCCTCGCTCCACCGATGTGCAGCGCACCGGTCGGCGAGGGAGCGAACCTAAGTCGGAGGTCTTCGGTCATGTTGATCGGCGCGCATGTTTCCACAGCAGGGGGACTGGACAAGGCGGTCGAGCGGGGCGCCGAGATCGGCTGCGAGTCGATCCAGGTCTTCCACCAGAGCCCGCGGATGTGGCGGCCGACCAGATACGGCCCCGACGACTTCGCCTCTTTTCGGGCGGCGATGGACGCCTCGCCGGTCGAAGCCGTGGTGATCCACGCCGTCTACCTGATCAACTGCGCGACCAAGGACGCCGAGCTGCGGAAGAAGTCGCTGAGCTCGCTCGCCCACGCGCTGCGGATCGGCGACGAGATCGGCGCCGCCGGCGTCGTCCTGCACCCGGGTGCGCAGAAAGGCGAGGCCCTGGGACCGTCGATGAAGAGGGCGGCGAAGGTGATCGCCGCGGCGCTGAAGGACAGCGACGGTTGTCCGCTGCTGCTGGAGCAGACCGCTGGCCACAGGGGCCTGCTGGGTCGCGACTTCGACCAGACCGCCGAGCTGATCGAGCTGGCGGGCGGCGGCGAGCGCCTCGGCCTCTGCCTCGACTCCTGCCACCTCTTCGTGCAGGGCTACGACGTCACCGACGAGGGCCAGCTGGCGGCGATGCTCGACGAGGCCGACGAGAAGGTCGGGCTGGAGCGCCTTCGTTGCGTCCACGTCAACGACGCCGCCGCTCCGCTCGGCTCCTGCCGCGACCGCCACGCCAACGTCGGCAAGGGCGAGATGGGCAAGCGCGGCCTTGCCATGTTCCTGTCCGAGCCGCGATTCGAGGGCCTGCCTGCGACGCTGGAGACCCCGGGACCGAACAGGAAGGGCCCCGACAGGAAAGAAGTCCAAGCCGCCAAGCGGCTCCGCCGAGAAGGGCTAAAGCAGCGCCAGCTGCCTATTTGATGTGCACGCCTGAAATCGCGCGCGAGATCACCAGACGCTGGATCTCGGAGGTGCCCTCGAAGATCGTGTAGACCTTCGAGTCGCGGTGCATCCGCTCGACCGGGTACTCGCGGGTGTAGCCGTTGCCGCCGAGAATCTGGATCGCCCGCTCGGTCGCCCAGACCGCGACCTCGCCGGCCTTCAGCTTCGACATCGAGCCCTCGGCGTTTTCGAACTTCTGGCCGCCGCGGCCCATCCAGGCGGCTCGCCAGACGAGCAGGCGGGCCGCGTCGATCTCCAGCTTCATGTCGGCCAGGGCAAAGGCGATCGACTGGTTCTCGACGATCGCCCTGCCGAACTGCCGGCGCTCTTTGGCGTACTCGAGCGCGTACTCGTAGGCGGCGCGGGCGATGCCCAGGGCCTGGGCGCCGACCGTCGGGCGGCTCGCCTCAAACGTCTGCATCGCCGCCTGCGATTTGGACTTCTTGCCCTCGCGGACGCGGGCGAGGCGCTCGTCGAGCTTCTCTTTGCCGCCCAGCAGGCAGGCGCCCGGGACGCGGCAGTCGTCGAGGTGCACGTCGGCGGTGTGGGAGGCGCGCAGGCCGTGCTTCTTCACCTTGGCGCCCTGCTCGCACCCCTTCGTGCCCGGTGGGATCACGAAGGCGGCGTGGCCGCGAGAGCCCAGCTCGCGATCGACCGAGGCGATCACCACGTGGACGCTGGCGATGCCGCCGTTGGTGGCCCAGGCCTTCTGGCCGTTGATCACCCACTCGTCGGTCGCCTCGTCGTACTTTGCGTTGGTGCGGATCGCCGATACGTCGGAGCCGGCGTCGGGCTCCGACGCGCAGAATGCCCCGAGCTTGACGTCGTCCGCTGTGCCGAAGCACTGCGGAATCCACTCGCCCATCTGCTCGGGGGTTCCCTGCCCGAAGATCGCTGCGACCGCAAGCGAGGTTCCCATGATCGCCATGCCGATTCCGGCGTCGCCCCAGAACAGCTCCTCGTTGGCGATCGGGAGCGTCAGCCCGGTCTCGTCGGCCCAGAACTGGCCAAGGGCTTCGAAGCTGTAGAGACCGATGCTGGCGGCCTCCTGGATCACCGGCCAGGGGGTTTCCTCGCGCTCGTCCCACTCCTCGGCGGCGGGCCGGACGACGTCCTCGGCGAATCCGTGCACCCACTCGCGAATGTCCTTCTGGTCCTGGTTCAGCTCGAGGGTGAACTTGGGACCGTCCCCCGAGTCCCCACCGCCTCCTGTCACCTCGGCCACCATCGCCTCTGCCTCCGCCACCCCGGATGTCTCAGTCATGGCCCGTGATCCTACACGAAACAATGTCGCGATTCCTGCTGGATGTCGCGGCGGTTCGGCTTCAGACGTCACGCAGGTCGAAGGCCCGCAGTCCCTCTGGGCCGTCGTCGGTGCAATCGAAGAAGCGCCGGTTGACGCAGTCGTAGGAGTCGCCGCCCCCCTCGTAGGCGTGCTCGACCGAGAACTGGCACTGGGGTAGCGGCTCGCCGGTCATCTTCACCCCGCCGAAGCCGCCCGGCTCGAGCACCGCGTCGAGCGCCACCTCGGCCCCGAAGACTTTCTGCATGCAGCCCACGTACTGCTCGCCGGTGAACCGGTCTATATAGCTGTAGAGGAAGCGGCAGCCGATCTCCAGGCAACCGCGCGGCTCGACCATCTTGTCGCAGAAGGAGCGACACTGGCGACACTCGCCGGCTCGGACGCGCGTAACGGTCATCCCCGAAGTCTAGGGCCAAGGAAGGTCCGTAAAACGGCCTCAGGCCGCCAGTGCGTCCGGACCCAGCATGTGGCCCAACTCCGCGCGCAGACCGCTCGATGGGCGCACCCTGTACTCGCTGCCGAAGCGCAGCCGGCGGGGGCCCTCGCTCGTCTGCATCACCAGATGGACGTCGGCTTCGCCCTTGTGGTGCTCGAAGACGGCCTTCAGATCCTCGACCAGGCCGGGGCTGACCTGGGAAGCGTCGATGTGCAGCCGCAGCGGTTCCGACGGCGCGCTCGCGATCCTGGTCGCACGGGCGATCTCCTCGCTGCCGGGCTCGAAGCGCTCCGCCTCTTGGACGACGAGCTTGGTTTCGCCGCGGTCCTTGTGGTCGAGCCTGCCCCGGACGACGACGATCGCATCGGGGGCGATCACCGCGGCGCTCTCGGCCTCCTCGGCCTTGAAGACCAGCATCTCGACCTGGCCCTCGATGTCGTCGAGGGTGGCGAACATCATCTGGGTTCCGCTCTTGGTGCGGATCTTCTTTCGCTCGACGACGATCCCGCCGACCGTCACCCAGGAGCCGTCGGCACGGTTGCCGAGCTCGGCGAGACTGCAGTCGACGCGGGCGCGCAACGCGTCGCGCACCTCCGTCAAGGGGTGTGAGGAGAGATAGGTGCCGAGCGTCTCCTTCTCCAGCGCCAGCAGCTCGGCGCGATCGAACTCAGCCGCGGAGATCGGCGGCCGGTGGTGGGCCTGCGAGGCAGCCGCCCCTCCCCCGCCCGCGTCCTCGCCGAAGTCGAAGATAGAGCCCTGGCCGAGCTGGGCGTCCTCCTGGGCCTTCTGGCCGGCCGACTGCGCAGCCGGCAGCGCTTCCAGCATTCCCTTGCGGGTGGCGCCGGTCGAGTCGAGCGCGCCGCACTTGACCAGGCACTCGATCGCGCGTTTGTTGACCGCGCGGGCGTCGACGCGTTCGCAGAAGTCCCAGATCGAAGCCACTTCGCCGCCATCCTCGCGCGCGCGCAGGATCGCCTCAACCGCGGCGTGGCCCACGTTCTTGACTGCGTCGAGACCGAACCGGATCGCCTTCTCGTAGACGACGAAGTCGTGGTCGGAGGAATTGATGTCGGGCGGCAGCACGTCGATGCCCATCTCCGCGCAGCGGTTGACGAAGAAGGGCACCTTGTCTTTGGTGTTCATCACCGAAGAGATCACCGCCGCCATGTACTCCGCCGGGTAGTTGGCCTTGAGGTAGGCGGTGCGGTAGGAGATCAGCCCGTAGCAGGCGGCGTGGGACTTGTTGAACGAGTAGTCGGCGGCCGCTTCGTTCAGCTTCCAGAGGTCCTTGGCGACGTTGGGGGCGGTGTTCGATTCGGCCAGGCCCTGCATGAACTTGTCCTTCATCGTCGCCATCAGGTCGCGCTTCTTCTTGCCGATCGCCTTGCGCAGGTCGTCCGCCTCGGCGCCGGAGAAGCCAGCCATCGAGCGAGAGATCTCCATCAGCTGCTCCTGGTAGATGACGCAGCCGTGGGTCTCCTCGGTGATCGCGCGCAGGCGCGGGTCGGGGTACCGCACACTCGAGGGGTCTTTCTTGCCCTTGGCGTAGGCGGGGATGTAGGCCATCGCTCCGGGCCGGTAGAGCGCGCCGAGGGCGACGATGTCGGCGAACTCGGTCGGCCCCACTTTGCGCAGGGCGTCGCGCATTCCCTCCGACTCGAACTGGAAGACGCCGGTCGAGTTCCCCTTGGCGAGCATCGCGTAGGTCTTCGCGTCGTCGATCGGGATCTTCTCCATGTCGATCCGCTCGCCGCGCGAGCGCTCGATGATCTCGATCGCGTCCTCGATCACGTCGAGGTTGCGCAGGCCGAGGAAGTCCATCTTCAGCAGGCCGATCTCCTCGATCGGCCCCATCGAGTACTGGGTGACGATCTTGTACTGGCGCTCCGGCTTACCCGATCCGTTGCCGTTCCCGTTTAAGGCCGGGGCGCTGCGGTCCTCGGCGAGCTGCAGGGGCACCACCTCGTGCAGCGGCCGGTCGGCGATCACCACGGCGGCGGCGTGGATCGAGTTGTTGCGGATGATTCCCTCGAGGCCCTGGGCGACGTCGATGATCCGTTTCGCGTCCGGCTCGGCGTCGTAGGTCTTGCGCAGCTCCTGACCGGGCTTGAGGCATGCCTCGAAGGAGGGGCTGCGGCCCATGATCGGCTCGGGAATCTGCTTGGCGAGGCGGTCGCCGCTGCCGTAGTCGAAGCCGAGTACGCGAGCGGCATCGCGGGTGGCGGCACGCGGGGCCATCGTGCCGAAGGTGATGATCTGGGCGACCGACTCGCGCCCGTACTTCTCGGCCACATAGCGGATCACCCGCTCGCGGCCACGGACCGAGAAGTCGATGTCGATGTCGGGCATCGATTTGCGGCCCGGGTTGAGGAAGCGCTCGAAGATCAGGCCCTCGGCGAGCGGATCGAGGTCGGTGATCCTGAGCGCGTAGGAGACAATCGAGCCGGCCGCCGAGCCGCGCCCAGGGCCGACGGCGACGCCGTTCTCCTTCGCGTAGCGGACGAAGTCCCAGACGATCAGGAAGTAGGAGGAGAAGCCCATCTCCTCGATCACACCGAGCTCGAACTCGAGCCGCTCGACGGCCTCCGCTGGGGGTGGATCGCCGTAGCGCCCTCGCAACCCCTCGCCGGCGATCCGCCGCAGCATCTCCTCGGGCTCGGAGCCATCGGGGGTCGGATAGCGGGGCAGCAGCAGCTTGCCCAGCTCGATCTCGACCTCGCAGCGCTCGGCGATCTCCAGCGTCGTGGCAACCGCCTCCGGCCACTCGGCGAAGGATTCGGACATCTCCTCGTTGCTCTTGAGGAAGAACTCGTTGGTGTCGAAGCTCAGCTTCGGAGCTTCCAGGGTCGACTTGGTCTGCACGCAGAGCAGCGCCGCGTGGTTGTCGAAGTCCTCGCGGCGCAGGTAGTGGACGTCGGCGGTGGCGACCAGCGGGCGACCCAGCTCGCGGGCGAAGCGGACGATCCCTTCGTTGGCCCTGTCCTGCTCGGCGATGCCGTTCTTCTGCACCTCGCAGTAGACCTGCTCGGGGCCGAAGGCCTGGACGAGGTCGTCGAGATGGGCGCGGGCGTCATCGGGACGCTCCTCGACCAGGCGGCGGCAGAAGCGCGACTGCAGGCAGCCGGTGAGGACGATCACGCCCTCGGCGTGACGGGAGAGCAGCTCCATGTCGACGTTGGCCTTGCCGCGGGAGAAGCCCTCGAGGAAGCCGGCGGAGGTGAGCTTGACCAGGTTGGAGAAGCCGGTGTTGTTCTCGGCCAGCAGGGTGAGGTGGTTGCGCTCGTACTTGGCCTGCTCCTTGATCGCCCTGCGGTCCTCGACGAAATAGGCCTCGAGCCCGGCGATCGGTTTGATCCCGTGCGCCCGGCAGGCTTTATGGAGATCGACGGCGCCGTTCATCACACCGTGGTCGGTGAGTCCCAGCGCCGGCTGCCCGAGCTCGGCGGCGCGCGCCGCCATCGCGTCGATCTTGCAGGCCCCGTCGAGCAGCGAGTACTCGCTGTGGGCGTGCAGGTGGACGGCGGCGGGAGCTTTCACGGGTCAGCGGCGATCATGCCAAGCGCGGCAGATGCCACCGGTCGCCGGCGCGCGCCTTTCGCGCTATCTCCGCGCGGATTTCCTTACAGGAGCAGGGCGGCGGCGAAGCTAGCCGCCGCAGACCCAGGCGCTGGAGCCGGAGTCGGCCCAGATCTGGGCCGCGATCGAGTCCTGTTCGGATTTCGAAGCCCCCTGCGGGCTGCCGTGGCCGCCGTAGAGCCGCCAGGTCGAGGGCAGGATCTGGTAGGCGCCGCCGGCGCCGCTCGACGGGTTGACCGCTCCGTAGTTGCCGCCGGACTCGCACATCACGATGTAGCTGGGGATCGAGTAGGGCCCGCCGAGCCAGCGTTCGACGGTTTCTTCGGCGGAGGACTGACTGGCCTCTTCCGCCGCCGCGGCCTGCGCCGCCTGGATCTCGCCGACCCAGACGCCGATGTTCGACTTGAGACTGGTGAGGGAGGCCTGGCGGGCGGCGGCGATCGACTGGAGCTGGATGGCGGCGGACTCGGCGCCTTGGCGAACGGCCGAGATATGCGAACGCGCGGTGGCGAGGCGCGCGTCGTAGGCTTCGGCCCTTGCCTTCAGCTCCGCCACCAGCGCCAGCTCGTGACGCACCGTGTCGCGAACCTGCGCGACCCGCGCCGCAAGGGCGCTGTCGGAGTTCTCGATCGCCTGCAGGTAGTCGACCCGCGTCGCCAGCGCGCTGAAGTCGGCCGACGCGAGCACGACGCTCGCCTCGCTGGCAGAGCCGCTCTCGTAGATCGCGACGAGGCGCTGCGAGAGCGCCCGGCGGGCGCGGTGCAGGTGGCCCCTCTCGGCGACGAGCCGCCGCCTGGCAAGGCTCACCTTGCCAGCGAGCATGGCGGCGCGTTCCTCTCCCGTCGCCAGCAGCCCGCTGAGCCGGCGTTCGCGAGCGGAGGCCGCGGCGGCCCGCTGCTGGGCGGAGGCGAGCTGGCCCTGCTTCGCCTGCAGATCGGCGGCGAGAGCGCTCGCCTGGCCGCGCGCCGCTTCGACCTTCGCCTGCAGCGCGCCGACGCCGGCGGCCCCGGCTGGCGCGGCCGGCGACAGCACGCAGGCGCCGGCGACGCACGCGAGTGCGGCCAGGTGTCGAATGCGCCCTGCCTCTGTCGCGGGTCTCCGCGGCATGAAGCGCGCGAGACTAGCGGACTCTGTTAGCGAACGCTCACAAGTTGACCATAATCAGCAATGGAACTTGCGGAACCGGCTCAGCCCTCGGGAACGTTGCGGGCGGCGAGGAAAACGGCTACCCCGATGGCAACCGCCGCCACGCCCACCCCGATGCGAATCTCGCGGCGGTAGCGCTGTCGCAGGTACTTCAGCGCGAAGCGGACCGCGGCTCTTCCAATCGTGTCGGACATCAGCCCTCCTCCTCTTCCCCGCGTTGCCGAAGCCTATGCGCCATCCGCGACTGCAGCGAGAAGAGCTCGATGAAACCCGGCGACGCGGCCTGCGAGAAGAGTCCGCCCGAGTCCGCGAAAGAGGCGAGCGACGCGTCGTAGACGGCGTTGGGAGAGGAGCGGGTGACGACGCGGACGCTTCCCTTGAACAGCTTCAGGCCGATCTCCCCCGTCACCTGCGCGTTGACCGCGTCCATGTAGGCGTCGAGGTCGCTGCGCAGCGGCTCCCACCAGAGGCCGGCGTAGACCAGGTAGCTCCACTTCTGGTCGAGCGCGGGCTTGAACTGGTTCTGGTGAATCGTGCTGACCAGCTTCTCCAGCTCTTGGTGGGCAGGGAGGAGGATCGCCGCCGCCGGAACCTCGTATATGTCGCGCACCTTGAGCCCGACGATGCGGTCCTCGATGTGGTCGACGATGCCGGCGCCGTGACGGCAGCCGATCTCGGCCGCGCGTTCGAGCAGGTCGACCAGGCCGAGGCGCTGGCCTCCCAGCGAGACCGGCACGCCGGCCTCGAAGCCCACGGTCACGGTCTCCGGCTGATCGGGCGCCTCCTCGGGCCGGGTGACGAGCCCGAAGACGTCGTCCTCGGGCGCATGGTCGAGGTCCTCGATCCAACGGCCCTCGGAGGAGCGCCCCCAGAGGTTGTCGTCGATCGAGTAGGGGGCGGCCTCGGTGCCGCCCTTGACCGGGATCCCGTGCTCGCGGGCGTAGGCGATCTCCTCCTCGCGGCCCATCTGCCAGGAGCGCACCGGGGCGATCGTCCGCAGCTCCGGCGCCAGGGTGGCGACGGTGGCCTCGATCCGCACCTGGTCGTTGCCCTTGCCGGTGCAGCCATGGGCGATCGTGTCGCAGCCGGTCCGGCGCGCGTGCTCGACCGCGAGCTGGGCGATCAACGGGCGGCCGAGCGCGGTGAAGAGCGGGTAACCGCCACCGTAGAGGGCGTTGGCCTTGATCGCCGGAGTGACGAAGCCCTTGGCGAACTGCTCACGGGCGTCGACGACGTGGCACTCGAGCGCGCCGAGCCGCTTCGCCTTGTCTTCGATCGCCGCGTAGTCCTCGCCGGGTTGGCCGAGGTTGACGGTGAGGCAGACCACCTCCGCCTCGTAGGAGTCCTGGATCCACTTCAGCATCACGCTCGTGTCGAGGCCACCGGAATAGAGCAGCAGCACCCGGTTGACCTCGGCTGGGTCCGCCTCGTAGCCGGCGGTGCGAAGCTGTGCGGGAGGATCGGGCGCCACTACGGGGCGGGGACTCCGCCGCTGCCGTTTTCTTCGCTGGTGGTGGTCGGCGTTGTAGTGGTGGTGGCCGACGTCGTGGTGCCGGTGGTGGTCGGCGTCGTCGTGGTGGTGGTCGATCCGGTGGTCGATCCGGTCGTGGAGCCGGTTGTCGTCGAGCCGGTGGTCGTGGGCAGGGTGGTGACCGAGGCAGGGGTCGAGACCGTGGAGCCGTTGCCGTTTTCGTTGTTGTTGGCGATCACGACGACGGCGACGACCAAGCCGACGATGACCGCGATCAGGCCGGCGATCAGCAGTCGCGTGTTCCCGTGACGCTGGCCGCCGTCGGGCCCGTGTCCACCGCTTCCCATGATCCGCGTCGGGTCCTCGTTCATCAGGTTTCTAGCCCTCCGGTCCGAGTATCGCGTCGAGGATCCCGGCGCTGTCCTCGATCTCGAAGCCACTTCGCAGCCGCGCCGCGATCTCCTCCCGGCTGGCGCCGGATACGGCCATCTGGGTCGCGAGCAGGCGCGCTCCCGCCGGGCCGCTGTTGGCGCGGGACACGGCAGCCGACTCCGGCTCGATGGCTTCCTCGGGAACCAGCGGCTCGACCGGCTTCAGGTGGGTCTTGCGGCGCTCGCCGGAGGTGGGCGGGTCGAGCCGGTCGGCGAGCGAGCGAAGATGCTCGGCGACGATGCGGTCGGCGCGGGACCGCGCGTCCTCCAGGTAGCTCCGTGCTTCCTCCTCGGCGTCGTCGATCACCTTCGACGCCGCCTCCTCGGCGGCCGCGACGATCGCGGCGATGCGCTCGGCCGAGGTCTTGACCGAGCGGCGAAGGCTCGGGTGAGAGCTTCTTGCGGCTCATGCCACGTCACAGCTTACGAGCGATTCGCCGATCAGGGATACGGCGCGCGACGCCTGGGAAGAATCGAGCGTCAGCGGCGGCAGCAGGCGCAGGGTGCCGGGCTCGGGGACGTTGACGACGAGGCCGTGGTCGAGCAGGTCGGCCGCCGCCGCCGCCGCATCGATCCCCTCCTCGAGGCCAACCCCGAGCATCAGGCCCCGGCCGCGAACCTCGCGGACGCCGTCGAGAGCGCGAAGCTTGCCGGTCAGCTCTGCGCCGAGCCCGCGAACACGGCGCAGCAGGGCCGGGTCGTCGACGATCTCGAGGACCGCGAGCGCCGCGGCGGAGACGACGGCGCCGCCGGCGAAGGTCGAGCCGTGGTCGCCCGGCTCCAGCACCTCTCCCGCCTCCACGCTCGTCACGCAGGCCCCGATCGGCAGGCCGCCGCCGAGCGCCTTGGCGCTGGTGAGGACGTCGGGGCGCACGGGGGTCTGCTCGAAAGCCCACAGCGACCCGGTCCGCCCGATTCCGGTCTGGATCTCGTCGAAGACCAGCAGCGCACCGGCTTCGTCGCATGCCCGGCGGGCGGCGAGCAGGGCCTCGTCCGTGACCGGGTAAACGCCTGCCTCCCCCTGGATCGGCTCGATCAGCACCGCGGCGGTGCGCTCGCCGACCGCGTCGCTCAGGGCAGCGGCGTCGTTCAGCGGCACCGAGCGGAAGCCGGGCAGCATCGGGCCCAGGTCACGGTTCTCCGCCAGCTTCGGCGTCGCCGCAAGCGCTCCGTAGGTGCGGCCGTGGAAGTCGCCCTCGAAGCTGACGATCTCGGGCTCGGCGATTCCGCGCCGGTGTGCGTGCTTGCGGGCGAGCTTGATCGCGCACTCCGTCGCCTCGGTGCCCGAGTTGGAGAAGAAGACCCGTCCGCCAAGGCTCGACTCCGCCAGGCGCTCGGCCAGGCGCGCCATCGGCTCTGTGTAGAAGAGGTTGGAGACGTGCATCAGCCGCCCGGCCTGCCCGCGCACAGCCTCGACCACGGCCGGGTGGCAGTGGCCGACCGAGCAGACCGAGATGCCGGTCATGAAGTCGAGGTACTCCCTGCCCTCCGAGTCCCAGAGGACCGCCCCCTCCCCGCGCACGAACTCGACCGGCGCGCGCCGGTAGGTCCGCATCAGGTAACGCTGCTCCAGGGCCTGGAGGTCGCTCAGGCTCATGGGATGACCATGGTCCCTATGCCCGCATCCGTGAACAGCTCCAGCAGCAGCGAGTGTGGCCTGCGTCCGTCGATGATGTGGGCGGACTGGGCGCCGCCCTGGATCGCGTCGACGCAGGCCTGGAGCTTCGGCCGCATGCCGCCGTCGATCTCGCCCAGCTTCTGCTCCACCTCGGCCACCGTCGCGCGCGAGATCAGCGAGGCCTCGTCGGAGGCGTCGGCGAGCCAGCCCTCGACATCGGTGAGGAAGATCGCCTTGTGGGCGCCGAGCGCGGCGGCGACCTTGCCGGCGGCCTCGTCGGCATTGATGTTGTAGGACTGGCCGCTGCGGTCGGAGGCCGAGGAGGCGACCACCGGGATGTAGTCGGCGGCGATGTGGTTGAGGACGTCGACGTCGACCCGCTCGATCGAGCCGACGAACCCGACCTGCTCGGCGTTGGGGACGGGGGAAACCTCGAACAGCGTGCCGTCGCCGCCGGAGAGGCCGACCGCCGGCTGGCCGTGGCGGTTGAGCCGCTGCACGATGTCGGAGTTGAGCTTGCCGAGCAGGACCATCTTCGCCACCTCGACGGTGTCGGCGTCGGAGACCCGCAGACCCTCGTGAAAGCGCACCTCCATCCCCAGCCGCTCCATGTGCTTGGTGATCTCGGGACCGCCGCCGTGGACGACGACCGGGTTCAGCCCGACGTACTTGAGCAGGACGACGTCGGTGGCGAAGGCCTCGCGCAGCTCCTCCTCGCGCATCGCCGCACCGCCGTACTTGATCACGACGGTGCGGCCGTGGAACTCGCGGATATAGGGAAGCGCCTCCAGCAGGGTGTCGACGTTGGTGCTCACGGTCGCCTCCTCATGTTGTGTACTCCGCGTTGATTCGCACGTACTCGTGGCCGAGGTCGGAGAACCAGACGTGCGCCCGGTGCTCGCCGCGGCCGAGTCGGATCCCGATCTCCGCCTCCGGCACGTCCTCGCCCAGCTCGGCGGCGTCGATCGAGCCGGCGCCGATCTCCTCCAGGTTCTCGCCGGCCAGCGCCATCCCCGCCGCCTGGGCGATCCGGCCCCAGTTGGGGTCGCGGCCGAACAGCGCCGTCTTCACCAGCGGGGAGTTGGCGATCGCACGGGCGACCCGCTCGGCCTCGGCGGCAGAGGCTGCCTCCCCCACCTCGACGCGGCCGACCCGGGAGGAGCCCTCGCCGTCGGCGACCACCTCGATCGCGAGCTGGAGCAGGACGGCCTCGAGCAACCCCGCGGGCAGCGGCGCTCCCGCCGCGCCGGTCGTCTGCAGGAGCACGGTGTCGTTGGTGCTCATCTGCCCATCCACGGTGATCCGCTCGAAGGAGGCGTCGGTCGCCGCGCGCAGGGCGGCGTCGGGGTCCTCGACCACGGCGTCGGTCTGCACGAAGCAGAGCATCGTCGCGAAGCCCGGCTGGATCATCCCGCCGCCCTTCGCCTGGGCGGAGAGCGTCACGCCGCCGGCCCGCAGCGTGCAGCGCTTCGGCCAGCGGTCGGTGGTGAGGATCGCGTCGGAGAAGGCGGCTCCACCCCCCTCGGAAAGGCTTTCCGCCGCCTCGCCGATCCCGGCCAGCACCGTCCCGATTGGCAGTGGCACGCCGATCACGCCCGTCTCCGCGACGGCGACCGTCTCGGGCCGCAGGCCCAGCTTCGCCGCGGCCTCGTCGCACATCGCCACGGCGTCGGCGTATCCCTTCTCGCCGGTCTCGGCATTGGCGTTGCCGGAATTGACCACGGCGGCGCGGATCGCCCCACGCTCGCAGCGCTCGCGGCAGACCCGCACCGGCGCCGCGGCCGAGGCATTGCGGGTGAGCAGGACCGAGGAGCCAACCGCCTCGACGTCGCAGATGAGGAGCCCGACGTCGGTCTTGCCGCCCCCCTTCAGCCCGCAGTGGGCGCCGGCGGCGCGGAAGCCGGGCGCGAGTTGGGTGGGGTCGAGCTCCTCGACCCCTTCGGGAGCGTCGACCCAGCGCGACCTGAAGAAGCCGCCGCTCACATCAACCCCAGCGTCTCGTCGAGGCCGAGCATCAGGTTGAGGTTCTGCACGCCCTGGCCGGAAGCCCCCTTCCAGAGGTTGTCGATCGCCGAGAAGGCCAACACACGACCGCGCTCCGTAACAGTCGCGTACACATGGCACTCGTTTGAGTCGCGCACGTCGCGCAGCCCGGGTGGGCCGTCGACGACGTGGACGAACGGCTCCTCCGCGTAGCGCTCCCGGTAGAGAGACTGGACCTCGTCCTTGGAAACCGGCTCGGCGGTCTGCGCGTAGCAGCTGGTCAGCTCGCCCTGGTCGAGTGGCAGCAGGTGCGGGACGAAGGTGACCGGCGCCGGGCTTCCCAGCGCCGCCAGCTCCTGCTCTATCTCGGGCCGGTGGCGATGACCCTCGGTCTTGTAGGCGAAGGCGTTCTCATCCATCGAGACGAAGTGCATAGCGTCGCCGCCGCCGCGGCCGGCGCCGGAGACGCCCTGCTTGGCGTCGATGACGACGTCGGTGAGCAGGCCCCGCTCCGCCAGTGGCGCGAGCGCGAGGACGCTGGCGGTCGGATAGCAGCCGGGCGTCGCCACCAGCTCGGCCTCGCGCAGCGCATCCCGATACAGCTCGGTGAGCCCGTAGACGGCACCGTCGAGCAGCTCCGGCGCTCCGTGCTCTCCGTACCAGCGCTCGTAGGTGTGCAGGTCGCGGAGGCGGAAGTCAGCGGAGAGGTCGACGACGAGCGCACCGAGGCCGCGCAGCGCAGCCACGGTCGGCGCCGAGGCGCCATGCGGATAGGCGACGATCGCGGCGTCGACGTCCTCGAGCGCGCCGAGGTCCAGCTCGGTCAGCTCCAGGGGCACCCGGTAGCGGGGGTAGAGGCGGTCCAGCCGGGTGCCGGCATCGCTGCGCGAGGTGACCGTGACCAGCTCCAGCTTCGGGTGACGCCAGACGATCTGCGCGGCCAGCGCGCCGGCGAAGCCGGAGGCGCCGGCGACCAACACCCGCGCGGCGGGTTTGCCATCGAGCGGTTGTGCGTTCCCCTCAGCCACGCAATGACCCTCCCACCTTCTCCAGCTCGGCCTCGATCGAGTTGCGCAGGCCGGCGACCTCCTCGTCGGTCAGGGTCCGGTCCGCCGCCCTGAACTCAAGCCTCAACGCCAGGCTCTTGCGATCCTCGCCCAGCTGCTCGCCCCGATAGAGGTCGAAAACCTCGGCGAAGCGCAGCAGCTCGCCGCCGCCGGCAAGCACCGCCTCCCGCACGCGCGCGGCCGGGACCTCGTCCGGAACGACCACGGCGAGGTCCTGGCGAACGGCGGGGTATGTGGTGACGTCATCGAAGGCCTCCTTACCGACGGTGGAAGCTTCGACAAGGGCGGCGAGCCCGACCTCGAAGGCCGAGGCCGGCTCAATGTCCCACACCCGACAGACCAGCGGGTGGACCTCGCCGATCCAGCCGGCGGGAGCTCCGCCGACGAGCACCCGCGCCGAGCGGCCCGGGTGCAGGAAGGGCTCCGGCGCCGGCTCGAAGGCCGTCTCGGCGCCGAGACGGCCGGCGACGGCCTCGAGCACGCCCTTGAGGGCGAAGAAATCGGCAGGGTCGCCCCCGCCCCGCCACGACTTGGCGACGAGCGGGCCGACCGCAAGGCAGCCGAGACGGTGCGGCTCGGCGAACGGCGCCGGGCGCTCGCCCAGGAAGTGCCCGGACAGCGGCCCCTCGCCGGCACCGTCGGAGCGCAGGTAGACCCGCCCCGACTCGAAGAGGGCGGCGGAATCCGCGCCTCGCGCCAGATTGCTCGCGGCGACGTCGAGCAGCGAGCCGAGCAGCGTTGTCCGCATCACCGACCCCTCCTCGGAGAGGGGGTTGGCGACGACGACGCCCTCGGCGCTCGGGTCCCCGGCGGGAATCCGCAACCGCCCGGCCTCGCCGGGGTCGGTGAAGCTCCAGCCGACGACTTCGTCGAAGCCGAGGTCTCGCATCGCGTCCTCGGCGCGGCGGCGCAGCCGCTGCTCCCGCGTCAGTCCGCCCGCCTGTCCGCCGGTATCGGGCAGCGTCGTCGGCAGGTGCTCGTCGAGCCGATGGACCCGCGCCACCTCCTCGATCAGGTCGACCTCGCGGACGACGTCGTAGTGACGGTCGGGCGGGACCTCGACCTCGATCTCCTCGCCCCTGGCCTCGACGCCGAAACCGAGGCGCTCCAGATATGCGAGCTGGTCGCCCTGCTCGATCCGCATCCCGAGCAGGCCCTCGACCCGCGAGCCGCGCAGGACGATCCGGTGCGGCGGAGGCACCTCGCCGGCGACGTCGATCGTCCCGGGGGCGAGCTTCGCCCCGCACAGCTCGACCATCAGCCGCGAAGCGATCCGCTGGGCCCGCATGCAGAGCGCCGGGTGCAGCTGCTTCTCGAAGCGGGAGGAGGCCTCGGAGCGCAGGCCCAGCAGGCGCGAGGTGCGCAGGATGTTGGTGCCGTTCCAGTTGGCGACCTCGAGCAGGACCCGGGTCGTCCCCTCAGACACCTCGCTGACCTGGCCGCCCATGATCCCGGCGATCCCCGAGGGGCCGTTGCGATCGCAGACCAGCACCGTCTCGGCGTCGAGGGTGTGCACGACGCCGTCGAGGGTGGTCATGGTCTCGCCCTCGGTGGCCATCCGGACCGTCAGCTCGCCGCCGGGCACCCTGTCGAGGTCGAAGGCGTGCAGCGGCTGCGCGGTGAGCAGCATCGTGTAGTTGGTGATGTCGACGACGTTGTTGATCGGCCGCTGCCCGGCCGCCGCCAGCCGCGCCTGCAGCCAGGGCGGCGAGGGGCCGACCTCGACGTCGGTGAAGACGCGGGCGGTGAAGCGGGGGCAGAGGTCCGGCACCTCGACCGCGACCGAGGCGTACTCGGCCGCCTCTCCCGTTCCCTCGGCCGGCGCGTCCTCGGCCCACGGCTCCGGGGAGAGCGGCGCGGCGGAGATCGCGTGCACCTCGCGCGCGACCCCGTAGACGCCGAAGCAGTCGACGCGGTTCGGCGTCACCTCCAGCTCCAGCACCGGCTCGGCCAGAGGCAGCACCTCGGCGAGCGGCGCACCGGGCACGGCGCCGTCGTCGAGCACGAGGATGCCGGCCGAGTCCTCGCCGATCTCCAGCTCGGTGGCCGAAAGGATCATCCCGTCGGACTCGACCCCGCGCAGCTTCGCCTTGCCGAGCTTCTGACCACCCGGCATCGTCGCGCCAGGGAGCGCGACCGGGACGGTCTGGCCGGCAGCGACGTTGGACGCCCCGCAGACGATCGTCCGCTCGCCGTCGCCGGTGTCGACCGTGCAGACCCGCAGCCGGTCGGCGTCGGGGTGCGGCTCGGCCGCCACCACCTTGCCGACCACGAAGTTCTCCGCCGACGGCGGGCCGACGACGACCACCCGCTCGACCTCGGTTCCGGTCATCGCCAGCCGCTCGGCCAGCTCCTCGGGCGCGACGCCGGGGTCGCAGTACTCGCGCAGCCAGGTGTACGGGATCCTCATAGGAACTGCTCCAGGACCCGCACGTCGTTGTCGAAGAAGCGGCGCAGGTCGGGCACGCCGTGGCGCAGCATCGCGATCCGCTCGACCCCCATGCCGAAGGCGAAGCCCTGGACCCGCTCGGGGTCGTATCCATTCGACTCGACGAAGCCGAGCACGTTGGGGTCGACCATGCCGGCGCCGCCGACCTCAATCCAGCCGATCCCCTTGCAGAGGTTGCAGCGCTCCCCGTCGATCAGCTTTCCGGTCCCCTCGCACTGGAAGCAGGAGACGTCGAACTCGACGCTCGGCTCGGTGAAGGGGAAGAAATGCGGCCTCATCCGCGCCTCGCGCGTCTCGCCGAAGATCGCCCGCAGCACCTCGCGCAGGGTCCCCTGCAGGTCGGCGAGGGTGATCCCCCTCCCCGACCGCGAGGCCCTCGACCTGGTGGAACATCGGGCTGTGAGTCGCGTCGGAGTCGCGCCGGTAGACCTTGCCGGGGGCGATCATGAAGATCGGCGGCGGCTGCGCCTCCATCGCCCGCACCTGGACCGGGGAGGTGTGGGTGCGCAGCAGAACGTCGGGGTGCGACTGCACGTAGAAGGTGTCCTGCAACATGCGGGCAGGGTGGCCGGGCGGATGGTTGAGCGCGGTGAAGTTGTAGTAGTCGTGCTCGATCTCCGGGCCCTCGATCACCCGGTAGCCGAGGCCGACCATGACGTCCTCGATCTGTCGCGTGGTGCGGGTGATCAGGTGAAGGTGGCCGACCGGGTGCGACGGGCGCGCCGGGCAGGGTCACGTCGACGCGGTCCTCGGCGAGCCGCGCCTCGCAGCTCGGCCGACGTCGAGCGCCTCCGCACGCGAGCCGAGCAGGGTCTCCAGCTCCTTGCGGGCCCGGTTGGCTGCGCCACCGACCTCGCCGCGCTCCTCACCGGGGCAGGTCGGCGATGCCGCGCAGGATCGTCGTCAGCTCGGCTTTGCGACCGAGGTAGCGAACCCGCAGCTCCTCCAGCTCGGCGGTGCCGATCGCCGCCTCGATCGCCGCCTCGGCCTCGGCCCTGATCTTCTCGATTCGATCAAGCATCGGGCTCCGCCTTCGACATGGCGAGCGACGATATCCGCTCGCACGCTATGGCCGCGGCGGCCGCGACGTTGAGCGACTCGGCGCCGCCCGGGCGCAGCGGGATCGTCACCTCGGCATCGCAGTCGCGCGAGCACCTCTGCAGGCAGCCCCTCGCGCTCGGCGCCGAGGCAGAGCGTCTCCAGCGCCTCGATCGCTCCAAGAGCCTCGCCGCCGTGGGCGACCAGTGCCGCCCGCGGCGCCGGCGTCTCTCCCACCCCGCCCGCTGGCGATCGGCTGGCCGAAGATCGAGCCCATGCTCGCCCGCACCGCCTTCGGCCCGTGCGGGTCGGCGCAACCGGGCCCGAGCACCACGGTGCCGCCGCTGAGCGCGTGCGCGGTGCGCACGATCGCGCCGACGTTGCCGGGGTCGGCGACACCGTGCAGGTAGAGGCAGGGAGGCTCGACCCGCTCCGCCCAGCGCTGTGGCCAGACCGCGATCGCACGCGTTCCCGAACCCAGCGAGGAGACCTCCGCCAGCAGCCCGGGGGCGACCTCCTCGCCACCGAGCCCGCTGCCGGCGGCGGTGAGCACGAAGAGCGGATCGACGCCTGCGGCCGAGCCCGGCCTCGACCAGGTCCTCGCCCTCGGTGACGAACAGCCCCTCGCGCTCGCGGTGCTTGCGCTCGCGCAGCTTGCGGACCAGCTTCAGCTTCTCGTTGTGGGGGCTCTCGATCATCGGACTCTCTTGTTTCTCTCGGTCGGTTTCTTCTCCTGGAACGAAAACGGGCCGCTGATCAGCGGCCCGCCCGGGAAGTGGAGGTGTGCAGTGCGGCTAGGCGGCCGCACCCTCCCGGGCTAGCTCGACGAATCGGCGAAACGCCTCGCGGTCGTTGACGGCGATCTCGGCGAGCATCTTGCGGTTGACCTCGACTCCGGCCTGGTCGAGACCGTGGATCAGCTGCGAGTAGCTCATACCCTCGAGCCGCGCGGCGGCATTGATCCGGGTGATCCAGAGCCGGCGGAAATCGCGCTTGCGGTTGCGCCGGTCGCGGTAGGCGTACATGCCCGACCGCTGCACCTGCTCTTTGGCGAAGCGGTAGGAGGAGTGCTTGCGGCCGAAGTAGCCCTTCGCTTCCTTCAGCACCTTGCGCCGCTTCTTGCGCGCGTGGACGGAGCGCTTGACCCGGCTCACTTGCCGCCTCCAAGCAGAGTCCGCACCGTCTTGGTGTCAGCCGGAGCGATCTCGACCGGCCGCGCCATCCGGCGCTTGCGCTTCGGCGACTTCTTCTCGAGGATGTGGCTCGAGTAGGCGCGCCGCCCGCGCAGCTTGCCCGTCGCGGTCTTGCGGAAGCGCTTCTTGGCGCCGGAATGGGTTTTCATCTTGGGCATCGGGACGCGTATTGAAGCAGACACGCCGCCGGCCCTCCGCGCCGCAGGTACGCTGCGCCCGCATGCGGATCGTCTACGTGGTCGGGACCCGGCCGAACTTCGTCAAGACGGCGCCGGTGATCGCGGCGCTGCGCCGGCGCCTGCCGAATGGGCGCCACACGATCGTCCACACCGGCCAGCACTACGACCGGCTGATGTCGGAGGTCTTCCTCGAGGAGCTGGGCGTGCCCGCCCCCGACCACATGCTCGAGGTCGGCTCGGGCAGCCACGCCCAGCAGACGGCGCGGGTGATGGAGCGGCTGGAGCCGGTCCTGACCGAGGAGGCGCCCGACCTGGTGATCGTTCCTGGCGACGTCAACTCGACCCTGGCGACGGCGCTGACCGCGGTCAAGATGGGGATCCCCGTCGCCCACATCGAGTCGGGCCTGCGCAGCTTCGACCGCACGATGCCCGAGGAGGTCAACCGGATCGTCGCCGACCGAGTTCTCCGAGTATCTCTTCCTCCACTCCGACGAGGCGATTGAGAACCTGCGCGCCGAGGGCATCGCCGACGAGCGCATGCACTTCGTCGGCAACACGATGATCGACACCCTGGTTGCGCTGGAAGACCGCTTCCGCGCGGCGGGCGCCGCGGCGCGGCTCGGGGTCGAGCGGGCGACTTCGTGCTCGTCACCCTGCACCGGCCGGCCCTGGTCGACGGGCCGCTGCTGGCCGAGACGGTGCGCCAGCTCGCCGCCCTCGCCCGTGAGATGCCGGTCGTCTTCCCGGTCCACCCCAGAACCCGCAAGATGATGGAGCAGATCGAGTCCGAGCACCCGGGCCTGCTGCTGAGCGAGCCGCTCGGCTACCTCGACTTCCTCTCGCTGCTGGCCGACGCCGGCGCCGTCCTCACCGACTCCGGCGGCATCCAGGAGGAGACGACCTACCTCGGCATCCCCTGCTTCACCCTGCGCGACAACACCGAGCGCCCGGTGACGGTCCGCGCCGGCACCAACACCCTGCTCGGCCTCGAGCCCGCCGCGATCGCCGGCATTCCGGCGGCGCTGGCCGAGCGCAGCGGCGAGCGCCCCGAGCCGCCCCCGCTCTGGGACGGCCACGCGGCCGAGCGAATCGCCGACGTCATCGCCGGCGCCTAGCCCTCGGCCGCGGTGTCCTCAGCCTCGGCGGCGGCGTCCTCAGCCTCGGCGGCGGCGTCCTCAGCCTCGGCGGCGGCGTCCTCAACCTCGGCGGCGGTGCCTCAGCCTCGGCCGGCTTCGCCTCGCCGGCCTGCCTCACCACCTCTTTGCCGGGGGCCAGCAGCATGCTCATGTTGCGGCCCTCCTGCAGCGGCTCGGACTCGATCACGGCCAAGCCCGTCGAGATCCTCGAAGAGCTTCTGCAGCAGCGCCCGGCCGCGCTCGGGGTGCGCCTGCTCGCGACCGCGGAACATGATCGTGATCTTGACCTTGTCGTGATGGCGGAGGAAGCGCTCGACATGGCCCTTCTTGGTCTCGTAGTCGTGGGTCGCGATCTTCGGGCGCAGCTTGATTTCGCGGATGTTGACCTGCTGCTGGTGCTTGCGGGCGGCCTTCTGCTTCTGCTCCTGCTCGTACTTGTACTTCGAGTAGTCGAGCAGGCGGGTGACCGGCGGCTTCGAGTTGGGCGCCACCTCGACCAGGTCGAGCTCGGCCTCCTGGGCGCGTTTCATCGCCTCGGAGGTGTCGACGATGCCGAGCTGCTCGCCGTCGGCGCCGATCAGGCGCACCTGCGGCACCCGGATCCGCTCGTTGATCTCGTGTCGTGTCGCGCTCTGGTGGGCGCCGATCGAACCTGCGCGGAACCGGCACTAGCGCGAAGTGAGGTGGGGCTTCAAGAGGACGAGTGGTAGGGACGCGGGCACGGAACGCTCAGCGCGGGATGTATGGCGTGCCTGCAGTCAAGTGCGCGGAGTATAGAGGCAGAGCCGTTGGCAAGCGGCTCAGCCCCGCTTGGCGACGATCCGGGCGCGAACCGGCATCGCATCCCCCAGCTCGCCCTCCTCGTGGGAGCGAACCGCGACCGCGCCGGCCTCCTGCTCGCGGTCGCCGACGACCAGCATGTAGGGATAGCGGCCGAGCTCGGCGTCGCGGATCTTCTTGCCGACCGACTCGGAGCGCTCGTCGAGGCCGACCCGCACCCCGGCCTCGCGCAGCTCCGCGGCGACGCGGCTCGCGTAGGAGTTGTGGCGGTCGGAGACCGGCAGCACGATCGCCTGCACCGGCGCCAGCCAGACCGGGAAGCGGCCGGCGTAGTGCTCGATCAGGATCCCGGCGAAGCGCTCCATCGAGCCGAGCAGGGCGCGGTGGATCATCACCGGGCGGTGGGCGGTCGTCGTCGGCGCCGACGTAGGAGAGGTCGAAGCGCTCCGGCATCTGGAAGTCGAGCTGGCAGGTGCCGCACTGCCAGGAGCGGCCGAGCGCGTCGGTGACGTGGAAGTCGATCTTCGGCCCGTAGAAGGCGCCGTCGCCGGGGTTCAGCTCGTACTCGCGACCCTGGCGGTCGAGCGCCGCAGTCAGCGCCGCCTCGGCCTTCGCCCACTGCTCCTCGGTCCCCATCGACTTCTCCGGCCGGGTCGAGAGCTCGACCCTGCACGTCGTCGAAGCCGAAGCGCGCGTAGAGCTCGTCGATCGCCTCGCAGATATCGGCGACCTCGTCGGTGATCTGCTCCTCGGTGCAGTAGACGTGGGCGTCGTCCTGGGTGAAGGCGCGCACCCGCAGCAGGCCGTGCAGGACGCCCTCGCGCTCGTTGCGAGAGACGCGGCCGAACTCGGCGAGGCGCAGCGGCAGCTCACGATAGGAGTGGCGCTCGGAGCCGTAGACGAGGCAGGCGCCCGGACAGTTCATCGGCCGCAGGGCGAAGCGGCGCTCGTCGACCTCCATGAAGTACATGTCGTCGCTGTAGTGGTCCCAGTGGCCCGGAGCGGTGCCACAGCTCCTCGTCGAGCACCTGCGGGGTCGCGATCTCTTGGTAGCCGCGCTTGCGCAGCTGCGCCTGCACCTCGTCCTCGATCAGGTGCAGCAGGGTGGTGCCGTTGGGGAGCCAGAACGGCATCCCGGGCGCCTCCTCGCGCAGCATGAAGAGGCCGAGCTGGGGGCCGAGCCGGCGGTGGTCGCGCGCCTTCGCCTGCTCGATCCGCTCCAGGTGGGCTTCGAGGTCCTTCTTGGAGAAGAAGGCGGTGCCGTAGATACGGGTCAGCATCTGGCGCTTCTCGTCGCCGCGCCAGTAGGCGCCGGCGAGCGAGTTGAGCTTGACCGCCCTGATGCGGCCGGTCGAGGGGCCGTGCGGGCCGCGGCAGAGGTCCTCGAAGGGGCCGTTGCGATAGAGGGAGACGGTCTCGACGCCTTCGTCGCGAACCAGGTCCTCGATCAGCTCGACCTTGTAGTCCTCGCCCTGGGCCTCGAAGACCTCGATCGCCTCGGCGACCGGGACGTCGCGGCGGGAGAACTCCTCGTCGGCGGCGATGTGGGCGCGCATCGCCTCCTCGATCCGCTCGAGGTCGGCGTCGGTGACCTTGACCTCGTCGGGGAAGTCGAAGTCGTAGTAGAAGCCGCTCTCGATCGCCGGCCCGATCGTCACCTTGGTCCCCGGGTACAGCTCCTGGACCGCCTCGGCCATCACGTGGGCGGCGTCGTGGCGGATCAGCTCCAGCGCCTCGGGGTCGCGGTCGGTGAGGATCGCTATCTCGACACCGTCCGGGAGAGGTGCGGAGAGATCGCGCAGCTCGCCGTCGACCCGGATCGCCAGCGCGGCCTTGGCCAGGCCGGGCCCGATCGCGGCGGCGGCGTCGGCGCCGCTGGCGCCGGCGGGCAGCTCCAACGGCGTGCCGTCGGGCAGGTTTACGGTGATCTTGCGCGTCGTGGCCTCGATGCGGCCCATGCTACTTACGGTGTCGCCTGCGAGCCCACGCCGCCGAGTGTCGAGTTGTCCCCCCTATAGGGTGGAAAAGTCGTCACTCGACCTACCGAACGGGGCCCTGACGCGCGTGGCGGACCTCGATCAGCGGGCAGGGGCCGTGACCACGCACCGGGGCCGTTCTTTCCCAGAGCAAGTAGGGGTCGCCGCGGTGGAGCAGGCGCAGGCCAGGAAACGGTGGCCGCGTCGGCGAGCCTTCAACGATCACAAAGCGGACCCCCGGTGGCGCTCCGCCAAGGCGACCCGCAACGCCGATGCAGACCCGGCCGCCGCGCAACTCCCAGACGATGTAGCGCTCTCCGTGTTCCTTCTGGAGCAGGCGCGGCGCGGCGAGCACGAGGGTCGAGCCGGAGGCGATGAGTGGGCGCAGCTCGGTGAGGGCAGGCGAGTAGGACACCGGCCCGATCGGCGCGTTGGCCAGGGCAAGCAGCGAACAGCCCCCCGCGAGGAGCAAGTAGAGGGCTGTCGCCAGACCGGTGAGCGGTGCTTTCGTGCTGGGCCCTCCGAGCTGATTGGCGCTTTGTTCGGCTCTATGCCGAAGAAAGCGCCAATCGCTGCTCCCTGCGCCGAGCAGCGGGATGAGGATGACGAGAGTGCACAGCGGCGCGGCGATCTCGATCGCCTTGGCAGCGGTGTAGGGAGTGCCGCCGATCCGAGCGACGGCGTAGGCGACCGCGACCGCGGCGAGGCCGGAGACGATCGCGGTCTCGCGCCGTCGCCAGCAGCGCACGAGGCCGTAGAGCAGGAGCGCCAACGCGAAGGTGGCCCCCAGGTAGTAGCCGGCCGCCGGCATCGCGCCGTCGCCGGGCGCGAGGCGGAAGTCACCCGAGGGCCAGATGCCGAGCGCCTCGAAGGGCGAGACCTGGCCGAAGAGGTTGCCGAGACCGGGGCCGTTGGGGTCGAAGGTCTCGAAGCTGTGGAAGTCGATCATCCGGCCGAGCTCGGGGGCGGTGAGCACCAGAAGGACAAGAACAGCCAGAAGGACGGAGCCCGCGACCGCGGGTCCTGTCACGGGGAGGGGGCCTGCGGGCGGGCGCGGGGCGTCCGTTCTCGGCCCCCTCCCCGTGCCACCCCCGGACGAGCGGTAGCGGCTCATGGCAAATTCCACGACGGCCCAGAGCACAGCGGTTCCCATCGGCCAGATCAGGCCGGGGAAGCTGTAGGTGTAGACGGTGCCGACGGCTATCAGGGCTGCCGGAACGAGTCGCAGCGGTTTCCCAACCCAGCCCTTTTTCGTGCTCTCGCGCAGGGCCAGGACGAAGGCGAGGACCAAGAGGGCCTCCATCGTCTCCTTGAAGGCCCCCTGGGCGAAATAGGAGGCGACCATGTAGGGAAGGCCGACGAGGAGCGCGCCGGCGGTTCGGCGCAGCGGCGGGAGGTCGGCGAAGGCTGCCAGAGCGGTGAGGGGGGCGAGGACGGCCACGGCGACGGTGAGGCCACCGAAGCCCTGGACGAGGCCGATGCCGAGCCCCTTGTTCAAGGCCACGACGATGGAGTGAGGGCCGAGCGGGTAACCCTGGTGCAGGAGCTGGGAGCCCTGGCCGTGGGCGAGGCGGTCGGCGGCGAAGAGGTGCTGCGACATGTCCGGGTTGAGGCCGGTGCCGAGGATGCCGAAATGGCCTTCGACGGCAAATGGCAGCGAGGCCGCTGCCAGCGCAAGGACGGCGACCGGGGCTCCTGCCCGCATCGCCTCTCCCGCTCCCTCGACCCGCCCCCGCAGGAAGGCCACAGCCGCGACTGCGAGGGCCAGCGCCGCGATCGCCGAGAGCGTCCCGTTCCCCGGCAACCGCACCGTTCCCCAGCACACGGCACAGAGCAGCGCCAGCCCCACCGCGGGAGACAGCCACGACCACTTCCGTGCCCCACAGAGGCCGATCGCCGCCTGTCCGATCGCCAGCGATGCTCCGCACACCACCAGCGCGGCTACGTAGGTGCCGATCACGGGATGGGCACAACTGGGCTCGAACCAGTGACCTCCGCCTTGTCGAGGCGGCGCTCTCCCAACTGAGCTATGCGCCCGGAGATTCTGAATCTAGCAGCGCAGCAGCGCGGTCCGGTGCCCGCAGTAGAACGTAGAACGCCCGTTGACAGAGCGACGGATTGGAAGCTGCCAGCTCAAGTCCCTCGCTGCAAGGTCCGATGCAACAACTGAAACTTTCACGCTTACGCCGTGTTTATCTAGGTATCTAAGACTTCAAAGCTTGAGGACTGACGAGCCAGCGGACTTCGATCTACCTGGTGGTACGTCCTTCGGAACCAAGGGGCCCCTCACGGGGCCCTTTTCCGTTCCGCTCCGTGCTAGACGTGGTCGCTGGGCAGATGCCAGTGGCGCGGCTCGATCAGAGCGTCGATCGACTTTGGGCCCCATGAGCCCGGCTCGTAGGGCTGGACCGGGGGCGGCGCCTGCAGCATCGGTTCCGAGATCTCCCAGAGGCGCTCGATTGCCTCCGAGGTGGTGAACAGGGTGCGGTCGTCGACGAGAACGTCGCGGAGGAGCCGCTCGTAGGGCTCTAGCGCCTGCTCGGAGCCGCCGAAGGTCGTCGCGTAGCTGAAGTTCATGTGGGCTTCGCCGAGCCGCATCGCCGGGCCGGGGACCTTGGCCAGGAAGCTGGCTGAGATCGTGCCGGGATCGCCGAGCTCGAAGGTGAGGTGGTCGTGGCCGAAGGACTCCGCCAGCCGGCCGCAGTCGAGCGGGAACATGCGGCGCGGCGGCTGCTTGAAGGCGACCGTGAGCAGGTGACGGCTCTCCGCCATGCGCTTGCCCGAGCGCAGGTAGAACGGCACCCCCGCCCAGCGCCAGTTGTCGACGAATGCCCGCAGCGCGACGAAGGTCTCGGTCTCCGAGCCGGGGACGACGCCCTCCTCCTCGCGGTAGCCGGCGTACTGGCCGCGAACCACGTCGCCGGGCGCCAGCGGCAGCATCGAGTCGAAGACCTTTTGCCGCTCGGCCATCAGCGACTTCGGGCGCAGTGAGGTCGGCGGCTCCATCGCGACGAAGCTGAGCACCTCGAACATGTGCGTAACGACCATGTCGCGAAAGGCGCCGGTCTGCTCGTAGAAGTCGGCGCGCATCCCGATCGAGAGGGTCTCGGGGACGTCGATCTGAATGTGGTCGATGTGAGAGCGGTTCCAGACCGGCTCGAACATGCCGTTGGCGAAGCGGACCGCGAGCAGGTTCTGGACCGCCTCGCGGCCGAGGTAGTGATCGATCCGGAAAACCCGGCTCTCGTCGAAGACCGAGTGGACCCGCGCGTCGAGCGCACGGGCGGAGGCGAGGTCGACCCCGAACGGCTTCTCCATGATCACCCGGGCTCCGTCGCCGAGGCCGAGGCGGCCGAGCGCCTCGACCGTACCGGCGGCGGCCATCGGCGGCAGCGACAGGTAGTGCAGGAGGCGCGGCTCGCCGCCGAGCTCCTCGCGCGCGCGAGTCACCGCCGCGCCGAGCGCCTCGTAGCCATCCCCGAGCCCGGCGAACCGGAGCGAGGCGGCGAAGCGGCCCCAGGAGCCGTCCATCGTGGACCTGCGGCCCGACCCTTCGACGGCCACCCGCGCCATCTCGACGAACTCGTCGTCCTCCAGCATGCTGCGCGAGGCTCCGATGAGGACGAAACGCTCCGGCATCAGCCCGGCCTCGGCAAGATGGAAGATGCCCGGCAGGAGCTTGCGCCGCGCCAGGTCGCCGGTCGCACCGAAGAGAACGATCACGTGGTCCTCGGGCAAGGTGGCGCCGGCGACCCCCACCGGTTCGCTGACCGTCTCGACGCTCATGGCCTTCAGCCTGACACATGCCCTCCGGCAAACCAGCCGCGAGCCGCCGGGCGGCTACGTAGAGGCGCCTACCGGAATCGAACCGGTGTAAACGGCTTTGCAGGCCGCTGCGTAGCCACTCCGCCAAGGCGCCCAGAGCGGAGAGGAAGACTAGCGTCAGGCGGAGGGGGACTGGAGAACTGCATCGCGTCGTCTGCGACCGGGCCGAACCGCAGGGCCCGGAGGTCAAGGGGGTAGTTCATGCGCAGCTTCCACGGCTCCTTGGAGCCCTGTTTGGGCAGCCGATCCACAGAGCGCAGGACGTAGCCAGCCGACAGCGGCATCAGCGGCTCTTTGACGATCGAGGGGTCGGTGACCTGCGGCACGCATTGGCGGTATCCGTGAGCGTCCATGTGGGCGAGCAGCCGGCAGACGTATTCGGCGGTCAGGTCGGCCTTCAACGTCCAGGAGGCGTTCGTGTACCCAAGCGTGAAGGCGAAGTTCGGGACGTCGCTGAGCATCATGCCCTTGTAGGTCATCGCCTGCGCCGGGTCGAGCTCCTCGCCGTCGACGCTCAGCCGCATGCCGCCGAGGAACAGCAGGTTCAGCCCGGTGGCGGTGACGATCACCTCGGCGTCCAGCTCCCTGCCGGAGGCGAGCTCGATCCCGCTCTCGGTGACGGTGTCGATCTGGTCGGTGACGACCTCGGCGCCCCCGGAGGAGATCGCCTTGAAGAGATCGGAGTCGGGGACCAGGCAGAGACGCTGGTCCCAGGGCTCGTAGCGGGGGTTGAAGTGGGTGTCGACGTCATAGCCGGGCGGCAGCGCCCGCTGCACGCCGCGCCGCAGGAGCTTCTTCATGTACTGCGGCCGACGGCGGCTGAGCTGGTAGCTCGCCATCTGCAGCAGGACGTTCTTCCAGCGCACGATTGCGTAGACAGCCCTGTCGGGCAGCACTCGCCGCAGGCGGTTGGCGATCGCGTCTTCCGCCGGCAGGGAAACGACGTAGGTCGGCGAGCGTTGCAGCATCGTCACCTGCGCCGCCTCCTCCGCCAGCGCGGGCACCAGCGTCATCGCGGTGGCGCCGCTGCCGATCACCACCACGCGCTTGCCGGCGCAGTCGAGGTCGTCGGGCCAGTGCTGCGGGTGGACGACGCGGCCGGAGAAGCGCTCCATACCGGGGAGCGTCCGGCGAATAGCCTTCGTCGTAGCGGTAGTAGCCGCTGCAGACGAAGAGGAAGCCACAGGTGAGGCTGACCGTCTCCCCCGTGTCGGCGCGCTCCGCCTCCACGGTCCAGCGGGCATCGGCCGTCGACCACTCCGCGCTCACCACGCGATGTCGAAAGCGGATCCTCTCGTCGATGCCGGCCTCGCGGGCCGTCTGGCGGACGTAGCGCAAAATCGCCGGCCCATCGGCAATCGACTTCGCTTCCGTCCAGGGCCGGAACCTGTAGCCCAGCGTGTGCATGTCGGAGTCGGAGCGGATGCCCGGGGTAGCGGAACAGGTCCCAGGTGCCGCCGAGGTCGCCCCGCGCCTCGAGGATCGCGTAGCTCTTCCCCGGGCAGCGCTCCTGCAGGTGGTGGGCCGCACCGATGCCGGAGAGCCCGGCGCCGACGATCAGCACGTCGAGATGCTCAGTGGACACGGAAGCGGCTGAAGGGACTCGAACCCTCGACCTTCTGCATGGCAAGCAGACGCTCTAGCCAACTGAGCTACAGCCGCGCGGAGGGGCGAGTATAGCCCTGCTCAGGGCTCCAGCTCGGCGAGGAGATTGGGTAGGTCGAGGGGTTGCGTGACCATCTCGACGCCCTCGGCGCCGGCCGGTCTGGGCCATTCCTCGCGGGGCCTGTCCCAGTAGAGCTCGATGCCGTTGCCATCGGGATCGCTTAGGTAGAGGGCCTCGCTGACGCCGTGGTCCGCGACCCCCTCGAGACGGATGCCAGCCTCGGATAGGCGGCGCAGGGCATCGGCGAGGGCGCGGCGGGTTGGGTAGCGAATCGCGAAATGGAAGAGGCCGGTGGTATCCGGCGGAGGCGGCGAGCCGCCCTTCGAGTACCAGGTGTTGAGGCCGATGTGGTGGTGGTAACCACCGGCGGAGACGAAGGCGGCCTCGTCGCCGAGGCGCTGCTGGAGCTCGAAGCCGAGCACC
This sequence comes from uncultured Solirubrobacterales bacterium, assembly GCA_963749605.1. GTDB lineage: Bacteria > Actinomycetota > Thermoleophilia > Solirubrobacterales > 70-9 > CAVVNN01. Next base: position 189,542 of record CAVVNN010000002.1, on the reverse strand, counting down.
CCGCAGTAGAAATCGAGCGAGCGGTCGAGATCGGCGACCTTGAGGTGGACGTGGCCGATCTCGACGCCTGGGTCGATTGAGTCCGGGCTCGACGCAGCGCTGCGTTCATCCACCTCCGCTTTGGACCCCACGGCCTCGACCCCCGACCCGCCGTCCAACGCCTCGTTGACGAGCCGATCCGCCTCGGCGTTCTGCTCGCGGGGGACGTGGCGAATCGACCAGCGGTCGAACCCTCGCAGGGCGCGTTTCACCTCAGCGTTCAGCTCTTGCAGCGTCGCGTTCTTGACCTTGTACTCGCCTTTCACCTGACGGACGATCAATTCGGAGTCGCCAACCAACTCCAGCTCATCTGCCCCCAGTGCCGTCGCCAGCTCGATGCCGAGCAGCAGCGCCCGGTACTCGGCGACGTTGCTGGTCGCCTTGCCGATCTGCTTACCGCGCTCCTCGAGGATTTCGCCCTCGGGGGTCCGCACAACCGCGGCGATCGCCGCCGGCCCCGGGTTGCCCCGGGAGCCGCCGTCGACGTTGACCGTCAGCTTGGTCCCGAGACTCACCCCGTGAACCTAGCAATGGCCGGGCCTGTCCTAGGCGGCGGCCGGCGTGCCCACTCCAACCGCAGCCACGACCTTCGAAGCAAGGTGAGGCGGCACCTCGTCGTAGCGCTCGAACTCCATCGCGAAGTCGGCGCGACCGCCGCTGATCGAGCGCAGCTCGGGCGCGTAGTCGAGCACCTCGGCCAGCGGCGCCTCCGCCATCACCTCGGTCATCGAACCCTTCGGCTCCATCCCCAGCGGGTGGCCGCGGCGCGAGTTGAGATCGCCGATCACGTCGCCGACGACATCCCCCGGGCAGCTCACCGTGAGCCGCACGATCGGCTCCAGCAACACCGGGTCGGCCTCCTCCATGGCCTGCTTGAAGGCCATCGAGCCGGCGATCTTGAAGGCCATCTCCGAGGAGTCGACGTCGTGGTGCTTGCCGTCGAGAAGGCGCACCCTCACGTCCTTCACCGGGTAGCCGGCGACGGTGCCGTGCGCCATCGCCTCCCCCACCCCCTTCTCCACCGCCGGGATGAAACCGCCCGGGATCGAGCCACCCTTGATCGCGTTGACGAACTCCAGCCCGGCGCCGTCCTCCGCGGGCTCGATCTCGATCTGGCAGTCGGCGAACTGGCCGCGCCCTCCCGTCTGCTTCTTGTAGCGGGCGTGGGCCCTGGCGGCCGTGCGAATCGACTCGCGGTAGGGCACCTGCGGAGGATGCAGCTCGACCTCGGCGCCGAAGCGCCGCTTCATCCGCTCGACCGCGACCTCGACGTGGATCTGGGTCAGGCCGGCGACTATCTGCTCGCCGGTCTGCGCATCGCGATGGACGTCGAGGGTCGGGTCCTCCTCGGTCAGCCGCCGCACCGCGGCCGCCGCCTTCTCCTCGTCCCCCTTCGACTTCGGCTCATAGGCGAACGCCATCACCGGGGCGGGCAGATCGAGGGAGGCGAAGGACAATTCCTCCTGGCTGGCGCAGATCACGTCGCCGGCTCGGGTCTCTTTGAGCTTGGCGACGGCGCCGATGTCGCCCGCTCCCAGCTCCTCCACCGGCCGCAGCTCCTGGCCCAGCACCTGGGAGAGCTGGCCGATCCGCTCCTTGTGATGACGGGTGACGTCGACCGCATGGGAGTCGGAGCGCAGCGTGCCGCGGTATATGCGGAAGAGGTTGACCCGGCCGGTGTAGGGGTCGGCGACGGTCTTGAAGACGTAGGCCACCAGCGGCCCGTCCTCGTCGGGCTCGATCTCGACCGGCTCTTCGCCGGCGCCGACCGCGGCGATGGGCCCGCGCATCGCCGGCGAGGGCAGGTCCTCGACCAGGGCGTCGAGCAGCCGGTTGGTGCCGAGGTTCCTGGTCGCGACCCCGCAGGTGACCGGGAACAGCCGCCCGGCGGTAACTCCCTGCTTCAGCGCCCTGACGATCTCGTCGTGGTCGATCGCCTCGCCGTCGAGGTAGCGCTCCATCAGCTCGTCGGAGTTCTCCGCCACCTCGTCCATCAGCTTCTCTCGGTACTCCTCGGCCTGGGCGCGCAGCTCCTCCGGCACCTCGACCCGTTGGCAGCTGCCGCGGCCGGCGCCCTCATAGAGGAACGCCTCCATGTCGATCAGGTCGATCACGCCGCGCACCTCGCTCTCGACCCCGATCGGGATCTCGGTGGCGACGACGTGTGGGCCGAAGGCGGCCTTGAGCGCTTCGAGGACGGCGAAGAAGTCGGCTCGCTCGCGATCGAGCATGTTGACGAAGACGAGGCGAGCCAGGCCGTCGGCGTCGGCCCGCTCCCAGAGCCGTTCGGTGTTGACCTCGACCCCGTTGACACCGTTGACGACGACGACCGCAGCGTCGACGACGCGCAGCGAGGCGGCGGCATCGGCGACAAAGCTCGGCTCACCCGGAGTGTCGATCAGGTTGATCTCGCGCCCGCCGTACTCGAAGCAGGCAAGCGAGGCGCCGATCGACATCGCCCGAGCCCGTTCGTCGGGCTCGTGGTCGGAGACCGTCGAGCCGTCGGCGACCGTGCCCAGTCGGTTGATCGCCCCGGCCTCGAACAACATCGCCTCGTGGAGGCTCGTCTTGCCGCCGCCCCGGTGGCCGATCAGGGCGACGTTGCGAATCCGATCAACAGCCCGATGAGGCACATGGAGAAGCTACACCGCCTGCAGTCCAGACTTCAACCGCATCACCGCCTTGGTGTGGAGCTGGGAGACGCGCGACTCGGTGACCCCGAGGACCTCGCCGATCTCCCGCAGGGTCAGGTTCTCGTAGTAGTAGAGGGCGACGACCAGCTGCTCGCGCTCCGGCAGCGAGGCGATCGCCTCGCCGAGGCGCTCCTTCACTTCGCTGGTGGCAAGCGCCTCCTGTGGGTCGGGGGCAGCCTCGTCGGCGATCGTGTCGAGCAGGGAGACCTGGTCGCCGGAGGAGTCGGAGACCGTCCACAGCTCGTCGAGTGCGTAGACCGAGGAATTGGCGATCTCCAGCAGCGCCGCCTGCAGGTCCTCCTCGCTCATCTTCAGCCTGCCGGCCAGCTCGACCTCGGAGGGCGCCCGCTGCAGCTCGTGCTCGAGCTTCGCCTGCGCGGTCTCGATTTCGCGGGCGCGCGAGCGGACCGAGCGCGGCACCCAGTCCAGCGAGCGCAGCTCGTCGATGATCGCGCCGCGGATGCGGGTCATCGCGAAGGTCTCGAACTTGATCCCGCGCTCGGGCTCGAAGCGCTCGATCGCGCCGATCAGGCCCATCAGTCCGTAGGAGATGAGGTCGACGTCGTCGACGTGGGAGGGCAGGCCCGCCCCGAGGCGACCGGCGACGAACTTGACCATCGGCGAGTACGCCACCACCAGCCGCTCGCGCGCCGCGGAGTCGCCTTCCCCCTTGTAGCGACGCCATAGGTCGCGGAGCTCTACCTCTTTGACTCCGGTTTCCATGGGTTGCCGATTCTAGGGTCGCTGGGAGGTTTTCGAGTTCATGCTCGCGGGTGCGTGGCTGCATAAGTGTCGCGCAGGCGGGCGGCGTCGACACGGGTGTAGACCTGGGTGGTGGAGATCGAGGAGTGGCCGAGCAGCTCCTGGATGGTACGCAGGTCGGCTCCACCTTCCAACAGGTGGGTTGCAAACGAGTGGCGCAGGGCATGGGGGGATATGCCGCCGGCCAGCGCCGCCTCGCGGGTCCAGAGGCCGAGGCGACGGGTCACGTCGGAGTTGGAGAGCCGGCGGCCGCTCTTGGAGAGGAACAGGGCGCGCTCTCGAGGGTCGGTGGCGAGAGCCCGGCGCCCGCGCTCCATGTAGCGGCGAAGCGCCAACTGCGCCGGCTCGCCGACCGGCAGCAACCGTTCCTTCGAGCCCTTGCCAAGCACGCGCAGCTGCTCGGTCTCGTGGTCGAGGGCCCCGTCGTCGAGGTTGACGATCTCCTCGCAGCGCAACCCGCACGAGTAGGCGAGCTCCAGCATCGCCCGGTCGCGCAGCTCCAGCGGCGTGCGCGCCGGGATCCGCTCGAGCAGGGCGCGCATCTGCTCCTGGGAGAGGACGCGCGGCAGCTTCTCCGCCTTCTTTGGGCTGGAGACGAGGTTGGCGGGGTTCTGGCCGAGCCGCTCCATCCTCACCAGGAAGTCGAAGAGGCTGCGGATCGCGGCGAGCTTGCGGGCGACGGTCGCAGGCGCGGCGCCCTCTTCAGAAAGGCCGGCCGCAAAGCGGCGCACGTCACGATGGCGCACATCGCCCGGCGCGAGACCCCGCTCGCCGACCCACCCGGCGAACCGGCGGAGGTCGACCGCGTAGGCGCGCCGCGTCCGCTCGGCGATGCCGCGAGCGCTCAGGTCGCGGTCGAAGTCGGCGATCGCTCTGTCCCAGGTCATATATGTATGGGAAATTCGCCGCGACCGCCCTCGGGCCTCTCAGCCTATGTAGATGGGCGTTCCGACTTCCACCTGCGGATACAGCTCGATCACGTCGGGGATGAGCATCCGCACGCAGCCATGCGAGACAGCGTGCCCGATCGACCAGGTCTCTTCGGTGCCGTGGATGCCAGCGCCTTCGAAGATCCCCATCCATCGCGCCTTGATCGGATCGGCCGGCCCCGGCGGAATCACCTGACCGGCGAGTTCCCCCGCCCAAGCCGAGTTGGGCACGTGCCAGGAGGGGTTTTCCTGCTTTTCCTGGATGTGGTACAGCCCGGCCGGGGTTTCGAGTCCTTCCTGGCCGACCGCCACCGTGTAGGTCTTGGCCAGCTTCAGATGCTTCCAGAGGCGCAGGGTGAAGGTGCTGCGGTCGAGAGTCAGGTAGGAGGGGTACTCGGAGGCGACTTCGCTCTTCGTCACCCTGGGCTTGGTGGTGTGGGCCCTGGCGACGATCGTGCGGGGAGCGTGCGCGTTCAGCACCGCCGCTTCCAGCTGGCGACTGAGCAGCCGGTCGCGCAGCTTGCGCCCGTTCTTGCCGGCGAGGACTTCGAGCGAGTCCGGGGTCGGGTTGACGCTGGCGTCCTGCGCTTCGCGGTCGATGCCGCGCGCGACCCTGCGGACGAAGCGGTTGACGGCGGGCTGGGAGTAGGAGACGTCGGCGGAGACCCGCCTGTCGACGCTGTCGCCCGTGACGTAGCGAACCAGCCGGCCGGGCACCCCCCCTTCCCGGCTGTCGGCGAGCGCTTCTTCGACCGCCTTGTCGACGTTGGCGCTCACCTTCAGGCTCTTGCCCTCCAGCTCCCAGGTCTTGCCTGCAAAGCCGACTCGCAGCGAGTGGCGCAGCGGCGCGAGAAGCCGCCGGCGCACCGCCTGCTTCGCTTCGGCGGCTTCCATGCCGCCGAGGTCGACGCCGCCGATCGTCACCCCGTCGGCGATCTTGTCCTTCTGGGAGTTGTCGTAGGCGTAGGCGGCGATCCCCCCGGCGACGAGGACGAGGACGCCGACGACGACCGCGGTTTTGGCTCTGCGCCCCATCGTGGGAGTTTAGGCACACGCTTCGGTCGCTCTGGCGGATATCGTTCGCTGCGCCGATGCGCTCCAAGGACGAGGTCCGCAAGAACGTTTGGAAAGCGATGGAACGCGAAGGCGTGTCCCGTTTTCCCGGCGCCGCGGGGAGAATCCCGAACTTCGCCGGGGCGAAACTAGCTGCGGAGAAGCTGGCGGCGCACCGGCTCTGGAAGCGGGCGCGGACGATCAAGGCCAACCCCGACTCCCCCCAGACCTACGCCCGCCGCGTCGCCCTGGAGGAGGGAAAGACCGTGATCATGGCGGTGCCGCGCCTGCGCGACCCTCACCCCTTCCGCGTGCTCGACCCGAAGGACCTGACCAAACAGGCGATGAAAGAGGCGGCGACGATCAAGGGCGCGCTCAAGCACGGCAGGGTCAGCGCCCTCGACGACCTGCCCGAGATCGACCTGGTCCTTTGCGGCTCGGTCGCGGTGAACCTGAGCGGGGCGCGGGTCGGCAAAGGCGGCGGCTACTCCGATCTCGAGTTCGGGATCCTGATCGACGCCGGCAAGATCGACGAACACACGACGGTGGCGACCACCGTCCACCCGACTCAGATTCTGCGGCGGCACCTGATGATGACCTCTCACGACCTGCCGATCGACGTGATCGCCACCCCGCGCGCGGTGATCGACGTCGAGCGCCAGTACGTGCGCCCGCGCGGAATCCTCTGGGACCACCTGCAGCCGCCCCAGATTCGAGAGATACCGATCCTGGAACGTATGGGCTACGCCTGAGGCGTGGTTACGGCGCCCTCTGAGGCGGAGCTGACCGTGGCCGCGTACTTGGCCATCACGCCGGAGCGGTAGAGCGGCTCGGGGACCTGGTACTCGGCGACCCGCTTGGCGATCTCCTCGCCGGAGAGGGCGACGTCGAGGCGGCGAGCGTCGACGTCGAACGTGATCTCGTCGCCCTCGCGGATCGCCGCGATCGGACCGCCCTTGGCCGCCTCGGGGGCGACGTGGCCGGCCATCAGGCCGCGGGTGGCGCCGGAGAAGCGGCCGTCGGTCAGCAGCGCGACCTCCTCGCCGAGCCCCTCGCCGACGATCGCCGCGGTCACCTGCAGCATCTCCCGCATTCCCGGCCCCCCCGCGGGGCCCTCGTTGCGGATCACGACGATGTCGCCGGGTCGGATCTGTCGGCCTTTGACCGCGCGGAAGCACTCCTCCTCGGACTCGAAGACGCGGGCGGGGCCGACCTGCTTCTTGCGCTCGGTCCCGGCAAGCTTCACGACCGCGCCTTCGGGGGCAAGGTTGCCGTGCATGATCGCGAGGCCGCCTTCGGCCTTCAGCGGGTCCGACAACGGCCGCACCACCTCCTGGCCCTCGGCCTCGGTCGCGGCGGCCGCCTCCTCGCCGATCGTGCGACCGCTGACCGTGATCGCATCGGCGTGCAGGATGCCCGCCTCGGCAAGACGGCTGAGGATCAGCGGCACGCCGCCGGCACGGTAAAGGTCGGTGGCGACGAAGCGCCCGCCAGGCTTGAGGTCTGCAAGCAGCGGCGTGCTGCGCGAGATCCGCTCGAAGTCGTCCATGCTCAGCTCGATCCCGGCCTCGCGAGCGAGCGCGATCAGATGAAGGACGCCGTTGGTCGAGCCGCCGGAGGCGCAGATGCAGGCGATCGCGTTCTCCAGCGAGTCGCGGGTTATCACCCGGCTCGGCCGCAGGTCCTCGGTCAGGACTCGCATCACCAGCTCGCCGATCTTCTCGGCGACCGTTCCCTTCTCGCTGTCTTCGGCGGGCACCATCGCCGAGCCGCCGGGGCTGATCCCCAGCGCCTCCATCGCGCACCCCATCGTGTTGGCGGTGAACTGCCCGCCGCAGGCCCCGGCGCCGGGGCTGGCGACCCCCTCCAACTCGTTCAGCTCCTCGTCGGTCATCTCGCCCGCCGCGTGGGCGCCGACCGCCTCGAAGACGTCGAGGATCGTCACGTCGCGCCCATGCCAATGGCCGGGGGCGATCGAGCCGCCGTAGAGCAGAACCGAGGGAACGTCGAGGCGGGCGAGAGCCATCGCGCAGCCCGGGATCGTCTTGTCGCAGGCGGAGAGCGCGACGATCGCGTCGAACTGATAGCCGCGCGCCATCAGCTCGATCGAGTCGGCGATCACCTCGCGGCTGACCAGCGAAGCCTTCATCCCCTGCGTCCCCATAGTGATCCCGTCGGAGATCGCAACCGTGTTGAACTCCATCGGCGTGCCGCCGGCGGCGCGCACCCCAGTCTTGACGTGCTCGGCGAGGCCGCGCAGGTGGAAGTTGCACGGCATCGCCTCGGTCCAGGTGTTGGCGATCCCGATCGTCGGCCTGCTGAGCGCGTCGTCGTCGAAGCCGATGCCCTTCATGTAGGCGCGGGCGGCGGCCCGGTCGGGGCCGTCGAAGACGACCGAGGAGCGGGGGCGCGGGAGGCTGGTCGCCGTGCTGCCGTTCGTGCTCATGGCCGCAATCTACCGACGAGGCCCAGCGCCGAGGTTGAACACGTCGACCGGTCCCGGCCCGGAGCCGATATTGCGCAGGCCGGCACCGACCGCCGCGGAGGCCACCTCGCGGGCGCGCCGCGCGGCTTCCAGCGGCGACTCGCCGTGGGCGAGGAAGGCCGCCAGCGCGGAGGAGTGCGTGCAGCCGGAGCCATGGGCAGCGCCGTCCGGATGGCGCTCTCCGGATATCTCCACCATGCGCTCTCCGTCCCAGAAGAGGTCGATTAGGTCGTCACTGTGGCCGCCCGTGACGACCACGGCCTCTGGCCCTAGCTCCAGCACCCCACGGGCCAGCTCTTCCTGCGTGGCCCCCTCTCCCAACCCGGTCAGCACGCGGGCCTCGGGGATGTTGGGAGTGGCGACCGCGGCCCGCGGCAGCAGCACCTCGACCAGACCCGCACGCGTCTCGTCATCGAGGAGCACCGCGCCGCTCTCGGCGACCATTACCGGGTCGATCACCACCGGGGCGAGCGCCACCCCGGCATAGGTGAGCCCGACCGCGACCGCGTAGATCGCCGCCGGCGATCCGAGCATTCCTATCTTCACCGCGTCGGCATGAATGTCCTCGGCGATCGCCAGGATCTGGCCGAAGATCAGCTCCGGCGAGACGGCCTCGACCATCTCGACCGCGCGGGTGTTCTGCGCCGTTATCGCCGTTATCGCCGTCATCCCGTGCACACCGCAGCGCGCGAACGCCTTCAGGTCGGCCTGGATGCCCGCCCCCCCGCCGGAGTCGGAGCCGGCTATCGAGAGGACCGCTGGGATGCGCTGCGCAATCACGTCCGCAGCCTAGCCAGCGCCTGGCTCCAATAGCGTTCGCGTATATGCGCCGGTGAGCGAGCAGGAGACGTAGCCGAGCAGCTCGAGGCGGGCGAGCGCGGTCGCGGCGTCGGCGCCCGAGAGCCCCAGCTCGGCGGCGAGCGCGTCGGCGGTCCCCTCTCCCCGCTCGACCGCGGCAAGCGCGTCGAGAAGCTCGGCCTCGAGCGCCGGCCCGGCATGGTCGACGCGCGGCGCTCCCGGCCCGAGCATCGCGTCGAGGACGTCCTGAGCGTCGCGGACGACACAGGCGCCGCCAGCCAGCAGGTTGTTGGCGCCGGCGGAGACGCGGGAGGCGACGGGCCCCGGCACAGCCCCCAGGTCCCTGCCGAGGTCGGCGGCGATGTCGGCGGTGATCAGCGAGCCGGAGCGCTGCGCCGCCTCCACCACGACGGTCATCCCGGCGAGCGCGGCCATGATCCGGTTGCGTGCGGGAAAGGTCCAGCGCCACGGCGCCGCCCCGGGCGGCAGCTCGGAGAGGACGAGCCCGCGCTCGCAGATCTGCCGCCAGAGCGAGCGGTGCGCGGCGGGATAGGCGACGTCTGGACCACAGCCGAGGACGGCGACGGTGATGCCGGCGTCGAGCGCCCCCCGGTGGGCGCAGGCGTCGATGCCGAAGGCGAGGCCGCTGACCACGACGATCCCGGCGACGGCCAGTTCGCGGCCAAGCTCACGGGCGGTCTCGCGGCCGTAGGAGCTGGCGCGGCGAGCGCCGACGATGGTGACGACGCCGTCCGACTCGAGCCCCTCCAGCAGAGTCGGGTCGCCGCGGCCGATCAATGCCCATGGCGCGTCGGCGGCGTCGTGCAGCGCCGCCGGGTACAGCGACCCGTGGCGGCAACAGGCCCAGCACTGAGCGGCGAGCAGCTCGTGCTCGAGCTGGCGCTCGGAGATCGCCTCAGCTCGAGCGAGCATCGACGCAGCGACCTTCGGCGCGGCGACCGCGACCAGGTCCTCGTTGGAGAGCCGCAGCAGCTCCGGTGCGCGGGAGCCGGGCGCGGAGCTGGCGATCTTTTCGATGTATGGCGCCAGCAGGCCGATCAGCCAGGAGCGGCGCAGGCATTCGGGACAGGCGCGCGGCTCAGCCACGATCCCGTCTCCGCAGCTGCAGGGCCTGCGCCATCTGCTCCTGGCCGATCGTCTCGGTACCGGCCAGGTCGGCGACCGTCTGCGCCAGTCGCAGCACCCGGTCATGGGAGCGGCCGCTGAGCCGGTGCCGCGAGTAGAGCTCGGCCAGCAGGGCGGCCGCGTCCTCGTCGAGCGCGCACTCGCGCGCCTCGCCCGGCGTCATCTCCGCGTTGCAGCGACCCGGCCCAAGACGGCGCTCCTGGCGCTCGCGGGCGGCGGCAACCCGCTCGCGAACGACGGCGGAGGGCTCTCCGGGCCCGCCGCCGATCGCGGCGGCGCTGGGCTGGCCGACCGCCGCCAGCACGTCGATGCGGTCGGCGAGCGCGCCGCTCAGCCGGCCCTGGTAGCGCTGCACCGCCAGTGGCGCGCAGCTGCACTCGGAGTCCGCCTCGCCCCGGCCGCACGGGCATGGGTTGGCGGCGGCGACGAGCATGAAGCGGCAGGGCAGCATCCTGCTCCCGCCCGCCCGCGAGATCGCGATCCGCCCGGTCTCCAGCGGCGCCCGCAACGCCTCCAGCGTGTCGCGGCGGAACTCGCAGAGCTCGTCGAGGAAGAGCACCCCACGATGGGCCAGGGTTGCCTCGCCCGGGCTCGGCGGGTTGCCGCCTCCGATCAGCCCGGCCGGGCTGATCGTGTGGTGCGGAGAGCGGAACGGCCGGCCGCCGGCGAGCGCCCCGCCCAGCCGCCCGCAGGCGCTGGCGATGCGGGCGATCTCGAGCGCCTCCACCGGCGCCAGCGCCGGCAGGATCGAGGGCAGCCGCGCCGCGGCCAACGACTTGCCGGCGCCGGGAGGGCCGATCATCAACAGGCTGTGCCCGCCGGCGCCGGCGACCTCGAGCGCGTAGCGGAGGTGAGGCTGTCCCCGCAGGTCGGCGAGATCCGGCTCGTCCCCGCTCGGGTCGAGCGCCAGCTCCAGTGGCGCCGGTCGCGGCGGCGACCAATCCCCACCGGCGAGGTCCCCCAGCTGCGCGATGCTCTCCAGCCCGATCACGTCGATCCCCCTCGCCAGCGCGGCCTCGGGACCGTTCTCGGCCGAGACCACGATCGCCTCCGCCCCGCTTTCGCGCGCCGCCTCGGCGATCGCCAGCACGCCGGAAACCGGGCGCGTCGAGCCGTCGAGCGCCAGCTCTCCCACCATCGCGATCCGCGGCAGCGCCTCCCAGCTCAACTGCCCGGAGGCGGTGAGCAGGGCGGCGGCGATCGCAAGGTCCATGCCGGGACCGGCCTTGCGCAGGCTGGCGGGCGCCAGGTTGGCGACGATGCGGCGCAGCGGGAACTCGAAACCGCAGTTGACCAGCGCCGCCCGCACCCGCTCCCGCGCCTCCCGCACGGCGGCGTCGGGGAGACCGACGATCGAGAAGGCTGGCAGGCCGCGATGGACGTCGACCTCGACCCGAACTGGCCGCGCCGAGATGCCGTCGAGCGTGAACGTCCTTGCAGTGGCGAGCACGAGGACGACGCTATGGAGCGAAATCCGACGTGTTGCGCGTTAGTCGTAAGAAAGCTGTGACATTTCGCGCACAACAGGCGAACATCGCCGCCCTAGCCTGATCTCAGATGACCGTGGCGCGACAGAGGACCGGCAGGCGGGCGGAGGACCTGGTCTCCAGGCGGCTCGCCGCCCGTGGCTGGAGGATCGTCGAGCGCAACGCCCGCACCCGCTACGGCGAGCTCGACATCGTCGCCATCGACGGCCGGGCGCTGGTCTTCGTCGAGGTCAAGGCGGGCCGCAGGGGCTCGGTATTCGGGCCCGAGCGCCCGGTGCACGCAGTCGACCCGCGCAAGCAGCGGCGCATCCGCCGACTCGCCTCCGCCTGGATGATGGAGCGCCGCGACACCCCGCGCTACGCCGAGATCCGCTTCGACGCTGTCGGCGTCACCTTCGACCGCGCCGGCCTCGTGGTCGACGTGGAGCACATCGAAGCTGCGTTCTAGCTCGCGAGCTCGAGCTGCGAATAGGCGACCGACTGGAACGAGCGGCGGTGCAGCGGCGAGATGCCGATGCGACCGATCGCGTCGCGATGCTCGGGCGTCGAGTAGCCGACGTGCTCCTCGAAGCCCCAGCCGGGGTGCTCGGCGGCGGCGCCGTGCATGTAACGGTCGCGGGTGACCTTGGCGACGACCGAGGCGGCGGCGATCGCGGCGCTGGTCCCGTCGCCTTCGACGACGGCGCGATGCGCCACCCCGCACTCGGGCAACGCGAAGCCGTCGACCAGACAGGCGGCCCCCTCCCCCGGTTCCAGCCGCTCCAGCGCACTGGAGAGCGCCTCGATGTTGGTCACGTGCAGGCCGCGCCCGTCGATCCCGCGCACGCAGCGGACGACGACGCTGACCCGCGTCGCCGCCCGCAGCACCCGGGGGTACATCTCCTGCCGCCGCTCCGGCCGCATCTGCTTGGAGTCGTGCAGCCCGGCGAGCCCGCGCCGGTCGGCGCGAGAGAGGGCCTCGTAGTCGATCAGGACCGCCGCGGCGACCAGCGGCCCCGCCAGGCAGCCCCGCCCGGCCTCGTCGGCGCCGGCGACGAGGCGGCTCTGCAGCCCGCGGTCGAAGGCGAACAGCCGGCGTGTGCGCGCCAGCCTGCGATCCCGGGACGACCCGGGCCTAGAGGGTGCCGATGCGGTTTGGCGGCCAGTAGGTGGCGAAGGCCTTGCCGATGATCCAGCTGCGGGGGACGGGGCCCCAGAACCGGCTGTCGTCGCTCGCCCCACGGTTGTCGCCCATCATGAAGTAATAGCCCGGCGGAACCTTGATCGCCTTGGGCAGATTGCAGACGAGGGAGCTGCCACAGGGGTTGGTGTATGGCTCGCTGGTCTTCTCGACTCCGTTGACGACCGGGTGGCCGTCTTTCACCGAGAGCGTGTCGCCCGGCCCGGCGACGATCCGCTTGATGAAGTTCTGGCTCGACTCGGCCTTGGTCGGCCTCGGGCACGGCTCCTGTGGTGAGTGCGGCACGCCGCATTCGGTGCCGCTGTCGGCGCCGGCCGGCGGGTGGAAGACGACGATGTCGCCGATCGAGGGGTCTTCGAGGTGGTAGATGAAGCGGTTGACGAGGACCCGTTGGCCGACGTCGAGCGTGGGCTCCATCGATTCCGAGGGGATTTGGTACGGCTTTACGACCCAGGCCTGGATCGCCAGCGCCAGCCCCAGCGCCAGCGCAACGATCACGACCAGCTCTACCAGCCCGCCGCCTTTGGTCTTCGGCTTCGGGATCTTGAGTTTCAGGCTGACGAATCCTCGTCGGAGTCGCCGGCGTCGGCCGGCTCCTCGTCCTCGGCTTTCTCCAACGCTGAACTGTCCTCGGTCTCCCCGGCCTCGGGCGCCTCCGCGTCCGTGTCTGCCGCTGCCTCCGTCTCGCTCTCCAGCGCCGGCTCATCTCCCGCGGCCTCGGCCTCGGCCTGGGTCACGCCCTCGGCGTCAACCGCCTCGGGCTCCGCGGACGCGGTCGCGGTCGAGACGAGCTCCTCGTCGATTCCCCAGCGCCGCTCGGCGACGCGGGCGGCCTTGCCGACCCGACCGCGCAGGTAGTAGAGCTTGGCCCGGCGCACGTCGCCGCGCGCCGCGATCTCCAGCTTCTCGATCTTCGGCGAGTGCAGCGGGAATGTCCGCTCCACCCCGACGCCGAAGGACTGCTTGCGGACGGTGAAGGTCTCCCGCACGCCCGAGCCCTGACGCCGCAGGACGATCCCCTCGAAAACCTGGGTGCGGCGGCGGCTGCCCTCCACCACCTGGAAGTGGACGCGCACGCGGTCGCCGGGGCCGAAGGAGGGAAGGCCCTGCCTCAGCTGGCGACGCTCGATGCTGTCGATGACGCTGCTCATTGCAAATCCTTCGCGCTCCGCTCGTTGGCGAGAAAAAACCGCCGGGCCCAGACGTAGGACGCCGCGCGGTGGCGGAATGGTATCTAGTCGCGGCCGGAATCGAACTGCTCGGCTCGGGCGCGGCTCTGCTCGAGTCGCCAGGAACGCACCTTCTCGTGGTCGCCGGAGAGCAGCACCCCAGGCACCTCCCAGCCCCGGTACAGGGGCGGCCGCGTGTAGTGCGGGTACTCCGGCGCCCCCTCCAGCACCCGGCTGAACGACTCCTCGACCGCGCTGCGCTCATGCCCCAGCGCTCCCGGCAGCTTCCGCATCACCACGTCGGCAAGCACCATCGCCGGCAGCTCCCCACCGGCCAGGACATACCTCCCGATCGAAACCTCGTCATCGGCCAGATGCCGATGGACCCGCTCGTCGAACCCCTCGTACCGCCCGCACAGCAGCGCCACGTGAGGCTCACCGGTCAGTTCGTCCGCCAACTCGTCGTCGAGCAGCCTGCCGGTCGGTGACAGCAGCACCACCCGCGGCTTCTCGCCGTTCGGATAGGCGGCCTGCAGCGCCGCGTCGACCACATCGACCCGAAGCACCATCCCAGCACCACCGCCGTATGGCGCGTCGTCGACCTGCCCGGCCCCCAGCGGCGTCGTATCGCGGTAGTTGAACAGCCGCAGCTCGCTCCCCCGTGCGAGCGCATTGTGAACCGACCGCTGCGACTGAAACCAGTCGAAAGCCTCCGGGAACAGGGTGAAGATGTCGAGTTTCAATCGAGAATGTCGACGATCACTCTGCGGTCGAGACGGACCGCCGCGGCCTTGGCGATCGTCCGGATCGCGTTGGCCACCCGCCCCCCCTTGCCGATCACCCGTCCAAGGTCATCCTCGGCGACGGTGATCTCGTAGATCAGGTCGCCGTCCTCCTCCAGCTCCTCGACCACCACGGCCCCGGGATCCTCGACCAGCGCCCTGACGAGCAGCTCGAGCAGCTCGGTCACGGCGGGCTAGCTTCCCGACGCCGCGATGCCCTTGGCGCGCAACAGCCCGGCCACCGTCTCCGACGGTTGGGCTCCGTGCTCGAGCCAGTGACGAGCGCGCTCCTCGTCGAGCTCGATCGTCGAAGGCTCGGTCTGCGGGTTGTAGCGGCCGATCGTTTCGATCGTGCGGCCGTCGCGCGGGGAGCGCTTGTCGGCGACGACGATGCGCCAGATCGGGTTCTTCTTCGAACCCACGCGCCTGAGTCTGATTCGGACTGCCATCGGGATCGGGCAGATTAGCGCCTGCGGACCTTTGGCCGGGGCGCGCCCCCGCTCATTTGGGCCAGGTCTTGAGCGCTGGGCATCTTGCCGGAGACCATCTGCCGCATCAGCTTGCGCATCTGGTCGAACTGCTTTACCAGCTGGTTGACGTGCTGGACCCTGGTTCCGGAGCCGTCGGCTATCCGCCTGCGCCGGGAACCGCTGATCATCGCGGGATTGGCGCGCTCGGCCGGCGTCATCGAGAGGATGATCGCCTCGACCCGGTCCAACTCCCCCTCGTCGACCTCCTCCGCCCCCGCCTTCAGCTGCTTCATCGCTCCCATCCCCGGCATCATCCCGATCAGGTTGCTGAGCGGCCCCATCTTCCGCACCTGCCGCATCTGCTGGAGGAAGTCCTCGAGGGTGAAGCGATCGCCTTCGAGTTTCTTTTTCAGGTCTTCGACCTTGCGCTCGTCGACGTCGCGCTCAGCCTTCTCGATCAGGCTCAGCACGTCGCCCATGCCGAGGATCCGCGAGGCCATCCGGTCCGGGTGGAAGCGGTCGAAGTCCTGGAGCTTCTCGCCGGTCGAGGCAAACATGATCGGCTTCCCGGTCACCGCCTTGACCGAGAGCGCGGCGCCGCCGCGGGCGTCGCCGTCGAGCTTGGTCATCACGATGCCGTCGAACTCAGCGGCCTCGGCAAAGGACTCCGCAACCCCGACCGCGTCCTGCCCGGTCATCGCGTCGACGACGAGCAGCACGTCGTGGGGCTTCGTCCGCTTGCGTATCCGCGACAGCTCGGCCATCAGCTCCTCGTCGACGTGGAGGCGCCCGGCGGTGTCGACGATCAACACGTCGCGGCTCTCTTCGCGAGCACGGTCGAGCGCCCAGGCGGCGATCTCGACCGGGTCGCGATCGGTTCCCTGCTCGTATACGTGCGCGTCCGCTTCCTCGCCGACGGTGAGGAGCTGGTCGACCGCAGCCGGCCGATAGACGTCGCAGGCGGCCAGAGCGACGTCCTTGCCGGCCCGGTCGAGGTGGACGGCCAGCTTCGCGCAGGCGGTGGTCTTGCCGGACCCCTGAAGGCCGGCCATCAGGATCACGGTGGGGCCGGTGGCGGCGAACGCCAGCTCGCGCCCCGTCCCGCCCATCAGCGCGGTCAGCTCCTCGTCGACGATCTTGACCACCTGCTGGCCGGGATTGAGGCTCTCCAGCACCTCGGCGCCGAGGCAGCGCTCCTTCAGTGTCGCGGTGAAGGATTTGACGACCTTGAAGTTGACATCGGCCTCGAGCAGGGCGAGCCGGATCTCGCGCATCGCGGCATCGACGTCGGACTCGCTCAGCTTGCCGCGCGAGCGAACCTCGGACAGCGTCGCCTGGAGCCGGTCTGAGAGCTGGTCGAACATGGGCTCAGCTTAGACGGGGCGCTCAGACCGGCTGCTCCGGCTCGCCGAGCAGCGCCCGGGCGAAGTCCTCGGGATCGAAGGGGCGCAGGTCCTCGAGCGACTCGCCGGTGCCGATCAGCTTCACCGGGATCCCCAGCTCGCTCGCGATCGCCAGCACGATCCCGCCCTTGGCGGTGCCGTCGAGCTTGGTCAGGACGACTCCGTCGACCTCGACCGCCTCGGAGAAGACCTTGGCCTGGCGCAGGCCGTTCTGGCCGGTCGTGGCGTCGATCGAGATCAGCGTCTCGTGCGGCGCCTCGGGAATCTGCTTGGCGATCACCCTGCGCACCTTGGCCAGCTCGTCCATCAGGTTGCCCTGAGTGTGGAGGCGACCGGCGGTATCGACGATGACGACGTCGGCGCCGCGGGCGCGAGCGGCGGAGATCGCGTCGTAGGCGACCGCGCCCGGGTCGGCGCCGGGCTGGGAGCGAACCAGTTCCGCGCCCGCCCTCTCCGACCACTCGGCCAGCTGCTCGGCGGCGGCGGCGCGATAGGTGTCGCCGGCGGCGAGGACGACCGAGAGGCCGAACTCCTTCGAGAGGCGCCAGGCGATCTTGCCGATCGTCGTCGTCTTCCCGGTTCCGTTGACGCCGACCATCAGCAACACCGCGGGCTCGCCGCTGAGATCGATCCGCCGGCTGCCTGCGCTGGCGACCTCGGCGAGGATCTCGAGCAGCCGCTCGCGCACCGCCTCGCCGTTGGCCGGGACCGTCCCGGCGTCGACCTCGTGCTCGAGGCGCTCGACCACCGCGGCTGTGGTCGGCGCCCCTGTGTCGGCCAGGATCAGCGCCTCCTCCAGGCGCTCCCATGTCTCCTCGTCGATCCGGTCGAAGAGGCTCGCCGAGATCTCCTCGGCCAGCGCCTGGCGGCTCTTCGCCAGGCTCTCGCGCAGGCGTCGGAAGACGCCGCGCTGCTCCTCCGGGGCCTCAGCTTCCGACGAGTCCCCCGGGCTCTCCCGCGCGCCGAGGTCGAGGATCTCCCGCCAGCTGGTCGCCATCGCCGCCGGAGGCTACCCGGGCGGCGGCGAGGAGCTCCTCCACGGCCTCGTCGAGGTAGGCGGCGATCCGGTCGGAGTCGGGGATCGAGGAGCGGTCGGCGAGCAGGCCGAAGCCGACCCGGCCGTTGTAGCTGATGATCGCGATCGCCAGGGCGTGGCGGGCGGCCAGGAACCCGACCGGGTAGACGCCGGTCAGCTCGCGGCCCAGCACGTAGAACGGCATCTGCGGCCCGGGGAAGTTGGTGACGAGGAGGTTGAAGAGGCGGGTGGAGAAGTTGATCGCGGCGGTCGGGCCGAGCAGCAGCGGCGGGGCGAAATCGCGGAACCAGTCGTTGAGTCCCCAGATCGCTTCGGCGCCGAGCGGCTGCTTGGACGCCTTGAGGCCGTCCATCGCGGCGCTGATAAGGCGCAGGCGCGCGACCGGGTCGGCGACGCCGACCGGCAGCGGGCCCCGCATCGCCGTCAGCCGGTTGCCCAGCTCGCCGTGCTCGTTCTCGGTCCGGATCGAGACCGGCACCAGCGCCTGCAGCTCCATCCCTCGGGTGTCGACCTCGCGATCGTGAAGCCAGCGGCGCAGGGCGCCCGCGGTCACCGCCAGCGAGACGTCGTTGACGGTGCCGCCGAGCGCCTCCTTGATCTGCTTGAACTCGGCGAGGCTGTGGGAGCACCAGCAGAAGCAGCGTTCGGGGCCGATCTCGACGTTCAGCGGCACCTTCGGGGCGGGCTTGGTCAGCGCCCAGGTGACCTCCCAGAGACCCGCCGCGCCGTCGACGGCCCGCTTCCTCGCCCGTCCCGGATCGGCGGCGGCGCGGCGCAGCCAGCGCAGGGTGCGGGTGACGGTGGCCCCGAGCCCGCGCAGGGCCCGACCGAGAAGGTGCGCCTTGGTCGGCGGTGAGTTCGGCGTCCATGGAGCCACCTCGCGAACCGGCTCGCTCTTGGGCTCGACGTCGAAGAGCAGGACGCCGATGTCGACGGCCGAGAAGCCGTCCGCCATCGCGTGGTGCGTTTTGTAGACGATGCCGAAGCGATCGTCCTCGAAGCCGTCGACCATCCACAGCTCCCAAAGCGGCCGGGAGCGGCGCAGCGGCGGCGAGAGCACCCGGCCGACCAGGTCGTGGAACTGCTCCTCGGTGCCGGGCGACGGCAGGGTCTCCCTCCTCACATGGGCGGCGATGTCGAAGTCCGGGTCGTCGACCCAGTACGGCGTGCCCAACTTCAACGGCGGGAAGACCAGGCGCTGGCGCAGGCGCGGCAACAGGTGCAGGCGACTGAGGACGTGGGCGACGAAGTCCTCGTGGCTGGGCGCCGAACCATCGCAGACCATCACGGCGCCGATCGCCATGTGCCCGTTGCGGCGCTCGTTCGCCAGGAACGAGGTGTCGAACGACGTCAGCCTGTCCATATGGCGCTGCGCCACAGCCCGCTCCTCCCTTCTCCTCGAGGGAGACTACTCTCGCTCAGGCGGCGACAGACAGGTTTCCGGGCGCCTCGCCGTCCTCGCCCGCTGCTGCTCGGGGCAGGCGGCGGGAGACGACCCTGGTGACTCCGTCGTCGCCCATGCTGGCTCCGTAGAGGACGTCGGCAGCGTCCATGGTGCGTTTCTGATGGGTGACGACGATGAACTGGGCGCGGTCGGAGAAACGGCGGATCAGTTGCAGGAAGCGGTCGATGTTGGCGTCGTCGAGAGCCGCCTCGACCTCGTCGAGGATGTAGAAGGGACAGGGGCGGGCAAGGAAGACCGCAAAGACGAAGGCGAGCGCGACCAGCGACTTCTCGCCGCCGGAGAGCAGTGAGAGCTTGCGGGTCGACTTGCCGGCGGGCGAGACCTCGATCTCGACGCCGAGCTCCTCGCGCTCCTCCTCCTCGGCATCCTCGGCAGCCGCCGCCTCCCCTTCGCGGACCGGGCGCAGGCTGACCCGGCGCAGCCGCCCACGCCCGCCCGGGAAGAGGTGCTCGATCATCTCCTCGAAGTTCTTGGCGGTGGCCTCGAAGGTCTGCTCGAAGGCGCGCTCGATCTCACGGTCGATGTCGCGGATCAGCGTCTCCAGCTCGCGCATCCCCCGCTCGGTGTCCTCGCGCTGGGCCTGCAGGCCCTCGACGTGCTCGCGCGCCTCCTCGTACTCGCGCTCGGCCAGCGGGTTGACCGGCCCGATCTGACCGCGACGCCGCTCCAGCCGCTCCAGCCTGCGGTCGATCTCGGCCCGCTCCTCCTCGGTCAGGGCGCGCCCGGCCGCTGAGATCTCCTCGCCGATCCGCTCGGCGATCGAGGCCAGCTCCCTCTCGGCCTCGGCGCGGCGATCGCCGAGGTGGGCCGCGTCGACCTCGGCCTTGGTCAGCTCGTCGGCGGCGACCTTGATCTCGGCCTGCAACTCGTACTCCCGTCGCGAGCAGGCCCGCATCTCCTCTGCGATCTCGTCGCCGTCGCCGTCGCCGCCGACGACCTTGCCTTCGACGCTCTCGACCCGGGAGCGGATCGCGGCGCCGGCCGCCTCGACCGCCGCAGCGGCGGCGCGCACGTCGTCGAGCAGCTCCTCTCGGGCGACGAGGCGGCGGCGCAACGCCTCGCGGTGGCGCTCGCCGAGAAGGCCCTCGGCGCGGCGGGCGTGGCGCTGGGCGCGCTCGGCGCCGCTGCCCACCGCCCCGAGCGCCGCCTCCCGCTCCGCCTCCGGCGCCTGCGCCGAACGGGCGCGGGCGAGACCGTCGACGGCAGCATTCAGCCCCGCGTCGATCTCGGTCAGCTCCTCCTCCAGCTTGCGGACGCGCTCGGCCGGGGCGCCCTCGACAGAGCCGACGTCGAGGGTCAGGGGGCCCAGCTCGGCGCGCAACGCCTCCAGGCTCGCCTCCAGCTCGGCCTTGCGGCCGGAGAGAGTGGCGGAGCGGACGGCGACCCGCTCTTGCTCGCCGCGCAGCTTGGTCAAGAGCCCCCAGGCCAGGGTGCGGTCGCGGTCGCGGGCGGCAAAGCGCTCCTCGGCGGCGCGGCGGCGCTCGCTCACCTCCACCAGCCGTTCCTCGAGCGCCGCCCGCGCCGCTCGCGCTTTCGCCGCGGCCTCCTCAGCCGCCGTGGCGCGGTCGGAGCCGAAGCGCAGCTCCTCGGCCACCAGCTGCCCGCGCAGCCCCAGCTCCTCGCGCTCGATCCGCAACCCCAGCTCGGCGGCCTGCGCCTGGCGCTTCAGCGGCCGCAGGCGGGCGCGGGCCTCGCGCTCGAGGTCGAGCGCCCGGTCGAGGTTGTCGCGGGCGGCCCTCAGCTTCAGCTCGGCGCGACGACGACGCTTGCGGTGCTTGCCCAGCCCGGCGGCCTCCTCGACCAGCAGCCGGCGCTCGCGCGGTTTGGAGTGGACGATGGACTCGACCCGACCCTGGCTGATCACCGAGTGCATCTCGCGACCGAGGTTGGCATCGGAGAGGACCTCGACCACGTCGACGAGGCGACAGCGGGCGCCGTTGAGGCGGTACTCGCCCTCGCCGGAGCGATCGAGCCGGCGCTGTACGGCAACCTCGGAGAACTCGGTCGCGGCGCGCCCTTCGGAGTTGTCGATCGTGACCTCGACCTCAGCAGAGCGCCGCTGACCGACGCCCTTGCCGCCGGCGGAGATCACGTCCTGCATCGAGCTGCCGCGGATCACACCGGGGCTCTGCTCGCCGAGCGCCCACAGCACTGCGTCGGCGATATTCGACTTGCCCGAGCCGTTGGGGCCGACGATCACGCTGACGCCGGGCGAGAACTCGAGCCTCGCCCGTTCGGGGAACGACTTGAACCCCCTCATCGTTATCGACTTCAGATACATCTCTCTCGTCCTCGATCTAGGATCGCTAAGGCTCCCTGCTGAGTCGGACGCAAAGCTGACACCGCCCGCTCAACCGCCGAGCTCCTTCAGCGCCTCCTCGGCGGCGACCTGCTCGGCCGCCTTCTTGCTCCGGCCCGTGCCCCGTCCGACCCGCTCCGAGCCGACGATCGCCGCCACCTCGAAGGTCCGCCGGTGCGGTGGGCCGGTCGCGGCGACCACCTCGTAGCTTACGCGTGCCCCGCGGCGCGCGAGCAGCTCCTGCAGAGCGGACTTGAAGTCGATCCGCGTCTCCGCCGCGTGCTCGATCCGCGACTCGAAGGCGGTGGCGACGGCGGCCGCGGTCTGCTCGAAGCCGAAGGCGACGAAGCAGGCGCCGATCAAGGCCTCTGTCGCCTCGGGCAGCGGTCGCTCGCCGCCGAGCAGCACCTCGGCCGGAATCGCCGCAGGCGCCTCGGCGGGCTCCGCCGCCTGCAGCATCTCCGGCACACCCAACAGGCGACCCACCTCGGCGCAGGAGATGCCGCTGACGACCTGGTTGTGGACCTTGGTGAGGCCGCCGGAGTCGACTTCGGGGAAGCGATCGAAGAGAGCGGAGGCGACCGAGAGCCCGAGCACGCTGTCGCCGAGGAAGGCAAGGCGCTCGAAGGAGTCGACCCGCTCCTCGGTCCAGGAGGCGTGGGTGAGCGCCAGCCTGCGCAGCTCCGCCGGAAGGCGCTCGATCAGCTCCGCCAGCGCTGCGACAGCAGGCTCGGCGTCCACGCCCAACCGCTCAGGCCGGGGCGTGTTGGAGGACGAACTCGACCGCGTCGCCGACCGTCTCGATCCTCGCCGCCTGCTCCTCGGAGACGGAGACGCCGTAGCGATCCTCCAGCTCCATCACGAGCTCGTAGAGATCGAGCGAGTCGGCGTCGAGATCCTCCTTGAAACGGGTCTGCTCGGAGATCTTGGCGGCGTCGACCTCGAGCTCCTCGCCGAGGTGGGAACGGACCAGGTCGAGCACTTCGTCGCGGGTCATTGGGCCTGCCCTTCTATCACGCGCTCTTCCCGCCTGCGAGCGCGCCCCTGGTCGCCCCCGCCTCCCTGAGCAGGGCGGCCGTCCTGCCGACCGCATCGACCTCGACGCAACGAGCCGCGAGGCGTATGGCGTTGGCGATCCCCTCGGCGCCGGAGCTGCCGTGGCCGACCACGGCGATGCCGCGCAGCCCGAGCAGGATCGCGCCACCCGTGGTGTCGGGGTGCAGCTCGCGACGCAATCCACCGAGCGCGGGCTTCATCAAGAGCCCGCCGAACGCGGAGATTGGGTTGGAGCGCGCCGCATCCCGGATCGCTGCGGTGACCGTCCGCGCCGTCCCCTCCATCAGCTTCAGCGCCACGTTGCCGGTGAAGCCGTCGGTGACGACGACGTCGGCGACGCCGGCGGGAAGGTCGCGGCCCTCCACGTTGCCGACGAACTCGATGCCCGAGGCGGCGGAGAGCGCTTCGTGTGCGGCGACCACCTCCTCGCGGCCCTTTCCCGGCTCCTCGCCGACCGAGAGCAGCCCGACGCGCGGCTTCTCGACTCCCAGCACCGCCTTGCTGAAGGCGGCGCCGAGGAAGGCGAACTGGATCAGGTGCTGGGGGCGGGCCTCGACGTTGGCGCCGACATCGAGGAAGAGGACCTCCCTACCGGGAACCGGCAGGACCGCGGCCAGCGCCGGCCGTTGCACCCCCCCGAGCCGGCGCAATCCGAAGGTCGCCGCAGCCATCGTCGCCCCGGTCGAGCCGGCGCTCGCGAGAGCCTCGGCGCCTCCCTCGGCGACGTCGCGGGCCGCCCGCACCACCGAGGCCTCGGGCTTGGAGCGGACAGCCCGGACCGGCTCCTCCTCGTTGGAGATCCACTCGCCGGTCGGGACGACCTCGACCCCGTCGACCCCGTCGAGTCCCAGCTCGGCGGCCGGACCGAAGACCCGAACGTGGATCCCGGCGGCGGCGGCGAGCCGCACTCCCTCGGCGAGCACGTCGAAGCCCTGCTCCGCCCCGAAGCCGTCGAGGGCGACGGTCGCGCCGTGCCCGGCGGGCATTACTCCTGAGAGCCGGAGGGCGTCGCCGGGGTCTCGGCGACCTTGTGAGAGATCACCTCGCGCCCGGCATAGGTTCCGCAGGTCGGGCAGACCCGGTGCGGGAGGCGTGGGCTGTGGCAGCGCGGGCACTCGTTGAGACGAGGCTTCGCCGCCTTGTGGTTCGCCCGCCGCTTGTCGCGGCGGGTGCTCGAAGTTCTCTTCTTCGGGACGGCCATCGGTCGCGGAATGGTAACCGTTAGTAGACGGCGCGGACTACAGCCAGGTCGTCGGCCTGCCAGACGAGCTCGCCGCCGCACCACTCGACCATCCGCTCGAGCTGCTCCGGCTCGAAGACGTCGCCGATCACGAGGGAGCGTGACTGCTCGCCGACGCGGCGGAAGAGGGCCTGCTTCTGCTCGTCGGTGAGAGCGTTGACCGAGAGGACCGAGATAACCAGGTCCCAGGGGCCGTCGGGAAGCGGGTCCTCCATGCGGGCGAGCTGGACGTCGTCGTAGGTCTGGCGGGCGCGGAAGACCATGTCGGGGCTGGCGTCAAGGCCGACCACCCAGGCGTCGGGATAGGCCTCGACCAGCCGTCGCGTCGTCTCCCCGGTGCCCATCCCCAGCTCCAAAACCCGCTTGGGTGGAAACGGGATCGCGGCGACCGCCTGCGCCTGCAGCTCGTCGTAGCCCGGCACCTCGGAGCGGATCCGCTCCAGGTAGACCTCGGGTGTCCAGTCGAATTGACCCATTTCGTAATCTCGTCGTGAGGGTGCCCATCGTAAGTCTCAGTCCAGCGGAGGAGTGACATGGCCCAAGCGTCCACCACTGTCGTAGACCTCTCACGCCTCTCGCTGTCGCACGGAGAGGGCAGGCGGCTGGACCTGCCGGTTCGTCTCGACTCGCTGGAGATGGCCGGGCAGGCCTACTCGGCGAAGCCGGAGACGATCGCCGCGCGGCTCGATCTCTCTCGCCCCAGCGGTGGCTACGCCATGCGCCTCCGGTTCCCCGTCCACCTCGAGGGTCCGTGCATGCGCTGCCTGGGCTCGGCGGCGATCGACCTGGCGATCGACGCCCGCGAGGTCGACCAGCAGGACACATATGACGAGGAGCTGCGCAGCCCCTACGTGGAGAACGACGAGCTGGACATCGGCCGCTGGGCTCACGACGCCACCGCTCTGGCCATCCCCGCGCAGTTCCTCTGCCGCCCCGACTGCGCCGGCCTCTGCCCAGTCTGCGGCGAGTCCCTGAACGACGCCAACCCCAAGGACCACGAACACGACTCAGGGACAGATCCACGCCTGGCCAAGCTCAAGGACCTCAAGCTGAAGTAGCAGGCACCTCGCCTCTACGGCTGCTCGTCGAGCTCGGCGACCGGCTCCTCATCGCGGCCGGCAAGCCGGTCGCGGCCGCGCTGCACGGCCGCGAGGAACTTCTGAAGGTTGACCTCGAGGGTGTTGAGGATCTCGTCGGCGTAGTCCTCGGCGCCTAGGCGGATCTCCCGCTCACGAGTCCGCGCGTCCTCGACGATCTCGTCGGCGGCACGCTCGGCCTGCTTGGTGACCTCCTCGTCGGAGATCAAGCGGGCCTGCTGCTCGCGGGCCTCGCGGACGATCCGCTCGGCCTCCCTTTTCGCCTCGGCGAGCATCTCCTGGCGCTCCTTGACGATCCAGCGCGCCTGCTTGATCTCCTCGGGAATCGTCGCGCGCATCTGGTCGAGGAGGTCGTAGACCTCCTCACGGTCGACGCGCACCTGGTCCGTCAGGGGGACGGGACGGGCGTTGTGGACGACATCGTCCAGCTTGTCTATGAGGACCAGAACGTCCATCAGCAGGTCGTAAGCCTACGTGTCAGCGGCTTCTTTGGTGAAGAAGCCGTTATTTCCTCGGCTTTTTGCAAACTCTCGCCCATGGATTCTCCCCTCGCGAAGCCTACCTGTCGCCCAGGCGCTGCGCCATCGCCGCCGCGACGGGCCCCGGAACGAGGTCGGCGACGTCGCCGCCGAAGGTGGCCATTTCCTTGACTCCGGTCGAGGAGAGGAAGCTGTAGTGAGGCGACGCGATTACGTAGATGCTCTCGATGCCCGGGTCGAGCTTGCGGTTGAGCTGAGCCATCTCGAACTCGTACTCGAAGTCGGAGATCGCCCGCAGCCCCTTGACGATCGCTTTGGCGCCGTTCTCGCGGGCGAACTCGACCAGCAGGTTGGAGAAGATCGAGACCTCGACGTTGGGAAGCTCGGCGGTGGCTTCCTCGATGAACACCCTGCGCTCCTCCGCCGTGAACAGCGTCTTCTCCTTGCGGAGCGGGTTGGTGACCACGCCGACGACGACCCTCTCGAAGACGTGCGAGGTGCGGGTGATGATGTCGAGGTGCCCGTTCGTGACCGGGTCATAGCTGCCGGGGCAGACCACGGTTCCGTCGCGGCTCATCGACTCATTCTCCCGTAGAAGGAGACATCGGTGGAGCCGTAGCGGCGGCGGCGCAGGCGCTCCAGCGAGTCGATGCGGAGCGGGCTGCCGGCGCCGCTCTCGACGACCGCGCGCCCGTTCTCGGCGAGGAGGCCGGGCAGATGGGTGTTGAGTAGCGTGCCCACGCGGTCGGCGAGTCTATAAGGGGCGTCGACGAAGATCAGGTCGAAGCGGGACGCCTCGGCGGCGAGGGGCCCGCTCTCCAGCCATCGCTCGACGTCGGCGCGGACCGGCTCAGCCCGCTCGCCCAAGCCGAGGCGCTCGATGTTTCCCAGCGCCGGCCGGGTGTCGCGGTCGACGAGGACGGCGGAGGCGGCGCCGCGCGAGAGCGCCTCGATCGCCAGCGCGCCGGTGCCGCAGTAGAGGTCGAGGACGAGAGCGCCGGCGACCGCATCTCCCAGCGCCGAGAAGATCGCCTCGCGCACCCGGTCGGAGGTCGGTCGCACCTTCCAGCCGCGAGGCGCGACCAGCCTCTGTCCACCCAGCTCTCCGGCGATCACCCTCACGTGTTCATTAGAGCGGGATCGGGTCAACGGCGCCAGCGCCAAAGCGCCGCCGGGCCGCCTCGAGCAGCGGGCCGAGGTCGGGAGCGTCGAGGGAGCCGTGGCGGCGAAACAGCACCGACACCTCGTCGCGGGCGGCCACGAGGGTGGGCGTGTCCTCCGGCAGGCTGGCGACGGCGAAGCGGGGCAGGCCGTGCTGGCGGGTGCCGAGGATCTCCCCCTCGCCGCGCAGGCTGAGGTCGATCTCGGCGAGCTTGAACCCGTCGCGCTCGCGAGCGACCGCCTCCAGCCGCCGCCGGGCCAGCTCGCCCGCCTCCTCGGCGAACAGCAGGCAGTGGGACTCATGCTCCCCCCGTCCCACCCTGCCGCGCAGCTGGTGCAGTTGGGAGACGCCGAAGCGCTCTGCCCCCTCGATCAGCATCACGGTCGCATTTGGAACGTCGATCCCGACCTCGACCACCGTGGTCGCGACGAGGACGTCGGTCGCGCCGGAGGCGAACGCCTCCATGGCCTCCGCCTTGCGCGCCGGCGGCATCTGGCCGTGCAGAACGCCAACCGAGAACTCCCGCAGCTCCCCCGCGGCAAGCCGCGCCGCCTCCTTCTCCGCCGCCTTCCCCCGCGATTTCTCCGACTCCTCGACCAGCGGGCAGACGGCATAGGCCTGTCGCCCCTCGCGCAGCCGGTCGCGGATCAGCTCATAGGCCGCCGGGCGCCGGTCCTCCTCCACGAGCCAGGTCTCGACCGGCTTTCTCCCTGCGGGCAACTCGTGCAGCGCGGTCGTGTCGAGATCCCCGTAGGTGGTGAGCGAGAGCGTGCGCGGGATCGGCGTCGCGGTCATGTGCAGCACGTGCGGCGCCATCCCGTCCACCCCCTTCGAATCGAGCGCCTTGCGCTGCTCCACCCCAAACCGGTGCTGCTCGTCGACCACGCAGACGCCCAGCCGCGCGAACCCAACCGAGGGCTCGATCAGCGCATGCGTCCCCACCACCAGCCCGAGCTCCCCGGTTGCCAACCGCTCCAACGCCTCCCTACGCTGCGCGGCCGGCGTGGCCCCGGTCAACAGTGCGAATGGCAGCGGCTCGTGCGCCAGCAACCGGTCCAGCGTCACCGCGTGCTGCTCGGCCAGCGTTTCCGTCGGCGCCATCAACACCGCCTGGAAGCCCGCCTCCACCGCCCGCAGCATCGAGTACAGCGCCACGACCGTCTTGCCGCTGCCAACCTCCCCCATCAACAATCGCTGCATCGGCTCCCCGGAGTCGAGATCCGCATCGATCTGGTTGAACGCCCGCAGCTGGTCCCCGGTCGGCTCAAACGGCAACGACTCGCTCCACCGCCCAACGCCCTTCCCCGGCCTCCCCAACCGCGGCGCCGGTCGAGCCACA
Organism: uncultured Solirubrobacterales bacterium; assembly: GCA_963749605.1. Taxonomy (GTDB): domain Bacteria; phylum Actinomycetota; class Thermoleophilia; order Solirubrobacterales; family 70-9; genus CAVVNN01. The sequence goes on along the minus strand of CAVVNN010000002.1, from coordinate 161,973 downwards.
CGATGCGCCCGCTTCCGAGTGGCCAGCACCGCCTGGTACAGGAACAGCTCTTCGAACCCAAGCCGCCGCCGGGCGTCCTCGACATCCTCCTCGCTCTCCGGAAAATGCACCGCCTTGATCGCATCCCCAACGCCCGCCAGCCGCCGCCGCGCCCGCAGCTCCGCCGGCAGCCCCTCGATCGCGTTCGGCGCCCACCCAATCGCCTGTTCCACCCACTTCCGCAACCGCTGCGGCCGCAGCTTCTCGGTCGCGGGGTGGACCGGGACGAGCGCCTCGGCCCGCGGGTCCTGTCGCGACTGGAGGGGGGCCTGCGGGCGGGCAAGTGTGTCCGTTCTCGGCCCCCCTCCATCCGCGCCACCCGCGGAAGAGACGAACTCGTATTCGGACACTCGGAACCCACGTTTGTCCCGGGACCCGGTCAGCAACAGCGCGGCCCCGGGAACCAGCTTCTCGGCGACCCACGGCTGGTTGAACCAGGTCGCCATCGCGAACCCGGAGTCGTCCCCGACTTTGACCGAGACGATCGAGAGGCCACGCCGCCGAAACGGCCGCGGCCTGCTGCCGAGCACCGCAACCAGAACGGTCCCCTGCCGGCCGGGCTCCACTTCGCCCAACGGCTCGATCCTCCGGTCGCGGTGGCTGCGTGGCACCCGCATGAACAGATCGCCGACCGTCGAGATGCCGGCCTCGGCGGCGGCCTCCGCGAGCTTGGGGCCGACGCCGTCGAGAACCTGGAGCCCGACGTCCAGGACGCTTGGCCGGGGCCAGTGGACGGGGGCGTCGCGCAGCTGCGCCCGGGTGAGCGCGGAGGCGCCGGCGAAGCCGCGCGCTACTGGGCGGCGAGCAGCCACCACCAGCTCGGCTGGCCACCCTCGTGGACCTCGACCTCGACCTCGCCGGGGACGTGCATATCGATCTCGGCGAGCGGAATCGGCGCCGCCTCCCCCGCGATTACGGTGACGATCTCCGCGCCCTCGGCGAGCTGCTGGATCGTCGTCGCCAGGGTCGAGCCGGCGCCGCCCCAGGCGACGATCTCGCCACCGGCGAACCCGACCGCGTCGCCCTGGCGAAAGCGCCCCTGGGCGTCGTCGCGGGCGGCCGGCGCAACTCCCCCCGTGGCGATCCCGGCCAGCGCCGACTCGAGGCGCTCGGCGTTCTCCTCGGCCGATCCGGTTGGGTCAAGCTCGACCAGGGCGAGCAGGCTTGCCTGCTGGGAGTTGGCAGCGATGACCCGCGCCGGCTTCTCCGACAGCTCGCAGGCACGCTCCGCGGCCATGATCACGTTGGCGGAGCCGGGCAGCACCACGACCTCTTCGGCCGGCACCTCGTGGATTCCCGCCAGCAGCTCGTATGTCGACGGGTTGAGCGTTTCGCCGCAGGGGACGACATGCGCTCCCAGCTCACCGAAAAGCTGCTCCAGGCCGACGCCGGCGGCAACCGCCAGCGCGCCGGTCCGGCCCGCGGTGAGCCGGGCGCTGCGTTCGGCGATCTGCTCGCGCATGTCGGCGACGTCGAGGTTCGTCACAAGTCCGGCGCCCTCGAACAGGTCCACCGCCGCCTCGGGATCGTCGGTGTGCACGTGGACCTTCAGCGTCACCTCGTCGCCGACGACGAGGACGGAGTCGCCCAGCCCCTCCAGCCGGGGCAGAAACTCACGAGCTTCGAGCCCGGCGCCGGAGACGATGAAGTTGGTGCAGTAGCGGAAGCGGCTGTCCTCGTGGTGCGGACGGCTGAGCCGCGGCGCCTGGTGGCGGGGGATCTCGGGCAGCTCGGCGTCGTCTCCACGCAGGCCGGCGACGACTCCGGCGAGGATCAGCACCAGGCCGTAACCACCGGCGTCGACGACGCCGGACTCGCGCAGCGCCTCGAGCTGTTCGGGAGTGCGCTCGACAGCACGCTTGCCGTCCTCGATCGCCCGTTCCAGGACCTCGGCGAGGATCGCATCCTGCTCGGCCTCGGTGATTTCGTTGCCGAGCCGCTGCTTACCGGCCTCGAGGTGGGCGAGCTGGCGGGCGATCGAGTGCGCCATCTCGCGGAAGACGGTCAGCATCGTCCCCTCGACCGGCTCGCGCACCGAGGCGTAGGCCGCGTCGGCGGCGCTGGCGAAGGCGGAGGAGACGAGAACCGGGTCGACCAGCTCACCGGGCCTGCTGGCCAGCTCCTCGGCGGCGCCGCGGACGATCTGGCTGAGGATCACCCCGGAGTTACCGCGAGCGCCCATCAAAGCCGCGCGGGCGAGCGCCTGGACGAGGCGGGTGCGGCCAACCTCGTCGGCCTCGAGACCATCGAGGCGGTCCAGCTCCTCCATCACCGCGCGCAGCGTCATCGCCATGTTGTCGCCGGTGTCGCCATCGGCGACCGGGAACACGTTGAGGTCGTTGACCTCCTGGCGACGCGCTTCGAGGGAAGCGTAGGCGGACGTGACGACACGGCGGAAGCGCGCGATCGAAGAATCGGACATCGGTCGAGAATCTAGCTGTCGCGAGCGGACGCCCGGGATTGGGCGACCCGCCGAGATCCGTGACCGTGCTTAGGCGGCCTTGACGACCTTGTCCGACTTCAGGCACCTGGTGCAGACGTAGGTGCGCAGGGTGCGGCCGCCCTCTTGGATCCGGACCTTCTGCAGGTTCGGGTCGAAACGCCGCTTGGTGGCGACCATCGAGTGGCTTCGGGACTGGCCAAACGCCGGCCCCTTGCCGCAGCTGTGGCATACCTTGGCCATCGGGATCGTGGATGGTAGCCCGTCAGGCCAATTGACGTTTGAGCAGCACCATCCTTGCCACCGTGAGGGCGGCGTTGCGACCCTGGTCGCGCTTGCCGCCGCCGGCGCGGGCTAGGGCCTGCTCCATCGTGTCGCAGGTGATCACCCCGAAGGCACAGGGAACTCCTGTCTCCAGCTGCACGTCCTGGATTCCACGCGCGGCCTCGGCGCAGACGAAGTCGTAGTGGTCGGTCTCGCCGCGGATGACGACGCCGAGGCAGGCGACACCGGCGAAGCGGCCGCTCTCGGCATGCAGCTTGGCGGCGAAGGGCAGCTCGTAGGCGCCGGGGACCGAGGTTTCCTCAACCGAGGCCGTCGGAACCCCGGCCATCTCGAAGCCCTCGTTGGCGCCGCTCAACAGCCGCTGAGCGAGGTCCTCGTAGAAGCGGCCGACGCAGACGGCAAACCTGAGCGGCGCGAGGATCGCCCGCTCCTCCTCGGTGAACTCCTCCAGGAACGCTCCCGCCTCAGCCATCTTCGCCCTTCACGTCGCGCTCCTCCTCGTTTCGGATCATCTCCTCGTCGAGGGCGAGGCCCTGGTGGTGCAGCGAGTGGCCGAGCTTGTCGCGCTTGGCCCGCAGGTAGGCTTCGTTATGGGCGTTGGGAACGCCTTCGATCGGTACCTGCTCGGTGACTGAGAGCCCGTAGCCCTCCAGGCCGACGATCTTTTTCGGGTTGTTGGTGAGGATGCGGATGCTGGTCAGGCCGAGGTCGCCGAGGATCTGGGCGCCGATCCCGTAATCGCGCAGGTCCGCCGGCAGGCCGAGCTTCAGGTTGGCCTCGACCGTGTCGGCGCCCTCCTCCTGCAGCTTGTAGGCGCGCAGCTTGTTGAGCAGGCCGATCCCGCGCCCCTCCTGGGAGAGGTAGAGCAACACCCCCTGCCCTTCGCGCTCGATCATCGCCAGCGCCGCCGCCAGCTGCTCGCCGCAGTCGCAGCGCATGCTGTGGAAGACGTCGCCCGTAAGGCACTCGCTGTGGACCCGGACGAGCACATCCTCGGCGCCGTCGACATCGCCCTTGACCATCGCCACGTGGTGTTTGTCGTCGACCAGGGAGCGGTAGCCGACCGCGGTGAAGTCGCCGAACTCGGTCGGCAGCGCGGTGGCGACGACCCGCTCGACCAGCTTCTCCTTGCGCCGCCGGTAGGCGATCAGGTCGGCGACCGTGACCATCTTCAGGCCGTGGCGCTCGCAGTAGGGAACCAGGTCCGAAACGCGCGCCATCGTCCCGTCGTCGTTCATGATCTCGCAGATGACGCCGGCCGGAGTCAGGCCGGCGAGACGGGCGAGGTCGACCGAGGCCTCGGTCTGCCCGGCGCGCTCCAGCACCCCGCCGTCTTTGGCCTTGAGCGGGAAGACATGGCCAGGTTGAACCAGGTCATGGGGAGTCGCGTGGGGGTCGATCGCGACCTGGATCGTGTGGGCGCGGTCGTGGGCGGAGATGCCCGTCGTGACCCCGTGCCTGGCCTCGACCGAGACCGTGAAGGCGGTCTGCAACGGCGCCTCGTTCTTCGCCGCCATCAGGTTGAGGCCAAGCGCATCGCAACGTTCGGAGGTCAGCGAGAGGCAGATCAGGCCGCGCCCCTCCTTCGCCATGAAGTTGATCGCCTCGGGCGTGGCGAACTGCGCCGCCATCGTCAGATCGCCCTCGTTCTCGCGGGTCTCGTCGTCGCAGACGACGACCATCCGCCCACGGCGAATGTCCTCGATCGCCTCCTCGATCGCCGAGAAGGGGCTCTCGTCCGTCCCGGTGCTCACGCTCTCTGCCTCGCTCTCGGTCATATGGCTCACGCTCGCTCCTTTCCAGCGAATGGTGACACCAGCCGCTCCACGTACTTGGCCACGATGTCGCACTCCACGTTCAGCTTGTCTCCCGCACCGGCTTCTCCAAGGGTCGTCCGCTCCAGGGTCTCGGGTATCAGGGAAACATCTGCCCAAGACTCGCCCAAATCCACGACCGTGAGGCTGACGCCGCTGAGCGCGATCGATCCCTTCACGACCACGTAGCGGATCAGCCCGGGGTCGAGGCCAACTCGCAACCGCCGGGCAAAGCCATCCTCCTCGGCCGAGGCGACCGTGCCGACGCCATCGACGTGGCCCTGCACGATGTGCCCGCCGAGGCGATCGGAAGCCCTCACCGCCAACTCCAGGTTGACTCGGTCGCCGGCCTCCAGCCCTCCCAGCGAGGTCACCTCCAGCGTCAGGTTCATAGCCTCGGTCTCGAATCCATCCGCGTCGGCGGCGGTCGCGGTCAGGCAGGCGCCGTTGACGGCTACCGAGTCGCCCAGCGCCACCTCTGCGCCAAGTCCGCTCGCAATCCGCAGCCGTGCGCCGTCGGAGCCGGAGTCGATCGACTCGATCGTCCCAACGTCTTGGATCAACCCGGTGAACATCCTCACCACTCCTTGAACCGGGCCGTAATCAGCACGTCCTCGCCGACCGTCTCGACGCTGGAAGACAGGGCGGTCTGGCGCGTGGGTCCGGTCACGGGGGAAGTGGGGGCGCTGCGGGCGGGGTCGTCCTCGACCCCCCCCTCCCCCGTGCCACCCGCGCGAGAGACCGCCGAGTCACCCGGCTCGAAGCCGTCGAGCAGGACCGGAGCGATGAAGGTTCGAGCCTGATCGATCTGATCGGCGGCAACGAAGGCGGCGGCGAGGGTTGAGCCACCCTCGAGGAGGAGGCTGGTGACGCTGCGGCGCCCGAGGTCCGAGAGAGCCGACGCAATCCGTTCGCCCGACGCGGACCCGCTGGCGACGAGGGTCTCGGCGCCTGCCTCGCGGATGGCAGCGATGCGAGCCGGGTCGGCCTCCTGGGAAGCGACGACGATGACCGGCGACTGGTCCATCGTTGCCAGCAGCTGCGAGTCGAGCGGAAGGCGGGCGTGGGAGTCGAAGACGACGCGAATCGGCTGACGGAAGGTTTCCGGGTCGCGAGCGGTCAGCAGGGGGTCGTCGGCCAGGGCCGTGCCGATACCGACCGCTATCGCATCGGATTCGGCGCGCCAGCGGTGGACGAGGTCGCGGCTCCGCTGACCAGAGATCCACTGCGAGTCGCCGGGGGCGGCGGAGGTGCGGCCGTCGAGCGACATCGCCATCTTCAGAGTCACCAGCGGCAGCCCCGTGCGCGCGTGCTTGCGGAACGGCTGGTTGAGCAGGCGGGCCGCGGCGGCCTCCTCGCCGGCGGCGAAGTCGACCTTCGCCCCGCCGTCGCGGAGGATTCCCGGACCGCGACCCGCAGCCTTCTCGCTCGGATCCTCGGAGGCGATCACGACCCTCCCGATCTCCGCCTCCAGGATCGCCTCGGTGCAAGGTGGCTGCCGTCCCTGGTGCGCACACGGCTCGAGCGTCACGTACATCGTCGCCCCGGCCGGATCCTCCCCCCGCCGCCGGCAGTCCTCCAGCGCCACCCGCTCCGCGTGGAGACCCCCCAGCTCGGCGTGAAAACCCTCGCCAACGACCTCCCCATCCTTGACGATCACAGCCCCAACCAGCGGGTTTGGACTCACACGCCCACGCCCACCCTCGGCCAATTCCAGCGCCCTCTTGAGGTGCGATCTATCCGTGACTGTGAGCTGAGAGTTCATGCGACCGATTGACTAGTCAATCAACCCAATGGTACCGCTGTGCTGTTCGCTATCCCAGCCGCTCGCCGAGCGCCCGGATACCCTGACCGCTGGCCCATGAAGCTGATCATCCAGATCCCCTGCCTCGACGAGGAGGCAACGTTGCCGGCGACGATCGCCGACCTGCCGCATCGGGTCGAGGGTATCGAGGAGATCGAGCTGCTGGTGGTCGACGACGGCTCGACCGACCGCACGGTCGAGGTCGCGCGCCGCAACGGGGTCGACCACATCGTGCGGCTGACCAACAACAAGGGCCTCGCCGCGGGGTTCCAAGCCGGCCTCGACGCCTGCCTCAAGCTCGGCGCCGACGTCGTCGTCAACACCGACGCCGACAACCAGTACCGCGGCGCCGACATCCCGAAGCTGGTGGCCCCGATCCTCGCCGGCGAAGCCGACATGGTCGTCGGCGATCGCCAGACCTCGCAGATCGAGCACTTCTCCGGGGCCAAGAAGACGCTGCAGCGACTGGGCAGCTGGGTCGTGCGACGCCTCTCCGGCACCGAGATCTCCGACACCACGTCCGGCTTCCGCGCCTACAACCGCGAGGCGGCGCTGGGGCTGCTGGTCGTCGACAGCTTCACCTACACGCTGGAGAGCCTGATCCAGGCCGGCAAGATGCTGGTGGCCGTCGACCAGGTCGAGGTCGGCACCAACCCGCAGACCCGCGAGTCGCGCCTGTTCGCCTCGACCGGCTCCTATGTGCGGCGCAACACCGGAGCGATCCTGCGGATCTACGCCCGTTACGAGCCGCTGCGAGTGTTCGCCACCGCGGGACTGATCGTCGGCGGGCTGGCGCTGGCCGCCTGGATGCCGTTCCTGCTCGACTGGATCCTCAACGGCAACAGCGCCGGGCACATCCAGTCGCTGATCCTCGGCGCCGTCCTCTTCATCGCCGCCGTGCAGCTCTTCGCGCTGGGGGTGATCGGCGACCTGCTCGCCGGGCAGCGGGTGATGACGCAACGGGTATTCGAGCGGGTGCGGCGGGTCGAGCTGGCGCTCGACGTGAAGCCCTCCCACTACGAGCCCGGCGCCCCGCGCGACTGATGACAGGCCGGAGGACAGGGCAGGCCGAACCCGGCGTCGGCGGCGCCACCTCGGCCGAGTACGGCAAGACCGCGAGCTTCCTCGCCGTCGGCGTCGGCCTCACCGGGGTCATCACCTACGCCTACTTCCTGATCGCCTCGCACGTGCTCTCCAAGCCCGACTACGGGCAGATCACGGTGCTCTGGTCGGCGGTCTTCATCACCATCTCGACCCTCTACCGGCCGGTCGAACAGCTGCTCTCCCGCCACATCTCCGAACGGCTGGTCAAGCGGGAACCGATCGGGCAGCCGATGCGAGTCGCCGCGACGATCCAGCTCGGGCTGGGGGGCTTCTTCGCGGTGGTGTCGCTGGCGCTGCGGGGGCCGATCCAGGACGACCTGCTCGAAGGCAACGAAGCGCTCTACTGGGTCTTCTTCGGAGCGGTCCTCTTCTACGCCGCCAGCTACTTCGCCCGCGGCTTCCTCGCCGGCCAGCGCCGCTTCGGGCTGTTCACGGCGCTGATCCTCTCCGAGTCGTGCTTCCGCACCCTGTTCGCGGTGCTGGTCGCGGTCAGCCTGCTGGAGGGCCAGTCCGCGGTCGCGATCGGCATCGTCGCCGCCCCCTCCCTAAGCCTCATCGTCGTTCCACTCGCCTTCGCTCGCCGAGCCCGCACCAACCCGCATATGGCAAGGCCGAAGGCCGCAGCCATGGGCGGAATTGATGAAAAAACCAAACCCTTAACCGGTCCCGATCACGATCTGATTCCTTCGGGGCCGGTTGAGGGCCCTGCCGATCACGTTGAGTCGGAATTCTCCCTTCGCCACGGCACCGGCTTCGCCGCCGCCGTCTTGGTGATCATGTTCAGCGAACAAGCCTTCCTCAACGCCGGGCCGCTGATCGCGCGCGGCCTGCAGGGAGCCGCGGCGGCGGGGTTCATCTTCAACGTGCTGATGATCGCCCGCGCGCCGCTGCAGCTGTTCCAGGCGGTCTCGACCAGCATCCTCCCCCACCTGACCAGCCTCCACACCTCGACCGCGGAGGACAGCGAGCGGGAGTTCCACCGCTCGGTGCGCATGGTCCTGCTTGGGATCGCCGCCTTTGCCGCGTTCACGGGGGTCGTCGTGCTGATCGCCGGGCCGAAGCTGATGCAGATCGCCTTCAGCGACAAGGGGTCCAGCTACTACGACCGCGAGGGCCTGCTGCTGGTCACGGTCGGGATGGGCCTCTACCTCTGCTCGGTGACCCTCAACCAGGCCTGCCTCGCCCAGGGACAGGTACGGCGCGCCGCCGCCCGCTGGATCGGCTGCGCGGCGTTCTTCATCGGCTGGAACTTCATCCCCTTGGTGAGCAACGAGTTCCGGCGGGTGGAGGTCGGCTTCGCGCTCACCGCCGGCATCCTCTTCGGGCTCCTCTACCTCGTCTACCGCCGTCCCCACGAAAGGGCCGAAGACGTCCCCGTGTCGGGCTCGCCGGAGGAACTCGAGGCACGGCTGGCGGCGATCGACGAGAACGTCTAACCGGCGCTCACCGGAGCAAGCATTCCCTCGAGGCGCTCTAGCGCGCCCGTCTCCCCCATCGCGATCAGCACCTGGCCGCTCTGGAGCACGGTGTCCGCCGGCGGTTGGGGCCGAACCGTGCCGTCGGAATGGCGAATAGCGACGATGACCGACGACCCCCGCACGTCCTCGAGCGTCTTCCCCACCGCCTCGCAGCCGGCGATCACCTCGATCTCCTCCATCCTGTACTCGGGCGCGACGTCGACGACGCCGCTCACCTGGGGATGCAGGGCATAGCGGACCATCTCGGAGCCGCTTGTCTTGTAGGGGGAGACGATCCGGTCGGCGCCGGCCCGCCTCAGCTTGCTCTCGGAGTCCTCGACGCTGGCCCGGGCGACGATCGTGATGTCGGAGCGCAGCTCCCGCGCGGTCAGGGTGATGAAGATGTTCTCGGGGTCGGAGTCGACGCAGGCCATGACGCCGGCGGCGCGCATGATCCCGGCCGCACGCAGCGTCTCGTCGTCGGACGGCGAGCCCTCGATGAACGGCACGCCGATCGCTTCGGCGTACTCGCGGGTCTCCGCGGGATTGCTGTCGATGACGACGAAGCGGCCCCCCGCCGCCTGCAGGTCGCGGGCCGCCTGCTGCCCCACCCGGCCGAAGCCGCAGATCAGGATGTGGTCGCTCAGCGAGTCGATCTTCTTCAGCACCCTTCTCTCCTCGAGCAGGCCCGAGAGGTGGCCTGAGACGAAGAACTCGGTGACGGTTACCAGCGCGTAGAAGAGGGTACCCACGCCGAGGACGATCAGCGCGACCTTGAGGATCTGGCCGCCGCTGCTGGCGGGCTCCGGGATCGAGCCTACGGTGGCGACGGTGTCGAGCGCCCAGACGAAGCCGAAGCCGACCGACGTACCTTCGGTGACCACGTAACCGGCCGTCCCGGCCGCGAGCAGGATGCATATCGCCAGGGCCAGCATCGCCAGGCGATCGAGGAACGGCCGGAGCTGGCGGCTGTCAGGCAGCACCGGCTGCGGCGGCTATCTCGGCGTAGGCCGCGGCCGGATCGTCGGCGCCGAAGATCGCCGAGCCGGCGACGAACAGGGAGGCGCCGGCCGCGGCCATCGGGCCGGCCGTCGAGGGGTCGATGCCGCCGTCGACCTCGATCTTCGCCTCCCCGACCAGCGGGGCGAGGCGGGCGACCTTGCCGGGTGAGGACTCGATGAACGCCTGGCCGCCCCAGCCGGGATTGACGGTCATGCAGAGGACGATGTCGGCGAGGCCGGCCAGCTCGGAGACGGCCTCGACCGGCGTGCCGGGGTTGATCGCCACTCCCGCCAGGCAGCCCAGCTCGCGGATCGCGGCCAGGGTGCGGCTGGCGTGCGGGGTCGCCTCGGCGTGGAAGGTGATCGAGTCGGCGCCAGCCTCGGCGAAGGCCTCGACCTGGCGCTCGGGCGACTCGATCATCAGGTGGACGTCGACCGCCCCGCCCGCATCGTGCACCCGATCCGCAATCGAGCCGGCGACGAGGGGCCCGATCGTGATCGGGGGGACGAAGTGCCCGTCCATCACGTCGACGTGGACCACCCGGGCCCCGGCGTCCATCACCTCCGCCACCTGGGACCCCAGCCGCGAGAAGTCCGCCGAGAGGATCGACGGCGCGACCCTCGGCTGGAGGATCAACTCCTTCATCCGCTCGCTCATACGGGCCTCAGCATCGACGAACCGCAGGATTGGCATTGCATGTCCTCGGTGTGGCTCATCCGGGCGATCGTTTGGTGCTCTCCGCAGTTGGGGCACTGGGAGACCAGCTCGAAGCGGCGCAGACAGTACACGCAGCGGAAGCGGCCGGGCAGCTGGGTCGGGCGCAGCCAGGGCTCGCCGCAGGACGGGCATGCGGCCCGGCGCAGCGGACTTTCCCCGTCGCTCATGGGTCAATCATGCCGTCTCAGCCGACAGATGAAGAATCCGGTGGTGCGATCGCGGTCCGGGCGCAACTGCAGGCAGCGCCGGTCGGCGGGCGCAGCCAGGCCGGGCGAGCGCTCGCCGAGGTCCTCGACCTCCAGCGGCGGGACCTCCTCCGCGCGCGATGCCGCGAGCAGTGCGGCGAGCTGGTCCTCGTTCTCGCGACGGGAGATCGTGCAGGTGGCGTAGACGAGGACGCCACCGGGCCGTAGAGCCCTGGCCGCCCGCAGCAGCGCCGCTCGCTGCATCCCGGCCAGCCGTTCGATCGTCTTCGGCGACTTGCGCCAGCGGGCGTCTGGGCGCGACGCCAGCGCCCCGAGGTCCGAGCAGGGCGCGTCGAGGAGGACGCGGTCGAATCCGGGCGCCATCTCCATCTCCGCGGCGTCGGCCTCGATCGCGGTGACGCTGCGCAACCCGAGTCGCCGCGCCTGCCCGGCCACTTCCTCGGCGCGCCCGGGGTTCAGCTCGACCGAGATCACCTCGCCGCGATCGCGCATCCGCGCCGCGATCTGGCCGGTCTTGATTCCCGGGCCGGCGCAGAGGTCGAGAACGTGCTCGCCCTCCTGTGGGTCGAGCACCTCGACCACGGCGGCGGAACCTCGGCTCTGCGGCGTCAGCCTCCCTTCCTCGACCAGCGTCGGCACCGCGTAGCCGGTCCGCCCCTCGATCACGATCGTCTCCGGCGCGGCCAGCGGCCATTCGGCTTCCGGAGCTCTCGCCTCGACGCCCGCCTCGCGCAGCTCCGTGAGCACCGCCTCGAAGTCGGAAGGAATGGGAGCGCCTCGCTCGCAAGCATCCATATCTGACTCTTTGCGCCGCGAGCGAGGTGCGACTGTTGTACATGTCGCGCTCACCTCGGCAGGCTCGTTGCAGGCGGCGAGCAGCGGGCGCGCGACGTCGGCCCCCAGCTCCCGCCACCACATCTCGGCCAGCCAGAGCGGCGCCGAGTGGGCCACCGCCGCAGCCGCGGGCGTGGAGTCGTCGCCGAGCAGCGAATCGACCAGCCCAGCCCGCTCGCGTGCGGCGCGCCGCAGGACCGCGTTGACCAGGCCGGCCGCGTGGGCGGCGCCGGCTCGCTTGACCAGCTCGACCGCCTGGTCTACGGCGGCGTGGTCGGGGGTTGCGTCGGCGAACAGCAGCTCGTAGAGCCCGAGCCGCAGAGCGGCGAGCACGGGCGGGTCGAGCAGCCTGGTCGAGCGACCGGCGAGATGCTCGATCGCCGCGTCGCTGGTCCCGCGGCGCTGCACGGCGCCGTAGGCGAGACGCTGCGCCTGGGCGCGATCGCGAGCGGAGAGACCGGCCTCTTCCGCGGCTTCGCGGAAGGCCAGCTCGGTGAAGGCGCCGTCCTCGAACGTCGCGCGGATCACCTGGTAGGCGAGAGCCCGAGTCGCGGAAACCTCACTCATATCCGCGGCAGCGGGTGGCCGCGCAGGTAGGCGTCGGCCTGCATCGGCTTGCCTCCGGGGGGCTGCACGACTTCCAGCCTCAGCGCGCCCCGGCCACAGCCGAGCAGGAGCGCGCCCCACTCGGCTCGCACCTCTCCGGTCCCGACGCTGACGTCGACGGGGCGGGCGCGCCGCACCCCGAGCCGCTTGCCGCCGGAGAGCTCCAGGTAGGCGCCGACGTGTGGTGTCAGCGCGCGCACGGTGCGGGCGAGCTGCTCAGCCGGCCGGGCCGGGTCGAGGCGGCGCTCGCTGGGGCCGACCTTCTCCGCGTAGGTCGCCCCGTCCTCGTCCTGCTCGGTGAGCTCCAGCCGGCCCTCTGCTTCCAGGTCGAGCGCCCGCACCAGCAGCTCTCCTCCGAGCGCGGAGAGCCGCGCGGAGAGGCCCGCATAGTCCTCGTCGGAGCCGATCGAGACCTCCTCCTGGAGGGCAACCGGCCCGGAGTCCAGGCCGGCGGTGACCCGCATGACGCTGACGCCGGTGCGAGCGTCACCCTCCATGATCGCCCGCTCGATCGGCGCCGCGCCTCGCCAGCGCGGCAGCATCGACGGGTGCACGTTCAACATCGGCAGCTCGGAGAGCAGCGGCTCGCGGATCAGCTGGCCGAAGGCGCAGACGGCCGCGGTCTCTGGCTGCACCGAGCGGATCCGCTCCAGCGCGGCGTCGTCGTTGACGCTCTCGACCTGCGCCAACTCGATCCCGAGCTCCCTCGCAACCTCCGCCGCGGGGGGCGGCTGAACGCTGCGGCCGCGGCCCTGCGGGCGGTCCGGCGGGGTGACGACGAGCAGGGGGCGATGAGGGGAATCGGCGAGCCGGCGCAGCACCGCCGCAGCGAACTCGGAGGTCCCAAGGAAGATCGTCCTCACGCGTCGGTTCGAGGCTCTCGATGCTCGGCCGGCTCGTCGGCGTCCTCGCTGGGCGGGCTGTAGCTGGCGCCCTCACGCAGCGCCCGCAGAGCGCCCTTTCGCTGCTCGCGGGTGGTGCGGTCGAGGATCAGGATGCCGTCGAGGTGGTCGATCTCGTGCTGGAGCACGCGCGCCTCGAGGCCGGACGCCTCGAGGCTCACCGGCTCGCCGTCGGCGTCGCGCCCGCTGACCCTGACGTGCAGGGGCCGCTCGACGTCCATCGAGACACGCGGCAGGCTGAGGCAGCCCTCCTCGGCGACGACCGCCTCCTCGGAGATCCACTCGACCTCGGGATTGACGAGGGCGGTCGGTTCGTTGTCGGAACCGGCCTGGAAGACGAGCAATCGCCGCAGGATCCCGAGTTGCGTCGCCGCCAGCCCGACGCCCATGCCCTCCCGCATGATCGTGGCCATCCGCTCGATCTCGGCCCGCAGCTCAGGGCCGAACTCGCTCACCGGCGACGCCCTGCTCTTCAGCACCGGGTCGCCGAACTTGACCACCTGCGCCAGCGCCGCCTCGCGGCGCTCCAGCAACTCCGCCTCGAGCTGGCGCTCGCCGGCGTCGGTCTCGACTGGCTCACTCATCCAATGCTGAGTCTAAGGATTGGCGACGGCGCTACTGCGGGTCGACGTCGACGCTCAGTGCGACGTCGCGAAGGGCGCGATCGGAGGCGAGCCGCTCGACCGTCCCGCGCACGGCGGCGACGGCGGCCTCGCGGTCGCCGGCCTTGATCAACAGGCGGCGGCGGTGCCGGTTGCGGACGCGGAACATCGGCGCCGGGCCGAGCAGGTCGGTCCCCTCGGGCAGCGCCTCGCCCAGCTCGGCGGCGAGGCGCGCGGCCGTCTCCTCCAGTCGTGGCTCCGACTCGGCCCTGAGCACGATCCGGACGAGGTGGGAGAAGGGCGGATAGCGCAGCAGGCGGCGTCGCTCGATCTCCCCGGCCAGGAAGCCAGCCGCGTCGTGGCGGGCGGCGTGGGCCACGCTGGCGGCGTCCGGCGCCAGGGTCTGGACGATCACCTTCCCGCCGGCCTCGCCGCGGCCGCTGCGGCCGGCCAGCTGGGCGACCATGGCGAAGGTGCGCTCCTCGGCGCGAAAGTCGGGAAAGCGCAGGGTCGCGTCGGCGTCGAGGATCGCGCTCAGCGTCACCTCGGGGAAGTCGTGGCCCTTGGCGACCATCTGCGTGCCGACCAGGACGCCGCTGCGCGCCGCGGAGAAGCGGTCGAGGATGTCGGCGTGAGCGCCGCGCCCGGCGGCGGCGTCGGAGTCGAGGCGGAAGACCGGCATCGGGGCGAGGCGCTCCGCCAGCAGTCCTTCGATCCGCTCGGTGCCGGCGCCGGCGCGGGAGAGGGCGGTCGATTTGCACTCCGAGCAGATCCGCGGCAGCGCCTCGGCGTGGGCGCAGTGGTGGCAGACAAGGCGGCCGCTGTGGAGGTGGACGATCAGCGAGACGTCGCAGTTGGGACAGCTCCAGTGGCGTCCGCAGGAGCGGCAGGTGAGCCAGGGGGCGAAGCCGCGGCGGTTGATCATCACGATCGCCTTGGCGCCGGTGCGGCGGACCCCCTCCAGCGCCTCCCAGGTAGTTGGGTGCAGCGGCCCGGAGCGAGGGTCGGCGCCGCGCATGTCGATGACCTCGACAGGCGGCAGACGGCGACCGTCGACGCGACGCGGCAGCTCGATGCGCGGCAGCTCCAGCCACGACTCGGGCCGCGGCGTCGCGGTGCCGGCGACGAGGACCGCGCCGCAGTCCTCGGCGCGACGGCGAGCGACTGCGCGGGCGTCGTAGCAGGGATCGCTCTCCTGCTTGTAGGAGGGGTCGTGCTCCTCGTCGATCACGATCAAGCCGAGGTTCTGCACCGGGGCGAACACGGCGGAACGGGGGCCGACGCAGACGCTCGCCTCGCCACTGCGCAGCCGCCGCCACTCGTCGTAGCGCTCGGCGTCGGTGAGGGCCGAGTGCAGGACGGCGAAGTGGTCGCCCAGGCGGGCGCGGAAGCGCGACACCGCCTGCGGAGCGAGGCCGATCTCTGGGACGAGGACGATCGCCCCCCTCCCCTGCGCCAGCGCCGCCTCAACCGCGGCGAGGTAGACCTCGGTCTTGCCAGAGCCGGTCACCCCGTGCAGAAGCAGCTTGCGGGGCGCCTCTGCCTCCCCGTCGAGCGCCGCGGCGATCTCCTCGACCGCCCGCGCCTGCTCGGGGAGGAGCTGCGGTGCGACGGCGTCTGCAAGCGCCACGCCCGGCAACTGGACCCGCGGCCTGCTGCGGCGCTTGCGCACCTCGGCGCCGGGCGGCAGCACCAGCTGCAGCCCCCGCGAGGGAGTCGAGCAGTACTCGCGGGAGACCCAGAGGCCGAGTCTGACCAGCTCCGCCGGCACCCCCGTCGCCAGCGCTTCGATCGGCTCGGCGAGGCGCTCCGGCGGGAGGTCTGACGACTCGGCCAGGCCGACGACGACGCCGAGGATGCGCTGCCGCCCGAAGGGCACCCGCACGACGCTCCCCACCCCCACGTCCGCCATCTCGGCGGGCAGCCGGTAGTCGAACGGCCCACGCAGCGCGCGGGCCGTGGTGAGCGGCTCGACCTTGGCGATCGACTCCATCGTCTACTCACGGTATGGAGGAAGGCGGACGCCGCGGGTATGCTGCGCTCGTGGCCGGCCTCAACCTCAGTCCCGGGGAGCAGGTGATCTTCCAGGGCCACCCGTCGTGGCGGGCGCTGTTGGGCTTCTACCTGAAGGGGATCCTGGTCGCGGCGATCCTTGGGGTGCTGTTCAAGCTCTTCGGCGCCGGCTCGACCGACGTTTTCCTCGTCGTCCTCGCGGTGATTGCCCTCACCGTGGTGGTCGGCTTCGTCAGGCGGATGGCGACCACCTACACGATCACCGACCGCCGCCTCAACATCAAGCGCGGGATCGTCTCGCGGGAGATCCAGGAGACGCGACTGGAGCGAGTCCAGAACGTCAACTACCGCCAGAGCATCTACCAGCGGATCATGCAGATCGGCGACGTCGACTTCGATACCGCCGCCAGCGACGACTACGACTTCGTCTTCGCCGGCGTCGCCGACCCTGGCGAAGTGGTCCACCGCGTCGACCAGGCAACCGGCGCGAACGCCGCCGGGAGCCACGGCTTGGGCGAACCCCAGCCTCCGAGCTAAGCGGGGGCAGCGGCAAGGCCCGCGGCCTCGCGCAGAGCGTCGACGCGATCCGTCCGCTCCCAGGTGAAGGCCTCTCCCTCGCGGCCGAAGTGGCCGTAGGCAGCGGTCTTCTGGAAGATCGGGCGGTGCAGGTCGAGGTAGCGGCGGAAGGCGCCCGGCCGCAGGTCGAACTCGGCCTCGACGAGTCGCGAGATCTCCGAATCGGGGAGCTTGCCGGTGCCGAAGGTCTCGACCATCAGCGAGATCGGGTGAGCGACGCCGATCGCGTAGGCGACCTGGACCTCGCAGCGATCGGCGAGACCGGCCGCGACGAGGTTCTTCGCCACGTGCCGGGTCGCGTAGGCGGCCGAGCGGTCGACCTTTGAGGGGTCCTTGCCGGAGAAGGCGCCGCCGCCGTGGCGCGCCATCCCACCGTAGGTGTCGACGATGATCTTGCGGCCGGTGAGGCCGGCGTCGCCGACAGGGCCGCCGATCACGAACTTGCCGGTCGGGTTGACGAGGAAGCCGTCGCGCAGCTCGCCCTCGTCGTAGAGGCCCGGGACCTCGGCATCGAGCACCGGCAGCACCACGTGCTCCCAGAGGTCGGGCTTGATCGTCGATTCCGAGTCGACGCCCTCGGCGTGCTGGGTAGAGATCAAGAGCTTCTCGACCCCGATCGGGCGGCCGTCGGCGTAGCGGACCGTGACCTGGGTCTTGCCGTCTGGACCGAGGTAGCCGAGTGTGCCGTCCTTGCGTACGGCGGCGAGCCGCTCGGCGAGCCGGTGCGCGATCTGGATCGGCATCGGCATCAGCGCCTCGGTCTCGTCGGTCGCGTAGCCGAACATCATCCCCTGGTCCCCCGCGCCGGCGATCAGCAGCTCGTCGTCGCCAGCCTGGCCGAACCGCGTCTCATGGGAGGCGTCGACGCCCTGGGCGATGTCGGGCGACTGCTTGTCGAGCGAAACCAGGACCGAGATGTGGTCGCAGTTGTAGCCGTAGTCGCCGTGGTCGTAGCCGATTCCGCGGATCGTCTCGCGCACGATCTCGGGCACGTCGAGGTGGACGTCGGTCGAGATCTCGCCCGAGATCACCGCCATCCCGGTGTTGACCAGGGTCTCGCAGGCGACTCGGCCCTCGGGGTCCTCGGCCATGACGGCGTCGAGGACGCCGTCGGAGATCTGGTCGCAGACCTTGTCGGGGTGGCCCTCGGTGACGGACTCGGAGGTGAAGAGGTACTCACCCTCGGCGAGCGGTTTGGTTTCGGTCATGCCGGAAGCCTAGCGACGGCGACCCGAGTGTGGGACGAAGTCGATCACCAGCGGCACTCCCTCGAGGCCGTAGGCCTCGCGCAGCCGGTTCTCCAGGTGGTAGGCCCAGTCGCGGGTGATCAGCTTGCGGTCGTTGACCTGGATCGCGATTCGCGGCGGCCGCTCTCCGACCTGCGCCGCGTAGTAGAGCCGCAGGCGGCGGCCGCGACGCGCCGGGGGCGGGGTGCGGGCGACGGCGTCGGCGACGAACCGATTCAGCTCCGGGGTCGGGATCCGCTCGGCGGCGCGGTCGGCAAGCTCCATCGCCCGCGGCAGCAACCGCGCCACGTTCCGCCCGCGCAGGGCCGAGCAGGTGATC
Organism: uncultured Solirubrobacterales bacterium; assembly: GCA_963749605.1. Taxonomy (GTDB): domain Bacteria; phylum Actinomycetota; class Thermoleophilia; order Solirubrobacterales; family 70-9; genus CAVVNN01. The sequence continues at coordinate 144,006 of CAVVNN010000002.1, read as the reverse complement.
ACGGCCGGCCGCAGGCGCAGCTTGCGCTCGACCCGGGCGCGGGCGTCGTCGATGTCGGTGGCGGTGACGTCCCACTTGTTGAGGGCGAGCAGGGTGGCGCAGCCGGCGCGCATCGCCATCTCCGCCACCCGCAGGTCTTCCGCGGTGACGCCGTCGGACGCGTCGCAGACGACCAGCGCGACGTCGGCGCGCTCGACCGCGCGTTCGGAGCGCAGCTGGGCGTAGTAGTCGACCGTGCCCGCCACCTTGGCGCGGCGGCGCAGCCCGGCGGTGTCGACCAGCATCACGCGGCGGCCGTCGAGGGCCAGCTCGGTGTCGATCGCATCGCGGGTCGTTCCGGCGGCCTCGGAGACGATCACCCGGTCGGAGTCGAGGAAGGCGTTGACGAGCGAGGACTTGCCGACGTTGGGGCGGCCGATCACGGCGACCCGGGTGACCTCGTCGTCGACCGCGACCGGCTCGCGATCGCCGAGCGCCTCGACGATCAGGTCGAGCAGGTCGCCGCTGCCGAGCCCATGAGTGGCCGAGACCGCGACCGGCTCACCGAGGCCCAGCTTGTTGAACTCGGCCGCGACGTGGCCTTCGTCGGGGCGGTCGACCTTGTTGGCGACGACGAGGACCGGAACCTCCCCGCCGCGCAGCGTCTTCGCCAGCTCGGCGTCGCCCGCGCGCAGGCCGGCGCGGGCGTCGACGACCAGCAGCACCGCGTCGGCCTCGGCAATCCCGAGTCGGGCCTGACGCTGGACGTCCGCGGCGAGCTCGCCCGCGTCCTCGATGTCGATCCCCCCGGTGTCGACCAGCTCGAAGGCGACCCCGTTCCACTCGCACGGAACCCGCTTGCGGTCGCGGGTGACCCCGGGCTCGGCGTGGGTGACCGTCTCGCGGCCACCCGCAAGCCGGTTGACCAGCGTGCTCTTGCCGACGTTGGGGAAGCCGACGACGGCGACAGTTGGAACGCTCATCCGAGTCCTCGCTCGCGGGCCAGCTCGACGACGCGATCGACCACGTCGCCGAGGGAGAGGCCGGTCGTGTCGATCTCGACCGCGTCGGGGGCGGCGCGCAGGGCGCTGTGCTCACGGGTCTCGTCACGGCGGTCGCGCTCGCGCTGGGCGGCGAGCACGGCGCCTGGGTCCTCTCCGGTCTGAACGGCGCGACGGCGCGCCCTCTCCTCGTCGGAGGCGGTGAGGAAGACCTTCAGCGGCGAGTCCGGACTGACCACCGTGCCGATGTCGCGGCCCTCGGCGACGTAGCTGCCGGCGGCGATCATCTGCCGCTGGCGGACGACCAGCGCCTCGCGGACTCCGGGGTGGATCGAGGCGCGCGAGGAGGCCTCGGTCACCTCGGGCGAGCGGATCGCGGTCGAGACGTCGCGATTGGAGCTGAGCACCCGGTCGCCGTCGAAGGCGATCTCCAGGCCCAGCGCGATCTCGGTCATCGCCTCGGCGTCGTCGAGATCGCCGCCGCGCTCGATCCCCGCCAGCGCCACGCAGCGATACATCGCCCCCGAGTCGAGATAGGTGAAGCCAAGCGCAGCCGCAACGCCACGGGCCACCGAGGACTTACCGGCCCCGGCAGGACCGTCGATCGCGATCACCATGGGAGCGAGGCGAGGTCGGCCTCGAAGCCGGGGTAGCTGACCGCCGCCGCGTCCATGCCCTCGACCTCGACCCCCTCGCGCGAGGCCAGGCCGGCGACCGCCCCGAGCATCGCGATCCGGTGGTCGCCGTGCGAGTGGACCGTGCCGCCCCGCAAGCCGCCGCTCCCCTCGATCGCCATCCCGTCCTCGGTCGCCTCGACCGAGCCGCCGAGCGCACTCAGCGCCTCGCTCACGGTTGCGATCCGATCGGACTCCTTGCGCCGCAGCTCGGCGGCGTCGCGAATCGTCGTCGTGCCCTCGGCGAAGCAGGCGGCCAGCGCCACCAGCGGCAGCTCGTCGATCGCCAGCGGCACCTCGGCGCCGCCGATCTCGACACCGTGCAGCGGCAAGGATCGCGCGCGGATGTGGCCGATCGGCTCTCCCCCCCGCTCACCCTCGGGTTCGACCTCGGTCTCCGCCCCCATCCGCCGCAGGATCGCCAGCAGTCCGGTCCGGGTCGGGTTGAGCCCGACCCCGGCGAGGCTGATCTCGCTACCGGGCACGAGCAGGGCCGCTACGAGGAAGAAGGCGGCCGAGGAGAAGTCAGCGGGGACGACGATCTCGGACGGCTCGACCTGGCTCGCCGGCTTCACGGCGACAGCACCGTCGCCGCGCTCGATCTCAGCCCCGGCGGCGGCGAGCATGCGCTCCGTGTGGTCTCGGGTCGCAAGCGGCTCGATCACACGGGTTTCGCCCTCGGCGAGCAGCCCCGCGAAGAGCAGGCAGGACTTGACCTGGGCGCTGGCCACCGGCAGCTCGTAGGAGATGCCGCGCAGGGGAGCGCCCTCGATCTCCAGCGGCGGCAGCCGGCCCTCGCGGCAGCTGAGGCGCGCGCCCATCTGGCGCAGTGGAGCGACGATGCGATCGACCGGGCGGCGGCGGATCGAGTCGTCGCCGTCGAGCGTCCAGGCACCCGCTTCCTGCCCCGCCAGCCATCCCGGCAAGAGGCGCAGCAGGGTGCCGGCATTGCCCGCGTCGATTCTCGCCGGGCCGGCGCCGCGCAGGCCGACGCCGCGGATCCGGATCGTCGGGGCGAGGGCCGCATCGGTGACCCCTTCGACCTCAGCGCCCAGCGCTTCGACCGCGGCCAGCGTCGAGCGGGTGTCGGCCGAGTCGAGGTAGCTCTCGATCGCCGTCTCGCCGTCTCCCATCGCGGCGATCAGCGCGGCGCGGTGGGAGATCGACTTGTCGGCCGGCGGGCGCAGGGCTCCGCGCAGCGGGCCGGCGGGGTCGAAGCGGGTCATCGCTCCTCCGCGCCGAGCACCGTGACCGTGTGGCCCAGCTCGCGCACCAGCGTCACGGCGCGGCGCGCCTGCTCCGCTCCCGAGACCCAGAGCGAGACTGCGCCGGAGGTCATGTCGGGCGCCGGGTAGAGCGCCATGTCCTCGATGTTGACGCCGGCCTCGCCCAGCGCCAGCGCCAGCTCGGCGACCGTGCCGGGGCGGTTGGCGACGATGACCCGCAGCTCGGTCAGCGGCCCCCCCGCCAGGTCGGCCTCCAGCAGCTTGCGCCGGCTCTCGGCCGCCGCCGCATGCCAGGCCGCCACGGAGTCGCTGTCCCCCGCGCGGATCAGCTCCGCCGCCTCGCGCAGCCGTTTGCCGACGGCCTCGACCGCCTCGGCAACCGCCTCGCGGTTGGTCGAGAAGATGTCTCCCCAGATCGCGGGGTTGGATCCGGCGACGCGAGTCATGTCGCGGAAGCTGGGACCGACTTCGGGCATGCGCTCGGAGTCCCGTGTCAACTCGGCGGCGGCCTGGCCGACCAGCACGTTGGCGAGGACATGGGGAAGGTGGCTGACCGTCGCCATCAGGCGGTCATGGGTGGCCGCGTCGATCGCCTGCGGCCGGGCGCCGAGCGCGGCGACGGTCCGCTGCAGCCTGTCGTAGAGCAACCCCCCCGAGCGCTCGGTCGGGGTCAGGTACCAGCGGGCGTTCTCGAACAGGTCGGCGCGGGCGTTCTCGACGCCCGACGTCTCCGCCCCGGCCAGCGGATGGCCGCCGATGAAGCGCTCGTCGCCGCCCAGCGCCGCGACGATCTCGCGCTTGGTCGAGCCGACGTCGGTGACGACGCACTCGGGACCGCCGGCCTCCAGGGCCGCGTTCGCAAGCTCCGGCAGGGCGGCGACGGGGGCGGCGCAGAAGACCAGCTCGGCGTTCTCGCAGGCCTCGGCCACCGAAGCCGCGGGCAGATCGACAACGCCGGATTCGACCGCGCGATCGACCGTGGTCCGGTCGGGGTCGAACCCGACCACCTCAGCCCCCTCCAGGCGTGCCCGCGCGGCGAGCCCGATCGAGCCCCCGATCAGGCCCATCCCGAGGACGGCCAGCTTCATCCGCCGCGCCGCGACCGCACCGCCGCCGCAAGCCCGTCGAGCACCGCGACGGTGCTCCCCCAGCTCATGCAGGCGTCGGTGATCGACTGGCCGTAGGTGAGCGCCGTGTCGCCGTCGAGGTCCTGACGACCCTCGACCAGGAAGGACTCCAGCATCATCCCGACGATCGCCCCGTTGCCGGCCTCGATCTGGGCCGCCACCTCCAGCGCCGCCTTGGCCTGGCGCGCCGGATCCTTGCCGCTGTTGTCGTGGGAGGCGTCGATCACCAGCCGCTCGGGCAGCCCGGCGGCGCGCAGCTTCCCGAGCGCGCCGGCGACGCCCGCAGCGTCGTAGTTGGGAGCCCCCCTGCCCCCGCGCAGGATCACGTGGCCGTCCGGGTTGCCGGTGGTGTGGAGGATCGCCGGCGCCCCGGTGTCGTCGATGCCCGCGAAGGCGTGCGGCGCCGCGGCGGCGCGAACCGCGTCGACCGCGACCTGGACGTCGCCGTCGGTGCGGTTCTTGAACCCGATCGGCATCGAGAGGCCGGAGCCGAGCTGGCGGTGGATCTGGCTCTCGGTCGTGCGCGCGCCAATCGCCCCCCAGGCGACGGCGTCGGAGATGTACTGGGGGGTGATCGGGTCGAGGAACTCGCAGCCGGCCAGCAGGCCGAGGTCGAGCACCTCGAGCAGCAGCGTGCGCGCTATGCGCAGGCCGGCGTTGACGTCGCCCGACCCATCGAGGTGGGGGTCGTTGATCAGCCCCTTCCAACCGGTCGTGGTGCGCGGCTTCTCGAAGTAGACCCGCATCGCGATCAGCAGGTCGTCGCTGAGCTCCTCCGCCTTCTCGCTCAGCCGCTGCGCGTAATCGAGCGCCGCCGCCGGGTCGTGCACGCTGCACGGCCCGACCACGACGAGCAGCCGGCCGTCGCTGCGGTCGAGCACGGCGACGACTTCCTCGCGGCCCCGCACCACCGCCTTCGCCCGCTCCTCCCCCAACGGCCATTCGCCGAGCAGCGCTTCCGGCGCGACCAGCTCCACGATCCGATCGATCCGCTGGTCGCGAACCCGGTCGCGCGTGGTCTCTTTGTTCGTCCCAATCACCATCTGCCTGCCGCTGCCTTTCGTCAGTGCCGGAAGCTCCGGCTTTAACTTTAGGCGGCGGGCGGTTTCAGCCGAGCAGCCCGCCCAGGGCGGCAAGGAAGCGGTCGTTCTCGGCCTGGGTGCCGTAGGTGACGCGGAGGTGGCCGGGGTCACCGAGCGGGGTGCCCGGACGAACCGCGATCTGGCGCTCCCTGAGGCCGGCCACGACCTCCGCCTCGTCGGCGTCGCCGAGGTCGATCCAGGAGAAGTTGGCCTGGGTGTCGGCGGTGGCCAGGCCCATCTCGTGCAGGGCCTCCTCGACCCTCAGGCGCTCGGCGATCGTTCCCTCAACCCGGCGGATGACGTCGTCGGTGTGCAGGATCGCCTCGACGCCCGCCGCCTGGGCGAGGGCGTTGACGCTGAACGGCTGGCGCACCGCGTCGACCGCGGCGCGGAACTTGGGTGAGCCGATCGCGTAGCCGATCCGCAGCCCGGCGAGCCCGTAGACCTTGCTGAAGGTGCGCAGGACGACCAGGTTGGGGAGCTCGTCGAGCAGGTCGACGGTGGCGTCGGGATCGTCGTCGGTCTGGAACTCGACGTAGGCCTCGTCGAGGACGATCGTGACGTGGGCTGGAACCCGCTCGCAGAAGGCGGCGATCTCCGCCGCCGGGATGTGGGTGCCGGTCGGGTTGTTGGGGTTGCAGACCAGCAGCAGCTGGGTCGCCGCCGTCGCCTCGGCGGCCATCGCGTCGAGGTCGTGGACGTCGCCCTTGGCCAGCGGCACCCGCACGTCGCGGGCGCCGGTCAGCGCCGCCAGGTACGGGTAGATCGAGAAGGAGGGGTAGGCGTAGAGGATCTCGTCCCCGGGCTCGCAGAGCGCCTCGGCGGCGGCGAGCAGGATCTCGCAGGACCCGTTGCCGACGGCGACCCGGCCGGGCTCGACCTCGTAGCGCTCGGCGATGCGGCGGCGCAGCAGCGTCGCGTCGGGGTCCGGATAGCGGTTCATCGCCCCGGCGGCGCGGTGTATCGCCTCGATCACCTTCGGGTGCGGCGGGAACGGCGACTCGTTGGAGGCGAGCTGGGCGATGCCGCCGCTGGCGATCGCCTCGGGCGCCTGCCCGGTCGGCACACCGGCCTCATAGCCCGGAATGCGGGCGAGCTTCTCGGCGAAGGTGACGGTCATGGAAAACCTATTGTGCCGCGTGCAGGTCGGAACGCAGCTCCTGGGTCGCGCCCAGGTAAGCATGAGCCGGGGTATGGCCGACCGGCGCGTAGTAGTGGACCATCACGCGGATCACCCGCCGCATCGCGCCGGGGACGTTGATCTCCCGGGCGCAGAGCAGCGGCACCGAGTCGAGGCCGAGGTTGCGGGCGGCGACGGCGGGGAACTCCGCGTCGAGATCCTCGGTCGTCGTGAACAGGCAGCTCACCAGCGTCGCCGGCTCGAGGTCGTTGCGGTCGAGCAGCGTGCGCATCAGATCCTCCGTGGCGGCGAGGATCGCGTCTGGCTCGTTGGCGTCCGCCTGCGCCGCGCCCCGCACCGCGAAGAGTCGCTCCTCAACCATGACCGTTCGCATCTTCCCAGAGCCGTGCGACCTCTTCCTCGGAGAGCCGGCGTGCCCGCCCAGGCGGAAGAGAGCCCAGCTCGACCGGGCCGAAGCGGACGCGACGCAGGGCCGCCACCGCATTGCCGATCGTCTCGACCATGCGGCGGACCTGGCGGTTTCGCCCTTCGCGCAGGACGATCTCGATCTCCTGCTCGCCAAGGCGACGCACCTGCGCCGGCGCGGTCGGCCCGTCGTCCAGCTCCACCCCGCGGCGCAGGCGCTCCAGATCCGCCTCGGACGGCGGCCGGCGCAGCTCTGCGCGGTAGGCCTTCGGCACTTCATAGCGGGGATGGGTGAGGCGGTTGGCCAGTTCGCCGTCGTTGGTCAGCAGCAACAGGCCGGTCGAGTCCGTGTCGAGCCTTCCGACCGGGTAGAGGCGGGCCTCGGAGGCGACCAACTCGACCACCGCGCGCCGGCTTCCCGGCTCCCGGGCGGTCGAGACCACGCCGGCCGGCTTGTTGACCGCCCAGACCTCGCGCGGCTCGGCGGCGACAGGGCTGCCGTCGACGCGCACGTCGTCCTCGTCGCCGACATCCAGCGCCGGGTCGGTGACGACGTCGCCGCCGACCGTGACCCTGCCCTTGGCGACGATCAGCTCAGCATTCCGCCGCGAAGCGACACCCCCGTGGGCGAGAAACTTCGCGAGCCTCACGACGCCGGAGGCTCAGCCCGCTGCTCTCCCGCCTTCAAGAGCCGCTCGCGCAGCTCGCGCTCGTCCTCGGGAGTCGGGTCGAAGCGCGAGGGGTCGGGAAGCTGGTCGAGGCCGGAGAGGCCGAAGAGGCGCTCGAACAGCTCCGTCGTCTTGAAGATCGCAGCGCCGAACCGCGAGCGGCCGGACTCTTCGATCAGACCCCGCTCGGCCAGCGTCTGCACCGCCGACTCCGAGGAGACGCCGCGGATCCGCGCCACCTCGGGCCGCGAAACGGGCTGCAGGTAGGCGACGATCGCCAGGGTCTCGGCCTGGGCCTGGGTCAGCGGCGGCGTCCGCGGCTTGGCGAGCAGGCGCCGGGCGGCCTCCTCGCTGCCTGGGTCGCTGGCCAGCGCGAAGCCGCCGGCGACCTCGCGCAGGACGACGCCCCGCCTGCCCTCGGCGAGATCCTCGCGCAGCAGCTCGATCGCCTCGGCCACCTGACCCTCGGTGGCCTCCGTCGCCTCTGCCAGGTCGTGGGCGCCGACCGGCTGCGCCGAGAGGAAGAGCAGCGCCTCGATCGTTCGCGCCAGGTCAGTCATCCAAAACACCTCCTCGCGCTGATGCGACCCCCCTGATCCGGATCGGGCCGAACGGCTCGCTCTGCTCCCAAGTCGCCTCTCCCTTCCTGTAGAGCTCCAGCAGGGCGAACAGGGTCACGGCCTGGGTCAGCCGGTCCTCGCCGCCGAACTGCTCGTCGAAGTCGATGCTGGCGCGCCCGGCCAGAGCCGCCCGCAGGGCGCGCAGGCGCCGCTCCAGCGAGACGGTCTGGCGGATGTGGCCGACGTCGATCTCGGGTGGCATCGCCAGCAGGTCGCCGAGGGCGGCGCCGAGCTGGTCGGGGTCGTAGACGGCGCTCGCGGCGTCGATGGCGACGCGGCGCAGCCCGGCCGGCAGCGGCGCCGAGCGGTAGAGGTAGCCGCGGGCCGCCTCGAAGCGCTGAACCAGCATCTCCGAGGCCTCGCGGTAGCGGCGGTACTCGAGCATCCTGGCGATCAGCTCCTCGACCGCCTCCTCGGAGCCGAGCTCGTCGATCTCCTCCTCGGCGCCGGGCAGCATCAGCCGCGACTTCAGCTCCAGCAGCGCCGCGATCAGGACGAGGAACTCGGTCGCCACCTCCAGCTCCAGCTCGCCTTCGCGCTCGAGGTGCTCGACATAGGCGACGACGACATCGCCCAGCTCGACCTCGAGCAGGCTCACCTCCTCGCGCAGGACGACCGCCATCAGCAGGTCGAACGGGCCGGCGAAGACGTCGAGGTCCAGGTCGAGCTCGGCGACTGTCACCGGCTCAAGTTAGCGCTGGGGGCCGATGCCCATGCGGTCACGCACGTCGGCGAGCGTGCCCGCGGCGATCTCGCACGCCTTCTCGGCGCCGGCGGACAGCGCCGTCTCCAGCGCCGTCTCGTCGGGACGCAGCTCCGCGTAGCGCTCGCGGACGGGCGCCAGGAGCTCGATCACTCCCTCGGCAACCGCGCTCTTGAAATCGCCGTAGCCGGCGCCCTCGAACTCACGCTCGATCTCGGCTGGGTCGGCATCCCTGGCAACAGCCAGGACATCGATCAGGTTCGCGATCCCGGGCTTCTCGGCGGAGCGGACGATCTCGCGGCCGGAGTCGGTGACGGCGCTGCCGAATTTCTTGCGGATCGCGTCGGGCTCGTCGAGGACGAGGACCGTCCCGGCGTCGGTCCCGCCCGTGGTCGACATCTTCCGCTCCGGCTCCTGCAGGTCCATGATCCGGGCGCCGACCTCGGGGATCCGCAGCTCCGGCACGACCAGGGTCTCGCCGAAGCGCTCGTTGAAGCGGCGGGCGATCTCCCGCATCAGCTCGACGTGCTGGCGCTGGTCGTCGCCGATCGGGACCTCGGTGGCACGGTAGGCGAGCACGTCGGCGGCCATCAGCACCGGGTAGAAGAAGAGTGCCGCCGAGACCAGCTCGCGCTGTTTCGAGGACTTGTCCTTGAACTGGTGCATACGGTTGAGGTCGCCGTGGGAGGTGACGGCGGAGAGCAGCCAGGTCAGCTCGGTGTGCTCGCGCACATCGGACTGGCGGAAGAGGATGCAGCGCTCCGGGTCAAGCCCGGCGGCGAGCAGGATCGCGGTCGTGTCATAGAGCCGCTCGCGCAACTCGGCCGGGTCGTAGGCGACCGAGATCGCGTGCAGGTCGACGATGCAGAAGATCGCCGGGTCGCCCCGGTCCTGGCCGTCGACGTACTGGCGGATCGCGCCGATGTAGTTGCCGAGGTGCTTGCGGCCGGTTGGCTGGATGCCGGAGAAGATGACGGGCGCGCTCACGGCCGGAGCCTATTCAGGTGACAGGGACGGGGTGCCCCTCGCCCGGACAATCGCCGGTCCAGTTGGACCGGCGATTTGAGTATCCGCCCGTTCGAGGGGCACCCCGTCCCTATCACTCAGGCGGCTTCGGGCGCGGGCGCTTTGTCAAGCTGGGCTGAGTCGCACTCGGCGCTGTGGCCGCACTCGCCGGCCTGGGCGGCGCCGCGAGTGGCGAAGGCCTCGACCCTTCGCCGTGGGTTGACGATGCCAAAGCCGGCGACGGCGCCTCCGACGATCATCAGCAGGCCGGCGATGCCGATGCCGAGATGAAAGGCCGAGGTCGAGGCGTCGGCCGAAGCGCTCCGCACCCTCGCAGCCTGCGCGGGCGGTAGCGACCCGGTCTTGGGAACCGCCAACGGCTGCGCCTTCGCGTCGGACACGGTTCGCGTGGCCGCCGGTCCGAGCGGGCGGGCGCCGAGATTGCCGTCGAGGGCCGAGCCGAAGTAGGCCGAGATCACGGCGCCGAGGATCGCTATGGCGAGCAGGCCGGCAACTCGTGCCACGCCGTTGTTGACCCCCGAGGCGATCCCGACATGGCGTTCCTGCACCGAGTCGAGCACGGTCGCGGTCAGCGGCGCGACAGTGGCCGAGAGGCCGAGTCCGAAGACGAGGATCGCCGGCAGCACGTCGGTGACGTAGTCGGCGTTCGCCCCGACCCGCAGGAGCAGCAGCAGGCCGACCCCGCCGACGATCGGCCCGACCGTCATCGGCAGCCTCGGGCCGGTGCCGGACGCGAGCTTGCCCCAGCGCGGCGAGAGGAAGAAGAGGATCAGCGAGACCGGCGTGGTCGCCAGACCGGCCTGCACCGGGGTGTAGCCGGCAACCTGCTGGAGGAAGAGACCGACGAAGAAGAGGCCGCCGATCAGGCCCGCGTAGGCGGAAAGCGTGGTCACGTTCGCGACCCAGAAGTTGCGGATGCGGAACAGGGACAGCTCGAGCATCGGGTGGCGAGCACGGGCCTCGTGGACGACGAAGAGCGCGAAGCAGGCGATGCCGGCGATCAGCGACACCCAGACGACCGGGTCGCCCCAGCCGCGCGTCGGCTGCTCGATCAGGGCGAAGACCGGGCCGCCGAGCCCGGCCGCTGAAAGCGCAATCCCGGTCCAATCGATACCGCGAAAGGCGTCGGGATCGCGGCTCTCGCGCACAGAGTGCAGGGTCAGCGCGACAGTGAACGCGATCAGCGGCAGGTTGACCCAGAAGACCGCCCGCCAGGAGAGCGCCTCCACCAGCACCCCTCCCCCGGCCGGCCCGATCACGGTCGCGATCCCGGTCCAGGCGGTCCATGTACCAACCGCCTTGCCCCGCGCAGCTCCCTCGAAGGTGGCGGCGACAATCGCCAGCGAGCCGGGCACCAGCAGCGCCCCGGCGATCCCCTGCAGGGCACGAGCGGCGACCAGGAACTCAACCGACGGGGCGACCGCGCAGAGCGCCGAGACCACCCCGAAGGCGATCAGGCCGATGACGAACATCCGCCGCCGCCCGAACTGGTCGCCGAGCGAGCCCCCGACCAGCAACAGGGAGACCAGGGTCAGCATGTACGCCTCGACCACCCACTGCTGCCCCGCCAGCCCGGCGTTGAGGTTGTTGCCGATCGCCGGCAGCGCCACATTGACCACGGTCGAGTCGAGGAAGACGACCGTGGAGCCGAGGATCGTCGCGACCAGCGTCAGACGCTGCTGCCGAGTCACTTGACGAGTCTAAGCGGCGCCCTCCGGCTCGCGCAGCTGCTGGGCCGGAGTGAAGAAGTTGCGATAGGCGAGCGCCGTGGCGACCAGGGCGGCGATCGCGACGCTGCCGAGCAGGGTGTAGAGGAGGATCAGCTGCAGGCGGACCGCGTCGGTCGGGTTGGCGCCGGCGAGCAGCATCCCGACCATCGTCCCCGGAAAGAAGATCAGCCCGGTCGTCTTGGTCGAGTCGACCAGGGTGATCATCCCCGAGCGCAGCGCCCGCCTTACGGTCGGCGCCACGGCTTCCTGCCCGGTCGCGCCGAGCGCCAGCGTCGCCTCGATCTTCGCCCGCGAATCCGTGATCTCGTCGCCGAGGCGGTTGAGCGCGACCGCGGAGGCGGTCATCGCGTTGCCGATCACCATGCCGCCGACCGGGACCATGTAGCGCGGGGTCGGTTCGAAGACGCCGAGCGCGACGACCAGCCCCAACGTGCTCGCCGCGGCGACCGCCAGCGCGATCAGTAGTGGCCAGAAGGCGCCGGGGACCTTTTTCGCCCGCCCCCGTGCGGTGATCGCGCCGAAGGTGACCATCACCGCGAGCAGCGCCAGCACCAGCCAGATCGTGTCCGCCTCGAAGATCACCTTGATCGCGTAACCGATCGCGGTCAGCTGGACGAAGGAGCGGATCGTCGCCACCGCGATGTCGCGGTCGAGGTCGGCCCTGCGCCAGTGGGAGACCGCGGCCGCGACGGCGACCAGGGCGAGGCTGCCCGCCACCTGGCCGGCCGAGACGTGGATCGAGGTGCTCATAGGAGAACCTCCGCCAGCGGCCCCGCCTCGAGGACGCGGCCCGCCTCCAGCCGCAGGACCCAATCGCCGAGGCGGCGTGCCTGCTCGGGGTCGTGGCTGACGACGACGAGCGAGACGTCCAGCTCGCGCCTCAGCCCGGCGAGCGTGGCCTCGATCGCGTCGCGGGCAGCATGGTCGAGCGCCGAGGTCGGCTCGTCCAGCAGCAGCACGTCGGGCTCCTGCGCCAGCGCCCGCGCCAACATCGCCCGCTGCTGCTCGCCAACCGACAGCTTCGAGACGTCGCGCGCGGCGAACGCCCCGTCCAACCCGGCGAGGGCAAGGCAGCGGCCGGCGTCGAGCTGCTTGCCGGCGAGGCGGGCGGCGAAGCCCAGGTTCGACTCGACGGTGCCCTCGAGCAGCGCCGGCAGCTGGGGGACCAGGGAGACCTCGCGCCGCAGCTGCAGTGGGTCGTACTCGCTCAGCGGCCGACCGCGGTAGGCGATCGTGCCGCCGTCGGGCTCGGCGAGCCGGTTGAGCAGCCGCAACAGCGTCGACTTGCCGCTGCCGGAGGGGCCGAGGACCGCCGCGGCGCCGCTGGGGATGTCGACGCTGATCGTCTCGAGGACCGGGCGGCCGGCGCGGGTGAGGCTGACGTCACGCAACTCGAACAGCACCCGGGCATGATCCCGCACCCCGCAAGATGCCTCCCGATCTGCGCACGGCCGTAGACGCCGGCGCGGCCGGCTGGAAGAATTGACGCAGGTGATCTGCTGATGGCGAGAGCGATCTGGAGCGGCTCGATCAGCTTCGGGCTCCTCAACGTGCCCGTGAAGCTCTACAGCGCGGTCGCCCGCCGCGGCGTTTCGCTGCGCGAGATCCGCGAGTCCGACGGCGCCCGCATCCGTCACCGGCGCGTCGCCGAGGGAACCGGCGAGGAGGTTCCCTACGAGAACATCGTCAAGGCGTTCGAGATCAGCTCGGGCAACTACGTGGCGCTGAGCAAGGAGGAGATGGACTCGCTCGGCCCGGAGAAGTCGCGGGCGATCGAGGTCCAGGACTTCGTCGACCTCGGCGAGATCGACCCGATCTACTTCGATAGCCCCTACTACCTCGGCCCCGACGAGGGCGCCGAGAAGGCGTACTCGCTGCTCGCCGAGGCGATGGAGAAGTCCGGCAAGGTGGCGATCTCCCGCTTCGTCTTCCGCAACAAGGAGCACCTTGCCGCGATCCGGCCGGCGGACGGGGTCCTGACCCTGACCACGATGCGCTTCGCCGACGAGGTCGTGCCGCCCTCGGAGCTGGAGGACGTGCTGCCGGCGGAGAAGCCGAGGGTCGCCAAGCGCGAGGTCGAGATGGCGAAGAAGCTGATCGACTCGCTCACCCGCAGCTTCCACCCGACCGCCTACCGCGACGAGTACCGCGAGGAGCTGATGGCGCTGATCGAACGCAAGGCCGAAGGCAAGGAGGTCGTGACGCCGGCAGCGGAGGAGCCGCGGGCGACCCAGGCCCCCGACCTGATGGCGGCGCTGGAGCAGAGCATCGCCACGATTCAGGACAAACGCAGCAAACCAGCGAAGAAGCGACGCGCGCCCGCGACCGGCAAGAAACCGGCTCCGCGCTCCAAGACCCGATCCCGGTAGGGGTGGAACGTCTTGCACTTTTTCGCCGCTGCGAATCTCGGACGGCCGCAAACGATCCACGAAAAAGTTAAGTGGAACCCCTGCCGGGATCGGGTCTGAGTGAGCGAGGACCGTCAGGTCGAGGTCGACGGCCGTGAGCTGAAGCTCACCAACCTCGACAAGGTCCTCTACCCCAAGGCGGGCTTCACCAAGGGGGAGGTCGTCGACTACTACGCCAAGGTGGCGCCGGCGATCGTCCCCCATCTGGGGGGGCGGGCGGTGACCCTGCGCCGCTTTCCCGAAGGCGTCGACGACCTCGACGCAGCCTTCTTCGAGAAGCGCTGCCCCAAGCACCGGCCGCCCTGGGTGAGGACCGCGACCGTGCTGGCGGGGCCGCGGGCGGGAAACATCGACTTCTGCGTCTGCGAAGACCGGGCGACCCTGGTCTGGATGGCGCAGCTGGCGGCAATCGAGCTGCACCCCTCGCTCTCGCTGGCGGCGGCGCCCGACCGCCCGACGGTGCTGGTCTTCGACCTCGACCCCGGCCCGCCCGCCGACGTCCTCGACTGCTGCCGGGTGGCGCTGCGGCTGCGCGAGCTGTTCGGCCACTTCGAGGTCGAGTGCTTCCCGAAGACGTCGGGCTCGAAGGGTTTGCAGGTCTACGTCCCGCTCAACACCGACGGCGCGAGCTACGACGAGACCAAACCCTTCGCCAAAGCGATCGCCCAGTTGCTGGAGAAACAGACACCCGACCTGGTCGTCTCGAAGATGAAGAAGGTCGAGCGGAAGGGCAAGGTCTTCGTCGACTGGTCCCAGAACCACCGTCGCAAGACGACGATCGCCGTCTACTCGCTGCGGGCCCGCGAACGCCCGACCGCTTCCACTCCCATCACCTGGGACGAGGTCGAGGCGGTGGCGGATTCCGGCGACGGCTCGGCGCTCGCCTTCGAGGCGGACGCGGTCCTCGACCGCATCGAGCACCACGGCGACCTCTTCGCCCCCGTCCTCGACCTGAAGCAGGCAGCTGCCGGATCTTTAGCCGAGTGGTTGGCGGACAACCGGGTGGCGCGTCGCCTTGACCTCGTCGAGGCGGCGCACCGGGGTGCTGTAGGGGGCCTGCCTGGCGACCTCGGGGTCGCGCTCGGCCTCGACGAGGATCTGCTCGACCGCGTCGGCGAAGGCGTCGAGGCTCTCCTTGGTCTCGGTCTCGGTCGGCTCGACCATCAGCGCCTCCTCGACCAGCAGCGGGAAATAGACGGTCGGCGGGTGGAAGCCGAAATCGAGCAGCCGCTTGGCCAGGTCGAGGGTGGCGACGCCCAGCTCCTTCTTCATCGGCTTGCCGGCGAGGACGAACTCGTGCATGCAGTGACGGTCGAAGGCGACCGGCAGGTGCTTGCCGGCGCGGCCCTGAGCCAACCGCGCCTTCAGGTAGTTGGCGTTCAGCACCGCCGTCTCCGAGGCCTCGGCGAGCCCGTCGGCGCCGAGGCTGAGGATGTAGGCGTAGGCGCGCACGAAGACGCCGAAATTGCCCTGGAAGCCGCGCAGGCGCCCGATCGACTTCGGCCGCTCGTGGTCGAGGTCGTAGCTGGGGCCGCCGCCGTTGTCGCCCTCGCGCCTGATCACCTGCGGCCGCGGCAGGAAGGGCTCGATCCGGTCGGAGACCGCGATCGGCCCCGCCCCCGGCCCGCCGCCGCCGTGCGGCTGGCTGAACGACTTGTGCAGGTTGACGTGGACGATGTCGAAGCCCATGTCGCCCGGCCGCGAGTGGCCCATCACCGCGTTGAGGTTGGCGCCGTCGTAGTAGAGCGTCCCTCCCGCCTCGTGGATCAGGCCGGCGATCTCGGCGATGTTCTCGTCGAAGAGGCCGAGCGTGTTGGGGTTGGTCAGCATCAGGCAGGCGACCTCGTCGTCGACCTTGCCCCGCAGGTCGTCCATCTCGACCCCGCCGCGGTCGTTGGTCGCGACCTTCACCACCTCGTAGCCGGCCATCGCCACCGAGGCCGGATTGGTCCCGTGGGAGGTGTCCGGCGCCAGCACCTTGGTTCGCTGTTCGCCGCGGTCGGCGTGGTAGGCGCGGGTGAGCAGCAGGCCGGCGAGCTCGCCGTGGGAGCCGGCAGAGGGCTGCAGGCTGACATGCGGCAGGCCGCAGATCTCGCTCAGCGACTCCTGCAGCAACCACATCAGCTCCAGCGCCCCCTGTGCCCGCCGCGGGTCCTGCGCCGGATGCAGGCGAGCGTGTCCGGGAAGCGCCGCCACACGCTCATTCAAACGCGGGTTGTGCTTCATCGTGCAGGAGCCGAGCGGGTAGAAGCCCGTGTCGAGGTCGAAGTTGCGGCGCGAGAGGCGGTTGTAGTGGCGGACGATCTCCGGCTCGGCGACCTCGGGCAGGTGGGGAGGCTCCTCGCGCAGCAGGTTGAGGGGGACCAGCTCGTCGAGGGGGCGCTCCGGAACTTCGGCTTCGGGAAGCGTCGCGGCGCGGCGCCCGGGCTTCGACTTCTCGTAGATCGTCAAGGCCCGTTCGCGCTGCATCGGCGTCTCGGCGGTCAGATTCATCCGACCTCCTGCTCGATTGGCGCTTTCTTCGGCGTATGGCCGAGAAAAGCGCCTTGCTCGGCGGCGATCGCTGCGCCGAGCGCGTCTGCGAGGTCGTCGATCTGCTTGCGGCTGCGGCGCTCGGTGATCGCCACGAGCAGGCCGTCGCCGTGCTCGGGGTACTCGCGGGCGAGCGGATAGCCGGCGGCGATGCCGCGCTCGGCGCAGCGCTCCAACACCGCCTCGACCGGGGCGGCGAGGCGGACCGCGAACTCGCGCACGACCGGCGCCTCGTGCAGGAGCTCGACGCCGTCGACCGCCGCCAGTCGCTCGCGGGCGTAGGCGGTGCGCTGCGCCAGCAGCTCGCCCAGCTCGCGGAAGCCCTGCCGTCCGAGCCAGGCGAGGTGGACCATCGCCGCCAATGCGTTCAGCGCCTGCGCGGTGCAGATGTTGCTGGTCGCCTTCTCACGGCGGATGTGCTGCTCGCGCGTTTGCAGCGCGAGGACGAAGCCGCGGCGGCCGTCGACATCGTCGGTTTCGCCCGCGATCCGCCCCGGCATGCGGCGCAGCAGCTCTTCGGTCCCGCAGAAGAAGCCGAATGACGGGCCGCCGAAGTCGAGCCGGTTGCCGAGCGGCTGGCCCTCGCCGAGGGCGATGTCGGCGCCGCACTCGCCGGGCGGCTTGAGGATGCCCAGGGTCATCGGGTCGACGGCGACGACGAGCAGGGCGCCGTGCTCCTTGGCGGCGGCGCCGAGCGCCTCGACGTCCTCGACCGCGCCGAGGAAGTTGGGGCTCTGCAGGAAGACGGCGGCGGTCTCGCCGTCGACCGCGGCGGCCAGGGCGGCGGCGTCGGTGACGCCGCCCTCGAGCCCGACCTCGACCACCTCGGCGTCGTAGCCCCGCGAGTAGGTCGCCAGCGTTTCGCGGCTGTGCGGGTGGACGCCGCGGGAGACGACGAAGCGGCGGCGCCCGGTCACCCCGATCGCCAGGTAGCCGGCCGAGGCGACCGACGACGGCCCCTCGTAGAGGCCGGCGTTGGAGACCGGCAGCCCGGTCAGCTCCGACATCGCCGTCTGGAACTCGAACATCGCCTGCAGCCCACCCTGGGAGATCTCCGGCTGGTATGGCGTGTAGGGCGTGAGGAACTCGGAGCGCTGGGTGATCGCGTCGACGATCGCCGGCACGTAGTGGTCATACATCCCGGCTCCGACGAAACAGACCTGCTCTTCGGCGTCGGCGTTGCGGGCCGCCAGCTCCGCCAGCCGCTCGTAGACCTCGGCCTCGCTCATCCCCTGCGGCAGCTGCAGCGGGCGGGCGAGGCGCAGCGGCTCGGGAATCTGCTCGAACAGCTCGGCGGGGGAGTCGACGCCGATCGCCGCCAGCATCTCGGCGCGGTCGGCTGGCGTCGCTGAGGTGTACCGGCTCACCTCGCTAAGGCTACGCAAGGCGGGGGCGGGGGCTCCTACTGGTTTTCCAGCAGCTTGCGGTATTCGGCGGAGTCGAGCAGGGCACCGGCCTCCTGCGGGTGGCTGAGCTTGACCTTGACCAGCCACCCCTCGCCGTAGGGGTCTTCGTTGATTCGCTCGGGGGCGTCGGCGAGCGCGTCGTTGACCTCGACGATCTCGCCGGAGAGCGGCGCGATCACGTCGGAGACGGCCTTCACCGACTCGACCTCCGCGTAGGAGGAGTCCTTCGAAACCGTGGAGCCGGCCTCGGGGGGATCGTAGAAGACGACCTCGCCGAGGCTGTCCTGCGCGTACCAGGTGATCCCGAAGACGGCGTGCTCGTCTCCCTCCAACCGAGCCCAGTCGTGCTGGTCGTGGTAGAGCAGCTGATCGGGGTAGGTCGCATCGGCCACGTCACTTCTCCTTCCGGTAGAGGGGCTTGGACGCTATCCGGGCGGGGCGGCGCTTGCCGCGCACGTCGATCTCGACCTCGGTCCCGGGCTCGGCCAGGTCGGCGCGGACGTAGGCCATCCCGATCCCGACCTCGAGCGAGGGCGAGAAGGTGCCCGAGGTGACGACCCCGACCTCCTCGCCGCCGGCGAAGACCGCGTTGCCCTGGCGCGGGATTCCGGCGCCCTCGATCCGCAGCGGCGCCAGCTTCTCGGCCGGACCCTCTGCCCGCACCCGCGCGATCGGCGCGGAGCCGACGAACCCCGATGGATCGGCCCTGCAACACCAACCGAGGCCGGCTTCGATCGGGTTGCGCGCGGGTGAGATGTCGTTGCCGTGCAGGGGGAAGCAGACCTCGAGGCGCAGGGTGTCGCGGGCGCCGAGGCCGCAGGGCACGAGGCCGGCGTCGAGCAGCTCAGCCCAGAGCGGCGTCGCCACCTCGGGGTCGATCAGCAGCTCGACCCCATCCTCGCCGGTGTAGCCGGTGCCGCAGGCGAGCGCCGGGCGGCTGCCGACCCGCACGGCGGCCACGCGCATCCGGGGCGGCAGCCCGATGCCCAGCGCCCTGTCGAGGATCCCGCGGGCGTGCGGGCCCTGCACCGCGAGCATCGCGTAGCGGTCGGCGACGTCGCGCACGGCGACGTCGAAGCCGCGACTCCAGCGACCGAGCCAAGCGAGGTCGGCGCCATGGTTGGCGGCGTTGGTGACGATCAGCCAGCGGTCGTGGCCGAGCCGGTAGGCGAAGAGGTCGTCGAGGATGCCCCCGCTCTCGTCGCACAGGCACGAGTACTGGGCGCCGCCGACATCGACGGCGCCGACGTCGTTGGAGAGCACCCGCTGCAGGAAGGCGAGCGCCCCGGGCCCCTCGACCTCGACCTCGCCCATGTGGGAGACGTCGAACATCCCGGCGTGGGTGCGCACCGCCGAGTGCTCCTCGCGGATCCCCTCATAGGCGACCGGCATCTCCCAGCCCGCAAAAGGGGCCATCTTCGCCCCCAGCTCGAGATGCATCTCATATAGCGGCGTCCGCAGGGGCGTCACGGCGCGCAAGGCTATTCGTTCGGCGCAGCTAGTCCTTGAGGAACCCTGGGACGTCTATGTCGTCGTCGCTCACCCGCAGTTTGCGGATGTCGGTGTCCTCGCCCGAGATCCGCGGGCGGCTCTCGTAGCGGCGACGCACCCGCTGCGGCGAGCGGGCCAACAGCTCGAAGCCCTCGAACCCGGTCGCGATCACCGTGACCCGAACCTCGTCGCGCATCGACTGGTCGACGACCGAGCCGAAGATGATGTTGGCGTTGTCGTCGGCCTCGGCCTGGACCAGCTGGGCCGCCTCGTTTACCTCGAACAGGCCGAGGTCCTCGGGGCCGGTGATGTTGAGCAGCATCCCCGTCGCCCCTTTGATCGACTCCTCGATCAGCGGCGAGGTGATCGCCGCCTTGGCGGCGTCGATCGCCCGCGCCTCGCCGGAGGCCGAGCCCACGCCCATCAGCGCCGAGCCCGCGTCGCGCATGATCGTGCGCACGTCGGCGAAGTCCAGGTTGATCAGGCCGGGGATCGTGATCAGGTCGGTGATGCCCTGAACGCCCTGGCGCAGGATGTCATCGGCCTGGCGGAATGCCTCGAGCACGCTGGTGCGCCGCTCGACCGCCTGCAGCAGCTTCTCGTTGGGGACGATGATCAGGGTGTCGACGTTGTTGCGCAGCTTCTCGATGCCCTCGAGCGCCTGCTGCATCCGCCGCTTGCCCTCGAACTCGAACGGCTTGGTGACCGCGCCGACAGTCAGCGCGCCGATCTCCTCCTTGGCGATCTCGGCGATGATCGGCGCCGAGCCGGTGCCGGTGCCACCGCCCTCGCCGGCGGTGACGAAGACCATGTCGGCGCCCTTCAGCGCCTCCTTGATCTCGTCGCGGCTCTCCGCCGCCGCGCCCGCTCCCACCTCAGGGTTGCCGCCGGCGCCGAGGCCGCGGGTCAGCTCCTGGCCGATCGAGAGCTTGATGTCGGCGTCGCAGGCCTGCAGCGCCTGGGCGTCGGTATTGACGGCGACGAACTCGACGCCGCGGATGCCGGCGTCGACCATCCGGCTGACGGCATTGGTCCCGCCGCCGCCGGCTCCGACGACCTTAATCACCGCAAGGTAAGTGGATTCCATCTCCCGATTTCTCCGAACCCAGCCCCGCTGGGGCTGGAAATGAGTTGAGCCTTTGTTCCGTCCGAGGCTTCAGCAATGCTCAAGGGTT
This sequence comes from uncultured Solirubrobacterales bacterium, assembly GCA_963749605.1. Lineage (GTDB taxonomy): Bacteria > Actinomycetota > Thermoleophilia > Solirubrobacterales > 70-9 > CAVVNN01. The sequence continues at coordinate 123,612 of CAVVNN010000002.1, read as the reverse complement.
CAAGCCTTTGCTGCAACCATGGAAATTGCGCTCAACGTAGGGTATTCCTCGGACTCTGTCAAACGGCCGGGAGGTATCCTGCAATTGAGAACCCTCTAGTCAAGCTTGAGTGTTTCCCCAGTCTAACCCCATGGTTGAGGGGCCTACGGGGCTGACGGCAGGTAGTGACCCGAGCCGCGAACCGCCGGATGGCCCGGAGCGTGCAGGTCTACATAATCGAGCGCGGTCACCGACGGATCGGCGAGGACGGCGGCGGCGGCGCGCCACTTCTTCCTCGCCTGCGAGGCGTCGCCGAAGCGCAGTTCAATTCCCGAGCTGAGGATGACGTCGACTCCGCTTTCGCCGTAATAGCTGCGTTCGACGTAGGGACGAAGCCCGGCGGGAGCAGCGCCGAGGACGCGCGCCTGCTGCAGGGCGGTGCCGGCCAGGCGGCCGCTCTTGGGCGGCTTGGAGAGCGGCAGCAGGGGCAGGGTCGATTCCTTCGGCGACGGCAGCCAGGAGAGAACGGCGCCCTGCGCCGAGACTCCGACCGCGCTCGACCCGGTGCCGATCGCCGACGCAGCCCGGGTCGGGACGAGCGTGGGCGCGACGGCTCCGCCGCGGATCAGAAGCAGATAGGCGACCGCCGCCAGGGCGACGACGCCGACCGCGACAAGCAGCCGCCGCCTCACAGCTCCCAGCCCACAGGCCAGCTCACCTCGCCCAGCACCTGGACCTCGGGCTCCAGCTCGACGCCGAACCGCTCATGCACGCGGCGGCGCCCCTCGGCCATCAGCTCCAGCACGTCGGCGGTGGTGGCGTCGCCGGTGTTCTCGACGAAGTTCGCGTGCTTCTCGGAAAAGCGAGCCCCGCCGTGGCGGAGGCCGCGGCAGCCCGCTGCCTCGAGCAGCTGGCCGGCGGAGCGGCCCTCGGCGCGCTCGTCCTCGGGGTTCTTGAAGGTCGAGCCGAAGGTCTTGATTCCTGACGGTTGGGCCTCGCGGCGCTTCTCGCGCATCCCCGCCAGGGTCGCCTTGACCGTCGCCGGCTCGGCGGGCTCGAGCCGGAACGAGGCGCGCGAGACGACCTCGGCGGGGCCGAGATTGGAGCGGCGATAAGCAAAGCCGAGCTGCTCCGGCGAGCGCCGCTCGCACCCGGCCGGCGTGCAGAGGTCGACCCACTCGAGCACCCTGGCGAGCTGGCCGCCGTAGGCGTTGGCGTTCATCTTCACCGCCCCTCCCGCGGTGCCGGGGATGTTGATCCCGAACTCGAGCCCCGAGAGGCCCCACCCCGCCGCCCGCGCCGAGGCCGACGGCAGGCGGGCGCCGCCGCCGCAGAGGATGCGCGCGCCTTCGCGCTCGATCGTCGCGAGGTCCCCGTCCAGCTTGATCGCCAGGCCACGGAAGCCGTCGTCGGCGACCAGCAGGTTCGACCCCGACCCGACCACTCCCACAGCCAGCGCCTCCCCCCCTGCCCAGGCGAGCAACTCCAGCAGCTCCGATTCCGTTCGCGGGCGGGCAAACCAGTCCGCCGGGCCGCCGGTGCGCACCGTGGTGAGGCGGGCGAGCGGGTAGTCGGGCTTGGCCCCTGAGGGAGGAGCGGTCATCCCTCTTCCTCCACGAGCGCCTCGGCCAGCTTGAAGACGTCGCCGGCGCCGATCGTGACCAGGACCCGCTCGCCTGCGACCGCCAGGTTGCGGTCGAGGAGGTCGGCGAGGGCACGGCGAGCCTGCTCGGCATCGGGTAGCCACCAGACGGGCTTCCCTTCCATCCGCTCAGCCGCGGCCCGGGCGACTCCTAGGCCGCTGACCCCGGCGAGATCGCCGACCGGCTCCTCGCGCGCGGCGTAGACGTCGAGCACCGCGGCCTCGTCGGCCAGCGCCAGCGCCGCCCCGAACTCCTCCGAGAGCGCCTTGGTGCGGGAGTAGAGGTGCGGCTGGAAGACCGCGATCAGGCGCTCCGGGCCGAGCTCGCGCAGCGCCGATAGCGCGGCGCGCACCTCGGTCGGGTGATGAGCGTAGTCGTCATAGATGCGGGCGCCGTCGCGCTCCCCCTTCAGCTCCAGCCGCCGCCGCACTCCCGGGAAGTCGCCGAGCGCCGCTGCGGCGGCGGTTACATCCATCCCGGCCAGCTCGATCGCGGCAAGGGCGGCACGGGCGTTGAGGAGGTTGTGGCGGCCGGGAACGGCCAGCGAGAGGGCGGCGGGACCCGGCGCCTCGGCGTCGAAGCCAAGGACGCGCCCGCCCTCGACCAGATCCGCGAGGCTGCCGTCGGCGGGCGCCGCCACGCCCTCGGCCGGCGCCAGGAAGTCGCGGAAGGCTTGGTGCAGCTCAGCCAGCGAACCCCAGCGGGTGTGGTGGTCCATCTCCACATTGGTCACCACCGCGATCTCCGGCCTCAGCTTCAGGAAGCTGGCGTCGCTCTCGTCCGCCTCCGCCACCACCCATTCGCCCTTTCCCCAACTGGCGTTCGCCGCTTCGCCACCGCGACCGAGGCCGGGGACCTCCCCGCCGACGAAGAAGGCAGGGTCCTCTTTCAGCGCCCGCAGGGCCCAGACGATCATTGCCGTCGTCGTCGTCTTGCCGTGGGTCCCGGCGACGGCGATCAGCCGCTTCTCGGCGCAGAGGTCCGCCAGCAGGGCGCCGCGGTGGATCGGCTCGATGCCCCGCTGCCGGGCGAGCGCCAGTTCGGGATTGTCGTTGCCGATGGCGGTGGAGACGACCACCTCCGCACCCTCGGGCAGGTTCGCGGCGTCGTGGCCGACGGCTGGGTCGAGGCCGGCCTGGCGCAGGCGCTCCATATAAGAGGAGTCGGCTCGGTCGCTGCCGGTCACGATCGCTCCCAGCTCGGCGCAGACCAGCGCCAGGCCGCTCATCCCGGCGCCGCCGATCCCGACGAAGTGGAGCCGGCGGGAGGCCCAGTCGCGCTTCGGGGCGTTGCGGCTCATCGTGCAGCCGCCAGGACCTCGTCGGCGACCCTGCGCGCCGCGTCGGGACGGGCGAGCGAGGCCGAAGCGTTCGCCATCGCCGCCAGCCTCCCCCCGTCGCCCAGCAGGCGGCCGGCCTCCTCCTCCAGCCGCTCCGCGCTCAGCTCCTCGTCGCGGATCGCCATCGCCGCGCCCGCCTCCGCCATCCAGGCCGCGTTGGCGCTCTGGTGGCCGGCGGTCGCGTGCGGATAGGGGACCAGGATCGCCGGCCGCCCCGCCGCGGTCAGCTCGAAGATCGAGCCACCCGAGCGGCCCAGGACCAGGTCGCAGGCGGCAAGGGCGTCGCCGAGATCGGGCTCGTAGGCGAGCAGCGGTGTAGCGGTCGCCGTGTGGCGCCGCGGCAAGCCGCCGCTCGACCTCGTCGAAGTCGCGCCGCCCGGTGAGGTGGACGACGTGGAAATCGCGCTCCCCCCGCTCGGCGAATGCCTCGACCGCGGCCAGGTTGATCGAGCGGGCCCCCTGGCTCCCGCCCATCACCAGCAGGCAGCGCGCCTCGGCTGGAATCCCGAATCGCTCCCGGGCCGCGACGCGGTCGGCCTCGAACACCGCGGCGGGCACCGGCCGCCCGGTCACCAGGTAGCGCTCTCCCTCCCGTCCCGCGATCGGGAAGGCGAGGCAGACGCGCCTCGCCCGGTTCGCCAGCAGGCGGTTGGCGAGGCCGAGGTGGCTGTCGGCCTCGGTAAGGACGAGGGGGGTGCGGGCGAGGACTGCGCCGAGCCCAGCCGGCCCCGCGACGAAGCCACCGCCTCCCATGACGACGTCGGCCTGCCGGCGCCGGATCGCTCGCCGTGCCGCCCCCACCGCCAGCAGCGCCTCGGCTGCGGCGCCCGCCGCCCGCAGTGGATTGTCGCGATCGATCCCGCGCACCTCGATGAAGTCGATCTCGTACCCGGCGGCAGGCACAAGCTCGGCCTCGATCCGCTCGCGGGTGCCGAGGAAGCTGACCTCGGCGCCGCTAGCCCGAAGCTCGGCGGCGACCGCCATGGCCGGCACGACGTGTCCGGCGGTTCCGCCCGCCGCCACTACGACTTTGACCGCTCTTGCCACCGCTGGTTCCGCTCCTTTTGCGTGCGGGCGCGCGTCCGCCCTCGACGACGCGCAGTTTGCCAGCGCCGGCGGTCCCCCCGCGGGCGACGTTGAGGATCAGCCCGACCGCGAACAGCGTCGCCAGCAGGCTGCTGTTGCCGTAGGAGACGAAGGGCAGCGGCACTCCGGTCAGCGGCGCCAGGCCCATCACCGCGAAGAGGTTGATCGTCGCCTGGACCAGGACCAGCGAGGTCAGGCCCGGCGACCAGCAGCTTGCCGTAGTTGTCCTTCGCCTGCTGGGCGACTGCGCAGGCCGGCGTAGCCGAACATCGAGAAGAGGCCGACGACGCCGACGATCGCCGACCATCCCCAGCTCCTCGCCGATCACCGCCGAGATCATGTCGGTGTGGGCCTCGGGCAGGTAGAAGGCCTTCTGCACGCCGTTGCCGATGCCGACGCCGAAGATGCCGCCGGAGCCGAGCGCGATCTTCGCCTGCGCGGCCTGGAAGCCGGTGCCGGCGGCGTCGGCGCCGGGGTGCAGGAAGCCGGTCAGGCGGGCCATCCGGTAGGGCTCGACCAGCGGTCAGCAGCAGCGACGACGAAGCCGAGGCCGAGCGCGATCAGGCCGAGGTCGCGGGCGCGGGCGCCGGCCGCGACCAGGGTCGCGCCGACGGAGAAGGCGACGACCATCGTCGTCCCCAGGTCGGGCTCGATCACGATCAGCAGGCAGGCGAAGCCGACGACGAGGAGGAAGGGCATCATGCCCTCGATCGTCCGCGCCCGCTTCGGCTTGCGCGCCAGCAGGTCGGCGCCGTAGAGGATCAGCGCCACCTTGGCCAGCTCCGAGGGCTGGATCTGCAGGAACCGCGAGCCGATCCAGCGGCTGGCGCCGTTGACGGTCGAGCCGACGCCGAGCACGGCGACCAGCAGGAAGAGCGAGCAGCGCGCAGGATCGCCGGCGTGAGTGCGGCGGACCAGCGCCAGCCCGTGGCGGGCGGTCAGGTGCATGACGACCAGGCCGACCGCGCCGAACATCAGCGTGCGCTTCAGGTAGTAGGCGCTGTTGGAGAGGCCGCCGTTGCTGAGGACCTGGGTGGTCGAGCTGGCCGAGAAGACCATCACCGCGCCGAAGCGCGAGCAGGCAGAGCGTCGCGGTGAGCAGCATGTTGTACTCGGCCGGCAGAGCGGCGGCGCGGGAGCGCTTCTTCGCCTTCTTCGCCCTGCGCGGCTTGGCCGAGGCGGCCGAGGGTCGCGGCGCGGGCGCTCACCGCAGCTCCTCGACGATCTCGCGGAAGCGCTCGCCGCGCTGTTCGAAGTTCTCGAAGGCGTCGAAGCTGGCGCAGGCGGGCGAGAGCAGGACGACCTCGCCGGGACGCGCGGCGGCGGCGGCGCGGCGCACGGCGTCCTCGAGGTCGGCGCAGCGGTGCAGCTCGACCCCGGCCTCGACCGCCGGCGCCAGCTCGGCGGCAAGGCGGTCGGCGGAGGCGCCGATCAGGTAGCAGGCGGCGCAGCGCTCGCGAATCGGGTCCGGCCAGCGGCGCGAACGCCTCGCCCTTCTCGCTGCCGCCGAGGATCGCGTGGACGCCGCCCTCGAAGGCGCGCAGCCCGACCAGCGCCGAGGCGACGTTGGTCGCCTTGGAGTCGTTGACGAAGCGGACGCCGCCGATCTCGGCCACCTGCTCGAGCCGGTGCGGGACGCCGGCGAAGCTGCGCAGGCCCTCGCGCACCGCGTCGCGGTCGAGCCCCATCGAGAGCGCCGCGGCGGCGGCGGCCATCGCGTTGGCGACGTTGTGCTCGCCGAAGAGGCCGAGCTCGGCGACCGGCCAGCAGCGGCTCGCCGTCGTAGAAGATCGTGCCCTCGGCGACGGCGACCTCGCAGTCGGGGCCGGCGCCGTGGCAGAAGGCGATCCGGCGGGCGCAGCCGCCGAGGTCGACCCCGGCCAGCGCCGGATCGTCGGCGTTGTAGACGGCGACGTCGTCGTTGCCCTGGTTGGCGAAGATCCGCAGCTTCGCCGCCAGGTAGGCGTCGAGGTCGGCGTGGCGATCGAGGTGGTCGGGGGCGAGGTTGAGGAAGACCGCGCACTCCGGCGCGAAAGCGACTGGTGTCCTCGAGCTGGAAGCTGGAGCACTCGCAGACGACGGTCGCGTCCGGAGTCGATCTCGCCGGCCAGCGCCGAGAGCGGCGTGCCGACGTTGCCGGCGACGGCAACCGGCTCCCCGGCGGTCGCGGTAGAGGTGCCCAAGCAGCTCGACCGTGGTCGTCTTGCCGTTGGTCCCGGTGACCGCGACGAAGCGGTTCGGCAGCAGCCCGCCAGGCGAGCTCCAACTCCCCGACGACCTCGATCCCACGCTCCAGCGCCGCCGCGATCACCGCCGCCTCCCGGGGAACCCCGGGGCTCTTGACGACCGTCCGCGCTCCGTCGAGCAGTGCCAATCCATCCGCATCCAGAGCAACTTCGACGCCGGACGCCCTCGAGCCCTGCCGCCCCCGCCGGATGCCCGGAATCGACCCCCCTCACCTCCTCCCCCCGCGCAGCGAGCAGCTGCGCGACCGCCCGGCCCGAACGCGCCAGCCCGACCACCAGAAACGGCCCCTCGGGCAGCGGCGGCCGAGACTTCCCAGGCGGCGGCGCATTCATCTCAGACATGGTTTCGCGCCCAAGCCCGTGGACCCTGTGCGCTACTCCGCGCCAGGACCCGCCGGCCTAGCGCCCAATCGACTGCTGGTAGAGCGTGAAGCCGATGCCCGAGCAGACGGCGGCGATGATCCAGAAGCGGAGCATGATCTTGGTCTCCGACCAGGCCATCATCTCGAAGTGGTGGTGCAGCGGCGCCATCAGCAGGACGCGGCGGCGGAAGGCCTTGAAGGAGAAGACCTGGACCGCGACCGAGAGCGCCTCGATCACGAAGATGCCGCCGATGATGATCAGCAGCACCTCGGTCTGGGTCATCACCGCCAGCGCCCCGATCGCCCCGCCGAGTCCGAGCGAGCCGGTGTCGCCCATGAAGATCGAGGCCGGGAAGGCGTTGAACCAGAGGAAGCCGATGCAGGCGCCGACCAGGCAGGCCGAGAGCAGCGCCAGGTTCTGCTGCTCGTTGGTGACGAAGGTGATCGCCGTGTAGGCGAGCAGGACGATCGCGCAGGAGCCGGCGGCGAGGCCGTCGAGGCCGTCGGTGAGGTTGACGCCGTTCGAGGTGCCGGCGATGACGAGGAAGACGAGGACGAAGTAGAGGACGGGGCCGAGGTCGATGCTGGCCTCGCCGATGCGGAAGTAGAGGACCGGCTCGAGCCCGACCTCGTGGCGCGCCACCCACCAGAGCGCGAGCGCCAGGACCAGCTGCCCGAGCAGCTTCCAGCGGGCCGAGAGCCCGAGCGAGCGGCGTTTGACGATCTTGATGAAGTCGTCGGCGAAGCCGAGCGCCGCGCAGCCGAGCGCAACGCCGAAGACGGCCAGGCTCTGGGCGTCGCGGTCGGAGAGGACGAGGAAGGGCACGCAGATCGAGGCGAAGACGATCAGCCCGCCCATCGTCGGCGTGCCGGCCTTGGCGTGGTGCTCCTGCGGCCCGTCCTCGCGGATGTGCTGGCCGAACTCCTTCACCCGCAGGAACTCGATGAACTTCGGGCCGAGGAAGATGCAGATCAGCATCGCCGCCATGCCGGCGATCAGGACTTCCCCCATCAGACCAGCTCCGCGAGAGTCTCGGCGACGGCCTCTAAGCCGGCCGAGCGCGAGCCCTTGACGAGAACGGCGTCGCCCGGCTCCAGCCGCGCCGCAAGCAGCTCGGCGGCGTCCTGCGGACCGGCGACCAGCTCGTCGGGGCCGTAGTCGCGGGCCGGCTCGCCGACGCCGATCACGAGGTCGACTCCCTGCCGCTCGCGCGTGCTCGCCGACCTCGCGGTGGAAGGCCGCGGCGTCCGGGCCCAGCTCGGCCATCTCGCCCAGGACCGCGATCGTCCGCTCCGCCTCGAGATTGCCGAGGTGGTCGAGCGCCGCTCGCATCGACACCGGGTTGGCGTTGTAGCAGTCGTTCACGAGGACGATCCCGTCTCCCAGCTCCAGGCGCTCGCCCCGGAAGCGGGAGAATCCTATGCTCGCAGCGCGGTCGGCCATCCCGGCGAGCGGCGCGCCCAGCGCCACGCCCGCCGCCACCGCGGCGAGGGCGTTGGTCAGGTTGTGAGCCTCGGTGAAGGGAAAGTGGAAGCGCTCGCTGCCCGCCGGGGTGACGATCAGCGCTTCGGTGACTCCCTCCTCGACACTTTGCTCGGCGACCTCGACGTCGCCGCCGGGACCGAAGCGGAGCAGGCGCCGGGCCGCTCCCAGATGTCGCTCGAGCTCACCCGCGTCGGCCGGGACGACGGCGATGCCGTCCTCTGGCAGGGCGGCGAGGATCTCCGCCTTGGCCGCCGCGATCGCCTCGACCGAGCCCAGCAGCTCCACGTGGACCGGCCCGACGTTGGTGATCACGGCCACGTCGGGCTCGGCGATCGCGGCCAGCTCGGCGATCTGGCCCGGCCCCCGCATCGCCATCTCCAGCACCAGCAGGTCGGTGTCCGCGGGGGCCTCCAGCAGGGTCAGCGGCAGCCCGATCTCGGTGTTGAAGTTCTCGCGGTTGGCGTGCACCCTGCCCGGCAGCAGGGCGCGCGCGATGTCCTTGACCGAGGTCTTGCCGACCGAGCCGGTGACGCCGAGCGCCCGAGCGCCGAGCGCACGGCGCCAGGCGCGCGCCAGGCCCTGCAGCGCCGCCAGCGGCTCCTCGACTGCGAAAATCCACGCCCCCTCCACGCCCGCGGCCCGCTCGCGGCTGACCACGACGCCCCAGACGCCCGCGGCGATCGCCGCGGCTGCGAACTCCCCTCCGTCGACGTTCTCGCCCCGCAGCCCGAAGAAGATCGAGCCCGGCCCAGCACGGCGCGAGTCGATCTCGCCTCGCTCGGGCGAGCCGGCGCCGCCCGCAGCGACGATCTCGGCCCCCATCGCCGCGGCGATCTGCTCGGCGCTCAGGTTCACGGGGAGCCGGCCAGCTTCCGCAGTTCGGCGCGGGCGACCTCGCGGTCGTCGAAGGGGACCTTGCGCCCCCCCTCGAACTCCTGGCCCTGCTCGTGGCCCTTGCCCGCGATCACGACGGTGTCGCCCTCTCGCGCGTGGGCAAAGGCGAGGGCGATCGCGGCGCGACGATCCACCTCCGCCTCCACCCCGCTCCCCTTGCCCGCCCCCGCCACCACCTCGGCGACAATCGTCTTCGGGTCCTCGGAGCGCGGGTTGTCGGAGGTGACGATCGCGAGGTCGGACAGCTCGGCCCCGGCCCTCCCCATCTTCGGCCGCTTGTCGCGGTCGCGGTCGCCGCCGGCGCCGAAGACGGAGATGACCCGGCCCTCGGTCAGTCGCCGCGCGGCCCGCAGCACGTTTTCCAGCGAGTCGGGGGTGTGCGCATAGTCGACCAACACCGAGAACGGCTGCCCCTCCTCGATCGGCTCGAAGCGCCCCGGCGGGGGCGCCGCCTGGGCGAGAGCGGCCGCCGCGACGTCCGGCCCGACGCCCAGCGCCGTGGCTGCCGCAAACGCCCCCAACGCATTCGCGACGTTGAAATGGCCGGGAAGCGCGGTCCGCACCGCCACTTCCCCGCCGACGGGCCGATTCGCGGAGATATAGGCCGCTTTTCGGCCCGTCGGCCCATGGGCCACGGTGAACTGGGCGCCGGCGGGGTCGAAACTGACATTACGGGCCGAGTAGTCGGCCTCGGCGCCTTCGGCCGAGAAGGTGAGGCAGTCGAGCTCCCCAGGGGAGCTTTCGAGTTCGCGGACGAGGCGCTTCCCGTACGGGTCGTCGACGTTGACGATCGAGGTCTTCGGCCTCATCTCGAACAGCGCTCGCTTCGAGTGGAAGTAGTCCTCCATGCTCCCGTGGAAATCGAGGTGGTCCTGGGTCAGGTTCGTGAACAGCGCCACCTCGAAATGGATCGCGTCGCTGCGGTGCAGCGCCAGCGCATGCGAGGAAACCTCCATCGCACAGGCCCGGTCGCCGCCATCCAGCATGCGCCGGAAGGTCGCCTGCAGGTCAATCGCCTCCGGCGTGGTCCTCTCGGCCTCCTCCTCGACCCCGCCAACCACCTGCTTCACGGTCCCCAGCAGGCCGCACTTCATCCCTGCCGCCTCGAGGATCTCTCGGATCAGGAACGCCGTCGTGGTCTTGCCATTCGTGCCGGTCACGCCGACGACCTTCAACTTGCTCGTCGGGTCCCCCCAGAACCGAGCCGCCAGCGGCGCCATCGCCGCCCGCGCGTCGGGAACGACCACCTGCGCCGCATCCAGCTCCAGCTCCCGCTCGACAACCAGCCCAGCGGCCCCGGTCTCAACCGCCGCCGAGGCGAACTCATGCCCATCGACCCTCTCCCCAGGCACGCAGAAGAACAATGTCCCAGCCCCAACTTTCCGGCTGTCGTAAGCGAGATCCCCAACCTCTACGGAGGTATCCCCAACGGTCCGGGCCACCCCAGCTTCCGCAACGAGCTCATCCAGCCTCATCCGGGCGATTCTAGGCCCGCCCCAGGCGCTCGTCCCTACTGCGGGGGAACGCCGAGGTACGGGAGGGCGAACGCGGCGATCTTGCCGAAGGCGGGCGCCGCCACCGACCCGCCGTAGTAGTTCCCCCCCGAAGGCTCGTCGACGATCACGGCCACCAGCAACCGGGGGTCCTGCGCTGGGGCAAACCCGATGAACGAAGCCACGAACTTGGTTTCCGAGTAGGTGCCGTTTTCAGCGACCTGCGCGGTCCCCGTCTTCCCGGCCAGCGTGTAGCCGGGAACGCTCACCTCCGAAGCGGTTCCGCCGGGGGCCAGCACCCCCTCGAGCATCGTCCGCACCTGTTCGGCCACCTGAGGTTCGATCACCCGCCTCCCGCGTGGCTCGTGCACGACTTCGCCGTCGACCTTCTCGATCAGCTGCGGCCGCCGCAGGATGCCGCCGTCGGCGATTGCGGTGTACCCGGCGACCATCTGCATCGGCGTCACCGAAAGCCCCTGCCCCATCGGCAGGTTGCCCATCGTCGACCCCGAGTATTCGTCCAGCGCCGGCACGATTCCCCGCTCCTCTGCCGGAAACTGGACACCGGTCGGGCGACCGAAGCCGAAGCGGTCGATCCAGCGGCTGAAGCGGTCGCTTCCCAGCTTCAGCCCGATCGTGACCGCGCCCACGTTGGAGGAGTGGGAGAGGATTTCGGCGACGCTCAGCGTTTCGGTCCCCCGCGGCTCGGCGTCTTCGATCGTGCGGTCGGCGACCTGGAGCGCCGGGGGCAGGGTGAAGGAGGTCTCCGGCGTCACCAGCTTTTCCTCCAGCGCCGCGCTGACCGTGAACGCCTTGAAGGTGGAGCCCGGCTCGTAGGTGAACCCGGTTGCCCGGTTCATCAGGTCTTCGGAGCCGGCGCTGGAGAGGTCGGTGAGGCTGACCGGCGGCCAGTTGGCCATCGCCAGGATCTGCGAGCTGCGCGGGTCGACGACGATCGCGGTCGCGCCCTTCGGCGCGAAGGTCGATCCCACCTCCCCCAGCACCCGTTCGGTCTCCGCCTGGATCGCCGGGTCGAGGGTGAGCTGGAGGCTCTTGCCGTCGCTGGCTTCGGTCGTGGTTTCGAGACGAATCGGCTCGCCGAGCGCGTCCTTGACGATCCGCCGCTCGCCGTCGGCCCCCTTCAGCACCGAGTTCTCGCTCGCCTCGAGACCCGTCAGCCCCTGGTTTTCCTCGCCGACTGCGCCGATCACCTGCCCCGCGAGCTGACCCTGCGGGTAGGCCCGCCTGCTGTCTGGCAGTTCGCCGATGCCGGGCAGGCGCAGGCGGGCGATCCGCGCCGCCGTCGGCACGTCCACCCTGCGGGCCACGTAGGAGAAGCCGGATTTGGCGGTGAGGCTGCTGAGGACTTCAGCTTGGCTCAGCCCCAGGATCGGCGCCAATTTGCCGGCGGTCCGAGGCGGGTCCTTCACCTGGTAAGGCGTTGCGAAGATGGTCGCCGCGTCCTCGGAGGCGGCGAGCGCCTGGCCGTGACGGTCGAGCACGCTGCCCCGCAGCCCCGGAACGGTGACGACCTCGCTCTGCTGGGAGACCGCCTCGGAGGCCAGCTTCGCCCCCTGCACCCCCTGTAACCAGAAGGCGCGACCGACGATGACGAGGAAGCAGAGCAGGAAGCCGGCGAAGAGGAGGCCGATCCTTCGCTCGATCAGGCGCATGCGGGTGACGTCCTAACCGGCGCCGGCGAGCCGCTGCGCCGCGATGGCGATGTCGTTGCGGCCCGCGTCTACGTAGCGGACCTGGTCGGCGCTGGGCATCGCCAACCCCTGCGCCGCGGCGGCGGCGCGGACCCTCTCGATCCCGGACTTCTGCGCGTCGCGGTTGCGCAGGAGCGCGTTCTCCTGGTCGAGCGCCTGGATGTTCTCGTCGATCTTCCCCGCCGAAGCGGCGAAGCTGAGGGTGACGACGTTGAGCGCGACGATGCCGACGAGGAGGACGCCGAGCACGCCGATCCAGGCGCGGCCGCGGGTCATCCTCACCACCAGGCCGGAGTCGGGAAGGTGGCGGACGGTCGCCGCGGTGCGGGCGGCGGCGAGCGGGACCAGATGGCCGCGGGGGGCGCGTCTGGGCTTGGGGCGGATGCGCTGGGGCGCTCGCGACGGCGCCGGGCGAGCCCGAGCCGGGGTCATCTTGCGTGCTGGAGCCGCAACCGCCATCAGGCCCCCGTCCCGGTCGGCTCGGCGATCTTCACCGCTGCGCGCAGGTGGGCGGAGCGCGAGCGCGGGTTGGCCGCGACCTCGTCGGCGCCCGGGTCGACCGGACGGCGGGTCAGCAGCTCGGCCTCGGGCTGATGACCGCAGACGCAAACCGGAAGCTCGGGAGGGCAGACGCAACCGCGGGCGCGCCCGGCGAGAAACCGCTTGACGCGCCGGTCCTCCAGCGAGTGAAAGGAAATCGCGGCGAACCGGCCGCCGACCGGGAGCATCTCCCACGCAGTCGGCAGCGCGTCGTCGAGCGCCTCGAGCTCGCCGTTGACGGCGATTCGCAGCGCCTGGAAGGTCCGCTTGGCCGGATGGCCGCCGCCGAAGCGGGCCGAAGCTGGCATGCCCGCCTTGACCGCGGCAACCAGCTCCGACGTCGTCCTCAGCGGCCGGCGCCGGACGATCTCGCGGGCGATGCCGCCCGCGTAGCGCTCCTCGCCGAAGCTGCGCAGAACCTGGGCGATCCGCGACTCGGGCCACTCGTTGAGGAGGTCGGCCGCCGTCAGCTCCTGGCGCGTGTCCATCCGCATGTCGAGCGGCGCGTCATAGGAGTAGGAGAAGCCGCGCTCCCAGGCGTCGACCTGCATAGAGGACATTCCGAGGTCCATGTAGGCCATATCTGGGGAGAATCCTTCGCCGCTCAGGGTGCGAAGCCCTTCCGCGTAGTCGGCGCCGATGAAGCGGGTCCGGCAGGGAGCCTCGGCGGCGAACTCGGCGAAACGGGCCTCCGCCGCAGGGTCGCGGTCGATGCAGACGAGCATTCCGGTCGGCCCGATCCGGTCGGCGAGCAGCCGCGCGTGGCCGCCGCCGCCAAAGGTGCAGTCGACGGCCGTCTGCCCCGGCTCGGGTGCGAGCAGGGCGATCAGCTCGGCGGCTAGGACTGGCTCGTGCTCGGTCGGCATATACACGGACAGGGTTGCGGGTGGGGCGACCGCGCGGGCAAGGCTCACTCTGCCGCCCCCGCCAGTCCCTCGGCGATCTCCGGCGCCTCGGCGTCGAGCTCCTCCTCCTGCTTGGCCCAGGCCTCGGCGTTCCAGATCTCCAGGTACTCCCCCGTGCCGACCACGACGCAAGCGCCGTCGAGCCCGGCGTGCTCGACCAGCGGTTTGGGAATGCGGATGCGTCCGGCCGAGTCGAGCTTCTCGTCGAAGGAGCCGCCGTGGAAGCGGCGACGGAGGCGGCGCGCGTCGCGGCCGAAGGGGCTGTGCGGCGAGAGGAAGCGGTCGGAGAGGCTCTCGAACTCGGTGGGCGTGTGCAACCAGACGCAGGGGTCGAAGCCCTTGGACAGAACCACACCGTCAGAAAGGGCGGCGCGGAACCGCGAGGGAACCGTGAGCCGGTCCTTGGAGTCGAGACTGTGCTCGTAGATGCCCCGAAATGCCACCGCGTCGATTCCTTTCGGGAGAGCTGGGGAAAGAGTTAGGACCGGAGTGATGAGGTGGGAGGAGCCTCACCACCCCGGTCCTGGGCTTCAACTCGAGCGCCACAGTACCCCACTTCCTCCCACTTTGCAACACGACCCTGTTGTGCAAGCCCCTTTGCACTAGAACCCGCTGAGCAGGCTGCCGGCGTTGGCGATCAAGCTGGCGGCGATCATCAGCAGGACCGAGGGGACGAGGATCAGAGCGACGACGAGCTGAATCTTCGGAGCCGCTCGGGCCGCCGCATCCTCGATCGCGCGGCGCTGGTCCTGGCGCAGGGCCGTGGATTGGCGGCGGAGCTGGTCGGCGAGCGGCGAGCCGAGGCGGCGGGATCGTTCGATCGAGGCGATCAGCGTCGCCAGCTCGCTGCCCGGTACCCGCTCGCGGAGGGAGCCGAGCGCCTCGGGGACGGGCACCCCGCAGGAGAGGTCGGCGACGGTGAGCCGCAGCTCGTCTGCGAGCGGGCCTCCACCCGCTCTGGCGATCTGCTCGAAGCCGGCGGCCGTGCCGCGGCCGGAGGTGGCGCTGACCGCGAGCAGGTCGAGCGCGTCGGGAAGGGCGCCGAGCAGGCGGCGCCGGCGGCGGCGCGCCTCGCGCTCCAGCAGGGCGTCGGGCGCCACGAACCCTGCCACGGGCATGCCGATCGCGACCAGCAGCGCGATCCTGCCGGGCGCCGCCGGCGCCGCCGCCAGGGCGGCGATACCGCCTGCTGCCGCCCCCGCGAGCTTCGCCAGCAGGATCGCCGAGAGCGGCACGCGCGTGCCAAGGCCGGCGCGCGCGAGGCGGTCGGGAAGGCCGAGCTTCAGCGCGGCGGTGGCGGAACGGCCGCGCAGGCCGAGCCTCGACAGGGGCCCGGACTGCCGGCCGCCGATGGCGCCGAGGAGCTCGCGGGCGCCGGCGAAGCCGAGCAGGACGGCAATCGCGGCAAGAAGCGAGACCAAGTCACTCAACCACTCTGGAGAGACGCCGGATCGCGACAAACCCGGCCAGCTGCAGCGCCGCGGCGAGCACGAGCAGCGCCGCCGAGGCGGGGGCGCCCAGCACCTTGGCGATGAAGCCGGGCTGGATCAGCTCGGCGAAGAGCGCGCCCCCGGTCGGCATGGCGACGACGAGGAGACCGGTGAAGCGGGCCTGCGAGGTCGCCGACCTTGCGTCCTCGGCGACGCGGTCGCGCTCGGCCGCCCCCTCGGCGAAGCGGCGCAGCAGGCCGGCGAGATCGCCTCCCGCGAGTCGCTGACTGAGCAGCGCTGCGGCGAAGGCGTCGACCCGCGACGAGCGCATCCGCCGCCGCCACGCCTCGACCGCCTCCGCCGTCGGCGCCCCCAGGTCGAGCTCGGCGCCGAGGCGGGCCAGCTCCGCCGCGGGCGGGCCGTCCACCGAGGTGGCCGCCGCGGGCAGCGACGCCCGCAGCGAGCGGCCCGCCATCAGAGAGTCGGCGACGGCGACGGCGACTTCCGGCAGCGCGCGCTCGACCGCCGAGCGGTAGCGGCGGCGGCGACTGGCGATCGCCCACGTCGCCAGCCCGGGGCCGGCTACGGCCAGGGGCAGCGCCACCTCGGCGCCAGCGAAGAACCAGCCGCCTAAGACCAGCGCCGCAGCGCCGAGGGCGGCCAGCCGCCGCCGCTCGAGCCGCGAGGGCGCGTATCCCTCCCGGCCCGCCCGCCGCAGCGGCTCCAGCGTCGCCTGCAGCCAGCGCGCGACGACAGGGCTGGCGAGTGCGGCCTCGCGCACGGCAAGCGCGCCGAGCGCGCCGGCGGCCGCGCCGGCGAGGGCGGGCAACAGGCCCGAGCCGCCACTCATGGGACCTCGGCGATCTCACCGATCCGGCGCGAGCCGTCGGCGCCCCGCTCAAGGTGGACGACGAGGTCGATGCCCCGCTGCACCTGCTCGGCGATCGCTTCGTGGGGCAAACCGACCCCGGCCATCAGGGCCAGGGTCTCGAGGCGGCCAAGCGCGTCCGCGGGAGAGTTCGCGTGCACGGTGGAGAGCGCTCCGTCATGCCCCGTGTTCAACGCCATCACGAGGTCGAGCGCCTCCGGCCCCCTGACCTCCCCGATCACGATCCGGTCGGGGCGCATCCGCAGGGCGTTGCGGAGCAGGTCACGGATCGTCACCTCCCCCCTGCCCTCGACACCCGCGGGCCGGCTCTCGAGCCGCACCACGTGCGGCTGTTGCAGGCGAAGCTCCGCGGCATCCTCGATCGTCACCATCCGCTCACCCGGCGAGATGAAGCTGGAGAGCGCGTTCAGGAGGGTCGTCTTGCCCGAGCCGGTGCCGCCGCTGACGAGGACGCTGCGCCTCGCGGACACGGCGTTCTCCAAGAGCCGATGCTGGCCCTCGGTCATCGACCCCAGCTCGACCAGCTCCTCCGGGCCCGGCCGCCGCGCCCCGAAGCGGCGGATGGAAAGAGCCGGGCCGTCGACCGCGAGGGGCGGGATGACGACGTTCACTCGCGAGCCGTCGGCGAGCCGGGCGTCGACCATCGGACTCAGCTCGTCGACGCGGCGGCCGAGTGGGGCCAGAATGCGCTCGATCGCGTTGCGCAGCTCCTCCTCTCCGGAGAAGACGACCCCGGTGGGCTCGATCCGGCCGGCGCGCTCGACGTACACCCGGCCGGGCCCGTTTACCATCACCTCCTCGACCAGGGGGTCGGCAAGCAGATCCTCGAGCGGGCCGAGCCCGACCGTGTCCCGCAGGATCCTGGCCGCGACCGCCTCCCGGTCCCGCTCTCCCAGCAGGGCCGCCTCCTCCTCGATCAGAGCACGCACCTCCTCCGCCAGGCGCCCTCCCGTGGTGTCGCCAGCTGCCGCCGCGGCGCGGCGGCGCTCGACCAGCCCCAGGCGCAGCGCCTCCGCCAGCTCCGCGACGTCTCGCCCCCGCGCATCCAACCCGCTCACCCCACCGGGAGGAGGGTGACCTGGCGGGCGAAGCTCTCGGCCGCGATCAGCGCCAACGCCTGGGCTTTGGTCAGGCCGAGGGTCGCCGCGGCGAGACCGCCCGGTCCGGGCCCGTCGTCCCCGGGCCCGATTCCGATCAGCGGCACCCCGGCTGCGGCGACGTAGGTGCGGCCCCGGCCGGGGCCGGTCGGTTCGGTGGTCACCACCACGTCGACCTTCGCCCCCGCCGCAACCGGGCCGGCGGCCAGCAGCGCGTCGGCGCCGCTGACCGAGATCTCGACCGGGTGACGGGCGGAGCCGAGCCCGAGGGCGCCACCTCTCTTCCGCCTGGGCGGATGCAGCTGGGAGGCCAGCAGGTAGGAGCCGGCCGGCAACGCCACCGCCGGCACGAGCCCGAGGGCTTCCTCCGGCGCGGCGAGAGCGCCCGGCGGCACGAAACGCCCGGGCACTCGGCGCACCTCGAGACCGGTCGAGATCTGGGCCGGCCCGATCGGCTTCGCGCTCGGCAGGCCCGCGGCGGCGACCACCACCGGGCGCAGCGCGCCATACCCGCGGACGACGCTGGACCCGTACCCGTCGACGATCGCGGCGGCAAGCGCCGCCGCGACGAGGGCGAGCACGAGAAAGGCGACGGCCCGGCCCCGCCGGCTCGTCGAGCCGCTCATGCCACCCGCTTGGCTTCACCCGCCGCCAAGGGCAACTCGAGCACCGCGAGCGAGCCCTGCTCGGAGCGGCGCAGGACGAATCGGCCCCCGTGGTCGGCGGCAACCTGCCGCACCACCGGCAGGCCGTGCCCGCGGCGATTCCGGCCCGCGAGCCGGGCGATCACCGCCGCCGGGCTGTCGCGCCTCTCCGGCGACCGCGAGGCGAATCCGGAGTCGGCGACCGAGACGCGAAGGCGGTCTCCCCGCTGTCGGGCCTCGACCACGATCGACGGCCCGCCGTGCTCGATTGCGTTGACGATCAGGTTGTCGAGGGCCTGCGAGAGCCCTGAACGATCGCCGCTGAGCACCGCGTCCCCCGCCCTCCAGCGCAGCTCCAGCGAACAGCCGGAGAGCACCGCCCGCGCCTTCCAGCGCCCGACCGCAGCCTGCAGCAGGGAATGAGGGCGCACCGTCGCGCGGACCGCCGCGATCGGCCCGCCGTTGATCTCGCGATCGAGCCGCTCCAGCGCCGCCGCCGCCAGCTCGATCGAGCTCTTGACGCCCAGCGCGACACCGGGCCGTCCGCCCGAGCCGGAGAGGGCGATCGCCTGCAGCGGGCGGCGCAGCTCATGCAGCGCCTCGTTCATCGCGCTTCGCCGCCGCCCCGCCCGCAGCTGGACGGTCAGCACGATCGCCATCGACGCGGCCAGCGGCCAGGCGAAGCCGAGATGGGAGACGCCGCTCATCCGTCCACCAGCCGATAGCCGACGCCCCAGCAGTTGACGACGTAGCGGCTGTGCTCGGGGTCGAGTTTGCGGCGCAGCCGGCTGGCGTGGGAGTCGAGGGTGCGGGTGCGGCCGAGGGTGCGGTAACCCCAGACCTCGTCGAGCAGCTCGGCCTTGGAGAAGACCCGGGTCGGGTCGGACGCGAGCACCCGCAGCAGAGCGAACTCTTTGTTGGCGAGCCGGACCTCGCGCTCGCCCACCTTGACCTCCCGTCGCGCCGGGTCGATCGCGATATTCCCGGCCCTGCGCGGCCCGTTGCGCCGGTCGCCGCAGCGCCGCAGCACGGCGGTGATCCGGGCCAGCAGCTCCGGATAGTGGACGGGCTTGCACAGGTAGTCGTCGGCGCCGGATTCCAGGCCCCGCACCCGCTCGGCGTCGGTGCCGCGTCCGGTGAATACGATCACCGGCAGCCGCGGGTCGAAGCGCGCGTCGACCCCGTCGCTCTCGCGGATCTCTCGCAGCACGTCGAGGCCGGAGGCGTCGGGCAGGATCAGGTCGAGCAAAAGCAGGTCGGGGTGGTTGTAGCGACAGAGCCGCAGCGCGTCGGAGGCGCTGGGCGCCGGCATCACGCCGAAGCGGTCGGCGGCGAGGTTGTCGCAGAGCAGCTCCAGCGTCGTCGTGTCGTCCTCGCAGACGACGACACTGGCGATCTCCTCACGGTGCGGAAGCATCGCCCCTCTAATGAACCAGCCGGGCGAATTCTCCCCCTATGGCGAGGGAAGCTCCAGCACCGCGGCGGCGCGGCAGTGCCCGATCGTGCGGCGAGGGCCGATGCCGGGCCGAAACGAGAGCGGCGCGCCGTCCCTGTCGAGGAAGACCAGGTCGAGCGCAAAGCGCATGCCGAAGGTGTGGACGCTGGAGCAGCGGGGAATCAGGAGGCCCTCTCCCGCCTGCTCGCGACTGAGGAAGGCGAGCCCCAGCAGGCGGGCGCGGAAGCCCACCGCCACCGGCAGCTCGCGCCCGGCCACGGTGCGCCGCGGGAGGCGGGCCAGGCGCGAAGCGATCCGCGGGCTCTCCATGCAGGGTCAACTCGCCCGCGCCTCAGTTCTCTCCCCCCTGGGGAAGCCGAGCCGCCCCGAGGGCCTATCGGGATAGGTCCTAAGCTCTTTTCGATGGCCCCCAACGGCAGAGTCGCTGTCTTCGGCCCCCACCCGATGCTCTCGATCACGATCGAGCCGCTTACCGCGGATGGCGGCGACGACATCCACGTCCACCCGGCCGGTCAGGGAGTGTGGGTGGCGCGAATGGCGGCCGAGCTGGGGGCGAGCCCGGTCCTCTGCGGCTTCATCGGGAGCGAGACCGGCGCCGTGCTGCGACCCCTGCTGGAGCAGCTCCCGATCGAGCTGCGCCTGGTCGAGACGGCCGCACCCAGCGGCGCCTATATCCACGACCGCCGCAGCGGCGAGCGGCGGCCGGTCGCCCAGAGCGCCGCCATGCCCGCCTCCCGGCACGAGATCGACGACCTCTTCTCGGTCACCTGCGCCGCCGCCCTCGACTCCGGGGTTCTCGCCCTCTGCGGCCCCTACCCGAGCGAGGCGCTGCCGCTGGAGATCTACGGCTCCCTCGTCGCCGACGTGCGCGCGAACGGGACACCGGTCGTGGTCGACCTCTCTTCGCCCCGGCTCGACAGCGCCCTGGAGGGGGAACCGGACCTGGTCAAGATCAACGACTGGGAGCTGGCGGGGTTCGTCTCCGGCCCGGTCGACACCGAGGCGCAGATGCGGGCTGCGATGGAGCGCCTGCTGGAGCGGGGCGCCGCCGCCGCGATCGTGACCCGCGCCGGGGAGCCGGCGATGGTCATGCGCGGCGAGGAGGCCTGGGAGCTGACGCCGCCCCGCTTCGAACGCGGCTCGCGAGAGGGCTGCGGCGACTCGATGATGGGCGGGCTGGCCGCAGCGATGGCGAGTGGGCGCGAGTGGGAGGAGGCGCTGCGGATCGGCGCTGCGGCCGGGGCGGCGAACTTCCTCCGCCACGGGCTCGGCACCGGCTCCCGCTCGGTGGTCGAGGACCTCGCCCAGCGGGTCGAGCTGCGCCGCCTTTAGGGCCTTGGCGTGAAGGGAGTCTCGAGCGGCTGGCCCTCGACGATGGCGCGGGGGGCCGTCTCGGCGATCCAATCCAGGTGCGGCGCCAGCGGCTCGACCTCCCCCAGCTTCTGCAGCGCCGCGGAGAGATGGACCGGCCGGCCCCCGTGGGAGGAGTGCGCGTCGCTGCTGAGAACGTGAACCAGGCCCATCTCGGCCAGGGCCAGCATCCCGGCGGCGAACCGCTCGCGCAGGAAGAAGTCCGCGGTCGCCTGAACCAGCGCGCCCGCGGCGAGCAGGCGCGCGATGCGCTCGTACATATCGGCGGAGAGGTGGCGCTCGGGGTGGGCGATCAGGGCGCGGTGGCCGCGCTCGGCAAGGTGCTCGACGCGACGGGAGAGGCTGTCGGTGAGCGGACCGGGGGCCGGCTCGAGCAGCACCCAGCGTCCTCCTCCCAGCGCCACCAGCGCCAGCTCCTCCTCGCTCAGCGCCTCCACCGCCGTCTCGGCGACCTCCCCGCCCTGCAGGACGACGACCGGGACCCCCTCTTCATTCAAGTGGCTGTTCAGGGTCGCAACCCGGCCCGCGATCTCCTCGATGCGAACGTCGTGGTCGTGGCGGATGTGTGGAGTGGCGCAGATCGCCTCGATGCCGTCCGCGGCCGCCTGGCGCGCCATGCCGGCGCTGTCGCGCAGGTCGAGCGCCCCGTCGTCGACACCGGGGAGGATGTGGCAGTGGAGGTCGATCACCGCCAGCCGAGCCTAGCTGGGGTGCAAACCCTCGTTCAGGACCGTGCCCACCCAGGCACGGGACTACGATGATCGGCATGATCCTGCACCTGCCTCCGCTGGGCTTGCGGAGGCCGATGGGCTTCAACCGTGGATAAGAAAACGACCCGCAGAGGGAACTACGAGTCTGGCTCCGACTACGTGCTCGAGTACGGCGAGCTCCGCTTCGCGTTCAACGAAGAGGACTTCGCCCAGCGCGTCGAACAGGCGGCGGTGAAGCTCGGCTTCGTCGCCCAGGGTCTTGGCCAGGAGGAGATCGACGACCTCCTCGACCTCGCCGTCAGCGGCGAGATCGCCGAGCCCTCCTCCCGCCTCGGCGAGCACATCAACGAGAACTGGGAGGACTTGGTCGGGCCCGCCAACCGCAGCCTCGTCCACTGGATCCGCCGTCTCGTCTTCCGCGGCGCCTGGCTCGACCAGCGGGTCAAGGAGGGTGAGCTCGACGTTGTCTTCGACGAGCGAACCCAGACCTTCGGCTATGTGCAGCCGGATCGCAGCTCGGACCTGATCGAACTCTCCAAAGAGCCCTCGTGGCGCCGCATCGCCTACCGGCGATAGGCGCTCTCGGCTGCTAGATCTGCTCGCGCTCGTAGTAGACGCGGGCCCGCGCCACCAGGCCGGACTCGTCCAGCTCGACTGCCTCGATCGCCCGGTGGCCGTCCTCGCGCCGGTAGAGCAGCGCGAAGCCGGCGGGACCGACGAGCAGCGACTCCTCGGTGAGAGCCAGGTTCGGCGCCAGCTCGAGGCCGCGGGCAAAATGCTCGCGCAGCTCCTCGCGCCCGCTCAGCCGCCTGTCCTCGCGCCCCTCGGCCGCGGCCGGGATCGCAAAGTCGACGTTCTCGGCATAGCAGGCGACAACCGCGTCGAGGTCGTGCGCGTTCCACGCCTCCAGCAGGCGGTCGGCATTCTCGCGGAGGCCGCCCTTGCCGCGTTTGCGGCCGAAGCGCCGGCGGCGTCGGCGGCGGCGAGGGCGGGCAGGCCCCTCGTCGGCCTTTGGCGTCGCAGCCCGGGGCGGTGGCTTCTCGGCGGGCGGCTTCTCGGCGGGCGGCTTCTCGGCGGGCGGCTTCTGCGCCGGCGTCCGCTCCGGCGCCTTGACCGGGGCCTCGCCGTCCGCCAGCGTTTCGATCAGCTCGGCGCGGGGCAGCATCCGGTAGCGCGGCACGCCCTGCTTGGCGGCGAGCGCGTGCAGCTCGGCGAGGTGCTTGGACTCGAGCTCGGCCTTCCTCATCGGCGGCAGGTTATTCAACCGGCCTGCGCTCCGCGCCGGCGGGATCGATTCCCTCCACCGCGGCGACCGCCGGCCAGGCCTCCGCCTCCTGCTTCGCCCGGCGGCGCGACCAGCCCAGCTCCCGCCCCATCGCCTCCGCCAGAGGACGAACCGAGTCGGCGCTGCGAAGCTGCGGGGCGGCGAGGATTCCCAGCCGGGTGCGGCGCAGCAGCACGTCGGCGACGCAGCGGGCCTGCTCGAGGCGAGCGGCGATCGCGGCCTCGGCGAGCAGGTCGGGGCGGCCCTCGACGATCGGCGCCGCCAGCTCCGGCTCCTTGCGGGCGAGGTCGAGGACCGCCCGGGCCGCGTGCCCGTAGCGAAAGGCAAGCTGGGAGACCGCGGCCTCGCCCACCCCCTCCGGCGCCTCCAGGTCCTCCGGGCGCGCCTCCATCCCGAGCGGGATCTCAGCGGTGTGGCAGGGGGCCTCGCGGCCCTCGCGCTCGACCAGCCGGTCGACCGTGTGCTTCGCCATCCGGCGCCAGGTGGTGAGCTTGCCGCCGGTGATCGTCAGCATCCCCGAGGAGGTCTCATACAGCTCCGCCTTGCGGGAGATGTCGACCGACTTGCGCGGGTCGCCGCTGGAGATCAGCGGCCGGACGCCGGCGTAGGCGCCGACCAGGTCGGCGACACCGAGCGAGGCGCCGAAGAACTCGTTGACGGCGTCGAGCAGGTAGGCGACGTCGTCGCCAGCGGGGCGTGGGTGGTCGATGTCGCCCTCGTAGTCGTTGTCGGTGGTGCCGACGAGGGTGCGGCCGTACCAGGGCAGCGAGAAGATCATCCGGCCCTCGCCCGCGGGAACGATGCAGGCGGCGCTGCCCATCGGCAGGTCGGCCTGGTCGAGGAGGAGGTGCGTCCCCCGGCTGGGCGAGATCCGCGGCACGTCCTCCTCCCCGACCACCTCCTCGGGGCGGATGCGGTCGGCCCAGACCCCGGTCGCGTTGACGACGTTGTCGGCCGCCACCTCCATCCGCTGCCCCGACTCGGCCTCCACGAACGCGACTCCGGAGGCGCGGCCGCCGGAGGAGAGCACCTCGGTCACCTCGGCGCCGTTCAGCATCGCCGCACCGAAGCGCTCCGCCTCTCCGAGGACGGTGAGGACGAGGCGGACGTCGTCGGTTTGGCAGTCGTAGAAGAGGTAGGCGTCCTTGGGGTCGCGCCGGGCGAGGGCCGGGACCATCTCCAGCACCTCATCCCGGTCGACCGTGCGGTGGCGGTCGGGCGACCAGTAGAAGTCCTCGTCCTGGTCCTTGGAGGAGCGCATCTCGCGGCGGCTGCGGCCGACCCGCGTCGTCGCCATCACGTCGTAGGCGTTGAGGCCGATGCCGAGGCGGCGGTCACGGCGCTCTTCGCCGAGGGCGGGAACGAGGAACGGGGTCGGATAGACGAGATGCGGGGCGAGCTGGACCATCAGCTGGCGCTCCAGCAGCGCCTCGCGCACCAGCCCGAGGTCGAAGTTCTGCAGGTAACGGAGGCCGCCGTGGACCATCTTCGACGAGCGGCTGGAGGTGCCGGTCGCGTAGTCGCCGCGCTCCAGCAGCGCCACCGAGTAGCCGCGCGAGGCGGCGTCCAGAGCGACGCCGGCGCCGGTGATCCCGCCGCCGATCACCACCACCTCGAAGTGCTGTCCGGCAATCGCCTCGATGGCGGCGGCGCGCGAAAGCATCAGTCCAGGTAGACCGTGGTCTGGGCAACCGGGGGCCGCTGCGCCGGCTCCTTCTCCTGGCGAGGATTGCCGAGGTGCAGGAGGGCGACAAAGCGCTCGTCGTCCGGCAGGCCAACTGCCGCGCGCCCCCCCTCGTCGCGCAGCAGGGCGGGAGTGCGCCAGTAGCCGGCAAGCCCGCGCGCGTGCGCGGCGAGCAGGACGATGTAGGAGGCGACGGCAGTCGCGTGCAGGTCCTCCTCACCCTGCACCGGGTCGCTGTCGATGGCGCAGGAAACGACGATCAGCGTCGGAGCCCGGTCGAGCTTCGCCGCCCCCTCCGGGCCGGCGACCTGCTTCAGCTGCGCCAGCGCTCGCGGCCCCACCACTCGAAAGCGCCAGGGCGCGGTCAGGTGGTGGTTGGGCGCCCACCGCGCCAGCTCCAGCAGCTCCTCGACCTCCTCACGGGAGAGGGGCTCGGGCCCGAACGCCTTGTGCGTGCGCCGGGTCCGAATCGCGGTCTCGACGTTCACGCCTGCAACATAGCTGCGGCGCGCGGTGAAACGCGTTTCCCACCTATGGCATCGACAACACGTTGCACCGTGTCTCGCTACCAGCTGAAACGGCGACCGAGAAGCACAACGCTGCCGAGAGCTATGCCACCAGTGGCTAGCCCAATCCCGATCGGCGCCCACGGCGACGGGCCGCCGCCACTGGCTTCCACCGGCGGCTCCGACGCGGTCGGTGGCGGCGAGGAGGCGCCGGACCCCCTCCTCACTCGCCCTCCTCCGGGTGGAGAGGAGTGAGCTGGCGCCTCGGGGGTGGGCTGTCCGGAGGGCGCAAAACGTTCGGAGGGGGCACCACCGCCTCCTCGCCCTGAGCTTGGTGGAGATGCCGGCAACGAAGGCGACGGGGAGCCCGACTGCGCGGAGGTCGAAGGTAGGGAGCCGACCGTGGTCTTGGGTTGCTTGGGCTTGGGGGCTCGGGGCGGGACCGGGAGCGGGAGGAACTCGCCGGAGGCGGCGACCAGGACCTCGCCGGTGACCCAGACCGGAGTCTGGTTGCTGGAGGAGGAGTAGCTGTAGTGGCCGTCGCTCGCCTGCTGGGCCGCCAGGTAGTCGGGGGCGCTGCTGCCGCCGCGCCGGTAAGAGGAGGGGTTGCCGCCGGCTGCGAGGATGCCCTGGATCGCCCATGCGGTGGACTGGGAGTTGACCGCGCCGGAGCCGCCGAGTGGGAAGCCGCCGCCGAGGCGTTGCGCCTTGCGCAGATAGGAGAGGCCGCGGTCTGCCGCCTTCGAGCCGCGCGACAGCGCCTGCAGCACCGCCCCGGTGCCGTCGGCGGTGCTGGGCGAGGCGGGCGTGTCGCCCCAGCCGCCGTCGTCGTTCTGCACGCTGTGCAGCCATTCGAGCGACTTGTCGAGACCGCCCGTCGCCCCCGTCGCGCGCAGGGCGATGACGCTGTAGGCGGTGTCGTTCGGCCAGTCTTCGAAGGAGCCGTCCTTGCGCCGGCGCTCGATCAGTTCGCCGACCAGGTCGCGGCCGGCGAAGGTGCGCGGGTTCACCCCCGCCCCCTCCAGGGCGAGGATCGTGCGGGCGAGGTCGCCGGTGCTGCTGGTCTCCTTCTCGTCGGCGCGGAGAAGATCGACCGGAGTGTGGCCGCGGTGGGAAACGTCCAGCGGGTTGCGGCCGGCCGCCTCCAGGCCCAGCATCGCCCAACCGGTCATCGCCGCGCTGGAGCCGTCGCCCGGCGAGGCGCCGAAGCCACCGTCGGCGTTCTGGACCGATTCGAGCCAGTCGGCGGCGCGGCCGGCGTTGGATGCCTCGGCATGGGCGGGCAGGGTCGTGACCAGCGCCAGGGCGAGTAGAAGCGAGACGGCCGCGGCCGGCGCCCGCCACTCGAACCGCGCGCGGAAGCGGACC
This sequence comes from uncultured Solirubrobacterales bacterium, assembly GCA_963749605.1. Lineage (GTDB taxonomy): Bacteria > Actinomycetota > Thermoleophilia > Solirubrobacterales > 70-9 > CAVVNN01. The sequence continues at coordinate 97,487 of CAVVNN010000002.1, read as the reverse complement.
AGCATCCGCACCATCGCCGGCCCGGCGAGGAGCGCGAGGGTGACGTTGCCGATCGCGTGGGCGGCGTCGAAGGGGACGGCGCGCGCCTCCAGGGCGAGGAAACGCTGCCACGAGAGGTCGCCGCCGTAGGAAGCCATCAGCGAGAAGTTCAGCAGGATTCCGTAGGCGATGCCGGCGAAGCCGCAAGTCGCCGCCAGCGTGAGGCGGCCGGCATTGCGAGCGCCCAGGGCAAGCGCCGCGCCCAAGACCCCGCACAACCCCCACCCCGCCATCTGCCACGGCGTCCAGGGGCCCTGGCCGAACCAGAAGTTGGAGACCAGGCCGGCCAGAGCACCGACCGCGAAGCCCGGCGCCGGGCCGAGCGCGTAGCCGGCGAAGATGACGATGTCGGTCGTCGGCTTCACGTTGGGGAAGGCGGCGAAGGCGATCCGTCCGGCAATCGCCAGGGCGGCGAGGGTGGCGACGAGGGCGACGACCTGCGAGGGCGGGCGCGAGCGCTCGTACCAGGCGAAGCCGGCGAGAAGGACGGCCCCGAGGATGAGGAAGCTGGTCAGCTGCCAGCTCATAGGAGATCCTTCCCCTCGGCGTTCAGCGCCGCGGCGCCCTGCTCCGGAGTGACCACACCCGGCAGGTCCAGAACCCGCGCGACTTCGGTGGCGAAGTACCAGCCACCGGAGAGCACCTCCTCCATGGGGCCGTCGGCAATCACGCAGCCGCGCCCCAACAGCACGACCCGCTCGGCAAAGGCGGCGGCGAACTCGACGTCGTGGGTGGCGACCAAGAGCCCGACTCCACGGGCGGCTAGGCCCTCGACCAAGCCGACGAGGTCGTCGCGGCGAGCGCGATCCATCCCCCGCGTCGGCTCGTCCAGGGCGACGAGCCCCGGCGGCTCCTCGCCCTCCATCCGTCCCGCGAGGACGATCGCCAGGGCCAGTCTCTGCCTCTCGCCGCCGGAGAGGTCCCGCGGGTCGGCGTCGACCGCGCGCTCCAGCCCCACCAACCGCAATGCGGCTTCGCCGGCCGCCCCCGGCAGCTCGTCCCCCACCCGCTCCCTCACCAGGTAGTCGCTGGGGTTCTGGGTCAGCAAGGCCATCCCCCCCGGCGTCTTCACCCCGCCCCGCACCGGATCGACCAAGCCGGCCGCTGTTCGCAGCAGCGTGCTCTTCCCGGCTCCGTTGCGTCCCATCAGCGCCACCCGTTCCCCTCTCCCAACCCTAAGGTCGATCCCCCGGAGGACGTCCCGCACCTCATCGCCCCGGCTCAGCTCAACCCACAGATCGCGAGCCTCGACAGCCGGCGGGGCGGTGGGAGGGCGAGGCGGGAGGGTCCGCCCGGGGGCGGCGTCCTGTTTTTCGCACAGACCACTCGGCGAGAGACGCTCCGTTAAAGGCGAAAAACCCAGCCCCTGGGTGGGTCCCCCCGCCCCACCCTCCAAGCCCGCCGCCGAGCTGAGGATTTGCCGGGCGTCGCGCACTCCAACCGGGAGGGGGTCGATGCCGGCGAGGGAAAAGAGGCGCGCCGAGGGCGTGGTGAGGACCGGATCGGCGTCATGGGACCAGGCGAGGAAGTCGCTTGGAGAGCCGTCGAAGGAGATCGCGCCCGAATCCATTGCGATGACCCGGTCCACCGCTGCAAGGCAGCGCTCCAAGCGGTGTTCGGCGAGGAGAACGGCTACCCCCCACTCCTCGTTGAGCCTGCGCAGGAGCCAGATCAGCTCGTCACCGGCCACCGGGTCGAGTTGGGAGGCGGGCTCGTCCAGCAGGACGAGCTTGGGGCGGGTGACGAGGGCCGCGGCGAGGGCTACGCGTTGGAGCTCCCCACCGGAGAGGGTGTCGACCGTGCGGTCGAGGAGATGCGGGATGGCCAGGGCGAGGGACACCTCCTCCACGGCTCGGGCGCGGGAGGTGGGAGGATCGCCTCGCATCTCCAGCGGCAGCTCTATCTCCGCGGCGACGGTGGTCGAGACGATCTGGGTCTCGGGGTCCTGCGCCACGTAGCCGACCGCGGCCGCCAGCTCTCCCGGGCCGGAGGCGATCGCGTCGAGGCCGGCGACGTTGACCTGGCCTGCGATCTCACCGCCGTGGAAGTGAGGGACCAGGCCGCAGGCGGCTCGCAGGAGGGTCGACTTGCCGCTGGCGGAGCGGCCGGCGAGGAGGGCGAACTCTCCCGGCGCGAGGGTCAGCGAGACGTCCTTCAGAGCGAGTGCCGCATTTGCCCCCGTATGGGGGGTCGATACAGCACTCGTCGCGGAGGGATAGGCGTAGGAGAGCGACTCGACGGCGAGGGCCGGGGTGGCACGGAGCGGGGTGATGAGCTCAGGCACGGGTCCTCCCCCGGAATACTCGCCGGTCACCCGGGAGCGGGCGCCACGGCGCAAGGCCAGCGAGGGCGACGAGCGCCGACAGAACCAAGGTGGAGGGCTCGATGCCCCAGTCGACCGTCGGATAGGCGGAGAAGCCGTCGGCGGCGGCGATCTTGCCGACGATCGCGGCGACGAGGACCAGAAGGCCGACCGCGTAGAAGCGCCGGTCGAAGCGCGACCGCATCTTGAAGCTTTTTGTACCCCCCGGGGGGTACAAGGCTTCAACTGGGCGGCGGGGGGGCGGGGGCGGTAGGGAGTAGCCGCGCAGCTCCAGGGTGGCCGCCACGTCGACGGCGCGGTCGAGAGAGCCGGCCAGGAGGCGGCGGGCGAGGGGGGCACGGCCCACCGGGGCGGCGCCGGGACCGCGCAGGCGGGCGGCGTCGCGGAGGCGGGCGGCGTCGGCCGCGGCTACCGGAACGAGGCGGGAGACGAGGGTCGCGGTGAGGGCCGAGCGGCCGGCTAGCGGGCGCAGTGCGCGCAGCACCCGGTCGGGATCGACGCAGGCCGAGTAGACCGCAAAGGCGACCATCGCGACCGCAGCTCGCAGGCCGATCGCCGCCCCGGCGGCGATCGCCTCGGCGGTGACGTCGACCTGGCCAAGCAGCGGCCAGTCTCCGAGCCGGGCCAGAACCGTCTCGCCGCGGCCGACCACGAGCGCGTTGACGACGACGATCAAAAGCGCCAACGTCACGCCCATCCGCAGCGCGGTGCGAACGGCGTCGCGGGCGCCCGCGAGCAGGCCGGCGAGGACCGTGGCGGCGCCGGCCGCCAGGAGTACGAGCGGGTTGGAGTAGATGAAGGCGACCGCCACCAGCGAGCCGAGATAGGCGACCGCCGCTCCCGGCGACGCCGCCTGCAGCGGTCCCAGCCTCGGCGTGTAGGCGAACGGCGATCTCATCGGGCGCCCTCCAGCGGCAGCGGCGTCTCCTTCCCGCCCTCGGTTGCAACCGCGTAATGGTCGCGCAGGTCAGCAGTGTCGAGCAAGCCGGCGGCAGCGCGCACGCCGGGCAGCGCGACGCCGGTGACGACCCAGGTCGGCGGCGCTTCGTAGCGCCGCGTCGCCGCGACCAGCCCGGCGCCGCGCCCAAAGTCGCGCGCCGGGGCGCCCCCTTCGTCCAGCCCGGTCAAACCGAGGCCACCGCCGTGCCCGCTGAAGTCGGCGAAGACGCCGCTGGCCTGCGGCCCCTCCTCGATCTGGGCGGCGGCAGGGTCGTGACGCACCCGCGCCCACGGGCCGACCAGGACCCGGATCGCCCCCCCGGTTAAACCCCGACGGGCCGATTTGTGGAGATATAGGCCGCTTTTCGGCCCGTCGGCGGGTGGTGCTAGCGCTGCGCCGGCGCTTTCCAATCTGTTCCGCACCTCTCCGCAGGCGCCGCCCCCGCCCATGCACTCAACCGCGACCGGGCGCCGCCTTCCTTCGTAGCCGCCGAGGAAGGGCTGCGGCCAGGAGCCCACGACCGCCGGGATGTGCAGCGCCGAGGTCCAGTCGCGGTAATCCCACCAGATCGCCTCGCCGCCATGCAGCGGGAAGTCGGCGGCGCCGACATTCGACTCGATGCCGTTGACGTAGAAGAGCCAGTCGAAATAGCGCCCGGTCTCTTCCCCCCCTTCGACCCCTTCGATCGACTGCACGAAGCGGCCGCCATAACGGGTCGTGATGTCGGCGCTGCGGTCGAGCGCCCGCATCACGGTGTCGGATTCGGTGACGCCCCCGACCGGCTTTTCGAGCACCGGCTCGGCGCCGTAATCCCGCGTCACCGTCAGCCTCACGTCGCCGACCTCCGACCCCGGGCCGAGGCCGCAGCCGGCAGCCGCGAGCGCTGCACCCAGCAGCGCGATCGCAACCGCCGTGCCGCGGCCCCTCATGGGATTAGGCTTGCCGTCCGGTCATCCTGCGCTCGCCGATGGCAGCGCTCCGCACGCCATGTCTGGTTCGCTCCCGCAGACTGTCACCCGGTTGGACGGGATGTCGCTCCCGCGGGTTGCCTGCAGCACGGCTGGCTGGCTCAGTACAACCGTCGTCGTGCCATCCGCCCCGGTTGGACCGCTCGCCCCCGTCACCGTCACCCCAACGGCCGGCTTGTGTTTGCCTGTGTCGTCGTAGGCGGTGACGGTCACTGTGAACGCCTTCCCGGCTTTTGCCGTCGCCGGCGCGCTCAGCACCAACTCTTCCGGGTACGGGTAGGGCGCCAGCGCCCAGAGCACTTCGTCGCCAGCGTGAACCTTGACCTGCTCGCCGCCGCGCTGCGGGTCCTTGTGGTTGACCTTCAGGTACCAGGAGCGCTTGCTGCTCGACTTCGACTTGCCGACGCCACATAGTCCTAGCCCGAATTCGGCGCGGTAGTGGTCGGTGGTCAGCAGCGGCCGCAGCGAGCCGGTCGTCTTCGCCGCCTTGGCGAGGACGCCGAGCGCCGTGTTGCCCGGCACCTTCACCGAGCGACCGCTGCCGCCGGTGCCAGTGCCCAGGCAGGTCGCTTTCGGGCTGGTCTTCAGCGAGGTCGTCGCCGTGGTGACGAGGCGTTCGGCAAGCACCTTGCCGCCCTTACCGACGACGCGCAGGTGCGGTGGCTGGCTGGTCCCTGGCAGAGCCCCAGCCGAGCCGGCAATCGACAGGGCGAACAACAGAGCCAGCGCGCACGCGGCGGCCAGCCGGAATGGAATGAGTCTTGGCATTTAAGCCACCCTTTCCTCGAGGGTTGAATTGGCTGGCCGGGGACAGGTCTCCTGGCTTCCGGGGTGGTCGGCCGCACCTTCCCGGGGACTCTGTGTCGTCCCCAGTGGCTGACGCGCTGGGCGCCCGCGACTTCCTTGACCCGGTCACAGTGGCGGGACCGCGCCGGCTTCTCACCGGACTTCCCTTGACCACCGACCGTATGTACGCGGGCGAGTCTACCCGGCGACCCAGGGGACCGCCGAAAGGCATCGGGGTCGGCGGTCAATGTATGCCGCAACCCCGTGCCCGACCGCGCCCACCGCACCCCCGGCCGCCACACCCACTGGCGCCTCGCGCGCAGGCGCCACCTGCTGCTGCGCGGCGGCGCCCTGGCGGCGCTGCTCGCCGTGGTCGGACCGGGGATGCTGGCCGGACTCTCCGACGACGACCCGGCGGGAATCACCACCTACTCCATCCTCGGCGCCAAATACGGCTACGAGCTGCTCTGGGTCCTCGCCCTCTCCACAGCCGCGCTGGTCGTCTTCCACGAGCTCGGGGTGCGGCTCGGGATCGTCACCGGCAAGGGGTTGCTGACGCTGGTGCGGGAGCGCTACGGCGGGCGCGCCGCGGCGATCGTTCTCGCCGCTCTCGTCCTCGCCAACACCGGCACCCTCTGCGCCGAGTTCGCCGGCGTCGCGGCCGGGATGGAACTGCTCGGCGGGATGAGCCGCTACCTCAGCGTGCCGCTGGCGGCGATCGGCGTCTCCGCCCTGGTCCTGCGCGAGAACTTCCGCCACGTCGAGCACATCCTGCTCGCGCTCAGCTCGGTTTTCGTCGCCTACATAATCTCCGGCTTCCTCGCCCACCCCGACTGGGGCGCCGCCGCCAAGGGCCTCGTCGTGCCCAGCATCCCGCTCACCCGCGACGCGCTCCTGGTCGCAGTGGCCACCCTCGGCACAACGCTGGCGCCCTGGGGCCTCGCCTTCATCCAGTCCTACGCGGTCGACAAGCGCCTGCACGTCAAGGACATCCGCTACGAGCGGGTGGACGTCATCGTCGGCGCGGTGCTGACAGGCGTCATCGGCCTCTTCGTCGTCGTCGCCTGCGCGGCGACGCTGCACGTCCAGGGAATCACGATCAACGACGCCCGCGACGCCGCCCGCGCCCTCGAACCGCTGGCCGGGGACACCGCCGCCACCCTGTTCGGGCTCGGCTTCCTCGGCGCCGCCCTGCTCGCGGCGGCGATCGTGCCGCTCTCCACCGCCTACTCGATCTCCGAGACGCTCGGCCGCAGGGCCGACCTCGACGACAGCTTCGCCGAGGCGCGCTTCTTCTACCTCAGCTTCGGCGCCGTCGTCCTCGCCGCGGTCACGATCGTGCTGATCCCCGGCGCGCCGCTGATCCCGATCCTCTTCCTCTCCCAGGCGCTGAACGCGGTTCTGCTCCTCGTCCTCCTCCCCTTCATCCGCTCGCTGGCCAAGGACAGGGATCTGATGGGCCGCTACGCGCTGGGGCGCGGCGAGCGCTGGGTGACCGGGATCACCCTCGCCGCGATCGCCGCCTCGGTGCTGGCGCTGGGGGTGCTCGCCATCCTCTGAGCTCTTGACACGGCCGACGGCTGGTGTACGGTCGTCCCGTGAGTCTCGCGGCGCTGTTCGATCTGAGCAATCCAGCGCACTACCTGCACTGGCATTTCTTCCAGATGTCGGTGGCAAACGTCGTCGTCATCCTGCTGATGATCGCGGTCTTCGTCGCCGCGATCCTGATTCCGTTCCCAAAGCGGCCCCAGGCATGAGCGCGGAGCCGGGACGCCCCGTGTCGGCGGCCGAGAAGCGGATGTGGACGACCTGGGTGCGCGAGCGGGCGGTCCGAGCGCTGCCGCCGGAGAAGCTGCTCCCAGACCGCCAGCCCTCCTACGTCTCGTCGTGGATCTACGTCTTCGGCGCCGCCACGATCGCCTCGCTGATCGTCGTCGTCGTCTCGGGGATGATCCTCGGGCTGAAGGGGCCGGAATGGTGGCATGTCGCCAGCGTCGGGCGGTTCTTCAACGGCATCCACCTCTGGAGCGTGGAGCTGTTCTTCTTCACCATGGTCATCCACCTCTGGGGGAAGTTCTTCATGGGCGCCTGGCGCGGTGGCCGCGGCCGCACCTGGGTCACCGGCGCCGTCACCTTCCTGGTCGCGATCGGGGCCGCCTTCACCGGCTACCTCTCCCAACAGAACTTCGACTCCCAGTGGATCGCCAGCGAGGGCAAGGACGGGCTCAACTCCGTCGGCATCGGCGCCTTCTTCAACGTCGCCGACTTCGGCCAGATGTACACGTTCCACGTGATCCTGCTGCCACTCGCCGTCGTCGCGCTGGTGATCTGGCACGTGCTGCTGGTGCGCCGCCTCGGCGTGGTGCCCCCCTACCCGGCCAAGGAACAGTGAACGCGACCCCGCCGGCCTCGCCGGACCCCGCCACCCCCTGGCCCGGCCCCTTCGTCCGCTACGACCTGGTCAAGGAGCTCGCCGTCGTACTCGGCGCGATCACGGTGCTCGCCGTCGTCCTCACCGTCCTCTTCTCCTCCCCCGACCTATCGCCCACAACGATCCAGAGCTGGGCGCAGGCCGACCCCGGCGACTTCGTCGCGACCGCGGTGACGGAGCTGAACGGGACCAGCGAGATCGCCGAATACGGCCCGCCCTACAACCACACCCCCGACGCGACCCAGAAGATCGGCCCGCTCGACCTGCAGAGCACTCCGGGCGTGCGAATCCCGGTCGACACGGCGAAGGACTTCGTGATCGAACCGCTGCAGGAGATCCCCGCCGACCCGCGCTTGAAGACGGCTCTTGCCGCGTACCAGGGCTCGCCCCCGACGGTGCAGAAAGCCTGGACCGACGAATACGCGGCAGCCCTCGAAAAGGCGGGATCCCCCGGTGGGGCCGCGGCTCTCCTTCCCCGTGCGCACTACAACCCGGTCGCGCCGATGATGGCGGCGCTGCTCGGCCTCGCCCAGAGCGGCGGCCTCGACGGCGCCCTGGTCGCCAACAACCACCGCTTCTACCAGACCAACTACACCAAGCCGCTGCTCTTCCTCTCCGGCGGCGGCTACTTCGAGGAACGCGCCGAAGGCCAGCACCTGCTCGGCGAACAGTGGGGAATGATGAACGAGACGGGGAGCTATCCGGGGCAGGTCTGGCTCTGGCTCTACACCGTCTGGTACCAGATCGAACCGTTCAAGGAATCGCCCAACGCCGACGCGCTGATCTTCGCCCTGATGGGCATCCTCAGCCTCGCCTTCGTCTGCATCCCGTTCATCCCCGGGCTGAAGACACTGCCGCGCCACCTCCGTCTCTACCGAGTGATCTGGCGCGATCACTACCGCGAAGTCGAGAGCTGAGGCCTCCAGGCCGGCTCCACACGGGCGGGCCTGTATTTCCGTCCACCGGTTGATTGAGTTGAAGTAACCTGGATCCCCGAATTTCCCAGCATCGACTGGGGACCTGTCTCGTCCACGAAATGGGGAGGAAACGATGGAAAAGGGCCTGCGCAGGCCTTCTCCGGCACTGATCGTTTCGCTGATCGCGCTGTTCGCGGCGCTCGGCGACGGCGTTTACGCGATCGGGAAGGCGAAGAAGACCAACGGCGCCACGATCAAGGTCAAGTCGCTCCCCGGCAACCGGCTGAAGCTGCGATCGGTGCCGGGCAACCGGCTCAAGCCGGGCACTGTCACCGGCGCCAGCCTCGCGCCTGGCTCGGTCCCGGGCGCCGTCCTGGTACCTAACTCGGTCGGCGCCAAGCAGGTCGACGAGGCGACCCTGGGCCCGGTGCCGAACGCCGTGCACGCGGAAAGCGCCGACTCGGCGACCGACGCCGAAACCGCGCTCAACGCAGTCAACGCCGTCAACGCGACCACCGTGAACGGGCACCACGCCGGCTGCACGGTCAACACGCAGTTTTTCGCCGGCGCCTGCTGGCAGACCTCGGCGAGTTCGGCGGCCGTCACTGCGCCCGCAGGCCGCAGTCGCCTGCGCCGAACAGGGCGGGGCGCTGCCCGAGGCGCTTCAGCTCGCCGCCTTCGCCAAACCAGGTGACGCTTGGTGGCGAAGAGTGGTCGAGTGACATCACAAATCTTTCTGGCCCTAATACCTATGCGGTGGTGACCGTAACTGCGGGTGGAGAAATCGACTCCGGTGCTGTCAGTATTGCGAGTGATACAAGGCACTACCGCTGCGTGATCCCACTCGTCACCTGACCCCGAAGAGCGTGAGCGAGCAGGCGGGGGACTGTAATCGCATTCGCCAGCGCTGGCGAAATCGCTTTCGAAGCGCGCCTGGCTGGCCAGTGGTTGGCGCTCTTGTCGGCATATAGCCGACAAAGGCGCCAATGCTTCTAGTAACCGAGCGGGTGGCGGGCGACGTAGCCCGCGCTGGAGACCATGCTCGCGTGCCAGCGCGGCCCGGTGCCGCTGGCGTCGCCGGCGGTGTCCCAGCGCAGGCCGTCGATCACCGCGAAGGCGTGGCCGGCGTTGGCGTAGACCGTGATCCAGCGCCCCTTGCCGGGCGCTCCCCATCTCATCATTTCCCCGGAGGTGAGTGGCGAGCGGAGCAGCCCGCCTCCGTGCAGGGCGAAGCTGACCGAGCCGGAGCAGTCGTAGCCGCGATCCCACCAGCGGGCGTGGCCGCCGCCCCAGATGTAGGGCCTGGTGCGAATCGTGTTGGCGGCCGCGATCGCAGAGAGGATGGCCCGCGGGGTGGTGGGCGGCGGGATCGCAGCGCCTTCGACCAGGCGGGCCTTGCGCACCGAAGGGCAGGCGCTGGAGTTCGCGACCCCGCCGGCTTCGGGGGTGCAGGTCACCGGCGGCGCCGTCGTTTCGGTCGGGCTCTGGGAGGAGATCGGCATCAGGCCGCCGCCGGAGGCGGCGAGCGCGGCGGACGGGCCAGCCAAAGCCGCCCCGAGCGCCAGAGCCACGATGCCAGCCTTCCTTTTTCCTCCCACGAACCGCAAACCAGTCTCCTCTGTCGGCCTGCGGGGTTAGCTGTCGGGCTAGCGCTGAAGGAGCCTGCGCCCCCACGAAAATCGTGGGCTCGCCCCGGTAATGGTTCCCCCGCTCCGAGGCTCACGGCTCTCGGATTCGGCTTACCGGTTTTGAACGGGCCGCAGTCTAACGAGAAGGGCGGCGGATTGCAGCACCTGCCCCTTGGAGCCGGAGGCGACGCCTCGGGCTGCTACGGTGTCCAAGTCGGGCTTGGCGCGATCGCCACCCGAGAGGTTCCGTTTCCTCCGTGCGCTGCTTGGCGTTTTGGGGCCGCTGGATCTCCCTGAATCGCTTAAATAAGGAGCTCACAACATCGTCTCGTTTGCCGATCTCGGCATCTCTCAACCTGTCGTGCGCGCACTCGCGCAGCGCGGCATCTCTCAACCCTTCCCGGTCCAGCAGATGGTCATCCGCGACGCGCTCGCCGGCCACGACCTGCTCGTCCAATCGCCAACCGGCTCCGGCAAGACGCTCGCCTTCGGCATCCCGATGGTCGACCGCATCGAGCCGGGCGCCGGACACCTCTCCGCTCTGGTGCTCGCGCCGACCCGCGAGCTGGCTAGCCAGATCGTCGACGAGCTGGACTCCGTCGCCCGCGCCCGGCAGCTGCGCATCGCCGCCGTCTACGGCGGCGTCGGCTTCGGGCCGCAGATCGCCGCCACCCGCCGCGCCGACATCGTCGTCGCCACTCCCGGCCGGCTCGAGGACCTGATCGCGCGCGGCGTCGTCGCGCTCGGACCAGGTCCGCATCCTCGTCCTCGACGAGGCCGACCGCATGCTCGACATGGGGTTCAAGCCGGCGGTCAGCCGGATCGTCGCCCAGACCCCGGCGAAGCGCCAGACCCTCTTCTTCTCGGCCACGCTGGAGGGAGCGACCGGCAAGCTCGCCGCCGCCTACACGCGCGAGGCGCGCCGTCACACCCAGGCGGCGCCCGAGCGCGCCGAGGCCGACGTCGAGCACCGCTTCGTCCACGTCGACTCACAGAGCGCCAAGCTCGACCACCTGGCCGGGCAGCTGCGCGACGCCGATGGTGGGCGTACGCTGGTCTTCGTCCGCACCAAGCGCGGCGCAGACCGGCTGGTCAAACGGCTCCGCAGCCGCGAGCTGGAGGCGGTCGCGATGCACGGCGACAAGAGCCAGCGGCAACGCGAGCGGGCGCTGGCGCGGTTCGAGGACGGCGAGGTCGACGTCCTGATCGCCACCGACGTCGCCGCCCGCGGCATCGACGTCGCCGACATCACCCACGTGATCAACTTCGACGCCCCCGGCGACCGCGACTCCTACGTGCACCGAGTCGGCCGCACCGGCCGCGCCGGACGCGCGCGGCGCCGGGATCAGCTTCGTGCTGGCCGACCAGGCCGCCGAGATGCGGCGCATCGCCCGCGACCTCGGCCTCGCCCGCGAGTTCGACCAGGGCCATGGCCACGGTCCGGCCATGGCCGCGGCGAGCCGGAGGCGCCGTCGCAAGCCTCAGCCGGCCGCCGCCGCCAACGCCGGCGCAAGAGCAAAGCCCCCGCATGATCGCCGAAACCGACACCGCGAAGAAATGGACCTGCGACGGCTGCGGCGTGTCCGTGAGCAGGATCGACGGCGAGCGGACCGCCCTTCCCGTCAGCTGGACGAGCTCGGCCGCAGGCCGGTTCTGCCTCGTCTGCAGGCGGGAGCGAGCGGCGAACGCGGCGCTCGAGGCGGCGCCGAGCGACAGCCCCATCGACGTCCGCGCCCGCCTGCGGCGCGCCGCCATGATCGAGTTCGAGGTGCGCCGCACCCCCGACCACACCGACGGCGCGATCGCCAAAGCCTGCCGCACCTCGGCCGCGACGGTAGCCAATGCGCGCCGCCGCCTTCGACTGCCCGAGCCCTCGGCACGCCTATAGTCCTCGCTCCGTGGATGACCCACTGGCTCACGGGACGCGCCTGAGGGCCAGGCGGGCCGCCGCCGCCAGAGCACGACGGAAACGCCGCCGGGCGACCCTGGTCGTGACCGGCGCGGCGCTGGCCGTGGCCCTGCTGGCGATCGGTAGGTCAGGCTCGGGAGGCGGGGGCGCGGACAACCCGGCCACCCAGTCCGCCGCGACCCGGACGGTCGCCGTCGCCAGCCTCGCGCCCCATCCCCTTCCCACCCCCGTCTCCGCAGAGTCGGCGGTCGGCGTCCGCGACGGCGTTCTCATCCTCGGTGGCCTCGACTCCGCCGGGACCTCGGTGAGCGGCGTCTTCCGGATGGACGCGGCAAGCGGCCACGTCAGCCTCACCGGCTCTCTGAGCGGCCCGCTGCACGACGCAGCCGCGGCCGCGCTCGGCGACCGGGTGCTCGTCTTCGGCGGCGGGACCGAAGCGAGCACCGACGTGGTCCAGGCGCTGCCGGCGCCGGGTGGCGCGGTCGCCTCCGGCGCCACCGCTCACGCGGTCGGGCGCCTGCCGACTGTCCGCTCCGACCTCAGCGCGGTGACGCTCGGCGGGCGCGCCTACGTGCTGGGTGGCTACGACGGCACGACGCCCACCGGCTCCGTCCTGCAGACCGCCGACGGCGGGCGCTTCACCCAGGTCGCCACCCTGCCGGCGCCGGCCCGTTACATGGCGGTGGCGGCGCTCGGCGGCCGGATCTACGCCTTCGGCGGCGAGACCGCTGGCGGCGGCACGAGCGATGCGATCCAGGAAGTCGACCCCCGGGCGGGAACCGCCCGGGTCGTCGGCCACCTCCCCCAGGCGCTTTCCCACGCCGGCGCCGTCGTCCTCGGCGGCCACGCCTACATACTGGGCGGCGGCGCCGGCGGCTCGGCGAGCAGGGCGATCCGGCGCTTCGACCCCGGCAGTGGGACGGTGGCGCCGGCCGGCCGGCTCCCCGTCGCCGTCGCCGGCGGCGCCACCGCCACGGTCGGCTCGACCGGATATTTGATCGGCGGAACCGGCGCCGGGGAAGCGCCCTTGCGGACGGTCGTCACCCTCCACCTGCGCCGCGAACGGGTCGAGCCGAAGACGGCGTCGAAGCCGACGTCGCAGAGCTCCCACCCCTTCGCCGGCCGCCTGCTGATCGCCGACCGCGGCAACAACCGGCTGCTCGTCGTCGACGCCCGCAAGCATGTTCTCTGGCGCTTCCCCTCCCACGCCCACCCGGCGCCGCCGGGCGGCTTCTACTTCCCCGACGACGCCTTCTTCACCCACGGCGGCACCCAGATCGTCTCCAACGAGGAGCAGAACGAGCGGATCGTCCAACTCGCCTTCCCCTCCGGCAAGCTGCTCTGGTCCTACGGGCACCCGGGCGTCGCCGGCTCCGAACCCGGCTACCTGCACGAGCCCGACGACGCCTACCTCTGGCGCGACGGCACGATCTCCGTCGCCGACGCCCAGAACTGCCGCGTGCTCGTCATCTCCCAGGCGAAGAAGGTGACGAGGGAAATCGGCAGCCCCACCGCCTGCACCCACGAACCGCCCCGCTTCCTCGGCTCGCCCAACGGCGACACGCCGCTGCGCGACGGCAACCTGCTCATCTCCGAGGTGAATGGCTCCTACATCGATGAGGTCACCCGCTCCGGCAAGCTCCTCTGGAGCGTGCAGCTGCCGATCGCCTACCCCTCCGACCCCCAACAGCTCGGCCCCGACCGCTACCTGGTCGCCGACTACACCAGTCCCGGCGGCATCTACAAATTCAACCGGGCCGGGAAGATCCTCTGGTCCTACCACCCCTCCGAAGGCCCCGGGATGCTCGACCACCCGAGCCTCGCCGAGCGCCTGCCCGGTGGCTTGATCGCCGTCAACGACGACTACCGCCACCGGCTGGCGATCATCGACCCCCGCACGCGCAAGATCGTCTGGCAGTACGGGCGCACAGACTCCCCCGGCCGCGGCCACGACCACCTCAACACCCCCGACGGCTTCGACCTGCTCAGTCCGCAAGGCACAACCCCGACCCACCCTTGGACCGGCTGACCGCCGGACGCCGGCCGGGGGCGTGCGACTAGCATCAGGGCGTGAAGATCCTGGTCGTCGAGGACGAGGTCGCGATCGCCGACTTCCTCAAGCGCGGCCTCGAGGCCGCGGGCTATGCCGTGACCATCGCCGGTGACGGCGCGGAGGGAGAGCGGTTGGCGCTCGCCGGCGGCATCGACATGGTGATCCTCGACCGAATGCTGCCCGAGCGTGACGGGATGGAGGTTCTGGCTGCGATCCGCCGGACCAAGCCAGCGCTGCCGGTGATCGTCCTGACCGCCAGGGGAGAGGTCGCCGACCGCGTCGAGGGCCTCGACCGCGGCGCCACCGACTACCTGACCAAGCCCTTCGCCTTCGACGAGCTGGCGGCGCGAGTCAGGGCCCACCTGCGCCAACCGAGCGGCGAGGCGGCAACCGCGCTGGAGGCGAGCGGCATTCGGCTCGACCTGCTGGCGCGGCGGGCGGAGCGCGACGGCCTCTCGGTCCGCCTCCCCGAGCGGGAGGCGGAACTGCTGGCCCACCTGATGCGCCACGCGGGACAGGTCTGCACCCATCAGGAGCTCCTCTCCTCGGTCTGGGGCTACGACCACGACCCCGGCACGAACGTCGTCCAGGTCTACATCGGCTACCTGCGCCGGCGCCTCGCCCTGCCCGGCTCGCCGGCGCCGATCGAGACCGTGCGCTCGGTCGGCTACCGGATGGCAGAGAGACGGTGAGGGAAGTCTGGCTTCGCCTCGGCCTGCGCGGCAGGCTGGCGCTCTCGATCGCGGCGATCGTCCTCGCCGTCTTCGCGGTCCTGTTCGTTGCCGTCCGGGGGGAGATGAACGACGAGTCGGAGGTGATCAAGCACGAGGAGCGCCGCGAGGCGCGCGGCCTGCCCGCGGTGGGCGCCGACCACAGCGAGGCGACCCCGCTCTCGCCGGTCGAGGACGCCCAGGCCGAGGTGGTGCAAACGTTCCTGGTCGCCGGCGCGCTCACCCTCGGGGCGGCGCTGCTGGCCGGCTACCTGCTTGCCGTCCGCACCGCCGCGCCGCTGCGGCGCATGGCCACCACCGCGGCGGCGGTCGACGCTGGGGACCTGACCCCGCGGATTGGGCCCGAGGGCTCGGCTGCGGTCGAGGTGCGAACCCTTGCCGAGGCCTTCGACCACATGCTGGACCGGCTCGACGTCGCCTTCTCACGCCAGCGCCAGTTCGTCTCCGACGCCTCCCATGAGTTGCGCACGCCGCTGACCGCGATCCGCGGTCAGCTCGAGGTGCTCGCCCGCAGCGAGCGACCCACCCCCGAGGAGGTGCGCAGAGTCGAGCGGGTGGTGCTGGCCGAGATGGCGCGGATAGAGCGCCTGGTCAACGACCTGCTCGCCCTGGCCCACCTCGACGAGGCCGCACCGCTGCAGCGCCGGGAGATCCCCCTGGCGCCCTACCTGCGGCGCCTCGCCGAGGACGCGCCGCTCGGAGGCGCCGAGATCGGCGAGCTGCCGGCGGGCAAGCTGCGCGCCGACCCCGACCGGCTGACCCAGGTGATCCGCAATCTGCTCGGCAACGCCCGCCGCCACGCCGGCCCCGGCGGACGGGTCGCGATCTCGGCGGTGGCGCGCGGCGCGCGGCTGACGATCCGCGTCGACGACGACGGACCGGGAATCGCGCCCGAGGAGCGAGAGCGGGTCTTCGACCGCTTCCATCGCAGCGATACCTCCCGTGACCGCCACTCCGGCGGCAGCGGCCTGGGACTGGCGATCGCCCGCTCGATCGTCGAGCTGCACGGCGGTCGGATCTGGGTCGAGGACTCGCCGCTCGGCGGAGCGCGGGTCGCCTTCGAGCTGGATGGGTTCGAGCCTCAGCTCGGCACTGCGTAGATCTGCCCGCCGGCTTCCACCACCTTCTTCGGCGCCAGCCCGCTGGGCGCCGGACCGCCGATCACATCGCCCGTTTCGGCGCTGTACTGGGCCCCGTGACAGGGACAGACGATGACCCCCCCTTCATAGCCAACCGTGCAGCCGGAGTGGGTGCAGACGGCACTGAAGGCCTTGAGGCTGCCGTCGGACTCGCGGATCAGGATGTCAGGGGAGCCGTCGGCGGGGTCGCCGTAGGTCGCCGCCTGCCCGCTGGGAAGGCGCTTGGCGGGGCCGAGCTTCACGGCGCCGGAGGGCAACGACCGAGCATTTGAAGCACCCCCGCCCCCCGCCGCCGAGGCGCCCTGCGAGGGGCCGGAGCCTACGGAGCTCGCCCCACCCGATCCCGCGCCGGGACCGGCCGCCAGGGTTCGGGGCGCGGAATAGGGTCCCTTGACCAGCGCCGAGATCCCGGCAATCGCCGCCGCGACGCCGGCGAACTCGGCCAGCAGGGCACGGCGGGTGGAAACAGCGGCCGCCTCTCCCTCCAACCTCTCCTCGGGCGGCCGCAGGCTGGTTCGACGAACGGTCGCCGCCGATGGTTCCCAGGAGACGTTGTCGAGGGCGGGCTGACCGGTTGCCCCGGTGAGCACGAACGGCAGCCAGGCGAACGAGAAGACGAGGTCCGGCCCGAGGAAGTATGGAGTGGTGTGCCAGCTCGCCGTCAGGAAGAGCAGGAGGTTGAGGCCCATGCCGCCGGCGGCGGCGGCCCGCGTGAACAGCCCCGTGGCGGCAAGGAGGCCGATCAGGATCTCGGTGATCGCCACCCCGATCCCGGCGATCTCGGGGTGCGGGAGGGCGAACGTCCGCAGGACGAAGCCGCCGGGCGTACCGGTGGCGAAGCCGTGCAGCTGCGTGCCGATGTAAGTCGGCGCTCCGGCATGGAGGAAGCCCGGGTCGCCAAGCTTCTGGACGCCGGCGTAGACGAAGGTGACGCCGAGGAAGAGGCGAAGCGGAAACAGCGCCATCGCTGGGGAGACGCTGTCCCTGAGGCTGACCCTGTGCCTTTCGTCGCGCATCGAGTCACTGACTGTCACGCCGAGGCCTAAACGCCCGGTCAGACGATCGTTAGAGACCTCTCACGAAAGCGTTAGCCGTCGATAAGCGTTCCGCGACAGCATCGGCCCGGTGTACAGGCCGAACGACGAGATCGAAGTCCCCTCACAGAGCGGCGTCGACGCCAACGCGCGGCTGACCGGCGGCGCGGCGGCGATGCTGCTCGTCCTGTTGGCGCTCGAGGGGGCGACAATCCCCTTCATCGGCAGCCTGGTCGGCCCCCACATCTTCATCGGGATGCTGTTGATCCCGCCGGTCCTGCTCAAGCTCGGCAGCACCGGCTATCGCTTCGCCCGCTACTACGCGGGCGCGCCCTCCTATCGGGCCAAGGGACCGCCGTCCCCGCTCATGCGCCTGCTCGCACCCGGGGTGGTTCTGACGACCCTGGCGCTGTTCGGGACCGGCGTCGCGCTGCTGGTAGCCGGCCCCCACACCGGCTCGCTCGTCTTTCTCCACAAGGCGAGCTTCATCGCCTGGTTCGCGCTGATGACCGTCCACGTCCTCGGGCGCCTGCTCCAGGTCTCGGAGCTGGCCCTGCCCGACTGGCGGCGCGCCGGCGGGCGCGAGGCGCGACTGGCCGGGTCGGGCCTGCGGATCGCGCTCCTGGGCAGCTCCCTCCTGGCCGGCCTGGCCCTCGCCCTGGCGACGATCTCCCTCGCCAGCCCCTGGCTGTCGTCCTCGCTCTCGCTGGGCGGCTAAGGCCGACGGCGCTTGAAGTGGCGTTATAGGCGGCTGTCAGTCAGCCGGAGTGCGGTGGCGGAGCACCTCGTGCATGCGCCAGCCCACCTGCTCGCCCCCTGCGCCCGCCTCGTCGATACGGGGCCGCATCAGAGCAGCGAAGGACTCCATACCCTCCTCGGACTCCCAGAGATTGACGACCATGATCCCCTTGTCGGTCTTGACGATCGTGTTGGAGATTGCGCCATGTTCGCCGGCGACCTTGTCGACGTCGGGGCCCATCGCGGCCTCGGTTTTCTCGACCATGTCCTCGGGGTTGTCACCATAGACCTCGAACATCGTGAGGATTGCCATCGGGGAACTCCTTTCGTCGAAACCGGATACGGAGGCGATTCCTGAAGCGATCCTCCCCCGAGCGGCCCCTCAATGCAAGCTCAATGGGCTGTGCGACGTTCCGAGAATTGCCTTCCGTCCGTCGCTCTGCTATTTGTGCGTGCTCTGGCCCACCTGCGTGGTCAGGGTTGCTTTCGGCGAGCCGGAGGCGACCTTGGCCGCGCTCACTTTGAAGCGCAGCGTCCCTTTACGCAGCCCCGAGACTTTGAGCACGGTGAAGGTGGTGCTGGTCGATTTCGTCACCGTCAGCTTGCCCGGCTTGCGCGAGGCGACCGCGAGGAGGCCGCGTTTGCCGACGAGCCGCAGCCCGTTGACCTTGAATTTGTCCAGCGGACTGGCCCAGGTCAGGGTGATCTGCAGCGTCTTGGTCGCCGCGCCGACGGTGATGCTGTGCAATTTGCTCTGGCCCTGTTTGAGCAGGTCGGTGAACTGGCGCGGCGGGGTTTGGCAGGTGAGCGCAGCGCCGATGCTGTTCATCGCCGCCTGCAGCTCGTTCGTATCTGCCACCGGGAAATACTTGCCGCCGGTGTCTTTGGCGATTTTCTTCAGCCGGGCCTGATCCGCTCCGCCCGAGATCCCCGAGCCGAAGCCGATCACGTAGGTCGGCGCCCTGTGGACGAGGTGCGCTTCGTTGTAGGCGCCGACGTCGTGGCCGCCGTCGGTGAGGAAGACCCGTGCGTCGGCGGTGGGATTGTCGGAGTCGGACTGGGCGAAGGCGCCGTTGTAATCGGTCGCGCCGTTGTCGGCTTTGATCACGCTGTCGAGTGCACTGCGCATGGCGGTCGCATTCGGTCCGACCGCCTCGGGGGCGAAGATGGTGTTGGCGGGCGGGATCGTGAGCACGCCAGGCACATCGATCCCGGAGCCGAACTCGACCGCGCCGAGCCGCGTACTTGGCGAGAGGTCGTCGATCAGCAGGCTCATCCCCTGCACACGCAGGCGGTTGGGATCGGTGAATTCCATCGAGCCCGAGTCGTCGATGATCGCCTCGATGTTGCTCGCCCTCTTGCAGCTCGCCGCGCTCGCGGCCGCCGCCGTGACGCCCGGTGCGATCAATCCGATGACGAGGAGCGCAACGGCCCCCGGTCCCAACAGCAGCTTTGCGAATCGGCCCATCTGTCCCTCCCCATCGAGGTTTCTTGCGGGCACCTTAGCGCGAGCAGAGCGGATCGCGGCGAAGTCGTGGACCTACGTTTGGTGGACAGTGGGTCGGGGCCGATAAAGCGGTGGAGTCGGAGGCTAATTTCGGTCTTTCGTGCCGAACTGAGCTCGCCTCCGGTGAGGAAATGGGGCGGGCTGGACTCGAACCAGCGACCAAGGGATTATGAGTCCCGTGCTCTGACCAACTGAGCTACCGCCCCCGGGGGCTCGATTATGGCTTACGAATGCGGGGTGCCACCGCAGTCGGCCTTGACCGGGATCCGCTGCGCATAGGTATCGCCGCCCTGGCTTGCGAAGGAGGCGTTTGCCGTCGTCTTGGTCCGGCAGATGTTGCGGCTGAGGATCAGGTAGCCGGGCTTGCCGCCGTCGATCCTGAGCTCGAAGGTCTTCAGCGGCGTGTCGGGAACGTTGTCGACGCCCGCCTGGAGCCGCGCCCCCTGGCTGGCGATCCGGCCCTGCAGGAGAATCTTTGCCGGGCCGCCCAGCACGTAGAAGAGGCGGGGCAGTCCGCCGAACCCCGAGACCGCGTAGACCGGCCCGGAGAGCGCCCGGCCGTAGGCCGGGCTGAGGACGCGGGCGAGACCCATTCGCTTGCGCCCGGCGCAGTCGTCGGCCTTCAGCTCGCGCTTGCTACAGAGGTTGCCGAGCGCCGCTTGGTCGACGATGACAGCTGGCGGGAGGGTGATCGCCGCCGAGCGGATGCCGGCGTCTCCCGGCCGCGCCTTTACATGGAGCACGAACTGCGGCTTGTCGGTGCGGACCGTGCCGCCCACGGCCCTCAGGGAGGCCTGCGGCGCAAACGGCTTACTCGGGGCGGTGCTCGAGCCGCCGCCGCAGCCGGCGAGGGGGGCCGCGATGGCGAAGATCGCCAGGGCGCTGGAGATGTGCCTGCGAAGGAGCATGAGGGCGGGTCGACTAGGCGCTGAACAGCTGGGCGAGGGAGCGGCCCACGTCGGGTGGCTCCTCCTTGCCTTCGGCCGCGGCCGCGGCTCCTTCGGCGAGAGCCTTGGCGGCGTCGGCTATCTGGTGGTCGCGGCCACCGCGGATGACGCCGGTCTTCTTCGCTTCGGCGAGGTCGGACTCCATCAGGCCGGCCAGCTCGGCGAGGCGCTGCAGGCCGACGACGCCCGCCGTCCCCTTCAGGGCGTGGGCTTCGACACGCATCGTCTCGAAGTCGCTGGTCTCGGTCGCCAATCCGGCGGCGATCACGTCGCAGCGACGCCGCGCCTCGGCGGCGAAGGACTCCAGCAGCTCCGCGTCAGGGCTGGCCTTCTCGCTCATTCGCCCGTCACTTCCTTGACCACCTTGGTCATCAGGGGCACGCCGAAGGCGCCCTCGACGACCTGCTTGACGGTGCCGTCGCGGCCGATCGCGAACAGCCAGGGCTCGGTCGGCAGGTGGAAGGCCCTGACCTGCGGCCGGGTCTTCGGCGGTTCGTTTTCTTCGTAGATCTCCATGTGGATGAACGCCGCCTTGTCGCCGTAGAGCTGCTTGACCTGCTCAGCCACGTCGACGACCGGGCCGCAGACCCGACTCTGGCAGAACTGGGGGGTCGCAAACAAGAGGACGATCGGTTCTTTCCCCAGCACGTCCGCGTAGTCGACCCGGTTCTGGGTGTCGGGCGGAATCCGCGTGGTGATCTTGGAGAGGTCGCCGCCGACGCTGGCGGGCGTCGGCGTGTGGATCAACGGGGCCTTCTGACCGACCTGTGGCACCTTGGTGAATTCGCCGACGACGGCGCTCGGCAGCAGCGTCGCGGCGGTCTTGTCGCCCTCCTTGATCAGGGCGACGATTCGCCACTCTCCTTCGCTGGGGAAGTCGACGTCGGTGGTGTAGACGACCGAGGCGGCGTCGGGGTCGTCAGATGTCGTCTTGGCGCGGAAGGCGGGCTGGGTGGCGAGGCTTTCGATCGCGGACGGGAACGGCCCCACCGCCGGCTGTTCGAGCGCTTTCATTTCCGCCGTGGCCCTGGCGGCCTTGCCTTCCGATTCGGCTTTCTGCGGCTTGTTGCCTTTGCTCGCCGGCGGCACCTTGGCGAAGTAGAGGGCGACCTTCGCGTCCGGGACCTGGGTGCGGTCGCGCTGGAAGACGCCGAACGGGTAGCGGTTCTCGCCCTTGTAGAAGACCATCGCCGCCGGCGAGACGACCAGTTCGGAGGGGCCGTCGGCCGATTCGAGCACTTCGGCGAGGGTCTTGCCCTTGGCGCTGGGGAACTCGCTCTTCGGGGGGGCTGGGCGACTCTCGACCGGGCCGGACGAGGAGGTCGAGGAATCGGAGCTCGAACCACAGCCGCCGAGCAGGGCAGCCGCGGCAAGTAGGCAGGCGAGAGCGTCGATTGCTCGGAAAGCGCGCATCCGCGGCATGTTATTGAGGCCTATAGGGTGCGCGCGACCTCAGCGAACCGGGAAGGAGCGGAAGATGGCGGAGCGAGCAGCGCTGATTACGGGGGGCTCCAGTGGGATCGGCCTGGCCATCGCCCGCGCCCTCGGGCAGGAGGGTTACGCGCTGACGGTCTCCGCTCGCCGCCCCGAGAAGCTGGAGGCGGCGGCCGAGGGGCTGCGCGCCGAAGGGTGCGAGGTGCAGAGCGTCGCCGCCAACATGACCGACGAGGAGGACGTGGTCGGCGTCTTCGCCAAGCACCGTGAGGCCTACGGCCGCCTCGACGTTCTCGTCAACAACGCGGGGGTCGGGATCGGCGCGCCGATGGAGGAGATCCAGACCAAGCACCTCGACATGCAGCTCGGCGTCAACCTGAGGGCGCTGATCATCGGCACCCGCGAGGGCCTGCCGCTGCTGCGCGAGGCCGGCGCCGAGCACGGCAAGGCGCTGATCGTCAACACGGCATCGATCGCCGGCAAGAGCGGGCAGGCGTGGCTCTCGATCTACGCGGCGACCAAGGCGGCGGTGATCAACTTCACCCAGTCGACCCACCGCGAGGCCGGCGGAGCCGGGATCCAGTGCACCGCCCTGGCGCCCGGATTCGTCGACACGGCGATGACCGAGTTCGCCAAGGGCCAGGTTCCCGCCGAGCAGATGATCCAACCCTCCGACATCGCCGAGGCGGTGCTGTTCCTGCTGCGCACCTCGCCCAACTGCCACGTGCCGGAGATCGTCTTCACCCGGCCCGGCGAGGGGCTCGATACTCCCTAGATGAACCTGCGCGTGCTGGTCGCGGCGTTCGGCGACCCTGGCCACGTCTTCCCTGCGATCTCCCTGGGCCAAGCGCTGGCGGGGCGCGGGCACGAGGTGGTCGTCGAGACCTGGGAGGAGCGCCGGGGGGTGGTCGAGGGCGCCGGGCTCGGCTTCACCGCGGCCGAGGAATACCGGATGTTCCCCCCGCCCGACCCCGACTCGGCCGACGGCGACCATGCGGCGGAGGCGGCGCGGGCGCTGCTGCCACTGTTGGAGGAGATGCGCCCGCACGTCGCCGTCAGCGACATCCTCACCCTGGCGCCCTCGCTGGCCGCCGAGAAGGCGGGAGTGCCGCTGGCGACGCTGATCCCCCACATCTACCCGGTGGTCGAGCCGGGGATGCCGTTCTTCGCCGTCGGACTGCGCCGGCCGCGCACGCCGTTGGGGCGGGGCGTTTGGCGCGCCGGCCAGCGGGCGCTGAACGTCGGGCTCGAGCACGGCCGCCGCGACCTCAACGCGCAGCGGGAGCGCCTGGGCCTACCGCCAGTCGCGCGCTTCCACGGCGGAATCAGCCCCGACCTGGCGCTGGTCGCCACCTTCCCCCAGCTCGAGTACCCGCGCAGCTGGCCGGCGGGCGTCGAGGTGACCGGCCCGATGACCTTCGAGCAGCCGCATCCCGAGATCGAGCTGCCGCCCGGCGACGCGCCGCTGGTGCTGGTCGCGCCGAGCACGGCGCACGACTCCGAAAACCGCCTGGTGCGGATCGCGCTGAAGGCACTCGCCGAGGAGCCGGTGCGGGTCGTCGCGACCACCAACCGCGTCGTCCCGCAGCGCCCGATCGAGGTCCCGCCCAACGCGGTCCTGGTCGAATGGCTCAGCTACAGCCAGCTGATGCCGGCCGCCGCGCTGGTCGTCTCCCACGGCGGCCACGGCACCGTGGCGCGGGCGCTCGGCGCCGGCACCCCGGTCCTGGTCTGCCCGATCACCGGCGACATGAGCGAGACGGCGATGCGAGTCGCCTGGGCCGGGGCCGGCCTCTCGGTCCCCTGGCGCCTCTGCCGCCCGGGGCCGCTGCGCTGGGCCATCCGCCGCCTGCTCGGCGAGAGGTCCTTCTCCCACCGGGCCGGCGAGCTAGCCGCCTGGTCCCGCGAGCACGACGGCGCCGAGCGCGGCGCCGAGCTGGTCGAACGGCTCGCCAGCCGCAAAGCGGCTGCGAGAAAAGAGCTCCGGGGGTGGGACTCGAACCCACAACCCTTCGGTTAACGGCCGAATGCTCTTCCAGTTGAGCTACCCCGGATTAACGCGTCGTGCTAATCCGAAACTGCTACCTCGGATTGACACCGACCTCCCGGGACCTTACCGGTAGCCCGGTCACACCGGCCTCAACTTCTGCATGGCAATTGGCGCAAAGGAGGATGCACTTCTCTGCCTCCTCCCGCAGCTTCGCAATGGAGCGGGTGATCCCACGAACGCCCAGGCCGAATGATTTGGTCGAGGGATCAAGGTGGTGGAACTGGAGTGCGACGGAGTGCTTTGAGTAGCCGCACAGCAGACACTTGCCGCCTGCCTCCGCCACGAGAATCTCCTTCACCTTTCTCCGTCGCCGCGCCACGGCCTCGGATCGACATTTCGCACAGCGGAGGCGGGGCGCCGAGCCGACAGCCACGAACCTCGTCAGCCCATGCTGCCGACACTCGAGATGGGTGTCTTGCTCCCCTGTCTCCCGCATTGCGGCAAGCGTCGCGCGCCTTTTCGTCCCGCGGGTCTGAAGCCCATGTCGCTTCAGCCACTTCTTCGCCGTGGAGTCGCTGACCCCGATGCGCTGGGCAATCTTCTCGATGGTCAAACCCTCAGCCACCAGCGGCTCCAACTGCTCACGTGTCAGGCCGCTTGACCGTCGGGCATCTTGCTTCTCCATGCAGACAATATGTCGCGCGAGTCGGACGAAACACACGAACACCGGTTCGTATCTATGAATCAGCTGCCGACGCGCTCGGTGCGGGCTATGCGCTCGACCAGGGCGGCGCGCTCTCGGCTCAGGTTGGCGCGGCGCTCGGGTTCGCCTGCCTGGCCCGCGGCGGCGATCTCGGCCTCGAGGCGGCGCTGCTCGAGCAGGAGGAAGTTGAGCTCCATCGCCTCGGCGGAGGCGGGTTCGTCGTGGGAGAGGATGACCAGCTCGGCGATCAGGCTGGCCAGCTCGTCGTCGTCCTGGGGGAGGTTGGACGCGGGGTCCTCGGGGTGCGCCCGCAACCAGGCGGCGGCGCGGGCGCCCAGCGGCGAGAGGTGGGCGACGCCGAGGCGGGCCAGGTACTCGCGGCCCTCGTCGGGCAGCGCGATGCACATCGCCAGCAGCGCCCGCTCGCGGCGCTCGCGCGAGGTCAGCTCGGCGGAGCGCCGTTTGGGCGCGCCGGCTGCTTGGCGCTGCGGCGGCTCGGCGGAGCCGCCGGTCGCCGGCTGAGCCGCCACCACCCGTCCCATCACCATCGCCGGCTCCAGGTCGAGGCGGTCGGCCACCTGCCGCACCAGCTCTTCGCGGCTCGCCGTCTCCCCCATCCCCGCCATCACCGGCGCCACCTCCGCCAGCGCCCGGTCGCGCTCGGCCGGCGAGGAGACATCCGTCCTGTCGAGCACCATCCCCACCTGGAAGGCGGGAAGGTCGACCGCCCCCTCGACCAGCTCGCGGAAGCGCTCGGCCCCTCCCTCGGCGGTCATCATCTCGGCGGGGTCCTCACCCGCCGGCATCGGCGCCACGCGCAGCCTCATCTTGCGGCCCGACGCCACCCGTTGCGCTCGCAGCATCGCCTCCTGTCCGGCGGCGTCGGCGTCGAGGGCCAGGACCACCTCCTCGACCATCCCCGAGAGGGCCGCGACCTGCTCGTCGGTGATCGCCGTGCCCATCACCCCGACCGCCTCCTCGACCCCGGCCTGGTGCAGCGCCAGCACGTCGGTGTAGCCCTCCGCCACCACCGCCCGTCCCGCCTTGGCGATCGCGGCCTTGGCCAGGTCGACGCCGTAGAGCATGCGGCTCTTGTGGAAGAAGTCGGTCTCGGCGGTGTTGACGTACTTGGCGCCCTGGTCGGCGCGCATCGCCCGGCCGCCGAAGCCGAGCGTGCGGCCGCGCCGGTCGCGGATCGGGAACATGATCCGGGAGCGGAAGCGGTCGTACTCGCCGCCGCCGCGCCCGCGCTGGGCCAGGCCGACCTGGCGCAGCTCCTCGACCCGGAACCCGGCCCGCTGACCGCGCAGCAGCACCGTGTCCCAGGCGCTCGGCGCGTAGCCGACGCCGAAGCCGCGCAGAGTCTCCTCGCCCAGCCCGCGCCCGGCCAGGTACTCGCGCGCCCTGCCGGCCTCCTCCGACTCCCAGAGGTAGCCGGCGTAGAAGGTCGAGGTGCGCTGCAGCAGCTCCTCCAGCCGGCGCCGCTGCTGGCGGCGCGCCTCAGCCTGCGGGTCCTCCCGCTCCCGCTCCAGCTCGACCCCGTAGCGGTCGGCAAGCAACTCGACCGCCTCTGCGAAGCCCAGCCCCTCCTTCTCCTCGACGAACTTGATCGTGTCGCCGCCGACCCCGCAGCCGAAGCAGTGGTAGAGCTTCTCCTGCGCATCGACCGAGAAGGAGGGAGTGCGCTCCTCGTGGAACGGGCAGAGCCCGACCCAACGGGCGCCCTGGCGGCGCAGGTCGGTGTGGGTCGAGATCACCTCGACGATGTCGGCCGCCTGCTTGACCCGCTCGACGCTCTCGGCAGAGATCAACGCCATCAGAAGCGGGCCTGCTCGGGGATCGTCAGCTCGGTGAAGCGGGCGATGCAGTAGCGGTCGGTCATCCCGGCGATGTAGTCGGTGACCCGCTGGCACTCGCTCGCGCCCGGCTCCCACTCGGGTACGTCGCCGGGGTGCTCGAGGTAGTGGTCGAAGAGGCCGCGCAGGGTGCGGTGGACGCGGTCGTGCTCGCGCCGCGCCGCCGGCCCCAGATAGACGTTGTCGAACATGAACTTGCGCAGCCGCAGCATCGCGCCGCCGATCTCCTCGCTCTGTTCGATGTCTCCGGCCGCCGCCGAGCGCTCGACGATGTCGCGCACCAGCGTGTCGATCCGCTTCGACCCGGTCGGGCCAAGCAGCCCGATCTCGGCCGCGGGCAGGTCGGAGCGGTGCAGGATCCCGGCCCGCAGCGCGTCGTCGATGTCGTGGTTTATGTAGGCGACGCGGTCGACCAGCTTCACGATCCGCCCCTCCAGCGTCGCCGGCTTGCGCGACCCGGTGTGGTTGAGGATGCCGTCGCGGACCTGCTCGGTGAGGTTGAGGCCGTGGCCGTCGCGCTCGAGCACGTCGACCACCCGCAGCGAGTGGACGTTGTGCTTGAACTCGCCATCGCAGCGCTCGCGCAGCGCCTCGTCGAGCGCCTCCTCGCCGCTGTGGCCGAAGGGCGGGTGGCCGAGGTCGTGGCCGAGCCCGATCGCCTCGGTCAGATCCTCGTTGAGACCGAGCGCGCGGGCAACCGTGCGGGCGATCCCGCAGGCCTCCAGCGTGTGGGTGAGCCGGGTCCGATAGTGGTCGCCCTCGGGGGCGACGAAGACCTGCGTCTTGTGCTTGAGGCGGCGAAAGGACTTCGAGTGGACGATCCGGTCGCGGTCACGCTGGAAGGGGGTGCGGACGGGGCTGTCGGACTCCTCGGCGCGGCGGCGCGCAGGGTAGGACGGAGTCGCCGAATCGGAGAGGAACTCGGCCTCCCATGCGCGGACTCGCTCTTCCAGAGGCGCTGTCGGCTTCAAGCGACCGATCCTACGCGGCGGCGCGCAACCGCACGTGCGCGTGATGCTCGAGCGTCTCGCCCACCGCCCGCTCGACCTGGCGCAGATCCCGCTCTCCCGCCTCGGGCGCCTCTGTCAGCGACTTCGCCAGGGCCCCGGCCATGAAGCGGTGGGCCCCCTCGGAGAGATCGAACGAGCCGGCCTCGCAGCTCGCGCAGACGACCCCGCCGGCGGCGCCGGAGAAGCCGGTGAGATGATCGGCCTCGCCGCAGCGCGCGCACGAGGCCAGCTCCGGAGAGAAGCCGGCGACCAGGGCGAGCTTGAGCCGGAAGGACAACGCCGTCTCGAGGCCGGCGGCCCGCGGCAGGGCCGGGTCGTCGAGCATCGCCAGGTAGCGGCAGAGCAGGTTGTAGGCGGGTGGATTGGGTTCGGCGGAGTCGAGCAGCCGCAGCACCGCATCGCAGGCGCGGGCGCCGGCGCCCAGGCTCGGCCCCGAGGAGCGCAGGCGCGGGTACCCCTCGACGGTGGCGACGTTGGTGACGGTGAGCAGGTCGCTGCGGCCCTCGTGGAGGATCATGTCGAGCCGGAAGAAGGGCTCCAACCGGCCTCCGAAGCGGGATTTCGGCCGCCGCGCCCCCTTCGCGATCGCTCCGACCCGGCCGCGGGACCTCGAGTAGAGGTGAAGGATGCGATCGGCCTCCCCGTAGCGGATGCTGCGCAGGACAATCGCCTCGGTCTTCACCGTCGTGCCGGACACGAACGAACTAGGTTGAACGACGGGCCGGACGGCGACGGCGCCGCCTCAGCCGTACCTGACAGCTCGGGCAGTAGTAGGTCGAGCGGCCGGAGACGACGATCTTCGCGATCGGCCCGCCACACGACGGGCAGGGCTCGCCCTCGCGGGTGTGGACGAGGAACTCGTCCTGCATCGTGCCCTTCTCGCCGCGCCCGTCGCGGTAGTCGTCGATCGAGGCGCCGCCGCCGTCGATCCCAGCTTCGAGGGCCGCCACGACGGCGGCGCGCAGCGCCTCGTGATGCTCCGGCTTCATCGAGCCGGCGGGCGAGAGCGGATGCAGCCGCGCCCGGAACAGCGCCTCGTCGGCGTAGATGTTCCCCACGCCGGCGATCCCGGACTGGTCGAGCAGGAACGACTTCAGCGGCGCCCTGCGACCGGCGGCGATCTCGCCCAGCGCCTCCGGCGTGAACTCCTCCGCAAGCGGCTCGACCCCGAGCCGCTCGAAACGCTCTCCCAGGCCCGAGTCGTCGATCAGGAACGCCTCGCCGAAGCGGCGCGGGTCGGTGAACCAAAGCTCGCGGCCGTCGTCGAGCAGAAAGCGGGCGCGCAGGTGGCGCTCGGAGGTCGAGCGCTCGCCCTCGTACAACCGCATTCCCTCGGACGGGTCGAGCTTGTCCTCCCCCTCGACCAGGACGAGGTTGCCGGTCATCCGCAGGTGCATGACCAGGGTCTGGCCTCCGTCCAGCGCCAGCAGCAGGTACTTGCCCCGCCGCCCCAGGCCCTGGATCTCCCTCCCTGCGACCGCAGCCTCCAGCTCGGCGGGCGGAACCGGCCGCGACCAGCGCGCGTCCAGCACCTCCAACCGCTCGATGCGCCGCTTCGCCAGCTCCGGCTCGAGCTGGCGGCAGACGGTCTCGACCTCGGGCAGCTCGGGCACAGCCCGGTTCTATCAACCGGTTGGCGCGTTGTTCGGGTATACGCCGAAGAACGCGCCCACCAACGGCGCTATTCGGCGACGGCCCGTGGGTGAGTCCGGAAGTAGACGTCCTTGAGCTGTTCGCCGGAGAGGTGCGTGTACATCTGGGTGGTCGAGATGTCGGCGTGGCCGAGCATCTCCTGCACGGCGCGCAGGTCGCAGCCGCCTGCAAGCAGGTGGGTGGCGAAGCTGTGGCGCAGCGTGTGGGGACTCATCCGCCCGCCGAGCCCAGCCGCGCGGGCGTTTCGCTGGACGATCTTGTAGAGGCCCTGCCTGCTCAGCGGGCCGCCGCGGAAGTTGACGAACAGCTTCGGCTCGTGGCGCTCGCCGACGAGCTTCGGCCGCGCGCTGCGCATATAGACGCTGATCGCGGCGATCGCCTGGCGCCCGACCGGGACCAGCCGTTCCTTCGACCCCTTGCCGCGGGCGCGCAGGAACCCCTGGCGCAGGTCGCAATCGCCGACCTCGAGGCCGATCGTCTCCGACGCTCGCAATCCGCACGCATACATCACCTCCAGCAGCGCCCGGTCGCGCGCCACCGTCGGCTCGTCCCCGCGGGGCGCCGCCAGCAGCAGCTGCACCTCGGAGTAGTTGAGGACGTGGGGAAGCTTCTTCGCCCGGCGCGGAGCGCTGAGCGCGGCGGTGGGATCGTTGGCGATCAGCTCGTCGCGGCGCAGGTGCTTGTAGAAGGAGCGCAGGCAGGCGGCCTTGCGGTGGATCGTCGACGCCGAGCAGGCGGGACGGCCGTTGCCGGTGGCCAGGTCGGCGAGGAAGTCGGCGATGTCCGGTGGCCGGGCCTCGAGCGCATCGCAGCTATGCGCGGCCAGGAACTCGCCGTACTGGAGCAGGTCGGTGCGGTAGGCATTCAGCGTGTTGCGCGAGAGGCCGCGCTCCAGCTCCAGGTAGGAGAGGAAGTCGAGGACGAGGCCCTCGAAGCGGGCGCCGGCGCCGGCGTCGGCCGGCGTTGACGGGGTCGGGGACTTGACTGCGATCGCCATGCGGGCTGGTTCTCCCAGCCCGGCGTCATCCCTCTCGGCGCAAGGCCGCGCCCGCGGCAAGGGGGGCGGCGAAGAAGAGTGGGTCGTCGGCCAAGCTGCGGCCCATCGATGTTGCCGGGAGGTTGCTGGCGGCATAGCCGTCGAGATCGGCTGCTCCCACTTGCAATCGGTGGCGGCCCCCGCAGGCCTCCTCGAGAGCCGTGATGGCGTCGGGGTGATATTCGGGGGCAGCGACGGTTACCGGGGCGAGGAGGAGGTCGAGAACCGTGAGGGTGTGGTGGCTTATGCCGCGGTGGCGGTCGCGGGGGTCGGCCTCGGAGAGGCGTGGGGAGAGCAGGGTCGTCATTCCCAGCGCCAGGGCGGCGTGGGCGGTGTCGAGGGCTGTCATGCCGCCGTGGCCGAGCTGCGTCGCGGAGCCGATGATCCCCGGGCCGGGGCCGGCGAGGATCGCGTCCCAGCCGAGGCGGTGGGCCGCCGCGTCGAGGGCGCCCGGGACGCTGAGCGCCTCGTGTTCGCCGCCATAGGCGGGGGAAGCGGTGACGTGGCCGCAGAGGAGGCTGCGCTCGCACAGCTCCGCCACGTCTCGGGAGAGAGAGCCCGGGAGGGCGCCGCCGCCGGTCTGCACGTAGCCGACCGCCAGTCCGGGCGCCACCTGGGCGGCAGCCCAGGCGGCCGGCGCCAGGTGCCCGTGCAGCGGCAGGACCAAGACCGGGACCGAAGAGCGGTCCCCGGGCTCCCCCGCCGGCCGCTCGACCGGCTCGACCGGATGCTGGAGCGAGGTGTAGTTGAGCTTCATCACGTGCTCGCCTCCGGCATCGCCGCCGTCGAGCCCGCGGGTGAGGTTGGCGTGGACCACGTCGAAGCCGCCGGAGCCGAGCCCGAGGTCGAGAGCGGCGACATTGACGATGACCTCGTCGCCCTCGTGCATCTCCCCCAGCAGGCCGGTGTCGGCCCAGGCCGGCCGGCGCTCGCCGTCGACCTCGACGGTCAGCGGCTCGGCGGAGACGACGACGCCGCGGCGCAGCTCGAGCCGGCCGCCGATCACGCCTCGCCCGCACCGGCCGCGGCGACGATCCCCTCGCAGACCTCCAGCATCGTCTCGAGGCTGGCTGTCGAGACGCGCTCGTCGGCGGTGTGCACCGCATCGGTCCCGTTGGCGAGCAGGACGCAGTCGAAGCCCTTCAGGCGCAGGGCGTTGGCGTCGCTGCCGCCGCCGATCCTGGCCCGCACCGGCTCGATGCCGGCGCCGCGCAACCCGGCTTCCGCGAGCCCCAGCGCCGGCGAGGTCGAGGGCACCTCGTAGCCGCGGAATAGCTCCTCGAGGCGTACGTCGACGTCGCAGCCGTGCTCGCTGGCCCCCCAGGTGCAGGCGTCGGCGATCTGCCCCGCGACCTCGGCGGCCCGGCCGGCGTCGAGGCTGCGCGCCTCGGCGTGGATCCAGCAGTGGCCCGGAACCACGTTGCCCGAGGTGCCGCCCTCGATCAGTCCCACGTTGGCGGTCGTCTCCTCGTCGAGCCGGCCCAGCTCCATGCGGTCGATCGCCGCGGCCGCAGCCGCGATCGCGCTGCTGCCGTCCTCGGGTCGAATCCCCGCGTGCGCCTCGACCCCTGTGAAGTCGGCAAGGATCTTCTGCTGGGTCGGGGTCGCGACGATCGCTTCGCCCACGGGCCCCGCGTGGTCGAGGACGAACCCGTGCTCAGAGCGCAGCTGCGCGATATCGAAGGCCTTGGCGCCGCGAAGCCCCTGCTCCTCGGCGACGGTCAGCAGCAGCTCGATCCCGACCGGGGGCGGATTGCCCGCATGCCGCGACACCAGCTCGATGAAGACCGCGACGGCGGCCTTGTTGTCAGCGCCGAGAATCGTCTCGCCGCGGCTGCGGAAGACGCCCCCCTCATTCACCACCTCGACCTGCCCCCGATGGGGGACCGTGTCGAGGTGGGCGCAGAACATCACCCAATCGTCGCTGCGTCCGGGCAGCCTGGCGAAGATGTTCCCGGCGCCGGCTTCGGCCGGCCCGGCGGCGTCGTCCTCGCTCACCTCCAGCCCGATCGCCCTCAGCTCGGCCGTGACGGTGTCGGCGACCTCGCGCTCCTCCCCAGTTGGGCTGCGGATCTCGCAGAGTCGAACGAACGTCTCGTGCAGCCGTGAACTCACCTCCACAGCCGGAAGGCTAACTGGCGGAACGCGCTCAGCCCGAGCGGCGGACGCCGACGTCGCTGCCCTCGACGTCCTCGGCCGGTTCGAGCGCGCCGCCGTCCGCGGGCTTTTCGCCCGCGTGGCGCGCCGCGGCGCCGACGAACTCGCGGAAGAGCGGCTCGGGCCGGTTCGGCCGCGAGTTGAACTCCGGGTGGAACTGAGAGGCGACGAAGAACGGGTGGTCGGGCAGCTCGATCATCTCGACCAGGCGCTCGTCGGGCGAGGTGCCGCTGCAGACCAGGCCCTCGTCCTCGAGCCGGCGCCGCAGCTGGTTGTTGACCTCGTAGCGGTGGCGGTGGCGCTTGTAGATGACCGCCTCGCCGAAGATCTCGCGCGCCCGCGTTCCCTCGTGCAGCTTCACCGGATCGGCGCCGAGCCGCATCGTGCCCCCCATCTCGGAGACCTCCTTCTGCTCGGGCAGGAGGTCGACGACAGGGAACGGCGTCTCGGGGTCGAACTCGGCCGAGTTGGCGCCCTCCATGCCCGCCACCGAGCGGGCGAACTCGACCACCGCGATCTGCATCCCGAGGCAGATTCCGAGATAGGGGATCGAGCGTTCGCGGGCGATCCGCGCCGCCTGCACCTTGCCCTCGATCCCACGCTCTCCGAAGCCGCCGGGGATGAGGATGCCGTCGGCGTCCGCAAGGCGCTCCGGCTGGAAGTCCTCGGAATCGACCAACTCCACCTCCACCTCGACCCCGTGATGGAACCCGCCGTGCTCGCACGCCTCGATCACCGACTTGTAGGCGTCGGCGAGCTGCACGTACTTGCCGACCACGGCGATCCGCACCTTGCCCTCGGCCTCGTCGGCGCGCCGCACCATTGCCTCCCACTCGGCCAGGTCCGGCGCCGGCGCCTCCATCCCGAAGTGGTCGAGGACGAGGTCGTCGACCCCCTCGGCCCGAAAGACGAGCGGCACCTTGTAGATGTTGTCGACGTCGTTGGCCGAGATCACCGCGTCGGTCGGGAGGCTGGCGAAGAGCGCGATCTTCTCGCGGATCTCGCGGTCGAGGCGCCCCTCGGAGCGGCAGACCAGCGCGTGCGGCTGGATCCCGATCCGCCGCAGCTCGTTGACCGAGTGCTGGGTCGGCTTCGTCTTCAGCTCCCCCGCGTGCCCGACGTAGGGCACCAGGGTGAGGTGGACGAACATGCTCCGCTTCGGCCCCAGGTCGGTGTAGAGCTGGCGGATCGACTCGAGGAACGGCAGCGACTCGATGTCGCCCACCGTGCCGCCGATCTCGGTGATGACGAAGTCGACCGACTGCGACTCGGCGACGATCAGGATGCGCTGCTTGATCTCGTTGGTGATGTGCGGGATCACCTGCACGGTGGCCCCGAGGTAGTCGCCGCGGCGCTCGCGCTTGATTACCGAGTTGTAGACGGCGCCGGCGGTCACGTTCGAGGCGCGCGAGGTGTTCTCGTCGGTGAAGCGCTCGTAGTGGCCGAGGTCGAGGTCGGTCTCGGCGCCGTCCTCGGTGACGAAGACCTCGCCGTGCTGGAACGGGCTCATCGTCCCCGGGTCGACGTTGATGTAGGGGTCGAACTTCTGCAGCTGGACCCGAAAGCCCCGGGAGACGAGGAGGCGACCGATCGAGGCGGCGGCGATGCCCTTGCCGAGGGCCGAGACGACGCCGCCGGTGACGAAGATGAAGCGCGTGTCTCCTTGTTTTGCCTGACTCATTCTCTGCCGAGCGAGTCTAGCCACCGCAGTGGCGGAACCGAATCGATCGCGGACGAAATAGACCGCATCTCGCCGTAAATAGTCAGCGCGACGACCGCCGCGAGCGCAACCAGCCTCCCCGTCCCGCCCAGTGTGGTCAGCAACCAGACCCCCGCGATGGCGCCGAGGAGGTTCGAGCCGGTGTCCCCCAGCATCGCCCGCTCGCGCAGCGTGAAGGCGGCGCCGACCAGGACCGGTCCGAGGAAGATCCCCAGCAGTTCGACCGGCGCGAACGTCCACGCCCCGAGGCAGAGCCCGGCCCCGAGCAGGACCAGCCCCTTCTCGGCCCGCCCCGGCCGCAGGTCGAGCAGGTTGAAGAGGTTGGTGGCGAGGACCAGCAGGGCGACATCCGCCAGGTAGCGGCCGGATTCCAGCCCCCGGCCCGAGACCACGTAAGCGGCGAGCGCCAGCGCCCCGATCGCCTTGATCGCTCCCGTCGAGAGCCGCCCTTCGCGCAGCGCCCTGCCATGACCTCGCCACCCACGCGGCGCCCCAGCCGCCTCACCGCGCCCGAGCGAGTCGTCGAGGAAGCCGAGGAAGGCGATGCCGAGCAGGTAGACGATCCAGCGGCGCAGCTCCGGGTCGAGCAGGTCGAGGTCGGCGCGGTCGTTGAGGATGGCGAGCGGCGCCAGGGCGACCAGAGCCGCCGTCGCCAGAACCGCCCCGAGCGGAAAGGCGAGCCTCGCAGCGCGGAAGTTCTCCCGCACCAGCCCGGCGTCGGCCAGTCCCCGCACCCCCGCGGGGACGACGGCCAGCGCCAGAGCGATCGCAAGCGGAAAGCCGATCCAGTACACGGCGCTGCTCAGCGACCCTGGGTGAGAAGGTCGGGCAGCAGGCGGTCGGCGCTGCCCTTGACGCCGAAGCTGCCCTCCGCTCCGAGCATCGCGAAGACCATCGCCAGCCGGCCTGCGGTCGTGTCGACGTCGTCGACACTGGAGAGGTCGTTGCTCTGGAAGAAGGAGACCGAGGAGGGTTCGGTGGTCGTGGTCTCGACCCCGACCGCGGGCGTCCGCGTCCGGGTGATCCCTCCCATCAACGCCGACTCCAGCCTGCCGGCGCTGGCGCGCTGCACCGGCCCCATGCCTTCGGGCTCCTCGCGAACAACGATCACCCCGTCGAGCGCGCCGAAGTTGCCGCTGGCGCGGGAGAAGACCTGGCTGCGCACGCGTTCGAGCAGGGGTCCCCCGCGGACGAGCTGGCGCCCCAACCCGGCGCCGAAGGCCGTGAGCGTGTCGGGGTTGCGCCGGATGTCGGCGAAGCGCGTCTTCGAGAGGTTGCCCGCCAGCGAGCTCAGGTCGACCGGCTCGCGCACCACCCCGACGCCGACCAGTCGGCCCCCGGTCGGCCCCAGCGCATCCTCGACGTCGGAGGTGACTTCGCCCGGCAGCCCGCCGAGCGCAACGATCCCGATCCGCTTGCCCGCGAGGCGGTTGCGCACCAACGCCGGGTAGACGCGATCGGCGAACTCGTTGGAGCGGCCCAGCTCGGCGTTGAGCTGGTCGGCGCGGGCGCGAGCGTCCTGGAGGTTGCCGGTGAGGCTGTGCTCGAGGTCCTTGCGGGTGCTGGTGAGCGCGTCGCCGCCGAACTCGGCGCCGATCAGGATCCCGACCGCGAGGGCGATGAAGACCGCAATCAGGGAGGTGGCGTGGTAGCGCGCGCTGTAACCCATCGACGGCCGAAGGCTAGAGGCCGAGCCAGATCTTGACCTTCAGCCAGACGAGCTGGAAGAGGTCGTTGAGCGCCGGCGAGGTGATGACCAGGATGGTCAGCAGGACCGCGAAGACGACGAGGAAGAGGGCGACCGGGCCGAACGGCGAGCTCGGCGTGTAGAGCCGGCTCACCCCCTTTGCGTCGACCAGCTTCTCGCCGATTCGCAGCCGCGTGAGAAAGGTCGAGGACATGCCGCCTCGGTCGCGGTCGAGGAACTCGATCAGGTTGAAGTGGGCGCCGACGGTGACGATCAGCGCCGCGCCCTTCTCATAGGCCATCAGCATCGCGACGTCCTCGCTGGTCCCGGCGACGGGGACGATGCTGTGCTCCAGTCCCATCTCCAGCAGGCGGTCGCGCCCGGGTGCGCGGCCGTCGGGGAAGGCGTGGACGACCAGCTCGGCCCCGCAGCGCAGCGCCTCGTCGCCGGCGGAGTCCATGTCGCCGAGGATCATGTCGGGCTTGATCCCCGCTTCCAGCACCCCGTCGGCGCCGCCGTCGACGGCGACGACGAGCGGGCGGACGTCGCGGATGTAAGCCCGCAGGGCCTTGAGGTCGCGGCGGTGGCGGTCGCCGCGGACCACGATGAGGACGTGACGGTCGCGGAAGGAGGCTCGGGTCGCCGGATACGCGACGCTGCCGGTGAGCAGGTCGGCCTCCTGGCGCACGTGGGCGACGGTGTTCTCGGCGAATTCGGCCAGCGCCTCGTCGATCCGCTCGCGCTGGCGCTCGAGCTGGAGCTCCAGCTCGGCGACGCCGAGCACCCGCCCGCTCAGGACCTCGTTTCCGTCGACGCTGACCGCGCCTCCTTCGATCGTCACGGCGTCGCCGTCGCGCAGCAGCTCGAAGACGCCGGCTTCCGGCGCGTCGATCAGCCGGATGCCGGCGCGAGCGAGCATCAGCGGGCCGGCGTTCGGGTAGCGGTCGTTCGACGACTCCGATGCGTTCAGAACCGCGCGGACCCCGGTCTCGATCAGCTCCTCGGCCGCGATCCGGTCGATGTTGACGTGGTCGATGACCGCGACGTCGCCGGAACGGAGATGCTTCACCAGATGCTTGGTGCGACGGCCGAGCCGGGCGGTACCGCGAATCGCCTCTGCAGCCGACACTCCGTTGCGCCGCGAGAGCAGCGCAGGAAAGCGACGGCGACTTGCGGTTGCCACCCGGTGAGACTACCCGGCGCAGAGCCCAGGCGGGCCCATTTTCTAGGCCGCCGCCAGCAGCTCTTTCGCGTGGCGGGTCGCCGCCTCGTCAGCGCGGCCGCCGCCCAGCATGCGGCGGATCTCCTCGACCACCCCGTCGCCCTCGAGGCGCTCGACCGACGCCACCGCGGTCTCGCCGGCCAGGTCCTTGGTGAGCCGGAAGTGGGTCGAGGCCAGGGAGGCGACCTGCGGCAGGTGGGTGATGCAGATGACCTGGCGCTCCTCGCCGAGCGCCCTCAACCTCTCCCCCACGACCCGCGCCGTGTTGCCGCCGACGCCCGCGTCGATCTCGTCGAAGACCAGCGTGCCGGCGCCACCGCCCTCGGAGAGGCCGCTGAGCGCCAGCATCACCCGCGAGAGCTCGCCGCCAGACGCGGCGTCGCGCAGCGGCGCCGGCGCGATCCCGGGATTGGGAGCCACCCGCAGCTCAACCGTCTCGCGGCCGCTTGCGCCGAAGCCGTCGGGGTGGGGCTCCAGCACCACCTCCAGGGTCGCGTCGGGCATCGCCAACCCATCCAGCTCCTTCGCCACCTTCTTCTCCAGCGGCCCCGCGGCCTGCTCCCGCCCCTCGCTCAGCCGCTCGCCCAGCTCCTCGCGCCGCCGCTCCGCGTCTGCGAGAGCGGCCTCCACCTCGACAGCCCGCTCCTCGCCGCCCTCCAGCCGCTCGATCTCAGCCCGGCAGTGCACCGCATGCGCCAACACCGACTCGACGCTGCCGCCGTGCTTGCGCTCGAGCCGGTCGAATGCTTCCAGCCGTTCCTCGACCGCCACCAGCCGCCCGGGGTCGGCCTCCAGCCCCTCGACGTAATCGCGCAGCTCCGAGGCGACTTCGCCCAGCTCGACCGCAAGCGCGCCAAGCCGCTCGGAAAGCGCATCGAGCCCGGCGTCTACGCCATCGACCCCCTGCAGAAGGGCCTCCGCCTGGGCCAGCGCGCTCACCGCCCCGCCTCCATCCTCCTCGGCGCCGGCGAGGCCGGTGTGTGCGCCGCCGGCGGCTTCGCGCAGGCCCTCGGCATGGCGCAGCCGCTTGCGCTCGACGGCCAGCTCCGCCTCCTCGGCGGCGTCGGGCGCCACCTCCTCGATCTCCGACAGCTCGTAGCGGCAGAGGTCCAGGTCCCGCTCCCGAGACCCGTCCCGCTGCCGCAACTCGGCCAGCTCCGCGGCAAGCCGCCCGCACTCCCGGTGCGCCTCCCGATACCGCCGCCGCGCCTCCAGGTGCTCGGCGCCGGCGAACCCGTCCAGCACCTCCATCTGCGCCGAGGAGATCGTCAGCTTGCGATGCTCGTGCTGCCCATAGAAGGCGAGCAGCCGCCCGCCCAGCAGCTTCAGGTCGGAGGCCGAGGCCGCTCGGCCCGCGACAAACGCGCTGGTCCGGCCCGACGACGACACCCGTCGTCCCAGCACAACCTCATCCGCCCCCTCCGGCAGCCGCTCGGCGACCTCCTCGAACTCAGGCTCCCCCAGCAACCCCTCCGGCAGGTCGAAGACCCCCTCGACCCAAGCCTCCTCGGCGCCCGGCCGGACGATCTGCGGGCGCGCCTTGCCGCCCATCAGCAGGTCCAGCGAGTGAGCCAGAACCGTCTTCCCCGCCCCGGTCTCGCCGGTGATCGCGT
Source organism: uncultured Solirubrobacterales bacterium (assembly GCA_963749605.1). Classification (GTDB taxonomy): domain Bacteria; phylum Actinomycetota; class Thermoleophilia; order Solirubrobacterales; family 70-9; genus CAVVNN01. Next base: position 59,316 of record CAVVNN010000002.1, on the reverse strand, counting down.
TCAGGCCATCGCCGAGCCGCAGCTCGGCCCGCTCGATCAGCAAGAGGTTCTCGATCCGGAGCTCGCGCAGCATCTTCTTCTGTCTACCAGCGACAGCGGACCGACTCTCGCCCCCCTCGGCTACCCGGCGACAGCCTCCGCCGTGCCATCGGCCGGCTGGACGAAGTCGCTGGCGCGGACGAGGGCCAAGCCCAGAGCGGCGCCCACGAACGAGAGGATCGCGGCGATCAGGATGATCTCGTTGAAGCCGCACACGAAGGCGACCTTGGACGCGTGGGCCACCTCCGCGCGGGTTCCGGGCTGCGCCACCGCGACGGCGGCGCGCGAGCCCCCCGAGGACACGAGTTCGCCGAGGCCGCGCGGAGCGTTGGGCAGCAGTTCGGAGAGCCTCGAATCGACGCGCGATTGGAAGATCGCCCCGAGGGCGGCGACGCCGGTCGCTATCCCCACCTGGCGGAAGGTCGTGTTGATCCCCGACCCCATCCCGGCTTTCTCGACCGGCACCACGGCGATCGCCGCCTGCCCGATGCCGGGGTTGGTGATCCCGATCCCGACACCGGCGACCAGGAAGCCGGCCAGCAGCGCCGTCCACTCCGAGTCGGCGCTCACCCCGTGCATCAGCACCAGCCCAACGCCGACGGTGCCAAGGCCCACCCCGAGCAGGATCCGAATCGGAATTCGGTGGGAGAGCGCACCCGCGATCGGCGAGGCGATGAAGGAGAGGACGGTGAGCGGCAGGAAGCGCAGGCCGGCCTCCAGCGGCGAGAAGCCGAGCACCCCCTGCATGTAGATCGTCATGTAGAGGAACATCGCGAACATCCCGGCCGAGAGGCCGAAAGCGACGGCGGAGACGCCGTTGAAGGCGGGCTTTCGGAACAGCGTCAGGTCCAACATCGGGTGCGAGCTGCGGGACTCGATCGCCAGGAAGGCCACCAGCAGCGCCGCAGCGCCGCCCAGCGAGGCCACGATCTCGGCGCTGCCCCAGCCCTCGGGATTGCCGCGGATCAGGCCGAAGATGAGGAGGAACAGAGCCAGCGAGAAGGCCACCAGGCCCGGTACGTCGATGCGCTGGGCGTCCTGCGCGGCGACGTTGGCCAGCTTGCGCTCGGTCAGCACGATCGCCAGCAATCCGATCGGGACGTTGACGAAGAAGATCCATTCCCAGCCGAGGTGCTCGGTGATTACGCCGCCGACCAGCGGCCCGATGGCGACGGCGCCGCCGATCGTCGCCCCCCAGATGCCGAACGCGGTGGCCCGGTCCTTGCCGTGGAACTCCTGCCCGATCAGCGCCAGCGAGGTGGCGAACATGCCCGCCCCGCCAACGCCCTGCAGACCGCGGGCGAGGTTGAGCAGGGTCGGGTCGCCGGCGATCCCGCAGAGGAAGGAGGCAAGCGTGAAGATCCCGAAGCCGACCGAGAAGATGCGCCGGCGACCGAGGCGGTCGCCGAGCGAGCCCGCCGTCAACAGGAAGGCGGCGAGGGTGAGCGAGTAGGCGTCGACGACCCACTGCAGGCTGGAGAGGCTGGCGCCGAGGGCCCGCTGGATGTCGGGCAGGGCGACGTTTACGACAGTGATGTCCAGCAGCAGCATGAACGTCGCGATCGAGATCAGGACGAGGGTCCACCACTTGCGCGCCATCGGGCGCAAGCCTAGAGAACCGACCCCGCCGGCTGGCTAGACCGCGAGGTGGCCGAACTTCTCGCGTATGCGCTGGTAGAAGCTCGTCCCGGGGAGCTGCGCCAGCCGCCCGATCCCGTCGGCGAAGCGGACCTCCAGCTCGGCGCCGGGGTCCAGCTCCCCGGCCGGCTCGCCGTCGATCGCGACTTCGACCGGCTCGCGCCCGGCCGCGTTGCCGACGTGGAGGACGTCGCCAGGGGCGACGACCAGGGCGCGGGCGGTCAACGAGTGCGGGGCGATGTAGCTGACCACGTAGCCCTCCACCCCCCAGGCGAGGATCGGGCCCTGGTTGGCGAGGTTGTAGCCGGTCGAACCGACCGGGGTCGCGGCGACGAGGCCGTCGCAGCGGACGTTGCCCACCTCCTCGCCGGCGATCTTGTAGCTCAGCTCGGCGACCCGGTCGCGCGGCCTGCGAGCCACGGTGACGTCGTTGAGGGCGACGCGGTGCTCGCCGGCGACGGCGACCTCGAGCCCGGGCAGCTCGATCGTCTCGGTCTCCCCCGCGAGCGCGCGGCGAATCCCCTCTTCGGCGTGGTCGCGCTCAACCGCCGCAAGGAAGCCGACCGTGCCGAAGTTGACGCCGAAGACGGGGACGCCGGCGCGGGCGAAGCGGCGCAGCGCATGGAGGATCGAGCCATCGCCGCCGAGCACCAGGCAGAGGTCGGGGGGCGCCGAGAGGTCGGCGAGCGCCTCGACGTCCGCGGCTGCTGCGCCGTGCTTCGCCACCTCCTCGGGGGTCGCGACCAGCCGCCAGCCGGCCTCGCGGGCGACGGAAGCGGCGATCGCGACCGCCTCGGTGGCGGCCGGCGGGTGCGAGTGGGTGATCAGCGCGGCGGTCTTCACCCTGGCTCGGCCTCCAGGATCGCGGCCTCGAGATCGGCGAGCGTCGCGCCCCCTCCCCCACACCAGACGAAGGTCTCGCGATTGCCCTTCGGCCCGGGGAGGCCGGAGGAGGCGAAGCCCCTGACGGGAAGTCCGAGGTCGCGCGCCGCCAGCGCCACCGTCAGGATCGCCTCGCGGCGGTCGCCGGCGCCGCGGACAACGCCCCTGCCGACCCGCTCGCGGCCCAGCTCGAACTGCGGCTTGACCATCGCCAGCACCTCACCGCCCGGGGCAAGGCAGCGGGTGACTGCGGGGAGGACCTTGGCGAGCGAGATGAACGAGACGTCGACGGTCGCCAGCTCGGGAGCAAAGGGCAGGTCGGTGGGCTGCAGCCCGCGGGCGTTGTGGCGCTCGACGACGGTCACCCGCGGATCCTCTCGCAACCGCAGGTCGAGCTGGCCGTAGGCGACGTCGAGCGCGACGACGCGTGCGGCGCCGCGCTGGAGCAGGCAGTCGGTGAAGCCGCCGGTGGAGGCCCCGACGTCAAGGCAATCGAGCCCGGAGACGTCGATGCCGAGGGCGCCGAGGGCGTTGTCGAGCTTGACGCCGCCACGGGAGACGTAGCGCGGCCCGGCCGCGACGATCAGCGCCGCCTCCGGCTCGACCAGCTGGCTCGGCCGCAGCGCCACCGGACCGTCCTCGCCCAGGCGAACCTCGCCGGCGCGCACCGCGCCGGCGGCCGCCGAGCGCGACGGGAACAGCCCCCGCTCGGCCAAAACCGCGTCGATCCGGGCCTTCTTCACCGCTGCAACGGTAGCGGGGCGCTCCGGATCTGGCCGTTTATCCAGGGATTAGACCCGCCTGCAACAGTCTTTTAACCGGTAGGAAGTCCCGATCTGTTCTCCTCATGCCCTCCAACTCGATTTTGCAGGCCCTCTGTGATCCCACTCACACACAAACCGCACATATGTTCGTACGCTGTTCAAGGATTCGAGTGGAGGTGCCGATGACCACCGGAACGACAATCTTCTTGGTTGGGTTCGGCGCCGCCAACATGGCCCTCATCGCTTCCCACGACGAGCGCCCCGGCGGCACATAAGAGCCCACCTACCTCCCACAGATCCACATATATAGAGATACATATCTCTCCTCCCTGTAGTAACCCCAGAAGCGCCCCGCCTCCCCGGAGGGGCGTTTTCTGTTGTGTAGAGGAGCACCTCGGTTTCCATGGTGCATGCTCGCGAATGACGCGATGCGATGCGCCGCAACGAGGTCTACTTCGACCGCGCCGTGCTCGCCGAGCTGTTCGCCGAGAAGGCGGCCACGGCTTGAGCGGCGCTCAGACCTGAACGCTCCTGCGGACTAGGCCGACGTCTTTGCCACAAGCCGCCGCACGAAGCTCGTGAGGGCGATCGGTCCCGATCGCGTCGGGACCGAACTCGAGCACCCGGCTTAGGAGCTCCGGGTGGTTCACAGTGCCGACGTTGACGCTCAGTCCGACGTCCCGAAGCACCCCGACCAACCGCTCGGAGAGCAGGAAGTGCTCGACCGAGATCCCGTCTACTCCGCTCTGAAGAGCCCAGGAAGCGAGCGCTTCGGGAGCGTAGTCGGCCCAGATCACGAGACGGGACGGGATCCCGTTTGCGGAGGCGACAGCGCAGGCCTCGCCATGAAAGCTGATCACCTCGACTCGGCTGCGGATCGGCTCCCCCCGAAGCCGCTTGCAGAGCACCTCGGCGGTGCGGCGGGCAAGGGCCGGGTCGGCGTGCGCCTTGACCTCGAGCTGGAGGCCAACCGCTTCCGGCACCAGGTCGATCAGTTCCTCGAGCAGGAGCGGGTGCTCCGCCGTCGGCTCTCCCGCGGAGTTACGGATGAGCGCCGTTCGGATCTCTTCAGCGGTCCTCTGGCGCGCCCAGCCATCAAGCGTGGTGCCGAGCGTGAGCAGCGGATCGTGCAGCAGGACCAGCTGATCGTCGGCGGTCAGGCATACATCGGTCTCGAGGCCCTCGACCGGGCCGGTCAGGGTGTGGCGCAGGGCGGCCGCCGAGGAGTCCGGACCGTAGTGGCGGCCGAGCCGGTGTGCATATAGCGGGGGCAGTGCCGAGGCCATCTCCGATCCACCCGAATTGGACCACGAAACCCCTCCGGAGTTGTGAAGACCCTGGAAAACAGATGTTTTGCTCGCGTGAACGAGCCACCGCCCGCCTCTGTGGGACCGCGATCAGTCGAGCGAGCCGGAGCGGAGCGCCCCGAGTACGCGCGGATGGCCGTCGATCAGCGGCGAGTCGATGAGCTCGAAGCCCTCGAAGCCTGCATGGCGGGCCATCGCGTCCAAGCCTGCGGGGGTGAAGCCCCAGTACACGAAGTCATCACGGGCATAGACCTCTCCCGGCGCGGGGATGTGAACCACCGCGGAATCGAATGTCCGATCCGCCGCCCCGTGTGTCTCGAGCAGCACCTGTCCGCCGGCCGCGAGGCGCCGTCGAATGATCTTCAGCAGCCCCAGCGGGTTCTCCACCCGGTGCAGGATCCCGAAGCAGAGGATGAAGTCGAACGTCTCCCCGAGCTCGTCCAGATCGAATGCGTCGATGCGTTGGTAGTCGACCTCGGAGTCGAGCAGCTCCCGGATCGCGGCGAACCCCTCGCCTCCCTGCAACTCGGCACCCCAGCGCGAGCTGACCCACTCCCTGTACTGCTCGTTGTCGACCGCGACGACCCGCCCCGCCCCGCGCGCCTCCGCGAGGAACGCGTAGAAGCCGTCGAAGGTGCCGATGTCGAGCACGCTCATCCCGCCAAAATCCTCGGGTAAGGCGGGAACCCGGTAGCGGTGATCACGGGCGACGCCGTGGGTGTAGAGCTCCCGGGAGCGGTCGAGCGAGAACGTGTGAAACCAGAGTGGCACCCGATCGAGGACGGCTGCGGCCGTCTCCGGATCCGTCTCGATCTGGATCAGATCGGCCACCTGACGCTCTGCGGCGGTTGGTTCGGGAGGGGCTTCCAGCGGCGCCAGGCGCTCGTTTGCACCGGTCAGGCCCCTGAGGGCGCTGTTCGATTCCTGCGGCGCGGAGTCCCGCCGCTGGGACGTGAGATTGTCGTTTGGCGCGATGTTGCCTCCTATGGTCGGTTGCCTCTGAGACTATCGGTGCGTCCGTTGCGCCCTTCGAACCGCAGGTGGCGCAGGCGACCCTGGAGCAGCAAGGTCTGGGCGAGGGGAGGCTGGTCTCCGCGGAAGCTAGTCCGCGGAGGTCTCCCCAGCCATTGGATCCTCTGCCTCCATAGGACCCACATACATAGAGATACTGGCCTCTTCTCCCTGTGGCGACTCCAGAAGCGTCACCGAAGAGCCAGCGGGGACAGTAGTGGATTGAGCGCTTTGAATCAAACTCAGCCGGCGACGGGCTCGCGGGCGCCGAGCGCGACCAGCACCCGCTCGGCCACCGAGGCGCCCGTCAACCCGACCTCCTCGCGCAGCAGGGCGGGCTTGCCGTGGGTGACGTAGCGGTCGGGCAGGCCGATCCGCAACACCCGGGCCCGCTCGCCGGGGCGGTCGGCGAAGGCGTCCTCGAGCTGCTCGAGCACGGCCGAGCCGAAGCCGCCGGGCAGCACGTTCTCCTCGATCGTCACCAGCAGGTCGTGTTCGAGCGCGAGCCGCTCCAGCAGGCTCTCGTCGAGCGGCTTGGCGAAGCGGGCGTCGGCGACGGTGGGCTCGAGGTCGTACCCGCGGAGCAACCCGGCCGCCTCCAGGGCGACCGCCACCCCGTAGCCGTAGCCGAGCAGGGCGACGCGCTCGCCGCTCGCCAGCAGCTCGCCTGTCCCGAGCGGGATCTCCTCCGGCTCCGCCGGCAGCTCAACCCCCTCCCCCGCCCCGCGCGGGTAGCGCAGCGCCGCAGGGCCGTCGTGGGCGATCGCGGTGCGCAGCATGTGGACCAGCATCGCCTCGTCGCGAGGCGCCATCAGGACGATGTTGGGGAGCAGGCGCAGGTAGGAGACGTCGAAGGCGCCGTGATGGGTCGGGCCGTCGTCGCCGACAAGTCCCGCCCGATCCAGCGCGAAGGTGACGTCGAGCCCCTGCAGGCAGACGTCGTGGACGATCTGGTCGTAGGCGCGCTGCAGGAAGGTCGAGTAGATCGCGCAGACCGGCTTCGCCCCCTGGATCGCCAGCCCCGAAGCGAGCAGGACCCCGTTCTGCTCGGCGATGCCGACGTCGTAGTACTGCTCGGGCGCCTCGTCGGCGAGCTTCTGCAGGCCGGTTCCCCCCGCCATCGCCGCGGTAATCCCGATCACCCGGCTGTCGCGCTCCGCCTCGGCGACGATCGCGTCGGCGAAGACCTGCGTGTACTGCGGCGGCGCCCCCGCGGGCGGCGGCTTCTCCAGCCGCTCCGGCGCGATCGAGTCCGGGGAGTCGGATTCCTTCACCGGTACCGGCTTCGGAGCGGGCGCGCCGTTGACGATCGAGTTGGGCTTCGCCGCGTGCCACTTCTCCATCCCCTCCAGGCCACCCTCCTCGGCCGGGGCGAAGCCCTTGCCCTTGACGGTGTGGATGTGGACGACGACAGGGCGGTCGGCGGCGAAGGCCTCGCGCAGGGCCTCGCGCAGGGCGTGCACGTCGTGGCCGTCGATCACCCCCATGTAGGCGAGGTCGAGCTCCTCGAAGAGCAGGCCCGGCGCCCAGTAGGCCTTGACCGCCGCCTTGATCTCCGGGCCGAGCCGCTCGATCCGCTTGCCGAGGCCGAGCGGCAGCTTCGTCAACCGGTCCTCTACCCCCTCGCGGGCGTGGTAGAGGCGGCGGTTGAGTCGCACCCGGTTGAAGTAGCGCGAGAGCGCTCCGACGTTGGGCGAGATCGACATCCCGTTGTCGTTGAGGACGATCACGACCGGGGTCTGCAGGCCGCCGGCCGCGTGCAGCGCCTCGTAGGCGACGCCGCCGGTCAGCGCTCCGTCGCCGATCACGGCGGCAACCTTGCCGTCCTCGCCGATGCCCTTGCGCATCGCCTCCTTCAGCCCGACCGCGTATCCGATCGAGGTCGAGGCGTGGCCTGCGCCCATGATGTCGTGCTCGGACTCGAAGATCGAGCAGAAGGGGGCGAGGCCGCCGTACTGGCGGATCGTCGGCAGCGCCTCGCGGCGGCCGGTGAGGATCTTGTGCGGGTAGGCCTGGTGGCCGACGTCCCAGAGGATCTTGTCGCGCGGCGAGTCGAGCAGACTGTGCAGGGCGACCGCCAGCTCGCAGGTGCCCAGGTTGGCGCCAAAGTGGCCGCCGATCTCCCCGATCGTGTCGATGATGTAGCCGCGCATCTCCTGCGCGACCTGCTGCAGCTGGTCCTCGTCGAGGCCGTGCAGGTCGGCCGGGCCGTCGATCTGGCCCAGCAACGGCTCGCGAGGCTCGGACTCGGAGTTGTTCGGCGTGTCTGTCATTCGTGCCTGGTGAAGATGTAGTCCGCAACTCGCTTCAGGTCGGTTGTCTCTCCCGAGGCCTCGGCGATCGCTTCGGTTGCCTTTGCGTGGGACTCGGCGGCCAGCTCGCGCGCGCGATCCAACCCGAAAAGACTGACATAGGTCAGTTTGCCACGTCGCTCGTCGCTCCCGCTCGGCTTACCCAAACGCTCGTCGGTCTCGGTCACGTCGAGGATGTCGTCGACGATCTGGAACAGCACGCCCAGCTCCTCGGCGAACCGCCGGTAGGGAGTCGCACCGGGCTCGTCGAGACCCTCCAGCAGGAGCACGACGCCGACGCTTGCGGCGATCAACCGGCCCGTCTTCAGGGCGTGCAGCGCCCGCAGGCCCTCGCCGTCGGGCTCCTCCCCCGCGACGTCGGCGTACTGGCCGCCGACCATGCCGTCGACCCCGGTCGCCGCGGTCAGCTCCCGCAGCGCGGCGAGCACGCGGGCCGGGTCGCCGGGCTGCTCGCAGAAGAGTCGCACCGCCTCGGCGAAGAGGCCGTCGCCGGCCAGGATCGCGACGTCCTCGCCGAACTTGACGTGGGAGGTCGGCTGGCCGCGGCGCAGGTCGTCGTCGTCCATCGCCGGCAGGTCGTCGTGGATCAGCGAGTAGGTGTGGATCAGCTCGATCGCGCAGGCAACCGCAAGGAAGTCCTCGGGGCCGGCCCCGAGGGCGCGCGCCGTCGCCAGCGTCAGCACCGGCCGCACCCGCTTGCCTCCGGCCAGCAGCGAGTAGCGCATCGCCTCCTCCAGGCCGGCCGTGGACGGCGCCGTGGAGAACCGCAGCCGCTCGAGCGCCGAGTCGACCAGGGAGCGCAGGTCCTCGGGATAGCTCACTGAGCGCCCGCGTCGCCCTCTGCCTCGCGCATGCCGCGGTTCGCCTCCTCGACCGCCTCGGCGGAGAGCTCCGCCGCCTCGCGAGCCAGCTCGGCGACGCGCTCGTCGCCCGCCTCGGGACCCTCCAACTCGCGAGCGATCGCGCCAAGCCGCTCGGCGATCTCGCGCAGCCGGCTCACCGCACTCCCTCCCGCTCGCGCACCACGGCGCCGAGGACACCGTTGACGAAGCCGGGCGCGTCGACGCCGCAGTACTCCTTGGCGATCTCGACCGCCTCGTCGATCGCGACCTCGAGCGGCACGTCGTCGCTGTGCTCGATCTCATACAGCGCGACCCTCATCACGTTGCGCTCCAGCGGCGCGATCCGGTCGAGCGTCCAGCCCTTGGCGTGGCGGGCAATCGTCGTGTCGAGCTCGTCGCGGTGGGCCTCGACCGCCTCAGCCAATTCGCGGGTGAAGGGGCGCGATTCGGCCACCAGCTCCTCGAGTGGGCGCCCGGTGACGTCGCGCTGATAACAGGCGAAGACGGCATCGCGACGTTGGTCGGACCTGCGCATGGACGCTCTATTCTCGCGCTTCGGATAACCGGACGCCTATGCGCGCGAAACGTACTCGCCTGTGCGGGTGTCGACCCGGATCGTTTCGCCCTCCTCGATGAAGAGCGGCACCTGGACGGTCACTCCGGACTCCAGCGTGGCCGGCTTGTTGCCGCCGCCGGAGGCCGTGTCGCCCTTGAGGCCCGGGTCGGTCTGGGTGACCTTCATGTCGATCGCACTCGCCACCTGTACTTCGCTGGGCCGCTCATCGACGAAGAGGATCTCGACCTCGGCGTTGGGCAGCACCCACCGCATCGCCTCGCCGGCGACCTCGCGCGGAATCTCGATCTGCTCGTAATCGCGGCTGTCCATGAAGACCGCCGCGTCGCCGGAGTCGTAGAGGTACTGCATCTTGCGCGACTCGGTGCGCACCGGCCGGAACTTCTCCCCGGCCCGGAAGGTCCTGTCTATCACCGAGCCATCGTCGATCCGCCGCAGCTTCGTCCGCACGAACGCCCCGCCCTTGCCCGGCTTGACGTGCTGGAACTCGAGGATCTTGAAAACAGTCCCGTCGATCTCGATGTGGCTGCCGTTCTTGAATTCGTTGGTCGAAATCACGCGGCGAATCCTAGAGGGACGGGACGAATAGCGGTGGGGCCCTAACCTTGAGAGAAGCGCGTGAAATCCCTGCTTGCCCTCACAACGATCCTGCTTACGACGATCGCGCTCGCGCCGGCGGCGCTTGGGGCGGAAGACCCGGCGAAGGCGGAATACGTAGCCCGAGTCGAACCGATCTGCCAGGCCAACACGGAAGCCAGCCAGCGCATCCTCGCCGGGGCCAACGACCGGGTGAAAGCAAAGAAGCTGGGAAAGGCAGGGGGCCAGTTCGTCCGCGCGGCGGCGGCCTTCGGCAAGGCGACCGGGGAAATCGCCGCCGTCCCACGCCCGCCGGCCGAAGCGACGCGGCTGGGCAAATGGATTACGCACCTACGGCTGGTCGAGGGCTACCTGCGCAAGACCGGCAGGGAGCTGATGCGCGGTGACCGCAGGCACGCCACGATCGACTTCATCAAGACGCGCAGCGCCGCCAATGCGGCCAACAACGTCGTCTTCAACTTCGAATTCCACGCCTGCCGGATTACTGGGGCGAAGTTCCGCTGAGCGAGCTCAGCCGGCCGGGGGCTGGCTGCCGTCGCCTTCGGCCGCGGTGCTGGTGGTGAGGCTGGAGGCGGCTCCCCCGGAGAGGACGCGGCGGACCAGGCGGGGGGCGACGATGCGCAAAACGGCGGCGATCGCGTAGGGGCGCGGCACGTAGCGCTCGGCCCTTCCACGCAGGCCGGTGTCGACGATCGCCTCGGCAACCGTCTCGGGCTTGGAGACGATCCAGCGGGTGAGGGCTTTCTCGCGCAGCTCGGTCGCCGGAAAGCCCTCGGTGGCGACGAAACCCGGCAGGACGAGGCCGACGTGGACGCCGTGCGGGCGCTCCTCCGCATAGAGCGAGTCCGACCAGCCGATCAGGGCGAACTTGCTCGCCGAGTAGGCGCCGGTGCGGGCGCGGGAGACGCGTCCCGCGGTGCTCGCCACGTTGACTATCGCGCTCGGCGCAGAGGCGCGCAGCGACGGCAACAGCGCCTCGGTGAGGCGCACCACCGCGTCGAAGTTGAGCTCCATGTGACGGTGGACGTTGGCGTAGCCGGCCTCGGCGAAGGCGCCGCGCCAAGAGCCGCCGGCATTGTTGACCAGCAGGTCGAGGCCGTCGTGGTGCTCTTCGACGTGGGCAAGGATGCGCGCCGGGGCGTCGGCCTCGGTGAGGTCGACGGCGAGGTGGGTGGCCCGGCAGGGCAGCGATTCGGCCAGGGCCCGCAGGCGCTCCTCGCGCCGCGCGACGAGGACCAACTCGGCGCCGGGCTCGCGGGCGAGCCGCTTCGCGGTCGCCTCGCCGATGCCGCTGGAGGCGCCGGTGACGAGCATCGTCTTCTCCCGCCCGGCCATCGGGCCTAACCGTATTCGACCGGCCTCGCGCGGCACACCCCGGCGGGCAGAGCGGCCGGCTTGCAAGTATGGGCGCGATGGCAGCTTCGACCGGCACCCGGGCGCCCCGCCTGAGCGCGGCGATGCGCGAAGGCGACCGGGTGACGCCGCTGGAGCTGTTCTTCGACCTCGTCTTCGTTCTCGCGATCACCCAGTGCACGGCGCTGATGTCGCACCACCCGACCTGGTCGGGGCTGGCGCAGGGCCTGCTGGTGCTCGGCATGCTCTGGTGGGCGTGGGTCGGCTACGCCTGGCTCACCAGCGTCATCGACCCCGAGGAGGGAGCGGTCCGCCTGGTCATGTTCGGCGCGATGGCGGCGCTGTTGCTCGTCTCGCTCTGCGTACCGGAGGCCTTCGGCAACCTCGCGCTCGCCTTCGCCCTCACCTACGGGGTGGTTCGCACCGCCCACATCGCCCTCTTCATGCTCGCCAGCCCCGAGGACGACGCGCTGCGCCACTCGGTGCTGGGGCTCGCCGCCAGCACAGCGGTCGCGGTCGGGCTGCTGGCCGCGGCCTCTCTCTTCGACGGCCTCGCCCAGGGGGCGCTCTGGGCTCTCGCCCTCTTCCTCGACATGGCCGGGCCCTACTTCTTCGGCTCGGAGGGCTGGAAACTGGTGCCGGGGCACTTCGCCGAGCGCCACGGACTGATCGTGATCATCGCCCTCGGCGAGTCGATCGTCGCGATCGGCGTCGGCGCCTCGCATCAGCTCAGCTTCGGGATCGCAACCGCGGCGGTGCTGGGGGTGGCCCTGGCAGCGGCGATGTGGTGGATCTACTTCGACATCGTCGCCCTGGTCTCGGCCCGGCGCCTGGCCCAGACGCCGGGGGGACGTGAGCGCAACGAGATGGCCCGCGACTCCTACTCCTACATGCACCTGGCGATGGTGGCCGGCATCGTGCTCGTCGCCTTCGGCCTGAAGATCACGATCGGCCACTTCGGCGGCCACCTGCACACCGTCCCGTCCTTCGCCCTGCTCGGCGGCCTCGCCGTCTACCTGCTCGGGCTGGTCGCCTTCCGCTACCGCCACGTGCGCACGATCAACCGGCAGCGACTGCTGCTCGCAATCGTGTTGCTGCTTCTCGTCCCGGTGGCCACGGAGATGCCGGCGGTGGCCGCGCTGGCGATCGCCAACGTACTGGTCTGGGCGATGATCGCCTACGAGACCCGCGGCTACGGCGAGGCCCGCGAGCGAGTCCGCCATCCCGGCGACGCGCCACCACCGGCGCCTTCTTGAAAATCGAAGGCTTAGGAAGCGGACGCTTGTTCGACTCGACATACTGCCGAGGTCTATGAGCGAGACTCCGGAACTGCTCGACAGGCTGCTGCGCAGCGCAGCACCCTCCGGATACGAGGGGCCCGCCTCCGCGATCTGGCGCGACGCGGCCTCCTTCGCCGAGCTCTCCACCGACGGGCTCGGCTCCTCGATCGCCCGCGTCGGCGCCGACCGAGCGCCGCTGCTGGCGGTGGTCGGCCACATCGACGAGATCGGCCTCGTCGTCACCCACATCGACGAGAAGGGCTTCCTCTACTTCGCCCCGATCGGCGGCTGGGACCCCCAGATCCTGGTCGGGCAACGGGTTGAGGTGCGGGGAGAGAACGGGCTCGTGCCCGGCGTCGTCGGCCGCAAGCCGATCCACCTGCTCGACCCCGACCAGCGCAAGAAGGTGGTCGAGCTGAAGGGCCTCCACATCGACGTCGGCGCCGCCGACCGCGACGACGCTGCCGAGCTGGTCCGGGTCGGCGACCCGGTGACGATCGCCGCGGAGCCGGTGCGGCTTGCCGGCGACCGCCTCACCTCCCGCTCGATGGACAACCGCCTCGGCGCCTATGTCGCGCTGGAGGCGCTGCGCCGCTGCCACGAGCGCGGCGGCTTGCAGGCCAGCTTCGCCGCCGTCGCCGCCGTCCAGGAGGAGGTCGGGCTGTTCGGCGCCCGTACCGCGACCTTCGCGCTGCGGCCCGACCTCGCGGTCGCGGTCGACGTCACCCACGCGACCGATGCCCCCGGCGTCGACGAGAAGGAGATCGGCAGCCACCCACTCGGCTCCGGCCCGGCGATCGGGCGTGGCTCGACCCTCTCGCCCAGGGTCTTCGAGCTGCTGGCCGAAACGGCGGAGGAGGCGGGGATCGAGCACACGATCAGCGCCAGCGGCCGCGGCACCAGCACCGACGCCGACGTGATCCAGATCTCCCGGGCAGGTATCCCGACCGGCCTGGTCTCGATCCCCCTGCGCTACATGCACTCGCCGGTCGAGCTGGTTGACCTCGGCGACGTCGAGGCGAGCGTCGAGCTGCTCGCCGCCTTCGCCATGCGCCTGCGCGAGGGCGTCGACCTCAGCCGCTGACCGCAGCGGCGACGCCGTTGCCGTCCACGTAGACGATGTCGCGACCGCCTGCCTTGGCGGCGTAGAGAGCCTTGTCGGCGCGGGCGACGAGGTCGTCGGTGTCGACGCTGTCGGGCTGGGAGACCGCGACGCCGATGCTGATCGTCACCGCGACTCCGACCGGGCGGCGTTCGCGCACCTCGCATCTCAACCGCTCGGCGATCTCCAGCGCGTCATCGCGACTGGCGCCCGGCAGGACGACGAGGATCTCCTCGCCGCCCACCCTGTAGATCGAGTCGCCGGCCTGCAGCGCCGCGCGCATCACGTAGGCCACGTCCTGCAGGACGGCGTCGCCGGCGGCGTGCCCGAGCTGGTCGTTGACCCGCTTGAAGTGGTCGAGGTCACAGAGCAACAGCGCGTGGGAAAGCCCCTCCGCTTCGCTGCAGGGCTGGCCGTCGAGCTCGGCGAGCCGCTGCTCCAGCGCGTTGCGGTTGAAGAGGCCGGTGAGCGGGTCGAGCGTGGAGCGGCGCCGATGGGCGCGGTCGGACTCGACCAGGGCGCCGGAGAGGATCACCGTGCTGAGCACCAGCGCCACGGCGGCGACCAGCAACTGGATGTGATCGACAGCTGAAGTCGGGTCGACGGCAACGGTGCTGAGCAGGAGGAGGACGAGGATGTAGGCCGTGCCGACGGCCATGCCCCAGGGCTCGAAGCGGACGCCGAGGGTCACCGCGGGGAGCGCGAACCAGAACAGCGCCGGGCTGGTCGGCCCACCGGTGGCGATGACGGCGGCGGCCAGCAGCAGCGGCAGAGTCCCCCAGGCGCCGGCGACCCATAGCCACGGGCGCTGGCTGGAGCGCATGAAGCGGTCGGCGACGGCGAAGCCGAGGAACCCGACCGCCAGTGGCGCGATCCACCACCAGCCGACTTCCGGACCGACCGAGGCCAGGGCGACGGCGAGGATCGCGAAGCAGGCGGTGCGGTAGCGGCGGACGCGCTGCTCCATGTCGAGCAGGCGTTCGCGTCGCGCGTCTTCGCGGATCGCTGCGAGCGACTCGACCGAGTGACCCAAGTCGTGCGGGGCGCTGGGGGCAGTGGCCCGAAAGCTGAAGGGCTTCATGTTCACAACCGACAGATCGACTCGCGCTCCACCCTGACTTAAATCTGCATTCTCGCGATCAGGACAGCTATGCGACCAGCTGCAGCTCTTTGGGCAAGCCGCTGAGGTTGCGGTGGCCCTCCTCGGTGACGACGACGAGATCCTCGATGCGGACTCCGAGCTCGCCCGGCAGGTAGACCCCCGGCTCGATCGTCACCACCTCGGCCGCTTCGAGCACGTCCTCGGAGCGCTGCGAGACCCGCGGCGCCTCGTGCACCTCGAGCCCGACGCCGTGGCCGAGGCCGTGGCCGAAGCGCTCGCCGTGGCCGGCCTCCTCGATGACCTTCCGCGCCGCCGCATCGACGGCCTCGCCCGTGGCGCCGGCGACGACCGTGTCGAGCGCCGCCGCCTGAGCCCTGCGCACCACCTCGTAGACCTCGCGCGCCCGCTCGCCCGGCTCGCCGGTGGCGAAGGTCCGCGTCCCGTCCGAGCAGTAGCCGTCGAGCTTCGCCCCCATGTCGAAGACGACCAGCTCGCCGCGGCCGATCTCGCGCTCGCCGGGCTCCGCGTGCGGCAGGGCGCCGTCGGGACCGGCGGCGACGATCGTCGGGAAGGACGGCTCGGCGCCGAGCTCGTACATGCGCGCCTCGGCAGCGCGGGCGACGTCGCGCTCGCTGCGCCCGGCCAGGCCGCGTTCGAGGCTCCAGCGCCAAACGTCGTCGGCAAGCTCCGCCGCGGCGGAGATCGAGGCCAGCTCGCCCGCGTCCTTGACCCGTCGCAGCTCCTCGACCGCGCCCCCCGCCGGCACCGCCTCGATCCCCTCGCCGAGCTTCTCCTCCAGCTTCCCCAGCACCCGGACCGACATCTGGTGGTCCTCGAAACCGACCCTGCCGTGCAGGCGCTCGGCGATGCCGGCAAGCCAGTCGCTCTCGACGGTGACGATCTCCCACCCCTCGACTTCCTCGGCGGCGCGCTCGGTATAGCGGAAGTCGGTGAGGAAGACGCGGGTCTCGACGCCGCAGATGCAGGCACCGTTGGTGCCGCCGAACCCGGTCAGGTAGCGGAGGTTGACCAGGTCGGTGACCAGCATCAGGTCCAGCTCGCGCTCGGCGAGCCTGCCGGCGAGACGGTCGCCGCGGCCGCGCTCGACGCTCATGCGGCGGTGCCGAGCTTGCCGGCGAGGATCTCGAGCGCGTCGCGGTAGCCGTCCGCCCCCTTGCCGGATACCTTGGACAGCACCAGCCCGTCGAAGACGGAGACCCTGCGCCAGTCCTCGCGCGACTCGACATCGGAGAGGTGGACCTCGACCGCGGGCAGGGCGGCGACGTCGAGCGCGTCGGCGATCGCCCGGCTGTAGTGGGTCCAGGCGCCGGCGTTGACCAGGACCGCATCGGCGAGCTCCGGCGCCCGGTGCAGGTATTCGACGAACTCGCCCTCGGAGTTGGTCTGGAAGAAGATCGCTTCCAGCCTCAGCTCTCGCGCCCAGCCCCTGATCTTCATCTCCAGCTCGTTGAGGGAGAGGCCGCCGTAGATCTCGGGGTCGCGGCGGTCGAGGATGTCGAAGTTGACCCCGTGCAGGACCGCGACGCGGTTGTGGGCGGTGGTCATGCGAGCAGCTCCTCCACGGCGGCCCTGACCTTAGTCGGGTCGACGAGTTGCCCCGTGCGAGGCTCACCCGGCTCCGAGAGGAGGACGAAGCCGACTCCCTCGGCGGTGCGCTTCTTGTCGCGCTGGAGGGCGACGAGGATCTCGTCGACGTCGAGCGGGGGGTCGAGGGCGACCGGCAGGTCGTGGCGGCGCAGGATCTCCTCGACCTCGTCGCGGAGCGCAGCGGCGCCGGAGAGCCGCAGCGCCGCCAGCAGGCCAAGACCGACCGCCTCGCCATGGCGGTGGCGGGCGTAGCCGCTTGCCGCCTCGATCGCGTGGCCGACGGTGTGGCCGAGGTTGAGGACGGCACGCAGGCCGGCGTCGCGCTCGTCGGCGGCGACGACCTCGCACTTGTATCGGGCGCACTCGAAGACGACCCCGTCGAGGGCGGCGGAGTCGAGGGCGGCCAACGTGCGAACTCGCTCCCACAGCGGCCCCCCGGCGAGCAGGCCGGTCTTCAGCGCCTCGACGAAGCCGGCCGCCAGCTCCTCGCCCGGCAGCGTCGCCAGGGTCGAGGTGTCGGCGAGGACGGCGGCGGGCAGATGGTAGGCGCCGGCGTAGTTCTTGCCCTCGGGCAGGTCCACTCCGGTCTTGCCGCCGTAGGCGGAATCGACCTGGGCGACCAGCGTGGTCGGGACTTGGACTACCGGGACCCCGCGCTGGTAGAGATGAGCGCAGAAGCCGGCGAGGTCGCCGACGACGCCGCCGCCCAAGGCCACGACGTGGTCCTCGCGGGTCATCCCGGCGCGGGCCAGCTCGCGCAGGACGCGCTCGGCCGCGGCCATCGTCTTCGAGCCCTCGCCCGGATCGACTTCGACTCGCGCCGCGAGCGGCGCGATCCGGTCGGCGTAGAGGTCTCCCACAGCCGAGTCGGTGACGCAGAAGCGGCGACCCGCCAGCGGCCACCACTCGGCGGTTGCGCCGAGCAGGCCGGGGCCGACGAAGGCCGGGTACTCGCCGGAGCTGCTGGCCGCCCAGAGCAGCCGCGTTCCCGGCGGCAGCCCGGCGAGCTTCCGGACCGAGGGCAGGGCGCGGGCGACGATGCCGCGGTCCCCGGGCGGGATGACCGCGTCGGCGAGCTCTTCGTAGAGGGGCAGTCGAACCGCGAGCAGTCGCGCGACGTCCTCGATGCTCGTGGCAAGGGGGCGGCTGGTGTGGGCAATCCGCCGCCAGGCCTCCCCGGCGTCGACCTGGAGCCAGATGACCGTGTGGCGGCGGAGAGCGTCGCGCACCCGCGCGGAGAGGACGCTGCCGCCACCGAGCGCGATCGCGCCCCCGTCGGCTTCCTCCAGCAGCGCGCCGACGATCTCGGCCTCGCGGGCCCGGAAGGCCTCCTCGCCGTCGCGCTCGAACGCGGCGGCGATCGGCATCCCCAGCTCGCGCTCCATCAGCTCGTCGATCTCGGTCGTCGCCAGCCCGGCGTCGCCTGCCGCGCTCAACGCCAGCGACTTCCCGGCGCCCATGAACCCGATGAAGACGAGAGCAGGCCGCTTCACGGGGTTACCCCCGCCAATCGATTCGCTTCTCGTAGGCGTCGACGGCGGCCAGCGCGTCGTCGATGTGGTCGCCGCCGAACTTCTCGCGGTAGCAGCGGGCCAGGGTGAGGCAGACCATCGCCTCGGCGACCACGGCGGCGGCCGGGACCACGGTCGAGTCGGTGCGCTCGCGCAGCGCCTGGGCCGGCTCCTTGGTCTCGGTGTCGACCGAGCGCAGCGGCTTGGTCAGGGTCGAGATCGGCTTGATCGCGGCGCGCACCGAGAGCGGCTGGCCGGTGGTCATCCCGCCCTCGAGCCCGCCGGCGTGGTTGGTCTTGCGGTGGTAGCCGCGCTCCTCCGACCAGAAGATCTCGTCATGGGCCTCCGACCCCGGCCGCCCGGCGACGTCCCAGGCCTCGCCGATCGCCACCCCCTTCACCGACTGGATCGAGGCGACCGCGCCGGCGAGCTGGCCGTCGAGCCGCTCTTCCCAGGAGATATATGAGCCGAGGCCGGGGACGAGGCCGAAGGCGCGCACCTCGAAGCTGCCGCCGAGGCTCTCGTTGGCCTTGCGCAGACGGTCGATCTCCTCGACCATCGCGGCGCTGGCCTCGGGGTCGAGGCAGCGCACGGGGTCCTCGTCGACGCCGGCGAAGTCCTCGGGGCCAAGCGAGGGGCGCTCGGGGGCCTTGACCGAGGCGATCTGGGTCACGTGGCTGTGAACGCTCACTCCAAGCGTGGCGAGGAGGCCGCGAGCGAGCGAACCGGCGGCGACGCGGGCGGCGGTCTCGCGGGCGCTGGCGCGCTCGAGCACGTTGCGGATGTCGGTGTGGCCGTATTTCTGGGCGCCGACGAGGTCGGCGTGCCCGGGCCGCGGCAGGTGGACCTCCTCGGGCTCGAAGCCCTCGACCGGCCAGGGGTTCATCCGCTCCTCCCAGTTGGCGTAGTCGCGGTTGGCGACGAGGACGGCGATCGGACTGCCGAGGGTGCGGCCGTGGCGAACGCCAGAGCGGATCTCGACCGCGTCGGTCTCGATCTTCATCCGGCCACCGCGGCCGTGGCCGAGCTGGCGCCTGGCCATGTCGCGGTCGAGCGCCTCGCGGTCGAGCTCGAGCCCGGCGGGCATGCCCTCGACGATCGCGACCAGCCCGGGGCCGTGCGACTCGCCTGCGGTGGTGAAACGGAAACGCGTGCCCATGCCCTCAAGGCTATAGGCGAGACCGCGGTCAGCCGCGTGCCGCGGCGCGCATGACATCGAGCGAGGGCTCGCGGCCGGTCCAGATGCGCAACGAGAGAGCGCCCTGCTGGACCAGGACCTCGATGCCGTCGACGACGGTCGCACCGGCGGCCTCTGCCGCGCGCAGCAGCGCCGTCGGCTCGTCGCCGTAGACGAGGTCGACGACGGTCTGCTCGGGGGAGAAGCGATCGAGAGCGAGCGGCAGCGCCTCGAACGGGTCTTCGCCCTGCAGGCCGACCGCAGTCGTGTTGACGATCAGCGCGTAGCCGCCCTGCTCGGGATCGGCGACCGGCGCGCCCCCCAGCTCCTCGCAGAGATGACGCGAGCGCAGCTCGGTGCGGTTCCAGACCTCGACCTCGGCGCCCTCGCGGACCAGCGCCCACACCGCGGCGCGCCCGGCGCCGCCAGCTCCGAGCACCAGCGTGCGGCGCCCGCCGGGGGGCGCCGGCAGCGCCGCCAGCAGCCCTTCGGCGTCGGTGTTGGCGGCGCGGATCTCGCCGCCGGCGAAGACGAGCGTGTTGGCGGCGCCGATCTCCCGAGCCACCTCGGAGATCTCGTCGGCGACCGCCAGCGCCGCTCCCTTATGGGGAACGGTGACGTTGGCGCCGGCGAACCCTTCCTCCGGCATTGCCCGCACCCGCTCCTCGAAGGCGTCCGGGGAGACCTCGATCGACTCATAGCTCCACTCGTCCCCCAACCCCAACGCCGCCAGCGCGGCGTTGTGCATCGCCGGGGAGCGCGAGTGGCCGACAGGGTGCCCGACGACGGCCAGCCTCATCATTCCCTGCAGGTGGTCGGGGCCTTGCCGCCCGCGGCTTCGCGCGCTGCGTTGTAGCTGGCGACGTCTTCTTCGAATTCCGCTTCGGTCTTGGAGAAGGCGAGCTTGCCGCAGGTCCCGGGCTCGACCACGTAGAAAAGGTAGCCGGCCTTGGCCGGGTGCGCGGCGGCTTCGATCGAGGCCAGGCCGGGGCTGTCGATCGGCCCTGGCGGCAGGCCCAGGTTGGTACGCGTGTTGTAGGGCGAGGACGTGGCCAGCTCCGATTCGGTGAGCGGCTTGGTGTAGTTGCCGGTCGCGAAGCGAATCGTCGCGTCGATCCCCAGCGGCATCCCTTCGTGGAGGCGGTTGTAGATCACCGCCGCAACCAGCCTGCGGTCGCCTTCCTGCTGAGCCTCGCGCTCGATCATCGAGGCGATCGTGACCACGTCGTAGACCGTCAGGTTCTTCGAGCGGGCGTATCTCATGTTCACGCCCTCGATCCGCTGCTTGAAGTCTTCGAGCTGCAACCGGACCAGGTCGGGGACGGGGGCGTGTCGCTTCAGTTCGAAGGTATCCGGGAAGAGGAAGCCCTCATGACCCTTGCTGGCCTTCGCGTAGTCCCCGCGGAGGCCGTCTTCCCTTGCCAGCGCCGCTGTCTGGAGGCGGCTGTAGCCCTCGGGGATCGTGACCGTGACCGTCTTCAGCGCCGGGGGCGGTGGCGCGGCACTGCGGTGGAAGTGGCGGTAGGCGAGCGCCGCGATTGCGACGAGGCCGGCGAGGACGACGACGATGGCTCCGCCAGCAAGAAGGCGACGCCGGCTTGAATGCGCGGGCTTGACTCGCCGCTCTTCGCGCTCGCGTCTTCGCTGCTCACGCTCGGTGGCGAGGAAGCCCTCACTCATCGCCATCCTCCTCGATCGCGGGGCTGGCCGCCAGGTAGACCTCGAGCAGGTGGGCGGCGGCGAGCGAATCGGGGGCGGCGGCGGCCCCGGCGCGGCGGCTCGCCTCAGCCATCAGCGTGGTAAGGCGCTCGTCGTAGGTCTTCACCGGCACCTCGAGGATCGCCTCGAGTTCCGCGCAGAACGTGCGGGCGAGGGCAGCCTGGCTCCCCTCCTCGCCGCTGAGGTGGAGCGGCAGCCCGACGACGACCAGTTCGACCCCGTGCTCGGCGACCAGCTCCGCCACCGAGCGCGCCTCGGGCGGCTCGATCGTGGGCAGAGGCGTCGCCAGCGTGCCGCTGGGGTCGGAGATGGCGCAGCCGATCCGGGCGGTGCCGTGATCGAGGGCGAGCACCCGCACTAGCCGAGCCTTTCCTCGATCATCCGGCGCGCCGCAGCAAATGCCTCCCCGAGCTTCCCGGAGTCCCCGCCGCCGGCCTGAGCCATCTCGGCGCTGCCTCCGCCACCCCCGCCGATCGATTCCGCTGCCCTGCTGACGAGCTCTGCGGCGGAGAGACCCCGCGCCACCGCAGCCTTGGAGAGGAGGATGACGACCCCCACCTTGTTTTCCGCTTCCGACCCTGCGACCCCCCCCAGCATGATCGCCGTCTCGCCGCCCCCCAGTGCGGACTGGACCTGTTTTGCCAGAGAGAGCAGCTGCTTCGGGTCGGCAGGCAGGGGCTTGTCATGTGAGACCACCTCGATGCCGGCGACTTCGGTTGCCGCACTCGCGAATTGCTTCACGTCCTGGTCCAAGCGCCGCTCCCACTCCCGCTTCTTCGCATCCTCCCCCTCGCGCAGCCGCTCCGCCGCACGCCGGGCGCCGGCCAGCGGGTCCTGCGGCGAGCCGAGCAGCTCGCCCGCCTCGCGCAGCTGCGCCTCGCGCTCGCGGAACCAGTCGATCGCGGCGGGGCCGCTGAGCGCTTCGATCCGGCGCACGTTGGCGGCGCTGGAGCCCTCGGAGACGATCTTGAAGATGCCGATCGCGGCGGTGTTGGCGACGTGGGTGCCGCCGCAGAGCTCGCGCGAGACCCCGTCGACCTCGACCATCCGCACCCACTCGCCGTATTTCTCGCCGAACAGCGCCATCGCCCCCAGCCGCTCGGCCTCGGCGCGCTCCATGTTGAGCCAGCGGACCGGGCGGCTCGCCTTCACCCACTCGTTGACGAGGTCCTCGACGTCGCGCAGCTCCCCGGCGCTGAGACCCTGGCCGTGGGTGAAGTCGAAGCGCAGCTTGTCCGGGCGGACGGCCGAGCCCGCCTGGCGGACGTGGGGGCCGAGCCGCTCGCGCAGGGCCGCGTGCAGGAGGTGGGTGGCGGTGTGGTTGCGCATCGTCGCGTGGCGCGCTTCGTGGTCGACGACCGCCTCGACCGCCACCCCCGGCTCGACCGCTCCGCTGCCAGTCTCCACCTCCAGCGCCTGGTCTTCTCCCACCCGGTAGACGTCGACGACCCTTGCCTCTCCCCCACTCCAGCGCAAGAGGCCGGAATCGGCGACCTGGCCGCCGCCCTCGGCGTAGAACGGGCTCTCCTCCAGCTTCACCAGCGCGCGGCCGCCATCTGGGGGCTGCACCGCGGCGAGGCCGGTGGTGGCGCGCAGCGTCTCGTAGCCGACGAAACGGGTCGGCGGCGCCGCGGCGGCGAAGGCGATCACCTTCTCGTGGCGATCCTCGGAGCCGTGCGCGGTGGCGGCGCCGCCCCGGGCGCGCTGGCGCTGCTCCTCCATCAGCTCCTCGAAGCCGCCGTCGTCGACCGAGAGCCCCCGCTCGGCGAGCAGCTCCTTGGTCAGGTCGTAGGGAAACCCGTAGGTGTCGTGCAGCTTGAAGGCGTCGGCGGCCTCGATCCAGGAGGTCTCCGACTCCTTCGCCTCGGCGACCAGGCGCTCCAGCAGCTCGGTGCCGCGCTCCAGGGTGCGGCCGAAGCTCTCCTCCTCGTCGCCGACCCAGCGGGCGATCGTCTCCCGCTCGGCGACGAGCTCCGGATACGTGCTCCCCATGATCTCGATCGTGCGCTCGGCGAAGCGGCCCAGCCAAGGCGACTCGAGCCCCAGCGTCCGCCCCTGCTGAATCGCCCGGCGCATGATCCGGCGCAGGATGTAGCCGCGATCCTCGTTGGAGGGGACGACGCCGTCGGCGATCAGGAAGGCGGCGCCACGCGAGTGGTCGGCGAGGATCCGCATCGCGCGAGTGACCGCGCCGCCCTCGTCGTAGGAGCGACCCGACAGCTCCTCGGCGAGGCCGACCAGCGGCCGCAACAGGTCGGTCTCAAAGACCGAGGGGACGTCCTGGAGGATCGCCGCCATCCGGTCCAGTCCCATGCCGGTGTCGATGTTGAGCATCGGCAACTCGGTCAGGACGCCGTTCTCGGCCAGGTCGTAGGTCATGAAGACGTGGTTCCAGAACTCGAGGAAGCGGTCGGAGTCGTCGCCGGGGCGCTCGCCGGGGGCGCCGAGCTCCTCCCCCCGGTCCAGGTACAGCTCCGAGCAGGGGCCGCAGGGCCCCGTCGGCCCCGCCTGCCAGAAGTTGTCGGCGCGGCCGAGGCGCACGATCCGCTCGTCGGGGACGCCGATTGCGCCCCAGAGTGCGATCGCTTCCTCGTCGGGACCGAGGCCGAGCTCCTCGTCGCCGCCGAAGACCGTCACCCAGATCCGCTCGGGGTCCATGCCGAAGCCCTCGGTCGAGAGCTCCCAGCCCCAGGGGATCGACTCCCCCTTGAAGTAGTCGCCAAAGCTCCAGTTGCCGAGCATCTCGAAGAAGGTGAGGTGGCGGGCGGTGTTGCCGACCTCCGCGATGTCGGTGGTGCGGAAGCACTTCTGCACGTCGGCGAGGCGCGGGGCGGGTGGCTTCTCGCGCCCCAAGAAGTAGGGCTTGAAGGGCTGCATGCCCGCGGTGGTGAGCAGGACCGACGGGTCGTGCGCCGAGGGCACCAGCGAGGCCGAGGGCACGATCTTGTGCCCTCGCTCGGCGAAGAACGAGAGGTAGGTGTCGCGGATCTCCTGTGCCCTCATGAAGGAAAGAGCCTAAGCGGCGGGCGGCTCCAGCGCAGTACCGCTCCCGGCCCAAACGCGCGCTGACATTTGCCGCCTCCCACCGTTGAAGGAGTGGAGGCCTGACCCCTACCCTTGACTGGATGTGTCCGAATGCCGACAAGGTCGATTAGTGACGCAGGCAACCCCCTCGACCGCGAGCGTGGGCCCCGGCGCCGCCCGGCTCCTCTCGGACGACCAGCTTGCCCGTCGCGCGACGAAGGGGGACCGGCGTGCCTTCGCCGCGATCTATCGTCGCTACCACCAGGACCTCTACCGCTACTGCGCGGCGATCGTCGGCAATCCCGAGGACGCCCACGACGCGCTTCAGAACACGATGGTCAAGGTATTGCGCTCGCTACCAGGGGAGAAGCGGCGAGTGCAGCTCAAGCCGTGGCTGTACCGGATCGCCCACAACGAGTCGGTCGATCTGCTGCGACGCCGCCGTCCCGTCGAGCAGATCGACCCCGAGCTCGCGGCGGGGGGCCCGAGCGCCGCCGAGACGGCGGACCTTCGCCAGCGCCTGCGGCGGCTGATCGGCGACCTCGACGAGCTTCCCGGCCGCCAGCGCGGGGCGCTGGTGATGCGGGAGCTGGCCGGACTGAGCTTCGAGCAGATCGCCGCCGCCTTCGACACCTCGCCGGCGGTCGCCCGGCAGACCCTCTACGAGGCGCGAGTCGGGCTCCGACAGATGAGCGAGGGGCGCGAGATGCCCTGTGAGGAGGTCCTCCATGTGCTCTCCGACGGCGATCGGCGCACGATCCGCCGTCGCGACATCCGCGCCCACCTGCGCGCCTGCCCCGATTGCCGGGCCTTCCGCGACGGCATCTCCGACCGCAGCCGCGACTTTGCCGCGGTCGCGCCGCTTCCGGCTGCCGCCGCGGCCGGCCTGCTGCACGGCATCCTCGGCAGCGCCAACGGCGCATCGGGGGCCAGCCTGGGGACCGCCGGCGGCGGCGCCGCCGGCAAGGCGCTCGCCGGGTCAGCGCTCGTCAAGTCCGCGGCCACGGTGGCCGTCGTCGTCGCCGTGGGAGTGTCCGCCGCCGACCGCGGCGGGTTGATCCACGTCCTGCCGGCGGGCGGGGGCCGGCAACAGCGCGAAGCGCAGGGCTCGCCCGAAGGGTCGGATCAGGGGACGCCGGCGACAGACCAGGGCGCCGGCGCCCTCGGCGGTGCGACCTCCGCCGGGAACGCGACCCGACGAGGGTCAGCCCGACAAGTATCGGCGAAGGCAGCCGTCCAGAACGGTCAGGCGAACGTCAACGGAGCGTCCTCGCCGACGGCTGGCGCGAACGAAAGCGGAAACGGGCGCGACGCCTCGACGGCCTCTGCCCACGGCAACGAAACAGCCGCCAGCCATTCCCATCGACCCCACGCGCATCCCACTCCCAGCTCGCATCCGGGCCATGGGAACGGGTCGAGATCGTCAAAGGGAAGCGGCGCATCCCACGGCGGGCGGGCGTCGCACCCGTCCCGCGCCCATCAATCGCATCCTTCGTCCCCCAGCCCCCACCCGCCGCCTGCGAGCTCCAGCCAACCTCAGGCGAAGACACCGCCGGAAGGACCGGCGCCAAAGCAGAGCACCGGAGCCACGGAACAGCCGGCCGAACCGTGAACCGACGGATCGCGGGTTTTGACCTGACAACCACGGCGCAGATCCGTTTCAGAGACCGAGAACTCGACAACGAGAGGAGACACCATGAAGCCGCATCTGAAGGTCCTGTTAGTCGTCGGGGCGCTGGCCCTGAGCGTGGCGCCGGCCATAGCGCTCGCATCGCCGCCCGCCAACCAGGGCACCGCGCGTAACCACCCGACGGGCAGCAGCCAGAACGAATACACCCAGAGCCCGCCTCCGCAGGCGAAAGCCTACGGCCGCCTCTGCAACGAACAGGGCGCGAGCAAGCAGCACGTCGCGGGACAGAAGGGGACGCCGTTCAGCCAGTGCGTCACCGCACTCGCCCACGCCGCTCACAACCAGAACCTCACCCCCCGCCAGGCGTGCAAAGGCCTGAGCAAGAAGCACGTCAAGGGGCAGAAGGGCACGCCGTTCAGCCAGTGCGTGGTCGCCGCCGCGCACCTGCGTCGCGACGAACACAAGAGCCAGAGCAGCTGACGCAGGAACTCGGCGCCGGCCTCTATCCGGCGATGGCGCCGTGACCGACGATCGCGCCCCCGGCCAGCAGGACGGCTGTCTGGCCGGGGGACGCGCCGGCGAAGCCCTCACCCAACTCGATCTCGAGCCGGGCGTGGCGACCCGCCCCCACCTCCGAGACCGACGCGGGGAGCATGCGCGAGTGGTACCGCAACCGCACGGAGTCGACCGTCGAGCCATCGCGATGCAGGATCGCGTCGCGGATCTGCACCGTCCTGGTTTCGAGCTCCTCGCGGGTGCCGACCGTGACCGTATTCGCCTCAGCGTCGGTGGCGAGCACGTAAAGCGGCTCGGGGGCCGAGACGCGGATGCCACGGCGCTGCCCAACCGTGAAGTGGTGATGGCCGGGGTGGCGGCCGAGTCCGCGGCCGGAACGGTCGAGCAGCGCGCCCTCGCGGTCGGGAAGGTCGCCGTGGCGGCGCAGGAAGCGCTGCTTGCCCTGCCCGGCGAGGAAGCAGAGGTCCTGGCTCTCGGGCTTGTGGGCAACCGCGAGGCCGTGGCGGGAAGCGATCTCCCGCACCTCGGGCTTGGTCAGGTCGGTGAGCGGAAAGCGCAGCTGGTCCAATAGGCGGGGCGGCAGCGCCGCCAGCATGTAGCTCTGGTCCTTGGCCTCGTCCGCCGCCGCAGCGAGCAGCGGCCCCTCGCCGTCGTCGACGACCCGCGCGTAGTGGCCGGTGACGAGGTGCGTCGCGCCGAGCCGTTCGGCGAGGTCGACCATCGCCGCGATCCGGACCTCGCCGTTGCAGAGGATGCAGGGGTTTGGCGTGCTTCCGGCCGCGTATCCGGAGACGAACTCGCCGACGACCCGGCGGCGAAAGTCCTCCTCGAGGTCGAGGGTGAGATGCGGGATGTCAAGCGAGTGAGCGAGGGCGCGGGCGCCGAGCACGGCCTCCGGGGAACAGCAGGCCTTGGCGCCGTCGGTCTCGGGGTCGGCCCAGAGCTTCACCGTGACTCCCACCACCTCGACTCCGCGCTCACGTTCGAGCAAAGCGGCGACGGCGCTGTCGACCCCGCCCGACATCGCCACCGCGACGCGTCCGCCGGCCGCCGGCGCCAGCCGCTCCGAGGAGGCCGCGGCGCTCGCCAGCGCCCGGTGCAGCGCGTCGGCCGAGAGCTGGGCGGCGTGCCGCTTGGCGGGAGCCAGCCCCCCGACCGCGGCGTCGATCTCATCGGCCCCGACCCGAGCGGCGGCGAGCGCGCTGCGGCCGCAAACGAGATCGAGCGTGGCGGCGGTGGCGGCGCGAGTGGCCCCGCATCCCTCAGCGTCGAAGGTCCCTTCCGCGACGCGACCGTCGTCGAGCACCAGCGAGATCCGAGACAGGTCGCCGCACGCAGCCCCCCCGGCCGCACCGGTGAAGGCGCCGTCCGGCACCGGCCCCAGCCGGCTCCCGTCGCTCAGGTACTGCTCGAGAAGCTCCCGACTCATTGCCAAAGAGTAGAGCGCAAACGAGGCCCCAACTCGCCGTTGCCGCCTCTGGCTTTGATCCCTTCAAGTGAAGGTGGGTGCCTGCTTCCGACCCCAAGGGGAGGGAAGACTCCAGCTCCCGCGCCGTTTGTGTTGGGTCAAACGGTGAGACGGCTCGCGTACGGGCTCGAGCCTCGGCTCAACCGTAGCACCGCGCAGGGGGTGCAGCCACTGTCAGTCAGTCCGAGTCGTCGAGGTTCGAGAGCAGCAGCTCGGCCTCGCTCCAGCGGTCTCCCGGCACCCGCAGGGCGATGTCGCCGCGGCCAAAGCGGTCCAGTGGCCAGTCGGCGGTGAGGACCGCCTCGATGCCCGCCTCGACCAGCGCCTGATGCCAAGCGCGCGCCGTCCTCACCTCGCCGAAGTCTCGCACCACCTCCCAGCTGTCGAAGTCGGGGTCGTCGACGTGGATCGGGGTCTTGCCCGGGCCGGGAGCGGGGCGCCACGAGCGCGGAAGCCAGTCCCGCAGGGCCACCGCTATCGCCGCTCCTCCGCGAGCACGTCGATCAGGTTCGCCGTGTCGACCGGGCGCTGCTCGCCCGAGGCCATGTCGCGAATCTGCGTCTTGCCGTCGGCCTCGAGGATGAGCACGCGGCGCGCGCCGACACGATCGGCGTGCTTGAGCTGGCCCTTGAGGCTGCGCCCGGCGAGATCCAGCTCGGCAGAAAAGCCCGCGTGGCGCAGCTCGCCGACCAGCACCATCGCCCGCCTCCGCTGCCCGTCGTCGGCGACAGCGACGAAGACGTCGCGCCCGGCCGCCTCCGCGTCCTCGCCCAGGGCCAGCAGAATGCGCTCGATCCCCGCCGCCCAGCCGACCGCCGGCGTCGGCGGCCCGCCGAGCTGCTCGATCAGCCCGTCGTAGCGGCCGCCGCCGCCGACCTCCGACTGCGCGCCGAGGCCCTCGCAGACGAAGGAGAAGATCGTCCGCGTGTAGTAGTCGAGTCCGCGCACCAGGGCCGGGTCGATCGTGTACTCGACTCCCGCGGCGTCGAGCAGCGCCCGCACCTCGGCGAAGTGCTCGGCGTCCTCGCCCTCCAGCCGCTCGACGATCGTCGGCGCGCTCGCCATCACCCCCTGCGTCCCCTCGTCGTCGGCGTCGAAGGCACGCAGCGGGTTGACGTCGATCCGCTCGCGCACGTCCTGGGACAGCTCGGCCTCGTGGGCGTGCAGGTACGCCTTCAGCTCGTCCAGGTAGGCGCGCCGCGCCTCGAGCGAGCCGAGGCTGCCCAGCCGCAGCTCCACCCCCGGCACGCCCAGCTCGGTGAGAAGATCGGCCAGCAACACGATCGCCTCGGCGTCGGCGAACGGCGAGTCGGTGCCGATCGCCTCGACCCCGACCTGGTGGAACTGGCGGTAGCGGCCGGCCTGCGGGCGCTCGTGGCGGAAGAACGGCCCGAGGTAGGAGAGCTTCACCGGCTGCGCCAGCTTGTGCATGCCGTGCTCGAGGTAGGCGCGACAGATCGGCGCCGTCCCCTCCGGCCGCAGGGTGATGCTGCGCCCGCCCTTGTCCTCGAAGGTGAACATCTCCTTGCGGACGATGTCGGTGGAGCGACCGACCCCGCGCTCGAACAGCTCGGTGTCCTCGAAGGCCGGCGTCGCGATCGGCTCGTAGCCGGCGCGGGCGAAGATCTCCGCGGCGATGCCCTCGATCCGCGCCCGGGCGCGCGCCTGCTCGGGCAGAACGTCGAAGGTGCCACGAGGCGCCTGGTACTTGCGAGCCATGCTGGCCGCGACCTTACCTGCGGAGGGCGGCTATCGCGCCAGCGAGGCCAGGAACGGATTCGATGCGCGCTCGGCCCCCAGCGTCGTCGTCCCCATGTGGCCGGGATAGACGACAGTCTCCTCGGGGTGGGAATCGAGCAGGGTGCGAATCGACTCGACCAGCGTCGGCCCGTCTCCGCCGGGCAGGTCGACCCGCCCGACCGAGCCCTGGAAGAGGACGTCGCCGGAGAAGATCGCGTCCTCGCCGCGCACCGAGTAGGTGACGTGGCCGGGGCTGTGGCCGGGGGTGGAGATGACGTCCAGCTCGAGCCCGCCCAGCTCCAGCGTCTCGCCGCCGCTCACCTTCTCGTCGGCCTCGTAGCTCTCGTAGGGGCCGAACCCCTCCCAGGGGACGAAGGCCATGATGTCGGCGAGGATCGGGGCCTCGATCGCCGGGCAGTAGACGGGGGCGCCGGTCGCCGCCGCCACCGGCGCGACGGCGCCGATGTGGTCGAAGTGACAATGGGTGACGAGGATCGCCTCGGCGGTGGCGCCCATCTCCTCCAGCTCGGCGAGGATCCGCTCGGGCTCCTCGCCGGGGTCGACGATCAGGGCCCGGTCGGAGCCCTCGCGGCGCAGCAGGAAGCAGTTCTCGGCGATCTGGCCGACCGTGAGCATGCGGACGTCGAGGCTCACTGTCGTTCCCGCTCGCGGATCCTCCCCCGCTCCCGCCGCCGCCACATGGTCAGGTCGATGTAGTAGCCGGCTGGGATGTAGAAGACGAGCATGAAGGCGCCGAGGCCGAACGCGGCGCCGGGCGCTCGTTTGAAGAGCAGCAGCAGGAGGAAGGTGAAGATGACGGCGGCAACGACGCCGCGGAGGGCGGCCCCGCGCCAGGTCGGCGGCAGGTCGGCCTTGGGGCCGGCCTTGGGGCCGGCCTTGCGGGAGGCGCGGGCCCGGGCCTTCGCCTCCTCGCGGCTGCGGGGGCGGCCTGGGCGGCGGTTGGCGTCGACGCGGCCGCCCTGAGTGCCGCGGCGCTTGCGCTGGCGCTTCTTCTTAGTCTGGGCCACGGCTTGAATCTAGACGATCGATTGTCTAATCGGTCGAGGTCGCGAGCCGCCGCTCGATCACGCGACGCGCGGGGTCGAGGTCGCGGATCGGCACGTCATCCGGGTAGCCGGCCAGCGCGCCCTCGGGAACCAGGCCTACCAGCTCGGCTTCGACCGGCCGGGCGCCGAGCGGCGCGGCCAGTTCGCGCACTCGCTCGATCACCGCCCCCAGCGGCACCGCGAGCGGATCGTGGACGTTGGTCGAGACCTGAGCGCGCCCGCCGGAGAGCGGCAGCCCGATCGCCCGCACCCCGCGCGGCCCACCGCCGGACTCGCGCAGGCCAGCGGCGACCGCGCGGGCGATCTCGACGTCGCCGCTGTCGAGCTCGACGTTGAAGGCCGCGAGCGGCGGGCGCGCGGTGACGAGGGTCGCGCCGGCGGTGCGGTGGGGCAGGCCGGGACCGCGGTCGGGCCGCAGCTCTCCTCCCTCCATCCGCAGCCAGAGCTCGGCCAGGCCGCCGTTGCGGAAGTAGGCGCGCTCGGCGTGCTCGGGCCGGGTCGCCAGCTCCCCGTAGAGGAAGACCGGCACGCCGAGTCCGCCGAGTTGGTCGGCGATCTCGATCGCCTCGGTGCGGGCGGCGGCACGGTCGGCCGGATCGAGCCAGACGACCGGGCAGACGTCGAGCGCTCCGATCGCTGGGTGCAGGCCCCGGTGCCGCGACATGTCGACCGTCTCGATCGCCTCCTCGGCGCCGCTGAGGAGTGCGTCGAGCAGGCTCCCCGGCCAGCCGCCGAGGGTGAGGACCGTGCGGTTATGGTCGGCGTCGGAGTGGCGGTCGAGAAGGGAGACGCCGCGGGAGAACGCGGTCACCAGCGAGGCGATCCGCCCCGCGTCGCGCCCCTCCGAGACGTTGGGGACGGCGAGCAGCACCGACATGACTCAGACCATCAGCTCGCCGCCGGCAGCGATCGGCCGGCCGTCGACTTCGACCGTCGGCTCGAGCACGACGCAGTCGAGGTGGACCGGCACCTGCACGGTCCCCCCGATCGCCGCCGAGGCGCCGAAGGCCACGTGCGCGCTGCCGAGGATCTTCTCGTCCTCGAGGATGTTGCCGGTGAGGATCGCCTCCTCGTTGGTGCCGATCCCCAACTCGGCGACGTTGGTGCCGTCGGGGCCGTGGACGGTCAGCAACTCCATCAGCTTCGCGCCCTCAGGGCCGGTGGCGCCGACCAGGTGGCCTTCGCGCACGGTCAGCTCGACCGGCGTCTCGAGCAGGCCGACGCCGGCGATCGAGCCGTCGACCACCAGCGTCCCCTCCGCCGTGCCCTCGACCGGGGCGATGAACCCCTCGCCGCAGGGCAGGTTCCCGAAGGCGCCCCTGCGCTTCAGTTCGCCGGCGTCGGGGATCGCCGTGCGCCCCTCCAGGCCCAACAGCAGGTCGCTGCCGTTGGGGCAGGTTATGCGCGCCGCGGAACCTTTCGTCAGGGCCGAGGCGACCGCCCGCCCGCGCTTACCCAACTCGCCGAGGTCGGCGCTCATCACCCGCGCCAGCATCTCCTCGGTGACGCCGGGCAGCGTGGCGATCCGCACCCCCACCTCGCTCGCCGCCTTGCGGGCGGCGGTGTGGGAGAGCGACTGGATGGTCGGAGCGAGGACCACGTCGGCGGCGGCCATCGCGGCGGCGACAGGGGCAGGCGGCTCGGCGGCATGCGAGTCGCGCTCGGAGATCACCGCCAGGGTCGCGTCGGCCCCGTCGCCCTGCGCCTCGATCCGCATCAGCGCGCCGAGCTCTTCGGTCACCGGGTTGCAGATGACGAGCACCTCCTCGCCGGGTTCCACCGCCACGCAGCCTCGGACAATCGTGCGGATCGCCATGTCCAAATCCCCGCTCATCCTCGAGAAGGCTACGCGTCGGAACGGAATTCCGGCGGCGGCGTTCAAGCGTCGTGGCGATGCCGCAGCGACCAAACCTCGAACCAGACGAAGCCGAGCAGCAGCGAGCCGAAGGCGATGAACGGCGGCAGCCACCCGCCGGGCCGAGCAATCGCCAGCGCCGCAACCACGGACGCGTCCGCCACCAGCAGGAACCCGACGAGCAGCGGCCGCATGGCGGCCCAAACCGACCCGGAAGCCCGCGGCGATCCACGCTCCATCCCCCAAGGATCGCAGCCACAGCCCCCAACCCCGCGCCGCTACCATCCCCCTCCCCGCCGGAGTAGCTCAGCTGGTTAGAGCAGCGGAATCATAATCCGCGTGTCGGGGGTTCGAGTCCCTCCTCCGGCATGCACTTCGTCCCCGCAAATCGACATGTTTTACAAGTGCCGAAGCGCACGATTAGCAAAATGTGTCCCAAATATGTCCCGAACTTTCGTGCGCGAAGTGCAGCTCGGGCATGCGAACGATGGCGACCGGCGCCCACTCCAGAGGGCCTAGGCAGGCGGGAGGGCCGCTGCGAGAGCGTGTCCAAGCGCGTCGATCGTCGGGGCCCCCAACGGCCCGTTCGCATTCAGCCTCTTGGCAAGCGCCCTGCGGTAGAGCAGGAGATGCCCCCGCATCTTCAGGGTGCCGAGCACCGGTAGATCGGCCTTCGTGAAACACAGCACGCCCTGCACCGGCACGTCCGGGTGGCCGTTGTCATCCAGCGCGTTCCGCGCGACGGCCACCTGGCGATCGAGGCCATCGATGAGCTTGGTGCGGTCACGCCCGGAGACCAGAAGCTTCTCGGCCCTGAACAGGGGTCTGGCTACGCGCACCGCTCCCTTTATGTCCTTGGCGTCGATGACGAACACGCCGGATGGGACGACGGCGAGGTGGTCGATATCGCCGCGTCCGCCGGGTATGCGGCGATTGTGCAGGATGATCGCCGGCCCGTCCGCGGTGCGCTGTTCCAGTGATTGCGCGACCGCCTTCTCTCCGAAGTCGCCGCGATGAAAGGCCGACTCGTGTTGGGGCGGCTCGCGCAATGCGAGCAACAGCCCGCCGATCCGCGGATGGGCCTTGCGTGTACGGCTTTCTCGGTTGTTCTTGCGCCGCTCGTACTCGCGGGCCAAGCTGGCACCCGGCTGCCCACGATCGAGTCCGGACTGCGTCGCGTCGGCAGCGACAGGTACGGCCGCTTCAAGACAAGTCGCACATGTGACCGTCCGCGCCTCGGCGTCCCAGCCAGCCCGCGACCCCGCCGGCAAGGCAGCACCGCAAACGCAGCACACGTCAGGCCGCCGCAGCTTCAGCACCCGAGACGCCATTCAGCCCAGATCGGCATCCGCCTGCCCTGCCTTGAGCGAAGTCCTCCTCTTCGTCCGGAGCGAGCACGTGAGCGCTACTCGGGGACGCGTTCGCAACACGCGAGGACCGCGCGTGGCGAGGATGTCCGGATCGTCGCC
Organism: uncultured Solirubrobacterales bacterium; assembly: GCA_963749605.1. GTDB lineage: Bacteria > Actinomycetota > Thermoleophilia > Solirubrobacterales > 70-9 > CAVVNN01. The sequence goes on along the minus strand of CAVVNN010000002.1, from coordinate 25,729 downwards.
GCTGCCCCATCACCCGTTTGCCCTCGCCATATCAACCGAGCAGCCGCAGCAGATCCTTGCGGTCAGGGCCTGGCATCTGCAGGCGCTCGTGCTGACCCGCCAGCTCGAGGATGCGCTTGGGCACGCCGTCCTGCGCGAAGGTCTCGCTCAACGGCGTCAGGCAGGAGCGGGACTCCAGGAAGGCCCTGAAGAGGTCGGGATCGTGCAGCATCGCCGTGAGCAGCGCTCCCCGCAAGGCCTGCGACGGGTCACTCGGCTGTGGTGGCTCCAATCCTTCGCGCAGCGCCTCGATTTCGCTCAGCCGGCTGCGATCCTCGGCGACCGTCTCCCGATACCAGGGAGTCAACCGCGCCTCGGTGGCCTCATCCCACGCCAGCGCGAACTCCAACGGATCCTCCAAATGCGAGCTGACGACCTCGCGCAGGGACTGCGCGTGCACCAGTCCGAGAGAGATCCCGCGACCGAGCGAGGGGTTCGTGCACGCGCAGGCGTCGCCGAGCAGCGCGATGCCGGTGAGCAGGGGCCGCCCGTCGCGCAGCGGGCGGCGGTAGCGGTCGATCACACCGCCCATCGCCATGAGGTCGCTGATCGGCTCGCCCTCCAGCCAGTGCGCATGCGCTGGGCACGCCTCAACGACGGCACTCCACGCGTCGGGATCGCGCATCCGCTTCAGCGGCTGGTCTCCGCTTGAGATGTAGGTGGTCACCGCCCAGGTGCCGTTGTCCGACGGGAGGGTGAGGATCGAGAAGGTCCCGATCGGCGCCAGCAGAGGACCGTAGGGCTGCGGCGTCGTACCGTCCGCCGAACGGAAGAACCGGCCGTAGTAGATGAACCCCGAATCCTCGGACTCCTCGTGCAGAGGCCCGATGTCCGCGTCGCTACACCAGCGCGGCAGCTGCGAGCCCCGGCCCATCGCGTCCACCACGAGATCGGCCTGCAGCGTCTCGCCCGAGTCAAGGCGGACGCCGGTCACGTGCGGCGTCCCGTTGCCGGCCTGAATGATCGGCTCCTTCACAGCCACGCCCCGGCGCACCTCCACGCCGGGCTCGCCCTCAGCTGCGGCTGCCAAGACCTGCTCGAAGACCGGGCGGCGAGCGGTGTAGGTCACGAACCGCTCATCGCCTGACCCTGGGCCGCCATCGGCCAGGTTGGGGGGCATCGACCCAAGCAAATCCAGACGCATCGCGCCCGCCGCGACGAGCCCATCGAACACGTCGGGGAGTTCCTGCTCCAGCACCACGCGACCCGCGGGCTGCAGGAAATGAGCCATACGGAACTGAGCCACGCCATCGCGCGACCACTTCTCCCACGCCTCATCGACGGACTCCGGCACGGGATCCGCGTCGCGCTCGAGCACCGTGACCTCGTGCCCGTCGCGCGCCAGCATCAGCCCTGATGCCAGCCCGCACACCCCACCCCCCAACACCACGATCCTAGTCATTCTTCGCTCAGCCCCCGCCCCGCTCACCGCGCTCACGGGCACCGCAGCACAACTCGAAACGACAGCAGCTCATGCCGGCAGGAAATCTACCAGCAGCCGGTTCACCGCATCCGGCGCCTGCAGTTGCATCCAGTGTCCCGGGCCATCGAGGCGCTCGTAGCGCCACGGACCAGCCACCGCCCCGGCCGACCTGGTCATCTGGCCCTCGGTGAGCGCGAAGTCGCCTGAGCTCCACACGCCCATGGTCGGCACCTGTATCGGGGGCGGCTGCAAGCCGGAGAGCAGAAAGCGCTCAGGGGGAATGTTCGCCCGGTAGTAGTTCAGTCCAGGAGTCAGCGAGCCGTCAGCCTCCAATTCGGCGATCACCGCATCCGTGTCGGGGTGCCGCCCCCAAGCACGTAAGTTGGCCCAGCCATCGCCCGACAGCCACTGCTCGGCGACTCCGGCGAACTGGAACAGGAGCATGTACCACGACTTTTCGTACTGCTCGAAGCCGTCCGCGAAGAACGTCGCGGGATGCCCGACCGACATCGCGACAAGATGGTCGACGCGCTCGGCGGCCATCAACGCAGTGGCCCACGCTACGCCGGCCCCCCAGTCGTGACCCACCACATGGGCCCGATCGGCGCCCGCCGCGCCGATCACAGCCAGCACGTCACCGACAAGCAGGTCCATCGTGTAGGCGTCCACCTCTGCCGGCTTGTCCGATCGGCCATAGCCACGCATGTCAGGGACGATGACCTTGAACCCCGCCTGCGCCAGCACCGGGACCTGATGCCGCCATAGTCGCCCCGAATCCGGAAACCCATGCAGCAACACCACCGGGCGACCCTCACCGGTCACCTGATACTCAATACCAACACCACCGACGTCAACGCGCACGATCACTGCACCCTACCGCTCAGATCATCCGGCAGCGAGCATGTCTGCTGACCCTCCACGGGGCGCGACTTTACAAGGGCTCGGCGCCGGCACCTGCTGGACGAAGACCTGCCGAGCGAGAATGCTCCCTTCCACCGAAAGCGGGCGCCTCGATGGTCGAGCCCGACGCGCCTGCTGTGGACGAACAGCAGGCGTACTGGCGAGCCGGGGTCGCGCTTCTGCTTCCACGCGGGGTCTGCGAGAGGCGCTGCCCGTAGCAGTCGAAGAGCTCGGTGAGGAAGGTATGGGCCTCGCCGCGCTCGTATCCGTCCCGCAAGCTCCAGCGCGCGACGAACCGCGTCAGGTTGGCCCTGATCTCCTCGCCGCTGAGGGGCATCGGGGCCGGCTAGGACGCGAGGCGCTGCTGCTCGTCACCGGCCGCGATCAGCTCGCCCTGGTCGCTGGAAGGCGCTCGCCAGTAGACCGACTTCATCAACCGCGCGTGGTCGGCCCGTGCCGCGCCGGCGGCAGTCTCCAGGGCCGCAATCAGATACGCCGGCGCCCCGTCCTTCTTCAGCTCCTTGGCCGTTTCGTCGAGGCGACGGGCGGCGTCTTCGATGTAGAGCATCGCGCCCTCCACCTTGCGGAAGTGCGCTTCTTCGCGACGTTGCTCTGCGGCATTCATCGTGCTCACTCTAGGGGCGTCCCTGGACACACGTGGCGCGCAGAACCGCAAAATAGGGGAACAAGATCGCGACAAATCTCGCCCGTCACGCGACGGGTCGCCGCCAGGGCGATCGGCGCGAGATCGTTACCGCCCCATCCCGAGCGAGCGCCCCGAGTCCCGTGAGCGGCCGAGCTGCTTGCCTTTGCCCAGGTCCCGCTGAAGCCGCTGAAGCTGTCGCTGCGCCTGCTTGCGAGCGGCTCGCTCAGCGGGCTCCTTCGGCTTCGTCCCGAAGGCCCGGCCCCTGTCCTTGACGCCGTGCTCCTGGCGATAGCCCTCGACCACCTCCACCCCGTACTCCCAGACTTTGCGCTTGGTCGGATCGGTCGGCCTCTCCCCCAGCTCCTTCGTGATGTAGTCCGGCGGCGCGATGCGGGCCGCGGTGACGGTCAGCTCCCTTCGCTCTGCAAGCACCTGCTCGATCATCGCAAGCTCGGCTCTGATCGCCCGCAGGTCATGCGGCTGAGGCAGCTCCGCAAGGTTCCGCTGCCTGTTCTCCAGGCCCATGCTCACCCACTCGTGAGTGCGCCATCGCTGGGGCAACTCCTTGCGCCCCGCCCGCCCCGCGCCCTGGGCATTCTCGATCTGGCGCTCGATGCTCGCCAGGGCTGCCTGAGCGCGACCTCCTCGGTGGCTTCGCGTATCCGTGTGCCTTACCCCCTTCTCCGGGCGACCCTGCCGAAGCCCGCCGCGCCGCTCGATCAGCTCGCTGGCCGGCAACGCCTCGAGCTGCGCCACGTCGTGGGCTGCGACCTGGGCGCGGTCGCGCTCGGCGGCTTCGGCGATGTGCGGGATGCCCTCGCGCAGATAGGGCGAGCGCGGCGCGATCTCCTCGCGCTCGACCTGGATCTCCGGCGTCGCGTAGAGGTAGGTCTCCTCGCGGCTGCGCGAGGCGGCGACGTAGAGCTCCTGCTTGTCCATCGAGGGGTCGGCCATCACGAAGGCGCGATCGACGGTCGCTCCCTGGGCCGAGTAGGTGGTCACCGCGTAGGCGTGCTGGAGCGCCGGGGCGTCGTCGTGGGGTTGGTCCGCGCCAGGTAGTCGGCGTCGACCTCACCCGCCTCGCCTGGTCGATGCCGTCGCAGGACGACGGTCGCGCTGCTCGGCGTCGACCTCGGCGACCCGCCAGCGCTCGCGGTTGTAGATCTCGGCTGGCGTGGTCGTTGACGCGGGTGATGACCTGATCGCCGGCGGCGAAGCGCGCCTCGCCGACTTCGATCTCCTCGCTCGCCGAGCCGGCCCTCCTCCTGCATCAGCCGCCCGCGCCAGCTCGTTCAGCTTCTGCGACCTCGGCGTTTCGCTTCGCCACCATCACCGCGTCCTCGCCGCGCTCGAAGGATCTCCCACCAGTCGGCGACCATCGCCTCGCGGCGGGCCTCGGCGTCGGGGGCGACGATCACCCGCTCGGCGGAGCGGTAGAGATCCAGCGCCTCGCGGCCCTCGCCCTCGCGGATCCGCTTCGCCGCCTCGCGGTCGAGTGTCGTGGTGGTGGCGGATCACCTCATCGAGGTGGATCGGCTCGCTGCGCTCGGCGAGCGCCGCGGAACAGGCCGCCGGCCTCGATCTCCCCCAGCTGCTCGTGGATCGCCGATCAGGACGAGCTTGGCTTCGGCCGCCTCGGCGTGGTCGATCAGGCGGGCCAGGGTCGCCGAGTCGACCATCCCGGCCTCGTCGATCAGCAGCACCGAGCCGGAGCCGAGCGCCTCGCCGCCCTCCTCGCCGCGCGGTCGAGCTCGCGCGAGCAGCCGGGCGATGCTGGTCGCGTCAAGGCCCTCGGCGCGCAGCACGTTGGCCGCCCGCCAGGTCGGCGCCGCGACGCGCAGCTCGATCCCCGCCTGCGCCCAGCCCTCGGCGGCGGCCACGGTGGCGTAGGTCTTGCCGGTCCCCGCCTCGCCGATCACGACCGTCGAGCCCTCGCGGCCGGTCGAGCAGGCGGTGGACCATCTCGCGCTGGTCGGCCTTCAGGGTCGGGCGGGCGTGCGATCACCCTGGCGGCGATCAGCTCGCCGGCGGGACGCGGTCCGCTGCGCCTGCATCCGCTCGGCCGTCGCCAGCGCCTCGCGCTCCAGCTCCCAGATGCGGCTGCGTGGTGAAGCGCTCGCCCTTGGGGCTCTCGGCGATCCGGATCACCGACTCCGAGGCGAGGAAGGCGTCGGCGAGCTGCTCGACCTCATGCGCCGGCGCGCCGTTGGGCAGCGTGTTCGCGACCGCCTGGATCGCGTCGCGGCGGTCGAAGTGGGAGACGTGGGCGGTGACCGCGCGGTCGACCTGCTGCGTGGAGACCGTGCGGGCCGCGGCGGGGCGCCGAGTCGGATCTCCTGACGCCTCGGGTCGAAGCTCGCTCGATCGTCTCGCGGTCAAGGCCGATCTCCTGCGCCCTTGACGCGCCAGCGCTCGCGCAGGGTCTCGCGCGTCAGGTCGCGCTCCTTGGCCTCGCGGGTGGTCAAGGTTGGCGACCTGGCGGGCGCGGGCCGAGGCGTCCGGGCCCGCCGCCTCGAGGATCTCGGCCGGCGGGTCGAGAACTCGCGCAGGTGGTCGTCGTCGAAGCCCTCGATCTCGGCGATGCCGTTGCGGACCGGCTGCCACTCGACGCCGAGGCGACTGGGTCAGCTCGTGGCGGAGGTGGGCCTCGTAGATGTAGCCGGCGGTCTTGGCGTGCTCGTAGATCGCCGGGTGGTAGAGGCGGGTCCAGCGGCCGTCCGGTCCCTTGGTCGCGTTGGCGATCAGGACGTGGGTGTGGAGCTGGGGGTCGCCGGCGCGCGAGGAGCGGTGGGGGTAGGCGGCGGCGAGGAAGCCGTTGCCCGGGACGAACTCTGCCGCCTGCTCCGCGCCGGGTCCAGCAGGCCTCGCGCTGCAGGTAGCCGAGGGCGGCTTCGACGGCGCGCGGTGGGCGTCGGCGACCTCGACGGCGGCCTGACGGGCCGCCGAGCGCCCAGAGCAGGGAGACCGACTTCGGGGCCGAGAAGGTGAGGTCGAAGCCGGGGACCGGGCCGCGGCCGGGGACGGCGCGCATCGCCGAGCGGCTCGCCGTCGACGGGTTGCTGCCGGTCAGCATCGCGGTCAGCTGGTCGGCCTCGACCTTGCCCTGCGAGGCCGAGGTCCTCGGCGGCGTCGCCGAGCCAGTAGCCCTCGGCCTCGCCCTCGCCGGAGTAGTAGTCCTCGGCGCCTTCGGCGACCTTGTCCAGGTAGTAGCGCTCCTGGCCGGCGCCGAGCTTTCCGATCGAGAGCATCGCCTCCTCTGTCCAAAAAGGGGGCTCGGCGCCCCGGAGGCTTTGTTAAGGCTCACCTCCAGGTGATAGTGCGTGAGGGGTTTTGCGGTTGTGGTTTTCGGGCGCCCTGAAAGAGCGCCAGAAGGTTCGAGTGAGTTTCAGGCCGTTGTGGTGGTTCTGGCTGTGGCGTTGGGGCTTGACTCTCGGGGTTGAGGGTTGCCTTTCTCGCTATTGCCTTGGTGGGTTTTGAGGTCTGGTGCTCGCCGGAGCCGCTTTGACCTCGTCGCCCACGCGAGATGGGTGTTACGACGAGAGCGGTGCCTGGTCGCGCATCCGGCGTTGGGCGCTCTCGATCGAGCACCTGGCCTTCTCGGGATCGTCGCCAAAGCCGACGAAGAGATTGCGGCCCATCGAGGGAAAAGTGCTCGATCACCTCGTCGAGGTCAGCAGATAGGCCAGCAGACCGGCGACCATCCCGTAGTCGGCGGCGGCTGCGTGACTCCTGCGTCACTGCGCCCCGACTGCTTCTCAAGTCGTGCGATTCAGGCGTCGCCAGACCACGATGCCGATGGCACCGTCTCCTTGCCCTCGCTGAGTGCAATCGCGCCGCAGCGAGCGCAGGTCCAGGCGACGTGCGCCGGATCGAGCTTCATGATCACCGGGCACCGCCAGCAATGCGGCGGGCATTCGGAAAACCCCTCCGCCACCCAGCAGAGGACATCGCCCATCAGACGTTCCGAGCAAGGGTCATACAGCGGGCCTCCCCCCTCGGTAAGCAGGCGCAGCACACGCGCGACGCCGGTGGCGCTGACAGCGGCCGGTCGCTCGAGACGCTCAGCGAGATTCAGAAAGGCGTCGCGCCAAATCAGCACGACGTCCCGGCGCACCGGGATCGCCGAGCTGAACCCACCTCGCCGCGGGTTTTCGGCGTCCTCAACGCAGCTTCGCAACGAAGCGGCCAGCCGTCGGCAGCTGGCCGGCTCGGTCAGTTGTCGAGCGCGCAACCCGCGATCACTGACAGCGTCGGGCGGACAGCCTTCAGCCAGCTCCCGGTCAAGCGCGCCCCGCCTGAAGAGAACCCGCAGGCGAAGAGTGAGTGGCGTCCGAGCCGCGAGTGACTCCTCATGTCTCGCGTTGCCTCTGAATCTGATTGCCGGAATTGGCCTCATCGTGGACAGAACGGTCGTGGGTTCTCTGCTCAATCCACGGTAGATCCCGGCGCATGAATGCCGCATACAGATTTGGTACCTCGGCATAAAGATCCTGTGAAGTTCGGGTCACGCCTCGACCGGCTTCAGGGCTGCGTGAGACTCCGAGCGCGCCTTGGCCGTTGCGGCCCCCACACCGCCACGTGCTTACGCGGCCGGCTCCGCTCCCGCGTAAGCCAGCGAGTCCTCGATCTGACGGCGCCGGACGGCCGACAGCAGCGGCCAGTCCGGCGCGTAGCCGAAGACATCGGCAAGCGGCGCAGACCCGTAGCGCTCGGAAACGATTTCGATGTGTTCGGGAGTGACCAGGGCGGGGTGCGTCACGCCGCAGGTGCGCACCAGGGCGAGCAGCTCGGCGCGAAACGCGACGAGGTAATTGGCGGCGCGGCTCGACTTCAGCTCCGGATCGAGCCCGTGCATGAGCCAGCGCGACTGCGTGGCAACCCCGGTCGGGCAGCGGCCGGTGTGGCAGCGCTGGGCCTGGATGCAGCCGATCGACATCATCGCCTCGCGACCGACGTTGATCAGGTCGCAACCGAGGGCGAACGCGAAGAGCGCCGAGTCGGGGAACCCGAGGCGGCCCGAGCCGATGAAGACCACGTCCTCGGCCAGGCCTTCGCGCGCGAAGGTCGCGTAGACGCGGGAGAAGCCGAGCTTGAAGGGCAGCGCAACGTGGTCGGAGAAGGAGAGCGGCGCGGCGCCGGTCCCACCCTCGCCGCCGTCGACGGTGACGAAGTCGGGGCCGCCGCCGGTGGCCGCCATGCGCTCGGCGAGCGCCTGCCAGAACTCGCCCTCCCCGACGGCGGACTTGATTCCCACCGGTAGCCCCGTGCTCTCCGCGATCTTCTCCACGAACTCGATCAGCCCCTCGACATCGGAGAACTCCGAGTGGGCTGGGGGGCTGACGCAATCCTCGCCGACCGGAACGCCGCGGCATTCGGCGATCTCGGGGGTCACCTTGACTGCGGGCAGCAGTCCGCCGAGCCCCGGCTTGGCCCCCTGAGAGAGCTTGATCTCGATCGCCCGCACAGGCGCCTCCTGCACCCGCTCGCGCAGCCGCTCGAGGCTGAAGCGACCCCGCGCGTCACGGCAACCGAAATAGCCGGTGCCGATCTGGAAGACAAGCTCGCCGCCGTGGCGGTGCGCAGCCGAGAGGCCTCCCTCGCCGGTGTTCTGCAGGCAGCCGGCGAGCGCCGCGCCGCGGTTCAGAGCCTCGACCGCGACAGGAGAGAGCGAGCCGTAGCTCATGCCGGAGAGGTTCACGAGCGAGGCCGGGCGAAAAGCATGGCGGCGGCGATGGGCGCCGCCCAGCACCTTGGCGGCGGGGACGCTGTAGTCAGGGGCGGCGCCGGGCGCTTCGGGAGGCGGCTCAGGCGCCGGGAAGGGCGAGTGCTTGATGATCAGCAGGCTCTCGACCGCCTCCATCTCGTCGTCGGTCCCGAACCCGAGCATGTTCGGCCTTCCCTCCGAGGAGGCGGCGATCCAACGCCTCTGATCGCGCGAGAAGGGGCGCTCCTCGTTGTTGGAGGTGACGATGTACTGGCGCAGCTCGGGGCCGAATGCCTCCAGCGCGTAGCGAAGATGCCCGACGATCGGGAAGTTGCGAAGGACTGCGCGCCGGCGCTGGATCAGGTCGTAGCCGACGATCCCCGTGAGCGCGGCGGCGAGGGCCCGAGAGCGAAGACTGCGCAGCATGGCCGCTCAGAGACTATGGAGACTCGGCCGCGCTGGCGTCGAGCGAGTGGTCGCCATCCTCACGGCCTACGCGGCGCCCGACCGACCATCGGGCGCTCTGGCTGGCTGTATCGACGCAGCGCCACGCCTGCCCAGATCACCTCGACGACTCCGAAGGGCCACGCCCCCACAAGAAAGCCGTAGGCGCTGGAGAGCAGGCAGCCGAGCGCGAAGCCGAGGATATAGCGCCGATTGCGGCGCTCCAGCGCGTACATCACCATCATGAAAGTCACGGCCGATGCGCCGAACAAGGTCAGCATGTCGTCAAAGTCTCGACCGGCCCAGAAGAACCGGCGGGTCAGACGCTGACGACGCGCCGGTCTTCGGGGCCGGGGCGTAGGATCAGCACCTCGGCGGGGGCCTTCTCCAAGAGCCAGACGAGATCGTCGCCCGAGAGGCCAGGCTGTCCGGTCGCGGTTGCCGACACCACGACCCGGTCGAACTCCTCGCGCTCCAGCAGCCGCTGCAGCGCGTGACGATAGGAACGGCCGCGTTCGATTCGGGAGTCGACCGGCACACCCTGGGCGGCCGCCCGCTGCTCGATCGCCTCCAACATCGGCATCGCCTTCGCCGCCTCGGCGGGAATCGCACAGTCCAGCGGCAGCTGCTTCGGAACCCCCGCCAGGTAAGCGGGCATCAGGGTCGCGTCCTCGGCCCGCGCCAGGCGCAGCGCCGCGTCGAGCGCACGGCGGGAGATCTCGGTTCCGGTGAAGGGCAGCAGGATCCTCCGCACGTCTTCCGGCCTCTCGGAGCGCTTGCCCCGCCACTGCGAACGGGCCAGCAGGTAACCACCGCCGAGGCCGAGGAGCAGGGCAAGGCCGACGAGGAAATGCTCGATCACGAGCCGTCCTCCTTCTGGCCCCGGTGAGCGACTATCCGCACGTCCACGCCGGGTGGAGTCACCTGCATCAACTTCTGCGGCAGCGGAACCCGCAACCGCGCAAGCCCGCGCGGCGGCTCAGACTCGCCGACCATGATGTAGGTGGAGCCGCGCTCGCGCACGACCCGCGCTGCCGCGGCGACCACGTCGTCGTGCTCCTCGATCAGCAGGGTTGCGCCCAGGACCGAGGCGAGCTGGCGCAGCGCCGTCACTTGGCGCTCCTCCTCGCCCTCGATCGGTTTGCCGGGGGGCTTCACCCAGAGCAGGTCGAGATCGGTGCCGAGCCGCTGCGCCGAGCGCCAGGCGCGGCGCACGAGGCGCTGAGAGCTGGGCTGGGGGCGGATCAGGGCGAGCAGCCGCTCGCCGACCGCCTTGGAAACCTCCTCGACGACCCGCTCCTCGCGGGTTCCGACCGGCTCCACCTGATGCAGGGTCAGCCGCTTGGACTCGACGTCCTCGGCCACCTGGCGCAGGCTGACCTCGCGCAGCGCCGCGAGATTCTCGATCCGGAAGAAGTTGTTGAGGGCGGCGTCGATGTTCTCGCCCGGGTAGATCTTGCCGGCGCGCAACCGTGAGATCAGCGCCTCGGGGGTGAGGTCGATCAGCACGACCTCATCGGCCGTGCCGAGCACCGAGTCGGGGACCGTCTCGCGCACCCTCACCCCGGTCAGCTCGGCGACGCGGTCGTTGAGCGACTCCAGGTGCTGGACGTTGACGGTCGAGAAGACGTCGATCCCGGCCGCCAGCACCTCAGCGATGTCTTCGTAGCGCTTCTCGTGCTCGAGTCCCGGTGGGTTGCTGTGGGCGAGCTCGTCGATCAACGCCAGCTCGGGCTCGCGAGCGAGCACCGCCGGCAGGTCCATCTCCTCGACCTCGACGTCGCGGTACGGAACGCGGCGGCGCGGTACGACCTCGAGGCCATGGGCCTGGTCGCTCGTCTCCTGGCGCTTGTGCGGCTCCAGGTAGCCGATCGCCAGGTCGCGGCCGGCGGCGACTTCCGCGTGGCCCTCCTGCAGCATGCGGTAGGTCTTCCCCACCCCGGCCGCCATGCCGAGGAAGATCTTGTAATGGCCGCGGCGCTGGGTGTCTGCCCCAGTGCCGCCGCTCCTTTTCTCGGCCTCTGCAGCCTCCATGCGGAAGCTACCGCCCCGAGCGATCTATCCCGAGATCGATGGGTCGCTCGTCAAGTGCCGCGAGGGCGACACGAGCCTGTCGCTCCAGCTCTCCCGGCGCAGCTTTTGCCTGGCTCCAGCCAGACGAGAAGATCGGGCTCGTCGTGTCCGTCAACAGGCACCTGATCGTCGCCATGCCGTGGGGACTCACCGCCTCGGGACTCCTCAGGCGTTCAGCAAGCCCCAAGAGCAGCGGGCGAGTCCCCGCCACCCCTTCCCGGTCGATCGGCGAGTCGACATTGTCCCCCGAGTACCGCTGCGCTTGGGCGATGGCTCTTTCGAGGCCGTTTGCCAGAGCACGCCTTTGCCTTGTGCTCTGAAGCTGCCGAGCCCTGAGCATTAGGGCTGCGGCCTGGGCTGGATCGGCGCCTTCCGCCAGTAGCCGGTCGAGCTGAGTGCGTTTCAGCAGCACTCGAAGGCGAAGCGTGAGCCGACCACTATGAGAAGGGTCAGCCTCCTGCGAGTGGTGGTGGGTGGGCAGCCTCAGGGGGATCGGCTGACGCGAGCCCCTGAATGCTATGCCGCGCGCCATGCCTTCCTCTCAGGCACCCAACAGGTTGTGGACGATCAGGTCGATCAGCTTGATCCCGACAAACGGGGCGATCAGGCCGCCGAGGCCGTAAAGCAGCATGTTGCGGCGCAGCAGCGCGGTGGCGCCGATCGGCCGGTAGCGGACACCGCGCAGGGAGAGTGGGATCAGCAGCGGGATGATCAGCGCGTTGAAGATCACCGCCGAGAGGATCGCCGATTCCGGCGTGCCCAGAGACATGATGTTGAGGGCGTCGAGCGGCCCCTTGCCCCCGGCCGAAAGCGCGTAGGTCGCCGCAAACATCGCCGGCAGGATCGCGAAGTACTTGGCGACGTCGTTGGCGATCGAGAAGGTGGTGAGGGCGCCGCGGGTGATCAGCAGCTGCTTGCCGACCTCCACGATCTCGATCAGCTTCGTGGGGTTGGAGTCGAGGTCGACCATGTTTCCTGCCTCGCGCGCCGCCTGGGTCCCCGTGTTCATCGCCACGCCGACATCGGCCTGGGCCAGGGCAGGGGCGTCGTTGGTGCCGTCGCCGGTCATCGCGATCAGGCGCCCGTCGGCCTGCTGTTCCTTGATCAGCTCCAGCTTGCGCTCCGGGGTCGCTTCGGCGAGGAAGTCGTCGACACCGGCCTCTTCGGCGATCTTCGCCGCGGTCAGCTTGTTGTCGCCGGTGACCATGATCGTGCGGATGCCCATCGCCCGCAACTGATCGAAGCGGACGTTCATTCCCTCCTTGATCACGTCTTTGAGGTAGACGACGCCAAGCACCCACTCGTTCTTTGCCACAGCCAGCGGCGTGCCGCCCTCGCGGCCGATCCGGTCGAGCTCCGCCTTCAGCTCGGCCGGGGCGCGGCCCCCGGCCTCGGCGACCCACGTTTCAATCGCGTCGCCGGCCCCCTTGCGCAGGCGGGTGCCATTGAAATCGCAACCGCTCATCCGGGTTTCGGCGCTGAACGGGACGAAGGTCGGCTCGTGGCCGGCGAAGTCGTGCTCGCGGATGCCGTAGGTCTTGGCGAGGACGACGATCGAGCGCCCCTCGGGGGTCTCGTCGGCGAGCGAGGCCATCTGCGCCGCCTCGGCGAGCTGCTCGACCGTGACGCCCGGCATTGGCATGAATTCGACCGCCTCGCGGTTGCCGAGCGTGATCGTGCCGGTCTTATCGAGCAGCAGCACGTCGCAGTCGCCGGAGGCCTCGACGGCGCGGCCCGAGAGGGCGAGTACGTTGCGGCGCACCAGCCGGTCCATGCCGGCGATCCCGATCGCCGAGAGCAGCGCCCCGATCGTCGTCGGGATCAACGCCACCAGCAGCGCGATCAGGGTCGTCTCGGAGAGTTCGGTGCCGGCAAAGAGGCCGAAGGGCCGTAGCGAGACGATCACCACGACAAAGATGAGCGTCAGTGCGGCGAGCAGGATGCCGAGCGCGATCTCGTTCGGGGTCTTGCGCCGCTCTGCCCCCTCGACCAAGGCGATCATCCGGTCGAGGAACGACTTGCCCGGTTCCTGGGTGATCTCGACCACGATCCGATCCGAGAGCACCTTGGTGCCCCCCGTAACGGCCGAGCGGTCGCCGCCGGCCTCGCGGATCACCGGCGCGGACTCGCCGGTGATCGCCGACTCGTCGACCGAGGCGATTCCCTCGATCACCGTGCCGTCGCCAGGGATCGTCTCACCGGCCACGACGACCACCACGTCGCCACGCACAAGCTCCGAAGCGGACTTCTCGCCGCCGTCGCGCAGTTTCGCGACCGTGTCGGTTCGCATCGCCCGCAGGCTCGCGGCCTGGGCGCGGCCGCGTCCCTCCGCCAGCGCCTCGGCGAGATTGGCGAAGACGACCGTCAGCCAGAGCCAGACGGTGACGCTGAAGGTGAACCAGGAGGGCTCATGCCCGCCGCCGAGCGGCTTGCCGCCGAAGACCATGATCAGCCAGGCGACGGTCGTGATCACGGCGCCGATCTCGACCACGAACATCACCGGGTTGCGCGCCTGCACGCGGGGGTCGAGCTTGCGCAGCGACTCCCACAGGGCGGGGCGCAGGATCTCGGGGTCGAACAGGGAGCGGGGCTGGGCTTCGGTGTTCATTTGATCGGTGCCTCTTCATCGAGTGCGAGGTTGAGCTGCAGGACGTTGACTCCGGGCTCGCCGAAGACCCCCAGGAATCGGCCGTTGGTGTGGGCCGAGATAAGGTCTTCGACCTTGGCGAGCGGCAGCTTGCGGACCGCGGCGATGCGGTGCGCCTGGATGCGAGCGTTTGCTTCGGAGATTTCCGGGTCGACCCCGGAGCCCGACATCGTGATCGCGTCGACCGGCACGTCGGCCTTGGTCAGCGATTTGTCGTAGGGCTTCTCCAGGTGGAGGTAAGCGGCGAGGTTTTCGCGCGTCGCTTCGCGCTCTTCGACGCTGTTGGGGCCGGAGTTGCTGAAGAAGGTGGCGTTGGCGGAGTAGCCGGACTGCGAGGGGCGCGGCTGGAAGTAGCGCTTGTCGGGCGCCAGCACTTCTTCGCCTTCTTCGTCGAGCTTGGGCTTGCCGTTCTTGCCGATCACCGGCCGCGAGAACGACTGGCCGATCAGGCTGGAGCCGATGAGCTTGCCGTCAACGGTGAGCTTCGAGCCGTTGGCCTTGCCGTGGAAGACGACCTGTGAGATGCCGGTCATCGCCAGCGGGTAGGCGAGGCCGAAGATCAGCGTGAAGGCGATCACGGCGAGGATCGAAGTGATTACGGTGCGGCGCATCTCAGAACAGCCTTCCGGTAAGGCTCTGCACGATCGGGCCGAGCAGGAGAGCGGGGAAGAAGGTCAACGCCCCGACGAGGATCACAACGCCGACGAGGAGGATCACGAAGGTGGGGGTGTCGGTGCGCATCGTGCCCGGCCCGGCCGGCGAGACCTTCTTGCCGGCCAGCGAGCCGGCGACGGCGAGGACGAGGACGATCGGCAGGAAACGGGCCAGGGTCATCGTCGCCCCACCGAGCAGGTCGGCGAAGGAGATGCCGAAGGCTTCGGCGTTGCCGGGCGCATTCGGTTGGATGAAGCCGGTATAGCCGGCGAAGGCGGAGCCGTTGTTGTTGGCCTGCGAGAGGTAGGCATAGAGGGTCTCGGAGAAGCCCTGTGGGCCGGCCTGGTAGATCGAGCGCAGGCCGGCGCGGGTCGCGATCGCAAGCCCGCTGGTCGCGAGCACTGCGAGCGGGGTGACCAAGATCCCGAGCGAGACGAGCTTGATCTCCCTCGCCTGGATCTTCTTGCCCAGGTACTCCGGGGTTCGCCCGACCATCAGGCCGCCGATGAACACCGCCAACAGCACATAGAGCAGCATCGAGTAGAGACCGGTGCCGACCCCGCCGAAGACGACCTCGCTGGTGCCGAGCCCGGACATCGGGACGAGGCCGCCGAGGCCGGTGTAGGAGTCGTGGGCGGAGTTGACCGAACCGTTGGAGGTGACCGTCGTCGTCGTCGCCCACAGCGCCGACTCGGCGATGCCGTTGCGCTGCTCCTTGCCTTCCATGTTGCCGCCGGTCGATCCCTCGATCGCCGTCGTCGGAGTGCCGGCGGCGTGCTCGGCGGGCGTGCCGTGCTGCTCGGCGGGGATGATCACCAGGATGAAGGCGAGGTAGATCGCCAGCATCGCGGCGAAGATCGACCAGCCCTCGCGCTGGCGCCCGACCATCTTCCCGTAGGTGTAGGTGAGCGCCGCGGGGATGAGGATGATCGAGAGCAGCTCGATGAAGTTGGTCAGCTGGCTCGGGTTCTCGAACGGCATCGCCGAGTTGACGTTGAAGAAGCCGCCGCCGTTGGTGCCGAGCTGCTTGATCGCGATCTGCGAGGCCGCTGGCCCCATCGCCAGCGCCTGTTCGGCGCCCTCGACCGTCTTCGCGACGCTGGCGCCGGAAAGCGTCTGCACGACGCCCTGGGAGACCAGGATCAGGCCGACGATCACCGAGAGCGGCAGCAGGACGTAGTAGAGGCTGCGGGTCAGGTCCTGCCAGAAGTTGCCGAGGCCGGGGCCGCTGCGCCCGATGATGCCGCGAATGAAGGCGAGCAGGACGCAGATGCCGACCGCCGGGGTGACGAAGTTCTCCACCGTCAATCCCGCCATCTGCGAGAAGTAGGTCAGGGTCGTTTCGCCGCCGTAGTACTGCCAGTTGGTGTTGGAGACGAAGGAGGAGGCGGTGTTGAAGCTGACGTCCCAGGGCCCCGAGTGGAAGCCTTCGGGGTTGAAGGGATGGATTCCCTGGGTGCGCAGGATCAAATAGAGGGCGATCCAGGAAAAGACCGAGAAGAGCACGAGGCTCTTCGCGTAGGCCTTCCAGTCCTGTTCCTCGGAGGGATCGACGCGGAGCACCCGGTAGGTGAATCGCTCGGCCGGACCAAGGACCGGGCTGAGGAAGACGCGCTCGCCGGTGAAGACCCGCGCCATGTATTTGCCGAGCAGCGGGGTGAGGGCAATAACCACGCCGACGAAGATCGCGACCTGCAGCCAGCCCTGCGCCATCAGAGCTTCTCCCCGCGCAGCAGCGCATAGCAGAGGTAGGCGAAGACCAGTGCGGAGGCGATCAGGCCGAAGATGTCAGCGCCGCTCAGGGCGGCGAAGGGAAGCTCGCTCATATCCGGTCGATCAGGTCGATCGCCCAGAAGATGAGAGCGAAGAGGCCAACCGACAAGACGATCGCGAAGACATCCGCGATCGGGCTGCCGCCGCCGGGGAAGATGTCTGCGGGAACGAGCACGGCAGCGATCATGAACGAAGTCGCATCAAGGCCGCATGAGTTTTTCGGCCTTCGACATAAAGATCGTATGAAGAGCCGAACTACCCACTACTGAGTAAAGCGGTAGCCGACTCCGGGATCGGTGCGGATGTAGGTGGGCTCGACCGGGCGGCTCGATTTTGCGCCGCAGGTTGGCGACGTGGGTGCGGAGGATCTGCAGTTCATCCGCGTACTCGGGTCCCCACACCTCGACCAACAGGGAGCGATGCGTCATCAGCTTGCCGCGGTTTCGAGCCAACACCCGCAGCAGGTCGAACTCGATCGGCGTCAGGTGAATTTCAGCGCCGTCGCGAAAGACCGAGCGAGCGGCCAGGTCGATCTCCAGGCCATCGGCGACGATCTTCGGCTCTTTGCCCTCGGGGCGAGCGCGGCGCATCACGGCCTGCAGCCGGGCGATCAGTTCGGGCGCGCTGAAGGGCTTGGTGACGTAGTCGTCAGCGCCCGCGCCGAGCGCTTCGATCTTGCGCTCCTCCTCGCCGACCGCCGAGAGGACCACTATTGGCATCTCGGTCCACTCGCGAAGCCTCCGGGCTATCTCCACCCCGTCCATGTCGGGCAGCATCAGGTCGAGGATCGCGGCGTCGGGCGGGCGGACCGAGGCGAGGTCGAGCGCCTCCTCGCCGGTGCTCGCAGGCACCGCCTCATAGCCTGCCTCGCGCAGGATGACCTTGAGCGCGCGGAGGATCTGTGGCTCGTCGTCGCAGACGAGAACCCGCTGAGACGGGCTCAATGCTGCCCCTCTCCAGCAACCGGCAGTGTGACCACGAAGCTGGTCCCCTGACCCGGGAGGCTCTCAACGGCGATCTCGCCACCGTTGGCCTCGACGAAGCCTTTTGCGATCGCAAGCCCGAGGCCGGACCCTTTGCGCGTGGGGCTTGGCTTGGACTGGTAGAAGGGCATGAATATCCGTTCGCGCTCGTGTAGCGGGATGCCCGGCCCCTGGTCGGTCACGCGCACCTCGATCTCGGCCCCGATCACCCGAGCACTCACCTGGATCGGCTTTTCTCCGCCATGCCGGGCCGCATTGTCGAGCAGGTTGGCAAAGGCCCGCTCGAGCTGCACCGGGTCTGCGCGCAGGGGTGGCAGCTCTCCACCCAGACTGAGCTGGACGAGCTGGCCTGCTTTGCCGATCGAGTGGCCGGCGGCCTCAATGAGCTCTGCCAGGCTGACCAGCTCGCGCCGAGGGCTCGCGTTGCCTGATTCCAGCCGGGAAACGTCGAGCAGGTTCTCGACCAGGCGCGAGAGCCGCTCGCCCTCCTCGACGATCGCCACGCACAGTTCGTGTCGCTCCTTGGACGTGACGGTCGAGGAGTCCAACGCCGCCCCGGCAGCGATCATCGAGGTGAGCGGCGTCCGCAGGTCGTGAGAGACCGACCGCAGCAGCGCGGTCTTCAGCTCGTCGCTGCGACGCAGCGCCGCAGCCTCGATCGCCTCGGCCTGCATCCTGTCCTTCTCGCGCGAGAGCTCGGCCATTTCCTCCACGGTGCGGTCGGCCTCTTCGCGACGGTGTTCGGCTTCTCTCGCGCGAGCGCGCGCAACCTCGGCGAGCGCGCTGCTCGCCACGGCCACGGTTACGAAGACGACGAGGGCAACGACGTCGCGGTCGTCGGCGATGGTGAGCCGACCAGTCGGAGCGAGATGGAACCAGTTGAACGCGATCGCGCTCAGAAGAGCCGTGAACAGGCCCTGCCAAAGTCCCCACAAGACGGAGATCAGCAGCACGACCGGGATGTAGACGACCCCAAGAGAAATGACAGGAGCCACAGACTTGAGGGGATAGATGAGCGCCGTAGCGATCCCGACGACCACAACTGCCGTGAGCAGCCCGAGCCAGGCGGGCGGGCGGTCGCTGTCGAGCCCGAGGAGGGATTCGCCCCAGTGCATCGTCGCGCCAGCATGCCAGCAATGGCGCCATGCTGTTAGGTGCCGCTTGCGGCTCCGCAAAGCGCCTCATAGGCGGTTCGTACATCTGCAAGGTCGGACGGGTCCGACACCGAGTCTTCCGCTGCGCGCATGATCATGTCCGCCTGTTCGAGAAGCACGGCGCGGCGCTCCTCCGTCGAAGTGAGACCCATGATCCGGGTGAGGCCGTCGAGCTGGCGGATCATCACCGCGGGCATCCCCCGACCGGCCTGCCGGATCTTCTCGTAGGCTCGCTGGACCAGCCGGCGGTGGCTGATGTGCGAGGTCACAACGCGCACATAGCCCTGGCTGTCGCGGTGCACGCGCACCGGGTCCCAGCGAAGCTCGACCTGGCAGAGGCCGTCGGTGAGCCAGTCGATGCACGTGAGGGCGGTGAACGTGTCGTTGACCGCAGGAGAGAGCGCCCGGATCGCGATCTCGACCAACTGGTCGATCGCAAACGCGATGTCCTGCGCCAGCGTGCGAACCGAACCCGTCACGTGGGAGCGGGCCAACTCGCGGGCCACCGTCGGAGCCGCCGAGGCCGGCCAGACCTTCGCCAGCGACTGCCCCGCGACCACGAAGTGCCCGGGGCGATAGTCCAGCTGCATGACCGAGCCGGTGCGAGCGGCGATCTGCACCAGCTCGTCGTGCCGGACGAACTGCAGGTAGCCGCTGCCGGGCGCCTGGACGATGCCGCCGCGTTCCTCGATGCGCTGCATGATCTCTTCGACCGACGGTCCCGTTGCGGGCGCAGCATGCGGCCCACGGTCCTCGGGCGCGCTCTCGATCTCGATCGCCCGGGAGAGGTCGCCCGCGATGCTCGCGATCACCTGCGGCAGCTGGATCGACATCGCTATGTGGTGGATGAAGTAGACGAGGACGCCGAGGTCTATGAGGACGAGGACGAGCAGCACGGTGACCGAGATGTGCGGGACGAAGTCGCCGTGCGAACCGGGGCCGATGCTCGCCAGCGTGAGTACGGCGTAGACGAACGTCGCCACGAACGTGCCCAGCGTGACCTGCGTGCCGCGGTCGCGGATGAAGTTGCGAAGCATCCGCGGCCCGAACTGCGTTGAGGCGAGGGTCAGCGTCACGATCATGATCGAGAAGACGACGCCGATGACGGTGATCACGGCGGCGGCGAGCGCAATGAGGATCTGGCGCGCGGAGTCCGCTGACCCCGTAAGCACCCAGCTCGGCAGCGCGTGGTGGCCGTCGTAGATGGCGCGATCGACGGCGTAGGTTCCTGCGAACAGGACCACGGCGAGGACGATCTCGATCGCCGGGACGAGCCAGAGGTTCATGCGCAGCGCCTCTCGACGCCACTCCGCGTTCATGGCGAGGAAGGGACGGCGAGAAATGGGAACCGGGGAGTCGGGCATGCGAATGGGCGCCGACCAGGCTTCCCGGCTCACCGCTCGTGGACTCTACCCTCCTACACCTCCATCAGAGAGCCCATGATGAGCGTGCGATCGCGCGGCAGGCCGAAGTATTCGGCGGCATCGGCGGTGATGTGCGAAGTGGCGATGAACAATCGCTTGCGCCAACGGGTCATGCCGGGAGCATCGCCAGGGCGAAGGTCGATCGTCGAGAGGAAATAGGACGCCTCCTCGACCTCGAGCGGGCACTCCAATCCAGCCTCGGCCTGCGGATGGACTTCTCGTGCGCCAGTCAGACACCGAAATCAGCGGTTTCAGGCGGTTGTCAGCGGTTCATAAACCGCTTGAACAAGCCAAATTCGCTCTGGCGTGCGGGCGATCTCAGTTCTCTCCTGCCTGTAGTGCTTCCGATCAAGGTTGAGGAAAGCGAGTTCGTGATCGGAGAGTGGCGGCTCGAGCCGACAGGATTTTGAATTTGGTGGCACAGATGTGGGGGCGTTTCGACAGTTAGATGGACATAGATAGACGAGAACAAGATGTCGGCGCACCAACTCACAGAGCCTCTTCTCGACGTCACCGAGGCGGCGCGGCTGCTCAAGGTGCCGCGGAGCACGCTGTATGAGCTGGTGCGCTCGAGGGGGCTGCCGCACGTGAAGGTCGGGCGGGCACTGCGGTTCACGCGGGCGGACCTGGGCTACTGGATCTCGGAGAACTCCTACGGCTGCAGGGCCGCGCGGCGCTGAGAATCTGAGCTTGGCGACCGATCGGCGGAGGCCATCCGCTCGGCCTCGGCAGAGAACTCGCGGCGCAGCGCGCGAAGCTCGGCCTCGGCCACCGGCCCTTCGGCCTTTGCCTCGGCCTCGATCTCCTCGATCAGCTTTCGGAAGTCGTCACTCATCGCGCCCCTCCAGGTCGATACCGAGAGCGCCGACGAGCATCTGCCGAGTCCGAGCCCTGACGGCGTGCTGACCGCTCTCGATCCGAGAAACCGTCGAGGTCGTCGTGCCGATTTGAGTCGCCAGCTCCGCCTGCGTCAGGCCAAGCTCGCCGCGACGTTTGATGACGAGTCGGGCAAGCGCATCGTAGGGCGCGAGTCGTTCGTACTCGGCTCGGAACTCAGGGTCCTCGCGGGACTCCTGAATGTCGTCGGACACGGCCGTCCCGATGGGGCTGATTCCCGCGCTCATCGTCTGGATGTTACGGCCAGCACCGCCAGTCCTACCGGCGCACGATCTCCTCGGCGAACTCGACGAGGTGGCGGGCCTGGCGCAGAGATCGCTTGAGCTGGGCCGCGCTCACGTCGATGAAGCCGTAGTGGGCGGTGTCCTTGATGTCGATCAGCTGGCGCAGCTGGCTGGCCGCTCGTTTGCCGCCGGGAGTGATCTGTTCGAGCAGCAGCTCGCCATCGTGGTGGTTGTCGGAGCGGGAACGTTTCCCGAGCTCCTTGCAGCAGGCGGCATCGGCGGCTGCAATCCCGGCGAGGATGGCGACGGAGGCGGCCACACTTCCGTACTCCAGTGAGGGGTCGCTCACGTCCGCGGCCAGCTCGGCGACCTCGAGGAAGCTCCTAGCGTGGCCGAGACGCTGTCGCGCCTGGGGTTCCCCGCACGCCTGGGTCCGTGGTTGCTTGCGCGCCATCACAGCCGCCTGAGGAGCTTGCGCGTGTCTTCACCGGCAAGGTCGACGGCGTCCCCGCTGACCTCTTCCACGACGGGCGGACGGTCTTTGCGCAGTCGCGGAAGCTCGCCCTCGGAGACCTCGGCGATGCCGGCGTTGTTGCCGGTCCAGCGGCGCACCGAGTCGGCGAGTTCGTCGAGCTGGTCGCGCCAGTTCGCATCCTCCGGGTCGAGATCGGCGGGCCGCACGATGAGAAGGTCGATGTCGCTGCTCGTGTCGCCGTCGCCGCGAGCCGCGCTGCCGAAGAGGGAGGCGTGAACGGGCGCAGGCTCCCAGGCGCCGATCACCTTGCGAAGCCGGCGGATCAGCTCGGTTCGCGCCCCCGCCATCTGCTCGACGGTCGGAGCCAGCAGGTGATCGCGGTTCAACTCGTAGAGGAAGGTCCGCCCCACCTCTTCCCGGTGGACCAGTCCGTGCTCGACGAGGCGGTCGAGGACATGCTGGACGCCGGTATTGGAGCGTCCCGCCCGACGGGCCAGCTCACGCCCGCTGCGGGGCTTCGTGGAACCCGCCAGCACCACGAGCACGTCGGCATCAACGCTTGAAGATATGGCCGTGAAGGGTTTCGAGACATCCATCGCTGAGTGTCTTAAGGGTAGATCAGGTGGACTAAATATAGGTCACTTGGCCTACATCTAGGTCACCGTGCACGAAGTGGAAGCCTTCGTTCATCGGGCCGCTGGCCGAGCCGCCGACACAGGCGGCCCGGTCGAAGCCTCGCGCAACGCCGCCGAGAGCTTTTCGGCGGCGTCGACCTGTGGGACGTGGTGGACGTAGATCATCGTCGTCGCGATGTCGGCGTGGCCCATGTAGGCCTTGACGTCGGAGAGGGGGAAGACCTGGACGGCGAGGGTGCCGAAGCTGTGGCGCAGGTCGTGGAAGCGGATGTGGCCGATGCCGGCAGCCTCCAGCGCTGCGTAGAAGCGGCGCCGCAGGGCCGAGTCCTCTATGTACTCGCCGGTGGGATTGACGAAGACGAGATCGTCGGCGCCGGTCCAGGCGTCGCGGCGGCTGAGCTCGTCCAGCGCACGAGCGACCTGGTCGGTCATCGGCACGCTTCGCACCCGGCCGGACTTTGGCGCATCCTCGTGGCGCAGGACGTAGGAGTGCCGGATGCGGATCAGCCGCTTCTCGAAGTCGAGGTCGCGCCAGCGCAGGCTGCGCAGCTCGCCGAGGCGCAGGCCGGCGAAGGCCGCGGTGAGGAAGAGTGCAGCGTCCTGGCGATCCTGCTTCTGCAGCGCGGCCCGCCACTCGGGGCCGGTCGGGTGCTTGGGCGGCTTGCGGTGACGCCCCTCGCGGGCGGCACGGGCAAGCGCCTCGACCTCGGCCGCGGAGAGCACGGCGAAGTCGCCGGAGCGCCGGACCGGCTGGCGCTCGGCGCCGGCCGCGGCGTTCGCCGCCAGCCCGTAGGTGCGCTGCGCTCGTTTGAGGATGCTGTGCATGACGCCGAGGTACTTGTTGATCGTCCTCGCCGACAGCTCCTCGCCGTTCAGCATCCCCCCTCCCGCGACCAACCTCACCCTCCAGGCGTCGATCTGCGGCGTGGTGATCTCCTCGAGCTTGGCCTCGCCGAACTCAGGCAGCAACCGCTTCTCGACAATCCAGCGGTAGTCCTTGATCGTCGCCGGACGGCGCTTGCGATCGAACTCGACGTAGCGCAGCCACTCGCGCGCCGCCTCCTCGAAGGTCACGGTGGCGACCCGGCCCTGGCGGCCGATGATCCGGCTCGCCCTGGCATCGGCGAGGATCGCGTCAAGCTCGCGCTGTGCTCCCTGCCTGGTCAGATAGCCCTCGGTCGGCCTGCCTCGTTTGCTCCAGACCCGGCCCACCACGCGCTGATGCTGGCCCTCCGCGTCGCGCCACTTCGCCATCCAGCGGTCGCCCGACTTGCGGGGCATCCGGAAGACGTGACCGCTGATCGGCGTCTCCCGGAAGTGAATCGGCGAAGGACTCATCCTTGGAGATTATGGCGGGTCTCGGACGAAATGTGTCCCGAAAAATGTCCCCAAATAGGCACAACTGACCCCAACTCGACTGAACTAACCAGATAAGAATCCCTGCAAAACCGCTATTTCGCCTTCAAAAGAAGTCGATCATAATCCGCGTGTCGGGGGTTCGAGTCCCTCCTCCGGCATGGCTTCGTCCAGGGCGAAGGCGGACAGCCTGCACCTGGCCTCGCATACAGTGCGGCCGTGGGCGAGGCCACCTACGACCGCATCGGGCATGGCTACAGCGAGCATCGCCGCGGCGACCCGCGTATCGCTGCGCGGATCGAGGAGGCGCTGGGCAACGCGCGCAGCGTCCTCAACGTCGGTGCCGGTGCAGGCTCCTATGAGCCAACCGGCCGCGAGGTGACCGCGGTGGAGCCCTCCGCGGAGATGATCGCCCAGCGGCCGCCAGGGTCTGCACCCGTAGTGCAGGCGAGAGCCGAAGACCTTCCGTTCGACGACGACAGCTTCGACGCGGCGATGGCGGTGCTGACCGCCCATCACTGGACAGACCTGAACGCCGGCCTGAGCGAGATGCAGCGAGTGGCCCGGCTGCGCGTCGTGATCGTGACCTTCGACTCGGAGGCGCTGGCGGATCTTTGGATCGCCACCGACTACTTCCCGGAGATACTGGGACTCAAGCGATCCTCCGGAGCGAGCAGCCGTGACCTGGTGACGATGTTGCCGGCGGCTACGAGTTCCCCCCTCCCGGTGCCGCGCAACTGCGAGGACCATTTCTTCGCGGCGCTATGGGCGAGACCCGAGCTGTTCTTCGACGAGGAGGTGGTGCGGCCGATGTGGGTCTGGCAGAGCATCTCCGAGCAGGCGAGGCGGGGAGGTCGCGAGCGGCTCGCCGCCGATCTCGAGAGTGGCGCCTGGGAGGAGAGCTACGGGCACCTGCGCGAGCTGGAGGAGCTGGACGTTGGGCTGCGACTGGTCGTCTCCGAGTTCGATCGACAAGCCTGAACGTGGCCTATCGAGACTCCTACCTTTGGCGGCTTCGACAGGCAATCCGCTACCCAACGGCGATGTCACCCATTGCTTCGCCCTGTGCTTCCTGGCGAGGGTCTGGCAGGGCGATCCCCGCCCCGACCAGGAAGAGTCGATCGAGGCGAAATTCGTCGACCTGGGCGCTCCCCCCGAGCCGCTTCACCCTCCTACTACGCATGCGCTCGAGCTGCTGGCGGCCTATCTCCGCTCGGGCTCGTTCCAGGTGCGCTGACCGGCGGGATAAGCCGCTTTGGCCACGCGGCCATTGTCCGATACGCAATCTGCGCCGAGAATGCGGGCATGCCCGAAGTCAAAGGAGTAGTTGTGCGCCGCGCATCTCTCGGCGATGCCGAGGCTATGTGCGCCCTCTACAACGCCGCGATTGCCGAACGCGGCTCGACCTTCGAGACCGAGCCACGGTCGGCCGGGGATTTCGAGAGGCGGATCGATGACGCGCGGTTCCCGCTGCTGGTGGGCAACGCTGGCGAGGGCGTCATCGGCTGGGCGGGCCTTGCCTCTTACAGCAACCGCCCCTGTTACGCCGGCATCGGCGAGTGCAGCGTCTACGTTGCGGTCGACGCACGGGGGCGCGGCGTGGGCACGGCGCTGACCGAGGCGCTCGCCTCCGCCGCTGAGGAGAACGGCTTCCACAAGCTGATCGGCAAGCTCTTCACCGATAACACCGCCAGCCGCCGCCTGGTCGAGCGATGCGGCTTCTCCTCGGTCGGCCTCCATCGCCGCCACGGGCAACTCGACGGAACGTGGCGGGACGTGCTGGTCGTGGAGCGGTTGCTCACTATCCCCTGACGTAGCGCGCGAAGTGATGCGAGGCGATGACCATCCCGGCGTTCAGAGCGGTTGCGATTCGACGTCGTCTTTGGGAGGCATCGCGTCGAGCGCCCGCCCATACCTATCCTCCAGACGAACGACGTCCTCAACCTGCGGCGTCGAGACCTCGATGATCTCGGAGTCTTCGACGGCTTCCAGCGTGTGGACGAGCAGTGGCGGGTTGCGCCATGATTCCCCTGGCCCGAGCTCCCGAGTGGCCATCCGGTCGACGGAGGCGCCCTGTGAGACGATCACCCGGCCCGAGAGGACGTATGAGGTCTCGTCCTTGTGCTCGTGGTACTGGATGGACAGGCGACAACCCGCGCGAACCCGGAGGATTTTCCCGGCGTAGCGGTCGGTGTGAGCGAACCACAACTCGCTCCCCCACGGCTTGGAGACCTCCTGGGGCAGAACCTCTTCCATCCCCTCCATCCTTTCAACTCCT
>CAVVNN010000001.1:0-6569 GCA_963749605.1 uncultured Solirubrobacterales bacterium | reverse complement strand
GCGGCGCCTGTGATCAGCAGCTTCATATGGGGAGATTCACGACTTCGAGGTCTTGCACGAGCCGCAACAGGCTAGCCATCGGCAAAACCAGGTGAATTGGCGCCGTATAAGCCTGGTTATAAGAACCTGGGTTATATGGCGCTCCGTCACGGTGATTGCGTGTCGCCATCCCATCAAAATTTCCATATTCCAGAATATGGAATAAGCGCTATTCTTAGCTCCATGCCCAAGCCTCAGGACATCGTCGTGCTATTGAAGCTGTCGGGCCAGCGGCCTGGATGGACCTTCGAGAAGATCGCCGCGGAACTCGACCTGAGCCCCTCTGCAATTCATCGCAGCCTCAACCGTGCTCAGAAGTCGGGCCTATACGACTCTCGTCGCAAGGCCGTCAACCGTGCCGCCCTGCTCGAGTTCCTGGCCCACGGCGCCAAGTATGTCTTCCCTGCGGTCAGACAGGGCGAGGCCCGAGGGCTACCGACCGCCTGGGCCGCTGCGCCGCTGGCGGATCTCCTCTCCTCTGCGCAGGAGAATGTCCCCGTCTGGCCACACGCCCGGGGCAAGGTGCGCGGCATAGCGCTCGAGCCTCTGCATCCGGTGGTTCCTGAAGCCGCTCGTCGCGATCGGCAGCTCGGTGAACTGCTTGCTCTGTTCGATGCGATCCGAATCGGCAACGCCCGCGAGCGGGGGCTGGCCGTTAAAGAGCTCGAAAAGCGCCTCGACCCCGGTGCGCCGGCGTGAACCTCGAAAACATCAGGATGCTCGAGCTTGCCGCCAAGCACCTCGGCCATCTACTCGCCGAGGTCGTCTTCGTCGGCGGCGCCACTGTCGAGCTGTGGATCACGGATGAGGCGGCGCCGGAATTTCGACCCACCGACGACATCGACGTGATCGTCGAGATCGCCACCCGGAGGGACTTCTATCGCTTCGAGGCGCGGGTGAGGGAGATCGGGTTCGAGAACGACCAAGAGAGCGGCGTTATCTGCCGCTTCAAGCAACCAGAGTCAGGTCTCCTCCTTGATGTGATGCCAACCGAGGCATCGATCCTCGGCTTCGAGAACCGATGGCACTCAGAGGCGTTCCCTCATGCAGTCGAGGTGGCACTGCCCTCCGGAAAGGCAATACGGGTGCTTCCGCCGCCTTGATTGACGGCCGTGACGAGCTGCCCAGCGAGATCGCAACTGCGCCAGAGCCATTGCGTCGGTACATCGCCAGCCAACTCCGGGAGCTGTCACTGCATCCACTCTTCGACAGCGGGATAGAGGGGGCTCTCCCCTCCAGCCCTGAGACTCAAGCGCGCGTGGAACTTGTCGTGAAACCGAGAATCGCGGCGGTCATCGCGGCCGGGCCCGCAAGCGGCTGAGCTAGACGATCTGGATCTCGCAGTTGTCGCCGACCAGGAGGCGCAGCGTCTTCGGCATCCCGTCGCTGCGGGTGAGCTTGACGTTGCGGCCGAGCAGGCTCGCCTCCATGCGAGTGCCCAGGTCTTCGACCACCGAGCCGGCGAGGACGATCGAGTGCTCGACTTCGGAGCGGCGGATGTGGACGTCCTCGCCGACGGAGGTGTAGGGGCCGACGTAGGCGTCCTCGATGCAGGCGCCGGCGCCGATCACGACCGGGCCACGGACGACCGAGCCGACGACTGATGACGACGTCGGGGCGCTCGAGGTCGAGCTTGCGCTCGACCGCGGCGGCGTCGGTGACGTCGAGCTCGGAGTGGCCGAAGCCGATCACGTCGTGGCCGGCGTTGCCGGCGGCGAGCACGACTTCGCGGCCGAGCATCCCGGCCGCCCCTGTGACCAGCAGCTTCATCGGACCGCCGTGTGTTTCAGCTCGAAGTCGCGCACCGCGCGACAGGCTAGTCGCTCCACAGGCTTGCCAGTGGCACCGCGCTTGTCGATGGACCCTGACAGATTGGGAGCGAGGGGCTGACAGATTGGGAGCGGGATCGGACGATCATGCGCGATACGCGCCTGCAACCCTTTCTCGGAGCCGAAAGGCCCGCACGCAGCAAGTCTGAACTAGATTCGCGCGACCCGCGACGATGTCGGCGTTGTTGGCGCCCTCGGCACGAGCGAGGTCGACGGCGTCATGCTCAACCGAGCGTAACCGCTACTGGAGTTCCTCTATGCCAAAGCCGCTGCGCGCTGAAGCTTCACGACACGAGCTTCATCAGCGCGAGCTTGCGGCTAGGTCGGACACGCCGGCACAGGCTAATCGTCCCGCGAGCGCACCGCTGGGAGGCCACGACGGAGGCGCGCGAGGCGGTCGCGGTCGGCGAGCGCCCAAGCGAAGGCGAAGGCGGAGGTCGCGAGCGCTGCCACCGTGATCCAGATGCCGATGTTCACACCGGTGCCCCAGTGGGCCTGGAAGGTAACCTCACGCGGGTTGTCGGAGGCCGGCAGCTTGACGACCATATTGCCGTCTTTGTCTCGACCGACCGGCTCCGCGCCGCTGGCTTCGACGAAGTACGTCCCGGTTACGACGTTGGTCAGCACCGTGCCGCCCTTCCCCGGCGGGACGGTGAGCGTGTAGCTGTCTCGAATTCCCTCTTCGACCGGAACTTCGAGGACGCCGGAGAGGGTCGGCTGCACGACCGGTGCCGAGGCATCGCCGAACTGCACGAACGCGTACCAGCTTTTCGGGGGCTTGCTTGCCGAGGCGACCGCTGCGGCGCGGTCGGGTAGCCAGGAGCGCACTTCGGAGTTCTGCTTGACCGCGGCGTAGAAGCTGATCGCGGCGACGATCGCGAGTAGTGCGGCCGGCACCCGCACCGCAGCACCAGCTCGCTGCATCGCGGCGATAGCCAGGGTCGTGACCCCGACCAGAACGAAATTGAGATAGGTCAGGAGGCGGTACGGAAACTGGATATAGGCGAGGAAGCTGGGCAACCGTTCGATCAACGACGGCGCCATGATCAGCAACAAGAAGGCGCTGCTGAGAAGCGCCAGCCCGGCCGCAAGCCGCTTGCGCTCGGGGCTCGAGGTAGGACCAGAAGAAGGCGCCGAAGGCGATCGTCCAAAAGATCATCAGCACCGGCAGCTGGGCGTTGATGTCGCCATTGACGACCGGGTTCAGGTGGGCGCCGTCGCGAAAGAGGCTGAAAAGCTGGGTGTGATCAGTGTATTCGAGCTGCGAAAGCGGGTCGGGACCGCCCTCCTGCACCCGGCCGTGGTACAGCAGCACGGGCACGAGGATCCAGGCGTTGATCGCAAGGCCTAGCAGGGTGAGCCAGAGCAGCCGCAGCCCGCGCCGCGCGTGCCGGCGGGCGGAGCGCCAGTCGCAAGCGACCATGATCGCCCCGACGAAGACGAGGAAGGTCACGCCCCAGACCATCGTCAGCACGTGCGACCCGGTGAGGAAGACGAGCCCGACGACGAACGCGATCGCTGGCAGCAGCCGGACCCGTTTGGCGCGGAACAGGCTGATCCCGCTGGCGGCAACCAGCGAGATCATCGAGCAGGCGACCATCTCCGGGATGCCGCCGCGACCGTAGACGTTGCTCACCGCGTAGGGGGCGGTGACGGCGAGGAGGCCGGGGACCTGGATCAGCCAACCGCGAATCTCGGCCTGGACCGCAATCCACGTCCAGCCCAGGTAGGCGGCCGCGAGGCAGAGGATGGAGGCGACGATCACGGAAGCGTTGGCGCTGACCAGCCAGGAGCCGAAACCGAGAACCGCGTAGAGGGTGCCGCCGTAGAAGGCGTAGTACGGGTAGAAAGCACCGAGGTCGGACTGCAGGTAGTAGCTGGGCAGGCCGAGGTGGCGGATGTTCTCGCCCTGTGCGTAGACCAGCCAGAGGTGATTGCCCCAGTCCGAGGAGAAGGAGCGCTCGCTTGCCAGCGGCGCCGCCAGAGCTATCAGGACGACCGCCGGAATCGCCCAGTGCCAGTGAAAGCGCAGTCGCTCGGAGATCACCCCGGCCACTCCCCGCTAGACGATTTCGATCTCGCAGTTGTCGCCGACCAGGAGGCGCAGCGTCTTCGGCATTCCGTCGCTGCGGGTGAGCTTGACGTTGCGGCCGAGCAGGCTCGCCTCCATGCGAGTGCCCAGGTCTTCGACCACCGAGCCGGCGAGGACGATCGAGTGCTCGACTTCGGAGCGGCGGATGTGGACGTCCTCGCCGACGGAGGTGTAGGGGCCGACGTAGGCGTCCTCGATGCAGGCGCCGGCGCCGATCACGACCGGGCCGCGGACGACCGAGCCGACGACCTTGGCGCCCGCCTCGACGACGACGCGGCCCTCGATGCGCGAGTCGTCGGTGTCGCCGTCGATACGGGTCTCCAGCTCCTCCAGCACCAGCCGGTTGGCCTCCAGCATGTCGGCGAGCTGGCCGGTGTCCTTCCACCAGCCGGTCACGACCTCCGACTGCACGCGGTGGCCGTCCTCGATCAGGCCCTGGATCGCCTCCGTGATCTCCAACTCGCCGCGCCAGGAGGGCTCCAGCGCGCGGGCGGCGTCGAAGATCGGGGGGCCGAAGAGGTAGACGCCGACCAGGGCGAGGTTGGAGGGCGGGTCTTTGGGCTTCTCGACCAGCCGCACAATCCGCTCGCCGTCGAGCTCGGCGACCCCGTAGGAGCTGGGGTCCTCGACCGGAGTGAGGAGGATCAGCGCATCGGGCTCGTCCTCGCGGAAGGTGGAGACGAGGCCGCGCAGGCCGTCGCGGAGCAGGTTATCCCCCAGGTACATGACGAAGGGAGAGCCACCGATGAACTCCTCGGCGGTGAGCACCGCGTGGGCGAGGCCGGCGGGCTCGTCCTGGACGATGTAGGTGATCTGCGCCCCGAAGGCCGAGCCGTCCCCCACGGCCTTGCGGATCTCATCGCCGGTCTCGGGCGCGATGATGATCCCGATCTCGGTGACCCCGGCGTCGACCAGCGCCTCGATCCCGTAGAACAGCACGGGCTTGTTGGCGACCGGCACGAGCTGCTTCGCCGAGGTGTGCGTGATCGGCCGCAGCCGGGTGCCCGCGCCGCCGGAGAGGATCAGTCCCTTGAGGTCATCCACGGAGCGGAAGGCTACCCGCCTGCCAGCTCATCGAGACTAGATGTAGAAACCGGTGCAAAATGCCACGCTTTGCGCCGCATCGCCTGCTATGCTTGAGTGCGTAAAACGTGGCAAAAAACAACGTTTTGCACATGAGCAATGCCGGGACGCATCTACAAAGCCCTAGCCGAGATAGCCCTCGACCAGTACGGCTACGTAACAACTTGGGACGCCGAGGAGAACGGCGTGGATCCTCACCGGCTTGTCGAGATGGCCAGGCGCGGCGCTGCTCAGCGCGTTGCCCACGGCATCTACCG
Source organism: uncultured Solirubrobacterales bacterium (assembly GCA_963749605.1). GTDB lineage: Bacteria > Actinomycetota > Thermoleophilia > Solirubrobacterales > 70-9 > CAVVNN01. The sequence goes on along the minus strand of CAVVNN010000001.1, from coordinate 1,269 downwards.
GATGCCTGTCGTTGCCCCGACCGGCTTGGAGCAGCTCATGGAGGCAACGCTTTGGCCTCGCGGCAGGGGAGTCCTCTCCCACGAGACGGCGCTGGACCTGCACGAGCTATGTGACGTCAACCCGGCGAAGATCCATATCACCATCCCAACGGCCTACCGCCTCAACCGCGGGGTTCCGCCGCGCTACGCGATCCATCGCCGTAACCTGGACACGGCCGAGGTAACACGACACGAAGGCATCGCGGTGGTGACGCCGCTGCGCGCGATCCTCGACGGGATCGAGACGCATCTGCGCGGCGATCTGCTCCGCCAGGCGGTCGACACCGCCCGCCGACGCGGACTGATCCGACGCGACGACCTCGAGCAGCTCGACGAGCAGTTGATCGGCGCGGCGAAGCGATGAGCTTCCCCAAGAAGAAGGCGCCTCACAACGTCCGCGTCCTGCGCGACTGGGTTCAGGCCTACGCAGACTCCACAGACCAACCCGTGGGTCGCGTCACGCGCGCGATCTCTTTCATGCTGGTCGCCTTGGTCTTGGATCACGCGAAAACGAAGGAAGGAGGGCCCCTTTTCCTGGTGAAGGGCGGTGTCTCGATGGAGCTGCGGCTGCGGTTCAAGGCGCGCACGACCAAGGACTTCGACACCGTCTTCCGCGGCCGATTCGACGAGTGGCTGGAGGCGCTCGACCATGCCCTTGCCGACGGTGTTGAGGACTTCAGCTTTTCCCGCGCAGAGCCGGCGGAGATTCGCGAAACCAGCACTTTCCGAGTCAACGTCGCAATCGACCTCAAGGGCAGGCGGTGGGGACAGGTTCAGCTGGAGGTGGCGCCGGCTGAGGCAGCGGAGGTCCTCGATGTCGACGAAGTCGAGCCCTTCGACATCGGCCAGTTCGGCCTGCCGCGTCCCGAGCGCATCAAGGTCGTCGGCCTGCCTTACCTGATCGCGCAGAAGCTGCACGCCTGCACGCACCCTCCCCAGGAGGGAGAGGAGAACCTGCGGGTTCACGACCTCATGGATCTGCTTCTGGCTCGCGATCTTCTCGAGCAGGAGGACCTCAAGCGGATCCGCGAAGCGTGCCTGGCGATCTTCGCCGGACGCGGCACTCATGAGTGGCCACCTGATCTGATCGTCTACCCCAGCTGGCCGGCAACCTTCGCCAAACTCGCAGCCGAGGAGGACTTTCCGATCGGCGATGTTGAGCCGGCGGCAGATCTGGTTCGCGAGTTCATGGTCGAAATCGGAGAAGCAACCCACCGGTAGAGCCATGCG